>VXMF01000039.1 GCA_009841225.1 Terriglobia bacterium | reverse complement strand
TTTCAGAACCTACCCGCACGGGTCTGGCCTTGACTGCCGACACGGAAGCTAGACTGGTCATTCCCTAGACCGCGGCGCGGTGTCGAGCGCTTGGTGCGTGCCGGCATTGCAGCCTCCGAGCCAAGCATCGCGAAAACGGTCCTTTCCGCAAACGGTGGAATGGCCTCAGGACATATGGCCGGAGTTGCTGGCGCTTGTCTAAGAGCTTCGCGTGGTCGTCATTGGCCTGCTCCCGGCCTGTGGTCGCCTTCGACCGCCTCCGGCGCTCCGAACTCCTGGTGGTAACTCTTAGAACGGTCGTTTCGGCGAAATCTAGACCTCAAGGCGAGGTACGCGCATGCCAGGAGTCCCAGCAAACCCAGCACGATAAAGCCGTCCCCTGGGTCCGGCCAATCAAGGATGGCGGAGAACAGCTTGCCGACTACCACCACGATGACGAGCGCTGGCCCAAAGGTGCGTAGATTGCGGATGGCGACCGGGCGCTCGGGTTCGGCAGGGGAGCCGTCCGGCATGGTTGGAGTATAGCGATCCAGCCATGCCGTGAAAGCGGTCCAGATTGTGTGAAAACCCGGCGGCAGCCCCTGCACCGGGGAGAAGCTCGAGGGGTTATGGCGAGCATCGCTGAGGAGGGAGGCCCGTGGCTGCTCCTCCCGCCAGACTCAACGGGTCCCTACTTGCGTCCGGGAGACCCGTATAGCTTCATTGATGTATTCGTTGACAGCCTCGACTTCGCACATGCAGAATTCCGACAGGTAAGGCCTAGAGCAATCGAGCGTCGCATTCCTAGAGCGGTTGTGCCGGTTTCGGCCGATACGTCGCTTTGACCCGCCTGCTACTCAAGAAATAGGCCCCCCAAGCCAGGCAGTATCCCAAGCGTGCCAAGTTGATCTCGTCCGGTCCAGCAGTGATGATTGGCGATAGTTCCAAGGCTGCATGCGCATAGAGCCCACAAATGGTTACAGTTCGCGCAGCTGCCCGCTTGATTAAGGGGGCGACCACAACTGGCGACATAAACGCTATGGCACCCAGCGTGCCAGCGATCAAGCCAACCATGCCGAATCCCTCTTGCACGACCTGCGCGGCGATCCTAGGGATACCGGCGGGGAGACTCAGCAGTTGCGTTCCGACGTACCCTCGCAACCAGCCGGCAATGCCCCCTTGGTCAGGTGGCATTCGCTCTGCTGACCGTACGCAGCTGACGATGAGCGGGAAGAGTGCAAAAAACAGGACAAGGGTCCCGACTTCGGTGAGCATCTCGAGGGCAGCCATATTGCTCGCGAAGTGCTCAGTGCCGTAGATGCGGAGTCAGTATTCGAGAATCCAGATGTTGCGGAACATCACGAAGCTGTGGATATCGTGCAGCTGCAGTCCGATCGGGCCCTTGAGCGGACGCTCAGGATCCCCCGCGTGCTCGGCTGCCAGCGTGCCGTTGATGTAGACCCGAATCGCGTCAGCCCGGGATTCGATGTTGAGGCGGTTCCACTCGCCAACCTTCTCCAGTCCTTCAGGAGCCCGCGCCAGCCCATAGATCGAACCGGTAGACCACTTGCCGGTGTACTCGCTATCGATCTGAATCTCATAGCCTTGCTTCGATGGAGTGCAGTCGAAATCCGGCCGCTCCGCGATACCGCAGGCAGCTTGGGAGGGGTCGCGAATCGATATTCCACTATTGCCGGGAGTATTGACCCAATATTCCAAGTGCAGGTCGAACTCTTCGAATTCGCGCTCGGTGTACAGCCAGGACTGCCGCGTGCTCCACGCGATGAAGGCCTCACGGCCGATGTCCGCAGTGCCTTGAACCTCGCGCTGGCGGTCTACCCCGAAGTTCGCGGTGACCACGCCATCGGAGCGAATCCGCCAATGGCCATCTCCGAGCACCACCCAGTCGTCAAGCCCGTTACGGAGAAGGTCGTTCCAATCGGCGCCGATGGCCACCGGGACGATGGCGGCGAACGCTAGGGCCAGAATCGCTCTCTTCACCAGATCTCCTCCGACAGGTATCATCCTACGCGAACGCCGCCTAGGCAAACCCGGATGATCGGGCCAGCGACCAAAGCGGCAAGTGGTTCGCCTCGCTCCGGTCAGCTCTAAGCGACGTACTGGACTTCCTCCTCGACCTCGAAGCCAAAGCGGTCCCGCACGCGTCGTTTCAGCTCTTGGACCAGCTCATGGATCTGAGCCGCCGTGCCGCCGCCTAGGTTGTAGATCAGGTTCGCGTGATACGGCGCGATCTCAATCCCGCCATTGCGCATTCCCTTCGCGCCCACCTGCTCGAGAAAGAAGGCCGAAGCCACCTTGCCGCTACGCACGGCCCGCTCGGGCACGATCTCCGCCGCCGCCGCTGGCAGCGAGTCGAGGAACAAGTTCTTGAAAATGCTGCCCGCGCAACGCATGGCGGGGGGGAACTTCTCGTCGCGGATCGTGCGGATTTCCCGGGCGCGGGCGCGCAGAGCCGCGGCATCGCCCCGCGGCAAGACCAAGCGCACGCCCAAGATCAGCCAGTCCTTGCGGCGCTTGAATATCGATTCGCGGTATTCGAATTCGCACTCGGCGGGCCCGAACGAGCGCACCTCTTGCCCATCGAGGAAATCGACGCTCTGGACGAATTCGTCGATCTGGTGTCCGTACGCCCCGGCATTGCCGTACACTGCCCCTCCGACCGACCCAGGGATGCGCTCCAAGGTATGCATCCCCTCTAGGCCGTGGTCCACGGTCAAGTCGACCAACGCTTGCAGGCTGCCGCCGGCAGCGGCTTCAACGACACCGTCGGCGTAGCCCAAATCGGCCGCCGTGTAACGCAGTACTAATCCGCGGAAGCCCTCATCGGCAGCCACGACATTACTGCCATCCCCGAGCAGGTAGCAGGGCACCTCCGCAGCGCGGGCCGCCCGAAAAGCCTCGGCCAGAGCGCGCGGACTGCTGGCCAATCCGAACAAGTCGGCAGGACCGCCGATCGCAAAGCGGGTGTGCGCGCTCAGCGGCACGCTCCGGTCCAAGAGCAGCCCCTCGATGGCTCCCAGACACCGCGCCAACTCGGAGTGGGTTTCGATCACGGGCTGCAAGGTCCAATTGTATGGCGCGGCCCGAGTCCGCAGTCCGTCCCAATCCAAAGAGGTGGATAGGAAGTGGGGAGACGGTGATTATAGCTGGTTGGAGGCGGGGGTCGCAGCTAGAGGGAACCTCCCTCCCCGCGCTAGCGGAAGCGAGCTGGAAGGGGGCAAGGGCAGGCTAGCCCACCAGCGAATTCCTAGCAATTGCAGCCCGACGCCATGGGCTAGGGGGTCTACCGCTGCACCGGTCGGGCGGTGCACCGAGGCGGCTCCCTATATCAGCCACTCACGGGCGATCTGATCGTTCTCGTCTGCAGTAATCAGCCAGTCCAGCAGCCTCCCCTTCAGATCGCGAACGATGCCCTGATATGCCGGGTCGTCGTACAGATTCGTCCATTCGCCCGGATCCTCCTCCAAGTCGTACAGCTCCCCGCCATGGCCCACGTAGTAGTTCATCTTCCAGCGGTGGGTTCGGATCATCTTGGCGTCGGGGTGACGCACTCCGCCGACGCCCTTGCCCGGAGTGAAGAAGTAACCCTCGTCGCCGTTGGTGATGACTTCGGGCATGATGTTTTCGGAAAACTGGGCCGTGCGGGGCTGGTAAAGGCTCCTGTCGCCGGCGATCAGAGGACTGAAGCTGCGCCCTTGGACGTGATCCGAGACGGGCAATCCACACATTTCGAGCACGCTCGGAAGTACGTCGACTGACTCGACCAGTTCCGAGTACACCCCCGGCCTGATGCGTCCCGGCCAGCTCACTAGCAGAGGAATCCTGACAGAGCCCTCGAAGAAGACGTTCTTCCCGAACAGCCCGTGCTCGAGCATCTGGTCGCCGTGGTCTGTCGTGACGATGATGATGGTGTTCTCCGCCTGACCCGAACGTTCAAGTTCCCTGAGCGTTGCGCCCACCTCTTCATCGAGCCAAGTCATATCCCCGAAATAGCTCCGGTACATCCACAGGAGGCGTTGCCGGTCCATGTTGTACCGAGGCGTCCCGCGCAGGATCATCTTCTGCACCGGGAGCGGAAGACGTTGGATGTAGTCCAGCCCCACGGCTTTCGGCAACGGTATGTCCGTCTCGTCGTAGAGCGCGTCATAGGGCTCCGGGATGGTGTGCGGTGAATGCGGCTTGAAGTACGAGGAGAACAAGAAAAACGGCCGCTCGTCAGAGGCCAACGCTTGCAGGACGCCGCGGGTCTCGCGACCGGTCCAAGCCGTTGGAGTGAATTCCCTTCCGATGACCGCCCGGAACGGATTTCGTCCGGCAGGAATATCGTCAGCTGTCCGCTGATAGTGAACGGACGCATTCGGATCCGCGCTATTTCTCCACTTGACGTAGTCGGAGTATTGATCAGTGCGTCTGATGCCATCATCGAGGAGCACCTTGTCGAAACCGGTTGACCGCGCGTGTTCTGCGGTTGGCGGATTGAAGTGCAACTTGCCGACGGAGCCGGTGGAATAGCCGGATGCCTTGAGCAGGCTCTGAATCATGGGCTCCGGCTGTCGGTACGGCGTGTAGTTCACCCGGTTCTTGTGGGAATGCGGGTAGCGACCCGTGAAGAAGCTGAGGCGCGAGGGAACGCACACGGGAGCCTGGACACATGCTTGGGTGAAGTTGGCCGAGCGAGAAGCAAGGGCGTCCAGGTTCGGGGTCTGGATGATCCCATTGCCGTTGGCGCCGAGGCAGTCGAACCGCCATTGATCGAGCATGATGAACAGCACGTTCGGCCGAGAGGCAGCCGGCATCTGGGCGGCAGCGCCTGCGGCGCCAGCCTGAACGAATGCTCGACGTGTGATGGACGACATAATCCGAAAGCTCCTCTATGAGGCCGGCATAACCGGTCCTGCGGCAAATTGTCGCAGCCGCGGGCACCCTGAAAGAGCTAGCACTTCCACAATCCACCCGATTGCTGCACAACCAGTCACCAAGACGGGTGCGCGGAGCGTCCGGCGCACCGTCGCTAGATTTCCGCTGCCAGCCAATCGCGCATCATGGAACTATGGAGTTTACGTTTCCCGGCTTCGAGCCCCGAGCCCGCCAGTTCCTGCGCGAGCTGCGAGCGAATAACAACCGAGACTGGTTCAAGGCCCACAAGCCGGACTACGAACACTTCGTGCGGGGTCCGCTGCTCGAGCTGGTGCTGGAACTCAGCATGGCCGTCGAAGAGCACTCGCCCGGGCACAGCATCGACCCGCGCAAGTCGGTCTACCGCATCTACCGCGACATCCGCTTCTCCAAGAACAAGGATCCCTATAAGACGCATGCGGCGGCGGTGTTCCCGCCGACAGGCTTGGAGCGCCACGCTGGCGCGGGATTCTACTTCCACTTCTCGGCCGAGGAACTGCTGGTCGGAGGAGGCGTCTACGCACCACCGTCAGACGTCTTGGGACGCATCCGCGCGCAGATCGCGGCAGACCCGGACGAACTGCGCAGCATTCTTGCCGCTACGAGCTACCGCAAGTTCTATGGCGGCCTGGAAGGGCAGCAGCTCAAGCGGACCCCGCGCGGCTACGCCCCGGATCACCCGGCGGCCGACCTGCTCGTATACAAGCAGTTTCTCTCCGGGACCACGCTTCCGGCCGATGTCATCGAGCAGCCCACCATCGGCGCAGTGCTGGACCAACACTTCCGAGCCATCGCACCCCTGATGGCGTACCTCAACCGAGCGGTCTAGGCCCACCGAGCCCGCGGCGTACCCGTGGGATCATTGTGAAGACAAGCCGCGCCGGGCGCGGCGCAGCCCGATCATGGCGTACAGCGACTTACGTGACTTCATTTCCGCACTTGAGCAGCGAGGTGAACTCAAGCGCATAAGCGCAGAGGTCGATCCGAAACTGGAAATCGCCGAGATCGCCGACCGCGCTGTCAAGTGCGGCGGCCCGGCCCTGCTGTTCGAGCGGCCCAAGGGCTCCAGCGTCCCAGTTCTGATCAATTCCGTGGCCTCGCTGTCGAAGATGCAGCTGGCCTTCGAGGTGGACGACCTTGAAGACATTGCCGCGAGGATCTCGGAATACTTAGACCTCGGCGTGCCCAAGGGAGTGGCCGGCAAGCTCAAAGGGCTGGCCCGGCTCGCCGAGCTGCGCAATTTCCTGCCCAAGACCGTGCGTTCCGGCCAGTGCCAGCAAGTCGTCAAGAGCGAGGGCTTCTCGCTGATGGACTACCCGGTGCTGACATGCTGGCCCGGCGACGGGGGGCCCTTCATCACGCTGCCCATGGTGTTCTCGCGCAACCCCATCACCGGCAAGCGCAACTGCGGGATGTACCGCCTGCAGGTCTACGACGAGCGCACCACGGGCATGCACTGGCAAACCCATAAGCAGGGCGCCGAGCACTACCGCAGGCTGCAACAAGAGGGACGCGATACCCGCATGGATGTCGCGGTCGCGATCGGCGCCGACCCCGCGACGATGATCGCCGGAAGCCTGCCGCTTCCGCCCGATCTGGACGAGATGCTCTTCGCGGGCTTCATCCGCCGCAAGCCGGTCGAGATGGTGCCGTGCAAGACCGTCGATCTCGAAGTGCCGGCCAACGCCGAAATCGTGCTCGAGGGGCACGTCAACCTCGGCGAGCTGCGCACGGAGGGCCCGTTCGGAGACCACACCGGGTACTACTCGCTCGAAGACGAGTACCCCGTGTTGCACGTGGACTGCGTCACGCAGCGCAAGGATCCGATCTATGCGACCACCATCGTCGGCAGGCCGCCGATGGAGGACTACTTCATCGGCAAGGCGATCGAGCGAATCTTCCTGCCCCTGATCAAGCTGCAGGCACCCGAGATCGTCGACATGGCCATGCCCGCCGAAGGGATTTTCCACAACCTGATGCTGGTCTCGATCCGCAAGTCCTACCCCGGGCAGGCGCGCAAGGTGATGAATTCCATCTGGGGCCTCGGCCAAGCCTCCTCGACCAAGTGCATCGTGGTGGTCGACCACGACGTAGACGTGCAGAACTACTCCGAGACGGCTTGGCGGGCGCTGAACAACATCGATCCGGAACGCGACATCCAGTTCACGCTGGGACCGATCGACTCGCTGGATCACGCCAGCCGGCTGCCGGACTTCGGCTCCAAGATGGGAATCGACGCAACCCGCAAGTGGAAGACGGAGGGTTTCGCCCGGCCGTGGCCGGAAGTGATCGAGATGAGCGAGGACGTCAAGCGAAGAGTCGACCCGATTTGGGATGCGCTGGGGATCGGCTAGGATCGCGGCCGCATGGCACCTGAGCCGGCCAGAGCGCCAATCGCCGCCCTGCTAGCGTCCCTCGGCGCCATGGCCGCAGGCTGCGGGTGGGAGCCCGGGATCTGGAGCGGAGCGATCGAGCTAGAACCGCCAAACACTTCCTCAGCGGAGTTGACGGCGGTGGCCGTGGCTACACTCGACGCGCCGGTAAAGGCGAGGCGGGGCGGTCGGGTGCTGGAATTGCGAGTCAGGACCGGGGATGTAGTCGCTGAGGGCGACGCCTTGATCGAATTTGAAGACCTGGCGCTGGAGGAATCCAAGGCCGCCGTGCGACGCGAAATCGAGGAGCTGACCGCGGCGCATGCGGCCGCCGGGCCCACGCCGGCCGAAACCGCGCGGAGCGCTAGCCGCGACCTTCGGACGGCGGCAATCAGCCAGTTGGAGGAGACCCACAGTCGCGCCAGCGAAGAATTCGAGCGCTGGACGGAGCTCTTCGAAGAGGGCTTGCTGGCCCGCCTCGACTTCGAGGAAAAGCAGCAGGAATTCGAAGCCCTCAGCACCCGTCTTCGCGAGGCTCGGGCCGCCGCCCAAGAGCCCGAGGCCGAGGTACCGTCCGAGCCCGCGGACCTGCGGCGCTCTCAACGACTGCTGGAGCGCTTGCAGGAGCTGCCCAAGACCTACTTGGTCGAGAGCCTTTGGGACGGGACTGTCAACGAGGTGCTGGTTGCAGTCGGGGACATGCCGGAGCGTGGAGCGGCGGTGGCTACGGTTGCGCGGGCCGCCTTGCCGATGCTTGTAGCGGAGATCACTCCCGGCACCGCAGTCGTTGCCATCGAGGAAGCCTGCGGCGTGCCGGGGCCGCTAGCGTT
This sequence comes from Terriglobia bacterium, assembly GCA_009841225.1. Classification (GTDB taxonomy): domain Bacteria; phylum Acidobacteriota; class Terriglobia; order Bryobacterales; family UBA6623; genus VXMF01. Next base: position 89,995 of record VXMF01000039.1, on the reverse strand, counting down.
CAGCCGACGCGAGGCAACACTCGAGCTGGCGGCGCCGACACCGCGGCTGCGACCGGGGGACGAATGCGTGTTGGCACTGTCGATTCGAGAGTAACTAGTGCGCGAAGCTTCGCGCCTTGAATAGCTTAGGAATGATGGCAACAGGGCAAACGGTGGGACAGCAAGATCCGGCGGCGCTGGGCAAGCAATTGCTTGACCAGAAGATTGTCATCCGCACCTACGGCATCCGCAAGACGTACATCATGGGCGATCAGGAGATCCATGCCGTCAACGGCGTCGATCTCGAGATCCGCTACGGCGAGTATGTGGCGTTGATGGGGCCGTCCGGTTCGGGCAAGTCCACCTTCATGAACCTGATCGGAGCGCTGGACACGCCCACGGCTGGAGACTACTACATCGCCGGCCAGCTCATCAGCACGATGTCCGACGACGAGCTGGCGTATATCCGCAACCGCGAGATCGGATTCGTCTTTCAGACGTTCAACCTCCTGCCCCGGCTCACGGCTCTGCAGAACGTGGAATTGCCGCTGGTGTATTCCGGCGCGCAACCCGCCGAGCGGACCGAGCGGGCGAAGCGCGCCTTGGCGCAAGTCGACCTCACAGAGCGCATGTATCACACGCCCAGCGAGCTATCGGGCGGGCAACGCCAGCGCGTGGCCATCGCCCGCGCTTTGGTGGGAGATCCCGCGATCATCCTGGCTGACGAGCCGACTGGAAACCTCGACACGGCCACTTCGACCGAGATCATGGGAGTGTTCGACGTGCTGCATAAGCAGGGCAACACGATCATCTTGGTCACCCACGAGCCCGACATCGCGATGTACGCTAAGCGGATCGTCCAGCTGCGTGACGGCAAGGTCGAGAAGGACGAAGAAGCCCGCTGGGCTTTGGCCGCAGCGTTCGGGTCGGCCGATCACGGCGGCGTCCCGACGGACAAGCAGGCCTGACGTCGCGTTGCTGGAAGACGCGATTCCAGCGCTTGTCGCTGGCGTGGTGCTCGTAGGCTGCGCCTACTACGTGCTCGTGCTACTGGCAGCACGGCAGTTCTTGCTGCGCAGGCGCGAGCGGAAGACGGACTTCGGTGAAGCGCCCACAGTCAGCGTTCTGAAGCCGCTGGCGGGCGAGGAACCGGAGCTCGCCGAAAACCTAGGCAGCTTCTTCCGCCTCAGCTATCCGCGATACGAGGTCCTTTGCGCAACGCGAGACGCGGACGACCCGGCTCTGGCGATAGCGCGCGAGGTACGATCCAACTATCCCGATTCTGACGCGCAGCTGCTGGTTGCCGGAGAATCGGGTTGCCCCAATGCCAAGGTGCATTCGCTGGCCGCAATGACCGCCGTTGCGGCCGGCGAGCTGGTCGTCGTCAGCGACAGCGACATCCGCGCTGATCCGGCTCTGCTGTGGGAGCTCGCGAAAGACTTCGAGGATCCCGCGGTCGGAGTGGTCACCTGCCCCTACCGCGCAGTGCCCGGCCCGAGTCTTTGGTCCAGGCTGGAAGCCTTGGGAATGAACACGGAATTCTGGAGCGGCGTTCTGGTCGCCCAGTTCCTGGCTCCCATGAACTTCGCGGTCGGACCGACCATGGCGGTGCGCAAGTCGTGTCTGGACGCGATCGGAGGATGGGATGCGTTCGGCGATTTCCTAGCCGAGGATTTCGAAGTCGGCCGCCAAGCTCGCCTAGCCGGCTACGAGGTTCGGCTGTCCACTCACGCAGTCGAGCACAGGATCGGCAGCCAGGCGCTGCGCGAGAATCTCGTGCACCGGCTCCGCTGGCGACGCTCCACACGCCGGTCGCGCCCGGCCGGCTACTGGGGAGAGATCTTCGCCAATCCGCTGCCGTGGGCGCTGCTGCTTCCGTTTGCGGCATCGGGAGCGGCCTGGTCGTGGGCGGCATTGGGCACGTGCGTTGCCTTGCGAGTGGCGACGGCGCTGACAGTCGGCAGAAGCGTGCTTAGCGACAGCCTGCCGTGGTGGCGCTTCTGGCTCCTGCCGCTGCAAGACGGCCTGAGCCTGCTGGTCTGGGTTGCAGGGCTGTTCGGCAGCCGCATCGCGTGGCGCGGACGCTCGTACAAGCTGTCCCGAGACGGGCGGCTAACGCCTGGACACAGTTGACACAGGGCAAGGGTTCCGTGTGGAACGCGGGACTGGCGATCGGGCTCCGCATCTCGATGCCGTAGACGGTGAAGTGGCTGCGACGGGAGTTCTAGCGGGGCGAGTTCACGCGCGCCGCCCTGGGTGGCGGGCTGTGTGAGCAGGACGGCTGGCGGAATCGGCAGAGTCAGTGGTGCGCGACTTCGGCGCGCAAGGCGTTGTCGGCGGCGGGTCGGGCCGGGCGAGGGGCTGGCCGCGTTTGTCGGCACTCTGGAGGTGTACGGACCCGGGTCATTCCGGCAGCAGAGTGGGAGGCCACCGGTCGACACGGTGGCGGCGTTGCATCGGCGGGCGACGGTGATGGCTGTGCGAGACGGGGCAATGCTCGGTGAGGCCAGGACCCTTCAGCAATGATCGAATGCCTTCGGTCAGGGGTTCGATTACTCTTTCCCGTCCTTGGGATCGTCTGATCCGTCTCCGGAGGTGCCAGATATCGACTTGGCGGCTTCAGTACGGTCCCAAGACATGGTCTCCCGCATGAGCATTGGCGTCAGTCCAGCGGACTTCTGCCCCACGTCGCTCTTGTAGAACGAATGCAGCTCGCGGAGCTCCTCAGCCGTGTAGTGCTTTGTCATGAACTCGTGGAACCTCTGCATCAGCTTGGGCTCCAGAATCAGTACCTCCCAGCGCATCAATTTGTGAATTCGGGCAGCAAGTTCTGGGCTCATGTTCGGAGCCATGTCCCTGAGTACCTTGATAACTTGGTTTGCTGACAGTTCCGCCGTCTCGACCATCAGATTGTTGAGCTGCTGGAGTTCGAAGAGCTCGGCGATGATCTCCTCGTAAGAAGCGTCGGCCGGACGTGCGTTTGGCGACGGCGCGACGAGCGCGATTGAGATAGCGACAAGAATTGCTCTGATTGACACCGGGACCTCCTCAGGCTCCCCATCGGTACGTCTTGGTTCTAGGCAGACCGGATCCTGTGTTTTCGGCCAGTCCGCGCCCAAGCCAATGCAATTCCAGACAGTTCAAGTTTGGCGGACTAGGATCGAGTCCATAATTCCGGACTGCGTTCTCATCCTAAGGGTTCGTGTTAGCTTCCGCTGCGCGACGCCATCTTCGCCGGCAACTCACCCGGCCCTGTGTCAACTGTGTCCTACCGCTAGGACCAGCGGCTACGGGCGTGGTAGGCGTGAACTCGTGCTCTGCGGCTCTCTGACAGAGCTTCCAGCTGAGTGCCTGCAGCGACGCACCATCACAACGCGGGCCGCTCGCTGTATACACCGAACTCGGCCCGCAAAACGTCGCAAATCTCTCCCAGCGTGGCGTACGCCCGCACCGCCTCCAAGATCGCCGGCATCAGATTGGTGCCACCAGCAGCCGCTCGTCCCACCTCGGCAAGTGCCGTCTGGACTGCACTGGAATCCCGCTTGGAGCGCAGGTCTTTCAGACGAGCCTCCTGACGGCGGCTCACGCGCTCGTCGATCACCAAGGTCTCGATTGGTTCACTAGCCTCGTCTGCGTGCGCGTTGACTCCGACGATCTTCACTTCCCCGCTCTCGACGCGGCGCTGGTGATCGTAGCTGGACTTCGCAATCTCGGCCTGCGGGTAGCCTCGCTCTACGGCAGCGACCATTCCGCCCATAGAGTCGATCTTGCCGATCTCCTCCCAGCAGGCAGCTTCCAACTCGTCCGTCAGCCCCTCTACGAAGTAGCTCCCTCCGAACGGATCGACCGTCTGGGTCACGCCAGTTTCTCCGGCAATCACCTGCTGTGTGCGCAACGCAAGCAGAGCGGCTTCCGAAGTCGGCAAGGCATACGCCTCATCGAGGGCGTTGGTGTGCAGCGACTGCGTGCCGCCGAGCACCGCCGCAAGCGCCTGCAGGGCCGTCCTGACGACATTGACCTGCGGCTGCTGCACTGTCAGCGAGACACCCGCCGTCTGCGCATGGAAGCGCAGTTTCAGGGAGCGGGGATCCTTCGCGCCGAAGCGTTCTTGCATCACCTTGCACCACACCCGCCGAGCAGCTCGGAACTTGGCGACCTCTTCGAAGAAGTCGGTGTGGGCGTCGAAGAAGAAGCTGAGCCGTGGTGCGAACTCATCGACGGCAAGCCCGCGTTCCAGCGTCGATTCGACATACGCGATGCCCGCGCCCAATGTGTAGGCCAGCTCTTGCGCGGCCGTCGCCCCCGCTTCCCGGATGTGGTAGCCGCTGATGGAGACGGGATTGAAGCGCGGAGTCTGCCGCGCCGAGAATTCGATCGAGTCCGCCACCAAGCGCATAGACTCGCGAGGCGGGTAGATGTACTCCTTCTGCGCCATGAACTCCTTGAGGATGTCGTTCTGGACGGTTCCGGAGAGGCCGCTCCACTGTGCGCCTTGCCGCTCGGCCACCACCAAGTACATCGCCCACAGGATGGCTGCCGAGGAGGTGATCGTCATCGAAGTGGTGATCTGCCCCAGCGGAATCTCCGCGAACAGTTCCTCCATGTCGGCGAGGGAAGAGATTGCCACGCCGCATTTGCCAACCTCGCCCTCGGCCATCGAGTGGTCGCTGTCGTAGCCCATCAGTGTCGGCAGGTCAAAGGCCACCGACAGCCCGGTCTGGCCTTGCTCGAGCAGGAATCGGAAACGCCGATTGGTCTCCTCGGGAGAGCCATACCCGGCGAACTGGCGCATCGTCCAGAGCCGCTCGAGATACATGCGCGGATGGATGCCGCGCGTATAAGGGGGATCGCCCGGGCGCGAGCCATCGCCAGCGGAGCCGCTAGCTGAGCTGTGCAGCCTCTCCTCTAAGAGGCTGGCGACTGTGCGTGGGTCCACGGCCTAGAAGGCGAGAGTGCCGGTCCGCGGAACCTCGGATTCATTCGGCCGGAAGAGTATCTGGCAGCGCTCGCAGCGGTAGATCTCCGGGTCCCGTCCGAACATGGCGACAATCTCGTCTCCATATCCGTACCACCGCTTGAGATGTCCGGCACAGATCTTCTTGCCCATAGGCTCGTCACAGGCCCGCTGGCGCTCGAGGCGCCGCTTGACAAACGTGCCGTCAGCCAGCTTGGCCACCAGATTCTTCGGCTCGGGTACGGCCGTCTCGTCAGCTTCGGGCGTAGCGGCGGTGGCCTCGGCGGTTGCAGAATTCGTCTCTGGCATGGCCTTCTGTGGGCATTCTATCAGACGCTAGTTGTCTCAATCGGGCGGTGCGCTTCCCTATGTCGGCGGGACAGTTATGGCGCACCTGGGATCGTCCTGTCGAAGGTGCCAGAATGCGGCACTGCCGGGTGTCTTGTGTTGAGCAGCCACACTACGGGAAGAGCTTCAGGTCCTCCGGTGGCGGGTCGTCGGGCTCGACGATATCCCCAGTGCCACGGCGCAGCAGCTCAACCAGGCTATCTGGGTGGCTAGGCACCGCGCTTTCCATGGCCGCCCGCACACCCGCTTCCATTGCGCTCACTTCGGCGTCGCTCAATTCACTGAATTGCTTTCGCTTGCGTGCTGACAGCCGACCGCCGTTCTGCATGCACAAACGCACGAGCAGAGAGGCGCGCCGATCAGGCATCTCGACCACCTGGCGCACGGCACTAAACGCCTTGTCGAAGATCGCCACGAAGTTGAGCTCCTCGCGGAGGTCTTCGCGAAGCGTGTCCTCGACCCGATCAAAAAGATACTCGGCGAACCGGGTCGCGTCGAAGTAGCGATATTGGTCTGCGGTGTCATTGTCGACGACCAATTCCAAGTCAGGCGTCCAGTGCCAATCGATGTAGCGCGACAGCGGCTTCGAGAAAGACTGCAGCACGGAATCATATTCAGGAAGGTTACGCACGATCGACGCGGAGATCGGAAATATGACCCCGCTCGGGCTGTAGCCGAGCTTCGAGAGCACATGCTGGAGCAAGAACCTGTGGATCCGTCCATTGCCATCTACGAATGGGTGGATGAATACGAACGAGAAGCCCACCACGGCCGCTGCAACCACGGCGTGGAGGTCGCTTCTAAGGACGCGCCTTGTCATCGATGTCCAAGCTTCCATGAGTTCTGGAACGTCCTGCGGGCGGGGACACACGAAATCTACGTGCTCGCGGAATCCACCGCGCGTGTGCCCTACGAAGACTTGGCTACTGCGCCAGTTCCGCGCAGCGTAGCGCGGCTCGACAATGGTTCTCTGTAGATCGACCAAGGCAGACTTGTCCGCCGCGTCAAATTCGGCTGCGGTGGTGAGGGCCGCCACGAATCGCTCGGCACGGGAGGCCGATGCAGTCTCTCCTTCAATCTCAAAGGTAGAGCGAGTCTCCTTCGAGTAGAGGTAGTTCACCGCTCGCGTGAGGATGATTGGGTCTACGCTTGCGAGGAGGCTCTTGGCGTCTTGGTCGAAGTGTTCCTGTATTCGATCCTTCAGACGCCGAGTGCGGCGGACCGTGGGACAGAATCCAGCTGTGCCCAGCAAGTTGACAGTCACGCGGTGGCGCCGGGAGCGTTGAGGAAGGCCGACGAAGTGCTTCTCGGTGTCCAACAGCGGAACGTAGTTTCCGAAGCGTACGTCTTCCAGATCCAGGGTCCTACCGGTGAACGTCTCGTACAGGTACCACGCACGGCGCCCATACCCGCCCGTCGGTTGACTCCTGACCCACGCTTCAATGTCTGTCGAAGAGATCACCCTGAGCGCAGCGACCAAGAGCCCAATGTCGAACGCCTCGTTGCGTAAGGTGAAGCGCAGATGAGACACGGCTGTGTCTGGGGTCTCATACCGTCGGGGGTAGTATTCCAGAACTTGGCTACCATCGAACTCGGTTCGCCTAGCACCCTCCGCTATGTAGCTTTCGACGGCCGGGCTTGGCACGTTTAGGCCCAGCTCTTGTCGGAGCCAAGCTTGGCCCATAGGCTGATGCAGGGTGGGCATGTCAGATTGCTAGGCGTTGAGCTTCAGCAACTCGGCTTCGTACACGATTGACGAATGTCACTCGAATCGTTCTAGTGTAATTCGTCGCTTAACTCTCCTTTTCAAATGATTATACCATAGAATTGATTATATCTTCCAATTCAAGAAGAAATTTTCTTATGAGAATCAATTTTTGCGTTCTTCAGCGCAACCGATTGCAAAAAAGATTATGCAGGGGAAGAAATGATTAGAATTGACTATTTTCGTGATTTTTCGATTACATTCATTCGATCTCCAGTACATCCTGACAATCCCGTGCCTCGCCTTGCACGTTTCAGCTCTCGCCACGCGAAAGCTTGATCGAACACGCCGGACAGAATAGTTGTCGCCGGCGTGTGCCACGAAGGCGCAGAGGGGAGCGAAGGCTTCCCAAGCAGCCATGCTGCACAAGAGATGGAGGAAGGTCCTCCGGAGCCGCCGTGCAGGCGGAGGCTTCAAACCACCCACTGCTGCTGCGTTCAAGAGGCGTGGTGGTGAGCGAGTGGGAAAAGGCGGGGCAGAGACCCTGTCAGGTAGGGGTCGCGGAGTCGAACGCAAGTGAACCGCTGTAGACGTGTCGAAACAATAACTGGTGGCGTCAAAACCGGAGGTGGCTGGCGCCTCCGGGACAAGTCCGAGGGGTACCTGCTTACTGCTCGGTCGGCGTCCGGCATGGAGGCGGCGAGAACGTGGTCCGGGCTCTCGTGTGGAACGTGGGAACCTGTCACGCCGATGGCAAGGGAGGACCGCAAGCGGAGCACCCGCAAGCGGCAGAGTACCGAGGCGGCGTACAGGGACGGAGCAGCTCGTAGTAGCGCGGAAGGTTCTGTAACGGAACTGGAGCGAAGGGGCTGCCCTAACCGGCTTGGATCGGGGAAGCAACCGCAAGCGGGAGGACTTCCATGAGACAAGCAAAGCCCTTCCCCATCTCCAAACGGCAGGTGTGGGAAGCCTACAAGCGAGTGAAAGCCAACCGAGGGGCGGCGGGCGTGGACGGCCAGACGCTGGAGAAGTTCGAGCAGAAGCTGGGGGATAACCTCTACAAGCTGTGGAACCGGATGGCGTCCGGCAGTTACATGCCGCAGGCGGTCAAGCGGGTGGAGATCCCCAAGGGAGACGGACGCGTCCGTCCGCTGGGGATCCCGACGGTCGCGGACCGCGTTGCCCAGATGGTGGTCAAACAAGTGCTGGAGCCGGAGATGGAGCGGGTGTTCCATGCGGATTCGTATGGGTACCGGCCGGGCAAATCGGCGCATCAGGCACTGGCGCAGGCGCGGAAACGCTGCTGGAGCCATGCCTGGGCCGTCGATTTAGACATCAAGGGATTTTTCGATTCCATCGATCACTCCCTGATGCTGAAGGCGTTGCGGCGGCACACTCAGGAAAAATGGGTGGTGCTGTATGTCGAGCGCTGGCTGCGGGCCGAGGTGGAGCTGCCGGATGGCAGGCGGGAAGCGCGGGAGCGGGGGACCCCCCAAGGTGGGGTGGTCAGCCCGCTGATCGCCAACCTGTTTCTTCACTACACCTTCGACATGTGGATGCAGCGGGAGTTCCCGAGCATCCCGTTCGAACGATACGCGGATGACGCCGTGTGCCATTGCCGGACGGAAGCGCAAGCACGGTACTTGAGGACGAGGCTGGAGCGCCGCTTGGCGGAATGCAGGCTGGAGTTGCACCCGGAGAAAACGAAGATTGTCTACTGCAAGGATGACAATCGGGCCGGGGACTACCCGCACACGCAATTCGACTTTCTGGGATACACGTTTCGATCCCGGCTGGCGAGGCGCAGGGACGGGAAGTTCTTTGTGACCTTCAGTCCGGCAATCAGTGCGAAAGCGGCCAAGGCGATCCGACAGGAAGTGCGCGGCTGGGCGCTGCAAAGGCGCACGGCGGTGACGGTGCACGACCTGGCGGAGGCATACAATCCGACGATCCGTGGCTGGGTGAATTACTACGGTGCCTTCAATAAGTCGGCACTGGGTCCCACTCTGCAGCAGATTGACCGGAGGCTCGCGTGGTGGGCGCAGCGCAAGTATAAGCGCTTGCGCGGCCACAAGCGTAGGGCGGCGCACTGGGTACGGAGCGTCGCGCGTCGCGAGAGTGACCTCTTTGCACACTGGGGCCTGTGGTACGGGAGGGCTGGTTAGGAAGAGCCGTGTGAGGGGAGACTTTCACGCACGGTTCTGAGAGCGCCCGAGGGTGAGACCCCCTCGGGCGACTCGACCACCCAGCGGTTGCCCTCGGACCCGAAGAGCAGCACCCGTCCGTTGTACCGACCTCATCAAACCGCAGAGGCAACGCACAATTCGGACACGGACTGGCTACGACTCGTAAAGCCACGTTCGGCTGGCGTGAGCCTTTTCCCTGCCTGTAATTTCGTGTTCTTCGCTCCTGTCGGCAAGCAATACGATTACACGCCGGAGAAAATAATTAGAAAAGGCAGTCCGCGTGATCTTTCGATTACATATCTGTCCGCATCGGTACGCCCTAGCTTGTCGATGCGATCCCGCTCGGCGAGATCCGGGTCCGCGCCGTGCGGCCCGACGAGCCTGTCCGAACCACGATGGATGGTCGGTTGGGCTCGCCACCTAGCTCCAGCCCTCGCGCTCCAGTAGCCGCTCGATGTGCGCGAGATGGTGCTGGCCGTGCCAAGCATAGGTGCCGATCGCGACGGCCAGCGTCGAGGGACCCGACTCCGGATGGACGAACTCGCGCTGCAATTCCGGCCAGCGCAAGCTGCGCAGCAGGCGCACCCAGCGACCGTGGAGTGCTTCGAGCATGTCGAGCGAATCATCGATCGGTCCCCGCGAGTCAGCAAGCGCGGCCCAACCCTTCTCGTCGTAGGCCTTGATCAGCGGCCGTCTCTCGGTCAATGCCCACTTGAACCGAATGAAGCTGTTCATATGGCTGTCGGGCAGGTGGTGCACAACCTGCCGGACCGTCCAGCCGCCCGGGCGATAGGGGGTGTCAAGCTGACCCTTCGACAACCGGTAGACGACCCGACGAAGATCGGCCGGCAGCGCCGCAATGTCGTCGATCCAGCCGTTCACCTCGTCTGGCATGACTGGTTCGGCGGGCAAGAATCGCCCTATCGGATAGCGGAGGTCGGGTGTTTCCGGGCTCATAGATTCGAGAGAGCCGCCAAGGCGTGCGCGAAGAGATTTGGTGCTGGGCGCGCCACTCAAAGGTCAAGCAAGGGTAATTGAGGACAGCACTACCATTACAGCACGCGGGTAACGCTGGCAGCCTAAACCCGTTTCAGCTCCGCTCTTTGCAACACCCCCTCAACCCCTCGGTTCCGGCTCGTCCGGCGTTGGACAAGGCCAGCAAAACCATTTGCGGAGAATTTGTGCGAGAATGACAGGTAGGCGCTTCCCTTCGCGTCGCCAAGCACTCGGAAGCCAGCGACCCACATGGTCGCCAGCTGGCGAAGGATGCGCCCCGTCTAATCACCGTCCCCACCGTCAGGCTAGCCCGATCAGCCTTCCTTCAGCTCTTCCACCGCGGAAGAAAGCTAATGGGGGTCGGGAGAGCGTGCAGGGGATGTACCTTCCAAGTCGTTGCCGATGGCCACCCCTCGTCTCACACTTACCGTGCGCTGCGGTGTCGTTCCGTCCTCTGGACCCCGGCCTAGACCCCTCGGTTTAGCGGCAGCACTCGCCCCAAAACTCTACTCTGGCCTCTCTGGCCGGCCTCTCCGGCCGGCCTGCTGAGCCCTCAATAGGAATTCCCTTGTCATTCTCTACCATCGAATTGCATCCGACGCTCTTGAAGGGCGTCGCCGATCTGGGGTTCACCACCCCGACTCCCATTCAATCGGGCGCGATCCCTCCGGCCCTCCAGGGGCGAGATCTTCTCGCCTGCGCCGTCACGGGAAGCGGCAAGACCGCCGCCTTCTTGCTCCCCATTCTTCACCGGCTCGTGGATCTGCCTCGGGGCACCACGCGGGCCCTGGTCCTAGCACCGACCCGAGAGTTGGCTCTGCAGCTCTTGGAAGATCTGCAGGCGTTGGCGCGCCATACGGGGATCAAGGCCGCGGCCGTCTACGGCGGCGTCGGCATGGGTCCGCAAGTGAAGGCGCTTCGGCGAGGCGTCGACGTGATTATCGCCACGCCGGGGCGCCTGCTCGATCACTTCCAGCAAGGGCACGCATCCCTGTCGGGACTGCAGTACCTAGTTCTGGACGAGGCGGATCGCATGCTGGACATGGGCTTCCTGCCTGACATCCGGCGCGTGCTCCGGCACGTGCCGAAACCAAAGCAGACGCTCTTCTTCAGCGCCACCATGCCTCCGCCGATCGAGGTTCTGACCCGTGAGATCCTCCGGAATCCGGTGAAAATCTCCCTTCAGCGCAGAGCTGCTCCGGCCGCCGGCATCTCTCAGGCCCTCTATCCGGTGCCCCGCACACTCAAAGGGACGCTTCTGGTGGAGTTCCTCAAGGGCGGCCGCATCTACGACGCACTGGTCTTCACCCGGACCAAGCACCGGGCGGATCGGTTGTGCAAGCTCCTGGTCCGAAACGGCATCGCCGCCGAGCGCATCCACGGAAACCGGTCCCAGGCGCAGCGCACTAGGGCGCTCGCGGGATTCAAGGCGGGGAAGTACCGGGTGCTGGTGGCCACGGACATCGCCGCGCGGGGGATCGACGTGGAAGCTTTAGGACATGTGGTGAACTTCGACGTCCCCTCCGTAGCGGAGGACTACATCCACAGGGTGGGGCGCACCGGCCGTGCCGAGTCGACCGGAAGCGCCATCACACTCGTGGCGCCGGACGAGGAGTCCGACATCGGCCAGATCGAGCGCGCTGTCGGATCCAAGATTCCAAGGGAGCGCCTGGCTGGCTTCTCATATGAGACTGGCGAAGGAGAGGCGCCACTGGCGGTACATCCTGCCAAGCGCATTGCCACGATTCGACCCAGGAGGGCCGAGCGCCGGAAACGCGCAGCCTAGCAAGAACTAGACCGGCTCAGAGCGCCAATCCATCACCCGCTCGAGTCGCCACCCAGCACACTGTCGATCCAACCCAGATAGGCCGCGTTGCCTCGCTCGACGGGCAACGCAATCAGCTCGAACACCTCGTAGGGATGCACGGCCGCGACCGCCGCTTCCAACTCGCCGAAGCGGTCAGCTCGGGTCTTGATGACCAGCAGGGATTCGGAATCCCGCTCGATCTCGCCCTTCCACTCGTAGACAGAGGTCAAGCCCGAAACGACGTTCACGCACGCGCAGACCCGACGACGGACGAGTTCGCCAGCAATCTCCTCAGCCTTTTCGGGCGGGCACGTGCAAAGCGCGACGCAGTAGTTGTGATCGGGGGCTGGAGGCATCGTAGTGCGCCGGCGGCGCGGAATCTATGCTGGCAACTCCGCGCCGGGTGACGCAACCCCTGGGGCCGCCTCAGGCCAGCGGCAGCGGATAGGCCGGCCGCGTCAGCAGCTTGGTCGTGTGGACGGCCCTGTACTGAGCCAGAAGGCGTGAGACCGCTGCCGCGCGGTCCCAGTTCCGCTCCACCGAAGCACGTGCTGTGGAGGCCAGAGTATGGCCCTGCGCGGGGCTCGACAACAACGCGACGATGGCCTCGGCAAATGCGTCGTCCTCGTCTTCGATCCACGCTTCGGCGGCACCGGGCTTGCACAGCCCTTCGGCAGCCAGGCTCGTGGCGACCACGGGAATGCCGCTCGCGAACGCCTCCAGCAGCTTCACGCGCACGCCGGAGCCGCTCAGTATCGGCGCGGCGAAAACCGCGTAGCGTCCCAGCACGTCGCGAATGTCGCCCACCGGACCGAGGAACTCCATGCCGTCGGCCTCCAGCACCGAAGCGAGCCAATCCGGCGCATCGGAACCAGCAATCACGAAGCGAGTGCCCTCCACCCTGCCTCGCACCAAAGGAGCGATGCGTTTGCGAAAGTGCGTCAGCGCTTCCAAGTTCGGCGGGTGCCGGAAGTTGCCCACGAACAGCACGGTGCGCTCCTCTCGCCCCTCGAGGCGAAGCGGGTACGCGGAGACGTCAATCGCCGTGCGCAGGTTGTCCTTGACAGGCGGCTCGTCCCCGAGCAGGGCGCGCAACGCGTGGCGCTGCGCGGAGCTGCAAACCTGGACCACGTCGAAGTGGCGCAACCGAGTCAGCTCGAAGCGGAGGGCTCGAAGGTACTCGTACGCCCTGCGGGGCAGGCCCGGCAGGTCGGCGGCAAGTATTCCCCGCTGGATGGACTGGAAGTGCAGGTCATGCTCGAACAAGCAAGAAACCAGTTGCCGGAACTGGGCGCCGTAGGATGCGAGCTGGGCGTATTCGAGCTGGACGATATCGATGCGGCGGAGCAAGATAGTGCGCTGGATCTTCCAGAGAACGTCGGGGTCCCAGAAAGATTGGGCCGAGTGCGGCCACAGCAGCGGCGCGCCCCGGCGGCGGCGCGGGTCGTGCAGCACGAACTCCGCGCTGGCGCACTTGCGGGCCAGCTCACGGTGGGTCGCAAAGTCGGCCTCGCGTTCCAGAAGGCAGAGCAGGTGCACGCGGCAATTCGCGGCTAGTCCTTCGACCGTCTGCTTCATGAAGACCGCGCCGCCGTGCAGCGGCGGATCGATCGGATACGGGGACACGAAGAGCACGTCGAGATCCTTGGCCGGCTTGCTCTCCAGCCGCTGGAAGCGGTCGCGGAAGAACCCGCCCAATGGCCGCAGCAACGCTTCGGAGTCGGAGATTTCGGCCAGTCTGCGCGCAGCCGCCCGGTGACCCGCCGCACGCAGTCCTTGACGCAAGGCGGCCAAGAACGCGCGGGCGCTGGCTCGGCTCTCGCTCTTGCCCGCCAGCAGCGATAGCCACATGTCTCCGTACAGCCAGCCGAAATGGCCCACCAGGCGGGCCCACTCGTGCATGTTCTTCCACACGAACAACAGGCGGTTCTTTTGCAGCACATGCTGGATGTGCTCTGCCGAGAAGTGCCTCCCGATGGTGCCCCGATGTTCGTGGTGCAGCACGCTAGCCGGTGCGTAGAAATTGATCCAGCCCCGTTTCCACGCCATGTAGGCCAGATCCACGTCTTCCACGTAGAACGGGGCCAGCAACTCGTCGAAGCCGCCGAGCTCCAAGAGCTTCTGACGGTCGTACGCTGTCGAGCCGCCCCCCGTGTAGAAGGTCGGGAACAATTCGTCCACCTGCGGATCTGCCATGTGCTGCAGGTGGATGCGGCCGCGATGCCAGCGCCCCATCGTCAAGCCAGTCTCCTCGCGGCGCTTGGCGGTCGACTCGAAGTAGATCTGGCTCGTGACCGAAAACACGCGCGGGTCGCGGAAGCCGTCCAGCAAAGGCTGCACGAATCCCGGCTCCACGCGCATGTCGTTGTTGAGCATGAGCACGATGTCGAAGCGGGCGAGGCTGCAGCCGATGTTGCAGGCGCGCCCGAAGCCAAGATTCGAGCCCATCTCGACCACGCGCACGCTAGGGAAGTGCTTCGCCAGATACTCCGTGGTCCCATCCTCGGAGGCGTTCTCCATGATCAGGACCTCGTACTCAGCGACCTCCCCCAAAGCATCGAGTAGGTGCGGCAGGTTGCGCGCCAAGTGTTCGCGACCGTTCCAGGTGGGGATGACGACGCTGACGCCGCGCTTGGAGACTCCCGTGCCGTGATCCGCCGTTCGCTTGCCCGAAATGAGCGCCACCACGTCGGCACCGAGCAGCACCAAGGCCAGCAGGGCCAATAGCGCCGGGGCGAGCATCACAAGGAACACCACCGTGGCAACGGTTGCGAGGACGGCCCAGACTCGAGTCATTCGCCCCCCTAAGCGTCGCCGCGTACTTCGACCCGGCAGGGCAGGTGGATGTAGCCGTAAATCTCGCCGACGCCACGGGCCATTGGCACGGTCAAGGCGTTGTCAATCCAGTCGCAGATCTCGTAGTCGGCGAGATCCCCGTCCGCGATCGCCGGAGCGAACGCGAACGAGCCGGGGTAAAGCTCGGGCAGGTCGATGTGAAAGTCGACCGCTAGCGTGCCGCCCGGCTCCAGCGAATCCAGCACGATGCCCTCGCGGGCGGTGTTGGTGCCCGCGAAGTCAATTCCCAAGTGGTTGCGCATCATGAAGCCCACATTGGGGGCGGCGATCCGCTCACGGGCGCGCACAGCGACGCGTACGGTGGTCCGCTCGCGGGGAATCAGCTCCCGCAGCCGCCGGCCTTGGCTGTCAAAGACGGCGATCGAGGTCACTTCCGCGCGGCCTGTTCCGAAGCGGCCGTCCACGTTCGGAATGGCATCCGCTGCCCGAGGCCCGGCGACGGCCGGTTCGACCGCTTCCGGATCGTCCTCCTGGACCGGCAGCTGGCCGCGGGCCTGCCGATCTCGCGCGGTCATGTCGGCCAGATATTTCCGTACCACGGCGCTAGGCTCGCCTTGCTCGGCTACCCGGCCTTGGTCGAGCCAGAGCACTCGCGTGCCCAACGATTGCACGTCTGCCATGGCGTGGGAGACGAACAGGATCGTCACCTGCTTGCTCCGCAGCTCGTGGACCTTGCGCATGCAGCGCTGGCGGAAGTAGTAGTCCCCGACAGCCAGCGCCTCGTCCACCAGCAGCACCTCGGGCTCCACATGGATCGCCACCGCGAACGCGAGCCGCACCAGCATTCCGCTGGAGTAGGTCTTGACTGGCTTGTCGATGAAGTCGCCGATTTCCGCGAACTCCTCGATCTGAGGGCACCGCTGGCGGAATTCCCGCCCGGACAGGCCGAACAAGGCCGCGCTCAGCCTGGCGTTCTCCCGTCCGGTGAACTCTGGATGGAACCCGGCGCCGAGTTCCAGCAAGGCGGCCACCCGCCCTTCGACTTCGACCGACCCGGCCGTGGGACGCAAGATGCCCGCGGCCAGCTGCAGCGAGGTGCTCTTGCCGGAGCCATTCGCTCCAATCAAGCAGAGCGTTTCGCCGGTCGAGGCCTCAAACGAGACATCCCGCAGCGCCCAGAACTCACCACCGAACCTAGGGCGACCGGGCAGAACCAGTTCCCGCAGGCGATCCACCGGGCGGGCATAGGCTGCGTAACTCTTCGAGACGGAACTGAATACGACCTTCGCCAAGGGTGGAGCGCCCCACGCGGGGCGAATCCTATGGTAGCCCCACGCCGCATAGTCCAAGTGGTCGCCCGCATCCCTCACTTCCTCGGCTGCTGGAGAAGCTCCTGAGATCCGAATTCGTCATCTGCGCAGTTGGAATCCGCCGCGAGAACGGCGGTCGCGCATCAGCACTGGATGCATGCCGCCAAGGCTAGATCACGTCTGGAAACCCTCTCTTGGCACGCCGGAAGAACAGCGCTCCGAGAACGAAGACAGCACCGGCCGAGCCGGCGAGAAAGGCGGTCTCGCCGAGGCTGGGACCGCTTCCTCCGAGGATCGCGCTGCGGTATCCGAGCACGGCGTAGCGCAACGGATTCCACTCCAGCACGAAATCGACGCGTCCGCGATAAAAGGCTTCGGGCAAGAAGACGGGAGTGGCCCAGAACCAAGCCATCAAGACCACCGAGAGTACTTGCGAGGTGTCCTTGACATAAACCTGCAGGCCGGCTACGCACCAAGCCAGGCCCAGACTGAACAGAGCCAGCGGCAGCAGCCACAGCGCCAACAGCGCCAAGGACGCGCTCGGGGCATGCCCCCAAAGCGCGGCAGCGACCAGCAGCGCCAGCACGGACAGCAAGTGCGTTGCGCCGGTCGATGCGAGGATGCTCACCGGCACGGCCTCGGACGGAAAAACGCTCCTCTTTACCAAGGCCGAGTGTTCTATGAGCGCCGGAGCCGACCGCGCCAGGGTCTCCGAGAAGAACAGCCACGGCAGCATCCCCGCCATCAAGAACAGGGGGTAGTTGTCGGTCGCTTCTTCCGCGGGCAGGCGCGCGCCGAAGGCGTGCCGAAACAGGAACCAGTAGATGGCCAGCAGGACCAGCGGGTGGATCACGCCCCACAGCCAGCCGAGCACCGACCCGACGTAGCGCTGCCGGAAATCACGCCGCGTCAGCTGGTACAGCAGGCTGGCGGTAACGCCGAAGGATCGCATCGCGCCGCCGGTCCGGACCGCTCGCAGCCGGGTTACGGTCGCGGGGCCAAGGTCACCTTGGCCGTGACCTCCTGCTCGCCGCGCAGTACTCGCACCGTGACGACATCGCCGACCTTCGAGTCGCGCAAGGCGTATGTGAAGTCATACAGATTCGTAATGGCAGCATCGTTCCAGTGCGTGAGGATGTCGCCGCCCTGCAGCCCGGCCTTGGCAGCCGGGGAACCCTCTCGAACGTCCGCGAACTTCACGCCATTGGGGACCTCGCCGAAGTCCGGGATCGAGCCGAACCAAGGGCCGTAGCCGCGCTGCTCCCCGTCCCCCGCGCCCTGGCCGTGACTGGAGTCCGGTGCCGCCTTCACGAACGCAAGCCGCTCGGGGCGCTCAGCGACGCCGTCAATGATCTGGCGTGCCATGGCGAGCATCTCGACAGTCGTGGCGCCATCGATCTTGTCGGCGGTGTCAGTCGGCTTGTGGTAGTCAGAGTGCAGCCCCGAGAAGAAGAACAGGACAGGGATCTTCTTGGCCGCGAACGAGGTGTGGTCGCTGGAGCTGGACCCGCTTCTGGACTTGTCCACCCTCAGTTCGTGCTCGGTCGCAGCCGCCTGCACTAAGGCCTCGAACGGCTCGGCAGTGCCGACACCGCCCACGTAGAGCTTGCGGTTTTCGATCCGGCCGACCATGTCGAAGTTGAACATCGCCACCGCGTTCTCCAAGGGCAGGGTGGGGTTCTCAACCCAATGGCTTGAGCCCAGCAGGCCGATCTCCTCGCCCGCGAACGCGAGGAACAAGATTCCGCGCTCCCGCTCGTCGGCCTGGGCGTAGCTGCGAGCCAGCTCCAAGATCGCGGCCACGCCCGAAGCGTTGTCATCGGCCCCGAGATGGGGCGCGCGGCGGTTCGGGGCCAAGGAGCCCTCGCCGCCCAGCCCCAAGTGGTCATAATGCGCCCCAACGACCAAGTACTCCTCCGACTTGCCCGGCAGGTAGCCCGCTACGTTGCTGACGGTCGCGCGTTCGTGCTCCACATCCACCGAAAGGCTCACGCGCAAGGAGGAGGCAAGTGGGAATGATTGGGGCTGCTTGGACTCTTCGATGTCCCTCTCCAATAGGCGCAGCGAGCGGCCAGAACCACGCAGCCACTGCTCCGCGATTGTCCTGCGGATCTGCACCATGGGAATCCCCGCATCAGTGGGCCCGGACACGCTGCCGAATCGGATCAAACGATCGCGGCTGCTACCGCGGCCGCGGGAGTTGACCAGCAGCACGGCCTTGGCCCCGCGCTTGCGAGCTTGAATCGCCTTGGCGATCAGGTGGGAGTGCCGTGTCATGCGGCGACTGCTCCCGGACCTGCCTTCTTCCTGCTCGGACGAGGCTTCCTGGCTGAAGAAGCGAGGCTCGTAGCGCATCACCAAGACAATCTTGTCCTCGACGTCGAGATGGAAGTAGTCGTCGTAGTCAAACTCCTCGGCGGTAGCGCCGTATCCCACGAATACGACCTCGCCCTCGACGCTGCCACTGCCCGAAAAGTTGATTGGGATGAAGTCCTGCTTCGATTCGAGTTCGCTGGCACCGCGCTTGCGCTCCACTCGCAGGCTGTTGCCTTCGCCCATGCTGGCCCCCGTAGTGACTTCGAACGGCTGCAGGTACGTGCCGTCGTCGCCAGCCGGCGCGACCCCTTGCGCCTTCAGAGCCTGAGCGATGTATTCCGCGGCCTCATCCAACTCCGGCATGCCCGCCCCGCGACCCCGCATCTCAGGGGATGCCAGGAATTCGACATGGCCCATGTATCGCTCGACGGCCTGCTCGTCCGTGGCGCCTTGAGCGGGCCAGCCGACCAGCAGGAGGGCGGCGAGGACTAGGCATCCCGATCGGGAGCCCAAGCAGCGAATCCGGGGAAATCGGGGTATGTGAGATAGCTGCATGGCGGCTTCGGGCACCTGTCCCTGCTTGGCTAGTTGGAGCAAATTCATCCGCGAGCCGATCGCGGCTGGGGCGGGGCTGCGCTGCCCGCAAGCAGGCGGATTCCGGTTCTCTATTGTATAGGCACGGTCCCCAAGTCCATGCCAACTAGGGTCGCGCTCGCCGCTCCCCGCCAACTTCTTTCGGCCATTCGATAACCGCACGGCTAGGAAAATCGCCATAAACTGAGTACGGTTATCGAACCACGAGGCCGGAACCATGGCGACATCAGCTTTTTACCCTTCTTGGATTTCAAGGCCGATCTTCGCGGCGGGATCAGCTCCGGACGAGCTGCCGGCCGCGCAGCGAGGGCCTGGTCCGGAGCCCGTGCCCGACCCGCAGAGCAAGCCGCCTAAGTTTCCGGCATGGGGGATTGCCTTGTTGGTCGTCGGCGGCATCTTGGTTGGCTTGGGCATCTACCAGGCCGTGAGCGGACAGGCGCCGCAACCAACCGCCACGCAGCCGACCGTGACGAGCACCGTGGCGGCGGAAAAGAGCACCTTCGAGAAGTCGATTCGCATCGGCGGAACGGTCGGTGCCACGAATTTCGCCATGATCCGCGCGCCGCGGATGCGCGGGGGCAGAGACCGAGGCGGCGGCTCGTCGCTGACGATCCAGACGCTCGCCGAAGCCGGCACCGTGGTCCAAGCCGGAGACGTGGTGGCCGAGTTCGAGTCCAAGAGCACCCAAGACCAGATGGACACCTACGCCTCGATGCTGGCCCAGACCAAGGCCCAAACCGCCACGCGCAAGGCCGAGATGCTGATCGCCACTGAGACCCTGAGGCAGAATTTCCGCACCACCAGGGCAGAGGCCGAGAAGGCGGAATTTGACCTCCAGACAGCCGAGGTGCGATCAGCGATCCAAGCCGAGATCTTCCGGCTGCTTGCCGAGGAGGGCACAGCCTCGTCAGAGCAGTTGGAGCAGGAAGTGCGCCTGCAGGAGATCGCAGACGAGGCGGAGCGGCGCAGCCTTGACATCACCGTCGAGCAGGACGAGAAGCGTCTGGAGCGGACCGAGTTTGACTTCGACAAGATGAGGCTGCGGACTCCGGTCGGCGGCTTGGTCGTGATCGAGACCATGTTCTCGCGCGGCAGCTTCCAGCAGGCCTCGCCCGGCGATCAGGTCTATGGGGGGGCGTACTTCATGCGGATCGTCGACCTGTCCAGCATGGCGGTATACGCAGAACTGAACCAGGCCGACAGCCAGATCATTGAGTTGGGTGCGCCCGTCATCGTCCGGCTGGACGCTTACCCGGACGCCGAGTTCGAAGGCCGCATCAAGAACGTTGGCGCCATGGCGACTTCCAGCGGCTCGAGCGGCGGCCGCCGTGGCCCTCCCGGCTCGAGTGGGTCGCGAGGTGACTGGATCAAGAAGGTGTCAGTCTTGGTCGAGATCGTAGATTCCGACGAGCGCATCCAGCCGGATCTCTCCGCAAGCGTCGACGTCATCGTCGACAAGCAGGAAGACGTTCTGGTCATTCCGCGGGCCGCTATCGCCGAAATCGATGGTGCGTCGGTGGTATGGGTCGAAGACGATAGCGCATTCGAGATGCGCCAAGTCCAGCTCGGCTCGATCAGCGATACGCAAGCCGTGGTGGCTTCCGGGCTGAGCGAGGGCGAACTGATCGCCGCCCAGCCCATCGCGACGCCAACGCAACTCGCGCAGCGATAGCTCGACCGCCGCGGGCCTTCCGGGCGTGGGCTCGCACCCGCGGGCGCCATTGAAGAGAATCCCTGCATGCTAGGATCAAATCAGGAGCGGCCCCGGCGTTCCTGCTACCGCGTCCCCATCGTCTAGCCCGGCCTAGGACACCGCCCTTTCACGGCGGCAACGCGGGTTCGAATCCCGCTGGGGACGCCATTTTTTTGAGTTAAACGCCTGTATTTCAGCACGTTAAAGCACTAGGTGGAAATACTTCGGTTTCGCTACGGGCGGAGTGACGGCCTACTGCTCGAGCTTCCGTTCGCACATGTGGACGACTCTGTTGCACGCGTGCCTCGTGGCGTATCCCGAGTGGCAATGATCAGCGGCCTGTCGCGGCGGGCCCCGCCCTCAGCGAGAGGACCAATTAGTGCCCTCGCGGGCGAGCAGGACTCGCTTGCGCTCCACGCCCCAGCGATAGCCGCCGCACGTGCCGTCAGTCCGAATCACGCGATGGCAGGGGATCGCGATAGCAAGCGGGTTGCAGGCACAAGCTTGCGCGACCGCCCGCGCCGCCTTCGGAGAGCCGACGCGACCTGCGATCTCGCTATAGGTCGCCGTCGTGCCGGCTGGGATCTCCCGTAGCGCCTGCCACACCCGCTGCTGGAACGTCGTCCCGCGGATGTCGAGCGGCAATGCGGCACCCACTGCGGGCGCCTCGACCAAGCCGACGACCCGGGCCACCAAGGAATCGAACTGCGGGTCTCCCGCGACGAGCTCCGCCCACGGGAAACGGTCCTCGAGGTCGTGTACCAAGGCGTCCGGATCGTTTCCGAGCAAGATCGCGCACGCCCCCTCGGCGGTCGCTGCAACTAGGATCGAGCCGAGCGAGCACTCGCCAACGGCAAACCGTATCGTCTCGCCCGGAGCCCCTCGCCGGAACGTCGCGGGAGCCATCCCGAGGATTTCCCCGGAAGCGTCGTAGAACCGGCCGTTGGAGTGGAAGCCAGCCTCGTAGACGGCCTCGGTGACTGTTCGCGACGTGCGTAGCGCCTCGCGCATCCGGGCGGCGCGATGAGCGGCGATATACGCATGTGGCGTGCAGCCCGTGGCCGCCTTGAATACGCGGTGAAAGTGGAACCGGCTCATGCCGGCGGCGCTCGCGAGGGCATCGAGGCCCGGCAACTCCTCTGCTGTCTGGACGAGTCGACACGCAGCCGCGACAGCTTCCGCATGGCGTTCCACCAGCGACGGCTCGTCTGGGCGGCACCGCCGGCACGGGCGGAAACCGGCGCGCTCGGCATCCTCACAAGAGGCGTGGAAGCGCACGTGCTCGCGCCGCGGCCGCCGCGCTGGACAGCCAGGACGGCAATAGACACCGGTCGTTGCCACCGAGTAGACGAAGTCGTCCCACGCGTCACGGTCGCGTTTCACGACCGCCGCCCAGCATTCGTCATTGCTCGGGACCGGGCTCGGCGTTGAATTCGGAATCTCGGTTTCGGGCATCTTGACCGCTCCTGGGATCACTGCTGTTCGGACGCGGATCGTGCCGCGGTCCATAAGGTCATGCTAGGCATTCGGAAACGGTCGCGCATCTCGATTCTTGCTCTCGAATTCGCGGCCGGAACCTAGCCATGCGACCACCGAAAGCCGCCCTGGATTCGATGGGCCGCAGGGTCGGGCTACAAGCGTCCGTTCGAGATTGACGGCGGCCGGTTGTGCGGCTATCGTTAAGCGCATCGGGTGAAGCGCCCTGTCCCGTCTCCGCCAACTAATTCCATCGAGCTGCTGAAGCCACTATGTCCGGCCTGACTTCTTCGCAGGCAGTCGCCGCATTCCTCACGCCGACTGCCCTCTTTGCCATCCTCCTCGCCCTGCACATCGTCCTCCCCGCCCGTCGCGTCGAAGGCTACGCCCGCGTTACACCAAGCCGGTACCGCCTCAACGGTCTCGCCGTCTTCATCTGCGCCCTGGCTATCTGGTGGTTTGAGCTGACCTCCGCCCCGCTCGGCTGGCTGTGGCTGGCGAAGTGGCACGCGCTTGCCGGAGCGGTCGCCTTGAGCGTCGTCCTCACCGTGTGGATGGTCCTGCGCGCACCCGCCGACGACCGCAGCCCGCTGGTGCAGTGGATCGAAGGCCGTTCCCGCAACGTCCACTTTCGCGGCGACATCGATGCCAAGATGTTCATGTACGTCTACGGCGGCACCTACCTCGCCCTGAACGCTGTCTCGAGCGCCGCGTACCACTATGGCGAATACGGCCAGGCGGCGAACGCCGGGCTGTTCCTGCACTCGGCGATGTGGGTGTGGTTCGTAACGGACTATTTCTGCTTCGAGCGCGTTCAGCTCTTCACTTTCGACATCATCGAGGAACGCGTCGGCTTCAAGCTCATCGTCGGCTGCATCGCCGTCTATCCCTGCCTGTATCCGATCGCGCTGTGGGGAACGGCCGGTCTGGCGAGACCCGACATCGATCCGTCGCGGGACGCTCTCTGGCTTGGAGGTTCGGCGGCGGTGTTCCTGCTCGGCTGGGTGATCACGCGCGGCGCCAACCTCCAGAAGTATGTGTTCAAGAGGTTCCCCGAGCGTGCGTTTCTCGGGTTCGTCAGGCCGGCCACGGTCACGGACGGGGAACGCAAGATCCTCTGCAGCGGGTACTGGGGAACCGCCCGGCATGTGAACTACACGGGTGAAATCCTGGAGGCGCTCGGAATGGCGCTGGCACTCGGACACTTCACGAACGTCTGGGCTTGGATCTATTTCGTATACCTCACCATCTTCTTCGTCATCCGCGACCGCATCGACGACGGCCGGTGCGCCCGCAAGTACGGAGAACTGTGGACGCAATACCGGGGCAAGGTTCGCCATCGCCTGATTCCCGGGGTCTACTGAGCGCGGTTCGACCCTGAGGCGCCGATCCGCGGCGCCGAACGCTGGTACTCACAGTCGAAGAAGGCGCCGTCGTGGCCAGCTAGTGTTGCCGCCGAGCCCTGCCGACTTCGGGGGTGAATCCGACATCGTGAGCCCTTGGGTTGTTAGTCGCCGTCACGAAGACTCGGAGGCTGCCAGTTCCGGATAAAACTGCCGACAGTACCGGCGATACGCTCCAATCGGGCCGTCGGCCAGGCAAAGCCGGGGCTGGCGGCGGTACCGCATCCGTTCCCAGATAACGACGTCCTGCTGGACATCTCGCCTCTGCTGCGACAGCAGAATCTGGTTCATCACTCTGTGGCGCAGGCTGACGGGAAGGAAGCGCAGGCCCATGATGGGCTTCCTGGGCTTGTGCATCTGCCGCACTTGGTTGGCCAGCACCAACTCTACGCGCTCGCTATCGACGGGTATTGACAGCACCCAATATCTCACGCGCATGTCGATGGACGTCTCGTGGATTTCGACGAAGGAGTAGCCCAACCCATAGACGTGAGTGTCAGCCGAGACTTCGTGCACCACGTCGATGCCAGCGACCCTTCGAACGCGCTTGAATTCGAAGCGGCTCCGCAAATAGGCACCCTCGACCGACAACGAACCCACCGGAGTCACGTTGCTGTAGCCGTGTACGTATGCCAGGTGCCCGAAGTCCACGGAATTCTCCGCCAATTGCTGGACATGCCCCGGAAATCGGAGGGTTCGGAATCCCAGCTTGCACCATTCGGCTCCGGGTGGCGGTCCATCCGGCAGGTGCCACTGCGGTGGACGACCGCCACTTCCCCACCAGCCAAAGACCATCCCGAGGATCTCCTTTGTCTCGTAGAGTTGCAGCTTCGCGCCTCTCGGGGCAGGGGCATTCGGAGTGGCGACGCATTGACCGGTTGCATCGAACTCGAACCCGTGAAAGGGACAGACCAGGCAGTCGCCACGGACCTTGCCGCCGACAGAGGGTCCCAGGTGCGAGCCCAAGTGCGGACACTTCGCGTCGGCCACGCAGATGCGGCCTTCCGAATCGCACCAAACGATGATTTCCTCGCCCACCCAGGTCTTCTCGATCAATTTCTCTCGCAGAATTGACTCGCGACTTGCGATGAAATACCAGCCCTCGGGGAAAGAGGGCAGTTCATCAATGGGACCCGGCGATCTCCCGTTGGTCTTCGTGATCATCTGTCCAGAGTCTGTCTCAGGCAGCGAGCCAGCGGCGACCGGCAACTGTGTGGCGCGGCGATCTCTCAACCGGCTTGCCCGCTGCCAAGATCAAGCAAAGCAACAATATAGCGGTATTTCGCCTCAACCGAGCTCTGGCCCGCTCACGCCCACAGCGCGGCGGCCAGCGCCGACTGGTCTTGACGAGACACACGGGCATGCTCTAGCGTTACGAGCGCAGTCCCGATGCCCGGACTCGACCTGTTCAGCCATCCACTCTCCGGCCAGCCGTACGGAAGCGCGCTGGAATTGTGCCTAGTTCTCGTCGTGCTGGCTTGGGTCGTGACGCTCGTCACCGGCGACTGTTGTGAGTGGATGGACCGCCTATGGTCCCTGTGCCCGCCGGTGTACTGTCTGTTGGTCGCCATCGCGGGTGGATTCGATGTGGCGCGCGTCAACCTCATGACGGCGCTGGTGATCCTCTGGGGCGCGAGGCTCACCTACAACTTCGCCCGCAAGGGCGGTTTCCGGAAAGGCGGCGCGGACTATCGCTGGGGCGTCGTGAAGGAGAGAATCGGCCCGACGAAGTTCCTGTGGCTGAACATCGCCTTCGTCGCGCCAAGCCAGTTGCTGATCGTGTGGCTGTTCACCTCGCCCGTGCATCAGGCGTGGGTCTGGCGGGACCAGCCTCTCGGCTGGCTCGATGGGGCTTCCGCAGTGCTCTTCTTGGTGTGTTTCGGAGGCGAGTTCATCGGCGACGAACAGATGTGGAAGTTCCAGCAGGACAAGAAACGCAGGATCGCAGCCGGCCAAGAAGTCGTGCAGCCCTTCATCGTCACGGGCCTGTTCCGTTACGCCCGCCATCCGTCGTATCTGTGCGAAATCGGGATATGGTTCGCCTTCTATCTCTTTGCCGTGTCGGCGTCGGGCGAGTGGTTCCACTGGACCGGGCTCGGCGCGGTGGTGCTTGCTGCGCAGTTCATCGGTGTGATCCGCATGACGGAGGCGATTTCCGCCGGAAAGTACCCGGCCTATGCCGAGTACCGCGCGCGGACGCCGATAGTGCCGCTGCCGGGCCTGCGCAGATAGGGCTCGTCGCCTCAGGAGCCGGCGTACCGAGCGCATCGCTAGCCGTCCAACATCATTCTGGTCCTTGAACGGCAGGGTCCGTCATGGCTGGAGTCTGGTGCAGCGCCCGCTCCCGCCGGGAGGCGTTGGGGGGCTCTCCAGAACGCAGTGCCATCAGAACGGTGCGGTGCGGAGAGTCCGCGCTAGGCTATCGGCAAGGAGCAAGATATGCCCGAAGATCGCCCGCATCGAGCGCCTTTCGAACCAAACGCGCACCGGCCGGGGCCGACGATCCCGGCGGGACTGTTCGCGGCGCTGGTTGTCGCGATTCTGGCCCTCCTCGGCATCGGCACGCGCTACTACGTTCGCGGGGATCTGGACGCGATCCATTGCCTTCTCAGCCTGTTCTTCTCTGCCAACCTGCTGATCTGCTATTGGGAGGTGTGTCTGTTTCTCCGACCGGACCATGTCGAGATGCGAGCTAGGTATTGGCGCGAGAGAAGCAGCATGACGGGCCGGACGCCGGCTAGGGAGTTCCTCCTAACAAGGGTCCCCTTGACCCGGATGCTGTCGCCGACCGTATGGGCTGATGTCTGGGCGGCCTACTCCTACTACGACGGATCCTATGCGGATCGCCGGACATTTGGATACAACGCGGATATCGCCAATGGGATGGTAACGCCAGCTCCTACACTCATCCTGTACGCGGCCTACACGTTCGATCTCCTGCCTGCCGTCGTTGCAGGAATTCTCGGGGTCATGCTGTTCTGGCAATGGACGTACGTGACGTCGGTCTACGGGGCCAGCTTCTTCGTGGCTAATCGGCATACCCAAATCAGCCGACGCGAGGTCTATACCTACATCTGCGCGATCAATTCTCCCTGGGTGCTGTGCGCGCTCCTTGGGTTGTACGTCTCAATCCGCCTGATTCTGGACGGCAACTACAGCGTTCTGGGCTATTGACGGACACGCCAAACCCCGCCAGCTACTGGAAGAGATCGTAGATGGCTAGGTCAGCTGACCCGAAAGGAGTAGTGTGCGCGGCAGTTGCCGTGACCCTGTTACCGTACGGTATTCCCTCACGGTGAGCGTCGCTCCGAAAGAGGTGCGCCATGCGAAAGATTGCCATCGGCCTTCTCGCCCTGTTTCGAAGGATGTCCCTGTTCGTCTGGAGGCTGCGGGGCAAGACGCAGGACGATCTGGCAGCCCAACGCGTCGTCAGCGGCGAGTCTTGGAACGAGTTCTGCGACACATTGAAGGCGGCCGGAGCCGCGATGAGTTTTCCGGGAGCTCCCCGGGACCCGTTCAACCAGGCGGAGGGATATCGCTATCTGAGCCGCGTCGCCCGGGCCGGCCTGACGGCCTTCATCGAGCATGCCGACTCCAACGCGCCCGTGCTGCACCGGGTTGTCGACGAAACCACCAAGCTGGGCGCGGACAATCCCGACAATTTCTATCAAACGGCTGCGTTGGACGGAAATCACGAGTACAAGATCATCGGGCGGCGTAACACGATCGCCTACCTGAGCTTTGGCACCCAATCCGGCAACTACGGCCAGGGAAGAGGGCTGCCTCCAACCGGACACATCGAATCCAGTCAAATCGAAATGGACGAGGATGGGTGCTTCGAACTGCTAGTCAGTCGCAAGCCGCAGACCAGAAACTGGCTCCCCATGACGTCGGAAACCGGGACTCTGGTGGTCCGCCAGACCTTCCTGGACCGCGATGCGGAGACGCCGGCAGATCTCAGGATCGAGCGCATTAACTGTCCCGAAGACGAGCGTCGCCACTCCGCTTGGACAGCGAGAAAACTGGACGAGGGCCTCAAGAGCGCGGGGGCGCTGACCGCGGGCGCGCCCTTGCTCTTCGCAAAATGGGCACGCGACTTCAAGAAACACAGCAATCAGCTGCCGATGTTCGATCCCCAAGTCTCACTGGCCGCTGGCGGGGATCCGAACATCACCTACTACCACAGCCATTGGGAGATTGCCCAAGACGAGGCCCTGGTGATAGAGGTCATGCCCCCGGAATGCGAACACTGGAACTTCCAGTTGAACAACTACTGGATGGAATCCCTGGACTATCGCTATCACCAGATCCACACCAACAAGCGTCTCGCCCAGCTAGAGGACGACGATTCCGTGCGCTTGATCGTGGCGCACGAGAATCCCGGCCTGCCCAACTGGCTCGAGACCGCTGGCCACACCTCCGGCACAATGTGTTTCCGCTGGGTGCGGGCGAAGGAACACCCGCAGCCGCAGACCCGGCTGGTCAAGTTGAGCAGCCTGAGGAACTAGCCCGGTGGAAGATTGCTGCCATGGCTGAACAAGGCCGTGTGACTCCCACGGACTATGAGAATCCCTATCGGCCCGTCCCGGTCAGGATTCTCAACAAGATCGGGAATGTCGGCAGCGACCTCGGCCTGACGGGTCCTCTGAGAGTCGACAAACTCGTCAACCAGGCGAAGCGCAAGACCGGGCTTTCAGACTTCGGCGACGACGGACATCTCCGAGCTCTGGAAGTGCTCGTTGGGGCGATCAACGACGAAGCCCGGCTGACCGCAACCGGCAGGTTGATTCAGAAATCGCGGCTAGCCGGCGCGCTGGTTCATCGGTCGCGGATCGAGGCTCTCCTCGCGACGCATCCGGAGATTCATGACCTTGCGCTTGGCAAGATCGTGCTGGTCACTGGATTGCAGCGCAGCGGCACCACCTTGCTGCAACGCCTGCTCGGTTCGCATCCCGAGATTGAGGGCGTCTCGGCGGCGGAGGCGCTCAACCCGGTGCCGGCGCCCCGGACGAAGGCGGGCGAGGCGGACGCTCGCCAACGGAACGCAAGGCTCGCCCAAGGGGTGATTTCCTATCTTTCTCCCCAATTCATGGCGGTTCATCCGATGGATCACACCGAGCCGGAAGAGGACGTCCTGCTCCTCGATCTGAACTTCATGAGCCAGTCGGCCGAGGCCGCCATGCATGTGCCGAGCTATTCCCGCTGGCTGGAAGGACAGGATCACACGCAGACATACCAGTACTTCCTCAAGGTCCTGAAGGTCCTCTGCTGGCAGCGTCCCCGCTCCCACTGGGTCCTCAAGACCCCGCATCACATGGAGTACCTGGATGTGCTTCTCAAAGTCTTTCCTAACGCGACGATCGTGCAGACCCACCGCGACCCGAGAAAGGCACTGCCGTCATTCTGCAGCATGGTTGCCCACGGCCGTGGCATCTTCAGCGATTGCGTCGAACCGAGGGAGGTGGGCACGCACTGGTGCAGGAAGACTCGCAGGATGGTTGAATTGACGATGCAGGCCCGAGACGGGGCGGACGGCGCCCGCTTCCTGGATGTCTCGTACTACGACCTGCTGAAGGATCCGATTGCCGAGCTTCGGCGGATTTGCCGCTGCGCAGGGATCGGATTCGATGACAACGCCGAACGGGCAGCCGCGAAGTGCATGCGCGCGAATCCGCAGAACCGTTTCGGCAAGCACGTCTACCGACTGGGCGATTTCGGGCTGACCGAGGAAATCGTGGAGGAAGCGTTCTCGGCATATCGGCAGAAACACGCGATCCCCTTCGAATGAATCCGTATCTCTCGGTCAAACATGACATGGCAACCGGCCTGTCAATACCCAGCTCTCCATGACACGAAAAACAAGGGGAGCCGGCGATGGCACCTTCGTCAACGCCATCCGCGCAGGGATTCGGGATCTGAGGAATCCAAAGGCACCGGATGTCAGTCCTGTTCCGCCTGACGTGCGGATCGATGGCAAGACGTGCCTAGTCACTGGCGGGAACAGCGGTTTGGGCAGGGAGGCCGCCGTCGAGCTCGCCAAGCGCGGGGGGAACATGATCCTGGCCTGCCGGCCAGGACATGCCGAGACCTGCGGCGAGATCAAGCGCCTGTCCGGCTCCAAGGCCGTGGAGATGATGGAGGTGGACCTTGCGGATCTCGATTCCGTGCATCGCTTCTGCGACCGCCTGCGCGAGCGCGGCATCCGCATCGATATAGCGCTCATGAACGCCGGCCTGATGCCCCGCCGGTCGAGGAAGACGCCGCAAGGATACGAGATGATGTTTGCCGTTCATTTCCTGTCGAACCGGGTGATGATCGACCGCTGGCTGCGCGAGGGAGTGATTCGCCCCGCGAGCCGGGGCGCAAGACCCCCGCGCATCGTGTTCATCGCATCCGAGTCGCACCGCTCCTCTCACGCCATTGATTTCGACCGCTTCGGCGCCTACGCCGAATACGGGATGAGGGAGAGCCTCAAGTACTACGGCCTCAGCAAGCTGGTCATGTGCACGTTCGCAACCGAGCTCTCCCGCCGCCTGAACCCTGCTGGTCGGGTCGACGTCGCGGTGCATGCGATGTGCCCTGGAGGTGTCGACACGAACATTTCCAGAGACACGCCGATGCTGCTGAGACCGATCGTCAAGCCGCTACTTAGGCACTTTTTCCAGACTCCGGAGGAGGCCGTCGGACCGGTCGTCTATCTCTGTTGCGCGGAAGAGGCGGGACAAGCCACGGGAATGTACTTGCACATGATGCGGCGAAAGCCGGTTTCGCAAACCGCGTCGGATCCAGGCAACGGGGCGAGATTGTGGGAAGAGAGCGAGGTCCTGCTGAAGAAATCGCGGGAATCGCGCTGACCAGGCCCCAACATGCCGAGTTCGTTTTCGAAGTCCGCCAACCATCTGTGGCGGTTGCTTGGCCGCAATCCGACCGCGGAAAGGGCCGACATGTCCGGTCGCTACGTCATTGTCACCGGTGCTTCTCCGAAGTCACTGGGATATGAAACCGCTAGGATCCTTGCAAGTTGGGGCGCCTCGGTCGTTGTCACCAGCACGCGCAACGCCGCACGCATGGCCGATTGCCTAAAGGCAGACCTGCGCAGGATCGGTGCCGATGAGAAGCGGGTAACAGCCCAGTTGCTCGACCTGTGCGACGTCGAGAGCGTCGACGGTTTTGCGACGTGGTACCGGAAGAACTATGGCGATAGACTGCACGTGCTGATCAACAACGCAGGCGTTCACAAGAACATACTCACCCCGCGGAAGAAGCCGCCCCTGAGCAAGGACGGCTTCGAGATTCACTGGCGCACCAACTATCTCGGTGCCTTTCACCTGACAAGTCGATTGCTGCCGCTCCTGAAACGCAGCGGGCTGGAGAGCGGAGACGCGCGGGTTATCAACGTGTCTTCCCATTTGCACGACAGAGCGAAGAATGAAGGCCTGTTCCACGCCACCGAACCCTATCACTCGTGGGACGCGTACGGGTTGTCGAAGCTGGCACTGATCCATTTCTCGTTCGAGATCCAGAGACGGTTCGCCGACCGCTACAACCTTCGGTCGGCGGCCCTGCACCCGGGGTCTGTTGACACCAACCTTACACGGATGGCAGTCCCCGGAGGGAGGACTGGAGGCGTCTTCCATCGAATCGGATGCGCCCTCGCATCGCTGGTGCTACTTAGCGTTGAGCACGGCGCCCAAACCATCGTGCTGTGTGCCAGCAAGCAGCCGCTGCGGGGCGGCGAATACTACGATCGCTGTGGCATTGCGGAACCATCCGGCGAAAGCAGGGACGAAGCCGCGTCGAAACGGCTCTGGGAAAGATCGGACGAGTGGGTCAAGACTCTCGCAAGACCCGGCGGCAACGACGATGAGCAGATTTGAAGTAGAGACTCGACGCATCCGGATCGAAGCACCGGTCAGCTTAGTCTGGGAGGTCCTCACAGACGTAGAGAAATACGGCGAGTGGAATCCGTTCACGCCGCAGGCCCGGACGGATTTCGCGATCGGTTCGCCTGCCCATCTTCTGGTCAGGATGGGGAAGGCAAAGATGCAGATTACCGAAACCGTCTGTGCATTCGAATACCCACACCTCATCGCTTGGCGAAAGACATTTGGGACACGCTGGCTCTTGCACGCGGTGCGAGAGCAACACCTGGAGACTGTGAGCGAGACGACGTGTCAGTACCACAACACGGACCGATTGACGGGTATGCTCGCGCCGCTGGTGTTTCTATGCTTCGGCGGCTATATGCGTCGCGGTTTCACGGACGTGGGCGACGGATTGAGGCGTTACTCGGAAGCGAAGTACGCAACAACGATATCGAGCGGGGCCAGGGAGGACCGCCATAGAGACTGACGTAGGTGTAGCCGACATTTTGTTATGGTCTTGAAGGTTCGCCCAAATCGCGGACCCTTCGCTAAGCTCTCCCGGCCTTCATCAGCCCGTACCCGGCCGTGCTGCCCATCCTAGCTGCCTATTGCCTCGCGCTCCTGCTGGTGGGAGCGTTCGCGTCCCGTTCTGTCCGACGGGCGGAGGATTTCTTCGTGGCCGGGCGAAGCCTGCCGCCGACTCTGATCTTCTCCACATTCCTTGCAGCCAACCTCGGGGCCGGGAGCACCGTCGGCGCGGCCGAGTTCGGTTACACATCCGGCCTGCCGGCGTGGTGGTGGGTGGGTTCGGCCGGAATCGGCTCGGCGGCACTCGCCTTCTTGGTAGGACCGCGCCTGCATCGGGTCGCCAAGGCCCACGGCCTCTACACCGTCGGCGACTACCTAGAGCTTCGCTACGGCCGGATCACCCGCCTCGCGGTCGCCGTGATCCTGCTGGTGGGAGCGCCCGCAATCTTGGCCGGGCAGATCATCGCGGCGGGCTTGGTGCTGCAAGCCGCCGTCGGCCTTCCCAAGAGTTTCGGCACGGCGATTGCCGGCACTCTCGCGACCGTGTACTTTGCCATGGGCGGCCTGCGTTCGGCGTCGTGGGTGAACTCCCTGCAGGTAGCGGTCAAGGCTGTCGGATTCTTGGTCGCGGTGCCGTGGATGATCGCTGCCAGCGGCGGCTGGACGGAGGTGGCGGCCGCCGCCGCTGACGACACCGCGCTATCACTCGGCGGGGCAGGCTTCGGGGACACGGCGCAGCTCGTGCTGCTGTTGGCCCCGGCCTTCATCGTCTCGCCGGGACTGGTGCAAAAGCTCTTCGGGGCTAGGGATGAACATGCCGTCCGGGTCGGCGTGGGGCTACAGGCGGCGGCCCTGCTCGCCTATGCCGTCCTGCCCGTCCTGCTCGGC
Organism: Terriglobia bacterium; assembly: GCA_009841225.1. GTDB lineage: Bacteria > Acidobacteriota > Terriglobia > Bryobacterales > UBA6623 > VXMF01. Next base: position 57,151 of record VXMF01000039.1, on the reverse strand, counting down.
ATGGCGGCTCGCGTGCATTTCCCAGAGCTGGCCGACCCGGGAAGCGCCTTGGTCAGGCTCTTCACGGAGGTCGCGCCCATGTGGCTGGGAGCCCTGATGCTGGCAGCGATCCTGTCGGCCGAGGTCAGCTCGGCCGATGCGGTCTTGTTCATGATCGCGACGTCGCTGTCCCGGGACGTATTGGAGCCGCTCTCTCGCGGCAAGCTCAGCGACCGGGCGCGGCTGGCGCTGGCGAGGCGCTCCGCACTGGGCGCGGGGGCGCTAGGCATCCTGCTTGCCAACTGGTTCCAATCGATCCTCTCGGCACTGAGCTTCTTCTACGGCCTGCTCACGCTGACACTGTTCGTGCCGCTGGTCGCGGGCTTGTTCTGGAGCCGGCCCGGCCAATCCGTCGCGCTTGCCGCCATCGCCGCTTCGCTCGGCGCTGCCGGACTTGCGGTGCTCGTCGGCGGTACGGCCGAGAGCTGGCTTCCGCCAATTCCGGTGGGCATTCTGGCAGGAGCGATTGTGTATGCGGCATGCGCAAGAATCGGCCGACGGGCTGGCGGCTTATAATTGACGGCTCGCCTTATGGAGACTTCCCTGCAAGGCATCGATTGGGCCGTCATAGCCGCCTACTTCGCCATGATGGTCGCGGTCGGGCTATACGCGGCCCGGCGAGTCCGGCAAACCTCCGACTACTTCCTCGGCAACCGCAGCTTCAACGTCTGGCTGGTCATCGGCCAAGCACTCGGCGTCGGCACGCACGCCGAAATGCCGGTCTCGCTAGCCGGCAAGGTCTACCAATCCGGCTACGCCGGCATCTGGTACCAGTGGAAGAACCTCTTCATCACGCCTTTCTATTGGATCCTGGCGCCGCTCTTCCGCCGCTTCCGCCGCACGACAACCGGCGAAGTCTACGAGGATCGCTACGGCGACTGGATGGGCGCGGTGTACGTGGCGTTCGCGCTGGCCTATTTCACGTTCAACATGGGCGCGATGCTCAAGGGCGCGGGCAAGCTCGTCAGCGTGGCCTCCGGAGAAGCCGTCTCCGCCAATGCGGTCGTGCTCGCCATGACCGCCACCTTCCTCCTCTACAGCTTTGTCGGGGGCCTGGTCTCGGCGGCCTACACCGACTTTGTCCAGAGCCTGTTCATCATCGCCCTCAGCTTCCTGCTGATCCCGATGGGCCTGCGGGAGACTGGCGGGTTTACCGGCATCCGCGAGACCCTCGATCCGGGCATGCTCTCGATGGTCACGCCCGGTGATGTCGGGGTCTTCACGATCGTGATGCTGACCTTGAACGGGCTGATCGGCATCGTCGCCCAGCCGCACATCCTAGCCAGCGTGGGCACTGGCAAGGACGAGCGCTCGTGCCGCATTGGCATGGCCTACGGCAACTTCATCAAGCGGTTCTGCACCATCGGATGGGCCCTGGTCGGGATCGTGGTGGCCACGCTGCTGATCCAGCGCGGCGAAATCGCGTTCGCCGACCCCGAGGACGCGTTCGGCTATGCCACGCGCGAACTGCTGTTCCCCGGCGGGCTGGGACTGATGATCGCTTGCGTGCTCGCCGCGAACATGTCGACCGGCTCGGCATTCATGGTCGACAGCGCCGCGCTTTTCACGCAGAACCTCTACCGCCGCTACTTCCGCAAGGATGAGACCGATCGGCACTACCTGTGGTCCGGGCGCTTCGCCGGCGTGGCGATTACGCTGCTTGGCGTTTGCTTCGGACTGTTCGTCGGCAGCGTGCTGCAAGCCTTCCTGTTCACCGAGACGCTCGCCGCGTTCATGGGGATCAGCATGTTCGGCGCGATCTCGTGGCGTCGCTCGAACCGCTGGGGCGCCCTCGCCAGCCTGCTGGTGTCGGCGGGCGTGTTCTTCTGGCTGACATATAGGCAGTACGGCGTGCTGCTGCAGTGGGAAGCGCTCAACTTCGGAATCTCGCTGGTCGCCGGCTTCCTCGCGCTAGCGGTCGTCAGCCTGCTGACCCCGCCGGAGTCGAAGCAGCGGCTTGATCCGTTCTACGAGCGGCTCGACCGCCGCTCGCGCTGGGATCCCGCCAGCGAAACCGAAGTCGAAGTCAGCCAGCCGGGCCACGACCTGCTCTTCGTGCATCTCTTCGACCTCGGCCTCAGCCGCGGCCTGGGGAACTTCTACCAGCGCTTCCGGGTGGATATTAACGGCCTGCTGGTAGCAGCGCTAGTGGTGGTCGCCCTGATCGCGCTCGCCAAGGGCATCCTGTTCCTGCCTTGACGGCAGCGCCGGCGCGTCTATTGGCCTAGAAGGCGGTAGACTTCGCGTCCCACCACAAGTTCTTCCTGCGCCGCCAGGACCAAGCACGCCACTGCGGAATCGTGCCGTTCGATCCGGCAGTCCGGGACAGGATTCCCGTTCTTGTCGGCATCGAGCGCGATTGACAAGAACTCCAAGCCCTCGCAGATCCGCTGGCGCAGTCCGGCGGCGTTCTCGCCAATCCCGCCGGTGAAGACCAACGCGTCCAGTCCGCCCATGGCGGCCGCATAGGCGCCGATCGTCTTGCGCACTTGGTAGACAAACACTTCGAGCGCCAGTTCGGCGCGGGCATCGCCCTTGGAGGCGGCTTCCTCTATGTCCCGGACGTCACCGCCTGGAATCCCCGAGAGGCCGGCGAGTCCGCCGGACTGGACCAACCGCTCGCGCATCTCGGCAGTCGAGAGCTGCACGCGATCCATCAGGTACAGCGCTGCGAACGCATCCAGCTCCCCGTGGCGCGTGGCGTTCTCCAAGCCTGACTGCGGCGAGAAGCCCATCGTCGTGTCGACCGAGCGACCGCCGTGGATGGCGCATATCGAAGAACTGCCGCCCAAGTGGCATGAGACCGCCCGCAGCCTCGCCCCGTCGACGCCGAGCAATCCAGGCAGGCGCTCCGCCACCGATCGGTGCGACGCGCCGTGAAAGCCGTAGCGCCGGATCCCGAAGCCCTCGCGCCACTCCTCGGGCAGGCCGTAAGTGCGCGCTCGGGCGGGAATCGTGCTGTGAAAGCCCGTCTCCATCACGGCAACCAAGGGCAAGTCGGGGCGCTGGCTGCGAAATTCTTCGATCCCCTCGATATAGATGCCGTTGTGCAGGGGTGCAGCGGCCTCGTATTCGCGCAGCGCCGCGATCAGGCGCCCGTCGATCCGGAAGGTTCCGCAGAACTCCGGGCCGGCATGCACCGCCTTGAAGCCGACCGCGTCAATCCGCCCCGCTTCGCGCAGCACGCGGTCTATAGCTGAGCGATAGCTGCGCGCGTCGCCGCCGGGGCGGCCGATGCGTTCCAGCCGGCCCGCGGCAAGCTCGCGCTCGGCGGGGAAGTCCAGCAGCTTGTACTTCAGCGAGGTAGAACCCAGGTTGGGAACCAAGACCCGCATCGCTACCAGACCTGCACCGCCCCCGAGGCACCCTCCCTACAGGACGGGCGTGCTCCAGTTTTCCACGATCTCGCGGATGTGTTCCAAGAACAGATCCGCGATCGCGCCATCCATCACGCGGTGGTCGAAGCTCAGCGTAAGGTAGGCCATCGACCGGATCGCGATCGCGTCGTTGATGACAACCGGCGTCTTCGTGACAGAGCCGATTCCAAGGATCGCCACTTGCGGCTGGTTGATGGCGGGGGTGGCCAGCAGCGAATTGTAGCTGCCGTAGTTGGAAACAGAGAAGGTGCCCTGTGAAATCTCGTCCGGCTTGAGCGCCTTGGAGCGCGCCCGCGCGGCGAGGTCGTTCACGGCTCGCTGCATGCCGAGCAGGCTCAGCTCGTCGGCCTTGCGGATGACGGGCACGATCAGACCCCAGTCCAACGCCACGGCTATGCCGATGTTGACGTCGTTGTGCTTGATCAACTGCTTGCCGTCCAGCGACGCGTTTACCGTCGGGTAGGCCTTCAGGGCGGACGCTGCGGCCTGCAGGAAGAACGGCAGGAACGTCAGCTTCGTGCCGTTCTGCTCCAAGAACTTGTCCTTGGCTGCATTGCGCAGCTTGGCAATGTTGGTGCAATCGACCGCATGCACGGTCGAGACGTGCGGAGAGGTCCGCTTGGTCCGCACCATGTGCTCGGCGATGCTCCGGCGCATCGCGCTGAGCGGCTCGACATCGAAATCGCCGAAGCGCGCTTCGGGAGCGGGCGGGAAAGCCGTTGCCGGGAGACCTGAGTCGACAGCCCGCTCCTGGCTCTCGATGTACGCCAGGATGTCCTTCTTGGTGAGGCGGCCGCCCGCGCCGGTACCCTTGCCCAGCGTGGCTAGGTCGATTCCCTTTTCCTTCGCGATACGTCGCACCAACGGCGAGCTGTGGACACGCTTGCCGGAATCTGCCGCAGCAGGCTCGGGAGCAGCTGCGGGAGTCGGCCCTGCCTCTTCGGGCGGTGCGGCCGGCTCGACTGGCGCGGGCTCGGCCGGGGCAGAGGTGGCCGGGGCGGCCGTCGGCGCAGCGTGCTGGCCGAGCTTGGAGCCGTCGCCTATGACGGCTACCACCGTGTTGATCTCGACTGTCTCGCCCTCGGGGAAGAAGATCGCTTCCAACACGCCCGAATCCGGCGAAGGAACCTCCGAATCGACCTTGTCCGTCGAGATCTCGAACAGCACCTCGTCGCGCTCCACCTTGTCGCCGGGGCCTTTCAGCCACTTCGTGATGGTGCCTTCGACAATGCTCTCCCCCATCTGGGGCATGACAACGTCAGCCATTTCCGCCCTTCCTTGCCTCTTCAGTCCTGCTCACGGCCCCGTTGCTGTACAGACTACCGACGATGGTGCGACCGAAGACCTCGCCAAACCTCGCGCTCATCGACTCGATCACGGCCTGGCGGCTAGGTGCCTTGCCCAGGACCCTCTCCATCGAAGTGACCGGCTTGGTCAGCCCGCACGGCACGATCCAGTTGAAGTGGTCCAGGTCCGTGCTCACGTTCAGCGCGAGCCCGTGCGACGTGACCCAGCGGCTTAGGTGGACGCCCAGAGCCGCGATCTTGGCATCCGCGACCCACACGCCGGTCAGACCTTCGACGCGTCGCGACTCGATGCCGAAATCCAGCAGCACCGCCATGATGACCTCTTCGAGCGCCCGCAGGTAGGCGCCGACATCGCGGCGCCACTGCTTCAGGTCCAGGATCGGATACGCCACCACTTGCCCAGGGCCGTGATAGGTCACGTCCCCGCCGCGATCTGTTTCCTCCACGGAGAAGCCGAGCTGGCGGAGCCGGCCTGGCGCGGCCAAGATGTGCGCCGCATCGGCGTTCCGACCCATCGTGATGGTCGGCGGGTGCTCCACGAACAGCAGATGGTCGCAGACCTCCCCCAGCTTGCGGCGCCGCACCAAGTCCAACTGGACATCCCAGGCCTCGCGGTATCCGCACCGACCCAGATCGCGAACTTCGCAAGTCCGGGCGGAGGGCATGACGTCCGCGGAGAGCCCTGCCGTGCCGAGAACCGCTTCAGGCATTGATGGCCTGCCCGTAGATTCCGTTGAATGCGTCGAGAACTGCTTCTGACAGCGTCGGGTGCGCGTGAGTGGTCGTGCGCATCGACTCGGCGGTGGCCTCGCTCTTCATCGCCACGATCGCCTCGTGAATCAGCTCCGTCGCTTGCGGCCCGAGAATGTGCACGCCGAGGATCTCGTCGAACTCCTCGTCAGCCACGACCTTGACGAACCCCGCAGGGCTGTCGAGGATCGACGCCTTGCTGTTGGCCGCAAACGGGAACTTCGAGACCTTGACGTTCCAGCCGGCGGCGCGGGCCTTGGCCTCGCTGAGCCCGACACTCGCGATCTGCGGCTCACAGTACGTGCAGTTCGGGTTCAGGTTGTAGTCGATTGGCTCGACCGGCCGTCCGGCGATGCGCGCGGCGGCGACCAGGCCCTCCGCCGATGCTACGTGCGCCAGCTGGGGCGTGCCCGCCACGATATCGCCGATGGCGTAGACGCCCATCTCGGCGGTTTCCATATACCCGTTGACCGGGATGAATCCCTGATCGGTCGAGATCGCCGTGTTTTCGAGGCCGACATTCTCGGTGTTGGGCTTGCGGCCGACCGCGACGAGCAGCTTCTCGAACTCCCGTGTCTGCTCCTTTCCGGCCGGGTCTTTGAACGCCAGCTTGACGCCGCTCGAAGTTTCCTCGATCTTGTCCACGGCCGTATCGGCAAACACCTCGATACCCTTGGCCTTGAACGCCCGCAGCAGCCCGGCCGAGACTTCCTCGTCTTCGAGGGGAACCACGCGGGGCAGCATCTCGAAGAGGGCGACATCCGCTCCGAAGCTGCGGTACATCGAGGCAAACTCGACCCCCACCGCGCCAGCGCCGATGACAGCCAGTGATCCAGGCACCTGTTCGAGGTCCAGAACTTCGACGTTCGTCAGCACGCGCCCCGACTTGACGTCCAAGCCAGGCAGCATGCGGGCTTCCGAGCCGGTCGCCAAGACGATGTGTCCTGCTTTCAGCGTGCGCTCCCCGTCCGGACCTGCCACCTTGACCTTGCCGGCCCCTTGCAACGTTGCGTATCCGGCGATGGTGCTGATCTTGTGCCGCTTGAACAGCTGCCCGAGACCGGCCGCATGCTTGCCGACGATTTCGGTCTTGCGCTTGCCCATCGTCTTGAAATCAATCGAGACGCTATCGGCCAGCACGCCGATCTGCTTGCCGTTGAGCGCAGACTCGTACACCTCCGCAAAGTGCAGCAAGGCCTTGGTCGGGATGCAGCCGACGTGCAGGCAAGTGCCTCCCAAGTGAGGGTCCTTTTCGACCACTCCAACCTTGAGGCCATACTGGGCGGCGCGAATAGCCGCTACGTAGCCACCGGGCCCGCTGCCGATGACCAAGACATCGTGATCCATGGCCAAATCGCAGTCTAACAAAGGGGCGTTATTTGCCTAAGCGCCCAAGAACGGCGGGCCCTTCGGCATACCGTTCCGCGCCGACGCTCCCGCCGTCGCCACACGTTCCCGACGCCAACGCGTCGATCCCAGCCCTGCGAATGTTGATCGCCGCATTCAGGCGCGCCCTCCCGCTGAAGCGCCATATCCACTTCCGCAATATGTATGTGACTTGGTATGAAGAGCTCGACAGCCGCATGCTGTTGTCCCTGAGACGGTTGTGTTTCCCGTGCCCCCGAAACACGCGCGCGAGATGCGCCCATCTCTGGGGCACCGCTCCTTGTCCGGGCGCAGCCGCAGCCTGTACCGTTCAAGCCGCCGGCCCTTCGGCCAAGGCCAAACACGCGGAGGAAAACGCCTTCAGCGCCTTGAATACACCACGAACCACTTCCCGCCCTCGAACAGGTAATGCTCCTCCGAGGGTTGGAAACCCACGTCGGCCATCCACGCGGTCACCTCTTCTTGGCTCATATGCATCTCGTGCTCTTCCGGCCGTGTGTGCCCGCGCTCTATAATCGCAACTCTGCCGGCTGGTTTGATGTAACGGGCGAGGTTCTTGAGGTAGACGGCTCGATCCTTGACATGGTGCAAGACGTCGTGAAAGAACGCCAGATCGATGTCCCGTGTCGGAAGATTTGGGTCCGTGAACTCGCCGAGCACAGTTTCGACGTTCGAGACGCCCTCGACTCGCACCTTCTCCGCGATGTGGTCGACAAGCCCTTGGTCCACCTCCACGGCATAGACTTTGCCGCCAGGAGCAACGGCGCGTGCGAATGGCACGGTGAACACTCCCGCGCCGGCACCGATGTCCGTCAGGATGTCTCCGGGCTTGAGCCGGAGCCTGGCGATCACCTCGTCGATCTGGAGTCGCTTGACTCGTTCGGGCCGGTCGAGGGTTTCGATCCATCCTTCCGCAGTTCGCGATCCCAGCTGCCAAGCAACACCTTCCGACGCGCCGACGGTGCCGAGGACAATCGCTATCGCCGTTACTCGGACTCTTCGAAGCTGCATATCAATTCCCCCCTTCGGGTTCCCTTTGGCAGCGCTGCGGGGAACGTGTCCTCACCGCTCGCCCCGGTCGATCTGGCAGGGCTGCGACGCTGCCCCAGTATGCCACGTGCCAACAGCTGACTCGCGCCCACCGACGGCCGCTGACCACGGGGGAGGCTCCCCAGCGACCCTGGACCGAAAGCTGGGTTCATTGGACGGTGCCGCGATCGTCGTCTCCAATGTGATCGGCGGAGGGATATTCATTGTTCCTGCCGTTGTGGCCCAGTTGGCACCCAGTCCATGGGCGATGCTTGGCGTTTGGCTGGTCGGTGGGGCACTGGCCTTTGCTGGGGCGCTCGGGTACGCAGAGCTGGCCGCGTTACGCCCGCGGGCTGGAGGCGAGTACGTCTACCTCCGGGAAGCCTACGGCCCGATATTCGGGTTTCTCACTGGCTGGACGTCGTTCGTCGCGGGATTCTCCGGCGCCATCGCGGCCAGCGCGGTCGGCATGGCAGCGATCTTGGGCCGATTCATTCCTGCGGCCGCAGACACGACGCCGATTCTTTCCATACCGCTGCCATTCTTCTCGTTGACGATCTCGGCACAAGCGCTGGTGGCGCTTGCGGCCATCGCTGGATTGTCGGTCATTCACAGTGCGGGCCTAGGTCCCGGCCGCATCGTCCATAACCTGCTGGCGGGCGTGAAAGTCACGGCGTTGGTCATCGTCGTGGCACTAGGATTCTCGATCGGGCGGGGCGACGTGACGAACTATGCGGGCGGCGGATCGATAGAGTTGTCGAACTGGGTGTTCGCGCTGATACCCGTGCTGTTCAGTTACTCGGGATGGAATGCTGCGGCATACGTCAGCGAGGAGATCCGAAACCCGGGACGGAACGTTCCGCGGGCTCTGCTGATGGGCACCGCGGTTGTCGTGCTGATCTACCTCTCCCTGAACATGGTGTACCTGTACGCGATGCCGGTCGAGGATTTTCTGAATCAGTCGATCCGTATCGGCGACATCGCCGTGGAGCGGCTGTTCGGCAGTGGCGCGGGCGGAGCCTGGGCCGCGGCGTCGATCGTGATGATCGCGGCCAGCATCAGCGCGATGGTGATCGCCGGACCGCGGGTCTACTATGCGATGGCTCGTGACGGGCTGTTCTTTGGCGCTGTAGCCCGGGTGCACCCGCGGTTTCGCACGCCGGTCGTAGCCATTGCGGCACAGGCCGCCTGGAGCGGCATCCTAGTCCTGACGGGCACTTTCGGCCAACTCGTGGAGTACACGGGCTTTGCTGTCGTGTTGTTCGCGGGCATCGCGGTGTTCGCGGTGTTCGTGCTGCGGAGAAGGCATCCGTCGGAGACCCGGCCTTTCCGCGCTTGGGGCTATCCTTTCGCGCCGCTCTGCTTCGCGGTGGCGTGCCTATTGATCGTTGCCAACGCCCTGCGGGAGAATCCCGCCACTTCGGGCTCCGGACTCGTCGTCATCGCGCTGGGAGTCCCCCTCTACTTCTGGATGCGCGCTAGGAACCGACGCCCCCGGGCGCAGGCTTGACAATCAATGAGCCGATCTGGCGGCCGGTGAGTTTGCCTAGAGTTTCCTAGGGCCAGCCCGGCGGGGATCGGCTAGCGTGCGATGGTCGGTTGGTACCATGAGCGCTGTCGATGCTAGGGCGAATCCTTCTCGGCTGCGCAGTGGTGGTAGCGATCGCTCTCGCGGTCCTGACTGGCCCCGCGCAGTCGCAGCGGGAAGGGTGGGATAGCCAGCGCGTGCGCATGGTCCGGCAGCAGATCGAGGCCCGCGGGGTACGGGATCCCCGAGTGCTCGAGGCGATGCGCACGGTCCGGCGGGAGCAATTCGTCCCGGAGTCGGTTCGCACCTACTCCACTTCTGATACCCCGTTGCCGATCGGTTTCGACCAAACCATCTCCCAGCCCTACATCGTCGCTTACATGACGGAACTCCTAGAGCTTGACCCCGACCACCGAGTCCTAGAGATCGGGACGGGATCCGGTTACCAAACAGCGGTTCTCGCGACCCTATGCGACCACGTCTACAGCATCGAGATCGTCCCGGAGCTTGCCGAGCGCAGTGCGAAGATCCTTCAGGATCTGGACTACCGCAATGTCAGCGTTCGCCTGGGAGACGGGTACCTCGGCTGGCCCGAGCACGCCCCTTACGACCGAATCATTGTCACGGCCGCTCCGCCCGAGCTTCCCCAAGCCCTCGTTGACCAGCTCGCAACGCAAGGCCGGCTCGTGGCACCCGTAGGCAGGAATCCCGACGCGCAGAAGATCGTCTTGGTCACGAAGGACGCTAGGGGGAATGTCCGGCGGCGGAACCAACTGCCCGTCCGGTTCGTGCCGATGGTCCGAGGACCTGACAGCCGGTAACGGCGCGTCTCACGGCGAATCAGCCGTGAAGCGAACGGATTCGGATCGTTCCTGAGGCTGCGGGGAAACGATGATCTGAACCTTCGCGGCGCGAGCCAGCCGGGCTCTGAGCAGGGCCGGTCAGCGCTTGGCTCTTCACGGCACCGGCCCCTCGCTGTCAGACGGGTCTCATCCGAGCCCCTTCCCGCAGCAGCGCAGCCGCAGGATGGTCGACAGTATGCCGACGCTGGCACCGACGACGCCCCGGACGGTGCCGCCCACCTTGGACTTGCCGAAGCGACGACGACGGGTGTCGACTGGGCGCTCGACCATGTTCATCCCGTGCTGAATGGCCTTGACCTGCATCTCCACCGTCCAGCCGTAAGCGGCATCCCGCATATCCAAGCGGCGCAGCGCGTCCGCGCGGACAGCCCGGAAAGGTCCGAGATCTGTGATCCGCCTGCCCCACAACAATCGGATCAGTACCGCGGCGACACGGTTGCCGAACACCTGTGGCGGCGACATCGCGCCGGGTTCCACCGTTCCAAGCACGCGCGATCCGATCACGACGTCGGCGCCGTCCGCGATCGCCGCGAGGAGATCGACGGACTGCCGCACGTCAAAGGCCTGGTCTCCGTCGACGAACAGGACCACGTCCACCGCTGGCAGCGCAGCTATCGCTGTCTGGCAGGCGATCCCATAGCCGGGCTGCTGTTGCTCGACAACGCGCGCGCCGGCAAGGACTGCCCGCTCGGCGGTCGCGTCCGAGGAAGCGTTGTCGCAAACAACTACCTCGTCGATCACCGGCTGGCCCTGAGACTCGGACACTGCCAGCAAGGCACGCACGACAGCCCCGATGTTGTCCTCTTCGTTGTGCGCGGGAATCACCGCGCCAATGCTCAGCCCCGCGTACATTCCAAACCAACCCGCTTGGCAGCGCCCGCCATCGGCAACGATCCAGTGTAGGCCCGCGGCGCAGACCGCGAGCGCGCCGAGATGCCGTCCGCAGCTGTTGCCGTCGCCGCGCTTGTACTGCTCCTCTGAGTGATTCGCCCAGCCGTTGGCAGCATGTGCCGCTCCGTACAATCAATGGACATGCCCTCCCTGCCAATCGTCGAAGCCGCCGACAGGGCTTACGAGGTGCACCACGACTGGGGCGACCTTCCGGCCAGCATCCGCTATGGAAACTGCCACGGAGTCCAAGTGGATTCCGAGGGCTTCGTCTACGTCCACCACACCGTTCACGCAGACTCTCCCAGCGATCACTCGGTGGTGGTGTTCGATCCGCAGGGCACGTTCGTCAAGTCATGGGGCGGTGCGTTTGCCGGCGGGGCGCACGGCTTCCGTCTCACCCGCGAGGGCGGCGATGAATATCTCTACTTCTGCGATATCCGCCGCGGCATCGTGCAAAAGACCAGACTTGACGGCGAGGTCCTGCTCACCCTGGGATACCCGTCGGAATCGCCGGCCTATGCCGTCCGCGAAGGCCGGCTGGCCCCGTCTTGGAAGCCCACGAATCTCGCGGTGGCGCGCAACGGCGACCTCTACGTTGCCGATGGCTACGGTTCGAGCTACGTGGTTCGCTACGACCGCGAGGGCCGCTATCTCCAGACCTTTGGCGGCGGACAGAGCGAGGCTCCCGGCAACCTGCACTGTCCGCACGGAATCGAAATCGATGCCCGTAGCGGAGCCGAGGAGGTCCTTGTCGCGGACCGCTCCAACCATCGCCTGCAGTACTTCGACCTCGACGGCAATCACTTGCGCTTCGCGGGCGGCGTCGACTTGCCGTGCCACTTCGACATCTTCCGCGATGGCACGCTGTTGGTGCCTGATCTGGCCGCGCGCGTCACCCTGCTGGATTCCGCCAACGACGTTATCGGCCACCTTGGCACGGGGCCGGGCGATTGGCGAGAGCGACGGCTGCTTGACCGCAGCCACTTCCCCGCGGGCAAGTTTGTTTGCCCGCACGGTGCCTGCTTCGACCACGAAGGCAACATCTTCGTGGCGGAGTGGGTTGAGATCGGTCGCGTCACGTTCCTGAGGCGGATCAGGTAGCAACGGGCCGCAGAATCCCTATCAACGAGAACTCCGAGAGTCCGAAGCATAAGGAGGGTCGCCGAAGAACACGACTGTCAGCCGCCTTCCGACCCGCAGGGCTCCCGCCGCGCAGACCCGAAGTTCTCGGCCGCATCTCTGGAGTCCTCCATCGCGTGATTGAAGATGGCTTGTCGGTCAATGCAATGATTCTGCGTCTGGCACTCGCCGCGCCAAGAACAGCCCGATGATCTGCACTGCTGGGAAGTGTGCCGCCAATACCGAACTCGCCGCCCGAAAGTGCGCCCCCGTGGTCAGCAAGTCGTCAACGATCGCAACCATTCTGGGTTCCGGGGTCGCCAAAGACTTGTCGATTCGGTAAGCAGCCTGGAGTTCCTCAGGCGTGGGCCGCACCCGCCGTTCGTGCGCTGCGTCGGCACTCTCCGACTGGACGATCAGCTCGCGTATGTCTGCCGACTGGCCAGGCCAAATGGCGAGGAGCATTCGTTTCACCCGATCATCGTGAAGCGGATTGTCGCGGGCCTTCGACGGTGGCATGGGCACGAACACGTGTGCAGTTGGATCCTCGCCCAGCGCGCGACGGAACGAAGCAGCTGCCTGGAGAAGCGCAGACTGCTTGTACTGCCACTCCGGTTTGTCTTGGCGGTCGAGCGACTTCTTGAAGTTCAGGATCAGTTGATTGGTCTGGCTGTACGAGTAACCCTTGCCAGCCGTGTACTCACCTAAGAAATAACAACGATCGTCGTCGGTCAGCCGGTAGTGATCCGGCCGGGTGAGTTCGTCAATCTCAGTGAAGCGATCCGGAAAGGCCACGTCGGATGTCATCGTACTCCGCCACCCGGATGGCTCCCTTCGCCACCAGCCGCGCCGGCCAAGTCAGGCGTGGATCACGGAAGCAACTATCGAGTACAAACAGCTTCCGGCCCTGCTGGAGTGCAGCTTTCGCTTGGATCAAGGTACCGGAGGTCTCTCCTGCTTCGACGATGATGGTCGCTTCCGTAAGGGCGGACATCAGGACGTTGCGCTCCGGAAAGAACAGCCGGTTGCGGCGGTAGTCCTGCGACTCGTACCGCCTCACGGGTACCGGGCTGACGACCAGAAAGCGCTCTGCGATCAGAGACTGCAGGGCGGCATTCGCCTTTGGATAGACATGCGACAAAGGTGTCCCGATCACGGCGATCGTGCGGCCTTTACGCTCGATGGCGGTCTCGTGGGCTGCTCGATCGATGCCGGCCGCCAGTCCGGATACGACGGTGAAATCGTGGTTAACGAGTTCGCGGACTAGACGCCGCGTACGGAGCCGACCGTCCCGAGAAGGCTTCCGGGTTCCGACCACGGCTACCGAGGGGGATGCTACTAGGTCCCACCTTCCTTGGTAGTAAAGCAGCTCGATCGGATGGGCCGCATCCCTCAGTCTTTCCGGGTACTCGCTGGTGCCGTGCACGCAGACTCCGAACCGGGCAATCGAGGCGGCAGCGAACCGCTGCCTGACGAACGCAGCGCACGCGATCGCGTCCTGGCGGGGGACGAAATCCGAAGGAACGTTGCCGGGATGTTGGGCGAAACGCTTAGACAGCGACTTGAACGTTGCGCGGGGATCGGACCAGAGGATTTCGTACGCCCCCATTTCCCGGTATGGAGAAACAGCGCGTTCTTCGAAACTCGATCTGAGATTGAACTTCAGTCTGCCGGTCTCCGGTTCGGTGACGGGCGGCATCATCGCCGTGACCATAGCATACGAACAGCCTGCTCTGGAGGTGCGGCGTCACCACCCGCACCTAGCGGCGGTCCCACTCAAGCGCTACCGCTAGAACACCCTGAAGCTCGTACCGACCGTGAAGGTGCGACCCTCTCTGTAGCCGAGGAAGGTCTCCCCGCCCTGCGTCCAGAACCAGCGGGCGTTGTTGAGATTCTCGGCCGCGAAGCGCATCTTCCAGCGGTCGTCTCCCTTGAGCGTCAACTCGTACACCAAGTCCAGCGTCGCCAGCCCGTCCTGGACCACGTCGGGCAGCCCGAACGCGCCCACGTCGGTGATGCGGCTCGAGAAGTAGTTCAGGTAAAAGCGGGCCGTGCTGCGCGCCTTGGGCCGCGCCCACTCCGCGATTACGTTCGACACGTAGCGCGACTGGCCCTGCATGGGGCGCACCAGGGAGGTGAGAACCACGGTCTCCGAGACATTGCTCAGGTCGATGTTCGAGTCCACCATGGTGAAATTCGACGAGACCGCGAATTCGCGCAGCTTCGGCGACACGAAGTCCAAGCCACGCCGGAACTCGAACTCCACGCCATAGTTGCGCGCCGCCGTCGCGTTCGAGAACGTGCGCAGGAGCGCCACCGCCGCGATCATGGTCTGCTCGATCGGGCTGTCGAAGTTCTTGAAGAAGAAGCTCGCCGCCAGCAGCTGGTTGCCGCCGGGGAAGTACTCCCAGCGGAAGTCGTAGTTGCTGATGTCGGTCTGCACCAGTTCCGGGTTGCCGATGGTCTGCAGGCCGCCCACAACGTTCAGGAAGCCGAAGCGCGCCAGCTCGCGGAAGTCGGGCCGGGAAACGGTCTGGCTGTAGCCGACGCGCAGGTTCTGCTTCGGCGACAGCGCGTAGATCACGTTGATCGCCGGCAGGTAGTTCAGCGCGTCGAACGGCGCGGGCTGACGGCCCGTATCCGGCAGGAACTGGTTGAATGTCGTCACGTCCTGCTGCATGTCCTCTATGCGCAGGCCGCCGATGATGCGCCACTTGGCGGCGAAGTTCAATTCGACCATGCCGTAGTAGCCGAACACGTCGCGGGTGCCCCGGTAGGCGTCGGTGACTCTGGTCGTCTCGTTCAGCTCGAACCCGCGCGGGCGGATGTTGCCAGGCGCGAACAGATCGTTGGGTGCCAGCGTCAGGTCGATCCCCCGCGTGCTGCGCAGGTTGTAGCGGAAGCGCCGCGAGTTGAAGTTGCGCCCGCGCGACGAATAGTTCGCGCCGAAGCGCACCGCTCCGCTGAAGCCGCCCCGGTAGAAGGGAACCAGCATGTCGACGCTCGGGTTAAGGATCGTCTCGTTGAGGTCGTTGAACATGCGAAACGCGCTCTGGCTGTCATCGAAGAAGATGAACGAGTCGGTGCGCGGCTGGAAGATTTGCAAGCTCTCCCGCAGGTCCGGCTCGTCGCGCGTGGCCTTGGAGTAGGACATGCTCCACGTCAGGACGCTGTTGTTCAGCCCCGCGAACAGATGCTCGCCGTCGAGCTGCGTGTTCTGGATGGTGCGCTCGATAAAGCGCAGGCGCTGGTTGCGGATGTCGGTGTTGAAGTCCTGGTAGTAGCCCTCGTAGAAGCGGGCGTTGTCATCGGTGTCGCGCGAGAAGAAGTTCTTCAGCGACAGCTTGTGGGCCGGATTGAACTGATACGACAGGTTCAGCACGCCGCCTAGGCGCACCGCCTCGGTCGACTCGTCATAGTCGAATTCGCTCTGCAGCACCGGAGGGCCGGCGTTGGTCGGGTCGGTGGCAGCCATCGGGTTGGGGAAGTAGTAGTTGCGCTCTTGGTCGAAAATCGACTGCAGCGAATTCGAGAACGTCAGCGCGCCGACGATGCCGAGCTTGCCGAAGGAATTGCCCGCCACGATGTTCCAGCTCATCGAAGGCCGGCTCAGGTTGCGCGGGACCCGCTCCCAGTTGTTGGAAAAGGCGCGCCCGAACTCCTGCAGCTCGTTCCGGCTGAAGGTGAAGCGGTCGAGCCTCTGGTCCGTCGGGATGACGCTGGGTAGGCCGCGCGTGCCGTCGTCGAAGCCGAAGAAGTCGCGGCCGCCGCCCGGATAGTCGAGAAAGGTGCGGCCCTGCGTCTGGTCGTTGTACCCGATCGAATAGCTCACATTGAGCGTCGGACGCGTCGGAAACTCGGTTGTCTCCACCTGCACCAGTCCCGCCGAAAACTCGCCCGGCAGGTGCGGTGAATAGGTCTTCTGGACCTTGATGCTGTCGATCAGGCTGGCCGGGAACAGGTCGAGGGGCACGACCCGGCGCTCCGGCTCCGTGCTGGCCAGCAGCGCGTTGTTCAGCGTCGTACCGCTGTAGCGGGGATCGAGGCCGCGCACGAACACGAAATCATTCATGGTCGTCACGCCCGTGACCTTCTCGATGGCCTCCGAAGCGTCCGACGAGGTACCGCCGCGAATCTCCTCGGCGCTAATGGTGTCAGAGACAGTGGACGCCAGCCTGCGCTCGACCAGCATCGCCTCCTGGGTAGCCACCGAGGACGACACCGCGGCGACGACATCGACTACCGTCTTCTCGCCCTTGGCGGACATGACAGTGCTGGCGTCGGCTATCTCGCCAGCGAGCACTTCCAGGCCCTCGACATTGACCGCTTGGTGATGGGCGGACTTGTAGCTGACCGTGTACGTGCCAGGCGGGACGTTGTCGATCGTGAAGCTGCCTTCGATCGTCGTGGTCGCCGTGACGGTCAGCTCGCCCGTCACCTCGACTTCGACCTGCGGGATCGGATTCCCCGTGCTGGCGTCATAGACAAAGCCCAGCACGCTGCCGCCGCCATCCTGCGCCTGCAGCGCGGCACCGCTGGCGGCAAGCAAGGCCGCCATGGTCGACTGAAGGATCCTGCCTAATCGGACCTGCATAGATCGGTACCTCGATTCCTCCCCAAAGGCCTAGGCGCGGAGCGAACCCAAATGCGCCCCGAATACGACTTCCCGCGCAGCCTCGCCTGCTCTGACCGTATTACCGCTGCGTTACGTTCGTGCGGCACTGCCGTTAAGGTTTGATGAACCCTCGCTCGGGTCGCGCAGGGTGTATCCGAACCCGCGCACCGAGTGGATGTACTGAGGATTGGAGGGGTCGGCCTCGAGCTTGCTCCGCAGGCGCCGGATATGCACGTCCACGGTGCGATCAGTGACGTGGCAGGCCAGTCCCCAGACCGCTTGCAGCAGGGCCGCGCGACTCCACACGCGTCCAGGCTGGCGCAACATCCTCTCCAAGATCTGAAACTCGGTGGTCGTTACCGGGATCGTGCGCCCCTCCACGCGCACCTCTCGCCGGTCCCTGTCCAATTCAAGGTCGCCCACCCGAGCCGGCGAATCCAACACCCTGCTCGAGCGCAGCCGAAGCTTGAGGCGCGCCACCAGCTCTCTCACTGAGAACGGCTTGACGACGTAGTCATCCCCGCCGATCTCCAAGCCGCGCAGCCGATCCGCCTCTTCGGTGCGAGCGGTAAGGAAAACAATCGGAATGTCCCGCAGCGTGGGATCCTGCCGCAACTCCTTGCAGACCGAGAATCCGTCCAAGCCCGGCAGCATCACGTCCAGCACGATGGCGTCCGGCTGGACGCGCTGGCAGAAGTCGGTGGCAGCCAGGCCATCGTGGATACAGGCGAACTCGAACCCCTCCTGCTCAAGGGCGTACTGCAGCAGGCCGGTCAGATCTCGATCATCTTCGATGACGGCGACCTTCGGCGGCATATCGTGTTCCTATCCGCACGATAGCCAGCGGGCCGTTAACACGAGGTGTCAAGAGCGTTAAAGGTTCGTGAAGGAACGGCCGCGCAGCAGCGGCCCGCGGCACCCCTGGGGCGCGGCCGTCCCTAGAATGGGGCTTGCTCGCCGCGGATTTCGACTACGAACTGCCCAAGCGGTTGATCGCCCAGCGACCGCTCCCCGGGCGCAGCGACAGCCGCATGCTGGCGATCGACCGCCGGGCGGGCACATGGACCGACAGCATGGTCGCCGACTTGCCGCGCTTCGTCGGGCCGGGTGATTGCCTAGTCGTCAATAACAGCCGCGTGCTGCCCGCGCGACTGCTCGGCACGCGCCGCGACTCCGAAGGAAAGCGCGGCGGCGGAGCCGCCGAGATCCTTCTGCTGGAGCAGGATCCGACACGCGAAGGGCTGTGGCGCGCGCTCGTCAGGCCCGGGAAGAAGCTCGCGCCGGGGACCACGGTTGAGGTCGGCGGCGTCTCGGTCGGCATCAGGGATCGCTTGCCCGACGGTGTCCGCTTGGTCGAGTTCCCGGGCATGGACAGCGCGGCCGTGGAGCGTCTCATGAGCGAGCACGGACACATGCCGCTGCCGCCATACATACGCCGGTCCGACGAGCTGGCCGATCACGAGCGCTACCAGACCGTGTTCGCCCGAGCGGGGGGTTCGGTGGCGGCACCGACGGCAGGCCTGCACTTCGACGGCCCCTTGCTCGAGCAGGTGCGGGCGCGGGGCGCGACGATCGCCGAGATCACGCTGCATGTCGGGCTCGGCACGTTTCGGCCACTGTCGTCAGAAAGGGTCGAAGACCACACCATGCACGCCGAGCGCTTTGAAATCTCGCGCGAGGCGGCCGATAGCATTCGAACGGCGCGGCGCGCCGTGGCGGTCGGCACGACCGCCGTACGGACGTTGGAAGCGGCCGCGGGCGCGGGAGGCGGCGCGATCCGGCCGCTGCGCGACGAGACCGACCTCTTCATCACGCCGGGATTCCACTTTCAAGCGGTCGGCGCCCTTTTGACCAACTTTCACCTGCCCCGGTCGACCCTGCTGATGCTCGTTGCGGCATTCGCGGGCACCGATCTGATGCGCGCCGCCTACGCTCACGCTGTCGGGCAGGAGTACCGCTTCTACTCGTACGGCGATTGCATGTTGATCACATAGCCGCCGCCGTGCGCTCTGTCAGCCACGCGCCCAGGGCTGGAACAGAGTCGAACAGGCAGTCGGGCCGGCTCGCGGCCAAGCGCTCCCGGGCCGCTCCCGGAGCCCACGCGGCCGCCACGCTCGTAATGCCGAGCTCCTTGGCGGCGCGCACGTCCGAAGGCGAATCTCCCACGCCCGCCACTTCGCCGGGAGCGAGGCCCCAGCCAGCCAGCACCCGCCGCATCGCGGCAGGCTTGACCCCGCCTGCGGCGGATCCGGCCTCCACCACCGGGAACCGAGCGAGAAGCCCGAACGCTTCGAGCGAAATCCGGGCGCTGCGCGGCCCCTTGCCCGTCACGATCGCCAGCTGTACGCCGTCGCTCCGCAATGACTCCAGCAATTCCGGGATGCCTTCGAAGGGCGCGGGACAGAGCGCATGCGCACGCCGGTACTCGGCCAGGTACTCGTCTAGCGCCATCTCGGGAGCGTCCGGGCAAAGCCGCGCCAGGATTCCTTCCTCGCTGGGTCCGAACATGGCATGGATCTCGGCGTCTGAGAACTGGCGACCGAGCCGTCTGGCGAAGACGCTGGCGAACGCTCGGTAGCAAACCGGGAGCGTGTCTCCCAAGGTCCCGTCGAGGTCGAAGATAACTCCGCGCAACATCGGGCTCAGCGCGTGAGCGCGTCTTCCACCCACGGAGGCGTGGCATGCAGGAGGCGGCCCAGATCAGGCTCGGCTTCGACGATGCGCTCGCGCATCTCCCAAGCGATCCTTCGGTAGGAGATATGACCCTTGACGCCCGAACGGACGCGGATGATGTACTCGGCTTCGGCGAAGTCCATCTTGAACAGCGAACGGCAGCGCGCCGCGAACGGCAGCAAGTAGTGGCTGGCGGGCTCTGACGCGGCCCGAATCGCCGCGCGCGCCTCCGCGGCCGCCGCCAGGGCGCGGTCGAAGATGTCGCCTACCCCGGCCTCGTCGAGCAGTTCCGGCCGTTCGCAGCCCAAGCGGTCAGAGAACGCCTGGCGGATCTGCTGGCAGCGGCGGTGGCGGTGCATGTCGCGGTACGCTCCGATGTCGCACACAACGTCGAACACATAGCGATACCCGCTGCGGAACGGCTGCATGAGCTCGTCGCGGCGGTGGCGGCCTTCCAAGGCCGTGTCCAGCACCTCCATCTTGCGCGCCGCGCTCCAGCCGCTGACCGCGTCCAATATGACGCGGAAGGGATGGTCGGTCACGGCATAGAGCCAGCTTGCGACGGATTCGTCCAGCGCGTCGCTTGGCTGGACGAGGTCCACATCGCGCGGGGCGGCGTAGCTTCCGGGGTTGAAATTCTGGCTCGCCCAAGCTGCCACGCGCTCTCTGGCATGCAGTTGCGAGGTGTCGGGGTCGGCATACTTGGCCAGCGTAGGAGCTAGGGGTTCGACCGCACCATCGGCCTCCAGCGCACACGCTGGAGGAGCCGCGCAGGCTTCGTGCATCTCTTCGGCCAGCGAACGGACCTCCCCGTAGTCGGACACGCCGAGCTTGCGCATCTGCTTCTCGAGCGTGCGAATGCTGGTCACCTGCCCGATGTTCGTGGAGATGCCGGCGAACAGCAGATACCTGGCCACGTCGAACGCCCGCGCGTCGATCGTGCGCCGATACGCGCCGGCTCTCATGCCCTCCGGCTTGGGGTTGGCCTCGCGAAGCGGCTCGATCAGCGCGGCGTGCAGCTCCAGATAGGCGTGAAGCTGATCCTCGGCTGCCGTGGCATAGGCGCCCTCAAGGGGCGTTCCGCGCAGTTCGTCCGGGACGATGACGCTGCCCTTGGAAAAGTCTTGGTAGCGGCTGGACTTGGCCTGTCCGTCCCAGAGCTGCTCGTCCTCGATCTCGATCGCGGCCAGCTCGGAAATCCCCTCGAAACAAAAGATGCAGTGGCCCAGGTCCGCAATCGAGGCGTGGCCGTACTGGAAATAGAAGCTGTCCAGAAACTTCGCGGCGCTGTGGTCCTTGACCCAAGCCAAGCTGTCGGTGATCGAATCCGGGGAGCGGCTATAGCGGGCGAGCGCGTAAGCGCTCTTCTCCGGCGGCATGGGCGCGACGACCACGACCCGGCGATGGGCGGACTTGGCGTCGTGCGGCATCGGCGTGCAGCGGCCCGCAGGACCTCTCCAAGCACGGAGGGTTGCGGGAATCTGCGATTGTACAAGCCTGACGACCCGCTCGCCCGAAGGGCTGGCTTGGGCTGGCTTGACACGCAGGCGCGAAACGGTGGAAGATTCTCTTTTTCGCTTCGCGTCGCGGATCGGTTTCGGCGCACGGCGAGGAAGGAGAACTACACCATGGAGATGCTCATTGCAGGGGACTGGACCGGCGGCTCCGGCTCGATCCCGGTCCTGAATCCATACGACGGCAGCGAAGTCGACACCGTGCCGCGCGCTTCCAACGCCGACATCGACCGCGCCATCGCATTCGCAGTGGACGGCGCCAAGAAGGTCAAGGCGCTGTCGGGCTACGAACGCTACCACATGCTGATGAAGGCTGCCGCTCTGATGGAAGAGCGCCTCGAGGATCTGGCCCGCACCATCACGCTCGAAGAGGGCAAGATCATCGCCGAGGCCCGCCTCGAGGTCGACCGCGCCCGAGAAACCATGATCGGCTCGGCCGAAGAGGCCAAGCGGCTCGGTTCGGAGGTCGTGCCGCTGGACGGGGCCCCGGGCACGGGCAACCGCTTCGGCTTCACGCTGCGCGTGCCGTGCGGCGTGGTGCTGGCGGTGACGCCGTTCAACTTCCCGCTCAACCTCGTATGCCACAAGATCGGCCCCGCTTTCGCGGCCGGCAACAGCGCCATTCTCAAGCCGGCCACGGACACCCCCTTGGTGGCCCTGAAGTTCGCCAAGCTGCTGCTGGACGCAGGCCTGCCTCCGGAGGCCATCCAGGTCGTGACCGGCTCAGGCAGCGAAGTCGGGCGCCAGCTCTGCTCGGATCCGCGCATCCGCAAGATCAGCTTCACGGGCAGCCGCGACGTCGGCGAGGCCATCTGCGGCATGGCCGGGCTCAAGAAGGTCACGATGGAGCTCGGCAGCAACTCGCCCGTCATCGTGCTGCCGGACGCGGACTTGGACAAGGCCGCGAACGCTATCGTGGCGACCGGATTCGCGAATGCCGGCCAGGTCTGCATCAGCGCCCAGCGCATCCTCGCCCACGAAAGGGTCTACGCCGACCTGCTCGACAATCTCGGCCCTCGCGTGCAGGGCCTGCAGACGGGCAACCCGCTCGACGACGCTGTCCGCGTCGGACCCATGGTGCGCGAGAACGACGCGATTCGCGTGCAAGAGTGGATTCGCGATGCCGCCGCAACGGGCGGCCGCCTGCTGGCCGGCGGAGAGCGTGCCGGGGCGATCGTCGAACCTGCCATCGTGGCCGATGTCAGCCCGGACATGCGCATTTCCTGCGACGAACTGTTCGGGCCGGCGGTGGGCCTGACGCCGTTCGAGTCGGTAGACGCGGCAATCGCCAGCGCCAACGACACCAACTACGGCCTGTCGGCGGCGATCTTCACCGAGAGCCTCGACAACGCGATGCGCTTCGCCAAGGAAGTCGATTCGGGCAACATCCATATCAACTGGGGCACCCAGTGGCGGGCCGACCTGATGCCCTACGGGGGCCTTAAGGAAAGCGGCTTCGGCAAGGAGGGCCCGCGCTACGCGGTCGAAGAGATGACCGAGACCAAGATGGTCGTGATGCACCTGCCCTGATCGCGCGAGCTTCCCAGACCTCGCGCCGCAAGGCCCGGGACCGGCGCTCGCCCGCGCTAAGATGAGCCTGGCACTGCCCTCGGCTGGCCGTTGCGACCGGCTGTAGTGCGTTCGCCAACCCGAGCAGACTGGTGAGAGTGCGGGGGCGGCTGTTTCACGGGGACGCCCTCCGATTCCCGAAGTCCTACCCTCTGCGGTTGATCTGCCTGGCCCTGATCGGGGCGGTCATCTGGCTGGCCTCGGAGCCGGAGGGTGTCAGCGAGCACGGCGGCGACGTCACCCCGTTCCTGCTGGCCTTTGCTGTGATCTTGCTTGCGGCCAGGGCGGGCGGAGAGATTTTCGAGCGGCTCAATCAGCCCGCTGTGCTGGGCGAGCTGGTATTCGGCATCCTGCTAGGCAACCTCGGGCTCTTGGGACTGCAAGCCGAGGCCTTGCGCGACACTCCGTTCCTAGCCGTCGCCGCCGAGATCGGAGTGATCCTGCTGCTCTTCCAAGTCGGCCTGGAGTGCGACCTGGACGACCTGCTGGCGGTGGGTCCGTCTGCGGTCACGGTTGCCGTGATCGGCGTCGCGGCACCGCTGGCGCTGGGCTTCGCCGTCTCATCCGTCTTCATGCCGGAAGACGTCGCGTGGTACGCGCACCTCTTCGTCGGCGCCACGCTCGCGGCGACCAGCGTAGGGATCACGGCGCGGGTGCTGAAGGACCTGGAACTGATCGAGAAGCCCGAATCAAAGCTTGTCCTGGGCGCAGCCGTGGTCGACGACATCCTCGGGCTCGTCATATTGGCGTTCATGCTTGGCTTGGTGCACTCCGCAGATCAGGGCACGAGCGCTAGCTTCAGCCTGATGCCTCTCATCCTGATCGGCGTCAAGGCGGTCGGCTTCTTGGCGGGCTCGATCCTCATGAGCCGCACGATCATCATGCCGATCATCTCGCTGGTGGAGCACTTCAAGTCGAAGTCCGGCGGCATCGTGCTCTCGGTAGCGTATTGCTTCGTGATGTCGGCCCTCGCCGAATTGATAGGCCTGGCCGACATCGTCGGCGCCTTCGCAGCCGGGCTGGTCCTCGACCGGGCCATCACCAAGTACTTCGGCGGCAAGGAACCGCTGCACCGGATCGAAGAGTCCGTCGCGCCGCTCTGCGCCGTCTTCGTGCCCGTGTTCTTTGTCTACATGGGCATGCGCGTGGAGCTGTCGCTGTTTGCATTCCCGGCCGTGCTGGTCTTCGCCGCACTGCTGAGCGTGACGGCGGTTGTCAGCAAGCTGATCTGCTCGCTAGGCGTGCTGGACAAGCGCCTCAATCGCATCGCGGTCGGCGTGAGCATGATTCCCCGCGGAGAGGTGGGGCTGATCTTCGCCGGCGTCGGATCCTCGGCGATGGTCTCAGGCGAGCCGCTCTTCTCGGCAGAGACGTTCTCCGCCATGGTCGCCATGGTCATGCTGACAACCTTGCTCACGCCGCCGCTCATCGCAAGGGCGTTCGGGCGCGGCGGGCAGGGCATTTCGCCCTCGCAGGCCGCCCAGGCCTGACCTTGCCGAGCGCGGCTACGAGGCGTTGCCGGCGCAGCGGAATCCCAGGTTGTTCAGGCCGGAGTCGGGCGCGGTCATCTGCCTTGCAGCGACGCGGTAGCCCTGGCAGTAGTTCTCGCTGCAGAGCCAGCTGCCTCCGCGCTGGACCTTCTGATCACCGGTCCGCGGACCCTTCGGATCGTCCACAGGGGAGTAGCGGAAATAGTCCGGGGCATACCAGTCCTGCACCCATTCCCAGACGTTGCCGGTCATGTCATACAAGCCGTAGCCGTTGGGCGGGAACTTCTTGACCGGGCCGTGGCTGCCATAGCCATCCAGCGTGCGGTCTTCGTTCGGGAAAATGCCCTGCCACAGATTCGCGTGGTGGACGCCGCCCGGCGTCAGCTCGTCACCCCACGCGTACTTGGCACCCTTCAGGCCGCCACGGGCGGCGAACTCGAATTCCGCCTCCGTCGGCAGGCGTGCGCCGCGCCAGTCACAGTACGCGACAGCGTCGTCCCAAGAAAGGTGCACCACCGGATAGTCGGCCATCTGCTCGTGAGACGACCCCGGGCCGTGCGGACGGCGCCAGTCCGCCCCGTCCCCCTTCGTCCAGCCGTTTTGGCGCGGGTCGAAGACGCCGGACCAGCCCAACCTCTCAGACTCGGTGACATAGCCCGTGTCGTCGGCAAAGGCGGCGTACTGGCGGTTGGTGACCTCGTGCTCGTCCAAGTAGAACGGACCCACGCGGACCGGGTGCTCCGGCCCTTCGAAAGGCTCGCCTTCGTTGGTGCCCATCGTGAATTCGCCGCCCTCCAGCAGCACCATTCCGGAGACATCGGGAGGCGGCCCGGAGCTGCACGCGATGCATAACAGCGCGGTGCCGACAGCCGCAAGAATCGCTATGCGTAGCATCCGCAGTATTATACGCGAGCAAAGCGAAACCAAAAAGGGCTAGGCTTAAGGAAGGGATTGAACCCGCCGGGAATACCCGCCTCATGCTAGGCCGTCGCACAATCCGGTCGTGCGTACTCTGCGCGTTGGCAGCGCTCGCGCTCGCCGCCACCGGTGCGGCAGAAGACCTGAGCTGGCGGCGCTTGGGCAGCTCCGGCGTTGCGGCCGGCCTGGCCGGCCCGGCCGGCGGATCCGTGCAAGAGGTTTGGTTCTCGGCCAACGGCCGCACCCTGTACGCTTCGCTGCAGGGCAGCGGAATCTGGGCAAGCACCGACCTCGGCCTGAGCTGGGAGCGTGCCGAGAGTTCCACAGCGGACTTCCCGGCCGCCTTGGAGAGCGCCCGCGAAGCTGGCTGGTCCGCCACTGTGGTGCGCAATCCCTACAGGGCCGGAGTGGCCTACGCCCTCGGGGAGCACCTGTACCGCTCCGACGATGGCGGCGGCGAGTGGACCAACCTGACCGCCATCGGCGGCAACTCGCTGATAGGACGCTGGCAGTCCGCGCTGGCGATCTCCCCGACAGATGCGGAGGTAATCGTCGTCGGCAACTCGATGGGCTTGTGGAAATCCCACGATGCCGGCGTGACTTGGAGCAGCCTCAACTCAAGGCTGCCCAACTTCCCGGCCGCGCGCTTCCTGGCCACCAGCGCGGCTACGGCACCATCCCTCGCGGCGCCGCAGCTGGGGACGCTGGAGCTGATTCGCACGGCCGCGGGCCGCACTTGGCGCGCCAGCGCCGGCTCGCAGTTCGCGGAGAGCATCATTCCGGTGGCGGAAAAGACCGATCCGTCGATCACAGCGAATCTCCTGCCCGCGGGATACGCGGTCTCGCACCGCGTCTGGCGCGACGGCAGGCCCATCTCGCCCAGTCTGACCGGCTGCGCTTCGGAAGCGGGCTGCCCCGGTCAGGCGATCAGCGCGTTCGCCTTTGGCAACGGCCTCTGGGCTGGCACTTCGAACGGAAACATATGGGTCTCGCCCGACGGCGGCGCGAACTGGGAGCGGGTTTGGTCCGATCCGTGGGGTGCCGCGGTGACGAGCCTGTGGGTTGGCGCAGAACCGCAGGCTGCCGCACTGGCCACGGCCGGCGGCAGGGTCGTGCGCTCCACCAACGGGGGCAGGTCGTGGTTCGACATCACCTCGGACCTGCCGGATTCGAGCTGGGAGGCAGTGCAAGGCCATCCCGAGGCCTCCGCCGTCTATGTCGCAGGGCCGCTCGGGATCTACTTCGCGAGCGTAGACCTGGCGCAGCCGGGACCCGCCGGTTCGTGGTCCGCGATTACGGGAGACCTGCCCGGTGGGTCGGTAGACGACCTGGCCATCGAGCCGAGCCGCGGCCGGCTGTACGCCGCCGTGCCCGGCTTTGGCGTCTATTGGGCCAACGCTCCGCGACTCGATCAGGCGCTGCGGGCGCTGAGCTCGGCCGACTTGGCGGGCCGGCCGGCGGCACCCGGAAGCCTGCTCACCATCTTCGGGACCGAGGCCTTGAGCGCCCGGGCCGCCGGCAGGCCCGCGCCGATTCTCGAAGCGGCCCGCGGCCGGACACAGCTGCAAGTGCCTTTCGCCGTGGACGGCGAGTCGTTGCGCCTGCAGCTCGACGCGGGCGATACGAGCCATGTGCTCGACCTGCCACTCGCCCAGGTTTCGCCCGCAGTGTTTATCGTCGACGGCGAGCCGCTGATCCTGGATGCCGCGACAGGTGCGCTGGTCGGGTGGCACCGTCCGGCCATGGCAGGCGGTAACGTGCTGGTCATGATGGCCGGACTGGGCGCGGTCCATCCGCCGTGGCCCGCCGGCATGCCCTCCCCCAACAGCGTGGTCGCCCGTCCGGTTGCCGACGTGCGGGCACGGCTGGGAGGCGTTCCGGCCAAGGTCGCCTCGATGCAGCTCGCCCCGGGTTATGTCGGCATGTACCTAGTGGAGCTTGCGATTCCCGCGAGCGCGGTGCCGGGCGAGGCGCAGCTGGTGATCGAAGCGAACGGGCAGCCCAGCAACGCTGTCGGCCTGGTTATCGGCCGCTAACAGCGCCGGTGTATTCGCGCGGCACCCGTTGGGTGAGGCGGCACAGCACCTCGTAGGGCACGGCGCCGATCCGGTCCGCGACGGTGCCGGCGTCCAGCGGAGCGGCTCCCAGCAGCACGGCCTCGTCACCCACCCGCGCCGACATCGCGGCGCTGAGGTCGATGATGGTCAGGTCCATGCTGATGGCGCCGACGATCGGACAGGGCGAACCTCCGAGGAATACCTCCCCACGATTCGAAAGACGCCGGTCCAGCCCATCCGCGAAGCCGACCGAGAGGGTTCCGACGCGCATCGGCCGGGGCGCGACGAACGATGCCGCGTAGCCCACGGCCGTACCTCGGGGCAGGTCGTGCACGGCGGCGAGTCGGGCGCGCCACTCGAGGGCGGGCACCAGGCCGCTGGCCTTGCCTGCACCGCGCCCCACTGCATTCAGCACGTAGCCGTACAGCGCAAGCCCCGGCCGCGCCATGGTGCAGTTCTGCCGCAACCACGCGTCCCCGGCCCGATGGATGATTGCGGCGCTGGAGCACGAATGCACGTAGCGCGGCTGCACGCCGGCATCGCGCAGCGCTTGCAGCTGCCGCTGGAACAGCTCGTTCTGGCGCTTGGTCTGGTCGGAATCGAGATTCTCGGGCGAAGCGTAGTGCGTGCCCACGCCCTGCACGTCCAGCACGCTGCACTCGCGCAGCTTCTGGAGCAGGGCCGACGGTCCGGAGCCATTGCCGGGTACGAAGTCCAGGCCGAGTCGATTCAGGCCGGTGTTGAGCATCAACTGGCACGGCAGCCTGCGCCCCGAACGCTCGGCTGTTTCGTTCCAGCGCTCCAGCTGCTCTTCGGAATTGACCATCGGGTAGATTCCGCGCGCCGCCGCTTCGCGCTCCTGGCCCGGCTCGAAGCCGCTCAGCACCCCCAGCGTCCCGGCCAGCCCCGCCGTCCTCAACTGGACCGCTTCCTCGAGCGTGGCGACCGCAAAATGACGCGCACCCGCCCCGGCCAAGGCGCGGCTCACTGGAACCGCTCCATGCCCGTAGGCGTCCGCCTTCACCACGCACATCAGGATCGTCGGCTCTCCGACGACCCGCTTCAGGTGTTCGTAGTTCTTGCAGATCGCGCCGAGATCGACGATGGCACGGGTCCGCATGTGACTGAATCTAGCACGCGTCCGGCGCGTTCACGCGGCGGGCAGGAACTCACATCCTCGTTGGCACGGGCATGCCCATCACGGACATCAGCTCCGCCAGTTCCCGGTGCGCCAAGCGCACGATCGCCAACAGCACGGCCTTGCGCCCTGGATCTTCCTCGTTGAGGATGTGCGTGTGGTGATAGAAGTTGCTGAACGCCTGGGCCGCCTGAAAGGCGTTGCGGGCTAGCTGCGCCGGCTCGCCGGACGCGGCCGCGCGGGCGGCGGCCCAGCGCGACATCGACATTTTCAGCACGAGCTGCCACAGGCTCTCGTCCTCCAGGTGCCGCTGCAAGCTGGCGGGCGGCGGCAGCTCTCCGCTCTCGGTCTCGCCACCGGAGGCCGCGGCGTGCTTGCGCAGGATGTTCCCGGCCCGGACGGCTGCGTATTGCAGGTACGGGCCGGTCTCGCCCTCGAACGCCAGCGCCTCTTGGAAGTCGAACGCGATGACGGTGTTGCGGGTCACCCGCAGCATGAAGTACCGCAGGGCCCCGACCGCGATTTGCCCGGCGATCTCGCGGCAGTCCGCATCGCCCAGCTCGGAGTGGCGGCTGCGCACTTCGTCGAAGGCGGTATCGATCAGCAGGTCCAGCAAGTCGTCCGCCTTCACGCCCAGCCCCCTGCGGCCCGACACCTCGATGTACGGCTTGGTCCGATCCGTCTCGCTGAGTTCGATGCCGAGTTGCGCACAGCAGCGCGGAGACAGGGCCACCATCTCGTAGGCGAAATGGATGCTGGCCCGCGCCTGCCGCTCGAAACCCAGCGCCTCCAAGGCGGCCCGCACCACATCTTGGAGGTACGACTGCCGGACATCGATGACGTTGTAAACCTCGTCCGCACCGCCAAACGAGGGAGCATCGGTCGATCCGCCATCGGCCACCGTCACCCAAGCGCCTTCCGCCGCCGGGACTTGGGCCGGCCTGTATCCGAAGTCCTTGCCCGCGAGCAGTCCGAACTTCCACAGCTGGTAGGCAATGTCCTTGCCGACATAGGTGACGGTTCCGTCCGAGCGCACGATCACCTTGTCCGCGTCCGGCGCTTCCTCGTCGGTGTCGGCGGCCTCGCCCTGCGCGGTATCGCGAGATGCGCGGAACGCCGTGGCGGGCATCACCCAGCAGCCGGCGTTCTTGCCCGCATTCTCCAAGTAGATCGCGTCCCGCTGCTTGAGCAGTTCGAACGCCGCCGACCAAAAGCGCAGCTTGAGAATCTCGCTCTCGCGCGGCAGCAGATCGTAGGCGACGCCGATGCGCCTCATCGTGGCCAAGTGGCAGGCCATGATCGCATCCGCGACCACCGCCCCGAGCTCGGCAATCTCGCCCTCGCCGGATTCCAAGGCGTGCAGGGTCTCGGCGCGCCAAGCGAAGGCCTGCTGGTCCTTGGCCGCGAACAGCCGCGAGATCTCGGCATACAGATCCCAACAGAGATGGTCAAAGCGAATGCCGGGATCGGCCGCCAGGGCGTGGACGGCATCCGCGCCTTGGTTCCGCAGGTAGTGAAACGCGGCCACTACGTCCGCCACCTGCACGCCGGTGTTGTCGATGTAGTTCTGCACCTCGACAGTCCGGCCGAGCGAGCGCAGCAAGCGCACCAAGGTATCGCCGAGCACGGCGTTGCGGAGATGGCCGATGTGCGCGGCCTTGTTGGGATTGATGTTCGTGTGCTCGACGATCACCTTGGCCGTTTCCGCCGCAACGGCCTCGGGCCCCGACAGCACGGCGGAGGCATAGGCGGCCCGGTCGAAGCGGGCATTGACGTAACCGGCGCCCGCGGCCTCGAGCGAGCGTATACCCTCTACCGGCGGGAGTTCGGCGACTAGCTCGGCAGCGATCTGACGCGGTGCCTTGCGCAAGACCTTGGCGAGGCTGAAGCAGACCGGAGTGGCGAGGTCTCCGTGCTCCGGCTGGCGAGGCAGCTCGGTCACCACCTCGACCTGTGCGCCGTAGCGATCTGAGATATGCGCCGACAGGGCCGCCTGAAGGCGGTTCTCAAGCGTCAGCAACATAGGTCCGAAAGCCCGCAAGGGCGGAGCTGGCAGGATCTGCGCGCTCCCGAAATTCGGAGTCTAGCACAGGGGTAACGAAGCCGTTGCAAGAGCAGCTTGCGCTTCTTCGGCGATGCAGGCCTACTGGATTGACAGCTAGCGCGGGCGGCGGGTAGACTGCGATACCCTGCGTCGAACCGGGGGGAGCCCATGCCCTACAAGCCCATTGAATCCTACGGAGTCATTGGCAACCTGCGCTCGGTGGCGCTGGTGGCTAACGACGGGGCGATCGATTGGTGCTGCCTGCCGCATTTCGATTCCCCCAGCGTATTCGGGGCCATCCTCGACGACAAGAAGGGAGGCTCCTTCAAGATCGCCGTCGAGCACGACAGCTCGCACCGCCAGCTTTACCTGCCCGAGACGAACATTCTGATCACGCGCTTCCTGAGCGAGGAGGGAGTGGGCGAAGTGATCGACTTTATGCCAATCAGCGAGCGCGGCGACAACCAGCAGCACGAAATCGTGCGGATTGTGCACTCCGTGCGCGGCATGCTCCCGTGCCGCCTCGACTGCGAACCCGCCTACGACTACGCCCGGGCAAAGCACCGCACCGAGATCGTGCCGGAAGGGGCGGTGTTCAGCGCGACGGGGGCCGACTTCGCGCTCTTGAGCCCGATTCCGCTGCAGCAGACGGGCAAGGGGGTCCAGGCCGAGTTCGTGCTCGAGCCCGGGGAGCAGGTCGTGTTCGTGTTCCGGCAGGGCGGGGCCGGGGAGGGCCGGCGGCTGATCCAAGCGCCAGCGGACGGGCAGGCGGCCCTTGAGCGCACCACCCAGTACTGGCGGACATGGCTCAACAAGGGACGCTACGAGGGCCGCTGGCGCGAAATGGTCGAGCGCAGCGCGCTCGCTCTCAAGCTGCTGACGTTCGAGCCGACGGGCGCGATCGTGGCCGCGGCGACCTGCAGCCTGCCGGAGGAGATCGGCGGCGAGCGCAACTGGGACTACCGGTACACCTGGATTCGCGACGCCGCGTTCACGATCTACGCGTTTCTGCGCCTGGGCTATACCGAGGAGGCCGCGAACTTCATGGGCTGGCTGGAGGCGCGCGTTCGGGAGCACGACGCGCCGACCGGCCCTCTGCAGATCATGTATTGCATTGACGGCAGTCCCGAGATCCCCGAAATCGAACTGCCGCACCTCGAGGGCTATCGCGGCTCGGGGCCTGTCCGGATCGGCAATGCCGCTGTCCAGCAACTGCAGCTGGACATCTACGGCGAACTGCTCGACTCGGTCTACCTGTACGACAAGTACGTCACGCAAGTCTCGTACGACCTCTGGGTCAAGATCCGCATGATGCTCCGCTGGGTCGCCCGCCACTGGGAGACTCCGGACGATGGCATCTGGGAGGTGCGCGGCGGCCAGCGCCAATTCGTCTACTCGAAGATGCAATGCTGGGTTGCCCTCGACAGAGGGCTGCGGCTCGCGCTCAAGCGCGGCTTGCCCAACAACCGGGAGTGGCTGCGCAGCGCCAGGGACCGCATCTACGAGTCGATCATGCGCTACGGATGGAGCCGCGAGCGGCAGGCATTCGTGCAGTACTACGGCGCGGACGCCCTAGACGCCAGCAACTTGCTAATGCCACTGGTGCGCTTCGTATCGCCCACCGACCCCCGCATGCTGTCGACCCTAGACCGCACGATGGATGAATTGGTCTCCGACTCGCTGGTCTATCGCTACGAGATCGGCAAGGGGGCGGGCGACGGCCTGTCAGGCACCGAGGGCACCTTCAGCGTGTGCACGTTCTGGCTGGTGGAATCGCTCACCCGGGCGGGACGCGTGGACGAGGCGCGGCTGATCTTCGAAAAGATGCTGACCTACGCCAACCCACTCGGTCTGTTCGCCGAGCAGATCGGTTCGAGCGGCCAGGCGCTGGGCAACTTCCCCCAAGCGTTCACGCACCTAGGCTTGATCAGCGCGGCGTTCTGCCTGAACCGGCACCTGCAGGCCGGATAGTCTCGCGGCGGCTAGCTAGACCGAGCGATAGCCCTCGTGCAGTTCCGCCTGGCCCGACGTGCCCGTTTCTGCGGCTGCGACAGGATCCGAGGCCTCGACCTCCGCCCGCTTGCGGCTCTCCCTCCAGGTGTGCACGATCCGATGGACCACTGTCAGGTTAGAAAGCACCGCCATCACCCACAGCACGGGTGCCATGCGGTTGAACAGGGCACCGATGATGAGCAGCACGATCCGCTCGGGGCGTTCCATGAATCCAACCTTGCACTGCGGAATCAAGTTCTCGGCCCGCGCCCGGCTGTAGCTCACCAGCACCGTACCGGTCATCACGACCGCCGTCAGGACGATGTAGCTGAAGCGCTCGATACGTGCGTAGTGGACGAGCAGTCCCGTCAGCAGGATCAAGTCGGAGTAACGATCCATGACCGAATCCAAGAACGCGCCGAAGCGCGTGACCTTGTTCGCGCTGCGCGCTACCGCGCCGTCGGTCAGATCGAATATCGCGGCCGACAGGATGATCAGGCCGCCATAGAGGAACTCTCCGCGGGCGAGGATCCAGGCGGCGGCGCCGTTGACGACCAAGCCGATCAAAGTCAGCACGTTCGGATGTATGCCGCTGAGCGTCAGCCAGCGCACCAAGGCGGAGAGCACCTTGCCGAAACCGCTGCCAATGGTCCCCGTGAACGACATGCCTGGCCCTACTCGCCGCCACCCTTGCTGAAGAGCGTCTGCATGCTCACCACCTCAAACTCCTTGCTGCCCCGGGGAGTGTGCGCCGTGGCGCTGTCCCCCTCTCGCTTGCCGATGAGGGACCGACCGATGGGCGAGGTGGTTGAGATCTTGCCAGCCGCGGCGTCGGACTCTTCCGAAGTCACCAGTTCGTACGTGATCTCCCGGTCTTCATCGACGTCATAGAGGACGACCGTTGAGCCCAAGCCCACGGCATCCTTGGGGATCTTCGTCAGGTCGATCAGCCGCAGCTTGGCCAAGCGCTGGACCAGCTGTGCCAAGCGCGCATTGAGCAAACGCTGGCGCTCTTTCGCGGAGGCATATTCGGCGTTCTCGCTGAGGTCGCCGTGTTCGCGGGCCTTCTGGATTTCCTTGGGCAGCTTGTCGAGCAGTTCCGCCTCGATCGTGCGGATCTCGTCTTCGATCTTCTTGATAACGCTGAGGCGCATCGGTACCCGACAAGGCGGCGGACAGCCCGGAGCGGCGCGCCGGGCGGCTCCTCCGGCAAGCCGACTGGCTAGCCGCCTACCCCCCGATTATAGCTACGGGCCTTGCCAAGCGGCCCGCGCTAGGCCAAGTCCACCGGGGCGCCGGTGCGAGCCGATTCGTACACGCCGAGCACGAAGCGCAGTGCCGAGAGGCCCTCGGCGCCATCGACTAGCGGCGCGCCACCCTCGCGCACCGCACGGCCGAAATCCTGGAATTGCCGCTGAAGGTTCGCGATCGAAATCGCCATCGGATCGGCCGCGCCGGAATCGACTCCGCTGGCCAGAGGCGCGTCGTCACCGCTATCGCCATCGACATCCCACGCTGTGAGCTGGTCGCCGGTGATGATCGCCGTCCCCTTCGAGCCGTGGATCTCGATCCGCTCCGGATAGCCCGGCAAAGCCGCGGTAGCCGCCTGCAGCACCCCGCCGGCACCGCTTTCGTAGACCAGCACGGCGTTGACAAGATCCTCGGCCTCCATCGCATGCGTCGCGCCGAGCTGCCAGTGCGCGAAGGCGCGTTTGACCGGACCGCCCAAGTACTGCATCACATCCGCGGTGTGAATGCCCTGGTTGATCAAGGCGCCGCCCCCTTCCACCGCCCAGGTGCCCTTGCCCGGCCGGTCGTAGTAGCTCTGCGGCCGATGCCACTTGACGTAGCCGTCAACCTGCAGGACCCTCCCGAGCCGCCCTTCTCCGATGGCGCGCTTGAGGAAGATCGAGCTCTCGTCGAAGCGGTGCTGGCTGATCACGCCGAGTCGCACGTCGGCATCCGCGCACAGTCCGATCATGGTGCGGCAGTCATCCAGGGTGAGCGCCATGGGCTTCTGCAGCAAGACATGCTTGCCGTTCGCCGCCGCACTCCGGCAGATTTCAACGTGCGAATCCGGGAACGTGCAGACGTCGACGATGTCGATGTCCGCGCGGGCGCAGAGGTCGGAATAGTCCGGCACGAAGTCGCAGCCGTACTGCGACGCGAACTGCTCGCCCTTCTCCCGGCCGCGGTTCGAGCAGGCCACCAAGTCGTAGCCGATCGCGCCGTAGCTCTCCGCGTGTTTGTGGGAGATCGCCCCCGTGCCGACCAATCCGATGCGCATGTTGCTCTCCGCTCCTAGCTCCGGGCCGCGACCCGCTCCAAGCCCCGGCGGCCTATGTCGCGGCGA
This sequence comes from Terriglobia bacterium, assembly GCA_009841225.1. Taxonomy (GTDB): domain Bacteria; phylum Acidobacteriota; class Terriglobia; order Bryobacterales; family UBA6623; genus VXMF01. Next base: position 22,499 of record VXMF01000039.1, on the reverse strand, counting down.
TATTGAGCTCCCTCGAAACGGATCGCCCCGACGGCCTGGTATGTCAGCGACAGCGCCGCCTCGAGGCTCTCCCCCCTGGCCGTAACGCCGAGCACGCGCCCGCCGGAGGTCGCAGGCGCGCCTCCGGCCAGGGCCGTGCCGGCATGAAATACCTTCGCGCCCAGCTGCTCGGCGGCGGACAGGCCGCTGATGGGACGACCCTTCGGATAGCTGCCCGGATATCCCTCCGAGGCCATCACGACGCAAGCCGTCGGCCTCTCGCCCGCCCGTACAAGCGAGGGATCCAGAACACCCCTCGCGGCGCTCGCCAGCAGTTCCGCGAAGCCGCCCTCGAGGCGGTACAGCAGCGGCTGTGTCTCCGGATCGCCCAAGCGGACGTTAAACTCCAACACCTGCGGACCGTCCTCGGTGAGCATCAGGCCGCAGTAGAGGAAGCCCTTGAATGGAGTGCCGCGCCGACGCATGCCCGCCAGAGCGGGCTCGACGATGGTGTCCACGATGCGGTCGCGCATCGCGCCGGTGATGATCGAGTCGTCGCAGTAGGCACCCATGCCGCCGGTGTTCGGGCCCCGGTCTCCCTCCAGCGCGCGCTTGTGGTCCTGTGTCGCGGGCAGCGCGCAGAATGCCTCGCCATCGCTCAGCACCATGAAGCTAACCTCTTCACCGGCTAGAAACTGTTCTACCAAGACGCGCCTTCCGGCGTCGCCGACGACATTCCCGGCGAGCATTTCCCGCGCGGTGGCACGGGCCTGCGCCTCGTCCTCGACGATGATGACGCCCTTGCCGGCGGCCAGCCCGTCGGCCTTCAATGCGACCGGGTAGCCGAACTGTCCCACGGCAGCGTCCACGCCGCGCACGTCATCGAGCAGGACGGATTTTGCTGTGGGCAAGCCACATTCCAGGAGGAAGTCCTTCGCAAACGCCTTGCTCCCCTCCAGCTGCGCAGCGACCCGCGTCGGACCTACGATGCCAAGGCCCCGGCTGTTGAACTCGTCCACGATGCCCGCGACCAGCGGTGCTTCCGGGCCGACAACCGTGCAGTCGGCTCCGAGATACTCGGCCAGCGAGGCCATCTCTTGCGGATCCAGTATATTGCCGGAAACACAACCAATATCTGCGGCCATTCCCGCATTGCCGGGAACGCCATAGACGCGCTCCACGCCGGGATCTTGGGAAGCGCGCCAAGCCATCGCGTGCTCGCGGCCGCCACCGCCAACAACAAGGATCTTCATCGGGGACTCTAAGCAGCCCGGCCCGCAGCCCAGACGCAAGGGCCTAGAATAACAGGACGGGGGGCGGTGCCGTGCCGCAGGGTCTAACAGGTTCGGATCGCTACGACGTGATCGTGATCGGGGCCGGCCACGCCGGCTGCGAGGCGTCCGTGGCAGCCGCCCGGATCGGTGCCAGGGTGGCGCTGGTCACCCTGAACTTGGACCTGATCGCGCAGATGTCGTGCAATCCGGCCGTGGGCGGGATCGCCAAAGGCCACCTAGTGCGCGAAATCGACGCGCTGGGCGGCGTGATGGGGCAGGTCACCGACGAGGTCGGCATCCAATTCCGACTGCTCAACACCAGCCGAGGGCCCGCAGTCTGGTCGCCGCGAGCGCAGTGCGACAAGAAGCTCTACCGCGTCCACATGCGGCGGCTGCTCGAGAACGAGCCCAACCTGGACATCAAGCAGGCCGAGGTGATCGGCCTGCTGACCCAGGGCGGGCGGATTCGCGGCGTCGAGCTGCGGGACGGCCGCTCGATCGAGGCCGGCGCCGTGATCATCACGACCGGGACCTTCCTCAATGGCTTGGTGCATATCGGCGAACGCACCTATCCAGCCGGAAGAAGCGGCGAGCCGGCATCTGTAATGCTGGGAGAAGTCTTGCGCAATCAAGGGTTTAGGTGTTGCCGACTGAAGACTGGCACGCCCCCTCGGCTCGATGGCCGGACGATTGACTGGGATGCCTTCGAAGCCCAGCCGGGCGATGCTGTGCCAACTCCGTTTTCGTTCCGCACCGAGTCGATCGAGCGCGAGCAGATCCAATGCCACATCGCCTATACCAATGAGCGGACCCACCAAGTCCTGCAGGACAGCTTGCGGCGGTCGCCGCTCTACAGCGGTCAGATAGAGGGCGTGGGACCGCGCTACTGCCCCTCGATCGAGGACAAGATCGTCAAGTTTCCGGATCGGCGGCGGCATCAGATATTCCTCGAGCCGGAGGGCCTCGATACAAACGAGGTCTACGTCAACGGAATGTCCACCAGCATGCCGATCGATGTCCAAGAACAGATGGTGGCGTCGGTGCCGGGCTTGGAGCGGGCAGAGATGATCCGGCCCGGCTACGCGATCGAGTACGACTCGGTGGATGCCACCGAGCTGCGCGCCAGCCTAGAGACCAAACGAATCCGGGGCCTGTACCTAGCCGGCCAGATCAACGGCACGACGGGGTACGAGGAGGCCGCCTGCCAAGGCTTGCTGGCCGGCATCAATTCCGCCCGCGCCGTGAGCGGGCGCGAGCCGCTGGTGCTCGCTCGCACAGACGCCTACATCGGAATCCTGATCGACGACCTGGTCACCAAGGGGACCGACGAACCCTATCGAATGTTCACGTCGAGGGCCGAATTCCGGCTCCACCTGCGCATCGACAACGCCGACCGCAGGCTGACGCCCTTGGCCCGCGCTGCCGGGACGATCAGCGACGAGCACTGGAGCAAGTACGAGTCGACCTGCGCGGCGCGCGATGCCGTCGCGCGCTTCCTGAGCGAACACAAGCCGAGCCTTTCAAGCTCGCTCTACGAGACGATCGGCCAGCCGGGCACTCGCGTCAGCCTCGGCCAGTTGCTGCGGCGGCCGGAGGTCGTCATCAACGACCTGCGCGGCTCGTTTCCGGCAAAGCTGGGAGCGTCCCTGCGCCGGGCTGACTGGAAAGCGATCGAGACCGAGTTCAAATACGTGGGCTACCTGGAGCAGCAGCGCCGGCAAATCGCCCGCCTGGAAAAGGCCGAGGCCCGCGGGATCCCCGAGCAGTTCCAGTACCGCGGGCTGCCGGGCCTGTCGAACGAAGTGGTCGAGAAGATGGAGCGGGTACGTCCGAGAACCCTGGGACAGGCAGGCCGCATTCCGGGCGTGACGCCTGCCGCGATTTCGATCCTCGACATGCACCTGGGCGCATGACGTTCGAGGAATCCCTCGACGAGGTGCTTGCGGAACTTGGAATCTCGCCTGACGCCGCGCAACTGGCGGGCCTCCGCGAACACTTCGAGCTGCTGCAGAAGTGGAACCGGCGCATCAACCTGACAGCGGTGAAGGATCCCCGCGAGGCAGCCCGGCGGCACTTCGGGGAAGCGGCGTTCCTGCACCGCGAGCTGCCAGCCATGGCCTCGGCCGTCGACGTCGGCTCGGGCGGCGGGTTTCCCGGAATGCCGTTTGCGGTCCTGCGCCCCGAAACAGCCGTCACGTTGGTCGATTCCAAGCGCAAGAAGGCTAGCTTTCTGCGCATGGCGGCCCGTGCGCATGCTAATGTCAGCGTCTGCGCATGCCGAATCGAAAACTGGAGCGGGCAAGCGGACTGGGCCCTGATCCGGGCGGTGGCCCCGGAAACGGTCCTGCCCGCCCTGGCCGGGCGCGCCAGTGCCGTAGCCGTGCTGGGCACGGACCGCCCGCCCGAGGGTCCGTTCGGCCCGTGGCTGGACCGGCGCATGCCTTGGAGCGACAAGCGGCGGCTCTGGACTGCGAAGAGCTAGCCGCCGCCGGACCGCGCCGGCACGGGGCGAACCCCTTCGGCTCGATGTTTCACGTGAAACGATCGAATCGCCCACGGGAGTGTTTCACGTGAAACATCGCACCGCTGGCCGCCCGCGATCTGCTAGGCTAGAGTCTCTCGACGGCGAGTGCCTGCCTGGATAGCAATCGCCAACCAGAAGGGTGGCGTCGGCAAGACAACGACAGCCATCAACTTGGCGGCCTCCCTCGCCGCCGCCGACTGTCGGCTGCTCCTGATCGACAGCGACCCGCAGGGCAATTCATCGAGCGGGCTTGGCGTCGAGCCGTCGCCGGAACAGCCCACGCTGTACGACGTGATCGTAGGCGAGAGCGCGCCGCAGGCGGCGGTTTGCAAGACGGGCTTCGCCGGGCTGGACGTGCTTCCCGCCAGCCCCCACCTGGCCGGAGCCAACGTCGAGCTGGCATCTGTCCCCGATCCGGCGTCGCGCCTGAGGCGCGCCCGCGAAGGCTTCGGCGCCGAGTACGACTTCGTGCTTCTGGACTGCCCGCCGGCGCTGGACCTGCTCACCGTGAACGCCCTGGTGGCGGCGGACTCGGTACTGATCCCGATGCACTGCGAGTATTTCGCGCTAGAGGGCATTTCCTCGCTGCTGCAGACGATGGAATCGGTTCGCGCCGAACTCAATCCCGAGCTGGCCATCGAGGGGGTGGTCCTGACCATGTACGACGGCCGGACCTCGCTGACGCGGCAGGTTGCAGAAGAGCTGCGCGCGCACTTCGGGCCACAGCTGCTCGAGACTGTGATCCCTCGCAACGTGCGGCTAGCCGAAGCCCCGAGCCACGGCATGCCGGCGCTGCAGTACGACATCCGCTCCAAGGGCGCGGCAGCCTACCTAGCCCTGGCGCGCGAAATCCTAGGCCGCGCCAAGCGCAAGGCGCTGAATCGCTAACGAGGCTCCGATGACACTCATGACCGACCATCCCTCCAGCCCGAAGAAGAGACCTGCCCTCGGCAGGGGCTTGTCCGCAATCCTTCCGACCGCAGCGGCCCCGCGGGCCCCTGCAGGCCCAGCCGTGGCCCAGATCCCGGTCGACCTGATTGACCCGAACCCCGTCCAGCCGCGAGCTAACTTCGACGAGGAAGCGCTGCGCGGCCTGGCCGAGTCGATCCGCGCCGACGGCGTCCTGCAGCCGCTGCTGGTGCGGCCCGCCGGAAACCGCTACACGCTGATCGTCGGCGAGCGCCGTCTCAAGGCCGCTCGGCTCGCCGGCCTGGCGACGGTTCCTTCGATCGTCCGAGAAATCGATCCGGATCGCTTGCTCGAAGCCACGCTGGTCGAGAACATCCAGCGCGAGGACCTCAACCCCATAGAAATCGCGCTCGCATTGGAGCAGATGCTCAACGAGCTGGAGATCGTCCACGACCAGCTCGCCGAGCGCACGGGCATGAGCCGCACCTCTGTCACGAACCACCTGCGCCTGCTAAGGCTCCCGCTGGCCGTTATCCGCTTGGTGCGTGACGGCAAACTCCAGATGGGCCATGCGCGCGCCTTGCTCGCATTGCGCAGCGACCAGGAGATCGAGAGCGTGGCCAACCGCGCCGTCGAAACCGAGATGTCGGTTCGCTCCGTCGAGGAATACGTGCGGCGCAAGCGCAGCGACGCGAAGAGGCGACGGCCGCAAGCGCTGGACCCGAACGTCGCGGCGGCGATCGAAAACTTGGAACGAGTTCTGCAAGCGCCGGTACGACTCCGGGGCCGGGGCCGCAAGGGCCGGATCGAGATCGCCTATTCGTCCCCCGCCGAGCTGGAGGCGATCTATGACAGAATCGTGGGGGACACCGCGTAATTTACTTTAAGTTGTTTATTATCAGTAAGATATAATCATTTGGAGCGGCTGGCATGGATTCGTTCCAGCATTCCCCTGGCGCGCGCCCGCGCGACGTGCACGATTCGGTCTTGGTCGGCGATCTGGTTTAGGATCGGCTCTAGCAGCCCGGGCGCCACGATCCGATCGCGCTCGAACGCCGATTCCAGACTCACCAAGGCCTGGTCCACGCCCAGGCGATCAAAGCGGTAGAGCCGCTCCAGCGTTTGCAAGAACTGCTGTGTCTCGGCCAGCCGCACGAACCACGAAGCCAGTTCGCGCGCCGCAGGGTCTTCGGTGTAATCAAAGACTGCTTCCCCGCGCACCTGGCCGCCGGATTCGTATCGCAGCACCTTGCGTCCGGTCGATGCGACCTTGCGCTTGCTGGCAACTGACTTGGAGAAGTATCCCAACTCAGCGGCCCACTCGAACAACGGAGCTGCTTCTTGGGGCCCGACCTCGTAATCAATGCTGTCTTCGCCGTCTTGGGAATACGTGGCGACGCCATCGACCGTCAGCCTGACCTCGAAACGGTCCGGGATGGAGCCAGGAAACACGCGCTCGAAGTAGATCGCATCCTGCGCGGCGGCGGAGCATGCCACCAGCAAACCAACCGCCAAGGCTCGGCCCAGCACTGACTCACGCTCCCATCCCGGCGGCAGCACGCCGGTTAGCGTGGCAAAGCGCCACAGCAAGGGCGTCTGACACGTCCAGAGGATCGATGGTTTCGCGCACTCCCAGCAATACGCTCACCATTTGCCGAACTTGCTCCTTATTTGCGCTTCCATGGCCTACTACGCTATTCTTGACGGTAGCCGGCGAGTAGCTCGCGACCGGCACGCCCGCTTCCGCAAGGCTGAGCATCGCGGCACCTCGAACGTGGGCCAAGACCAGCGCGCTGCGTACATTCTTCTGCGTGAATACATCCTCAACGGCTGCCTCGTCCGGCGAAAAGCGGTCCAAGACCTGCCTCAGCCCGCCCGCGAGCACGCACAGCCGCTGCGGCAACTCAAGCCGCTCGGGGAGCCGGATGGTGCCGTAGTCAACGGCTTGAGTCTCGCGGCCAACGCTTTCGATCAGGCCGTAGCCCGTCACTCGCGAGCCGCAGTCCACGCCAAGTATCAGCACGGCGGGCGCCGCTCACGCAGAAAGAGCCTCGAGCTCTCTTTCGTCGATGTCGAAGTTCGAGAAGACGTTCTGGACGTCGTCTTGGTCTTCCAACTTCTCGATCATGCGGATCACGCTGCCTGCCTGCTTGCCCTCGACCCTGACCATGTTCTCAGGCACCCGGGAGACGTCCGCCGAGAGCGGGTCGATGCCGGCGGCCCGTACGGCCTCCAGCACTGCGTTGTGGTCCTCCGGCGCCGAGACCACCGCCCAGTGCTCGCCCTCGTCCCGCATGTCCTCGGCACCGGCCATCAACACCACGTCCATCAGGTCGTCCTCGCTGGCGTCATCCTTGGAGACCGCGATCACGCTTCGCTTGTGAAACATCCATGACACGCAGCCGTTCTCGCCGAGGTTGCCGCCGTTCTTCGAGAAGATGTGCCGCAGTTCGGCCACCGTGCGGTTGCGGTTGTCGGTAACGGTTTCCACCATGACCGCCACGCCCGCGGGAGCGTAGCCCTCAAACGTCACTTCCGAATACGTCTCGCCCTCGAGCTGCCCGCTGCCGCGCATGACGGCGCGCTTGATGTTGTCGTTTGGCATCGACTGCGCCTTGGCGGCGGCAACCGCAGTGCGCAGGCGCGGGTTGGAGTCTTCGTCGGCCCCGCCCTCGCGAGCCGCGACTTGGATCTCCCGGATCAGGCGCGTGAATATCTTGCCGCGCTTCGCATCCGTGGCCGCCTTCTTGTGCTTGATAGTCGACCACTTGGAATGCCCAGACATATGCTTGCAAGCCTCAGGCGCCGCGCCGAGGTGCGGCCGCTCGGGAGCCAAAACCCTTCGTAGAGCATAGCAGACAAGGCCCAGATTCGGACCCTTGGAACGGCTATAGAATGGAGTCTTGGCCTTTCCTGTCCACCGCTACCGACGCCTCCGCGGCAGCGCCCCGCTGCGCGCGCTGGTGCGTGAGACCCGGCTGACTCCGGCTGACTTCGTCTATCCGTTGTTCGTATGTCCCGGCGAGGGCGTGCGGGTGCCAATCGACTCGATGCCGGGCGTATGCAATCTCTCGGTGGACCTATTGGTGGAGGAATGCCGCAACGCGGCCGCGTTGGGCGTGCCAGGCGTGATCCTGTTCGGAATCCCGCCGCGCAAGGATCCTGTCGGCAGCGGGGGATATGACGAGCGCGGGATCGTCCAAGAGGCGATCCGCGCGCTCAAGCGGGAGGTCCCGGAGCTGCTCGTCATCGCGGACACGTGCCTGTGCGAGTACACCGACCACGGCCACTGCGGCGTGATCGAAGACGGCGAAGTGCATAACGACAAGAGCCTCGCCCTGCTGAGCCGGACAGCTATCTCGCAAGCGCGGGCCGGGGCTGATATCGTCGCTCCCTCGGACATGATGGACGGCCGCGTCGGCGCGATCCGGGCGGCGCTAGACGACGCCGGGTTCGAGAGCGTGCCGATTCTGTCGTACGCGGCCAAGTACGCGTCGTCCTTCTACGGCCCGTTTCGCGACGCGGCCCAGTCGGCTCCGCAGTTCGGCGACCGCAAGGGCTATCAAATGGACCCGGCCAACCACCGCGAGGCGATGCGCGAGATCCGGGCGGACATCGACGAGGGCGCCGACATGATCCTGGTCAAGCCGGCGCTACCCTATCTCGACGTGCTCTGGGAAGCAAAGCAGGAGTTCGGCCTGCCGACCGGCGCCTACCAAGTCAGCGGCGAATACGCGATGCTGCGGGCCGCGACGGCCAACGGCTGGCTGGACACCGACCGGGCAGTGCTCGAGAGCCTGACATGCATCAAGCGCGCCGGCGCGGACTTCATACTGACCTACTACGCCTTGCACGCCGCCCGCCTGCTGGCCTGACACACTCACATGGTCCGGCTAGCGGCTTCGCTACTGCTGCTCGCGGCGAGCCTTGCCCACGCCCAGACCGCCGAGAGACCGAAGCTCTCTGAGAGAATCGGCGACCTGCTCGGGCGACCTGCCGCCCAGCGCACCCACTGGGGCGTCTGCGTTGTCGATCTCGACACCGGGGAGACGCTCTACCAGCACGGAGAACACCGGCTCTTCGTTCCGGCTTCGAATGTCAAGCTGTTCGCGACCGCGATGGCCTTGCGCAGGCTCGGCCGCGACCATGCCTTCACCACCAGCGTGGTGGGCGAGGGCAGCATCAGCGAGAGCGGCCAGCTGGACGGCGACCTGCGCCTGATCGGCGGCGGCGACACGAACCTGTCCTCCCGCGAGCTGCCCTATCGCAAGAGCGAGGACTTCGCCAGAGACCGGCTGAGCCCGCTGCGGCAACTGGCCCAGGGGGTCAAGAACGCCGGGGTCGAAAGCATCGCGGGCAACGTTGTGGGCGACGATTCCCGCTACGTCTGGCAGCCGTACCCGAGGGGCTGGTCGTACGCCGACACCCTGCTGGGCTACGGCAGCCCGACCAGCGCGCTGGTATTCAACGACAACCTGATCGTGCTGCGCGTCACCCCCGGAGCGGTAGGGGGTCCGGCCCGCGTTGCCATCGTCCCGACCCTTCCGTACTACTCGATCAGCAACCGCACGCTGACCGCGAGCGGTCGGACCGTGGCGCGCAGCCTGCTGGCCCGGAGGGGGGAGGCTCCCGCCGAGATCGTGCTGGCAGGCCAGATCCCCAGCAGGTCGGGCGGGAGAACCTTCGAACTTGCGGCCGACGACCCGGCCCTATACGCGGCGGTCGCGCTCAAGCAAGCGCTGGCCGATCTCGGGATCGAGGTGCAAGGCCGAGCCGTGGCCCACCACCTGTTGCCCGACCGGCTGGCCAGCCTGCGCTCGGGGCCGGGCGCGTCCGCGTCGAAACGCGGGAAGACGCTCGCCGAGCTCACTTCGTTCCCGCTGAGCGAGGCCATCCGGGTCGTCAACAAGGACAGCGAGAATCTTCACGCAGAAATGCTGCTGCGCGAAGTGGCCCTGCACGAATCAGGCATTGCCACCCAGGAGGCCGCGGTCCAGAGCCTGCGACGCTTCCTGGCCGAAGCCGGGCTGCGCACCAACGAATTCGTCCTGCGCGACGGTTCCGGCCTCTCGCGCCACGATCTGCTCTCGCCCAGAGGCACGGTGCGCCTGCTGCAGCACATGTGGCGGTCGGAAGATCGGGATGCGTACTTGGAAAGCCTGCCAGTCGCGGGGCTTGACGGCACGCTCGGCTGGAGATTCAGGCGAACCGCTGCCAGAGGGCGCATCCGTGCCAAGACTGGCTCGATGTCTCATGTGCTGGCGCTGTCCGGGTACGTTTCAAGCAGTGGCGGGCGGACCCTCGCGTTCGCGATATTCGCCAACAATTTCGGCATCGCCGAGTCCTCTACGCGCTACCTGGTGGACGCGATCGCAGCCGAACTCATCTATCCAGATCCGTTGCCGAGCGCGGCCGGGCCGGGGGCTGCCAACTGATCTCGCTATCATAGGAAGTCCAGGGCTTGAGGGTCGATTGCATTCCGAACGGCCGAATCCCCGCAGCCTGCTGGGAATCGAGGGTGTGCCCCGCCCCGAGATCGAGCGACTGCTCGAGCGCGGCCGCCATTACAAGGCAGTCCCTCCCAACAAGAAACTCGCCACCCTAGCCGGGCGCTCGATCGTCAACCTGTTCTTCGAGCCCTCGACCCGCACGCGGACGAGCTTCGAGATCGCCGCCAAGCGCCTCGGCGCCGACACGATCGGCATCCAGGCGCTCGGAACCAGCCTTTCCAAGGGAGAGTCCCTGGTCGACACGCTGAACACCCTGGCAGCGATGAGCCCGGACATCATCGTGATGCGGCACGCTGCCTCGGGCGCTCCGCACTTTCTGTCGCGCTTCCTGTCGATTCCGATGATCAACGCGGGCGACGGGCGCCACGAGCACCCGACGCAGGCGCTGCTCGACGCGCTGACCATCCTCGAAGTGAAGGGAACGCTGGAACGCCTCCGGGTGGCTATCATCGGCGACATCTCGCACTCGCGGGTCGCGCGCTCGAACCTGCACTTGCTGTCCAAGTTCGGCGCCGACATCATCGCCTGCGGACCTGCCACGACCGTATCGAAGAACCTGCCCCTGCTGGCCCCTGGCGTTGGGCTGACCTACGACATGCGCGAAGCCGTCCGCGACGCGGACGTGATCATGATGCTGCGCGTGCAGCTCGAACGCCAGAACGTCGAGGTCTTCCCCAAGAGCGAGTACTTCCGGTACTACGGCTTGACGCTCGAGCACATGGCGCTGGCGAAGCCAGACGCGATCGTGCTGCACCCGGGCCCGATCAACCGGGGGCGCGAGATCTCCAGCGAGGTCGCCGACTCCCAGCGCTCGATGATCCTGAGCCAGGTCGAGAACGGCGTTGCCATCCGGATGGCGGTGTTGGAATGGGTTTGCCTCGAATAGGACGGAAGAGCGGATGCGCCTGCTGCTAAAGAACGGCCACGTCATCGACCCGGCCAGCGGTCTTGACGCCAAGCGCGACGTGCTGCTCGATGACGAGCGGATCGCCGCGATCGAGCCTTCCATCGAGAGCACGGGCGCGCAAGTCTACGATGCCTCCGGACTGGTCGTCGCGCCCGGGTTCGTCGACATCCACGTGCACTTGCGCGAGCCCGGCATCGAACACGCCGAAACCATCGAGAGCGGCAGCCGCGCCGCGGCGGCGGGCGGATTCACCGCCGTGTGCTGCATGCCCAACACACTGCCCGTGAACGATTCCGCGCAGGTGACCAGTTTCATCGTCGAGCGAGCGCGCCGCACGGCCGCTGTCCACGTGCATCCGATCGGGGCGATCTCGAAGGGCAGCAAGGGAGAGCGGCTGGCGGATGTTGGAGCCATGCGCAGCGAGGGCGCCGTCGCGATCAGTGACGATGGCCTGCCGGTGATGAATTCCGACCTGATGCGCCGGGCCATGAAATACGCCGCGTCGTTCGGCATGACGGTGATCGATCACTGCGAGGACCTCAACCTGAGTTCCGGGGGGGACATCCACGAGGGGATCCCGAGCATGCGCCTGGGCCTTGGGGGCATCCCGGCGAGCGCCGAGGACGTCATGGTGGCGCGCGATATCATCCTGGCCGGCGAAACCGGCGCACGAATCCATATAGCGCACATTTCCACGGCCAATTCGATCGCGATGGTGCGGTACGCCAAGAAGCTCGGCCTGCCGGTCACGTCGGAAGTGACCCCGCACCATTTCGCGCTGACAGACGAGCAGATCCCGGGTTACGACTCCAACTACAAGATGAGGCCGCCGCTGCGAACCGACGGCGATGTAGAGGCCGCTATTGAGGGACTTGTCGACGGCACGATCGACTGCATCGCGACGGACCACGCGCCGCACACCGGACACACCAAGATGCAGGAGTTCGAACGCTGCCCATTCGGCGTGACCGGCTTGGAAACGGCGCTCGGACTCGCGCTAAAGGCGCTGTATCACACGGGCAAGGTGGACTTGGTCCACCTCGTGCGACTGTTCACGAACTCTGCCAGTTCCTGCCTCAACTTGGGCCGTGGGGAGCTGCGTATCGGGGGGCCGGCCGACATCACCGTGTTTTCCACCGAGCGCGAATGGACCTACGACGCTGCGGCGACGCTGTCGAAGAGCAAGAACTCGCCGTTTGGAGGGACCGTCTTCCGCGGCGGTCCGGTGGCAACGATCGTGGCGGGCCGCTTCGCTTGGACCGCCGAAGACGGCATCCGCTAGGAACGAAGGCCCGCCTTCCAGCGCGGCTGATTCAGGGAATCGCCGCGTAGGCTGCCGCGAGCGCTCCGAGATCGACTTGGGAGGCGTCTCCGCGGTGAATCACCAACCTGTACCTGAGCCGAACGATCTGGCCCAGCGGCACCGCTACAGCCGCGGGACCTGGCCAGACCGGATTCTGCATGCTGGGAGTCGCCGCGGCCCGCAGCACCCACTTCTGCGGATAGCCCGCCGAGGTGGGATGGACGAGCACGGCGACACCACTGCTCGCCCGCGGTTCGGGGCCGAACCCGCCCGAGAAGTCGACCCAGTCGCCGGCGTCCAGAGCCAGCCGCGTCGGTTCGACCGCGCCCGCGGCGGCCGTGAAGCGCAAGCCCGGCAACACCTTTACGCGCACCGAGAAACCGCCGTAGCCCTTGTCGTCCTCCGAGCCCCCCAGCCGCACGCCGTCCTGAAGCGCCGCAAGGCGGATGTCAAAGTCGATCAGCTGTGCGTCCGCCTCTGCCGGAGCCACAGAGACCTCGGCCGTCTCTTCCAGGATCGGCTCGGCACCTTGCTCGAAATCGGGCGAGAACCACCGATGCACGGCACGCACGCCGTTGCCGGACGGAAGCACGGAGGCGTCTTGAACCTGCCAAGAAAAGCGCTGTGCCAGCCACGGGTCGCCGGCGCGGACATCGCCGATCAACACTTGGTGCCATGTCCAGAACACGCCGCGATGGTGGTAGTGGTCCTTGGGGAAGTCCTCCGTAAGGATCTCGCCGTCCAGTCCATACAGAGGGTGGATGTAGTTCGAACGCTCGTACTTGCCATCGAGCGACTTGGGAGCGAGCCGGTAGAACAGCACCGGCCGGTCCGCTTCTCGCACCATAAAGCCATCATCCTGGCGGGTGACGGATATCGAGGGGCTGGCGGGGGCTGGCGGCTGCGGCGCGCACCCGCCGAGCAGGAACAGAGCGATGATGGCGGCGATCAAGGGCAAGGGTCGTCTCGCGCCGGCGCCAAGATTATAGCCAGCCGACGACGCGCTGTTATAGTGGCGTTGCCAATGCTGGCCGTCGGAGATCAAGCCCCCGACTTCTCCGCAGACACTGACGGCGGTGGCCGCCTGGAGCTCTCCGAGCTGCGCGGACAGCGGGTCGTCCTCTATTTCTATCCGAAGGACGGCACGCCAGGCTGCCTCTTCGAGGCCTGCGCGTTCCGCGACGCGCACGAGGAGATATCCGCCAAGGGCTGCGTGGTCATCGGCGTGAGCCCGGACAGTGTCAAGTCGCACGACCGGTTCAGCGCCCGGCACAGTCTGCCGTTCCGGCTAGTGAGCGATCCCGACCACGCAATTGCCGAATCCTTCGGCGCCTGGCGCCCGAAAGTCCTGTTCGGCAACAAGTACCTGGGCGTCGTGCGCTCGACCTTCGTGATCGGCGCCGACGGCAAGATCGAGGCCGTCTATGACCGCGTCAAGATTCGCGGACACGTCGCCGAAGTGCTCGCCAACCTCTGACGATCCGCTACGGGCTACGGCCGGCGCGGGTATAATGTACACCCGTGGACCCTGTTCTGGAACGCAAGCAGGAGAGACTGTTCGAACTGCTGGCGGACATGGGGGACGTGCTCGTCGCCTACTCCGGCGGCACTGACTCGGCGTACCTGGCTTGGGCAGCGACTCGCGTGCTGGGAACCAGGGCGCTGGCGGTGACCGCGGACTCGGCGTCGATCCCGGAATCGCACAAGCGGGACGCGATCGCGTTCGCGGCGGACTTCGGCATACGGCACCGCATGGTGAAGACCGGCGAGTTCGAAAACCCTGAGTACACCCGCAACGACAGCAATCGCTGCTTCCATTGCAAGGACGAGCTCTTCAACCGCATGGACGAGATCGGCGCGGAGCTCGGGGTCGGCACGATCGCGTACGGCGTCAACGTCGATGACACGAGCGATTTCCGGCCCGGGCACCGTGCGGCCGACAAGCACTCCGTGCGAGCGCCCCTGCTGGAAGCCGGCCTCGCCAAGTCTGACATCCGGGAGCTGTCGCGAACGGCCGGGCTTCCGACTTGGGACCGTCCCGCCGCGGCCTGTCTGAGTTCGCGCATCCCCTACGGGACCCAAGTGACGCCAGAAAACCTGCGGCAGGTCGAACTCGCCGAGGAGGCGCTGGCACGCCTCGGGTTCCGCATCTACCGCGTGCGCCACCACGGCACGCTTGCGCGGATCGAGATCGGCCGCGACGAGCTGCCCAGGGCCCTGAGCCTGGACATGGCCGAAGCGCTGGTCGAGACCTTCCGCGAGATCGGCTACCAATACGTCACCCTGGACCTAGCCGGCTACCGGCAAGGCTCGCTGAACGAGGTGCTCGAAGGCGAGGCCTTCCGCATCTTGCAGCAATAGCCTCAGCCAATGCCTGAAAGGTTTCGGCGAGCTCCCGACGCGATGGCACGAGAGCCGCTACCCCTCGCCCGCAACAGGCGCGCCATTTCGGATAGTAGTACAATTCAATGCTCAATGTTAGATAATCGACAAATGTATTAGCTCTGGATTTAACAATTCTGTAATACTACGTTTTCATCGAAAATTTCTTCGAAATCGCCATATTCACCGTGCTAGACTCTGGAAGTTCACAAGGTTCAAGACGGCCCTGTCGCGTCCGAAGCGGCAAATTGACCTGATCCCAGCGACGAGCCCGTCTTGCAGACTTGCACCCGAGCATTCCAACTTGAGCGCCGCCGCCGCCCAATGAATCCGTGGAACCTCATTCAAGCGACGATTCGCGAGTCGATGACTGCGGAGAGCTACCGCAATTGGGTCGAGCCCGTGACGTTCAGCCACGTGGGCAGGGATCGGGTGCTGCACATCGAAGCGCCCAATTCTGACGTGCGGCGCTGGCTCGAGGCGGAGTGTGCGGGGCAGATTCTCGCCATCTCCGCAAGGCAGGGCCACAACTTGCGATCCGTTTCGATCGGCATCAGGCCCGACCTCAGCCAGCCGATTCAAGGCACGCTGGCGCTAGATGCCGACGAGCGGCAGTTCAACCCCGGCTACACCTTCGACCGCTTCGTGACCGGGTCGTGCAACGAGTTCGCGCGCTCGGCTTGCGAAGGTGTTGCGGTGAATCCATCCGGGACACTCAACCCGTTGTACGTGCACGCCCAGGTGGGCATGGGCAAGACCCACTTGCTGCATGCCATCGCCAACCGCGCCCTCGCGCTGGACTCGCGCCGGAAGATCGTCTACACGTCCGCCGAAGGCTTTATGAATGAGATGGTTAAGTCTTTGCGGTTCAATGACTTCACCAGTTTCCACGAGCGCTTTCGGGGTCCCGACATGCTCTTGGTGGACGACATCCAGATTCTTGGCAACAAACAAGCCATGCAGGACGAGTTCTTTCACACGTTCGAGGCCCTGTATCAGAACGGAAAACAGATCGTGCTGACGAGCGATTCGAAACCAGAGGCGGTCCCAGGGCTCGTCAATCGCCTCAAGTCGCGGTTCCTGTGGGGCGAAGTCGCTGATATCCAAGCACCCGATCTAGAGACCAAAATGGCCATCTTGGAGACTAAGTCTAGCGAGGCAAAGGTCGCTCTTCCGGACCAAGTGCGCTTCTATCTGGCCTCTCGCGTTCACTCCAGCATCCGCGAGTTAGAAGGCGTGCTCAACCGGATGATCGCCCGCGCCCAGTTCGTCAACGGCGACATCACCATGGGGATCGCCGAGAGCGTGCTGCGCAACGCGCGCCAGCGTGCGGCGGACCGACCCAGCATCGACAGGATCAAGCGGGAGGTCGCGGCCAGCTTTGGCATCGCGGTTGACGCATTGAGCAAGAAGAGCAACGCTCGCAGGATCGCCCAGCCGCGCCAGCTGGCCATGTACCTATGCCGGGAGCTGACCGGGGCCTCTCTCAAGGAGATCGCGCGCTCGTTTGGGAAGGACCATTCAACGGTTCTGTATTCTGTACGAATTATCGGAAAGAAAATTGAGAAGGATAGAACACTCAGATCTACTTTAGAATCGCTGGAATCAAGCCTAAAATAGATTGTCTTATTGTACAAGATATTCTTCAAGGAAAACCTCCCGATTTCCACTCAGACATGCCAAATCGGCCCTTCCAGCCCGAGCCGTCGCGCTCGCAGCACCGGCGTGTCGGCCACTCATGCGCCAAGGGCAGCGCACGAGAGCGCGCGCGACGACTTGGCTATAATCTTGTTTCCACTGGCCAGCCTCTGGAAACCCTGTGGAAGACTGTGGAAACCTCGCCAAGGCCGGTCACATGTGGAAGCATCGCAGGCTCTTTCCTAGCGCAGGGCCGAGCAGCAGTCCTACCACGCAAGGGCTTGGGCGACTTTTCCACAATTCCACAAGGACTACAACTACGCTTGACGGGCAAGAGGATTGGACACAGGTGTTGAAATCTCATTGCGCGTCGCAAACCTGAGAGACAATCAGGAGACCATCGCATGGAAGTCAAGTTCAGAGCGCAGGACCTCTTCAGCGAGCTGGCTCTAGCCCAGGGCATCACAGATAGGAAGACGACCATCCCAGTCCTGGGTCACGTGCTGATCGAGGCCGACGAGGACAGGCTCAAGCTGTCCGTCAGCGATTTGGATCTGAGCTTGCGCACGTCGTGTCAGGCGGAGATTTTAGCCGCTGGTTCGGCCACCGTACCGCTGCAGTGGCTGCACGACTATTTCCGGCTCTTGCCGCCCGAGTCCGAGGTTTCCATCGCCGCATCAGCCGGCGACACCGTCGAAGTGACCCTTGGCTCGGCTCGCTCCCGCCTCCGCGGCGGGGACGCGAAGAAGTTCCCAGACTTGCCTGCCCTGCCGCAGGACACGGCCAGCCTTCCGCTCGGAACTCTGGCCAACGCCCTCCGCAAGACCATGATCTCGGTGTCGGCCGACACTGGACCCTACAGCTACCAAGGGGGTTGCCTGCTGATGCTGGCGCACAACTCCCTGGGGATGGTCTCGACGGATGGCCACCGGCTGTCCCTGTACAGCGAGCAGGCCAGCTTGGTCGGCTTGCCAGAAGAGGGCCGCTGCCTGATTCCGCGCAAGGCCATCGTGAATCTGGAAAAGGTACTCGCGGTTGCCGCCGTGCCCGATGGAGAAGAGGGAGCCGTCGACTTCGCTCAGGACGGAAACCACATCTTCTTCCGCTCCGGCCGGCGCCTGCTCACATGCCAAAAAATGACCGCGGCTTTCCCCGAGTATGCGCGCGTGCTGCCAGAGCAGAGCGAGATCTCTATCTTGCGCGAGTTTCCGACCGACGATCTAGCGGCGACCTTGCGGCGCGTGGACCAGTTCGCCCCGCAGGAGAGCCACGCCGTGCAGTTCGTCCTGGACGACGGCGAGTTGCGCGTGACAGCAAAGACCGCCCTGTCGGGCGAGAGTGAGGCGTCGGTGCCGACCGAATATGACGGCAAGCGCTTCCAGGTCGGCTTTAGCGCCCGCAGCGTTCTCGATTTCCTCGGCGTCTGCGAGAGCGACAAGGTGACTCTGGCCTTGAAGGATCCAGAAAGCGTCGCCGAACTCAGCGTTCCAGGGCTCGGGGAGGGCAAGCAGCACCGGTACGTGATCATGCCGATCCGGCAGTGAGGGGCTGCCGTCCATCCGGCGTCTGCCGCGCCCTTCCTCCGCGCTGATTTCTGCTAAGATAATGACTTGAACGGTGCCGCCTTCGTCCGGATGGCAGCTCGCCGAGGCGAGCCGAGGCACTTCTCGCGGCTGCGTACAGGCAGGTCGACTTTTGGCTGCCGCCGCTGGCCGCCGAACGGGTGCGCGCCGGGATCTCGAATGCCCCATGCCGCCGGGCAGGTGGCTAGCAGTGCGTGGCAGGCCTGCGCCGCTGCAGCGCCCGGCGAACGGGAGGTCGCGACATGGAGCTGACCGCTAGAGTCCAAGCGCTGGTGTCGGAACTGCAGCTGGCGGAAGCGATCGTCGAGCGGGACCAGCCCCGCAGCGACTTGATCCATCTGGAAGTGGTCGGAGATTCGTTGCAATTCACTTCCCAGGGCCACTCTCTCCTGCTGCGAACCACGTGTCCCGTCGTCAAAGTGGTTTCTGGCGGTGCGATCGCCGTGCCGATGCGTCGTCTGCTGGCCTATCTTCAGTTGTTTCCTGCAGATGCCGAGATGGAGATCGCAGCGACCGACAAAGACATGGCGAAGGTGACACTTGTCAGGTCTGAGACGCGGATTCCGGGGCTGGCTGGCGAGTCGCTAGGCGTGGGGCTGGAATCCCGCTTGGATGCCGGACAGCCGACCCCGGCGGTATCGATGCCTGAGGAGCGGATGGAACTGCCCGCGGACTTGCTCCTCGAGGCTTTGAGCCACACGATCTTTTCGGTCGCTGACGAGCAATCTCACTACACCATCGAGGGTGCCCAGCTGATCGTCCACCGCGACAAGATCGGGATGGTGTCCACCGATGGCCACCGCCTGTCGCTGTACCTGCGCGAGGTCAGCACGGGGACGGTGCGAGAGGACGTCCAGTGCCTGATCGGCCGCAAGGCGATGACGGAGCTGAAGCGAATCTTGGAGCAATGCGAGGGCTCCGACGACGAGCCGGCACGGGTGGAGTTCGCACTGGACGAGAGCCACATCTACTTCCAGACCCCGCGCAGGATCTTGGTCAGCCAAAGGCTAGGAGGCCGCTTCCCCGAGTACAACCGGGTCATGCCCAAGGAGTTCAACGCCACCCTGGACTTGGACAAGGAGACGTTCGCACCGGTGTTGCGCCGTGTCTCGCTGTTTTCCGAGCGGCGCTCGAGCGCTGTCCGCTTCGACATCGAGAACGGCGAGATGAAGATGCAGGCTCAAGTGTTCGGCGACGACGCCGACATGCTCCACAGCGAGGAGTCGATCCCGGTCGACTATGCCGGCGATCCGATACGGGTCGGCTTCAACGCTCGCTACATCCTCGAATTCATGCAGATCTGCACCGGCGGTGCGTTCCGCCTGCACATCGGAGATCCAAGGAGCGCCGCCTTGATGGAGATCCCTGACAAGGCTCCGGGTACCGACTACCGTTACGTGCTGATGCCGATCAGGGTCTGAGGCAATGAAGGAGGCCACTGAGCTGGCAGCCATGGCGACAACACCAAGCACCCAAGCTGAAGACTACACAGCCGAAAACATCCGAGTCCTGGAAGGGCTCGAGGGCGTTCGCAAGCGTCCGGCGATGTACATCGGCTCGACGGGAGAACTGGGCCTGCACCACTTGGTGTACGAGGTCGTCGACAATGCGGTTGACGAAGCCCTGGCAGGGCATTGCGACACCGTTGAGGTCAAGATCCACATCGACGATTCCGTCACGATCACCGACAACGGCCGCGGAATCCCGGTCGACATGCACGCGAGCGAGGGCGTTTCCGCTGCTGAGGTCGTGATGACCAAGCTGCATGCGGGCGGGAAGTTCGATGCGAACAGCTACAAGGTGTCCGGAGGCTTGCACGGTGTCGGCGTGAGCTGCGTCAACGCGCTGTCGGACTCGCTGAAGATGGAGATCTGGCGCGACGGCCACGCATGGGAGCAGGAATACTCGCGCGGGATTCCCAAGACGCGGCTGCTGAAGAGCGGGCGCTCGCGAAAGACCGGGACGCGGATCACCTTCCACCCCGACCCCGAGATCTTCACCACCACCGATTTCAAGCACGAAATCCTGTCGAAGCGGCTGCGCGAGATGGCTTTTCTCAACGCCGGGCTGAAGATCGTGCTCGATGACGAGCGCGAGGAGCGCGAGCCGTACGTGTTCCACTTCGTGGGCGGCATCGCGGAGTTCGTCTCGTACCTCAACCGCGGCAAGGCGACGCTGCACCCGGAACCGATCGCGTTCCACGACGAGCGCGAGTTCTCGGGCGGAATCGTAGCCAGCGACATAGCCCTGCAATACAACGACAGCTACCAGGAGAACCTGTTCTCGTTCGCCAACACCATCAACACGATCGACGGGGGCACTCACCTGTCGGGCTTCCGCTCGGCCCTCACGCGCACGATCAACGCCTACGGCAAGAGTGCCAACCTCTTCAAGAGTCTCAAGACGGGGCTCTCCGGCGAGGACGTCAGGGAGGGCCTGACGGCAGTGGTGAGCGTCAAGCTGCCGCAGCCGCAGTTCGAGGGCCAGACCAAGGGCAAGCTCAACAGCGATATCCAGGGTCAGATCGTTGCCGCGGTCAACGACCAGCTCGGCGAGTATTTCGAGCGCAACCCGGTCGTGGCCAAGAGCATCGTCAGCAAGGCGATCGAAGCGTCGCGGGCCCGCGAGGCGGCGCGCAAGGCGCGCGACTTGACCCGGCGCAAGGGGGCCTTGGACGGAGCCGGGCTGCCCGGCAAGCTGGCCGACTGCCAGGAGCGCGACCCGAGCCGCGCGGAGCTGTTCATCGTCGAGGGAGAGTCGGCGGGCGGCACGGCCAAGCAGGGCCGGGACCGGCGCTACCAGGCGATCCTGCCGCTGAAGGGCAAGATCCTGAACGTCGAAAAGGCGCGCGCCGACAAGATGCTCTCGCACGAGGAGATCCGGGCGATGATCACGGCGCTGGGAACTGGCATCGGAGAGGAGTTCGACGACACGAAGCTGCGCTACCACAAGATCATCCTGATGACCGATGCCGACGTGGACGGATCGCACATCCGGACGCTGCTGCTGACGTTCTTCTACCGCCAGATGCCGGCGCTGATCAACAACGGGCGCGTCTACATCGCGCAGCCGCCCCTGTACCGCATCAAGCGGGGCAGCAGGGAGACCTACATCAAGGATGACTCCGAGCTGGCGAGCCAAGTCATCGAGCTGGCGACCGACGGAGTCACGCTAGAACTCGGCAGCAACGGAGCGCCGGGCCAGATCTTGGAGAAGGAGGGTCTGAGGGAGTACATCTCGTCGCTGGAGAACTTCTCCCGCATGCACCACAGGCTGCTGAGGCGGGTCCGCAGCGAGCGGGTGGTCGACGTGCTGGCGGACGCCAGCATGGCCCTAGACACCAAGGACGACTTCCAGAGCCAGCTGAAGATGGAGGCCGTGATCGCCGCGCTGCGATCGGCGGACATCAGTGCGGAGCTGGCCGAGGACGAGGAGCATTCCGCCTTCTGCATTCCATTCCGCGAGGGAACCGAGGCGGAGGGGACGATCAGCCTGGACTTGGCCGCGCAGCCAGAGTACCGGCGGTTGCGCAGGCTGGCCGGCGAGCTTGCCAAGCACAACAGGCCGCCTTTCGTGGTGGTGGGCAAGAGGTCGAGCAGCACCCTCCAAGAGCCTCTCGAGGTGCTCGCGCACTTGAAAGCGTCCGCGATGAAGGATGCCTCGGTGCAGCGTTACAAGGGCCTGGGCGAGATGAACGCAGACCAGCTGTGGGAAACGACGATGACGGCCGAGACGCGGAGCTTGCTGCAGGTGCGCATCGACGATGTCGTCGAGAGCGACAAGATCTTCACCACGCTGATGGGCGAGAGCGTGGAGGACAGGCGCAGGTTCATCGGCGATCACGCCCTGGACGTGAAGAACCTAGACATCTGAGTTGCGCGCAACAGTCCGCGGCCTTGGCTGCCGTCCTTGCGAGTCGCGGCAGAAACGGATGGTCCCTCGCCGATAGAGGTTGATCGGTCTGGGTATGGCGGGGTGTAGGTAGGTCCGCTAGGAGGCGCCGCGCGCCAGACGCGCTTGGCGGAACGACCTGACGCACAGCCAGAGAAAGACCGCCAGATCCACGGCCATCACGGCCTTCGCCGCCACGGCTAGCGGGAGTTCGACCGTCGCTCCCGCGATCATCTGGGCGAGGCCGACAATGCCGTCCACGGAGCCAAGGAATCCGAGCAGGGCGATCACGGCCGCGGCGTGCATCGCATGTTTGGTGGCCGACGGCCGCTTGGCGATGAAGCCGAGCGCGACTAGTGCGAAGCCGAAGGCGGCCGGAATCAAGGCGGTCAGGCTTGAGCGGCCGCTCGCCAGGTAGACGCCGATACCCAGGGCTAGCAGAGAGATTCCGAATCCTACGGCGATGCCGGGCATGTTGAGCTGCTTGGGACCGCTATTGGCTGAATCCGTCATGGTTTCATCATGGCACGGACGCTGGTCGCCAAGCCTCTTCCAATGCGAAGTGAGCCTGAAGGAAGGGGTTGTTTCCAACGGGAAGT
>VXMF01000001.1 GCA_009841225.1 Terriglobia bacterium | reverse complement strand
GCAGCTCGGCCCCGCGGCGGCCGGCCCGACCGGGTACCCGGCCCCGACCAGCAGCGGCACCCCCTGCGCCACCACCCGCTTCAGGAAGCCCGCCTTCGGCTGGTATGCGCCTGTCATCGGGTTGTAGGAGCGGTAGTACACATAGCTCTCGCCGAACGTCCCCCCGACCCCCGCCATGTCGCGCCCGCCGAACTGGTCCCCGCGCGGGCCTCCGCGCCCCCACTCGTGCGGCGCCCTGCCGTTGACCCGCACCGGCTGGCCCGACATCACCTGGTTGCCCAGCATGTCCAGCACGTAGACGTAATTCTCCCCGTCCGTCCAGCGCGGGTCCCGCTCAATCTCCCGCTTGGAGAAGTAGCCGCCCGCTTCGACAACCATTGCCGCGCAGCGCACGAACTCCCGCAAGGTCTCCGCGCTCGGGGCGGCGCCCAAGGCCGCCGCGTTCACCTCGTCGGCGTAGCAGGTGCCCGGCCAGTCGCGCGAGTAGATGCCGGCCCCGATCACGGCCGGCTCGCCGTCCCAGTCGATCTCGATGATGTAGGAGGCCTTGGCCGACTTCTTGCCGGTCGCCGGGTTGGGGAACGAGTAGTAGGTCCAGCCGGCGTCTACCGCCCGTGTCATGCGGTAGATCTCGTAGAAGAGGTCGTTGCCGAAATCGTCGACCGCCTCGCCCCAAACCTGTCCCTCACGTGAGGGGTCCGGCGGGTAGACGAAGGTCTTGGAGTCGGTGCCGGACTCGGCGATGCCGTCGACGAAGACGTAGGTGGGGCCGTGCTTCCAGCGCTGATCCTCGTTGAAGGCGCGGCGGGCTTCGGCCGTGCCGTGCTCGGCGAGGTACTCGGCGGCGCACTCCACGAACGCCCGGATGTCGCTCTGCGTGCGCACCGCGCTCGCGGCGATGTTGCGATCGGAGCAGCCGGTGGTCATCTCCGGGCCGCCCGCAGCCGAACTCCCGTAAAAGCCCGACCCAACGATGAAGTTCACTGGGGGTCGCGTTCCGTCAGCCTGCTGGGGTGTATGGATAAAGGCGCGCGCGAAGCCCACTTTGGGGATCTCGGCGCTGTCGGAGTCGTCGGCCGGATCGTCGAAGAAATACTCCACGAAGTCGCCTTCGGGGTTACGGTTCGCCGCAGCGATGACCTGTGGCAGAACGGGTTTGCCGGTGACCGTGTCTCGGACGTCCCCGACCAGAGGTCGAAGCTCGAACTTGTCGGGAAACGCGCCGTGAACCCAGACGATGTTGCTGATACGCTCCAAGACGTAGATGTACACGGAACCGTGCCGCCAGGGCCCGTTCGGATCGCGCAAGGCAGTCCTAGCCCTAGAGATAGCGGCTGTATCGCCGGTCTTCATGACGGAAAGAAGGAACTCCCCAGCTTCCGTGACGAAGGTCTTCAGGGTCTCGCGATCCACCACGTCCTTG
Organism: Terriglobia bacterium; assembly: GCA_009841225.1. GTDB lineage: Bacteria > Acidobacteriota > Terriglobia > Bryobacterales > UBA6623 > VXMF01. The sequence continues at coordinate 104,441 of VXMF01000001.1, read as the reverse complement.
GCAGTAATAGTGGGATTGCCGTAATCGATGACCTCCTTCGCCAGGTGAGATTCATCGAGATCGAATCCGGTGAGCAGCAGGATCGGAATCCTGAAATTGGTCGAAAAGTACACGGCAGCGTAGCCGGATGCGCCTGGAATACCCGGTCGCAAGCCTGGAATAGGGGTGGTCGCATCGAATGGAGCATGCGGTTGTTGCAACAACGTGCGAAAGACGGCGGCGCCAGACCGGGCTACGGCCTCGGGATCTGGAGAAGCCAGATTGGCAAGGTCAGTTGGGGAGACTCCTAGAGCAGCGAGAATCTCGCCATAGATCAAGGGGTTTAGCTTCCTGCCCGACAACGCCATGGCCTTCGCGTGCACCAATATCCTGCCGTCGGGCGTCAGCTGTACAAGGTAGGTAGAACCGGAACGGTATGGAGTTCCCTCCTGCCTGACAAGACATCCGAAGTATGACGCTTGCTCGATGGTCGATATTTCGTGGGACAGGGAACTGAATCGATCCCTCGCGGCCAACGCGAAGTCCATCAGGCTAGCGCTGCCGCTTTCCACTTGCTGTACCGTTACGCGCGGGCCCTCGGGCGGAACTAGACCAGGCGTGAGCGGGCAAGCTTCCTGTGCCGAGGCCGGGCGTGCGTTGGAAAGAACGCAGGCCAGCACGAGCAGACCGACAACACAAGTGATCGATTTCGAAACTAAGGATGTTTGAGCTTTCATCTTGACGATCCTCCGACCTTATCCATCCCGTCTAGCAACGATAGAGGGTCTACCTTTGCACTTGCATGCAAGAGTATCAATCGTACATCTTTTTCACGTAAGAGAAATGCAAGCTCAGGGCGTTGCCGTGTCGGGTCGCACAAGGGGCCGTCGTTTGGGCCTTGCCGATCGGTAGTGCTATTCGGAACGCCACCTTCTTGGCCCCGGGCTCTACCGGACCCTCGGCAATCACGTCGCCGATCCGGACCGAGGCCTTGACCGCCGGCACCGCTTTGCCGGTGCTTGCACGGAACGGGCGCTCGACCGGACCGTTCGCCGCGGCGGCGCAAGGCAGGTCTGGGCGTAAACTCGAACAGGATCGAGGTAGGTTCAGTGAACCTGCACGATCAGAACCGCCCGCTGCTCCAGGTGTCGCACGCTTGCTAGAAGAACAAGGCCGACGCGCTGCACTGGTGGCTCGAGGCGAGAAGCAGGCAAGGGCACTGAACGCCGAGTTCCCCCGGATCAGCCGTGCATGCCGTCGGACGAACTCACGCCTCCCTTCCTGTCAGTCCGCGGCCGACCGGCGACCGACGAAGGGTCGACGCGTTGCGAGCGCCCTTTCTCGCCACTGCGCTAGTGGCCCGCCCGGCTCCACGTAGTGCCCGGTGCGAACGGGTACGAACGCTTCGCGCGCACGGCCCGGCCGGGCCTGGCATCCTCGACCAGCCGGCCCTCGGCCACGACCGGCACGCCATTCACGATCACGTGCCTGATGCCCTCCGGGCTGCGCGCCGGATCTGCGTACGTGCCGCGGTCGATCACGGTGTCCGGGTCGAACACCACGATGTCCGCGTCTGCGCCAGGCCGGATTCGTCCCTTGTTGCGCATCGCCGGGAGGCGCTGCTCCAGGCGCATCGCAGGCATGACCGTCATCTTGCGCAGGGCCTCCGTCAGGGTCAGTGCCTGTTGCTCCCGCACGAACCGCCCCAGCACGCGCGAGAATGTTCCGAACGAGCGGGGATGGGCCCTGCCGCCGCTAAGCCACATCCCGTCGCTGGCGATCATGACGAGCGGATTGGCAATGGCCTTCCGCACGCTGTCCTCGCTGTATAGGGGCGGCATGATGATCGTGCCCCCGGTGCGTCGCCTTTCCGGGAACGTCTCGCGTGTCAGCGTCTCGCCGGTCCGCACCCAGATGAACTGGGACAGCTCCTCGTCGGTGTAGTCCTGCCACCGATTGAAGAGGTGCGACTGGATCAGGGTCGAGCCGCGATTGTATGGATAGGCTTCGGTCGTGATGTCCACGCCGCGGGCTTGCGCCCTTTCGATGCGAGCCAAGTACTCCGTGACGCGGTCTCGGGCGCTGCTGTTGAGATGGACCACGTGGGCCTGCGCGCCAGTTTCTCGCGCGGCGGAAATGACCTCTTCCAGATTCGAGAGTGTCGTTAGGTCTGTCCGCATGTGCACGTGGCAGCTAGCCCCATAGCGGGTTGCGATGCGGAACATCTCTACGATCTCGTCCTTGGTGGCTCCCGGCGTGTAGGCCAGCCCGAAACCGACCGCTAGGGCGCCTTGGTCAAGCCCTTGCTCGATGCGTCTGGCGAGCGCGACCGTTTGCTGCGCAGTCAGAGGCGTGGCGAGCGACTCGCCGGACAGTCCCGGGTTGTGGCCGAGCATCGCAAGCTGCCTCGAATAGGGGTGCGAGATACTCGCGCCGTAGTTCAGCAAAGCCTTGCCTTGGCGGTCTTGATACCAGGCCTCGATGTCCTCAACGCCGATCTCGAGTTCCAGAGCCGTCGTGATCCCATCCCGGACTTGGGCAGCGTAGTTCTCGAGGCTCTGTCCGTGCTGGTGAAGGTCGATGAACCCCGGTGCCACGACGAGCCCGGAAGCATCTAGGCTGCGCGCTCCTTCCAGGGCCGTTTCGCTCACCGCGACCACGCGGCCCGCGATGACCCCCACATTCCGCACGGCGTCGAGGCCCGATTCAGGGTCGATGACCCGCCCGTCGCGGACTACAAGGTCGTAGCCTCCTTGGCCGGCCAGGGTTGCGGCACAGGCGACCGCCAACGCTATTGCTCGTTTCACTGGCGAAGATTATGGCACTGATTGTGGTCTGCGAGCTCCGTTAGGGATGGCTGGCCAGTCAGCTCGCGGACTCTGTCGGCGGCATCCCGTTTGGTGTTCGAGGATGTCAAAAATTTGTCAAGAAAGATCTGGAACCGAATCGGAGTGACGCGCATCTAAGCGCGCATACATCCCCAACAAGGAGGTTCGGTGCAATGCAAGCAAGAGCGTTAATCGTTTCGCTGTGGGCTGGCGTGGCTCTAGTTCCGGTATCGGCGGCGGCTGGCCCGCAAGCAGCCCGGACTGACCTTGGCGTTGCGCGCGTGAGCGTCGTCAAGGGTGATGTGGCGACCCGGCGCGGCGATTCTGGCGATTGGATCGCCACCACGGTGAACTCACCGCTCGTCGAGGGTGACTCGGTGCGCACTACGGATGCGTCGAGGGCCGAGGTTCAGCTGTCTCCGGGGAACTTCGTCCGCGTCGTGGCCGATAGCGAGGCCCAGTTCGTCGAACTCGGCGAAAAGGTGTTTCGCGTGCGGGTGATCCACGGCACGGCGTTATACAGCGAGCTGCCAGACTCCGCAGCTGACATCGACATCGAGACTCCCTTCGCGGCCGTTCGCCCGCAGGAAAAAGGCCGCTATCGAATCCACGTTGGGGCCGATTCAACGGTCATCGAGGTTCGCGAGGGCAGGACGGAGATCGCCATGGAACACAGCACGAGCAGCTTGACCGCAGGTCAGGCCATCACGCTGTGGCAGGGGTCCGCCGGAGTGGAATTCGAGGTGGGCCGGGCCAGCAATAGGGACGGATTCGACCGTTGGGCAGCAAATCGCGATCGGGAATTGCGACGTTCGAGCGCCTATCGCTACGTCAGCCGGGACATCTACGGCGTCGATACGTTTGACGACCACGGCTCTTGGCGACATGTCTCCTCGGTGGGCCACTGCTGGTTCCCGCGAGTCCCAGCGACATGGGTGCCCTACCGCCACGGCCACTGGACCTGGATCGACTACTACGGCTGGAACTGGGTGCCCTACGCACCGTGGGGCTGGGCCACCTCACACTGGGGGCGCTGGCACTATGACCCGATCTGGGGCTGGGGCTGGTATCCGGGATCCCCCCGGCTGCGGCACATCTGGCGACCCGCTCTCGTATCGTTCATCGGCGCCGCGATTCGCGGCGCGACCTTCGGTCATATCGGCTGGGTGCCCCTGGCGCCAGGAGAGTTGTACTGGCCTTGGTACGGTCGGTCGGTCTACGGGTTCGGGCTGGGTCGCTCGGCGGTGGGAAACACTATCGTCGTCGACAACAGTGTCAATATCATCACCAACTACCGCTACGCCCGCAGCGGACCGGGTGGGTCAGCCGTCTCTTATCTTGAAGCCGATCAGTTTGGCGCCGCGGGAGCCAACACGCCGCGCGGAATGCGTCTGGCGCAGTCTGCGCGCGGCGTCGCGATTCGAGGTCCGCTGCCAGTGGTGCCTAGCCGAGCCAGCCAAGGCCGAGTGCTGCCGGGGTCTTCGAGCAGCGTTCGCGTATCCTCGCCGAGAGCTTGGAACCGCGCATCTGTGTCACAGCTGCGTGACGGCACGGCGAGAGTATCGTTTGATGATCAGCGCAAGTTCTTGCGTTCTTCCGTGGACGACTTTCAGCGCCGGCACGACTCGAGACCCGCCGCCGTGGCGTCGAGCACTAGCACGCGCGCAGGTACGGTTCGGGCCGTTGCGGCACGCCCGGTAGGGACAGCAGGCGCGCAGACACGGCGGGAGCAAGCCGTGAATCCGTCAACCTCGCCGCTGCAATCACAGCGTCGCGGTGTCGGAGCCGCTTCCGCGACGAACCGTCGTGACGGGACCGAGCCCGCAAGTCCGTCTACGGCGGTCGCAGCCAGAAGCGGGACGCTCGGTCCAGCGAGCACTGCGTCGACCCGGACGCCCACCGCCGGATCTGTTGTGCGCGGCGAGACAGGCGCTAGCGCCCGAACTTCCAGTCGGGTCCCGACAGCCGGATCAAGTCCGCGACCCCGCTCGGCTGTCACCGCGGCGCAGACACCGCAGGGCGGCGCGCGCACGCTTCCTGCGTCCCCCCGCGTCTCGTCGCAATCCCGTCGGCAGTCCCCGGCAGCGACTTCTGCGTCTGCCACCACATCGTCGCCGGCGCATGGCCCGGTATTCGCACCTAGGAACCAATCTAGGGTCGGTGTCGGAACTAACAGCGGAACGACGCTGCGAACGTCCCGCCAAAGTATTGGGACGCGATCGAGTGGGACGTTTGGCACCTCGCGGCCAGCTGGCAGCACTTCGGCTCGTACGGCTTCGCCTGCCACGAGGCCTTCCAGCCCGAGCCGAGTGCGGCCGTCCTCACCGCCGGCGGTCACGGGATCGCGTTCTTCGGTCACTGGCACAGCAAGTGCGAATCGAGGCGTGCGACAAGGCTCCGGGTCGTCAACGGGCTCCTCGTTTCCGGCTCGAACGCGGAGCCGGATTAGCCCTGGGTCTTCGAGCAGCCGCGGCAGCTTCGGCACTTCGCGCAGCCAGCGCTCCACGCCAAGCAATCGCCGCCCAACCGTCGGTGCCACGTCCTCTAGTCGCCGTAGCCAGATCGGACCTGGCACATCGTCGAGTTCCAGGCGGAGCTCGCCTTCCGGGGTGAGCTCGCGCTCGTCATCGCGAACGTCGAGCCGCGTGAGCCCGAGGCCTCCCAGCAGCGGAGGGTCGTTTGGCACGGGGAGCGGCCGGTCCGCTAGCCGGCAAAGCTCCTCTGGCGGCTTCGGCAGTTCGAGGGGCCAGCGCTCCACGCCAAGCTATCGCCGCCCGACAGTCGGTGCGACATCCTCGAGCCGTAGCAGCCGGACCGGGCCGTCATCTTCGTCGTCGTCGCGCGCTAGGTCGACGGTCGGTAGCCGCTCGCCGTCCTCCGGGGCCTCGCGTTCCTCTTCGAGCCGATCTGCGCGCCCGTCTTCGAGTTCCAGCACACGCCGGTCCAGCCAAAGCCCGGGTGATCGGTAGCGACACGGATTTCCGGCCGGCCAGGCCCCGCTTTCCAGCCTCCTGCGAAAATGGTGGCAAGGCACCTGGACACAGGTGCCGGTCTGGTCGGTATTTCGGAGACCACCATGTCGGCAAGTGGCCAAGAGGGCAAGCAGTCGCGCAAACCGGTCGTTATCGACACGGATCCCGGCCTTGACGACGCTCTCGCGCTGGTCCTAGCCTTGCGCTCGCCAGCGCTGGATGTGAAGGCGATCACCGTGGTTGCCGGGAATGTGTCGCTGTCCGCCTGCACTGCCAACACCCTGCGGATCCTAGAGGCTGTTGGCCCGTCCTCGGTCCCGCCGGTATACAAAGGGCACGCGCGCCCGTTGGGTGGCAAGGTCGCTCGCGCTGGCGACGTGCATGGCAATGACGGCCTGGGCGGGATCACGCCAAGCTATCCCGTGCGGGAACTTGCCGTGGCCGGTGGCCATGCCACCCAGGCCATGGTTGAACTGGCCCGCCAGCATGGCAAGGCTCTGACCATCGTTGCGCTAGGGCCTCTCACGAACGTCGCCAAGGCGATTGAACGAGACCGGAGCGCGATGTCCGGCATAGGCCAGCTGGTTGTGATGGGCGGAACAGATGACGGCCAGGGCAACATCACGCCAAGAGCCGAGTTCAACTTCTATTCCGACGCGACGGCTGCCAAGGCCGTGATCCGGGCGGGACTTCCGGCGACGCTGGTAGGCCTGAACGTGACGCGCAGAACGCTTCTTTACAAGGACCGGTTCCACCAGCGTTTGGCAGCAGTCCAGCCAACGCGGCTGCGCTCCTTCCTCGGCGATGTCAGCCGCCCGTACTTCGAGTTCGGCCGCAAGGAAAGCGGCAGCCATGCTTGTGTCATGCATGACCCATTGGCTGTAGGAGTGGCGATTGACCCGACACTTGTCAGCACTGAGCGCCTGCCTTGTGACGTGATTGACACTCCGGGGTTGACGCGGGGCATGATGCTGGTAGGCAGGGACGCTAGTTCGGCAGAGGTGGCATCGGCGATGGTCGCCACAAAGGTCGACGCCGACCGATTCGTCGACCTGTTCCTGGACGTAGCTTGCGGTGCCTAGCGACGGATTTGCAGGGGTAGCGAGCGATCCGGGCCGATAAGCGCGAAGGCGGACTTTGAACTTGCCTGGCTGCCTGGCGGCCGAGCTGGCCGCCGGGGCCGGTCAGGCCGGCCGTGCTACATTGCTCGCTTGGGCCGGCGGAGTGCGGAAATGGCTTCCCTGGCACGCATCCCGGCCTGGCCGGCAGCCGGCGGGGTGCTGGCGCGCGCGCTCCTCTCGATCGCCTGTACAGCTTCCGGCGGCGGCTTGGCCGGCCAGGACGGGGCCGCGCCCGAGCCGCGCTTCGAGGTCGGTGCCGAGCTCAGGTTCCGCGGAGAGACCCGCAGCGGCAACGGCGTCAATCCCGAGGGCGTGGACAGCTTCGCCCTGTCGAGGCTGAGGCTCAACCTCGGCCTGCGGCCGGCCAAGCACGTAGGCGTGGTCGTCCAGGCGCAGGACGCGCGCGTCGGGGGCCTTGATCCCGGTGGCAACCCGCTGCGTTTCCATAACCTGGGCTTTCGCCAGTTGTACGTGGCGCTCGGGCACGAGTCCGGCCCGGTGACCCTGCGCGCTGGGAGGCAGGAGCTCGACTACTTCGAGGGCCGTTTGATTGGCGCGCGCAACTGGAGCAACACCACGCCTGTTTGGGACGGCGGAAAGCTGATCCTGCGGCGGGGCGAGGACAGCGTCGACGTGTTCGCCGTCTCGCATGCCAAGGTCCGGGAGGGCCCGGATTTTCTGAACACGGCAACTGCCGTGGCTGGAGCGGTCGGCTCCATCCGTTCGTGGGTGGAGGGGCTGAGGATCGAGCCCTTCGTTCTGCTGACGCGGCAGCCCGTCAATGCCGGATCGAACGTCGGCGGCCAGCTGCGCACCATCGGCTCGCGCTTCTCGGGGGTACTGGACAGCACCTGGGACTACGAGTTCATCCTGATGGGGCAGGGCGGAGACGTCGGCGGCCTCGACAAGCGGGCCTGGTCTGGCACGGCCGGACTGGGCAAGACCTTTGAGCGGCTGCCGGCTCGGCCGAGGGTTGGTTTCGAGTGGAGCCATGGCAGCGGGGACGCGAACCCGCTTGACAGAACGAACTCCACCTTCGAGCCGTTCTTCATATCCCGACACCGGCACTACGGCGAGCAGGATCTCGTGGCTCTCAGGAATCTGCAGTACCTCAACGGCGGCGTGCGGATTCACCCGCGAGAGGAGCTGGAGATCGAGGTCGAGTACATCTCGCATCGCTTGGCCAGCCGGAACGACGGCCTATACGCTGCGAGCAATGCGCTGGAGGCCCGGGCTCCGGAAGGCGGCAGCAGCACGGGATCGGTCGGCTCGGAGCTGGACGCGGTCCTGCGCTACCGCCCGACAGAGCGGGTCCAGCTCGTCGTCGGCTTCTTCCGGTTCTTCGCCGGGCCCTTCGTCGAGCGTCACGTGCCGGGCGGGGAATCGCAGACCTACCTGTACACCACCCTCGTCGTCCGGCTCTAGCCGAGACCGACCCTGGGCTGGTCATCGCTCGCCTCCGAGCCCCGCGGCGCAGTGACCCCCAGGACCCACTAACTTCATCGCCACCAGCATTTCGTGGCGGTCCCGGAAATGGTGGCGCAACGCCATCAAGACTATCGGCAAGGCTGCGCCGACAAGTGCGGCCTGGGGGCTGGCGATCTTGACCCGATCCTCTACCTGACGCTGCGTCGAGGAGTCTACCCCTGAATCGGCGAGATTCACTCCTGTCGCAGGGTCAGATAGCTTCTCCAATCGTCTTCGGCCTTCGGTGTGTCGAAATGCCGCTTCCAAGACTTGAGGAAGGACTCGGTCGCGTCACTTTGGCGGACAGAAAAGACGGTCAGCAGCCGCTGCGAGGCTGCATCGTCCGGTGCTTCAGCCGAATGGAGCAGCCGGATGGTGGAGTCGTAGTCGCTTAGCGCCCCAAGTCGCCCTTGGATGTCTCGCAAGGCCCCAAGCCGCGTGGCCAGCGATGGGCCATACTGCTCGGAGAAGAGTTCCAGGCAATAGCGCAGTCGCTTGCTCGCGAGTCGAAATGCGTGCAGTTCCTCTGGCGCAGTGCCCTCGGTGCAAGCGGCGCGTCCTTGTTGGAAGAAATGCACTGCTAGCGTGGGCAGGATCGCGCTGGCGTTCGCCTCGCAGGATTGATCGGGCATCCAAGACAAGTGGGTAAACGGCCTTCGGCCCGCCGTAGTCGCCGCCGATCTGTCCTCGACGGATTCGGGCGCGGAGCCGCTCGCACTGCTGAGCCATCGCTGTGTGAGGTTCTGAACCCGTTTGCGCTCCAGCTGTTCGCCCATGATCCGTGTTGCCGTCTCACGCATTCGCCGCAGATCGTCCGCAAGCGAGTTTCCCATGCCCGAATCCAGTTCAGAGACGAGCTCGAGCGCGACGTCTAGCTCGCGGACCCGCCGGGCAGCCGAGAGGATCGATTTGACCCGCTTGCGGAAGTCGGCCGCTCGATCCGGGTCCAGCAAGGTGGAAAAGCAGTCCAGGGTGTAGAGCAAGCGCCGTGCCGCCACCCGCAGGTCGTGTACGGCGGAGGCGGTTGGATCGGAGCGCGCCGCTGCCAATCGCTCCGCCGTCTTTTCGGTGCGGCGCAAGCAGTGCGAATGGACGAAGTCGAGGAAGTCGCTCCGAGACTGCGGAGTCGCTTTCTCAGGATCCGCGCCGGAGGCGCGAGTGTCTGTCGCGGCGGGCTGCATCAAGCAAGGCTGGCAACGCGAATCCCTCAGATCGCGACACCGAGGATGCGTGCCAGTTCCGGGATGTTCGGATTGCCGTAGAATTCGCCGTCGATGTCGAAAGTGGGCACCCGACGCTTGCCGTCGTTGTGGTGCATAACGAGGTCTGCGGCGCGATCGTCGTCCTCGATGTCGATCTCAGTGAACTCGATGCCTTGCTTGCGGAGGAAATTCTTGGCCCGCCAGCAGTCCGAGCACCACTGGGTCGAGTACATGCGGATCGCCATACGAGTCCAAGGATAGCATCGGCTTCGCGGGCCCTCAGGCCCAGCGCCCCAGCACGGGGAGCCATCCCTTGCGGGCGAGGAGCTCGACGAAGTTCAGCAGGATCGCCAATACCAGCAGGGCTGGCCACAGATCCATCCAGCGCTCGATCGCCCGTCCTCCCGTGGCGAAGAGTTCTTCGGGGGCGGGATTCGTGCGCCCGCCCGTCGCGGCAGCAATGGTCTGGAGCAAGTCAGAGTCTGAGCCGTACCGGCTCAATTCGGAATTCTCGCGGTAGTACGCGGCTTCTGGAAACGCGCGGGACCTCTCGGCGGGCCGGATGCGGAACAATCCGTGGAGTCCTTCGGACGGGAAGCGAGCCTCGAATCCCCCTCCGGTCGGTCTCGGTGTCGCGACAGATCTGTAGCCATCCGGGCCCAGTGCGTAGAGATCGGGCAGATCGTCCGGCCTGTCGTCCGACGACGGGCTGAAGCGCACCACGATCTCATCGGTGCTGGCGTCGTACTCCGTCTGTACGGCGGTGCGGGCCGCCCTCGGCAACAGATCCCGCAGAGAGTTCGACCAAAAAGTGTCGAATCCCTTCCAAGCTACCCAGTTGGTCGCCCAGCGATCTTTGGCGTCGGACGTGAATACGGCCGAACGTCCGAGGCCGAACTGCCAGCGCGCGAACAAGGGGTCATCGTCAGCGGCGTGCAGGATCGTGTCCGCCGCTGGCTTGACCTCGAACTTGACCCAGCCCAGCAGCGGGCCCGGTTCGGCCAGGTCCAAGCCTTCGAGAATCTCGAAGTCACGCTCGGCGAACGGCACGAATTCCCGCTCCGTGACGGATGTGCCGGTGTGCTCCATCACGTCTTTGAGCACGATCTGCTCCAGTGCCGAGATATCGATCAGGAAATAGGATTGCCCCTCGGCGCTGCGGGCTACGCGCTCCAGGTACGAGCGATTGACGTCTTGGCCCAAGCCGATCGTCGAGATCGTTACCTCGTTGGCAGCGGCTTCGCGCGCAAGTGCGATGCTGTCGCCTTCTTCCGAGATTCCGTCCGTCAGCAGCAGGATGTGCTTGTACACGGCCTGCTGTGGCCGGATGATCCTGTACGCCTCGCCCAGGGCCGGCGCGATCTGGGTGCCGCCGTCCGCCACGATTCCGCTGATCATCCGCTTGGTGTCGGCTGGCATCTCGTTCCGCTGCAGGGGGGCGGCCCATTCGAACGAATTGTCGAATGCCAGCACTCCCACGCTGTCGATGGCTCGCAGGTTCTCGACCACGCCTAGGGCCGACTGCCGTGCGAGCTGCATCTTCTTGCCCTCCATCGACGAGGACTTGTCCACGACCAACACCACGGCCGTTCCTTCCGGCGTGCGTGGCGGTGCCAGGATCGCCGGCAGCATCGATTGCAGTTCGTCCGGTTCCTCGTGGGTGCTCTCGCGATAGAGATTCTTCTCGCCCGCGATGAGGAGGAAGCCGCCGCCGGCGCGCACAAATTTGGCAAGTCGCTCCTTGACTGTCTCGGGCCAGGCTTCGAAGTCTTCGTTCGAGCAGATCACCAAGTCGTAGTCGAGGCTCTCTGCATCGCGCACCGCTGCCGCCGGCGCGCGCTCGAGCTGGAATCCCGATCCCACCAAGACGCCTGCCAGGGAAGCGTTCTGCTGGTCGGAGTCGGAGGAGATCAGCAGAGCGCGCGGCTCGTGGATGGATACCGCGCCGGCGAAGCGCACCTGCTCCTCGGCAGCAGTCGTGAGCTTGCCCTCCACCAAGGTTGCCCCGGGGCTTTCGAGCTTGGCCCGTGCCACGACGGCGCTCGTGCCGGCTTGCAGCGCCACTTGCTCGCTTCCGATCAGTTGCCCGTCCGCGAGCAGTTCGAGGCTGGCGCGCACGGACTCGGGGCTCTCGATCTCGAACTCGATCGGGAAGCTCTCGCCGACGTACGCTTGCGAGGGCATGCGCATGCCCGCTAGGCGGAGCCTCGGTTCGGCCCGCCCCGCCAGGGCAAGGGTGTCAACCGGCACGTTGCGACTCCAGGCTTGGTAAACCGCACGCTCGACCGCTCCCTCGCTGGCGTGGCCGTCGCTGACTAACACCAGCCGCGGCACCCGGTCGGCCGGCAGTGCGCCCAGCGCGTTGCGCAGCGCTGCCTCCAGGTTTGTCGAGCGGCTGGCTTCGCTGTCACGGAGCTGCCGCACGGGCAGCTTGCCGAATTCCAGCTCGCGCAGCGTGTGTCCTCGGCCCGCCGCTCGGGCTCGCTGCAGGAACGCCTCCTGCTGTCCGCGCTGCTCTTCCGGGATGCTGTCCGAAGCGTCGCTCAGGATCGCGACCGCGGCGTAGGTCTCGGAGATGCGCCATTGAGGCTGGCAGAGTGCCAAGCACACCGCTGCCAGCGCCAGGGTCTTCAGCAACAGGCCTAGCCGCCTCGGGGTGTGCGTCCACTCGCGGGCGGCCCACGCCAGCAGCGGAATCAACAGCAGCAGAGGCCAGGCGGTTTCCAGCGTCACAGCCTGCCCTCCGGTGCATGTTGTGATGCGGCCTGAACCGTCTCAGCGGTCAGGCGCCGCCCCCGTCCGAAGCGGATCCAGTCGTACAGCAGGATCAATGCCCCGAGAGCCGCGAGCCACGGCCAGAGTATCCACGATTCGCCCATCCCGGCCAGTCTTGATGGCACACCGCGCAAGACCGATTCGGACGGTTCCCAGCTAGCGCTCGGGATCTGCGGCTGCTGCAAGATGAGGGTCAGGTCGTGATCGGCGGTCGTCGCGCGGTAGGTGTCCCGCTGGTCGCCGTAGAAGCGAACCTTCCCGTCGGAGAGCACCCACGGGACCTTGGCGCCGCTAGCCGTGCGGACGGAGATCTGGTGCGGGGCGGAATTCGGGGCCTCGATGGTCACCGCGCCCGGACCTCGGGCGGCGACCGCCTCCGCGCGGAACGCCGCAGAGTCCAGCCACGAGACCGCGTTCGCGAAGAGCATCGGCGCGGACAAGCGGTCGCGGACCGACGGGTCCGTCAGATCGAAGCCTAAGGCTACGAGTCTCTTGTCGTCGTCGGACCGCGCGACGATGACGGGTCCGTCAGCTGTGCTGGCGATAACGTCGTCCCCGGGGCTAGGCGTGAATACGCGAACACGGTCTGGAATCAGGTCGGGGTCACGGATTCCCTTGGCAAGCTGGTGCGAGGCCGACCACTCCGAAACCGCGCTTCTGCGTGCAGACGCCGCCTCTGCGATCGGTGACTGGGTGCCCGGGGGAGCGAGGTAGATTGCGCGGCTTGACGATCCGGTGCCTCCACCGCGGGCCCAGACATGGATGGCATCGGGGGTCAGGTCCTCGGGGGATTCCACATAGTCGGCCTCGATGCGGGCGCCGGCCGCGAGCAGCGGCCCGAACTCCCGTTCGGACGCTCCGTGGATCTGGACGCGAGTGCGGTCCGGGGCGGGAATCGCGACTGTCGCTACGTTGTTCTGCGGGTAGGCATCGTCTGCGGCGAGTTGCGCCCGCAGCCTGCCTGGATGCTGGCTTCTGAGAGTGAACTGGAGGCTCTCGTCTCCGCCCTCCGCGATGGAAAGGTTGCGATGGCCCAGAAGCCTGTCACTGAAGAAGAAATCGATGCGGGCCGTGGTGGTTTCAGAGCCGTAATTCCGCGCCTCGAGCGCGACATTCCACTTGCCTCGCTCCGCGAGGTCGGCTGAGGCCTCCAGCGAGAGAATTCCCAACGAGTCGCTAGGAGCCTCTGTCTGCAGGTAGCGGACGCTCGGCAGCACTCCAGCGCGAACCGGCTCGCCGTCGAATCGTCCCGGGCCTATGTAGACCGTCTCTCCCGCTCCTGCATTGTCTGCCAGCGGCTCGCCGCCCGAATTCAGCGCAAGCCGGAGCGTGCCGTCGGCTAGGTCGAATGCAGCGCCGATGTCGAGCGGAGTCAAGCTGGGCTCCGCTGTGGAGACGCTGTCGCGCAGCAGCTGGCGGTCTCGCGTGAACGGCACCCGGACCATGGGAGAGCCGTCTGCTTCGATCAGCATTGCCTGATCGCCAGCGGGCAGGGAGCTGATATAGGCCAGGGCCAGGGTCTTGGCTTGGTCCATCAGGTTGACGCCGTTGCCGTCGGCCAGCGCCATCGAGGCCGAAGTGTCCAGGACGATCACGCGACGTTGTGCCGTAGCATCGGAAGTGCCGGGCCGGGGATCCGCGATAGCGAGCAGCAACAACCCAAGCGCGATCAGCTGCAAGATCAGGGAAAGCGGATGCTGGATGCGCTTGTGGCGCTGCCGCGTCGCGGGAGCGGGCCGCTTGGGCCAGAAGCGCAGCGTCGACACAAGCACCCTGCGGCGCGAGCGGTCGTAGAAGTACAGGGCGACGAGAAGGCCGGCGATTGGCGCGAAGATCCCGACCAGTTGCGCCAGGGCGAGATTGAGCAGTCCCATGGCCTATTGCGGTCCCGTCGCGTGGCGAGTGGCGGGCAATTCCTGAAACAGCACGCTCTCGATCGGCTCGGCCGTTGAGAGGTGCAGGTATTGCGCGCCGGATCGCTTGGCATGTCGCTCGAGAGAGCGGCAAAACTCGTCGTACGAGTCGCGATACTCGCGAGCCGAGCGGTCGTCAAGGCTGACCTGCAGCACCGAGTCCGTCTCGGCGTCGAACAGTTCGAGATCGCCGCGCCAGGGAGGCTCGCGATCGCTGGGCGAGGCGATCTGGAGCAAGTGAACCTCGTGGCCTTCGTTGACCAAGTGGTCCAGCGGCAGGTTCCCTCCTGCGCTGTCCAAGAAGTCGCTCAGCACGAACGTGATCCCTGGGACGGGAAACTTCATCAGGTAGTCCCGCACCGGGCGCTGGAAGGCCGTGCCGCCGCCGGTTTCGAGGTTCGAGATGTATTCCGCCGCCTGGCCGTAGCGGAGTCTTCCCCCGTGCGCTCGAAACGAATCCGAGAGTGTGTCCGCGAAGGGTTGCAGCACGATGGTCTCGAGGCGGACCAAGCCGACGTAGCACAGCGAGGCGGCCAAGCGGCAGGCATAGGCGAACTTGGAATCCGAGGCATCCTCTCCGCCGACCGCCATAGACTCGCTGGTGTCGATCAGGATTCGCACGGGAATCCGCGGCTCGGACCGGAAGAGCTTCAGGAACATGCGCTCGAGGCGCATGTAGGCGCGCCAGTTGACGGCGCGCAGGTCGTCGCCCCGCTGGAAATTGCGGTGGTCCAGGAACTCGTGTCCGACGCCCGGGTAGCGGGACACGATGTCACCGCCGATCCGCCCCTGAAAGGACTGCGTCCAGCGGATCGTCAGCCGCTCGAGCCGCTCCAGCGCCTCTGCGCTGAGCAGTGTGGCCGGAGCGTGCATTGCTTCAGCGTAACAACAGCTCGGATCGGGACAAGCAAGGACTGTGCCATGCTGCGCCCGATAGGATCCTGCAAACACTCGACGCCGAAAGCACTCGGATCTCAGCCAATCGCCACCTCGGCGGCAGTCACGTACCCCTATGAACCAAAGCGTTGCTCGATCTCGGTCTTTGCAGCGGTTTCAAAAAACAACTCAAGAGCCTCTTGTAGGTTGGAGCGCGCTTCGATCACGGTGTCACCTTGGCTAGCCACGTCCAACTCGGGGCAAAGTGCTACGTAGCCGTCCGCTTCGCTCTCGATAATCGCGGTCAACTCCTTGGACATGTTGCTCTCCGAGCCGGTTGTTGCGCTCGCCATCGCAATTGTAGCCTTGTCTGGAAGGCCTCCATTGCCCCGAACGCGAAGAGATTGCGTCCCATATTTGCTATCAACGCCGAAGTCGTATTCGCCCGACTCCACCTTTTTCTGTGCTCCGTGGAAGAAGCGCTGGGGTGGCAGTGGGCTTGCCAAGCGCGAATCGTTTAGTTTACAATACATATGGAAGCAGGTCAATTGGAAACTCCTGCTCTGGGCGGAGACATGATTGCTGACCGAGTTAGACTGGCGCGCCGCAAGTCCGGGCTGTCGCTGCGGGGCCTCTCGGACGCCATCGACGGAAGAGTGACGGCTCAAGCAATCGGGAAGTATGAGCGAGGGGAGAGTATCCCCAGTTCGGGTGTCCTGATTGCGTTGTCAAGAGCCATGGGCGTGT
Source organism: Terriglobia bacterium (assembly GCA_009841225.1). Classification (GTDB taxonomy): domain Bacteria; phylum Acidobacteriota; class Terriglobia; order Bryobacterales; family UBA6623; genus VXMF01. The sequence continues at coordinate 88,561 of VXMF01000001.1, read as the reverse complement.
CTGTGAGTTACCTGATGGATACCCAGGACATCGAGATCCAAGGAGTCGAGTTCCGCACCAAGACCAACACGACTGCTCGGGATCGGGCAAAGGTCGAAACGGAGGTGCTTGAGTGGATCGAACGCTATTTGCAAATTGAGGCCGTGCTGGAGCTCGACAGTGCGCATTGGCAATGCCCGATCAAACCACCGAGGGAGCTAGGCCAAGTGCACGATGCGGAACGGCTTGCTGCCGATGCACGTGAGGAATGGCGCTTGGGAATCGACCCAATCCCCAACATGACCGAATTGCTCGAGGAAAAGGGACTGAAGGTTCTTACCGTCATGTTGCCCGACCGCGTCTCTGGACTCACCTGCTTCGTCAGGCGTTCCAACGGACAGACGGAGTTGCCAGTCGTCGTAGCGAACGATCGATTCACTCTTGAACGCCGCCGGTTCACGCTGGCCCACGAGCTGGCTCATCGACTGATAAACACCGATACCCTATCGGATCGGTATGAAGAAGAAGCCGCCAACATATTCGCTGGCGCGTTCCTGATGCCCCGGGAACACTTGCTGCGCGAAGTCGGAAAGCGTCGAAACGCCCTAGGCTACAAGGAACTGATCGAACTCAAGCACGTTTATAGAGTCAGTGGGGCAGCGCTACTCGTTCGTTTGTGGCAGCTGAACGTGATCAGCAAATCAAAGCTCACCTACACCTACCAAACGGTCGCTCGCGGCTGGCGAACCAAGGAACCCGAAGAAATCGAACCTATCAACCAGCGGGGACAGCGCGAACGCCCAGCCCGGTTCGAGCGCCTGTGCTACCGCGCACTCGCAGAGGGCTTGATCTCGCTCGCGAAGGGTACGGAACTGCTGAGAATACCCCTTCCGGAAGTAGAGGCAGGCCTAAAGGGTCCGCAGCACGCCAATGCGCCTGATAGTCAGTGACAGCAGTTGCCTTATTGACCTTAGGAAGGCGTCGTTGCTCGAGGCCTTCCTAGACTTACCGTATGAGGTCCTAATCCCGGACGCGCTCTTCGAGGAGGAATTGGTCCGGTTCACGCCCGCCCAGAAGGACTTGCTCTTGCAGGGAGGGCTCAAAGTAGTAGAGGTGCCAGCGGAGAGCGTCCTTCGTGCCCGAGCGATCGTTGGTGACTACCCGCAACTCTCAATTCATGACGCCTTCGCATTCGCCCTTGCTGACAGTTGCGAGGACCGCATGCTGCTCACGGGTGACAGTGGCTTGAGGGCGCTCGCCGAAAGTTACCGCTTGGAGGTCCACGGGACTCTCTGGGTGATCGATCAGATTCACAACGCGGGCCTTGCACCAACCAAAGTCTTGCTAGCGGTCCTTCGCGACTTTACCGACGATCCGAACGTCCGGTTGCCCCGACGTGAACTCGCGGCGCGAATCAGGCGGTACAAGAAGGCGGAGTAGCCGGCACTTAGGAACCACGGGTCCGTGAGTTCAGGCTGCCGGTGGCATGGCTTCTGCTTCGAATGGCTTTGGGGCACTCAGATCCAACGCCTTCAAGCGGGAAGCAACGGCCAAGGTTGCTCTAGCTTGCATCTTGGCGCTCGATAACGAGCAGATCACCCAAGACTGGCTTGGGTGCCGGTCCGCCGCGCCCGCTCGCGCCGCCATTGGGAATCCTCGTGATAGCCTGAGGTGTCTCGGCGATGAAGATCCGCCACATGCTCGCGCCCGGATCGCCGACGGTCTCTTTCGAGTTCTTTCCGCCGAAGGAAGAAGACGGGTTCGGTCCCCTGTTCGAGACGATTGACGCCCTCCGCCCGCTAAGCCCCAGCTATGTCTCGGTGACATACGGCGCCGGTGGCAGCACACGCCACAAGACGGTTGAGCTCGTCAAGCGCATCAAGCGTGATGCGGGCATCGAAGCGATGGCCCACATCACCTGCGTTGGATCGACGCGCGAGCACATTGCGGACGTGCTTGATTCGCTCGAGGCCGACGGGATCGAGAACGTCCTGCCGCTGCGCGGCGACCCGCCCAGAGGCTCCGACCGCTTCGAGCCTGTCCCGGGCGGATTTCGCTACGCCAACGAACTGGTCGGCTTCATCCGCCAGCGCTACAGCTTCTGCCTCGGTGCCGCATGCTACCCGGAGACCCATCCGGAGGCTGCCAGCCCGGAAGACGATCTCGCGAATCTGAAGCGCAAGGTCGATGCCGGGGCCGACTTCCTGATCACCCAGCTTTTCTTCGATGACGATGACTTCCTCAGGTTTCGCGACCGGGCTGTCGCGGCGGGAATCTCCGTGCCTGTGCTGGCCGGCATCATGCCAGTCCGGAGCCTCAGCCAGACCCAGCGCTTCGCCACGATGTGCGGCGCGCGGATACCGGCCGAGTTGCTGGCCCGACTCGAGGCGGTGCAGGCGAGCCCCGCCCAGGTCCGGGCGGTTGGCATCGACCACGCCACCGCCCAGTGCAGGCACCTGCTAGCCGAGGGCGTCGCCGGGCTGCACTTCTACACGCTGAACCACTCCACGGCCACCCAGGCCATCTACCGCAGGATCCGGGACCAGCTGGGCCGCTGAGCGCCCGCCCGCTCCGCCTACGCCTCGGGGTATTGCATCGTTAGCGGGTCGGGCAGCGGGATCCCCCGGATGCCGACATCGCCGGCAAGCTTCTCGAAGCTGAATTCCGGCTTGTCCGGGTTGCCCTGCAGCATGGCCTCGCGGTCGCCGACGGCCAGCACCACCAACTTGCCCGGGTGCAGGTGTTGTTGGGCGGCCTCCAGCACGTCGTCGACACTGACGTCGCCGACGCGCTCGCGATACGTCTTCCAATAGTCCTTCTTCTGCCCGGTGAACTCGTCGTTCGCGAAAGTCCCGGCGACCTGGCCGGCGGTGGCGAAGAAGCGCGGAAAGATCTCGATCTGGTAATTCTTGGCCGTGTCCAGTTCCCTGGCCGTGATCTTGTCGTTCTGCATGCGCTCGATTTCCTCGACCACGATCGCCGCCGCCTGCGCGCACGTGGCGTTGCGCGACTGGAAGCCGGCCGAGAAGGTGCCCGGGTAGTACGTGCCCGGCTGGAAGCGCGAGTAGGCGCTGTACGCCAAGCCCTCGTCCGAGCGGACGCGCACCATGATGCGCGAGGTGAAGCCGCCCCCGCCCAAGACGGAATTCATGATGCGCACCTTGAAGGCATCGGGGTCGAAGCGGTGTATCCCTAGGTGTCCTAGGACCACGTGGGACTGGTTCACGTCCCGGCTGGTCTTGTTGACCATGTAGACGCCAGGCTGCGGTTCGTGAGAGGGGGCCGGGATCTCGGCCGGTTCTGCCGGGCCGTCCGGCCAGCCGTCCGCCAGGGCCTCGTTGAGCCGCCGGATCATGTCTTGGGTGTCGAAATCGCCGGACACCGAGAAGAACATCCGCCGCGGATCGAAGCTCCGGGCGTGGAACTCTTGCATGGCTTCCCGCGAGATCGACTCGATTGACGCCTGGGTTGACTGGATGGTGGTGAAGTGGTCCCCGTACGTGAGCCGGCGAAACTCGCGCGACTGGATCCGGTCCAGCCGGTCATTGCGGCGGGCCAGTCCCTGCAGGGTCTGGGCTCGGGCAATCTCAAGCCGTTCCGCCTCGAAGCCGGGGCGCTTGAGCACGTCGAAGAACAGTTCCAGCGAGCGGTCGAGGTTCTGCGTCAAGCAATTGACCGAACCACCACCGGATGTCGCCCCGATACTCGCGCCGATCTGCGTCGCGAGGAAGGCCGCTTCCTCGTCGAAATCCTGAGCGCTGAGGTTCGTGGTGCCGCCTGAGCGCATCTGGCTGCCGGTGAATCCCGCCAAGCCCGCGCTCTCGGCCGGCACCTGGTATGCGCCCGCGCGCAGCGTCAGCCCGATGGATACCAGCGGCAGTTGATGGTCTTCTACCAAGTACGCCACCGCCCCTGAGTCCAGCTCGTGGCGGTACTCGGACGGGTCGGGAGGGTCGTAAGAGAGCTTGGGGAACACCAGATCCCGCGGGTGCTCCGGCAGGCCGTCCTGGGCTTGTGCCAGCGTCGCCAGAGCGCCGCCTGCGGCTGTCTTGATCCAGTCCCGGCGCTTCATGGCCGACCTCCTTGCGGTCCCCGCCCGCGCCCGCCACCTCGGCCCCCGGGCGGGCCTGCGCCCTCCTTCGTGTAGTACAGGGCCACCGTGCGGTTCGTTTCGGTGAAGTACTTCTTGGCGACACGCTGGATGTCCCCCGGCGTCACAGCTTGTATGCGCTCCGAGAAGACATTGATGTTCTCCCACTCGCCCAGCGCTTCGTACGTCAGCAATTGCAACATCAATCCGAACTTCGACTGCAACTTGCGGAAGTCTCCGGCAAGCTGCTGGTTCTTGACCTTCTGCAGCTCGCGCTCGGCCACGGGTTCGGCGGCGATGCGGTCTAGTTCTTCCAGCAGCGCCTTTTCCACGTCTTCGGGCGTCGAGCCGGGAGCGGCCACGCCGGAAACCTGGAACGAGCCGTCGTACTTGCGCCCGTCGACTCCCGCTCCGGCTTGGACGGCCACCTGTTTCTCTAGGACAAGGGACTTGTAGAGCCGGCCCGTGCGGCCGTTCAGCAGAGACGACAGCACGATCAATGCCGGCTCGTCTACATGGGCGTCGGGGGCCGTGTGGAAACGGACGGTGGCCTGCGGCCGGGTCTCGGCATGCCCGCTGAGCCGCTGCTCGGCCTGTTGCTCGACTTCGCGAGTGCGCACGGCACCCGGCTCGCGCTCGTTGCGCTCCAGACGCCCGAAGTACTTCTGGGCCAGGCCCTTGACCTGTTCGATGTCGAAGTCGCCGACCAGAGACGCTACCAAGTTGTTCGGCGCGTAGTACGTGTCGAAGTACTCCATGGCCTCGTCGCGGGTGATGGAATTCAGGTCAGAAGGCCAGCCGATCACCGGCCAGCTGTACGGCGAGGCCTGCCAGAACATAGACTCGAACTGCTCGTTGAGCTTGCCGGTGGGCGTGGAGTCAACCCGCAGCCGACGTTCTTCCTTGACCACGTCTCGCTCGGCATAGAACTGACGGAAGACAGGTTGGGCCAGCCGATCGGACTCCATCCAGAACCACAGCTCCAGCTTGTTGGATGGCATGTTGATGAAGTAGATCGTGTAGTCGTTGCTGGTGCCGGCGTTCATTCCCGATCCACCGTTGAGGGTGTAGATCTGCGAAAACTCGTCCTTGACGATTAATTCCTGCTGTTCGGCGATGAGCCGGCTGAAGCGTTCCAAGAGCTCGCTGTGCTCAGGGCTGCGGACAGCCGGATTGTCGGCGTCCGCGATGAGCCCGCGCCGCTGCTTTTCCAGCAGCTTGGCCCGTTCGGATTCCATCTCGGCATACAGCCCGTCGAGTTCGTCCATGATTTCGAGGTCGCGCTTTAGGTCTTTGGTGCCTATGGCATGGCTGCCCTTGAACATCATGTGCTCGAAGAGGTGAGCGACGCCGGTCACTCCCGGTCTCTCGTTGACGGATCCGAACTTCGAGATCCAGCCCGCAGCGACGTTCGGGTCGCCCTCTCGCGGCAACAGCAGGAACGTCATGCCGTTGTCGAGGGTGAGTTCTTCGACCTCCACGCGCTGCGCGGCCAAAGTGGCTGCCAACGCCAGCAGTAGCGTGAGGAATCGCAAAGCCAAATTCTGCATAGCCTTCAGTTGAGTATGACGCAAGCGCCAATGGCGACGTATCGCAGCCGCTCGGAAGTCGCCGCGGGCGTGGTGATATGCTTGCGCCCGAATGGACTGGAAGCGCGTCAAGCGCGCGGCCGCCAGCTTGGCGCCGGGCATCTTCATCATCGGCTACGTCGTGGGCACGGGCAGTGTCACGACGATGAGTTCGGCCGGGGCCAGCTATGGCATGTCGCTGACATGGACGCTGGCGCTGGCCTCGGTGTTTACGCACTTGATGATCGTCGGCATCAGCCGGCTGACGATCCTGTCTGGCCAGACCCTGCTGTATCTATTCCGGCGCCACTTCGGCACGCCTGTCACGGTGCTGATGATCCTCTCGCTCGTGGCCACGCAGATCACGTCCATCATCGGCGTGATGGCCATCGTGGCCGACGTCTTCAGCGAATGGTGCTCGTCGGCCCTGGGCATCGCGGCCGATCCCTTGCTTGCGGCCATCGTATTCACTGCCTTCCTGCTCGGCCTGTACTGGGTGGGTCGCCACGGGTTCTTCCTCAAAGTCTTGGCTGCGCTGGTTGGAGTGATGGGCTTGGCGTTCTTCTTCACCTCCGCGCTGGTCCTGCCCGGAGCCGGCGAGCTAGTGTCCGGCTTGGTGCCCAGCATTCCCACTTCCGGCAATCCGCGCTTGCTGATCGCGGGCATGGTGGGCACGACCATGGCGTCGGTCGTGCTGTTCACCCGCAGCGTGCTGGTGAAAGAAGAGGGCTGGAGCGCGAGCGACCTGCCAGTTGTGAACCGGGACTCCGGGTTCTCGATGACGCTGCTGTTCTTCATCAACGCCGCCATCATGGCCTGCGCCGCGGGGACTCTCCACCGTCAGGGCATGGAGATCGACGCGGCGATCGATATGGTCAAGACCTTGGAACCGCTCGCCGGCGGTCTGGCAACGGGCGGCTTCGTGATCGGCATCATCGCGGCCGGCCTCTCGTCGCTGTTTCCGAACTACCTGCTCGGGCCGTGGATGGCCGCGGACTTCCTCGGCTTGCCGCGCAAGATGGGCGGGGCCGCCTTCCGGGCGATGGTGGTCGGAGCTGCGCTGTTCGGACTGGTCGTGCCCGTGCTGGGCGGCAGGCCCGTGCAGATCATGATCGCCTCGCAGGCCGTCAGCCCGGTGGCGATGCCGCTGCTGGCGCTGTTTGTTTTGCTACTGCTGAACAAGGAAGAGGTTTGCGGGCCTGACCGCCCCTCGCTCGCCCTCAATGCGGGCCTGGGCGTTACGGTGCTGTTCTCGTTCTACATGTGCTTCGTGGCGCTGTCTGGATTCTTCGGAGCGTGACAGGCGGGCTGCCGTATTCCCGCGGAGGGCAGCGTGTGAATCTTGAGGAACATCAATGCGACGAACCAGCCCGCGCCTTCTTGTAGCGGCTGTGTGCCGCGCTGCTTGGCTAGCTGCTGATGGTCGCTGTTGGCGTTGACGGCGGAGAGTTGGCCGGTCCGCCGCTGATCGAACAGGCGGGCGTACCGGTGCCCAGCCATCGCTTGGCGCTCTGGTTGGGCGAGCGCTCCGTGATCGTTGCCGTGCTGCGCCACAGATTCGCTGTTCTAGCTCAAACTGGATTGCGTTACTTCGACGTGATTCTTGCTACCCGATCTCCCCGGCTCATTCGCATTCGACGGTTATGCTCCTGCGAAACGGGCCGGTGAGGTTCCAGCTGATGCTGCTTCGGCTGTTGCTTCCGCTCACGCGGGTGCTGGCGCCGTCACTGGTCTCGAAGGTGCAGGTTAGCCCGGTCAGGTTCTCGGTTTCGAACGTGAGCGTGATCTTGCCTCGCGGTCGCGACTCGGGCGTGCTCGGCGGTGTTGGCGGTGTCGGCGGTTGGGAGTCTGGCGGCTCGATCCCGTCTACGCCGAGGCCGGCCATCCATTCGTGGTGGTAGCTGATGTTGACCGCGTCGTAACGTGTCTGCCCTTCGGTATCTGCGCCTCTGTTTAGGGCGATGAGCACCCATTCGTTACCGACTTGCATTAGTGTCGGCCCGCCGCTGTCGCCGAGTTCGAGGAACCGCGATCCCGGATCGGTGCGTATGGTTAGCGCTGAGGCGTGCGGCTTGGCCAAGATCGGCCAGTCGGCGCTGGCTGCGCCGCGGCGTCCGGTCTTGCCGATTGTTCGGACGGTCAGGCCGGGCTGGATCGTGAGCGCCTCGGCCGCTGTCGGCAGGCGCGCTGGCGCGATTCTCGAGCCTTGGAACGGCCTTGGTAGCCTCAGGAGCGCGATGTCGGTTCCAACGTCTTCCCAGCTCTGGGGGGTTGCTGGTTCGTAGTCCGGGTGCACGTGGATCGTGATGTGCCGCCTCTCGTCGGCCCGCCCCGGCGGGCGGGCAAACCTTCGTTCTTCGTACCCGCTGATGTGTCGCACGGCAATTTGGCGGCCGCCAGTCGCGTCAATGCAGTGCGCGGCGGTCACGATCCAGCTATTTGAGATCAAGGTTCCCAGGCATCCGCCGTAGTAGCGCCCGTAGTTGGTTTCAAGGAACACCAAGAACGGCGCTGCGCTGGCGGTGACTCTGGTTCCCCCGCTGAGATCCCTGCGGTCGAGCGGGCTTTCGGTGGTTGCGGCTTGGAGCTGCGCCAGCGCGGCTGCGCTGGCCAGCGCGAGTGTGACGATTCGCATGGCGTGGAGGCTTGTTCGACCGGGCGGATGGGTGACTCCCCCGACCGGGCGGATGGGCAACACTATAGCGGCGACCGCTGGTCATTCCGGTATAGGTGCCCGATACAACAAGTGCTGGCTACTCAGAGCTGGTCAGTCTGCCGCTGGTTGTGCAGACTCACATCCTTGCATCAGGTTGTCGATGACAGGGTTCCACTGCCACCTCGCCTCAGCAACTCAGAGGAGTGCTCCGAGGCGATGGGCGAGCCTGTCGAAATCCTCGGGGCACTTGCTTCGGATTGCGGGAATGTGCCGTGCGGATTCCTCGCCCAGTGCTTTACGCCCGCCGCCTGGGCCATCGGCGACCCCACGGTCTCTAGCAAGGGGTTCGAAGTAGTTTTCCTTGACGTGAATTTCCGCTCGAACATTGGCCCAATTCCATCCTTTCGGAAGATCCAGGCCGGCCAGTGCCCAAGTTTCGATCTCTTCCCAAGCGCATTCGGCTAGGAAGCTGCGTCCGCCATCGAACTTATCTTCGATTTTGTCCAGTCTCTGCCGCCGCCCCTCTTCCCCGTCGCGGTCGACGCAGAGGATGAAGATGTCAGTCATGCCTTCGTGCTGGTCGACGACCTCTTGGATACGCTCCAATTTCAGCGCCTCGTGGACGCCGCCTAGCAACGGGTCTTGGCAGACTTTCACGCGTGCTCTTGGTCTACCCAGGTAAGCGAAGAGTCGGCTGAACAGAGGTTTAAGGATGTATTGGTCGTAACGAAAGTCCTCGGGAACGACGAGAACCGTCATTCAGAACGCTCCTCGTTATCGCCATTGCTTTCGGTGAATGCGAGCGCGGTTTCCATCCAGCCACCGACCAAGAGCCGATCCAGTCCCTGAGTCTTCCGCAGGTTCTTCGCGTTGGGTATGTCGGCGATGCGGCGGATGATGGCCTCGTTCGTATCCTCCATCCGGCAGACGACAGCGGCGCTCTCGAACGAAGATTCGTTGACCAATGACAACACCTGAGGTGAATGGGTCGTGGCGATCACCTGCTTGCTTCCGTCGGCCGTCACCCGCTCAATGAGATCGATCAGGAGATGAAGCCGTGACGGGTGAAGGCCATTTTCGATCTCCTCAAAAAAATAGACGTGATTGAAGTCTTTACCAAGTAGCGCCGCCAGCATGGCGAGAAACCGCAATGTGCCGTCAGAAGCACAATCGGCGGAGACTCTCGCACCGTTCGCTTCACAGATGACGAGATGGATTCTGCCGGATGGATCGGAGGGGAACTCGAAGTCCTCCACATCCATGGGCGTCAATTCGCGAAGCCAACTCACCAAAGCCGACTTGCGCTTCTCTTCGGAGCAGATTTCTCGCAGCACAACCGGCAGGTACTCGCCGCTGTCGCCCAAGGTTGTCTGGCCGGGACTCGCCGGTTCCCGCATACGGTTAGGTCTAAAGTCGAAGAAGCGCATCCCCTCAAGTTGCCTACAAACATCGAGCATCATTTCCGGTCGTAAAGTGAGTTGGCCGTAGAGGGTGAATGCATCATCAGATGGCGATACAGCATGGCCAATGGTCTTGGGCATGTAGGGGGCTTTGGACAGCGCAGGCGTCGAGCGGCCCCAAATGTAGTTCTCATCCTCAAATATTCCCGCCGTGTAGATCTCTTCCGAATTGAAGCACAACGCCTCGTCGGCGACAGACAGTGCGCCATCGCTGGAGCTCTCAGCACGGACATCAATGCGGTATCTGACATTGCCACTGTCCTCGAGAGCACGGGCTGGCAACAGGGGAAGCACGATCTTGACTTCCAGAGAGAACTGGTCTGCCTCCGGACTCGTCCCGCGAGGCTGGAACCGATTGATTTCGTTGGTCGCTCCCCGGATCGGTCCCCAACCGGCCTCGTGCTTCCCTCCGGCGATCTCTGCGAGCGAATATCCGCGTCCAATGCCATGGAGAAAGCGGAAGGCGTCACGGATGTTACTCTTGCCGCTCGCGTTGGCCCCGACGATCAAGGTGAACGGGCCGACGTGCAGCGTCTCGTCAGCAAAGTTCTTGAAATCCTTCAGCCGCAGAGAGGTAATCACGTTGCCTCCCATAGGGACAGGGCCGACGGGCAAGGTGCGGCCAAGGTGAGCGAGTGCCGGTGGCTCTGCATTTCAGTTTGGATTAGCCAAGAGCCGCGGACCACGAGGCTCGCTCCGCGTCTAGCTGCGGTCCAAGCCATTCAGGTGCTTGGAACAACCGGCACGGCTACAGCCTACAAGCTAGTTCAAGTACAGCACAGCCTTAGGCGAACGGCGACTGTCTCGTGTGATTCGACTCGCCAGCCGCCTAATCTTCATCAGCACGGGCGCCGTGTCCGCAGGAGCGTTCCAACTGCAAGAAGCTGGCAATCGATGAACAGGACCCTGATTGATCGGGAAACGCCTGACAGCGGCATGCGACCGACACAGGCACCTGTCGTCGATACGACTTGCTCGGTGGGCTGTCCGGAATCGCGGGGTACACCTGTTGTCGACAGTCCCGCTACCTCGTCGGCACGCGACCCCTACTCGGCTCGCAATGTCAATCCGCAGTTGTTGCCGCGCAGAGGCTCCTCAGGCACGGTGATCGTCTTGGATCCGGCCGATCCAACCAGTAGCGGTCCTCGGCAAAGCAACCTGCCCAAGAACCTCGGTTAGGGCGACTTGGAGGCGATTCGCAGCGTCCAAGCCTGCTGCTAGGGGATTCCCGTCGTATCCGGGCCCTTGCGCCTGACGTGTCCGAGCGCAGCCCGGGCTGATTCCTCGTCGACCATGCCCCGCTCTAGGTAGTACGAGATCACATCGCTGATGCGATAAAGGCTGTGAACCGGATAGCCCTCTTCGCGGAGGCCGCGGTCGCCGCCTTGCTCGCGATCAACCACAACCAAGATCCGCGCGACTTCCAAGCCGACCTCGCGCAAGTAGGCAGTGGACCAGACCTTTGTCGCGCCAGAAGCGATGACATCGTCGATCAGCGTGATCTCGCGCTCGGTGTCGCATGTCCCCATGTACGCGCTGCTGCCATAGTGCCCGCCCGGGTAGGCAGCGCGCTGCTTGCGCAGCTGGCCGTATGCCAGGGGTTGATTCGTGCCGCGCGAGGCCAGCGCGGCGGCCAGCGCCAGCGGCGTGGCTGTATCCGGTATCCCCACGACTTGCTGCGGCCGCCCCGAATCGCCCGCTAGGGCGAAGATCTCGCGGTGCAAGGCTGCGCCCAGGGCCTGCAGCAGTCCGAGGTCGTCGTAGAGCCCGTGCCGCAGGTCAATGAAGATGGGCGTATTGAGCCCGTACTCTTGGCGCACTCGGTCACCGAGCAGGATGAGGCCCCGATGCCAGAACGCGTCGAGGATGGGGTCAGCTTGCATATTTCCTCAGTGCGTCGTAGCCGACTTCTCGCACCGCTGGCATGCGGTCCACGAAGCCTGCATCGTCCTCCCGCAGCTCCGCGACAGCCAGTTCCCGCATGTGTGCGAGGCGCTCTCGATCTTCAGGCTTGATCGCGAGGTTGTCCAGCTCTTCCGGATCGGCGCGCAAGTCGTAGAGTTCCCGCGGATCGTTGGTCAGTGAGCGGATGTCTTTGAAGCGGCCTCCGGCCAGCATGACGTTCCACGCGACGTTGTTGGCCAGGGCATCATCGCCGGTGGGAATCGTGTCCGTGTGCGGGCCGTACTTGCGGCCCGTCGCTGCGAGCAGGGCGGTCACGCCGGCCAGCTGATGGCGCGTTGTTGTGGACACAAAGACCTCGCGGGCAGGCACGATTGTATATCGGGGCTGTGGGGTGCCTGCCAGCGCCATGGTGCTTCAGGACCGGCCTGTCTGCGATGGGCTTGAATGAAGTTCTATGGTCGGGCCTGCATGCCCGCTGCGCGGTTCGGTGGAATGGCATGTGCCGTTCCGTTCGGCTCACGCCACTCTGGAGTCTGCAGCTCCTAGTGGACGAGATCAAGCCATCGGACGGGACTCGATTCGTGGCACTTGCTCGGGCGGGCGGCGCTTGGAACTCCCGCCTCAGCAAGCCAGGTCCGCGCGCTCGACCCGCAAGCCGTTCAAGTTGCCGAGAACGGTCAACGCGATGCGATCTTGCTGGAACCATTCGTTGGCCAGCGCCTCGATCTCGGGAGAGGTCACGGACTCAATCTGGTCACTGATTTCGTCGAGCGTGCGGACGTGGCCGTGGATCGCTTCTTGGCGCGCCAAGTTCGCCATGCGGCTGCCGGTAGATTCCAAGCTCAACATCAGACTGCCCTTGAGGTGGTCCTTCGCTCTGCGGATCTCAGACTCCGGCGCCCGCCTGTCCTTGAGGTCCGCGAATTCCCGCAGCGCATACTGCAGCACTGTGCGCAGCGCATCGAGCGAGGTGCCCACGCCTACCGAGAGGCACCCGGCGTCGGAATACAGGCCCAGGTCGGAATAGACGCTGTAGGCCAGCCCAGCTTCCTCGCGGATCTTCTGGAAAAGACGGGAACTGAAGCCGCCACCGAGCAGCGTGCTGAGCACCAGTCCGGCGAATCGCCTGGGATCGCGTGCGGAGAAGGTTTCCACTCCAAGGAGCATGTGAACCTGCTCAAGGGAAGGCTTGTCGCGGAGCACGATTTCCGCTTGGCCTTGCGGCGGTTGCTCGGCTCGCGTCGTGCCGGTGCCTGCGAGACCGCCGAAGTGCCGGTCGGCCGCGCGCGCGAAGTCGTCGTGATCGATATTGCCGGCTGCCGCGAGCATCAGATTGGGTGCGCGGAACGTGTCCGCGAAGAACTGCCGCAAGCGGCTCCGGCCGAAGCCCCGGATGGACTCCTGCGTGCCGATGACGGGGCGTCCCATGCCGTGGCCGCGCCAGAAGCTGCCCGCGAAGAGGGTGCCCAGCAGGTAGTCCGGGTTGTCCTCGTCCATCTTGAGTTCCTCGAGGATGACCCCTTTTTCACGCTCGATCTCGTCCTCGGCGAGGGTTGGGTTCTGCACCATGTCCGCGAGAACGTCTAGGGCGCGTGGCCAGTGCTCGTCCAGCACCTTGGCAGTGAACGCTGTGGTCTCCTTCGATGTGAATGCGTCGAGATTCCCGCCCAGTCCGTCGATCTCACACGCCAGTTCGCGCGCTGAAAAGCGGTCCGTGCCCTTGAACACCATGTGCTCGATGAAATGAGTGATCCCGCTTTCGGGATCGGTCTCATGCCGGGATCCGGCATCGAGCCAAACCCCCAAGGAAACAGAGCGGACCGCGGGCATCGATTCGGTGACAACCCGCAAGCCGTTGGGGAGCACGGTCTTGTGGATATTGGCGGGCAGGGCGCGCTCCATGCTCGCCATCGTAGCAATGCGATGGAGGAACGCTGACGCTGGCTTCCACTGTGGTCGTTTCGTGCGATGCTATGTCCGCATGCGGCGTCGGGAGTTCATCACATCCGTCGCTGGCGCGGTTGCCGGCATTGGCTGCGGGTCAGAGCCTGCCGCGCCGGACGAAGCAGGCCAGGCTGCCCGCCTGACGGTCGATTTTCATCAGCACACGAACTACAAGGGCCGCAGCGATGACGAGTTGGTCGCCCACCAACGCAAGATGGGAGTAGACCTGACCGTATTGCTGCCCGCAGGGTCGAGGTACGGGCTGGCGGCCGAGGCCTACGGCAACGACTCGGTCGTAGCGCTGGCCGAGCGGTTCCCGGCCGAGTTCGTGTGGTTTGCCAACGAGCTCCCCGATATCGAGCAAACGCGCCCGGTGCTCGAGCGCTATCTGGGACTGGGCGCCAAGGGCATTGGCGAGCAGAAGTTCCCGGTAGCGTGCGATTCGGAGGCCATGCAGCTTGTCTACTCGATCGCTCGCGACTACCAAGTTCCCGTCCTGATCCACTTTCAGCACGAGGCCTACAACACCGGCATCGAGAGGTTTCAGGCCATGCTGGAGAAGTTCCCGACGGTCGACTTCATCGGGCATGCGCAGACTTGGTGGGGGAATATTGACGCCAAGCATGAGCAATCGGTGATGTACCCCAAGACGCCGGTCACGCCCGGCGGCATCACTGACCGCCTGCTATCCGACTACCCGAACATGTACGGCGACCTCTCGGCCGGCTCCGGGCTGAATTCGATGCTGCGCGACGAGGAGCATGCCCGCGGATTCTTGGAGCGGCACCAGGACCGCCTGCTGTGGGCCAGCGACTGCAACGACACCATCGGCGAAGGGCAAGACTGCATCGGCGCAAAGGGCTTGGCAGCGGTGCGGCGTCTGTGCAGCGGCGATTCGATGCTTGGGAAGATCTTGGGTGGCAATGCGGCCCGCGTATTGAAACTTGTCTGAAGCAAGCGCGCTTTAGCGTCTGCAGGGACTGATTAAGGCCTCGACTGGGGACGTAGCACCGCCAGTGCCGGCTTGCAACTCCCTCAGGCAGTAGCGGCATTCTGCTTGTGACTCAGGAATAATGGGACCGCCATGACAAGCTTGCCCTCGCGACGGGAATTCGCGGCGATGCTAACCGCTGGTGCCGCTGCCTGTAAACGCACCGAGCCACCACTCAACGTGTTGTTTGTCGCCTCGGACGACCTTACTTCCACGTTGGGCTGCTACGGCCACCCGGTCGTCAAGTCTCCCAACATCGATCGCCTCGCCGCGCGCGGAGTTCGATTCGACAATGCGTATTGCCAGTTCCCGTTCTGTGGGCCCAGCCGCGCCTCGCTGATGACGGGAATGCGCCCCGACACGAGTGGGGTCGTCACCAATTCCATGGTGAACTTCCGGGAAAAGCACCCCGACGCCGTCACCCTCCCACAGCTGTTCAAGACCAGCGGCTGGCGCTCGATGCGGGTCGGGAAGATGTTTCACATGGGAGTCCCCGGCGGAGTCGGGACGATGAGACACCAAGACCCGCCTTCGTGGGATGTCTCGATAAGCCCGCCGGGAGACGAGGACGAGAGCGTCGGGCTGGGTGGCGATCCGAATCCTGACCTGCGCAACGGATTGAAGATGCAGTGGGTCCAGACGGCCGACGCGTCGGGCCAGGCGGATGCCGCGGCCGCCGACACGGCGATCGACCTGCTCGAGTCCACAGCCGACCAGCCGTTCTTCCTAGGTCTGGGATTCGTCCGACCGCACGTGCCGTTCGTCGCCCCAACTGAGTTCTTCGACATGTATCCCTTGGAGGAGATCGAGCTTGTCTCGAACCCGCCGGATGACCTTGACGACATCCCGGCGCCCGCGAAGAACCTGCGACCGTTTCTTTGGAATCAGATGGGCATGAGCGAGGAGAACCAGCGGATTTCCCTGCGGGGCTACTACGCCTCGGTGTCCTTCATGGACCAACAACTTGGACACGTGCTTGACGCGTTGGAGCGGCTAGGGCAGGCGGACCGGACGATCGTCCTTTTCTTCGGAGACCATGGCTGGCACCTCGGGGAGCACACGCACTGGCAAAAGATGAGCCTGATGGAGGAGTCCGTCAAGGCACCGCTGATCATCTCGGCGCCGGGCATGCGGGGCAATGGCCGCGCTTCGAAGGCCTTGGTGGAGTTCGTGGACTTCTATCCCACCTTGGCCGACCTATGCGGTTTGGCCGCGCCCGCTGGACTGGAGGGTGTCAGTTTGGCCCCCGTGCTCGACGATCCTTCCGCCTCTGTGAAGGATGCCGCGTTTTCGCAGGTTCAGTGGGAGGACCGCATTTTCGGCCGAACCGTGCGGACAGACCAGTATCGCTACATCAGCTGGGAAGGGGACGGGGGCGGCGAGGAACTCTACGACCACGAAGCGGATCCGCGCGAGTTCACGAATCTTGTGGACGACCCCCAGCACGCTGACGTGTTGGAGCGAATGCGGTCTAGGCTCGCACAGGGGCCTGCTGAACCGCGAGCTTAGCTTGGCCGCGTGCGGGATGCGTTGGAGCGAATCGGGCGGCCGGCACGGCCGCTCGTCAGCCAGAACGTGGCGGCTGACTGACCATCGCCGGTACCACGTCGAGCCCGAGGGCGGTCGCATTGTCGCGAATCCGCTCATCGAACGACAGGACCTGCACCTCGGGCGACAGATTCCGAACGACCAGCGCCGTTGCCAGATGAAGGGCATCCAGCGACCTGATCGGCTCGCAAGGGAACGATCGTCGGGACCGCTCAACAACTTCCGCATCCATGCCGTGGAGGGTCCAAAACGCTGACGCCCTATCGACGATTGCGTGAAGCCGCAATGATTCGTCGGCACTGATTCGCCCAGTCGCGACGGCCCGTCGGAGCGTCCGATCGCACTCGACGAGCGTCAGGTCCGAGCTGTGGACAGCATCGGCGGCGACAAGTTGCGACCAAGCAAGGCCAGCGCGTCCTGCTCGCTCTTCGTCGAGCAGCCATGCAAGGACGGCACTCGCCTCCGCATAGAGCGTCACCTTTCTCCCCTAGTCTCGTCGAGCAGATCCTGTACAACCCGGGACGGCAACCGGCCGGTGGGCCTGGGGTAAACGTCCGGGCGGTTCGCCGCACCTAGGCGAACCGATCCGGCAAGAGCGCGACGCCTCAGCCCGGCGTTGGCTTCTTCCTCGGTGGCGTGCGCAGGGGGGCCCAATTCGGCCACGACCCGTCCATGATGGGTAATCGCCACGCGCTCGCCCTGCTCTACCATGCGGAGATAGGCGCTCAGGCGGTTCTTGACCTCGCGTACACCTGATGTCTTCATCGCATCCGATTGTAGCTACATGCGTCTACATTGTCAAGGCGTCCCGTGAATCATGTGTCAGGCCTGATGGCCACGTTTGTCGCAGACGCCACCCGCTGAGCTCGATGATCCGAGCTTGCGCTCGGCCGAGCAGCTTCGGACCTAGCTAGCAGCGGCGCTTGCCGCCCGGCGTGGGAAGGATCTTCGCCTTTCGCCACTTCTGGGGCCCCGCCCGTGCATTGCGGCATCGCGGGTTTCGCCGAGCTCCTTGCACCGGGAGTCCGGGCACCTTCGGACGGGAGGCCTTGGTAAAATGCGGGGTTTGGCTGTGAGGATCAAGACCGTCATGTCCGCTTCGAATCTCCGCGTTTTCCAGTTCTCGTTGCTCCTTGCAGTGCTTGTCGCCGCTGTGCCGCTAGCCGGCCAGGATACCGTCTCGGTGCGCGTGCGTTTCGGCATCTCGGATGTTGTCGAAACCAAGTGGGACGGCTCGGCCTCGGTCTCGGGCGGCGAATTGCTGCATGCCGCTGACTGGCACCCGAGGCCGGAAGACTCAGTCGATCCCGCTGGCAGCTGGCGGTTTTCGACACACAAGGGCGTGAACTACAACTGGCGCGCCTATGAGAACATTCCCGATCTGCACGTCAAGACATATTTCTGGACGCCCGGCGTGGTGCTAGACATCAGGGGCGCTTCCGGTGCGGAAGTCCGCATCGCCACGCTGCAAGGGGACTTTGCATTCCCGCTGAGCGACGTGCGCCTGGGCGAGCCATTGGAATTCTTGGGCGGCTCCGCCGTGGTCGACATGGTTCCAACCGTGGAGAAGCTGACTGGCCATGAGGCCGAAGACGACTATCCTGCGGTGCTCGGAGGGGCCGACGGTTCTGCCCGCACCGCGTGGGTGGCGTTTCGTGACGGAGCCGACGAAGTGCTGACACGGACGTTCCAAGGCGGCGCATGGGGGCCGGTCGAGACCGTCACCGAGTCTCCAGGCGATATCCACATGGTCCAGATCGCTCGCGCCGGCGATGGCAGCGTTTGGTTCGTTTGGGCCGAGCAACGCGATGGCAACTTCGATCTCTACGGCAGGTCCCTCAAAGAGGGCTCGTGGAGTTCCACTGTGCGTCTGACCGAGGCCCCCCAGCCCGACGTGCTGCCAAATATGGCGACCACGACGGGGGGCGACATCTGGTTGGTTTGGCAGGGCTTCCGGGACGGCCAGTCTGATATCTTCGCCAAGCGCTACGTCGGCGGGCAGTGGGTGCCCGCCCAGCGAGTTTCCGCGTCTGAGGCCAACGACTGGGAGCCGGTCGTCGCGGCGGGTCGAGATAACGAGATCCATATCGCGTGGGATAGCTATGGTTCGGGCAACTATGACGTGCTGCTGCGCACTTGGGACGGCGAGCGCTGGGCCGCCAGCCCTGTGCCCATAGCCGATACCCCGCTGTATGAGGCCCACGTCTCGCTGGCGGTGGACGGCCAGAACCGCCTGTGGGCGGCTTGGAACGAAAGCGGCCTGAACTGGGGCAAGGACACGGGCTTTCTGCTGCCGGTTGAAGGCACGCTGCTCTACGAGTACCGGCAGACCCGGGTGGCGGTGCTTGACGGCATCGAATGGCAGGTTCCGGCGGACGACATCAATACCTCTCTGCCGTCTCACATGGACAGTCGGCACAACGACTTCCCGAAGTTGGTGGCGGATGATGACGGGCGAATCTGGTTGTTCAACCGCAATCGCACGATCCGCCAGCGCGACATGCCCGACGACACTCCCTTGCACCGTGCTGTGTGGGAGATCTGGGCAAGCACCCTAGATGGCGACGAGTGGACCACTCCGTACGAGTTTCCGTCCAGCGGCAGCCGGCAGGATGTGCGCTGGGGTGTAGCTCCTGACGGTGCCGGAAACTTGATCGCTGCGTGGCAGTCCGATGGCCGTGACTACTACGACTTTCTGTACCAGCACACGGACGTCTTCGCCGCCAAGCTGCCATCGCTGGGACGCACGGCCGCTGCGCCTGATCTGAGGGTCAGGCCTGATCGGGTAGTGCGGTTCCACAATGTGGTGCCCACGGAGGTGGAAGACCTCAAGCGGTTGCGCGGCTATCAGATCAGTTCCGAGGGCAAGACCTACAAGATCTACCGGGGCGACACCCACCGGCACACGGAGTTCTCGATGGATGGCAACAACGATGGCTCCCTGTTCCAGACCTATCGCTACGCGCTCGATGCCGCCAGCCTGGACTACCTGCTGGTCAGCGAGCACAATTTCCAGGGCGGGCCGGACAACCCGTACATCAACTGGGTGTTGCAGCAGGCCGTCGACCTGTTTTCGGTCAGCGGAACCTTCCAGCCCTTCTACGGTTACGAGCGCTCAGTCCGGTACCCGGACGGCCATCGGAACATCCTGCTGCCCAAGCGCGGCACGCCGACACTGCCCATTCTTCCCGAGGAGTCCAGCCACGCCAGCGGGGCTGGCCGCCTCTACGAGTACTTGCGCAGAAACGGCGGCATCGCGATTTCTCACACCTCGGCGACGGGTATGGGAACGGATTGGCGTGACAACGATCCAGAGGTCGAACCCTTGGTGGAGATTTTCCAGGGCGATCGGGTGTCCGCCGAGTACGAGGGTGCCCCCCTGGCGGCGGACCGTAATCGGCCGACCACGCAGGCGGGCGGATTCGAGCCCGCGGGATATGTCTGGAACGCTTGGGCCAAGGGCTACAAGCTGGGCGTGCAAGCTGCGTCGGACCATCTGTCGACGCACTACTCGTATGCATGCACCATCGCTGAGGACTTTACACGCGAGGGGCTTATCGATGCAATGAAGCAGCGCCACAGCTACGGCGCTACCGACAACATCGTGCTGGACTACCGCATGGAGGCGAATGGCGGTGAATACCTCCAAGGGGATATCGTCAAGGTCGATGGCGAATTCCGCCTGACGGTGAACATCCTGGGCACTTCGCCGATCCGTCAGATCGACATCATCAAGAATCAGGAGTTCCTGTACACGCGCCAGAAACTCCCGCAGGACTTCGAGTTCAGCTACGAGGACGCGGGCAAGACACCGGGCGAGGACTACTACTACGTCAGGGTGGAGCAGAACGACGGTAATGTCGCGTGGTCCTCTCCGATCTGGGTAACGACGGACTAAGCTGGCCCCGTTCCCGGCCGCATGCGCGGCGCCTGACGGTGCCGCGTGGACTGTTCAAACGAGTGCGCGAGGCCGATCAACTTCGGCTCGGACCAAGCTGCCCCGAAGAACGACACGCCGACTGGCAAGCCGTGTACGAGACCGCCCGGAACCGTGATATGCGGATATCCTGCCCGCGCGGCGGCCGAAGAGCAGCTGGGAAACGAGGATCGGTCGCCGTGCACAAGGTCGGTGACCCAGGCCGGCCCAGTCGTCGGAGCGAACAGCGCGTCAAGCTCTAAGTCGGCCATCGTCGCGTCGATCGAGCCCCTGCATCTGTCGCGGCTTGATGCAATGGCATCAAGGTAAGCCCCGTCCGTCAGCGGCCCTCTTTCTTCGGCGGACTCGAGGATATTCTGGCCGAAGTAGGGCATCTCCTCAGCCTCGTGCTGCCGGTTGAAGCGAATCACATCTGCGAGCGTGCGGACTTTCGCATCAGCCGAGAGTTGGGATAGGTAGTCGTTCAGGCCGGCCTTGAATTCATACAGCATCAGCTCGAAGCCAGGACGATTCGTCTCGTCGATGCCGGGCAATTCGCCGACGTCGACCAACTCCGCCCCGCTACTTCGCATCGCGGCAGCGGCCTCGTCCAGGATCCTGTCGATAGCGCCGTGCCGGCCCCAATACTCTCGCAACAATCCGATGCGAGCGCCGCGCAGCGCGTCCGCGTTGAGGAATTCTGTATAGCTCCCCGGCGCCCTCCCCGCGCTGGAGCGCGTGGCCGCATCAAGCGGATCCGTGCCGGCCAGCGCGCCAAGCAGCTCGGCCGCGTCGGCCACCGTGCGAGCCATCGGCCCCGCCGTGTCTTGGGTGTGCGAGATGGGGACGATCCCAGTCCGGCTGACCAAGCCGACCGTCGGCTTGATCCCCACGATGCCGTCGACGGAAGAAGGGCAGACGATCGAACCGTTGGTCTCGGTGCCGACCGCAAGCGGCGCGAGGCCCGCCGAGACGGCCACCGCCGAGCCCGAGCTCGATCCGCAGGGATTGCGGTCCAAAAAGTACGGGTTGCGCGTCAGCCCCCCGCGCGCGCTCCAGCCGCTAGTGGACCGCCTGGAGCGAAAGTTGGCCCACTCGCTCAGGTTGGTCTTGGCGATGAGCAGCGCGCCGGCGGCACGCAGGTTGGAGGCCACTGCTGAGTCTCGCGCGACGCCTGAATCGACCAAGGCCAGCGAACCGGCTGTGGTCTGCATGCCGTCCGCTGTGTCAATGTTGTCCTTCAGCATGACCGGGATGCCGTGCAGCGGCCCGCGCAATTCTCCGGCGCGTCGCTCGGCATCGAGGCGGTCGGCCTCCTCGAACGCCGCCGGATTGACCTCGATGACCGAGTTGAGGCTCGGCCCGGTCGCGTCGATGGCCTCGATTCGATCTAGCAGTGCCTCGCAAATCGAACGCGTGGTCCACCGCCCGGAAACGAGCCCGGCGCGCAGATCCGCGACCGAGGCCCGCATCGGCTCAAAGTCGGCGCTGCGCTGCGCCGATGGTCGCGGGCGACGCTCAGCGCAACCTTGCAGGGCCGCGCTCGCGGCGAGTAGCAGGAGATCGCGGCGACGCGGCGAGGTTCCGCCGGGAGCGCGTGCCGCCGCTGTGCCGTCCGTTCTCACTGCCTCACTCCGGGGCCAACAGGGAGTAGGTCCGGAATGCTTCGAACAGCCGACCCGCGCCGTCCAGTCCGATCGCCCTAACCGACAGAGTCGTGGGGTAGGACTGCGCGAGTTCGGCGGGAATGTTGAAGCTGCCCGACTGGGTCGTGCCGAGCACTCGCGCGCCGCGTGCCGAGCCTGCTGCCTCGGCCATCCACAGCCAAACGGTGCGCTTGGCCGCGATGGTGTTCTTGAGCAGTGTCGCGTTGAACTCGTGTGCGCGGCCCGCTTGCAGCTCGTTGCCTTCGGGCAATTGGATCTCGAACGGCAATTCCGAGGGCGAGTACTCCACTTCGCGAAATCGCGGAGGCTTCGATTCGAGGATGAACGATTTGTTGTAGTCCTGTTTCTTGCCTTCGCGCCGAATGTAGAGCACCCAGTCGTGCTTGTCGTCGGGCGTGCGCGAACGGTAGCGGTCGCCCTTGAACTTTTTCTTCTGATCGAACCATGCCCCGTTTGCCGGGTTGTACCAGCTGACCGAATACTCTTGCTTTGGCATGACCAGCTCGATCAGTCCGGGCTCTTCGGCGTAGACGACGTGTTCGATCCCCACGGTTCGCTCCGAGTACCGCGGTACCCGATGCAGGGCCAGCGCGGCTCCGCCCACGATCCGATAGTGCGGCTGGAGGTCGTAGTAGCGCGACTGCGAGAAGAACTGTTTCAGCGGCACCATCTGTTCGGCGAACGGCGATTCCATCGATGTGTCTTCGGCGCTGAGGGTCACGTAGTGGCCGCGCACCGCGGCGTTCCAGGCTTGGCGGCGGGCGGCTGCGGGGCCGGCTCCGAGGCCGATTCCCGTGTTGACAAACGGAGCGCGGTTAAGCTCGTACTCGATCGCGGCCAAGGCGGGATCGACCCGATTCTGGACGAAGTAGTCCTGCCAGCCGTCCTCGGCAAGCGGTGCCGAGGTGACTGTCGCCCCGGTAGACATCGGATGGGCGTAGGGGTCGTGTTTGCGGAGCGAGCTGGCGAGCTGCTTGAGCAGCTTGCCGGCCGCCTCGTGGCTTTCCCACTCCAGCAGGATTTGCCAAGTCACGCTATAGGCCGCGTAGCGGGCGCATAGGTACCGGATGTAGCGGTCCTTTTCTCGCAAGCGCGGGAACAGCTCGTCGAGTTCGTCGCCGGAATTGCCCAGCACGAGATCGGTGACGATGCCGAGCCTGTGCAAGTGCTCGACGCGGCGGTCGAGTGCGCGGAAGTGCTCGATGTCTGGTTCGCCGGACGCGCTGAACGCCTTGCGGCTCGCGCTGAGCGGGGGAACAGCTAGCGCCCGGACGTGCGTGAAGCCCTGCTCGGAACGCCTCTCGGCGGTGGCCTCGAATTCCGGCCAGGGCATTGCCGCCAGCCCCAGCAGGCTGTCGCCGAGCCAGAAATGGGGCGTGTTCGTGAGGGGGTGCCTGAAGTAGCGGGTGTTGAACACCTCGATGAAGCCGGGTGTCGTCGCCGGCTCAGCCTCGAAGCTGCCGGTCCGCCTGTCCAGATTCGCGACATTCGAGATGAGGCGGTAGTCCCAGCGGCCTTCGAAGTCGGGCGAGAACCGCAGCACGAACCTGTGGCCGCCGTCCCAGAAGGCGGACATGACCTTGGTTCGGCCGCCCTTCGGAGAACGGTACTCGGCGCGCAGCTCGACATCGGTGACCGGCGTCGAGTGCTCGGCGGCATCGCTTGCGCCGAGCTCGACGACGATCTCGCACGGATCGTAGACCGGAACAGATTCGCACGCCTCGATGTTCTGGGCGGGCAGGGCCGCAGCCGCCGCCAGGGCTAGGGCAACAATCGCAACCATCACTTCAGAGGATAAACCGGCCTACGCACTGCATGGGCGGAGACGGTGCAAGTCGACGGCAGACTCTGCCACATACAGCTTTCCCGTAATCGATCTCTCTCAGGACCGCAACGTCGGGGCGAGGCGTGAATCCCAGGGTCAAGCCGCGACGGCGGCGTCTGAGCGACGGTCGTCTACAGTGAGTGTGTGCTTGCAAAGCTGCGCAAGCGTATCGCCCGGGAGCGGATGTTCACTGGCGGCGGGGTAATCGGCGCCGCAGTTTCTGGAGGTGCTGACTCGGTTGCACTCCTCCACGCGCTGCGTACTCTATTTCCCGAACGGACGGTCGCAGCGGTGCACCTGAACCACTGCCTGCGCAGTGCCGACGCGGACGCGGACGAGGCGTTCGTGCGGAAACTCGCGGCTGAGCTGGGCTGCGAGCACTTTGTGCGCCGAGAGGATGTGGCTTTGAGTGGTGGAAACCTCGAGCGCGCCGGCCGGCGTGCCCGCTACCGATTCTTTGAAGAACTCCTCGCGGACGGATCCTGTTCGGAAATCGCGACCGGTCACACACAGTCCGATCAAGCCGAGACCGTGCTATTCCGACTCTTGCGTGGCGCGTGTGGCGGCGGACTGAGCGGCGTTTGGCCCGTCTCCGGCGAGCGTATTTTCAGGCCGATGCTGGATGTGACGCGCGACGAAGTGCTGGAGTATCTCGAGCGAAGCGGTCTGGATTGGCGGGAAGACGCCTCCAACTCCGACCCGCGTTTTGCCCGCAATCGGCTGCGCCACGGACTGCTACCGCAACTGCGCCAAGAGTGGAATTCAAACCTCGATTCGGCCTTGGCGCACACCGCCGATTGGGCGGTGGAAGAAGAGCGCTTCTGGAACCGCCGGATTGCGGAGCTGAGCGAGCGCTGTGTCGTGCACGGCTCGGCGGAGACCATCTTGGATCTCCAAGCGCTGCAAGCGCTTTGCGTGGCTGAGCAGCGTCGCGTGCTGCTGGCGGCGCTGAGAGACCCTGCACTCGGCTGCGGCGAGTTGGGCTTCGAGCATGTCGAGTCCCTGCGCGCCCTCGTGCTCGCCAATTCCGGAAGCGGCGTCGTTGAACTTCCCGGCGTGCGCGCCGAGCGATCGTTCGGCCAGGTTCGGCTGCGCCGCCAAGGCGCCGCGGAACCCACGGCCTATGATCTGCCGCTACCCGTGCCTGGCCAGGTGCCGCTGCCCGGCGTAGATCGATGTGTCATCAGCACCCGGGTGTTGGAAACTGCTTCCGCAGCAATGCTGTACGATAAGGATGCAATTGTATTGCTTGACTGGGATCGTGTCCCGAAGTCGTTACGGCTCCGAAGCTGGCGCGACGGAGACCGCTACAAGCCGGCCGGTCTGGACTCGCCGAAAAAGATCAAGGATCTGTTTCAGCAGAACCGGATCAGCGCGTGGAACCGGGCGGGCTGGCCTGTCGTCGCTTCGGACGAAGCCGGCGGGAGTCGTATCGTCTGGGCGCGGGTCTTTGGCCCCGCGGGCGAATTCGCGGTGCGGCCGACGAGCCGGCGGGCGCTGGTCGTGGAAGAGCTCGGGGCTGACGAGGCAGGCCGGTAGCCGAAACCGCCGTTCGATGCGTCTAACGTAATGAGCGGCGACGCAGCAGACAAGGATTCAATCAAGTGAACTCGACATTCAAGACCGCAGTCTTCTGGATTGTGATGCTCTGCACCGCCGTCCTGCTGTGGAAGGCCGTCAATGCCAAGAGCGGCGAGAAGATCGAGACCATCAGCTTCAGCCAGTTCATGGACGAGGTTGAGGAAGGCAACATCGAGGAGATCACCGCGACGGGCCAGCAGATCGAGGGTCAGGCCAGTTCTGGCAAATTCCAGACCACCATTCCCCAGGACTATCCCAAGGTCTTTGACTTGCTGACCGCGCAGGGCGTCACGGTGAACGTGAAGGATCAGGCCTCGCTGGGCTTCTGGTCGATGTTCTGGCGCATTGCGCCGCTGGTGCTGATCGTATTTTTCTGGATCTTCATGATGCGTCAGCTGCAGGCCGGCGGCAACCGCGCCCTCAGCTTTGGCAAGAGCCGGGCCAGGCTGCTCACGTCCCAGCAGAAGAAGGTCACGTTCAAAGATGTGGCGGGCGTCGACGAGGCCAAGGAAGAGCTGCAGGAGATCATTGAATTCCTGCGCGAGCCGCAGAAGTTTCAAAAGCTCGGCGGGCGGATTCCCAAGGGCGTCCTGCTGATCGGCCCTCCCGGCACCGGCAAGACGCTGCTGGCGCGCGCCGTGGCGGGCGAGGCAAACGTTCCGTTCTTCTCGATTTCCGGCTCCGACTTCGTCGAGATGTTCGTGGGCGGGGGCGCGAGCCGCGTCCGCGACCTGTTTGAGCAGGGCAAGAAGAGCGCGCCCTGCATCGTCTTCATCGACGAGATCGATGCCGTCGGGCGGCATCGCGGCGCGGGGCTGGGCGGCGGCCACGACGAGCGGGAGCAGACGCTCAACCAGCTCTTGGTGGAGATGGACGGCTTCGACTCCAACGAAGGCGTCATCCTCATGGCGGCCACCAATCGCCCCGACGTGCTCGATCCCGCCCTGCTGCGGCCGGGCCGCTTCGACCGCCGCGTGGTCGTGTCGCGGCCCGACGTGCGCGGGCGCCAGGGAATCCTGCAGGTGCATACCGCCAAGGTGCCCTTGGCCAATGACGTGGACCTGATGGTCCTCGCGCGCGGCACGCCCGGCTTTTCGGGAGCCGATCTGGCCAACTTGGGCAACGAGGCGGCCCTGTTCGCGGCGCGGCAGAACCGCAAGGTCGTCACGATGGCGGACTTCGAGGTCGCCAAGGACAAGGTCATGATGGGCGCCGAGCGGCGCTCGATGATCCTTCGCGACGAGGAGAAGAAGAACACCGCCTACCACGAGGCTGGCCATGCGGTGGTAGCGGCGCTGCTGGAGCAGGCCGATCCGCTGCACAAGGTCACGATCATCCCGCGCGGCCAAGCCCTTGGCGTCACGATGCAGCTGCCCTTAGATGACAAGCACACCCACACGCGGGCTTACCTGTGCGACCAGTTGGCGATTCTGATGGGCGGCCGCATTGCCGAGGAATTGTTCATGGACCACATGACAACTGGCGCGGGCAACGACATCGAGCGCGCCACGGCGCTGGCTCGCCAGATGGTCTGCGAGTGGGGCATGAGCGAAATGGGCCCGCTGACGTTCGGCAAGCGTGACGAGGAGGTCTTCCTGGGCCGCGAGATCGCGCAGCAGCGCAATTATTCGGAAGCCACTGCAAAGCAGATCGACGCCCAGGTCGGCGCGATCGTGAAGGAAAGCTACGACCGGGCGCGCAAGCTCATCGAGGACAATTCCGACGGCCTCACTCGCATCGCCGAAGCCTTGCTCGAGCGCGAGGTGCTGGATGGAAGCGAGGTCACTGCCCTGCTCGAAGGGCGGGAATTGCCGCCGCTTGCCATTCCGGAACCGCCGACTGATAGCAAGGGCGGACCTACGCAACCAGAGCCCCAAGCCGCCGAAAGTGGCACGGCGGCCCTGCCCGGCCTCGACGAAGGACAAGCCTCTCCGGCCTAGGCTCGATCCTAGAACGGGATGTCGTCGTCATCCTGCGACGGTTCAGGCGAGCTGGCCGGCTCGTGCGATGGCGCCGGCTGTCCCATACCTCCGCCAGGGGCATCGCCCGAACTGCTTCGGCCGTAGCCGCCGCTTTGCCCGCCTTGGCGATAGCCGCCACCGCCTTCCTCGCCTGAACCGCCACGGTCACCGAGCAGCATCAAGCCGAAGTTATCGCAGACCACCTCGGTGCGGTAGCGCTTCTCGCCGTTGCGATCCTCGTAGGAGCGGGTCTGCAAACGCCCTTCGACAAAAACCTTGCGGCCCTTCTTGAGGTACTGGGCGACGCGTTCGCCCCGCCACAGAACGACATCGTGCCAATCGGTCTTGTCCTTCCAATCACCGGTAGCTGCATCCTTGATGCGAGCCGTCGTGGCAAGGCTGAAATTGGTTACTGTCGTGCCGCTGGGGGTTTGCCTACTCTCGGCATCCTTGCCGAGGTTGCCGATGAGCATGACTTTGTTCAGACTTTGGGCCATGGTCTCCACGGTACAATCAATGGCTCGCGGATTACAACCGACGCGCGGCTGTAGATGCCCATGAAATCCACTGCGCCAACCATCCTGTCTTCGCTTTCTGCGGCTGCCCCGGCAGCTGCCGAGCGCCCGGACCTGCTCGTCGTCGAAAAGAAGAACAACTCCGTAGGCTTCTACACTTCGGCGGGCCAGCGCGTCGCGGGAGTGCTGGTGGGCGAGACCCCGCACGAGGTGGCGCTGTCGCGCGACGGGCGCTTTGCCTACGTGTCCGACAACGGTGTGCTGTGGATGGACTATGACGGCCCCGGGGGCAATACCATATCCATCATTGATCTTCAGCTGCGCAGGCGCGTGGGCGTCCTGCCGCTGGGCAAGTTCCATCGCCCGCACGGCATCGGGCTCGATGCGGGCTCAAGCCGGGCATTCGTGACCGCGGAAAACCCGGACCGGCTCGTGCTGGTCGACCTCGACGCGCGGGCTGTCATCAAGGACTTTGACAACGGCGGCGTGGACCCCCACATGGTCACGTTTGGCTTGGACGGCTGGGGATACGTCTCCAACACGGCTAGCGGTACCGTGGGGGCCGTGCACGCCGCGAGCGGCGAACTTCACCTGATCGAGGTGGGCAAGGGGCCCCAGGGCAGCCTGCTGTCCCGCGATGGCACGAAATTGTGGGTGACCTGCCGGGATGAGAGTCGCATCGACGTAATCGATACGGCCTCCAAGTCCGTGATCGGCTCGATCCCCACGGGGCCGGGCGCGAATCGCATCGTTGCCACGGACGACGAGGACCTCTTGGTGTACTCCCTCCAGACCGGCGAGGCGGTCGGAATCGCTGATCCGCACACGCTGACGGAACTTGCGCAGATCCCATTGGGTGGCGCGCCACTCTCCATCTCGCTGTCCAAGGACGACCGCCATGCGTTCGCGGGCGTGCAGGACGAAGATCAGATCTGGATCGTGTCGGTGCCCGACCGGAAGGTCGTGCAGGTGATTGACACGCCACCCGGAACGGGGCCCGACCCGGTCATCGAAATCGGCACCTACCGGCCGTCAAGGGCGAGGCCATGAACGACCAGCGACTGCGGGCCTTGTTGGAGGACGTGCGCGAAGGGCGCTGCGATGTCGAAAACGCGGTCGGCGAGTTGCGCCACATGCCGTACGAGGACCTCGGCTTTGCCAAGGTCGACCACCACCGGGAGTTGCGCCACGGCATGCCCGAGGTGATCCTGGGCCAGGGCAAGACTCCCGACGAGGTCCGCGCGATTTCCGAGAAACTGCTCGAGCGCTCCCCCAACTTGCTGGTCACGCGGGCGTCGCAGGCGATGTTCGAGGCGGTGCGGGAACTCAGCGACCAAGCCGAGCACTTCCCGCGCTCGGGCGCCGTGCGCGTATGGGCGGAGCGGAGCAAGCTCGGCAAGGCCAAGATCGCCGTGGTCTGCGCCGGCACCAGCGACATCCCGGTGGCCGAGGAAGCCACTGTGACGGCCGAAGTGATGGGCAACGAGGTCGACACGATTTACGATGTCGGCGTTGCTGGAATCCACCGGCTGCTGTCGAAGCTCGATCGCATACACGGGGCTCGCGTGGTGATCTGCTGTGCGGGCATGGAGGGTGCGTTGCCCAGCGCGCTGGGCGGGCTGGTCTCGGTTCCGGTCATTGCCGTGCCGACCAGCGTTGGCTACGGAGCCAGCTTCAACGGGCTTTCGGCGCTGCTCGGCATGCTCAACTCATGCTCCAGCAATGTGTCCGTCGTCAACATCGACAACGGCTTCGGCGCTGCCTATGTCGCCACCTTAATCAACCGGCTCTGAGTCCGCTTGTGCGAAACTAGCGGGCATGAGACTCCGGAGTTTGATCACAGCGACCGCGCTGGCCGGGCTGCTGCTTTCGACGGCCCCGTCCGCCGTTGGCCAGGACGCCGACGAAAAGAAGCACCTGCTGGTGCTCGGCGGTTCCGACTTTTTCGCGCACGACTCGGTGTCGCACGCGATGTTCACCATGGCCAAGATCGGCGAGCGCACCGGCCTGTTCGACGTGCGCTTCCGCACGGACATGGAGCTGATGACCAAGCAGAAGCTGAGAGGCAACCGCAAGAACCTCGACTACTTCGACGCCGTGATGTTCTACACGCAGGGTGACCTGAAGGTCAGCGAGGAGCAGAAGGCTGACCTGATGCGCTTCGTGAAGGAGGATGGCAAGGCGATCCTGGCGGTGCACAGCGGCACGGACTCGTTCCGAGAGACTTGGCCGGAGTACATCGACATGGTGGGAGGGGCGTTCATCAACCATCCCTGGCACCAGAAGATCCGGGTCCGGGTGGAGGATCGCACGCATCCGATCAGCCGCCACTTCCCGGCCGAGTTCGAAATCACCGACGAGATCTACCAGGTGGACCGCTACGACCGCTCGAAAGTGCGCGTGCTGATGTCCATGGACACTTCCAGCGTCGATATGACCAAGAAGGGTGTCCAGCGCACCGATGGCGACTTCGCCTTGGCCTGGGTGCGGGAGTTCGGCAAGGGACGGGTCTTCACCTGCCTGCTGGGGCACCGTCCCGAAGTCTGGGACAACGCCGCCATCCAGAAGATGTGGCTGGAGGCCTTCCGCTGGGCGACCGGGATCACGAGCGGCGAAAGTGCTTCGCTGCCGCTCCCGACAGACGACGACTGAGTCCTGGGCCGGGCTCGGCCACGAAGCGGTAGCCGAGGCCGCGCACGGTGACCAGGTGGCGCGGCTTGGCCGGATCCGGCTCGATGAATCGGCGCAGGCGCACGATGAAATTGTCGATCGCTCGCGTGTCGGTGTCCTCCCGCACGCCCCAGACGTCTTCGAGCAGGTTCTTGCGCGAGACGCTGCGGCCCTCGTGAGCGATCAAATAATGCAGCAACTTGGCCTCGGTCAGAGTCAGGCTGCGTGACTCGCCCTCCACTTCGATGCGCTGGTTGGCGAAGTCCACGGTCCTGCCGTTGAACTCGTACCTGTCCGGCACGGCCTGCATCTGCTCGCCGGCGCTCCAGCGGTGTCGGCGCAGCAGGCCGCGGATGCGGGCCAGCAGCACTGCCAGTTCGAACGGCTTGGGCAGGTAGTCGTCAGCTCCGGCCGCCAGCCCTTCGACGATGTCCTGCGGACGGCGGCGCGCCGTGAGCATCATCACCGGGACGAAGCAGCCGCGCGACCTCAGCTCTCTGACCAGATGGAAGCCGTCGATGCCGGGCAGCATCACGTCCACAAGCAGCGCGTCGAAGGCCGGGCTTTGCTTGATCGCGGCCAGGCCGGCTTCGCCCGTGGGGGCGATGTGCGTGGCGAAGCCCTCGGCCTCGAGGTTGAACTGCAACCCCTTGGCGAGATTCGTCTCGTCCTCGACGATCAGTATCCGTTTCATGCCCTGGCAGTCAGGGGCAGTTCGATCGTGAACGTGCTGCCACGACCCTTGCCCGGACTCTCCCCGAAGACCCGTCCGCCATGCCGCTTGGCAACGGACTGCACGATGTACAGGCCCAGCCCCGTTCCTTTCGGACGGAACGTGCCCTGAACGCGATAGAAACGCCGGAAGACGCGCCTGAGCTCGTCGCTGTCGATGCCGATGCCGTTGTCACGGATGCGGACGGCCACTCGCGAGCCGAGCTTGGACATCTCGATATCCACTTTGGCGCGCTCGTCGGAATACTTGATCGAGTTGTCGATCAGGTTGGAGATCGCCGCGGCCAACTCGTCCCGGTTGCCCAGCACGATGGGAGTGTCGCCCTCTTCGAACTCGCTGCGGAAGCGCAGCGCACCATCGCGCAGGCTGTAGTTGTGCTGGAGCCGGCCGATGCAGTCCTGGACCACGGCCCCGAGGTCCACCGGTATCCGCTGTCGCTTGCGCTTGCTGCGGGTGGACCCGGCCAGCAGCACCTGCTCGATCGTGCCCTGCAGGCGATCCATGTCCGAGAGCATCGTCTGGTAGAACTCTTGCTGCTGGTCTGCGTCAAGTTCCCTGGATTGCAGGGTTTGCAGGTACAGCCGCAGCGAGGCCACGGGGGTCTTGAGTTCGTGCGTGACAGCGTTGATGAAGGCGTCGTGCTTCTCGTTGCGCCGGATCTCGCGCACGAGGAACACAGTGTTGAGGACGAGCCCGGCAACCAGCGTCAGCCCTGCTAGGACGCCTAGCACGACCAGCACGCCGCCTGGCCAGTTGGCGACCAACCAGCCGATATTCAGCGCCACGGCCAAGGCGACCAAGCACGCGCCTAGGGCGATCCAGAAGATGACCGAGACCCTGCGATGGCCGGGAAGTTCCACGCTCCATTCATGATAATTGCGTGCTGCCAGCGCTTTGCCGGGGTGCTAGTGACGACGGCAGGAGCAAACTGCGACTGACTCCTGCAGCGAAGTACTTCTCGGGTTGCGGAAGCCGAGCGCGCGCCTGGAGTAGGGAATACCTGGATTCGGCCACAGAAGGCCGACGCCAAGGTGCAGTGTTCCGGTTTCGCCGGAACATGGGTTGATTCATCGTCGACTCTGTGGTACAAAGTGCACGGACATTGGGACTGCGGTCGCGGGCCGAAGGGAGGATCTGTTTCATGACTAGAGCGGTCATTGGCGTAGCACTCTTGGTGGTGGCAGTTGCCCTGACACCAGTCAGCTCGGCACAAACCACGCAGGGCCAGATCAATGGCCGCGTCACCGACACGACAGGTGCGATAATTCCCGGCGCTGAAATCGAGGTGGTGAATCCCTCGACCGGGGTCGCGCAGCAAATCACCGCCAACGAGGTGGGGCAGTACGTCGTCTACGTGCCTTTCGGCACCTACGATGTGCGGGTGTCGTCTCTCGGCTTTGGCACGAAGATCACCACAGGAGTCCTGGTGACGACCGCTTCGGAAACCACGGTCGATGTCGAGCTCGACGTCGAGACAGTCGCGGAGCAAGTCAGCGTCTCGGCGGCCGTGGCCCAGCTCGAGACGAGCGACACGACCATCGGCGCGGCGATTGAAGAGAATCTGATGCGCCACGCCCCCATTCCCGTGTCGGGGCAGAAGCGTCGACCGTACCAGTACATTTCGATGTCGCCGGGAGTGAACAACACCAACGGGCGCGGCAACGTCGCGGGGTCGCGAACGCTCAACACGGTCATCATGCTGGACGGCCTCTCGACGGAAACCTCGAACGACGGGGTGGGCGAGAGGGCGACGGCCACCGAGCCCAGCGTGGAAGCGATTGGGGAATACAAGCTGCTGCTGAGCAACATGAACGCCGAGTATGGGCGCAGCAGTGGCGGGTTGATCACGTACGCGACCAAGTCTGGCAACAACGACCTGCACGGCTCTGTTTGGAACTTCCATAACAACTCGTTCCTGAACGCCCGCCCGTGGCAGGCGGCCGAGCGGGGGAACAGCCGCAACAACGAATTCGGGATTGCCGGAGGAGGCCCCGTCGTTATCCCCAAGGTCTACGACGGGCGCAACAAGACGTTTTTCTGGTCGACTCTGGCCTACTACCGGCAGAGCGCCACTGGCAGCCCGACCAATTTCCTGACCCTGCCCACATCCGCGATGCGCGGCGGGGACTTCTCCCACCCTGACCTCAACATGATCTTCGACCGCAAAGATCAGTACATGGATGCCGAAAATAACGTGCGGTTCCGGCCCTTCGTCAACAATCAGATCCCGATGGCCAGGCAGAGCCGGGTAAGTGCAAACGTTATGCAGCTGCTGCCCATTCCGACCGCACGCGACACTCCCGAGCTGAATCACGTCGGCGCTGTCTCGAGCACGTTCAATCCATGGGACTTGACGACCAAGATCGATCACCAGTTCAACGCAGCCCACCGCATTTCGGCCTTCTACATGTACGGTACAGCGCCGCGCGTCGAGACCGACCCTGGCGGAGTCTTGGACGATTCTTTCGGAAGAACGACATTCAACTCGTTCCAGCGCGTGCGTGCCGACTACTCGTGGGTGCAGAGTCCGAGCGTGGTGCATCAGATCCTATTCGGGTTCAACTTCCAAGAGAACGGCAGAGAGCAGAACAACTTCGGCGAGGGGCTGTCGAGCCAGTTCGGCCTGACCGGCATGCCGAGCAGCGAATGTCCTTGGATCCAGCTCGCGCGGGCTTCCAGCTTCGGTGTCTCGATCTGCGCGAACCCGCCCTCGAACAGGGAGTCGAAGTTGATCCCGAACTGGGCCTACAGCACCCTCTGGAACAAGGGGCGGCACACCATCAAGTTCGGCTACCAAGGCCAGTTCTGGCGCATCAACCGGCACAACCAGGGCGGCTTCGCAGGGGGCCTGACCGTGGGCTCGGCCGGCACCTACCTGTTTGGCGTGTCGGAAGGGAACCTCGGTAGCGAGACGAAGGACACAGACGGCTCGGGCGGATTTCATCTGGCCGACTTTTACCTCGGCTTGCCCAACTTTGTCGGAACGGCTGCGGGCCTCGCGCTGGAAGAGCGGGAGGCATATCACGCCCTGTACTTTCAGGACGACTGGAAGGTCCTGCCGCGGCTGACCCTGAACATCGGCCTGCGCTGGGACGTGCAGATGCCCTTCAAGGAGAACCGGGGACAGTTCTCCGGCTTCGACCCTGCCCTTGCGAATCCAGGCATCAGTGGAAACTATCGCGGGGCGATCGAATTCTACGGGATGACGGAGGGCGCAAATGGCAGGCTTCGAGTCGGCCCTGCCACCTATGGCAATTTCGGGCCCCGGCTCGGCTTGGCCTACCAGATCACAGACAAGCTTGTCTTTCGAGCTGGCGCCGGCATCCAGTACATGGCCATCCAGAACACGAACGTGAGATCTGTCAACCGGGTTGGCCACGAGGCGCGCGGGAACCCCCCGCCGCGAGTCAGCCCGTTCGCGCCTTACTACGAGTGGGACAACGGCTTCCCGTCCACCCAACTGGGAACGCCCCCATTCATCGACCCGGCCTTCCTGAACAACCAGTCAGTCACGAACTGGATGAATCCGCAAACCATTGGGACGCCTCCCTCGCTCTACATGATCACTGGTGGATTCCAGCGCCAATTCGGCGACTGGGTGCTGGAGACCACGTTCTATTCGAACATGGGCCGCAACAACGCGGACCACGAGCGCATCAACGACTTGCACCCGGACTACTGGCACCTAGGGCCGCTGCTGAACCTGGAGATCAGCGATCCCGCAGTGGCCGCCGCCGGCTTCGGCAAGCCGTATCCTGAGTTTCCAGACAACCTCCCGTTGCACCGCGCTCTGCGGCGCTTCCCCCAGTACGGCAACATCTCCAACGATGCCGGAATCAATACTGGAATGAACTACAACGCGTTCATGCTGAAGGCGACGAAGCGCTACTCGAACGGCCTGTCCTTCCTCGGGCACTGGACGGTAGCGAAGCAATTGGGGGACGTCGACTGGGCTCCCGGCGCCTTCGGAAGCAACACCCGGAACTCGTACAACCGAAAGCTGGACAAGCGGATCAATCGCTATGACACGACTCACCGCGCGGTCTTCAACTATTCGTACGACCTCCCGTTCGGCCCGGGGCAGAGGTGGGGAGGTACCAGCGCTTTCAGCCAATACGTGCTAAGCGGGTGGACGATTTCGGGCGTTCAGGAGTACGTCAACGGCTTCCCGATCTCAACCAGCGGGGGGTTGTCGGTAGGTATCCCGGGCGGGGTCCGGAACCTAGCCGATCGAGCGCCGGGCGTGCCATGGAGAAGTTCCATTGCCTGTGGCGACATGGTATTCGGGGATCCCAATCGAAACTACATCCTAAATGCCGGCAATCCTAGCCAAGTCACTCCCAGCAGACCGCAGGCGTGGCTCCCTCCGGGAGATTTCGTCGAGGGGAACGCGCCAGAGGTTGACCAAGAGACCCGGCAGTGCCCGAACCTGAATGAGGACTTTTCGGTGGTCAAGCGAATCCCGCTCGCAACCGAGAAGATCAAGCTCCAAATCGGGGCTGATTGCTTTAACTGCCTGAACCGGCATCGCTGGATCGCAGGTCGCTTCGGCAACAACATCAACAGTTCGACATTCGGGAGAATCGTTCCACAACAGCCCAAGGGCCCGAGGACGATTCAGCTACGCATGCGCGTCGAGTGGTGACGGAACGGAAGACCCGCCACTGAAGCGATTCGGCCCTCGCGCCTTGGTGTTGCGGGGGCCGTGGACTCCATCTGGCCCGGCATGAGCCGGGCACGGGGCGCGGCTCAACCTGTGTTCGCGCCAAACCTCTCGGCCCGAACGATCCCCTCGCCCTCCGTGACATAGATCAGCTGATCGCTCCCTATGCTTGCAATGGTCTCGGGCTCGCTGTTCGGCCAGTCTACCCGGATCGAGTCAACACGGGTTGCCTGGCCCAGCCCGAAATGCAGCCGGAAATCATTGACGGACAGGTAGCTGTCTTGGCTGTGAAGCTCCTGTACCTGCAGTAGCCGGCCCGTACGAACATAGACACGTGCGCCGATCGCCGTGCGATTCGACTTGGTGCCGGCCAGCTTTACCTTCAGCCAGTGGTTGGTCGAGCTAACGTCGCACCGGATCAACGACGGCGGCTCGTTCATATTCATCACTAGGATGTCCATGTCACCGTCGTTGTCGAAGTCGCCGAAGGCGCAGCCCCGGCTCGAGTGCAATGCCGTCAGCCCGGGCCCGCACTGCTCGGTCACGTTCACGAACAGTCCGTTCCCCACATTGCGAAACAGGAACCGTGGGCCTCTGTACGGGTAGTCGGGATTGACCGCTTCTACCTCGGGGTAGACGCTGCCAGCGACATAGAACAGGTCGGGTCGGCCGTCGTTGTCAAAGTCCACAAGCCCAGCTCCCCACTCCAGGTGCCTGGTGCTGGCTTGCAGCCCGGCGATGGACGACTCGTCCGAGAAATATCCCTCCCCGTCGTTGCGGTATAGTCCCGGGATGTCGTCGGCGAAGTGCGTCTTGACAATATCGAGTTTGCCATCGGCCGTGTAGTCCCCAATCGCGAGCCCCATGCCAGCCTGTGCAACGCCGTCGGGACTGTAGGCGAGACCGCGTTCGGTCGCGATGTCGCTGAACGTGCCGTCCCGGTTATTCCGCAGCAGGATGCTCGGGCTCGAGTCGCAGGCAAGGTAGATGTCTTGCCAGCCATCTTCGTTGTAATCGGTGTTCATCGCCGTCAATCCGTAGCCCAGCACGCCGCGAATTTGCGCCTCTTCCGAAACGTTTGTGAACGTGCCGTCTCCGTTATTGCGGTAGAGGGCGTGCGACCCCTTGAGCAAGCCTTGCGGGCCATAAAATACCGGAGCGCCTTTCCAGGTGGTCCGGCCCTTGGGCGGCAGGTTCTCGAGACTCTCGATGCCGACATAGTTGGCGACGAAGAGGTCCAAGTGCCCATCCCTGTCGTAATCCAAGAACGTGCAGCCGGTGCTCCAGCTCCCGGCCTCTCCGCCCACGCCCGCGTCGTCGGTCACATCTGTGAACGTGCCGTCTCCGTTGTTGCGATACAGGACGTTCTTCCCTCGGTAGGTTATGAACAGGTCATCGAATCCGTCGTTGTCGTAGTCGCCGATACATACACCGTTTGCCCAGCCGGCTCTCATCAGGCCTGCTTCCCGAGTGACGTCCGTGAAGGTTCCGTCCCGGTTGTTCTTGTAGAGGCGATTCGTGGCAATTTCGCCGTCGGGAATGCCGCTGCGGCGGGAACCGTTCAGCAGCAGGATGTCGAGCCAGCCGTCATTGTCGAAGTCGTAGAATGCAACGCCGCAGCCGTTCGCCTCGGAAATATAGTCGGAAGTGTCGACCTCGCCGTAGTAGATTGTGCGGTTGAGCCCCGCCTCCCGCGCGACGTCGCGAAAGCGAGCCCGGTACCCACTCGCGGTTCCGCCAGCTGTCAATTCCCGTTCGGTCGTGCCCGCGCCATTTCTGCGCTGGCCCAGGGCCGCGGGAAGAGCGACCACGCCCCATGGACACATTTTCAGGAGGCGTCGCCTTGTCACGGTTTGAAGGAAAGGCGCGGGACGGCCTTGCAATTCGACGCGATCCCGGGCGAGAATCTTGGCTTATCTTAGCGGAGGGTCATACGAGCAGTCGCATCTGCAGGGGCGGACCGTGCATGATGGCCGCCGTTCTGGCGCTAGGGCACCTAGCGCCTTCATTGTCGCAACGGCAGCCAGTGGACGTGGCTCTCTTGAGAGCCTCGGAATCAGGAGACAGTACGAGAATCCGCCAGTTGCTGGAGCAGGGTGCGGACATCGATGCCCGCAACGATCACGGAACGACGCCTCTGATGGTTGCCGCGCTGGAGGGCCATCTAGGAGTCGTAGGGACACTGCTATCCAAGGGAGCGGACGTTGGGAGTACGGACGGCCGCGGCATGACTGCCTTGATGGCCGCCGCTTCGGAGGGGCGTGCCGAGATCGTCCGACAGCTGCTCCATGCGGGTGCCGATCCAGATACGCAGGATGACCAAGGCCAAACCGCGCTGATGCTGGCTGTGGCGGAGATTCGGCCGGCGGCGGTCCAGAGTCTATTGGAATCCGCAGCAATCGATGCCCGGAACGACGAGGGCCAGACGGCTCTGCTAATCGCGGCGGCCACGGGTCACCGATCAATGACGGACATGCTGATCGAAGCAGGTGCCGACGCGAACCTTTCGGACGACTCCGGGCAAACACCGCTGATGGCGTCCGCATTTCGCGGGCATGCCTCAATCGTCGAAGCGCTGATTGAGGCTGGCGTGAATCTCGATGCCCGAGGCGCTGAAGGAGCGAGCGTCTCCTCCGGTGGCATCGAGATCCCGTTGGGGCGCGTGACCGCCCTGATGCTCGCGGCGGCCAAGGGGGCGACTCCAGTCGTCACGGCCCTGCTGGAGGCTGGGTCGACGGTGGGAACCGCTTCGATCGACGGCCGCACTGCTCTCATGTTCGCGGCATCGAACGGGAATGCGCAGAGCGTGCAGGCGCTGCTAGAGCACGGATCGCCCATTGACGCTGTCGACAATCTCAACGAGTCGGCCCTCGTCCATGCGGCCCTGATGGGACGGATCGAGGTCGTGGAAGTACTCAAGGACCGGGGCGCGGCTTCGACGCCAAGCGAAGATCTGCTCTTCGCAGCGCGGGTCGGGAGGACCGCCGAAGCCGAGACCGCGTTGTCGAGAGGCGCTGACCCCGACGCCAGCGATAGCCGCGGGGTGACAGCACTGATGAGTTCTGCGTTGTATGGCCATCTGGGCGTGGTCCGCCTGCTGGTCGCCAGAGGCGCCGAAGTCAACCGGCGGAGCATGGAGGGCGCTCCCATAGCAGTTGAGAGCGGAACACTGGAGGGGGGAGGCGTCACCGCTCTCATGCTGGCTTCTGCGGAAGGCCACCTGGCGGTTGTGGAAGCGCTCCTTCAGGCGGGTGCCGACACTGCCTTGGCCAGCCCTGTCGGCTGGACACCCTTGCTGATGGCCGCTTGGGAGGGCCAGACATCCGTGGTAGAGACGCTTCTGTCAGCAGGCGCGGATCCGAACGCCCGCGTAGAAGGCGGCAGGACGCCATTGATCCTTGCCGTGTCCAAAGGTCTTCCCACGATGGTTCGGATCCTGCTCGAGGCGGCCGCGGACGTCGACGCTCAGGCTGACGACGGCAGCACGGCGACGATGATCGCCGTCTCGTCCGGGGATCGCTCGATGCTCCGGATGCTGTTGGCAGGCAGTGCTGAGTTGGACCTTCGATCCGCCGACGGGCGCACGGCATTGCTGCTCGCAGCTGGCAGGGGCGATGTGTCTGTGCTCGAAGTGCTCGCGACTGCGGGTGCCGACATTCATGCCAAGATGCGCGACGGCAGGACGGCCCTGATGCTCGCCGCAGCCAACGGACAGACGGATGCGATCCAGTTCCTGCTCGAGCGCGGCGCGGAAGCTGACGAGACTGATGAGCGTGGGCGGACCGCTCTGGTGCATGCCGCCCTAGCCGGCTATGACGAAGCCGCGTTGCTGCTGGAGAGCGCCGGGGCGGTCGAGGACCTTGATGAATTGCTCCGGATCGTGGCAGCCACGGGTCGGGCGGCCCGAATCGCGGCGCTGGTGAGCGCCGGAGCCGAAGTGGATGGTCGTGACGCCGAGCGGAACACCCCACTGATGCTGGCCTCGGCTGCCGGTCACGCAGCTACGGTGGCCGAGCTGGTTGCTAGGGGCGCGGACGTGAACGCCGAGACTCCCGACGGCGGCACAGCGCTAATGCTGGCCGCCGGCCGGAACCGGCGGGAAACGGCAGAGGCCCTCCTGGAGAGCGGGGCCCGCCCGGACGCCCGCACGCCCGACGGTCGAACCGCATTGATGATGGCCTGCTTCGAAGGGTTCTCGACAACGGCCCAGACCCTCTTGGACCATGGCGCGAGCCCCGATCTAATGGACGCGAACGGAGGTTCGGCGCTGATGTTTGCCGCAGCTGAGGGGCACGCCGAAACGATTGAAGTGCTGCTGGCTGGCGGGGCTGACCCGAATCTCGGGCGACCCGATGGTGTCACAGCGCTCATGCTGGCGTCGTCATCGGGCACACTGGCTGGCGTGCAGCAACTCTGGGAAGCCGGTGCGAATATCGGCTCTGCGGATTCGCGGGGCTTTACGCCATTGCTCGTTGCGGTGACTCGAGGGCAGACACTTGTCGTCGAGTACCTTCTCGAACGAGGTGCCGACCCCAACGTGCGGACCGCTGATGGTGCGACCGCGATTTCGCTTGCGCAGGCAAAGGGATATCGCAGGATCGTAAGCCTCCTCGCTGGTCGCCCCTGATTGTCTGCCCGGCGGGGAGACGGGAGTCGGGAACGCCCCCGTCACAGCTTCTCCGAACGAACGATTCCGCTGCCCTCCTCGACGAAGAGCAGACGATCCGCAGGAAGATCCCGGAAAGTTTCGCGCTTTCCGTTCGGCCATCGAACACTGAGCTCATCCGCCTTGGAATTCGAGCCGAGGCCGAAGTGGAGGCGAAAGTCGTTGACCGAGTAATAGCTGGTTTGGCTGTGAACCTCCTGTGCTTGCGTCCTGCCCCCCGCCTGCACGTCTACCCGGGCTCCGATTGCCGTCCGGTTCGACTCGACGCCGAACAGCTTGACCTTCAGCCAGTGATTGCCCGTCGAGACATCCGCCCGTATCAGCGATGGTGGCTCGTTCATGTTCATGACCAAGATGTCCATGTCTCCGTCGTTGTCGAAGTCTCCGAAGGCGCAGCCGCGACTCGAGTGGGGCGTGGTCAGCCCGCTGCCGCACTCGTTCGTGACGTTCGCGAAAGAGCCGTCTCGCATGTTGCGGAACAGGAACCGCGGCCCGCGGTACGGATAGCGGGGATTGAAGCGCTCCACTGTGGGGAACAGATTCCCAACCGAATAGAAGAGGTCCGGCCAGCTGTCGTTATCGAAGTCCACCAGGCCGGTGCCCCACTGGATGTGCTGCGTCACGACGTGCAGACCCGCCGCGACGGACATGTCGGCGAAGGTCCCGTTGCCGAAGTTCCGGTACAGGGCCGGCATCTCGTCCGCGAACAGAGTCTTGACAATATCCAGCTTGCCGTCCCCGTCGTAGTCGCCAGTGGCAAGGCCCATCCCGGCCTGCTCCCGCCCGTCCTCGCTGTAGGCAACGCCGCACTCGACCGCGATGTCGGTGAAGGTCCCGTCCCGGTTATTCCGATAGAGGATGCTCGGAGTTGAATCGCAGGCCACGTAGATGTCCGGCCAGCCATCCTCATTGACGTCCGTCACCAGCGCGGTCATGCCGTAGTAGCCGTGCGGATTATGCATCCCCGCCTGCTCGCTCACATCGGTGAAGGTGCCGTCGCCATTGTTGCGGTACAGGTAGTTCTTCGTGCCCGGCATCCCCCGCGGTCCGCAAAAGACCGGAACACCCTTCCACTCGCAGTTGTTGCCTTGGCCCGGCAATGGAACCCGTTCAAGGTCGATGTCTACGTAGTTCGAGACAAACAAGTCCAGGTGCCCGTCGCGGTCGTAGTCGATGAATGTCGCGCCGGCGTTCCAGCGGTCGGGGAAGCCTCCCAAGCCGGCCTCCTCGGTGACATCGGTGAACGTACCGTCGCCGTTGTTGCGGTATAGCACGTTCTGGCCCCAGTACGTGACGAAGAGATCGTCGTTGCCGTCGTTGTCAAAGTCCCCGATGCAGACGCTGTTCGCCCAGCCGGAACGGACCAAGCCGGCCTCCTCAGTGACATCGGTGAAGGTGCCGTCGCGGTTGTTCTTGTAGAGACGGTTCGTGGGCTTCGCCCCGAGCGGTAGCCCATCGAGGCGTGTTCCGTTCAAGACAAAGATGTCCGGCCAGCCGTCATTGTCGTAGTCGTAGAAGGCGACGCCGCAACCGTTCGCCTCGACGATGTACCGCACCTGTTCGCTACTTCCGTAGTAGACCGTGTCGGTCAGGCCGGCGTCCTTGGCAATGTCTGTGAACCGCACCCCGTAGGGTTCGGCCGGAACGGCGTCCGGAGTCGCCCCCAGCAGGCCGCCGCTTCCGAGGGAGGCCCACTTGGCGGTTCCGGCGGCCGCGCCGAGTTGCAGGAATTGCCTTCGGGACAGGGGCACGATTACTCCGCCGGACTGCCGAGCGAGCGCGCCGTGATGCCCGCGCCTTCAGTGATTTCTAGGAATTGGCCGGACGCCAGCTCGCCGAAAATGTCACTGGAGGAGGGAGAGGGCCAGTCTACGACTACCTTTTGAACCTTGGCGCTGTCTCCCAGCCCGAAGTGCAGCCTCAGGTCATTGCTCGACATGAAGCTGGAACCTGACCGGACCTCTTGCACCAAGACCCTGTTGCCTGCATGCACGCTGACGCGAGCGCCGATCGCGCTGCGGTTGGACTTTGTTCCGACCAGCCGCAACGACAGGAACCCGCCTGCCGGCTTGGAGTCGTTGCGGAGGAGGCTCGGACGCTCGTTCATGTTGTTCACGAACACGTCTGTATCGCCGTCATTGTCGTAGTCCCCGACGGCGACACCGCGGCTCGAGTGCTTGGCCAGCATGGAGGATCCGACAGGGGGCTGGATGGGCTCGAGAGTCTGACCGCCGACATTCCTGTAGAGCAGCCGCTTCTGCCGGTACGGATTGTTCGCAACGAGGCCTTCGATTTCCGGGTAGGTGTGCCCGTTCGCAACGAACAGGTCCGGCCAAGAATCGCGATCGAAATCGAGGGCGGCGACACCCCAACCCATGTAGCCGACGCTGACTCCCGCGCCCATCGCATGTACCTTGTCTTGAAATGCCGCAAGCGACGAATTGAGGTAGATGTTCGACGTCTCCTCGATGAAATTGGTCTTGACAATGTCGAGCAGGCCGTCTCCGTCGACATCCACGGCGGCCGACCCCATCCCGGCCTGAACGTGCCCGTGCTCGTCAAACGCCACGCCGGCGAATACCGCTACATCCTCAAACGTGCCGTCACCGTTGTTCTCCAGCAGGATGCTGGCCTGCGAATCCACTGCCACAAACACGTCCGGCCAGCCGTCGAGATTGTAGTCGAGAGGCGTCACGGACAGCGAGTAGCGCTCGGTGCCGGTGTCCACCCCGGATTCTTCCGAGACCTCCTCAAACCGGCCGCCCCCGAGGTTGCGAAACAATTGGTTCGTCTCGCCGGGCAAGCCCCGCGGGCCACAAAGCACGGCCTGTCCCTTCCATTGGCAGGTAGGAGCGCTGCCTTTCGAGGGAATCCGGTCTTTCTCGAATACTAGGTAGTTTGCGACGAATAGGTCGAGCTGCCCGTCAAGGTCATAGTCTAGGAATGCGCACCCGGTCGACCATCGCCTCTGCCCG
The DNA here is from genome assembly GCA_009841225.1 of Terriglobia bacterium. Classification (GTDB taxonomy): domain Bacteria; phylum Acidobacteriota; class Terriglobia; order Bryobacterales; family UBA6623; genus VXMF01. The sequence goes on along the minus strand of VXMF01000001.1, from coordinate 45,248 downwards.
CCAAGGCCCGATTCCGGAGTGACGTCGGCGAAGATCCCCTCCCGGCTGTTGCGGAACAGGCGGTTCTCTCCGTAGTACGTGACGAAGAGGTCATCGAAGCCGTCGTTGTCAACGTCGCCGACGCACGCTCCTTGGCCCCATCCGGCGCTTCGCAGCCCGGTCCTGTCCGTGACGTTCGCGAACGTGCCGTCACCGTTGTTGCGGTATAGCTGGTTGCTCGGAGCCTGGCCCGGAGCGAAGCCCTCAAACGTCGTGGCCGAGACGAAAAACGCGTCAAGGAACCCGTCGCGGTCGTAGTCCAGCAGGGCCACGCCGGACCCGATGGCCTCGAGGATGAAATCCTTGCGGTCGTCCCTGCCACAGTGGAAGACGTCTGTGAGTCCGACGTCAGGTGCGATATCTACGAACGCAGCCTGCCCGGCAGGGCAGGGGCTAGCCCACACTGCGGCCGCAGTGGCGAGAGCGATGGTCACACGCAGCCGAGGCACGGGGACCCTAGCGCGCACCTGGCTCAGATCCGGGTGCCTCCTTTTTGCGAAGCCGCTGGATTCTGGCAGTGCGCGTTTGCCTTGCCTCGTCTTCATTTCGCTTGAACAGCTGAAACTGCTGCTGTGCCAAGTCGTCCTTTCCGAGCTGGCGGTAAAGCCGCGCCAGCACGTAGTGGACTCGGTTCAACGTGGGATCCAAATCCAGAGCGAGCAGGTACGCCGCCACCGCGTCGTCCCATCGCTGTAGGAGTTCGTAGGCCCTTCCGAGGTCTGTCCGGACGTCTGCGTCCTCTGGATCCGCCTCGGCCGCGGCGGCTAAGTACGGCAGGGCGCTTTCTCCCTCGCGCAACTGCACGTGAATCCTGCCGAGCCGCTTCTTGGCGGCTCCCGAATGGGGGTGGATCTCCAATTCGTCCAGGCAGGCTTGCCTTGCCTCCTCGTACTGCGAGTTCCAGAGGTAGTAGTCTGCCAGTTCGATCCGAATCTGGGTGTCGAGCGGGCAGGCCTCGATCGCCGCGAGGAACTCGCCTTCGGCCTCTGCCTTTTCCTGAGCGGAGAAGTTCATTGCCCTGACCAGCCGGGCCCTGCACGAACTGGGGTGGTCGCGCACCAGCGTCTCGAAATACTCCAGCGAGACCTGCCGGAACACCTCCGCCCTCAAGGTCTGAACAGCCTGCAACGGACTGGTCGACAGAGCCGCTTCGTCGGCCACGAGGGCTGCCGACTTGTAGTCGTCGAGCCACACGTGCGCGGTCATTTTCAAGTAGTCCCGCAGCCATTCGTCGCCCGCGCTCCGGAGCTTGTCGAGGGCCGCGAGAGCATCCTCGAAGTTCCCCGCGACCACCGCTTGAGTCACGTTTTCCCAACCGGTCGAGTCGGAGCCGCGGAGACGCCCGGCAAGCTCGTCGTTGATCTCGGAACCCACGATTGGCATCGGAGGCAAGCGTTCGGGGTCGACAGGTGGCAGCGACCGCAGAATGCCTTCGAATTCCACCTTCGTTCCGATCTCCGCGATCTGCTCCTTTGGCAGCATGCTCTTGTCGATCGGCATTCTCGGCACGGCAGGGAGCAGGCTCCAATAGCGTTCTAGCGCAAGCTTTGACGGAACATCCAATCCCAGGATGGCCAGCATGCGGGCTAGGGGGAAGAAGATTGACGCGTTGAACGGGTCCAGTTCCGCTGTTTCGAGGTACTTAATCGCTGCGACCTGAAACACCTGCTGGCTCTCGAACACGCGCGCGGCTGCGAGGTGTGTCTGCTTCGATTCGGGGTGCGAGACGGCCTGCTGGTTCGCGATCCTCTCGGCGAGGTCAAGGTAGGCCTGCCCGATGGAATACAGCACATTGGGAAGCTCGTCCCCGGCTGATGGCAGCGCCTCACGGTAGGCGTGGACGGCTTCCCCGTAACGGAGATTTGCGGCGTACGCTTGGCCTAGGTGCAAGGCGCTCTCGAAGGTTGGCTGTAGCGCGTGCGTGGTCTCAAGATGCGGCAGAGCCCTTTCCGGGAGCTCGACATTGAGGTACGAAACGCCCAAGAAGAGTCGGCTCCCGACCATCGCCTTGTCGAGTTCGAGACCGGCCTCGAAGGCGTCGATGGCGTTCAGGTAGTCGCGCTGGCGGTAGAAGACCAAGCCCAGGTTGTGATAGACCCGGGGCACAGCCGACGGGTATCGCTGTAGGATCGTGCGGTACTCGGAAGCCGCCTCGGCAAGCTCTCCGCTCTGTTCGAAATTCTTGGCCGCGCGAAAGTGCGCCCCGATGAACTCGTAGTCGGCGGGCGCCAGAGGGACCTGCTGCGCACTGGTCACCACTGCAGCAACCAGCAAGGCAAGCGGGAGCCCCCGCAAGGACCGAGAGGGCCAGGGCGGGCATATGGCACTCAGCCGGGTGACGGTTGCGGAAGCCAATGTGATTCCTACCTCACGACTCGGATCCAATGGTCGCTGAACAGGGAGTGGCGCATCACGCGTTCCCTTGGCATGTGGCAGCTCGCGCAATTCGCGGAAGCCTCAGGGCAAACTGTCCCACGAACCCGTGCTCCTGTGTCGTGGCACGAGAGGCATGACTCGTCGAACGAGCCCGCCTCGGCGGAGACGTCGCGGTGAGGATCGTGGCAGGTCGTACATGCGAGTTCCCCGAATGTCTCATTGAAACATCGGCTCAATACGATTCGCTGGCTCGGGAACCGGACACTGTGCGGGGTACGTTCCAGCAGCGCCAAGGCATCGAAATCATTGTCCTGCGGCGGGACACCATGGCAGCTTCCGCACATCCGGGCCTGCTCGAATCCGGACAGCGCGCTCGGGTTGAAGATCGTCCCGTCCAGCGACTGGCCGTCGAGCGCGGCTTCGATATGCGCTTGGCCGGGGCCATGGCACCGTTCGCAGCGAATCCCCATTTCATCTGCGGTGGGCGCCGACGTGCGTTCGTCGTAACCGGTCGTATGGCAGCCGAAGCAGTCAGTGACCTGCTGGGCGGTCAGGCCCCGGCCGAGGCTTTCGATGACGTTCTGCGGATCGTACTTCGAGGCACCGGTTGTGAAGTCTATCGCACCGACGCTCTCGTACCATGTCAACCGACTCTCCACCCAGCCGCCCCTGTCCGTGCGGCCTATCGGTGTGATCCCTTTCGCACCGCTGCCGAAGGCCCAGTCGAGCGTGGCCGCGCCCGATTCGGCGTCGTTGGCCGATTCGAGACGGACACGGCTAGCTGAGTTGGAGGAGAGGGTCAGCGTGTAGCCCGAAACGCGATCGAAGCGACTGAAGGGCAGGGCGCCTACAAGTTCGGGAACCAATTCGGCTTGGCGGAGGGACCGAGCGTGGTTGCTGGCACTCTGGCGCGAATAGATGTCAGCGTGGCAGGACTTGCAGGCCTGCGAACCGGCGTATTCGGACTCGCGTTGCCAGAATCGTGCGGGATCCTCTAACCGCCCTGTCTGGCCGGTCCCGGCCTGTCCGGGCGCAGCGAGAAGCGTCAGCAACAATGTGCAGTCGCGGGCGATCCGCGAGTAGCTGGATGGGACCGCCGTTCGCGCCCCTTGATCGTTTGCGCGAAACCAGTTCCGGGAGCGCTCGGACGACCTACCATGCGAAGCCACGCAGTGGTTCATGCCAACACGTGGGCCCTTATGCTCCGTCCGCAAGGATGAATGGCAGGTGGGGAGATTCGTTCCTCCCGGCGCCTTTGGGCTCCACACCGGCCAGCTTGAGAGCCGTGGAGTAGATATGGCCGTGGTCCGGAATGACGAATCCATCCGACGGCTCGTGGAAGCCTTCCCGGAGATTGCCGTCGCGGTCGTAGCGCGGATCCAAGTCCCCGGTCGCTGGGTGAATGGGGATCGGCTGGAACGTCTTCTGACCGACCCATCCGAACTGCTTGCCACCACGGGCGCGCGGGCCCAGGAACGCGCAGGAATTGACCGGGTTATGGGCGCTGATGTCCTGCGAGAGAATCTGTTCTCTCTTTTCGGCCTCGTCTAGCTCCGAATTCGCGAGGATGCTCTGGATGCTGCCACCCACGGTCCTTCCGAACTCGCTGCTGAGCACGATTGTCGTGAAGTCGTAATAGGAGTTCCCCGTGTCTCCGTACTCTGTTTCCTTGAGCTTGCGCACGAACGTCTTGAGCGGAGTCCAGAGTTCGGTCCGAATCATTTCCCGCTGATCGAACGGGTAGCCGGACAGGATCTTCTTGCGGGCCCAGTGATGATCGAATCCTCTGACCAAGCGGTTCTCGAGCCACCCCGCACAGCTCAGGCCCTTCGTCATCATTTCGAACATCATCATGGCTTGGACGTTGATGTTGGGCGTGTACTTGCTCCGCGGCAGGGTCTGGTTGATGAGTTCGAAGTGGATTTCCTCGTCGGCAGGATCGACCCGGAATTCCTCTCTCAGGCCCGGGTCGAGAAACATTGAGCGAGTGTCGATGCTGTCATCGCCGCTCTCGGTGAGCCGCTTGTAGACGTCCAGGGCGGACGCGAAGCTCTGGAGTTCCGGGCTGTTGCGATCGGCCAGCAGGCTCCTGCGAGACTGCTCCAGGAACCGTTGCACCGAGTGGTTGCGCTCGTCCGTGCGCATCGAGAGCGTCTGCTGGATCAGCCCGCGCGTGAACTTTGGCGTCTGCGGGTAGATGATGTGCGCCCACGGCGGGCCCAGCGCATGGTAGATGCCCGTCCCTTCCGGATAGGCGGCGATGTCCAGCTCGCCATCGGATAGCCACCGGTGCCAGTTCAGGTTGGGCAGCAGGTACGGGCGGCCCGCCTCTTCGCAGAAGGCTTGCAGGACCGTGCGCTCGTCCGGCTCCCGCCTGGCCTTCATGTCTACGGTGTACTGGCCGTAGTGCGCCTTGAAGCGGTCTCTGGTGTGCCCGGCTCCCGTGAGCGCGCTCGAGAGGATCGACATCTCCCCGAACAGGTCGCGCCCGTCTTCCGCCAGTGGGCCGTGGAAGATCTCCCCGTGACGGCGGAAGTCTTCCGGGGATAGATCCTTGGTTCGGTAGATGTGCTCCGAAATCACGCCCCAGTCATCGGGATCCCTGGGAAGGTCCGAGAAGTCGGCGTCGTTGCGGGTAGGAACCACGGGGCCGAACATGTCATAGCTCATCCAAGCCCCTTCCATGAACCAGTAGACGAGAAAGCGAGGCTGCGACACCTCTTTCGCGTGGTCCTTGACGGCACCTGCCAACTTCGGGCTCAGAGAGCCCAAGCCTCCGCTTAGCCAGTAGCTGTAGAAGTCCGTGGCCGCGAGTGCGCCGGCCGCGCGGGCTCCGCTGGACAGGAATCTCCGGCGCTTCATCGTCCCTTCCGATCTCAACGACGCTTCTCGTCGGTTCGATTATAGGCTGGGTTTTCCTCTCGCTCAAGCGAGGCGGGCTGATCGAGTGGCTCGGGAATGGCGTCGGAGGCTGCTCAATGTCATTCTCGCGGTTACGGCACGCGATCGGGCCAGCCTCGAGCTTCGACGGCCGCTTGAGAGGGCGATCATGGGTAGTCTGCCCGACTTCCGGACCTCATCAGAACCATCCGCTTGAGGAGCGGCCGGATGCGCAGATCGCTGGCGACGGCAAAGTCGTAGAGTTCCCTGTATTCGTCTCGCTGGTCGCGGTAAACCCGCAACGTGCGGTGGAACAGCATGTCGTGGTGATGGTTGACGAAAGTGCGCACGAAGCGTTCCTTGCGAATCACTTGGGACGCGAATGCGCTCAAGCCCTCCCCCTTGAATGGGTAGTCTGGAACAACGCCCCTGTCGCTGTCGTCAATCGGTTGGTGGTCATCGTCCACGCTCCGGTAGTGCCCATGGACATCCCAACGCTCGCGCTGGTGGGCTAGCGGCGTTAGCAACTTGTGGCAGGAGTAGCAAATGCTGCTAGGGTCCGTCGTGCTGACTACCGTGTCGCGGGCCTCCTCGACCGCGTCTGACACCTCGAATTGGACCCCTAGGGCAAAGCTGAGCACCTGAGCCGGGTAGGTGAACTTCGGAAGGCCGGGCTTGCCTTCCATGTACCCCTTCATTGTCAGGAAGCCCGTGGGGCCGTGGACAGGGCGGCGATCCACGCGTTCCCAGTCCGAGCCGACCGTGTAGTCGGCGGTGAAGAGCTCTCGATAGGACAGGTCGTTCGTCGCGATGTAGGTCCAGAGACGGGCAGGCTCGTCGCTCTCGGAAGTGCCGCGCGACCGGAAGACCCCGCGAGCTCGATGGAAGAAGAACTCCCGAAAATCGTCAGAGGACAGGTAAGCGTCGACTAAGGGCTCGATCTGCCCATCCTTAAGGAAACGCTGGTACTCGTCGGTTGTTGGGATCCTTCCGACTAGGTCGAGCGCGACACGAACGAGCCTGCGGGCTGCCGATGCGTCCTGACTGTCGGGAGGCATCACGAACTCGGGACGCTGCAGCAATGCCTCGATGAGCCCGGCCCAACCCGGTCGGGGGGACTTGAGGGAAGGGACCGTGAAGCGAGGCGTCGAAGTCGTTGCGCCCTCGAGGCGCAATCCAAGGTCGCTAGCGTCATGGCTCCAACGGAACGAGAGCGGTTCGCCCCCGGGATGATACGTGCCGGTGCCATTGAGGAACGCCGTCTCGCCCACGTTGAAGGCTGGGGCCGCCTCTGCGAAAGCCACGGGAGCGAAGGAACTCCCATGAACGTCGAACGGAACCCAGTCAGCATGGGTGTGCCCTCCGGGCGTCCAGACATGCACGCTGTACCATCCGGGCCGGAATTCGCCGTCCCGAACGGGCCGGTAACGGGCCCACACTCGCTTGTCCGGATCGACTTCCTGATCCTTGATGGGCTCCCCGCTCTTGGAGGGAGGGTAGTGCAATATGTCCTCGCCGAACATCTTGCCGCGGCCGGGCAGGTTGCGCACTAGCTTGTCGGGGGCCCAGCCTTCGGATGCCTCGAAGGCATCTGCCGAATCGTTGTCTACAACGATTTCCTGCCCTCCGCCTAGCGGCACGAATTTCACGGCGTCGGCAACGATGACCTTCGATGCCGAATCCACCCCACTGTTGCTGACCTCGACATAGTCGTCTGGCCCTTCCAGCAGCACCTCTCGCAGGATCGTCTCCCACTGCGTCTCACCACTCTCGTCGAGGGTGCTCTCGGTCTGATCCAGATACGTAGTTGCAAAGCCCGTGGACCGTCGGCTGTCGTCGATGTCGGGGACGGCAGCTGTGTTTGCCGAATGGATTTCAACCAGCGCCGAGGTTGCCGCCCGCGGGATCCTCGGCCAGCCCAGGTACACGTTGTACTCGCCGTCTTCGGGAATTCGCAGGGCGACAGTTGCGGATCCCAGCCGGTTGTCGACGTCGCGCCGTTCGAGATGGTTGGTTCCGATCACATCGAGATCCATTTCGTACTTCTTCTTCGGGTCCCCCGCACGGCTGCGCTCGCCGTCCTTCGCCACTGGTTCCCACTCGCCGGAGAAGGTGCATTCGGGGTCGAGGTTGTCTAGAACGACTGACTGGCTCGATTCGTTACCGTCCCGAATGCGGACGAATCTAACCGCATCAAAGACCGTGACGTGGTTTCCCGGACGGGACACCAAGCGAACGAAGTGATCAGGATTCGCGGACTCGAACCTGAACGGGCGATCGCCGATACGAACCCAGGGGCCGTCGTCCTGCCCTGTGGTCTGGTCAATCAGGTATCGAGACACGGAAGCCTTGGCGGCCTTCAGGGCAACGTCGACCTGCTGCGTATCCCGACGCCCGCCCGGATCCTTCACATCGAGAGTGAAGCGGACAGCCCTGCGATCCTCGGCCCGCGCCTGCAAGTCTCGCACCAAGCCCAAGGCCCGGTCGATTTCAGACTGGGAGGGCTCGGCGAACAGAATCCGCTTGTAGAGTGTCCGCACGTTGCGGTCGGCCGCCTTCCGGGAACGGTCAACAAAGATGTCTGGATTGAATCCTTCGAACAGGTTCTCCCTCGGTGCGGAAACGAAGCGCCGCGCCACCTCCCGCGCGATTTCTTGCAGAGCGGCGACATAGCTCGCAGTCATCGTGCGGGTCTGGTCGAAACTGCCGCGGAAGTCCGCTCCGCCAAGCGCTTGAGCCTTGTTGCTGAACGGATCACTGCCGGACGCAGCGAGCCATTCGGAGCCGAACAGGGTCTGAAAGGACCGCCTCAGCTGGAAATAGCTCATTCGCCGCTGCGCCCGGTCGGACTGATCCTCACCGTCGTACGGGAGTAGCAGGCTATCGGGGAACCGCTCGTCATGAGGATCTGTCAGATTGGGTCCATCACCCCCGACGCTTGCAGCCAGATCAGTTGCAAATCGGACGATATCCTCGACTTCGGAGCCTTCCAGCGCTCCTGTCTTCGGCATGCGCAAGTCTGGGTCTTGGCTCGTGAGGCGGCTCGGAATCGCCATTGGGTCCGTGGCGTCAAGCAGTCCCCGTTCCAGCAACAGGCTGAACGTAGCCCCGGGCGAATCGAGAACCTGAAACGCCTGCGAAGCCCGTGCGTTGTGGCATATCTGGCAGCCATTGGCGCTCCGGACTAGCAAGGGATAGACTTCCGCCCGAAAACGCTCAGAAAGTTGCGCTAGCGAGCTGGTACGGTCGATCGAGGCACCACTCTCGGCTTGCGCCGCCCCAAGCAGCGCCAACGCCCATGCCCCGCCGAGGGCGAGCAACCGCGACCCAATCCGCATGTGTCAGTTACTGGCGAGAGCCAGCCTTGACTAGCGTATCCAGTTCCCACGCTGGCTGTCAGTGGAGTTCTTGCACGCATGGGCGCGGTAGCCAAGGAATTATCGTCCGCACACAAGATTTCGACTACGCTAGAACGAAATGCACAGCTGGAATCGACACATGTTCTCGAGACGTGAAGCGCTTGGCTCGCTGGCTTTGCTGCCTTCCGTCGCGGTCGGCGGCACTCCGCGAGCGGACGGCGGGGATCCGCGGCTCAAGACTGCGATCTGCGCCTATTCGTTCCGGAAGGCACTCGGAGACGGGTCGCTGAGCTATTTGGACTTGGTCGACCTCGCGGTCGAGCACGGAATCGATGGCATCGATTCGACCGTGTATTGGTTTCCCCGCGAGGGCTTGGACGGGTTTCTCGCCGCGTTCCGCCGCAAGGCCTACCTTGCCGCGGTCGAACTGCCGAGCATCGCGATCCGCACCGATCTCTGCCGCCCCGATGCGCGCGCCCAGGACAGGGAAGTGGCGTGGTTGCGGCACTGGGTGGATGTCTCGCACGAGCTCGGATCGAGCCACATCCGCGTGTTTGGCGGCAACGTGCCGCAGGGCAGTTCGGAGGACGAGGCCGCGAAGTGGGTGGCGGAGATCCTCAAGCGCGCGGGAGACTACGCGGCCGGCAAGGGAGTCGTGCTCGGATTGGAGAACCACGGGGGCATCACCGCGCGGGCCGAGCGCATCATCCAGATCGTGCGCGCCACCGACCATCCGAACGTGGGCATCAATCTCGACACCGGGAATTTCCGCAGCGATCCGTACCGGCAGATCGAGATGTGCCTGCCCTACGCCGTGAACTCGCAATTCAAGGTCGACATCAGGGACGAAGACGGCAACCACACGCCCTCGGACTGGGATCGCATCGTCCGGATGTTTGCCGACGCGGGTTACCGCGGCTACTTGGCGTTGGAATACGAGGCGGCCGAGGATCCTTTCACGGCGGTGCCGCGCCACCTTGCCCGACTGCGGGAGCTGGCCGCGAAGTACGGGCGAGCCTGAGCGGCCGCGCTAGTCGGGAAACGGCCGCGACTGCACGGCTTCGAGAAAGGCCGGGTTCTGGCGCCGCAGCTTTAGAGACAGTTCCTTTTCCTCGCGCGCCTTGGCACGATCGCGCAGCCGGAAATGCACTTGTGAGAGCAGCAGGTGCGGCTGCGGATGGCGCGGTTCTAGCTGCACCGCAGCATCGAGGGCGTCGAGAGCTGCTTCCCAGTCCTTCAGGCCGATGTGTGCGCGAGCCAGGGCAATGCGGGCGGGCATGTAGTCGGCTCGAAGTTCGATCGCCCGTTGCAGCGGTACCAGAGCATCCCCGTGGCGAGCCTGCTTGACTAGCCAATCTCCGTAGAAGAAGTGCGGCTCCTCGTAGCTCGGGTCGAGCTCCATAGCCCGGCGGATTAGCGGCAGCGCCTCGTCAAAGCGACCGTCCTTTTGCAGGTGCCATGCAAGCTCGAAATTGGCGCGTGCCGAGTTCGGGAATCGCTTGGCGGTCTGGGTTGCGAGACCGAGGCCCTCGCTGAGGTTGCCGGCTTCCCGCAGAGCGTGGATCGCCATGTAGTGCAAGTCTTCGATCCCGGGCTGTAGCCGCAGCGCCCGCCCAGCGATCTCCGCCGCCTCGCGGTGGTAGCGGCCCTTGCCGTACTCCACCGCCATGATCTGCATGAGCTGGAAGTGGTCGGGTCTCAGGTCGAGCGCATTCCGCCAAGCACGCAGGGCTTCGTTGCCCTGTCCGAGTTTCTGTGCGACCACGCCGCGCAGGTAGTGGGCGTTGAAGTCGTCCGGGTTGGCCGCCGTCGCGCGCGCGAGCAATGGCGCGGCCTGTTCGAACTGGCCTGCCGAGAAGTGCATGTAGCCGAGATTGAACAGCGCGGGAAAGTAGTCCGGCGACGCCTCTAGCGCTTGCCGCCAGAGCTTGGCCGCCTCCTGTGGCTGGCCGCCTTGAGCGAGGGCGAGGCCGCGGTCTGTGAGTGCGGCCGCGTCACTGGCTTGCGCTAGGGCGGCGACCGGAGCGGCCGCTGCGAGAATCCCCGCTAGCACTGCAACCGAGTAGCGATCTGCTTTTCGGGGCCAGGCGCGTGTCATGGCTGAGCCTTGGCCGCGCCGGAGCCTTCGACGAGCAGCCAGTCGGCATCGGCCTCTACTCCCGGAAACGTCTCTTCTGCCCCGGTGGGCCAGCGCACGAGAATCGAGTCGACCGTGGCTGCTTGCCCCAGCCCGAAGTGAACGCGCAGATCGTTGTGGGAGACATAGCTCGACTGGCTCATCACGGCACGGCTTTGGCTGCTCTCCCCGGCCTTGATGGTGACGAGCGCGCCGATCGCCGAATGGTTGGAGCGAGTGCCTTGGAGCCTGAAGCGCACCCAGTGGTGCCCGGCGCTGAGGTCGTTGCGCAGCAACGAAACCGGCGCGGACATGTTCATGACGAGCACGTCGAGATCGCCGTCATTGTCGAAATCGCCGAAGGCGGCGCCTCGGCTGGACCGGATCTGGGCTAGCCCCGGGCCAGCGAGGGCCGTCACGTCCTCAAAGCGCTCCCCGGCAAGATTGCGGTACACCAGATTCGACTGCACGAACGTCTCGGAGATCTTGGTCTGGTGGTCGAGTTCCGGGTAGACATGCCCGTTGACCTGGAAGATGTCCTGCCAGCCGTCGTTGTCCAGGTCGACGAATTCCACGCCCCATCCGACGTATTGCGGATTAGAGGCGAGCCCGGCGCGGACGCAGATGTCCTCGAAGTACAGGCCCTCGTTGTTGCGGTAGAGGTTGGGATAGTCGTCGGCGAAATTCGTCTTCACCAGATCGAGCCAGCCGTCCCCGTCGAAATCGCCGACGCCCACGCCCATTCCGCCCTGCTCGAACCCGTGCTCGTTAAAGGCCACACCGGCCTCGGTGGCGTAGTCGGTGAAAGTGCCGTCGCCGTTGTTGAGGAACAGGATGCTGGGCGTGGAATCACAGGCGATGTAGATGTCCTGCCAGCCGTCCCCGTCAAAGTCCGCCGCTGCCGCGGTGAAGGCGTAGTAGTCCCGCACATCGCGTACCCCGGACGACTCGCTGACATCCTCGAATTGGCCGTCGCCGAGGTTGCGGTAGAGAGTGACGTTGCCGAACGGCAGGCCGCGCGGCCCGCAATAGACCGGCATCCCCTTCCACTCGCAGTTCGAAGTCTTGCCCGGCGGGGGGGCGGTCTCGAGGTCAAATTGCTGGTACTGCGTGACCAGCAAGTCGAGCAGGCCGTCGCGGTCGTAGTCCACGAAGGTGCAACCCGAACTCCACTGCTGCGGCAGTCCCGCCACGCCCGTTTCGGCCGCGATCTCCGAGAAGGTGCCGTCGCCATTGTTGCGGTACAGGGCGTCGGGGCCCCAATAGGCCACGAACAGATCGGTGGTCCCGCTGTTGTCAAAATCGCCGGCGCATACCGCGCTGCCCCAGCCCGAGCGCCCCAGCCCGCTGGAGGCGGTCACGTCTTCGAAACCATCCTCTCCGGCATTGCGATAAAGGCGGTTCGAGGGGGCGTCCCCATCGGAGAACCCCTCCAGGCGCGAGCCGTTGACCAAGAAGGCGTCCAGCCTCGAGTCGCCGTCGTAGTCGACCAATGCCAGCCCGGAGCCGTTGGACTCGATGATGTAGCGCTTCGCCTCAGTTCCGCCGTAGGTGAACTCCAGGTCGAGGCCCAGTTCTCCGGCCGCGTCGCTGAAGCTCGCGTGCCAAGGAAGCCCAGAAGCTTGCAGCGCCCTTACGGGCTGGGCATTGGAGCTAGCGACGCCTTGGGCGCGGAGCGTTCCGGGCAGCAGGGCCGCCAAGCAGAGCGGCAGCAACGACAGGCCTCGCATAGCGCAAGCGGAAACGGCTCGAATCCTGAGTATGGCACAGCTTCCGGGCGTCAACGTCCGCAGCGCAGCGGCAGCGCTCGCTCGGCTTCGGACCCTTGCCTGGGATCCGGTCGACTCTGCTCGGGGCGCTTTCCGTGCGGTCGCGGCGCGGTCAAGCGTTCGCCGCTCGCGATTCGATCAGAGGGCGGACGTCGGCAAGGAATTCGGCCGGCGTGCGAGTGCCGGTGTCGCCCTTGCGGCGGTGGCGCACCGCCACTTGTCCGCTGTCGGCCTCGCGCTGGCCAACAACCAGCATGTAGGGGACCTTCTGCAATTGGGCCTCGCGGATCTTGAAGCCGATCTTCTCGCTGCGACGATCGACCTCGATGCGCAGGCCCCCGCTCCGCAACTCGTCGGCCACCGCATCTGCGTAGGCGATCTGGTTGTCAGTGATCGGCAAGACGATGGCCTGTACCGGCGCCAACCATAGCGGGAACGCGCCGGCGTAGTGTTCGATCAACACGCCGAAGAAGCGCTCGACCGAGCCCCACAGCGCGCGATGCACCATCATGGGCTGGTGGGCCTGCCCGTCAGGGCCGACGTATTCCAGTTCGAAGCGGCGCGGCAGGTTGAAGTCGAATTGGATGGTGGACAGCTGCCACGAGCGCCCGATCGCATCGACCATCTTGATGTCGATCTTCGGACCGTAGAAGGCGGCCTCGTCCGGCATCACTTTCGCCTCGATCTCGCGCTTGCGGAGCGCTTCGAAGAGGCTGTCTTCTGCCAGCTTCCATTCGTCGGGCGTGCCGGCATACTTCTTGCTGATGCCGCCGTCCCAGGTCGACAGCTCCACGGTGAAGTCGGCAAAGCCGAAGACGCGCAGAACCTCCATGGCCAGGTCCACGCAGCCGATCACCTCGGCCTCGACTTGGTCCGGAGTGCAGAAGATGTGCGCGTCGTCCTGTGTGAAGCCGCGCACGCGCAGCAGGCCGTGCATCACGCCTGAGCGTTCGTACCGGTAAACGGTCCCCATCTCTGCCAGCCTCACCGGCAGGTCTCGGTAGCTGCGCAGCGCGTTCTTGTAGATGAGGATGTGGAACGGACAGTTCATCGGCTTGAGCTGGTAGAGAGAGTCGTCCAGCTCCATGGGCTTGAACATGTCGTCCTGATAGAACTCGGAGTGCCCCGACGTCTCCCACAAGCCGTGGCGCGCGACGTGCGGCGTCGACACGAGCCCGTATCCGCGCGCGACGAGCTGGTCCCGCAGCCAGTCTTCCATCACCCGCCGAATCGTGCCGCCCTTGGGATGCCAGAAGATCAGGCCCGGCCCGGCGAGATCTTGGATGCTGAACAGGTCCAGCTCCTTGCCTAGCTTGCGGTGGTCCCGCCGCTTGGCTTCCTCAAGCCGGTTCAGGTGGGCTGAGAGCGCCTTCTTGGAAAAGAACGCCGTGCCGTAGACGCGCTGCAGGCGCTCGCGCTTCTCGTCGCCCTTCCAGTACGCCCCGGCGACCGACAGCAGCTTGAACGCCTTGATCCGGCCCATGGACGGGATGTGGGGGCCGCGGCAGAAGTCGGAGAACAGGTCTCCGGTCCTGTAAACGGAAACGCGGGGCTCGTCGGTCTTGTCCTCGATCAGCTCGCATTTCATGAACTCGCCTTGCTTCTCGTACTCGGCGAGGGCTTCGTCGCGCGGTATCCAGACGCGTTCGTTCTTGGGATTCCGCTTGACGATGTCGCCCATGCGGGCCTCGATCTTTTCGAGGTCATCGGGAGTGAACGGCGTCTCCCGATACATGTCGTAGAAGAAGCCTTGGTCGGTTGGCGGGCCGACGCCCAGCTTGGTCTCCGGGTAGAGTTCCAAGGTTGCCGCCGCCAGCAGGTGCGCCGCCGAATGGCGGTACACATCCAGCGCCTCGTCGTCGCGATCAGTCAGGAAGCGGATCGCGGAGTCTTGCTGTAGCGCAGTGTTCAGGTCTGCCAGTTCGCCATCAATCTCGGCGACCAGCGCGGCGCGCGCCAGTCCCGGGCTGATCTGCTCGGCTACCGCTAGAGCGGTCGTGCCCGCCTCGACCTGCATTTGATTGCCGTCGGGCAGAGTGACTGCGATGCTTGACATGGGTTCGGGAACGCGGCCCGTGGCCGGGCTAGGGGTGCAAAGTACTCATTGTAGAACCGTTTGCCGCGATACCATGACGGCAGCAGACTTGAAGGCGCTGCCGTTGTCCAGAGGCACGGAATTCGCCAGTGAAAGAGGGAGTATGGCTAGAACGTAACCTTGCGGTTGGAAGAGGACGAATACGACGAGTTGCGGGAGGCCGCGGCGGCCGAACGGCGACCGCTCGCGAACTTCATTGAGACCGCAGCTTTGGCATGGGTCCGGGGGGCGCACTTCGTTGATGACGGCGAAATGACGGAGATCTTGGCCAACGACGCGCTGGTACATCGGCTGAAGGCCGGTTCGCAACAGGCTCGTCAGCGCAGGGGCCACTTCATTGCATGACTACCGAATCTTCGAGACCGAGCAGTTCCGCAAGGCCCTAAAGTCGATCGCCCAATCACGGGGAAGCAGGCGGACGGTCAGCTGGACAGGATTGAGTCACCTGAAGGGTGTTCCTAATAGCGCCCCGTAATACAGGTTGAGCCTGTCCACAAACACCCTGGCTCTCAAGCAGGTCCGCATAAATGGCAAGGGCTGCCCCTAGAAGCAGCCCTTGAGCCGACAGCACGCTGCCGGCGGGTAACTGAACCAATCTTACAGCGAGTCATTCGGCCTCGCTAAGGACAGTCTCTGAATCTTGTAAGGCAAGACCGCGTTCGGCGCGGTCTTAGGCCACGGCCGATCCGCGAAGAGGGCACGCCTGCCGTTAGCTCAGTACCGTTCGTACACTTGGCGCTCGTCGCCGATACCTGCCGCAGCTAGGCGTTCGCGGAGCTGCGCGATCATTTCGCGTTGGCCGCAAAAATAGGCATCTGGGCTGTTCAGCCCAGCCATGGCCTCGTCGATGTGGGCCGCCACGCGCCCGCGCCTGCCGTCCCAGCTGCCGTCGTCGCCACTGACAGTAGCCAGGAAGCGGAAGCCAGCGTGCCGAGCTGCCAGCGTCTCGAATTCGTCTCGGAAGAGCAACTCGGAAGAGTGCCGGGCGCCGAGCAGCAGAATTGCTTCAGCCTCGGGGTTGGCCGCTAGTTGCGCCAGCAGGATCGCGCGCATCGGGGACACACCGGTACCGGCGGCAAAGTAGACGGTGGGCCTTGCCGCATTGAGCAGGCGCATCGTGCCGCCGGGCTCGCTGCAGTCCGTTCGATCGCCTTGCCGCAAGCTTCGCAGATGGCTCCCGAACGCGCCGTCGTGTTGAACGCACAGCTCGATCTTTCCGCTCGGATCGGGCGGCGAGGCGATGGAGTAGTAGCGTGTCTGCGGCGTTCCGCCGACCCGGGCGCTGAGGGCGACATACTGGCCGGCTTCGTGTCGGAAGGGTGCTTGGAAGACGAACCGGCTGACCCGAGGCGTCATCAAGGAATGCTCGAGCAGTTCTATGGCGGGCATCGAAGGTCCATTGTCCCAGCCCGAAAGCCAGCCATTCGGCTAGGGTTGCTCGCCATCGGCCAGCAAGGCCCGGGCGCGCGCGGCCAGTATTGCCGCGAGTTCGGGATGGCCGTCCAGCGGCGGCGACGCTTGTAGCGTCAACTCAGGGTGCTGCGGGCGGATCTCGTCGATCAGACGCGGCAGATCCTCGGTTAGGTGGCGGCCCATGGTCAGGAAGTACGGTGTGATCAGAATTCGCCGCGCGCCTTGTCGCGCGAGTTGCTCGACGGCCTCGCCAAGGCTCGGATGGGCGAGTTCTAGGAACGCCGCCCGGAATGCAGGGATCTGAGCCCGTCTTGCAGCCTCAACCGCCACGGCTTCCACGGCCTCGTTGGCGGCGGCAACTCGGGAGCCGTGAGCGAACACGATCAGCCCGATAGGGTTGGGCAAGCTCAAGGTATGTATACTCTCGGTTTCGATGGATGCCTTCATTATCACTCTCTACTTCGCGGCCGTCTTCGGAGTGGGCTTCTACCATTCGCGGAACAAGAACACCACGACCGAGTACTTTCTCGCTGGCAAGCACATCGGCTGGTTCGCGGTAGGCGCGACGCTGTTCTCCACCAACATCGGCAGCGAGCACGTGATCGGCCTCGCGGGCTCTGGTGCATCCAGCGGCCTGGCGGTCGGCACCTACGAGTGGTCGGCCAGTTTCTGCTTGCTGCTGCTGGCTTGGATCTTCATCCCCCAATACCTGCGCAGCCGCATCTTCACGATGCCCGAGTTCCTCGAGAAGCGCTTCAGCCCCGGCTGCCGCTGGTACCTCACGACCGTGTCGCTGCTGGCCTACGTGCTGACAAAGATCTCGGTGGCGCTATTTGCGGCGGGAATCCTGGCGCGGGAGATCTTCGGCTGGGACTACATGACAACGGCCGTGCTGCTGGTGATTGCGACCGGGATCTACACCATTACGGGCGGGTTGTCGGCGGTGATCTACACCGACCTGCTGCAGGCTTTCATCATGGTCGGCGGCTCGGGCTACTTGACCTGGCTGGGCCTGAGCGAGGCCGGCGGATTCGGGGCGTTGCGGGAAGCGCTGCCCGAGGACTTCTTCCACATCGTCAAAGACATCGACCATCCCGAATACCCCTGGCTAGGGACCACGCTGGGCACGATGATCCTCGGCACCTGGTATTGGTGCACCGATCAGGTCATCGTCCAGAAGACGCTGAGCGCTCGCAGCCTGCCGCACGCTCGAGGCGGCGCCATCTTCGCCTCGGCGCTGAAGATCACCCCGGTCTTCATCCTGGTGCTGCCCGGCCTGATCGCGAGGGCGCTTTGGCCCGCCGAGGCTACGGGCGACACCGCGTTCCCGCTGCTGGTCGAGCGGCTGCTGCCGCCGGGCTTGTCGGGCCTGATGATTGCCGCGCTATTGGCAGCCCTGATGTCATCGCTGAGCAGCGTGTTGAACTCCTGCTCCACGCTCGTCACGATGGACATCTACAAGAAGATTCATCCCGAAGCGAGCGAGAAGCGTCTGGTCTACGTCGGGCGGCTGATCACGGGCGTGGTCGTGCTCGTGAGCATCTTGTGGATTCCGATGATCCGCTATCTGAGCGGGGAAGTCTACCAGTACCTTCAGAGCGTGCAGGCATATATCGGCGCCCCGATCACCGCGACGTTCCTGCTCGGGATTCTGTGGAAGGGCGGCACGTCGCGGGCGGCGATCTCAACGCTGATCTTTGGCGGAGTGGCCGGGGCTGGGCGCTTCGCCTTGGACATCTTGTACAAGGCGTACGGGTTTAGCCTGGGGCCGCTCGAGCCGTTGGTACAGATCTCATTCCTGAACTTCAGTTGCGGGGTGTTCGCGGCCTGCTTGGCGCTGTTCTGGGTCGTGAGCAAGCTCGACGAAAAGCCTGTCGCGGCGCGGATCGCCGGACTGACATTCGATTGGCAGCGGCGCTCTAGCGAGGGCGCGGGCGCCGGTACCGAGAGGCTGCTCCACGTGATGACCGCGCTCGTCGGCCTGGCCGTGCTGATGCTGTGGTTCCACTTCCGGTAGTCGACCGCCTTCCACTGGCGCGCGTCGTCCTCGCGGCGGTTGCTCTGGCGGCCGTAATCGCCAGCTGTTCGTGCGGGGACGGCGGTGCGATGCCCACAGTCCCGGAACTGGCCGCCGAATCGTTTCCTGAGTCGGTCAGGCCGAAGGCGCGGAGCCTCATTGACGGCGTGGCCGAGAGCCCGGCCGATCCGTGGGCGAACGGCGATCTGGCAATGTTGCTGCACGCCCACCAGCGTCTGTCGGCGGCGCAGGATCTCTATCGGCGTGCCGCGGCGCTATCCGGCGGAGAGTTTCGCTGGACGTACCTGCTGGGCATCGCGCAACACCAGAGCGGGCAGCACGCGCAGGCGGCGAGTTCGTTTCGGACGGCCCTGGACATCCGCCCGTACGGTCCGGCGTGGATTCGCTTGGGAGAGGCGCTGTCGGCCGGGGGACAGTTGGAAGCAGCCGGTGATGCGCTACGCGCTGCGTCGAACATGGACGGCAACTCCGCGTACGTGTCCTATGCCTTGGGCAAGGTGCTGCTGGAACTTGGCGAGACCGCCGAAGCGCTTGAATTGCTGGAACGAGCGGTCGCGCTCGCGCCAGACTCGGGCGCTGTCCGTCGCAGCCTGGGCATGGCCTATCGCTCAACGGGCGAGCAAGAGCTCGCGGAGCGTACTCTCACGCAAATAGGGGCGGCTGCTGACCAGCAACCGACGTTGGAGGACGCCCTTTACGAGAGCGTGGCCGGCCTTGCGGTGGACGCCCGTCACTTCCTGAATCAGGGCCGCAGCCTCGACTCTGCGGGTCGGACAGCCGAGGCGATCGAGGCGTATCAGCGGTCGATCGATCTTGACCCGAACATGGCGCAGGCCCATGCCAACCTAGTCGGCTCGTTTGGACGAACAGGCGAAATCGACCGGGCCGAGGAGCACTATGCTACGGCACTCGCGCTGAATCCGAATCTCGAGGAGCTTCACAATAACTGGGGAGTCGTGCAGGCATCTCGAGGCGACCCCGATGCGGCCGCCACCGCGTTTCGCAGAGCCTTGGAACTGAATCCGAACTCGGCGCATGCCAATGCCAATCTCGGTGTAGCCCTGCTCGAGGCCGGGCAGTTGGACGAGGCCGTGCGGCACTTCCAAGAGGCCGTCAAGAGCGATCCCACGAACCGTCCTGCGCGCATGAACCTTGGCACGCTGGCCTTGGAGGGGGACCGTCCCACAGAGGCGGTCGAGCACCTTGAAGCCGCGTTGAGGGGCGACGAGGACGGCAGCGAGCCATTCGTGCGCTATGCCCTCGGGCACGCTTACCAACGCATCGGGCGCGTGGCCGACGCGCGGAGGTCCTTCGAGCGAGCTCGGCAAGTGGCAGAGAATCGCGGCCCGGCCGACTTGGCGGCTCAGATTCGCGCCGACCTCCAAGCGCTGCCGCAATAGCCGGAATCAGCCGTTGCGGCAGGCTCGTTCGCAGGATGGCCCCGAAATCACAGCGGACAACGGCGGCCAACAGGATATTCTGGACAGCGGCGGGAGGACCGATTGGCATGCATTCTGCGCGATCCAAGGCTGTTGTTGCTCTAGGCCTGCTAGGGCTTCTGATTTGGGGCTTGGCGGCCCAGGATACCGGGGCGCGTCGTGCGGACTACTTGACGCCGGAACTTCGCGAGCGCGTCGAGGCGCTCAAGCTTGACGCCCCGCAGCATTCCTCCGAGGTCAGCGTGCTCGAGGAGCGGCTGGACACGCTCTGGAAGTGGGCCAACGCGTACTCGCTGACCGGCGGGCCGGTGCCGGGTGGTTTCCCGCAGCTGACGGCGAACGCCAACCGGGCGCTGCGGAGGCTTCCGAACGGAGGCGCCCAGCTTGCGTTGGCCTCCATCTCGGGCTTCATCGAACAGTTCACGCGCGAGTTCCAGATCAAGGACGAGCTCCCGGCGGCGCTGGGTCCGCTCGAGCTCTCCTCGCAAGGACCCTTTCGCGCGGGCGAGTTCGTGACCGTTCGCGAGACGTACACGGTCGGGGACATTCCCATGGCGGTTGGCGGCGGAATCGCCGTGGGCCAGGGGCGGGGCGGCGGACTGCAAACCGATGACCCCGCTGCTGCGGGCTACGTCACCGTGACGAGCTCCAATCCCGATGCCGTCTGGGCCTCGGCCGAGCCTTGGGGCCCTCGGCTCAGCTTCGAGACTCGCTCCTCGATCTCCTTCCGCCTCAGCGGCGCGGAACTGCGCAAGGGCGACACCGTCACGCTCACGTTCGGCGATCGCAGCGGAGGCGGCCCCGGCTTGAGGGTCCAGAGTTGGTCAAACGACCGATTCGTGTTCAAGACCTTCGTGGATCTCGAGGGCAAGGGGTGGCTGCTCAGCCCTCGCTGGCCTGCGATCGAGGTGATCGGCGAGGACCGCGTGCAGTTCGTGAACGCCGTCGCGCCGTCAGTGGTGGAGCCGGGAGAGAAGTTCGTGCTGGCGGTGAGATCGGAAGATCGATTCAGGAACCTGGCTTCAGGCGGCACTCCGGCCTACGAAGTGCTGCTGAACGGCCGCAGGCAGCGGGAAATTCCAGCCGGGGCCGAGGCGTTGCAGGAACTGGACGGCATCGAACTCGACACGCCGGGCGTGTACCGCTTCGAGGTGCGGTCCGCGGACGGGGCCATTCGGGGAACGAGCAATCCCGTGCGGGTGGAAGCGTCGCCGCGAAGTAGGATTTTCTGGGGCGAGACCCACGGACACACCGGCTTCGCCGAGGGGCAGGGGTCTCCGGACGGCTATTACAAGTTCGGCCGGGATGTCGCCCGCTTGGACTTCTTGAGCCTGTCCGAGCACGACATCTGGATGGATGACTTCGAATGGAAGACGCTCCAAGAGATGGTCGAGAAGTACCGCGTGCCGGGACGGTTCACGACGATCCTCGGATTTGAATGGACCTCGCGCCTGCTGTACGGAGGCCACCACAACGTGTTCTTCCGCAACACCCCGGGGCGCTCGCGCGTGGAGAACCAAAAGGCGCCGTTGCTGGACGAACTGTACGAGGGGCTGAAGCAGGGCAACGACACGGACGACGTGCTGGTCATACCCCACGCCCACCAGCCCGGAGACTGGACCAACAGCGATAACTCGGTGGAACGCTTGGTCGAGATTCAGTCCGGGCACGGCACGTTCGATTGGTTCGGCGACAAGTACTTGCGAAACGGCTACCGGGTCGGATTCGTGGGGGCTTCGGACAACCACACCGGCCATCCAGGCTACAGCGGCATGACCAATCGCCAGCTCGGCGGGCTGGCCGCCGTGCTGGCGGCCGAGAACACGCCCGACGGGATCTTCGACGGACTGCGCAACCGCGCGACGTATGCGACGACTGGTGAGCGGATCATACTGGATGCCACCTTGAATGGCGTGGGGATCGGGCAGGAGCAGGCCAGCGCCGGCGAGAGGACGATCAGCTGCACGGTCAACGGGACCGCGGCCATCGACTTGATTGACGTGATCAAGAACGGGACTGTGGTCTACACGCAGCGCTACCTGCGATCAGAGGTGGGCCCCGAAACCCATGTGCAGGTGAGCTTCGAAGCCTCGACGGACGTGCCGGGCGAGCGAAGCGTTCCGCGGGGGGATCGCCCGTGGAAGGGCGTCATCCGCGTCGAAGGGGCCGAGCTGGCGGGCTACACCGAACCTTGGTTCGTGCATCCGAGCACGTACGAGAGCCGGATGGACGGGGGGCAGCTCCATTTCGAGATGCACACGCGCGGACGCAGCACCGGTCTCGTGCTGCGCTTGCGGAACGCGAACGCAAACACGAGAGTCATCGTAGACATGGAGGCGAGGCGGGAGCGTCTCGGGTCGGGCGGCTACCAGCGAACGCCGCAACGCTTGCCCGCGAGGACCGAAGCGTTCCGGCTCGGTGACCTCGGCGGAGAGGTCGAGCGGAGGGAGTATCAAGTGCTCGAGCACGCGGATGCCTTGTCTGTCCAGCTGGTGCCCTCAGACGGGGCTTTGGACCGGCACTTCACGTACACCGACAAGGATTCGCCAGCAGCCGATGACTACTACTATCTGCGCGTGCGGCAGATCGATGGAGCTGTGGCGTGGTCTAGCCCGTTTTGGGTTGGCCCGGCGACGCGCTCGCGCTAGTCCGTCGCAGGCCTCTATTCGCTATGTTTTCGGCCATTACCACTGTCAGACGACACTAGAAGCGGCAGGTTCGTCGGGAGGATCTTGGGAGACCAGCAGCGAATGGAGCGGTTCGAAGCGGCGCAACGTTTCGGGAACAAGAAAGTCTGCGAGGCTGAGGCCGTATGTTCTTCGACGCGTTCGGGGACTGGAAAGCTCGGCGCGTGACTTTTCTTTGTTATCCGATACTGATAACATACATCAATGACGACGCCTGGCCGTGACCCCGGGCTCGACACACTGCTCGACCTTCATGGCCAGACGCTGTTCATCGACGAAATCGGACATTGGGTGAAGTTTGTCGTGCAAAGAACCCAAGTGACTGAGGAACGGCCGCACGGGCTGAGCTATTCGCTCACCCTGCATGCTCCGGACGGCACTAGGCTGGTCGGTTTCGACAATGCGCACCCGGTGAGGGAGAGGCGAGGCCCGGGAACGCGGCGACACGGCCAGAGGGACCATAGGCACCGGATGCGGACAATCCGGGCCTATGAGTACAAGGACGCGTCCACGCTGCTGGAGGATTTCTGGAAGGAAGTCGACGCGGTTCTGAAGGAAAGGGGGTCGATCCCATGAAGACGTTGCAGATCGGAATCGCCGGTTATGATCGCATGAAGGCACGCACCATGGCGGTCGCTCGCGGTGAACACAAGCCTGCCAAGGACGAGCCGACGGTATGGTTCACGTCCATCGAGAGCTTCGCGAAAGTGCTGTCCGAACGCAATCGCGAGCTTCTGTCTCTGATCGCGCAGGAGAACCCGGACTCGCTCACCGAGCTGGCGGCACTCGCAGGCCGCAGCAAGTCGAATCTGTCACGGACACTGAAGACAATGTCGCGCTACGGCCTCGTGGAACTGGAGAAGGGACGGCGCGGCACACTGGTACCGCGGGTCTCCTACAACCAAGTGAGGCTAGACGTATCGCTGACAGCTTCGCCGCGACCGGCTGCTTGACCGCACCAATCGTAGTGGCTGGGGGCGGATTCCAGTTCAGATCGGTATCTGCGGGCCCGCCGAGGGAGAGGAGAGAATCACGAACTGTCGTGAGAGTGCCGAGCGATAAGCTCACGTGTCTAGACAGGCGTACGACTGGCGGACATTGTGGGTAATCCGGGAGCGAATCACGAACTTGACAAGACCGCGGCATATGCCGAATGGAATCCAACCGATGACAACGGCTCTGCGATGCATCAAAAAGGCTGATACCGGAGGTGTCGCGCCGGGAGAGGGTGACTGAGCGTCCCGGCTGTGACCGCCGGCGTTGCTAGTCCCCGGCCAAAGGAGAATCACTCCGCACGGACGGAATCCCTTGCAGACCGCCCCGCCTCTCTCCCATGAAGAGGCGTCGCACCACGCGTCGAATATCGTCGAGGATCAGATATTGGGCCGGCACCATGACCAAGGTCACAACCGTGGCGAAGAGCACGCCCGAAGCAAGGGCCAGGGCCATCGGAATCAAGAACTGTGCTTGGAGGCTCGTCTCAAGCAGCAGCGGAGTCAATCCCGCCACCGTCGTGAGGGAAGTCAGCAGGATTGCGCGGAAGCGCGCCTCTCCCGCAAACTGCACCGCTGTCTTGACGGAGCCCTGCTTCCGGGAATAATTCCGGATGAACGTCACTAGCACCAAGCCGTCATTCACCACGATTCCTGCCAGCGCTGCGATTCCGCACACGGAGACGAAACTGAGCTCTATGCCGACAATCCAATGCCCCCAGATTGCCCCGACCATTCCAAGGGGAACCGAAGTCAGAATGATTGCTGGCAGGATATAGCTCTTCATGGGAATTGCCAGCATCGCGAACATCACGAACATCGCGACGAGGAAGCCTTGGGCAAGCGCTCCCATGGACTCGGCGAAGTCTGCCTCGTCGCCTTCGAGCGAGTAGCTCAAGCCCGGATACCGTTCCAGCAGTTGCGGCAGAAAGTCCGACCTGAGGGCACTGATGATCTCGCCGCCGGTTGCTATCGTCTCGTCGACCTCGGCCTGAACGTTGATGGTCCGGCTGCGGTCCACGCGCGTGATCGAAGCGGGGCCGCGTCCGAGGGACGCGACAGCCACGGTCGAGAACGGTACCTCGTCGCCCGCAGGGGTGCGAATCCGCATGCGCTCCACGTCTCCGAGCGAGCGGCGGTCTTGGCGCGGATAGCGCACCATCACCCTGAGGTCGTCGCGTCCGCGCTGAACGCGCTGGGCCTCCTCGCCGAAGAAGCCCTGTCGGACCTGTCGACCGAGATTCTCCAGCGTCAGCCCGTAGGCCCTGCCCTCGGAGGTCAGTGCCAGCTCTACCTCCGGTTTGCCTCCCCGGTAGGAATCCGTCACCTCGATAACTCCCGGATACTGCGACAGGCGGGCCTTCGTCATCTCCGCCGCTTGCAGGATGGTGTCAATGTCCAAGGCTGTGAATTGCAGGTCGATCGCCTTGCCGCCCCCGATCAGATCGTGGGTGATCGTGAGTTCTACCGCTCCGGGGATCTGGCCTACTTTCTCGCGCCAGCGGCTGGCGATCTCCTCCGAGCTCATGGCTCGGTCCTCGGACGGAATCAGCTCGATATTGACTTCCCCGAGGTTCTCGCCCTGGAATTCGCCCTCCAGGGCCGTTCCGCGGCTCTGCAGCTCGCGGAACGGATGTTCTCCCACTGAACTGAGCATGCGCCGAAACGGATCCTGACCGAGTTCGGAGGTCAGCTCCCGGCGCAGTTCTATGGCGCTTCGCTCGATTCGTGCCACGTTCGCCGCTGTCACCTCTGCCGGGGATTCTTGCGGCATCGTCAGCAGCGCCACCACGTCCTCGGAATCGACCGTGGGAAACAGGATCAGCTTGACGTGGCCGGCCCCGACCATGCCGGCCGTGAGCAAGACGCTGACCGCGGCGAGCGCTACGGTGGCGTATCGCCATTCCAAGGCGGTCCGTAGAAGGGGCCTGTAGGCTCTGCGAATGAACCAGGCCACGGCATTCGAGAACGCATCGAAGAAGGCGTTCGCGGCGCGCGCGAGGGGGTTCGGAGAACTGGCCGCGCTTGGCTTCTTGTAGTGGGACAGGTGGTAGGGAAGGATCAGGTTCGACTCGACGAGGGAGAAGAGCAGCGTCGGGATGACGATCATGGGAAACGCGATGATCATCTTGCCCAGCGAACCGGGCACGAAGAGCATGGGAGCGAACGCGGCCATCGTGGTCAGCACGCCGAATGTCACCGGCACTAGAACCTCGCGCGTTCCCTTGATCGCTCCGCTGGTCCCCTTGCCGGTGCGCACTTGCGTGGCGTGAATGTTCTCGCCGACCACGATCGCGTCGTCGACCACGATCCCGAGCACGAGGATGAACGAGTACAGCGAGATCATGTTGATCGACGTGTCGTGCAGGGGCATGACAGCGATCGAGCCCAGGAAGGCAACCGGAATGCCGAGAGTGACCCAGAACGCCAGCCGCAGCCGCAGGAACAGCGTCAGCACGACGAAGACGAGCAGCAGTCCCATCAGCGCGTTCTCGCCGAGGAGGCCAAGGCGGCTCTGCAGCAGGCGGGCATTGTCCCGCCAAGTCACCATCTCGATTCCGTCGGGCAGGGTGGGCGCCGTGGCCGCGACATAGCCATGGACCACCTCGGCGACCTCGTCGGCGCTCTGGTCGCCGATCCGGTATACCTGGACCACGACGGCGGGTTTGCCGTCAAGCATCGCGGAAATCGAGACTTCTTCGAATCCGTCAACGACTGTCGCGACGTCGCTGAGGAAAATCTTGGTGCCGTCGGGACGGACCAGCAAGGGAAGGCTCTCGTATTGCTCGCCCGAATACGCCTGTCCCTCTGTCCGCAGCAGGACTTCCCCGAGATCGGTCTTGATCGAGCCCCCCGGCAGATCGATCGAGAATTGGCGGACGGCAGCGGCGACATCGTCGAACGTCAGGCTCCAGCGGCGCAAGGCCTCCTCGGACACCTCGATCGAAATCTCGTAGGGCGGGGCGTTCCGCAGATCGGCTTGGGAGATATCGGGCAAGGCGGTGAGTTCGTCCCTGACGCGCTCGCCCAGCCGCTTCAGCGTCGCGAGATCGGTTTCCCCGGCGATCGAGACATTGATCACCTGGAACCGCCGCATCATTTCTCGGATAATCGGCTTGTCCACCTGTTCGGGGAACGTGTCGATCGCATCGACCTTGGTCTTCACATCCTCCAGAAGCTCGCGCACGTCGTATCCGGACTGGATCTCGAGCGCCATCGAGCCGCGACCCTCGCTGGCTGTTGACGTGATCCGCTTGATCCCTTCGATCCCTTGCACAGCCTCTTCGAGCCGGACGCAGATCGCTTCTTCCACGTCTTCGGGGCCGGCACCGCGATAGTCGACCGCGACCGTTATCACGTCGAGCGCGAATTCCGCGTAGACTTCGCGCTTGAGATTCGCCAGGGCGTAGACCCCGCTTCCGACAATCACGAGGAGCAGCAGGTTCGCCACGACGCCGTTGCGGGCGAACCATGCAATTGGCCCCCTCACGTAGACCCTCCCCATCCGGCGCCCCTCGGCGCGGCCTTCCGGCTCGTGCCCGCCGCTGCCTGCAAGGGCAACCTAGACGAATCCTCGTTGCGCGCGCGGCGCCGCTCCGCTACGCGGAACTGCTCTAGTGCCGCTTTCACGCGCCTCGGTCCGAATTTCCTCACCATGCCTGGCGTCGCTTGACTTGGAATAGGGAAGCGGTGGTGGCTCTGGTCGCTGCCGATCGTGCGCATCGGGCTAGTTCAAGATATCCCATATGAGCGTATCGAGCATTCAGGAACAGTCCTTGTTGTCGAGGCTGCGCCCGCTTCCGGGCGGAGGAAACGAGGCAGCGGAGCCGGCATGGCGAGATCTCCAGTCGGACGGCGGCGTCGGCGTCGCCCCGGGGGATTCGGCTTGCAACACAACGTTCGCGCAGCGTTCGCATTCGGCGCGACCATCGCGTCAAGCCTGGCTAGACTTCAGGCAAAGGCCGCGAACTGCATCGTCGCGGCCGAGCTAGACGAATTTCACGGCCAGCCGGCTTGCTTGACGATGCCTGGCTGCCTCGGACTCGTACTCTCGGATGTTCGTCTTGGTGTCGCCTGGAACACCTGCTTCCAGACGGAACCGCAGACACCCTCACGGGACTGTAATCACGTTCCCTTCTCGGATCGACCTGTTTACCCAGTGCGACGTTGCGGCGGATTCGACGCCGGCTTGGATGTGCGCGTTCGGAGCGGCCCTGCTTCGGACGCAGGCCAGCCAATCTCGCAGGTTGTCGAGGGTGCCCGTTCCGTCGACTCGCTCGTTCCACGACGCGCTGTCGGACCGCAGGTACTCGTAGGTCGGTTCGGGCAAGGCTACCGCTTCGAGCGGCATCGTGCCCTCTTCGTATATCGCGTAGCCGTCGCGGTTCAGGATCATCATGGCCTTGTCCCCGCGAAACTCGATCCCGCATCCGAGCAGCCCGAAGGTCATGTTGCCCTCGAAGACAGCGGTGTAACCCTCGGGGAACGCCATTGTGGCGACGACGGTGTCAGGTGCCTCGAGCCAGTGGTTGGTGTATGTCGTGCCGAAAGCGCGGACTTCGCTGACTTGTGGGCTTCCCATGTACCACTGGATGACATCAATCCAATGCGTCATCAGGTCGGTGACGCTGCCGCCGCCGAAGTCCCAAAAGAACCGCCAGAAATGGAAGCGCGTCGCGTCGAAGGGCTGCTTCGGGGCAGGCCCGAGCCAGCCGTCCCAGTCCAGTTGATTCAGGTCGACCTTTTCGATCGCCTGCGCGCGGAACGCAGCGTAGCTTTGTGACCAGTGACAGCGGACGAACGTGATCTTGCCCAGCGCTCCTTGGGCGACGAGTTCCTTGGCCTCTAGAAAGTGGCCCCAACTCCGCTGCTGGGTTCCCGTCGCTACGACGCGATGGGACGACTCGACGGCTTCGAGCAGCGCTGCGCCCTCGTTCAGGCTGTGCGTGACCGGCTTTTCGACATAGATGTCTTTGCCCGCCTGCAGCGCTTGCAGCGTCATTGGCACGTGCCAGTGATCTGGAGTTGCGACGATGACGGCGTCTACATCCCGGCTGTCTAAGGCGCGGCGGTAGTCCGCCCATGCCTTCACCCGGGCGTCCCCCGGGTGGATGGC
The DNA here is from genome assembly GCA_009841225.1 of Terriglobia bacterium. Lineage (GTDB taxonomy): Bacteria > Acidobacteriota > Terriglobia > Bryobacterales > UBA6623 > VXMF01. The sequence continues at coordinate 16,929 of VXMF01000001.1, read as the reverse complement.
TTGCTGCATGCGAAGTCTATATGCGTCCGACACCGCGCGCAGTTCGGCGCCTGCGATTTGACCCAGATGAGCCGCCAGCCCTTGACCGCGCGTCCCGCAGCCGATCAATGCGACGCCAATGCGGTCATTGGCTCCCAGCACTCCCCGCGCAGCTAGGGCGGTCTGGGTAGGTGAGGTGGGGAGGATGTCCGCGCCCATGCTGGCAATCCTGGCCGAGCAAGCCCGCTCCCGATTGTAGTTGCGTCCGCTGCCGCGGTCGCGCTCTACAGCTGCATCAGAGTGCCTGCGACAAATACGGCGTGCATGTCGCGCAAGTGGTGGATGTTGTCGAGCGGGTTTGCGTTGAGAATCACCACGTCAGCCACTCGGCCCGGCAGGATTGCGCCGAATTCACGATCGATACCCAACGCTGCCGCGCTGCCCCCGGAAAACGCTTCGATCACTTCCAGCGGCGACAGGCCCGCCTCGGTCATTAGCACGGCCTCGCGATACTCCGCGTAGCCTTCGAAGCTCAGCGGAAAGCCGGATCCGCTGGCCAGAGCGATGGTCACTCCTGCCTCCGCCAGCTTGCGCAGATTGCGGCGGGCGATATCAAACCGGCGAGACTTGAGCGCCCGGTCAGGGTCAAGGGCCTGCATTACTTGAAGCGGCCCGCGCAGCTGGCCGGTAATCCCCGGAGGGAGCGAACGTCTCAGATAGCGGTCGTCGATCCACGCCGGACGGTCCTCATACGCGAAGCCGGTGGACTCGGCGAACAGCGCAGGTGCATAGATCGCGCCCAACGCCACGAATTCACTGATCAGATCCGCCCCGACCTCCAAGTCGTTGACGCTTGCCGAGACGACCCTCGCACCGGCCCGCAGGGCCGCAAGGGCGAGCTCCGCCCGATGGGTGACGACGGCCGCTGGGAGCCTCCGTCGGTTGGCGCGCTCGACCGTTGCGACGGCCAGTCGCGTGTTCTTGTCGTCAGGGCCGGGAGTCTCCGTGTCGCGGAATTCGATAAAATCCGCCCCTGCTTTCACCAGGTTATCCACTGCCCGTCTCGCTGCTTTGGGCGTGCGGACCGTCTCGAACGCCGATTGGAGGACGTTGCCGCGGAACGCTGCGGGGATAGCGGCACAGATCGTGCGGACCGGGGTCACGACCCGTGCCGTCTTGGCTGCAGATTGCGCCGCCCTCAGCTGGGCTGGCTGGGGCGCCAGGGTCGCTGTTGTCGTTACCCCGTACGACACATAGCTGGCAAGGTGGCGCAGGATCGAGCCTTGGCTGAAGTGGTCTTGGGGCAGTTCTGGGCTGCGCACCAAGCCGGCAAGCCCGCGAATGTTGATGACTCCGGGGATCACGGTCTTGCCGGACGCGTCCACTACCAGCGCGCCGTCGGGTGTTGCGGCCGATCCGGTCGGGCTGACGCTGGCAATGCGACCGTCCCGGATAAGAATGTCGCTGTGAGGCTGAGGCGCCCGGCCCGTGCCGTCGATCAGCAACGCGTCCCGGATCAGCGCGGTGCCTTCCGCATGCAGGTTCGGGCTGTGCGCAAGTAGGGCCGCTGCCGCCACGCAGCAAGCGGTTCGCCAGCGCTGCGCGAAGCGCGGGCCGCTCGCAGCTGTCCCGGCGAACGCCCCGCTACTGGCCGGTCTGCGGCATGCGCGCTGCATTCGCTGATGTTAGTCTGCCATGACCTTCGCGGCAGCCCCGGCTTGCGGGTCGTTAGTCGTGCCGGTGCGGTTGAAGCAGGTCCCAGCGCAGTTGGACGCCGTGCCCCGGACGGTCCGACGCTGTCGCGCAGCCTAGGGACACTTCTAGCGGATGCTCGAGAAACGGGTCGAGCCCGAAACCGTGGACCTCTAGGAACGACGCGTTCGGCACGGCGGCCAACAGGCTCAGGTGCAGGTCATGCACTCCGTGCGAGGTGACCGGCAGGTTGTGAGCCTCAGCCAGGTGGGCGATCTTCATCCAGGCCGTGACGCCCCCGCAGTTCGTCAGATCCGGCTCTGGGAACGCTACCGCTCCTGCCGAGATCATGGCTTCGAACTCGGCCAGCGTGTGCAGATTCTCGCCCGCGGCGACCGGCAGGGGGCCCTCGCGCTGGATGCGCACGTGGCCGTCCACGTCAGCGGGATCGGTAGGCTCTTCGAGCCAGTAGACGTCAAAGTCTGCCAGCGCCCGCGATGCGCGGATCGCTTCGGACACGCCCCATTTCATGTTCGCGTCCACCATCAGCGGGCCGTCCGGGCCGAGGACACCCCGGAGAGCCTCGACTCGTTCGAGGTCGTCCCTGAGGCGATCGGCCCCGACCTTCACTTTCAGCGCCCCGAACCCCCGCCTCAGGTTGGCTCTGGCTTGGTCCACCAGTTGGTCCAGCGAGAATCCCAGATCGATCCCCCCGGCGTAGGCGCGGACCGTCGGAGAACTGCCGCCAAGCAGCCTCCAGAGTGGCTCGGAACACCATTTGGCCTTCGCGTCCCACAAGGCCGTGTCCACGGCCGAGATAGCGAAGCTGGCGGGACCACCCCTTCCGACATAGTGCGTCGCCTGCCACATGTCGGCCCAGATGGCCTCGGTGCAGCGCAGGTCTCTGCCCTCCAGCAGCGGCGCTAGGTCGTGCTTGATCATCGACTCGATGGCGGCCGCGCCGGCGTTGCCAACCGTGTATGTGTAGCCAAGACCGTCTAGGCCCTTGCGGATCCGAACCTGCACGGTGACAAGTCCGAACTCGCGAATCTCGCCGTGAGTGGCATCGCTGAGGACGTGCGGCAATGGCACGGAGTAGCGAGCGACTTCCAACTGATCGAGTCTCATGGCAGTTGTAAAAAAACTATTACAACTTGCGCGGAGCGCGCCTGTCAATCGGTGAAGAAGATCTTTCGCTCTCCGGGCCCCTTGAGAGTCCAGCCGGGCTCGGGCGGCGACTGCTGGCTCGGGGCCGGGCCCTGCGACCATGGACGCGACTGGTCGAGCAGCCTCGCCGCGACAGCGAAGGAGCGCGATGCTGCGCGGTGACGGCCGCAGCGCAATCGCTTCCGGGGCTGCTTGTACAATGGGGCTTCGTCGTGAGCGCTGCGGAAGTCAAGCTGGCACCGCTGGCCCGCCAGACGTCCGGGCGCATCGAGCGCGCCTTCACGGCCCTGCAGGCCAGCGGGTCGCGGGCGCTGATCGCCTATGTCACGGCCGGGGACCCGTCGCCGGACAAGACCGTCGGCCTGGTCAAGGCGCTTGAGCGGGGCGGCGTGGATATTCTGGAGCTGGGAGTGCCTTTCTCCGATCCGATCGCGGACGGTCCGGTCATCCAACGAGCCAGCGAGCGCGCGCTGGCAGCTGGCACCAGCGTGGCAACGGTGCTGGCGCTGGTCCGGCAGCTGCGCCGGGATTCAGAACTCCCGCTGGTCGTGTTTAGCTACCTCAATCCCATCCTGCGCTACGGCTTCGAGCGCTTTGCCGACGAGGCCGCCGAGGCGGGCGTGGACGGCGCATTGCTGACTGACCTGACCATTGAGGAGGCGGACGGGTATGTGGAAGCCATGCGCCAGCGAGGCCTTTGCTGTGTCTTCTTGGTCACTCAGACCACCCCCAGCGCCCGCATCGCGGAGATCGTCAAGCGCTGCAGCGGATTCGTGTATCTCGTCGCGCGAGCCGGCGTGACTGGCGTGAGCGCCGGCGTTTCCAGCGAGGCCATACCCCTGCTGGAGCGGACGCGCGCCAGGACCGATCTGCCATTGGCTCTAGGATTCGGCCTGTCAACGCGCGAGCAGATGCAGCAGATCGCTCCACATGCCGACGGCGCCGCCGTCGGCAGCGCCTTCGTGCGTTTGATCGCCGAGCATGCGGACGACTCCGGATTGGAGGGGAAGCTGGAGGCTCTCGCTAGGGACTTCAAGCGGGGCCTGGAATTGCCCGAGGGGCGTACAACGATGGCGGCAGTGTAACGATGAAGAGCTTGAGCGAGTTGCGAGACGAGATCGACAGCTTGGATCGGGAAGCGGTCCGGCTGCTCAACCGCCGTGCGGAGTGCGTGCTAGCCTTAGCGCCGCTGAAGCGACAGCAAGGTCGGCCGGTCCACGAGCCGATGCGCGAGCAACTGGTGCTCGGCAATATCCTGGCTTCTAACGGCGGCCCGTTGAAGAACGATTCGCTGGAACGCATCTTCGAGGCTGTGATCAAGGAGATGCGGGAAATGCAGCGGGAGCGGGACAGCTAGGCCCGTGTCCTCGATCGCCACGGTTACCGTCGCTGGCGTCGGCCTGATCGGCGGCTCGTTCGCACTGGCATTGCGCCGGCTCGGCTACTGCGGGCGGATCCTGGGCGTGAGCTCGCCCGAGACCCTGGAGGTCGCTACGAGGCTCGGTGTAATCGACGATGGCTGCGGGCTCGAGACTGCCCTGCCGCAGTCAGACTTGGTCTACATGGCCCAACCTGTCGAGCGGATCATCGGCCAGCTCGATCAGGTGCGGAAGCTCGTTCCGAAGCATGCCTTGGTTACCGATGCCGGCAGCACCAAGAGCGCGATCATGGAGCGGGCTCGGACTCTGTTCGAGGATGGGCCGCACTTCGTGGGCGGGCATCCGATGGCGGGCAAGGAGGGCCGGGGAGTGCGCGTCGCAGAGGCGGAATTGTTTCAGGGTGCCCTATACGCTCTGGTGCCGACCGGCGAGTCGCTCCCCGAGTCGCCGGTGGTGGAGGAGTTCTGCGGATGGCTGGACGCCATGGGATGTCGTCGTCGGGTGATGCCGGCCAGCCAGCATGACAGGGTCGTCGCTTGGACATCCCACCTGCCGCAACTGGTTTCCACCGCGCTCGCGGCTGCGATCGGCACGCAGTTGCAGGACGGCCGCGAATTGGAAATCGCCGGCGACGGCTTGCGCGACATGACCAGGCTGGCCGCCAGCCCGCATGCCGTCTGGTCGGGAATCCTGAAGACGAACCCTGGGCCGATTGACGAGGCGCTGGCCGCGGTCGTCCAGGAATTAGAGGGCTTGCGAGACGCGCTCAACGACGGTTCGGCCGAAGAGCACTTTCAGCGTGGCCAGCGCTTGCAGGGCCGGATCGCCGACCGCTAGCGCGCCAGCCACCGCTCAGGCTGCCACTGGAATCGGAAGCTTCGGAGCCGCCCTCCACAGCCGTTCCAAGTCGTAGTAATAGCGCTTGTCGCGCGAGAACACGTGCACCACGAAGTCCCCGTAGTCAAGCAGGATCCATTCGGCATTCTGATAGCCCTCGATGCGCAGCGGTCTGCGGCCTTGGGCCTTGACGCTCCTCTCGACCTGGTCCGCGATCGCTTGGATCTGTCGCGAGTTCGTGCCGTGGCAGATGACGAACTGTTCGGTGAAGGTGCTGACTTGGCCGATGTTTAGCACTATTGTGTCCAAGGCTTTGCGCTCTTGAGCGGCTTGTACGGCAACTTCCCAATCTTCCATAAAGGTCCGTAGGCCGGGATGCGACCAAGCGGCTACCTATTATGACTAGATTCGTCCTAGCGGGCGAGAGGCGGCGTTTCGCATATCTGTCTCAACTCTCTTGCGGGAGCTAGCTTGGCCAGGGCTCCGCGCTGTCCGCGGAAGCGCCCGCGCGGCAAATCGGGCGTTCTCGGCGCTTAGAATGAATTGCATATGCGGGCGTGTGCTTGGATCGTCGGCACCGCGATCTGCTTGGCATCCGTGGCCACGGCGAACGCTCAGGCTGATCCGGAACTGGAGCGGGTGGAGAACCTGGTCCGGGCCGGGGCCCTTCCGAGACGGGCACTTATCGAAGCGCAGACAGAGCGGCTCAAGCGCGGCTATCGAGAGACCCTGAACCGCACGCTGCTCAGCGAGAACCTCGAGAAGGGCGAGCTCGAACTGATGCTCGACGCCGCGGACGGCTTGGTGCGGATCGCCCGCGAGAACCTCGATCTCATCATGGCGCGGGTCGAGGCCGGCGTGATCCCGGCGCAGCGCCTCCAGGAGGCCAAGGACGAGCTAGCGGGCGCCGAGCGGCAGGCCGAGTTGGCCAGCACGCGGGCCGACCTGATCCGGCAGATGGAGCGCATGGTTGCTGCCGAGACCTACTTGGAAGAGCTCGAAGGCGAGGACTTGGCGTATCGCTTCGAGGGCTTTAACGACTACGAGCTCGCGATGCTTGAAGAGGTCGGCGACATGTACCGCTACACCTTTGGCAGCAGTCCCCCGGTCAGCGCCGATGGCGACACGCACCTGCACCGTTCGATGGGCTTGGACCACACCGGCCGGATCGACGTGGCGTTGCATCCGGACTCGGACGAGGGGATGTTTCTGATCTACATGCTGGAAAGCCTGGGGATTCCCTATATCGCTTTCCGCAGTGCCGTGCCCGGCCAGTCGACAGGGCCGCACATTCATGTCGGTCCGCCCAGCGACCGGATTCAGCCGGACGAAACGGCCGCGGTCGGCTACTGAAGCCGACCGGCCCGTGTGCGTATAATCAAGGTTCATGCCCCGAGGGTACATTCCCATCATGATCTTCATCGGAATCGCCGCGGCGTTTCCGATCGTGACGCTGATCGCCGCCAAATTGATCCGGCCCAGCGTCCCGGAACAGACCAAGCTCGAGCCTTACGAATGTGGCATTGCGCCCGAGGCCGATACGCGCGGCCGCTACTCGATCCGCTTCTATCTCGTGGCGATCCTGTTCGTGATCTTCGACGTCGAGACGATCTTCCTCTTGCCGTGGGCGATTCAGTATGACGTGCTCGGCCTCTTCGGGCTGGTCGAGATGCTGGTCTTCTTGGCCATCCTGATTTTCGGCTACATCTGGCTGTTCCGCCAGCGCGCGCTGAAGTGGGCCTGACTGCCCGCGCTAGGAGGCCTGCCGTCCGTCCGTGCGCCGTCCCGGCGCCTATAGCATGTTGAGGAAGATCGGAGCGCCCGCCTTGTTGTCGCGCTTCGGCAAGAAATTCGCGGTGTCGTACATCGCGCTTACGTCGACGCTGCGGGACTTGCCGCCCGGACCGGGGATCTCGGCGTCCACGTAGCACCCCTTCTGCAGCGCCATCATGCGGCCCGAGCCGCCGTCGGCGATGCACTCCACAGCCATCGCCGCAAAGGTCGTCGCCACAAGCCGGTCGATGAAATCGGGAGGCCCGCCGCGCAGGTCGTAGGTCAGGTCGCTGACCACGGTCTCTTCCCTGAGCTGCTTCTTGACCTCTTGGCTCAGCGCCTCGCCGACGCTCATCTTCTTGCGGTGCCCGTAGGCATCGGCGTCTCCGTATTCCTGCACGGTGCGGCCTTTCCAGGTGGCCCCTTCGGACAGCACGACCAGGGTGTAGTTGCTCGGGTTCTCGCGCTTGTCCTGCATGATCAGCGCCAGCAGCCGATCCAAGTCGAAGACATGTTCCGGAATGCAGCAGCGGATGCCGGTGACGTAGGCCGTGTACAGGGCCGTGAAGCCTGCGTCGCGCCCGAACACGCGAAAGATCCCGACGCGCTCATGCGAGCCAACCGTGGTGCGCTGGCGGCTGATGTTGTCCACCGCCCGCGTGATCGCCGTCGAAAAACCGATGCAGTACTCGGTATTCGGCACGTCGTTGTCCATCGTCTTCGGCAGGCAGACCACGGGGAAGCCCTCTTCGTGCAGGCGGCGGGCATAGCTGAGTGTGTCGTCGCCGCCGATCGCGATGAGCGAGTCCAGGTGCAGCCGCTGCAAGTTCTCCAGCACGATTGGCGTGAAGTCCACGATGCCAGGGCTGACTTCGGCCAGCGAATCCAGCCGGTCTTGGAGGTGTTCCGGGCATTCGCCAACCTTCATGCGCGAAGGCTGCGTGCGGGTCGAGTGCAGGAACGTGCCGCCCATCCGGTCGACCGTGCGAGTGTTGGCACGGTTGAGCGGCAGCAGGTACTCAGGGTCGACCCCATCCACAGGGTTGACGTGAGTGAGTCCTTTCCAGCCTCGCCGAATGCCGAGGATTTCCATGCCGCGGTCGCGGGCGTCGTAGACCGCTGCCCTGATCGCGGCGTTGAGGCCCGGCACGTCACCGCCGCCGGTCAAGATGCCAATGCGTTTTCCAGTCATGTCAGAATCTCGCTCGGATGTGGCCGCTTGACGGCGAGTCCCGTACTGCGCGGATTCTAGCCAGCGGCCGCGGGAACTTGGTTCGGCTCTAGGTACGGCTCGGCCAGCGCTTCCAGCTCCCATCCGAGATGGTTGATGTAATGCAGCACTAGATCGGGGTCAAAGCGGTCCTTGCAGTGCTCGAAGACCCGCTGCTCCCAGCCGTCGGAAAGCTGGCTCGAGTAGTCGCTGTCCTTGTCGAAGAACCCATTGTCGTCGTGCTCGATCTCCAGCAGATCCAGCACCTCGACGATAAGCGGAATGTTGGAGACCAGTACGGCTTGCGAGAGGTCCCGGGCGAGATCGGCGTCGCCGTCCTTGATCTGCTCCCACATTCGCGGCGCGGCGGCGCGCAACTTCTGACGGTTCAGGGTGCGCAACCGGGAGCGGACCTTGATCGCTTCGTACACGCCGTAGGTTCGCAGCGCCCCGAGCGACACGGACCGGACCAGCCTGCTGGTACGGTCGCTTCCGAACGCCTCGTAGACCGCCGTCAGTTCCACTTTTCGGAGAATACCACAGGGCTATTTCAGGGCTTCGAGCTCGAAGACCAACACCTTTCCGCGCACTAGGAAGCACAGGTAGTACTCCCAGAACTTGCGAAAGAGCCTCCAGTGATTCACGGCGAACTCGAAGCCCAGCAGCCTCCAGAATCGCAACAGCTTGACCTCCGTCCTCACTTCCCGGAAGCGGCACTGCGAGTAGTAGGCGAAGCCTCCGGCCTCCGTGAAGTACCGGAACGAGAAAGAGTTGAGGTGCCAGCGGTGCGTGGGGTCCGTGAACGAGCTCGCGTCCGAATAGTGCGGCGTCTCGATATGCAGGCGCCCGCCCGGTTGGAGCACGCGGTGCGCTTCTTCCACGGCATGCACGACATCGTCGACGTGCTCGATGACGTGGACGAGGCTGACGCTGCTGATCGTCGCCTCCAAGAAGGGCAGGCCCTGATCGATGTCGGCCAACACGTCCGCGGCCGTGTCGGCGATGCGATCGATTCCTATCGCGCCTTGCCGTTTGTTCTGGCCACAGCCGAGGTCGAGACTGGGTGCCTCAGTCACCAACCGAACGATTGTAACCAGCGGCTGCGCGCCGCGCTGGGAGCGCCCGGGCGTATGATGGTTCGGCCAAGGCGCCTGTGCAACTCCCACTCACACCTGCCCAGCGTGATCGCTATCGCGAGACGGGTTACCTGTGTCCCATCGACGCCTTGGAGCCGCCCGAGGCCGAACGCTACCGCAGAGCGTATTTCGGGGTGGCTGCGGCCTTTGGCGGAGCACCGAAGGCGGTGCAGATGAGCCAGATCCACCGCTTCTACGGGTGGGCATGGGAACTGGCGACACACCCCAAGGTGCTCGCTGCGGCAGAGAGCGTGCTCGGCCCGGACATGTTGCTTTGGTCCGCATCGGTCTTTCCGAAACCGGCGCGAGATAGCGGCTATGTCAGCATGCACCAGGACGGCACTTACTGGGGCTTGGATGGCGGAGCGGTCACTACCACTTGGATTGCTCTCACTGACAGCACACGCGCAAACGGCTGCATGCGCCTGCTGCCCGGCTCGCACCTGATGGAGATCCAGCCGCACAGCGACACCTACGCCGAGGACAACCTGCTCACGCGAGGCCAAGAGATCCAAGTTGAGTACGACGAGAGCGACGTGGTGGACATCGAACTGCGAGCAGGCCAGCTGTCGCTGCACCACGTGCGGGCGATCCACGGCTCGCATGCGAACGGTTCTGACGGGCCGCGCATCGGATTCGCGGCCCGCTACGTCACGCCCGACGCCAAGCCGCTGCTGCCCGACCAATCAGCGGCCTTGGTCCGGGGCCGCGACCGCTTCGGCCACTGGGACCTGCGCAATGACCCGCCGGAATATCCGTCCATGGAGAGCGCCGTGCTGGCGCATCGGGCAGAGGCGGCCAAGTTCGTCGCGGCGTTGACCGCCGACTAGGAACAGCGCTGCCCGCCGCTCGCATGACACTGGTCGGCTGGATCCTGGCGCTCGGCATCAACGCCGCTATGGTCGCGGCCGGCTGGCTGCGCTCGCGGCGCCCGAGCAGCGTCGCGGACTGGCAGCTCGCTTCTCGCAGCTTGGCCTGGCCGGCCATCGGCTTGTCCCTGTTTGCGACCGCGGTGGACAGCGGGGATTTTGTCGCGGTGGTCGGCGGCGCCTATCAGTACGGCATCGCCTACCTGTCCACGTGGTGGCTGGGTATCCCCATCGGCTGGCTGCTGGCCACGGGCGTCGTGCTGGTGCCGATTTACCGGGCTGGCTTCTTCACTAACGCCGAATATCTCGAGGCGCGGTTCGGGCCGGCCATGCGGTTGTTCGGAGCTCTGGTCCAGATCCAGCAGCGCACCAATGTGATGGGCAACATGGCCTTTTCCCTGTTCCTTCTGCTGGGTGCCCTCACGGGCTGGGGCGGCGGCGCCTGGTGGCTCGTGGTCGGCTTGGCAGCGTTGGCGGCGGTCTACACCGCCAGCGGCGGCTTGCGAACGGTGGTAGCGACCGACTCGCTGCAAACGGTCATGATCGTGATCGCTTCGGGCCTGCTGTGGGTCGTGGTCTGGCGGGCGATTGGCGGGTGGGAAGAGCTTCGCGGCCGCTTGGCAGAGTTCGATCCGGAACTGCCGGCACAGGTGATGTCCTATGGCGGGCTCTCCGGCCCCGAAACGCCGCTTGCGTTGGTATTGTTCGGCTGGATCGCGGTGCATGCGGCCTACTGCATCGTCAACCATTCCCAGTCGATGCGCCTGCTGGGAGCGCGGAGCGAATGGGACATGCGGGCCGCTGTCGTGGTCGCCTCGGCGGCGCTGATCGCGGTCATGTGGTGCAACGTCTCGCTCGGCATCATGAGCCGCGCGCTGTATCCCGATCTCGATCAGGTTGACGCCGCGTTCCCGCAGGTCTTCGTCGAGTTTCTAGATGGCCCGCTTGCGGGCTTGGTGCTGGCTGGCGTGCTGGCCGCCTGCATTTCGACCTATGACTCGATCGGTTCGGCTCTCGGCGCCGTCTTCACGCGGGACGTGTACTGCCGTTTCTTGGCCCCGAATGCGCAGGAGCGCGGCAGTCTGGCCGTCACGCGCATCGCCGCGGTGGCTTGTGTGGCGCTGTCGTTTCTGTACGTTCCGTTCCTCGGCCAAGGCATGGTGGCGTTCTATCTGCGGCTGTCCAGCGTTGCGGTGGTGCCGCTAGCCACCGTGTTCGCGGTCGGGGCTTGGACTCGGGCGCATCCTCGTTCAGGGATCGTCGGCATGCTTGCTGGGATTTTCTGCGGACTCGTTTCCATGCTGGGAGACCGCATGGCGTGGCCGTTGCCCGAGCAGCTGACCAGCGTCTGGTGGAGCTACTGGTGGGCGGTAGCCGTGACGGGCGGGGCCATGGCTGTCTGCTCGGCGCTGCTCGGCCCAGCGGACGCCGCAGTACTGCGCGGGCTAACCTTGGCAAGTTGCCGGCGCGGCGAGCGCTACGGCGGTGCCGGCGACGGCTGGCTCGAGCGGTCCCGCGCGGCGGTCGCGAAGGAGACTGGGGCGGCCGAGTCGGAATCGAGGCGCTGGCGCCCCGAGCGGACCACCATTCTGTTGGTCGGCGCCGCGGCCGCAGTCTTCCTTGTCGCATTTCGTTGATCCGCTTGCACTTACCGTTCAGAGCCGGCATTCGGCGGTTCGACGGCACGCATGGTCGCCTTGAGTCGCTGGGCTATAATCGCGGCTTATGAGCGCGCTGACCGAGGTTCGCGTGCCGGCCTCAAGCGCGAACCTGGGACCCGGCTTCGACACGCTAGGGCTGGCCCTAGGCGTCTATCTGTACTGTCGGTTTCGCATTGCAGCCGAGGACATGGTGCGTGTGACTGGCCGGGATAGCGAGTGCATCCCGGCCGAATCAGAGAACCTCATTCTCAAGACCGCGCGCGACGTCGCCGAGGCGCAGGGCCGTGCATTGCCCCCCGTCTACTTGGAGATCGAGAACGAAATCCCGGTCGGGAAGGGACTGGGCTCCAGCGCCGCCGCGCTCGTGGTTGGGGTCGTGCTGGCGGATCGCGTGCTTGGCATGGGTTGGGACGAGCACCGCTTGCTGGACGAGGCGGCTCGCATCGAGGGTCATCCCGACAATGTGTCCGCTGCTGTCCTCGGGTCGGTAACCACTGCGGCCATCGGAGCGGACGGAGTCACGCGGGCAGTGCGGCTAGAAGTGCCCAGGGCGTTCTCGGTGGCTGTGGTCTGTCCGGACTACGAGCTGTCCACGCTCAAGATGCGCGCGGCGTTGCCGGACCGCTGCTCCCGTGAGGACGCTGTGTTCAACATCCAGCGCGCCACCCTTCTGGTGGCGGCGCTACTGAAGGGCAATCGAGAAGCCTTCCCGGTCGCGTTCGAGGATCGCTTGCACCAGCCCTACCGATCGCCGCACGTGCCGGGCTTGGATGCGATCCTCAAGCTGCGCGTGCCCGGGCTGCTGGGCTGCGCACTGAGCGGAGCCGGTCCGGCCGTGCTGGTGCTGTACGAGACTGGCCGCGAAGACGCAGTCCACGCCGTCGCCCGGGAATTCGAGAAAGCAGGCTGCCAGAGCGAGGTGATGTTCCCGCACCTTGACCGCACGGGGCTGGTAGTAAAGAATGTGTCGCAGCAGTGATGACAAGAACAAGGCAGTCGCTGGCTAGCCTGGGATTGCCCGCGAATGACCCGACGCCGCCGCCGGACTCGGCAAAGCGTTTCGAAGACGGCGCTCAATATCGGATCGAGATTCCCAGCACGGAGGGCCCGGCCGCATTGGCGGCGGTGATTTCCGAGGCGGATGCGCGGAGCGTGCCGCTCCATCGGGTGAGCCAGGGCAGCGGGATCATGCTGCTTACCGACGACGAGATCCGCGCAATGGTCTCGATGGGCGAGCGCCGAGGCATCGAGGTCAATCTCTTCGTGGGCCCGCGAGCCACGTTCGACATCGGAGCGCAGGCCTACGCCGCGGCCGGCAAGGCGCTGGGCTTGAGCCTGCGCGGCAGCGACCAGCTGGTGTACGCCGTGGAGGACGTGCGTCGGGCCGTGCGGCTTGGCATTAGCAGCGTCTTGGTCTCGGACATTGGCCTGTTGCAGATCTTGGGACGTCTGAAGCGCTCGGGGGACTTGCCGCACGATCTGATCCTGAAGACTTCGGTCATGATGGCTCCCGCCAATCCGGCATCGGCGCGCGTCCTCGAAGATCTCGGGGCGACCACCATCAACGTACCCTCTGACCTGACGCTGTCACAGCTAGCTGCCGTTCGCGCCGCTGTTGATGCCCCGATCGATCTCTATGTCGAAGCGCCGGACAACATCGGAGGCTTCGTGCGCCACTACGAAGTGCCCGACTTCATTCGCGTCGGTGCGCCGCTCTACGTGAAGCTCGGATTGCGCAATGCGCCCGACATCTACCCCAGCGGCACCCACATCGAACACACGGCGGTCGCGCTCTCGAAGGAGCGCGTCCGCCGGGCTCGATTGGTATTGGATCGCATTGCGCAATACGCTCCCGAGCTGGTGATGTCCGCCGCGTCGCCGCCGGACCCGCTAGGGGAGGACTGAGGCTCTGGCACTTCCCTGGCGCACCGATGGCGAGCTGTTCGAACTTGCTTCGAAAGAGCTGTTCTCGGCGGTTCTCGGCGACGTGATGGACCAGATCGGGCTGGTGCACCAGTTCCTCCCTCCGGAAATCCGTCCCCTGGATCCAGGCATGCGCGTGGTCGGCCGGGCCATGCCCGTGCAGGTGGCGGACCTAGACGATGGCGCCCGCGAGAGCGAGTCTCTGCCCGCGTTCGGAAGAATGCTGGAAGCGCTTGATGACCTGCGCGCGGGCGAGGTTTACGTATGCGGCGGCGGATCTCCGGACTACGCGTTGTGGGGCGAGCTGATGACGGCTAGGGCGCAGGTCCTGGGTGCGGCCGGAGCGGTGCTGGACGGGTACTACCGGGACACGGATGGGATCGCCGCGCTGGGATTTCCGACGTTCGGCCATGGCTCCTACGCCCAAGACCAGCGGCTGCGCGGCCATGTGGTCGATTTCCGCGTGCCGATCCAGATCGGGCAGGTGCTGGTCGAGCCCGGCGATATCGTGATCGGGGACCGCGATGGGGTCTGCATAGCTCCCCGCCGCCACGAAGGCACGATATTCGTCAAGGCGCTGGAAAAGGTGCGTGCGGAAAAAGTTGTCCAGCGCGAGATCGAAGCGGGGATGCCGAGCCGAGAGGCCTTTGCGAAGTACGGCGTGATGTAGCGGTCGCGCTCAGAAGTGGATCCCGAAGATCTCGCCGTCTGGACCGTCCTCTTCTGAGAGCTTGCGGTAAGAGATCTTCACCACGTAGCCCCGCGTGTTGCACGGAACGGACATGGCCCGGAACGGCCGGTTGATCAGCACGGGCGGCCGGTTCGGGTCCTCGCGCAGCACGTAGCGCTTGTAAGGCGAGTGCAGGATTACGGTCCTGGCGTTGTTCGTACAATCCACCCAGGCGATTCTGCCGTGCGCGATCCACGCCCCGTGCGGAGCCCAGGGGTACGGCTGCGGCAGAGGAGCCGGTGTTGCGCTGGGAGGTGTCCACGGATCCGGCTTGCCCTCTAGGACCGGCATGCGAGCGAGCAAGCCTTGGACTGGCCCCGGTTCTGGGGCGAGGATTGGGGACGGCGCCGAGCCGATCGATTGCACCTTGCGGCGAACGACCTCGGCCGCTTCTTTGGCGGCCCGGTCCGCCCACCCGGCGAACCGCGACAGCTTGCGCAACTCGGCGAACGCGCCGTTCCAGTCTCGAAGCAACATTCGCGCATGAGCGACGGCCAGCTGGTGGAGGGGTTCGGACGGGTTTGCTGCGACGGCTCGAGTGGCGGCGCTTAGCGCCTCTTCGGCCCGGGTGCGGGGCGTATCGCCTGGACGCATCAGCAGCAGCGCATAGCGATAGGATGTCCGCGACCGGAGGTCGCCCAGGTCGATGGCCGTGCGGAAATATCTCTCGGCCGAATCAAGCTCGCCACGGATCAGCAGCATGCTGGCATAGGCGGCTTGGGCCCGCGCGGCGCTTGGGAAGCGCTGGGCGATGGAGCGCAGCATTCGCTCCGCGGCCTCGTGGAATCGCAGCTCCCGCTCGATTTCGGCCCGCAACAGGGGCACCTCCCATTCCGCCGCCACTCTCGTGCTGGCTTCGACGTCGGCCGGGGGCAGAGTGGCGAGTTCCTCGGGCGACCCTGCGCGCACGGCTGCGAGATTCTCACGTAGCACGGCCGTCAGTTGGTCCGGGCCCAGTTCTGCTAGCGCCGTGCCGCCGTGGTCGGGCGTCAGGCGCGTCAGCGGCACGCGCTGCGTTGCCAGCCACTGGACGAGCAGCCACGACTGTGCCTGAAACAGCTCGTCATGGACAATGGCGCTGTCACGCTCGGCCTGGATCAGAGCGCGCCAGTCAAGCCATTCGGAGCGCTCCAGCATCGCGACCAAGGGAATGCGCGTGTCTTGGCCGGACAGCGAGGCTGTCCGGCGGGCGAGGTACACGGCCCTGCCCTCGCGAAACCAGATCGGCCAGCGGGGGCCGTCGAGTTGATGCGCGTATTCGTGCGCGAGGGTGATCTGCGGGCCGGGGATCTCGTGCCACGGCACCACCACGTAGTCTCGGTCGAGCCCGCCCACTGTAATGCCGCGTGTCCGGGAATCGGGCGCTTCCCGGAGCAGCTCGTGCAGTTCGAGCTTGTTGGGCACGACAAGCACCTCCAGCGGGCCGTCGGCCCGCTCGGGCAGGCCTGCGCCGAAGAGGCGGAACTGCTGACGAATCTGCTCGAGGACGGTGGCTGCGAATCCAGCGGTATCCGCATCGATGCCCGGAGCCTCGACCGCAAGCACCCGAAAGTGTGGAGTTTCCGCCACCCACCCCGGCTGGGCGCACAGACCGTGCCCGAAGGCAAGAGCGGCAGCGATCCGCAGCGACGCAGCACTGCCGGGGACGAATCTGCTACTACGAAGCAGGCGCATCTTCGTACCTGATTATCCGGCAGTTGCGGCCAAAGTTGGGACCAGCGGAGGGGTGCGCGCGGCGCTACAGGCGCAGCGGGCCCCGAGAATGCGTGCGAACCGAAGTGTTGAGCGCCAGAGTACACTGAAGGCATCCCCTGATGAGCGCCCTGCCTCTCCTCGGTTCGAAACGGCGCATCCCCAAGTGGTCTAGGCTCGCCCTCGGCGCGGTCCTTTCTGTTCTACTCCTCACTTCGCTTTTCGGGCAGCAGCCGCTTCCGGAGCCGAGCGGCTTCATCAACGACTACGCGGGGGTGCTCGATCAGCGAATACGCGCGAGCCTCGAGGCGTTAGCCCAAGACTTGCAAGCCAAGACGGGCGCTGAAGTCGCGGTGGCCGTGCTCCAGTCCCTGGGCGGCGAATCGCTTGAGGACTACACCAACCGCGTCGCTGAGCACTGGGGCGTCGGAGACCAAGCCGACCGGGGCGTCGTGCTGCTGCTGGCCATCGAAGAGCGCCGCTTGAGGATCGAGGTTGGATACGGCCTGGAAGGCGTCATCCCCGACGGTGTCGCGGGCGAGATCCGCGATGGCATGACTCCCTACCTGCGGCAAGGCAACTACAACGGCGCCGTCGCGTTCGGCGTCAGTGCGGTTGCCACCATCGTTGCAAGGGATGCGGGCGTTACGCTTTCCGGCCAGCCCGCGCGCTCTTCCAGCCGACAGCGCAGGCGCGGCCCCGGCGGCTTGCTGCCGCTGCTCATATTCGCGCCGCTGTTGCTCACGCGCCGGCGGCGGGTCGGGGGCGCGTGGCGCGGCGGGCCGATGACCACCGCATGGATGCTGGCGGGTATGTCCGGGGGAATGGCGGGCGGATATGCTGGAAGAAGTCTCGGGGGCGGCGGCTTCGGCGGCTTCGGG
>VXMF01000014.1 GCA_009841225.1 Terriglobia bacterium | reverse complement strand
TTTTTTTTAAATTCCCTGTCGGTGCCCTTGGTCGTCGTGTGGGTCGTCGCGGCTCCAATATAACCCTCGCTGGGGGGCGGGGGGGGGGGGGGGGCCCCCCCGCCGCGTAGTGTCCGACGAAGCGGGATCGAGCGCCTAGACCTTGTCCGGCGCGGGCACCTCGAAGCCCTTGCGATACGACTTGGACAGCATCGCGTTGGCCTGTTCGTCGTTCTTGAAGCGCATGGAGGCGCGGTCGAACTCCAGCTTCGCGTCCCGCTGGAACGCGATGTTGCCCAAGTGCGCCAGCGCTGCCGAGTGGTGCGCGGACTCGACCGGGCCGTGCTGGTCTTCGGTCTTGCGGCTGCGCACCGCCTTGATGAAGTTCTCGTAGTGCTTGGTCGGCGACTCGCCGCTCTCGACGAGTTCCGGCCTGCGCCCGCGGTAGAGCTCCCACTTGGTGTAGCCGGAGATAACCATGTAGCCCTCCGAACCATAGAAGAGGTTGCCGTTGGCCGACTGCGTTTCGTGGTTGGAGTGCCAGAATCGGACGGCCACCTCGGCCATCTTGCGCTCCTGCTTGAACTGCAGCAGCGTGGTCAGCATCTCGGGCGTCTCGCGGTGGTCGTCCCAGAGGTAGCGGCCGCCGGAAGACATCACCTCGTCGGGCAGCGTCACGTCCAGGCCCCACTGCAGCATGTCCAACTCGTGAATTCCCTGATTGCCGATCTCGCCGTTGCCAAAGTCCCACGTCCAGTGCCAGTTGTAGTGCACGTGGCGCTTGGAGTAGGGGCGCCACTTGCCCGGTCCGACCCACAAGTCGTAGTCCAAGCTGGACGGCGGCTGCTCGTCGGGCTGGGCTTCTAGCGGCGGACGCCACTTGAAGATCGTCGCCCGTCCCATGTAGACATCGCCGATGGCTCCGTCACGCATCTTCTGAACGGCCTCGCGCACGGCCTCGGAACTACGCAACTGGACCCCGTGCTGGACGATCCGGTTGTACTTCTTGGCGGCCGCGATCAGGCTCAGGCCCTCGTTGAAGGTGTGGGTGGCGGGCTTCTCAACATAGACATCCTTGCCAGCCTGGCAGGCCCATATCGCCGCTAGCGTGTGCCAGTGGTTGGGCGTCGCGATGGTGATGACATCGATGTCCTTGTCTTCGATGACCTTGCGCAGGTCTTGCACGACACTGGGGCGATGGCCGTGCTTTTGCTCGAATTCGCCGGCGCGCTTGCGCGCGATCTCCAGATCGGGATCGACGAAGGTCGCGACATCGACGTTGTTGATCGGCTGCAGCCCGTACATGTGGCTTTGGCCTCGGCCGTTCACGCCCAAGACCGCCGCGCGGATCCTATCGTTGGCCCCGATGACGCCGCTTCCTGCGGCGAACGCGGCAGCGGGCGCTGCGGCCGCCGCGGCCTTGACGAAGGTTCTTCGTTGGATGGTGGTGTTGCCCTTCATAGCGAATATGCTCCGCTGTCATCCTACCGCATCGAGCGGTGCGCGGCAATCCGCTTCAAGCCGTTCCGCACTGTCCAAGCGGCCGAGCGCGAGATCCCTGCGGGGAAGCGCGGGGCCCTAGGCCCTGGTCGCGAACAGCGTGGCCTGAGACGCCGGCAGCGCTCGCACTTGCGCCTCCAGCGAGCTGAACCGGAGCAACGGACCCAGATCCCTGAACTGATCCAAGACCGGGCCCGCTAGATCGGCCGCGAACACGTCGGCGCAGTCGGAGTACGAATACCGCTCGCAGCGGGGCGACTGCTCGGCGAGCAGCGCGAGCGCAGGGTCCCAAAAGTTCTGCCGTCGCAAGAAGCGTCTCTGCCGGCCAACTTCGCGGGAGATCTCGAAGTCTCCGCGCATCCCGCGCAGCAGCATTCTGTCACATCGCTCAATCTCAAGCTCGCGTTTGGGGTCATGGTCGGGGAAACGGTCGAGAAGCGCAGCCATCTGGTCTGAAGCTAGCGAGAACGGACTCCAGCGAAAGCGTGAATCGCCGCTGACTAGGGATCCGCGCAGGAAGATCCGCGCGATGCGCTCAGAATCTTTGCCGCAGACTCCCAAGACCTTTGAAGCTAGTTCCTCAAGCGGCAAGTCGACCCTTGCCACCGCGGCCATGTTTACGTAGCCGGCCGATTCCGAGCTCACCTTGCAGGTGATGGTTTCCGGCAGCGCCAAACAGCCATGATAGTTGGGCGCGGTCCCGCGAGCGGTCTGCGACAAGCTCACTTATGCGGCGCGGCAGCGCAGCGCCTGCGCGGGCGTTGTCGTCGGCCTAGTCACTCGATGAAGGCGTGCTTCCGCAGCGCCTCGCTCAACGCAGGTTCCTCCCAGAACACGAGTCGTTCCAGGACCGACCCGTCTTCGAGCATTGCACCGTAGGGAACGTCTTCGAACACGAACGTCTCCCTCAAGCGCTCCGCGTCGGGCGAGAGCTTCACGGCAGTCAGCCCGGCATCCTGCAAGAAGCCCGGCCCCCAGTCCGGGTCTTGGGTAGGGATGCCGATGAAGTCCACGAGCCACTCATACTTGGCCATCGTCTGCCCGGCGTGCAGACAGTGCAGGCACGAGGGGTTGAAGAAGAACAGGAACACCTTGCCTTGCCGCACGTCGTACTCGCTGCCATCCGCGCTAATCGGCTCAATGCCGGCTAGCTCGGGCGGCGGCTGCAGGCGGTCTACGCCGAGCATTCCTGCCGCGAACGCCGCCACGGCCAATGCGGCGATGCCGGCGCCGCGCGCATTCTTGGATGGCTGGGAGAACCGCACAGCCACGAGCGCAACCGCCACCATCGCGGCGTCGCTCCAGAAGAAGGCCGGGCCAACGGCCCGCTCGAGCCACGGGAAGCAGGAGCAATCTTCGCCCTGCAAGGTCTGGTAGTTCACCGCCATGTAGGCCATGAACGCCGCGAGCAAGGCCACCGACAGCCACCCGCCCCAGCGGCGCCACGCCGGTCGCAACAGCAAGACGCCCGCGACGACCTCTGCCACGCCCACGGCCAACGTGCCCGCCAGGCTCAACTGCACTGGCACGAGCAGCTGCGTCAGCTTGAGCTGCCAGCCCGAAATGTCGGTGAGCTTCCACAGGCCCGCGCTGAACCACAGCGCGGCCATCACTACCGCAGCGGTCCAGCCCAGCCAATCAGCCCACTTCGTTCGCGCGGCAATCGCAGTCGACATGTGCTCCGAGCGCCGGAGTACGGGGGCCAGCGCAAGGCCTCTCTTCGAGTATATGGTCGCCGTGCCGCCGACACGGGGCCTCGGCATGGTTCTGCGACAATCGT
The DNA here is from genome assembly GCA_009841225.1 of Terriglobia bacterium. Taxonomy (GTDB): domain Bacteria; phylum Acidobacteriota; class Terriglobia; order Bryobacterales; family UBA6623; genus VXMF01. The sequence goes on along the minus strand of VXMF01000014.1, from coordinate 104,883 downwards.
GGTGCGATGCAAAAGTCGGATGGCATGAACTACGCGCCGCAAGGCAAGGCCCGGCCGGTGGTCGAGCCCGGCACCTTCGCCATCGCGGCGGCGGCGCTCGACCATGGACACATTTACGGGATGTGCAACGGGCTCACGGAGGCCGGCGCGGACCTGAAGTGGGTGTACGACGCAGACCCGGCTCGGGTCGAGCAGTTCCTCAAATCGTTCCCGCAGGCCAAGGCGGCCCGCAGCCTGGACGAGATCCTGCAGGACGAAGAGGTGCGCTTGGTCGCTTCGGCTGCCATACCGAACCGGCGCTGCCAGCTGGGCTGCGAGGTCATGCGGCACGGCAAGGACTACTTCACCGACAAGGCGCCGATGACCACGCTGGAGCAGCTGGCCGAGGCGAAGCGGCAAGCCGCGGCCACGGGCAGGAAGTACGCGGTCTACTACAGCGAGCGCCTCCACACCGAGTGCTCGATCTATGCCGGAAACCTGATCGATGGCGGTGCCATCGGACGGGTCCTGCAGGTGATCGGCATGGGGCCACACAGGCTCAACGCCCCGTCGCGGCCGGACTGGTTCTTCGACTTTGGGCAGTACGGCGGGATCCTGTGCGACATCGGCAGCCACCAGATCGAGCAGTTCCTCCACTTCAGCGGAGCCAGCAACGCCACCGTGACTTCCAGCCGCGTCGCCAACTACAACAATCCCGGCCACCCCGAACTGGAAGACTTCGGAGACGCGGCTCTCGTGGCGGACAACGGCGCGACGAACTACTTTCGAGTCGACTGGTTCACGCCGGACGGTCTTGGCGCGTGGGGTGACGGCAGGACCTTTATCCTCGGCACGCAGGGCTACATCGAACTCCGCAAGTACCTTGACGTAGGCCGCGATTCGGAATCTGACCAGCTCTATCTGGTCGATGGCAAAGGCGAGCAGCATATCCGCACGCATGACACCGTAGGCTTCCCTTTCTTCGGGCAGCTGATCGTGGACTGCCTCGAACGCACCGAACGCGCGATGACACAGGAGCACACCTTCAAAGCGGCGGAGCTTTGCCTGGTCGCCCAGCGGGACGCCCAGCGCGTGGCCTAGCGCACAGTGGTGTTTGTCACGGCGGTCGGCCTGCTGGCAGCCGCGTCTTGCGCGTACTACGTAGCCGCTCTCTTGGTCCTGTGGCGACACAGCCGCGACCAGTCGAATGCGCCGACGGAACCCAGGTCCCGACCCGGGATCACAATTCTCAAGCCGGCGAGCGGAGCCGGGGCGGATTTCGTCAACCTGCTCGGGTCACACGCCGCTCAGGACTACCCTGATTTCGAGATTCTGGTCGGGGCTGGCGGCCATGACAGCCTGGCTCGTGCAGCGGTCCGCAAGGTGCAAGCCGATTTCCCCCGCGCCCGCATCCAGCTCGTCGATTGCCCGACGCCTGCACCGGGGTGCAACGGAAAAGTCGAAGCCCTGCGGGAACTGGCGCGGCACGCGTCCAAGCCAGTCTGGGTGCTGAGCGACGCAGATATCGGAGTGCCCGGGGGATATCTCGCGAGTCTGAGCGCAGAACTGCAAGCACCGAAGACGGGCATGGTGACGTGCCTGTACCGGGCCGAGCCGGACGCTTCCTGGCTCACCCGCCTAGAGGCCTGTCGCGTCAACACCGAATTCCCTGCCCAAGTGCTCTTGGCAAAGAGCCTGCAAGGGCTCCGCTTCGGCCTGGGTTCGTCCATGGCGTTGCGCGCCGAGACGCTAGCCAGCGTGGGCGGTTTCGCGGCGCTGCGCGACGTGATCGGGGACGACTACCACCTAGGGGCCAGGATCGCGGCCGAGGGCCTGTCCGTAAGCCTTTCAGCCACGCCCGTGAGCACCCGCTTGTCTCGCGGCACGACCTGGCGGCAATCTTGGAGGCGCCAGTTGCGCTGGTCGAGAACCATCCGCAAGCAGCGCCCGCTGGGCCACTTCTTCCTGGTGCTCACCTTCGCGGTTCCATGGTCCGTGCTGGCGCTGCTGGCCGAAGCGGGCACGCTGTGGCCGCTGGCAGCCGCCGCGATCAGCCTGCGGCTCGTAGCCGGCCGCGCGGCCGCGCGGTTGGTCCGTGCCCAGGGCGGGGCGCGTTCGCTATGGCTCGTCCCCGCGGCGGACCTAGTCGCCGCAACAGTCTGGCTCGGTAGCCTGTTTGGCCACGAGGTCTGGTGGGCTGGCCGACGCCTGAGGCTCGGCCCACAGGGACGAATACTCAGCTGATCCCGCCGTGGGGCGCGCTCACGCCGCAGCGGCGGGCTCTTCCAGCCAATCCGCCTCGGCCCCCGGCTCCGGCAGGATTCGCCCCGCCTCCATCGTCCAAGACGCGGGTGCCTCCGTGATGCGTCCGCTGACCATATCGGCCGGAATCCCGCCAATCTCCGAGAACTTCTCGATCAAGCCGCTCAAAATCAGACGCTTCGTTTCCTCCGAGCGACCCGCCCGGTTGCCGCCGGCGATGAAGTACGGCGTGTCATAGCGCAACACGCCGCTTCCGTGGGAGTCCGCCACCTCGCCGGAACCATCCGTCTCGAGAAACGCGACCTGCACGAAACTCCGCGGTGCCGTCGAATGACCGCAATGCACGTCGGTGAACGCTACCGCGATCTCCTCGCGCTGCTCGTAGGTGAGCGAGTCCTTTGGTATCAAGCAACGATAGAATGGCATGCGCTCTACTCCTCGGTTCCTGGGACGTTCAGCCCGCCCAGCTCCAATCGCGGGCGGACACAATGACCTCGTCCTCAGCCGCACCTGTCAGGTTACGCCACGTCTCGGCGATCGACCGAAGGAATCGAGCCCGCACGTCGGAACCGTGCCCGTCCGGTATGCGGCTGCGGACCAGTGAGGTGGTCGACGGCTCCCCGCCTCGAAAACCGAACCCCTTGCGGATCACCGTCCACGAAACTGAGACAGGCCCCGCCTCTGCACCTAGCACTTCGGCGCAGACCGCCTCGATCTCTGCCACGATCCGAGGCCGGCTCTCATCAGGGACGCAGCCCTCCTGCACGAAGAACTCGAACGTGACCATTGGGGGGATTATATCCGAACCCAGCAGAACAGACGCTCGGCGCCCCGTTGCGCTTCAAGCAGGTAGCGCAATCTACCGCCTAGGCAGCCAGATCTCCACCCCTAGCGATGTCCAGGCCCGGACTCGCGTCAACCGTGTCCGATCACTAGACCAACAGTGTATGTTGGGTTGGGATCTGCCATGCCTAGCACGAGCGTATATTTCCCGGAATCCGTGCTCTCGGGACTGGACCGGGTCGCGGAAGAACGAGGCATAAGCCGGAACCGGCTGATCGTGAAGTCGTGTCGCTGGGTAGTGGAAGAGCGGACACGCTGGCCAGCGGACCTGTTCTCGAACGATCACTTGAGCCAGCCAGACTCACAACTCCTCCGTGACGGCCACGATTCCTTTCTGGACGCTATTTGAGGGGCCCGCGGGAGTCGGGAGCGCTCCCCGTTCTGATGTTGCTTCTCGGCACCAGCGCCGACTTGGCACTGGCTCGACTCTTCATCGGCCGGTGCGTCGACTTCAATCAAGAGCACGCGGTGTTAGCTGCGCGGCTGTTCAACGAATCGGGCCGTCGCCGCAGCACACTCGCCGACTGCATGATCGCAGCGGTCGCCCTCTGCGAAGACGCACCACTTGCCACCGCCAATGTAGCCGACTTCGAACGACTTGCCGCGGCCGGCCTGACGATAGCGTAAGGTCAGGCATTTGCACGAGCGGCTCCTTGCTGCGAATCCGTCCGATTCTGGAGTGCGCAGCGCGGCAAGCACCGTACGGAGCGGTGGTTAGGGGGAACTGCGTCCGTGAAGAATCCATTGGCTATACTGGCACTTCCCGTTGGGTCCATAATGCCCGCCCCAGACATCGAGTCTGTTCTATCGTCGCGCCCACGTGGATTCTGCACAGCCATGGCGCTCGAGTTCGAAGCCGTCGTGCTTGCCTTCCGAGCCCACGGAGGACCGCGCGTCTTGGCCGATGACAAGGACGTCATTTGCTTGGCACGGCTCAACGGCACGCCACCCAAAGCCGCCTCGGCCGTATCGGCTCTTGAACCGATCGTGCAAGATCTCCATCACCGTTTCCAGCCGTGCGGCTTCGGGCATACCAAAGAGGCAGAAACCATTACCGAGAACGCTTACTTCCCGCTCACGCCTAGCTTGCGGCAGGCTCAGCCGCCTCGAATCTCGGCCCTTCAATGAAGTTAGGCGCTGGTCGCGACAGCAGGGCCGCAATCGCGTGGCCGCCCGTTGAAGATCTCGTCATCCGAGCCGAGCAGGCAGTAGACGCAGCCTGCGACTACCTGCTCAATCGGCAGACTTCCGAGGGCTATTGGGTAGGCGAGGTTGAAGGCGATACCACGCTGGAGTCGGACTACGTGCTGCTGCAACTCTGGCTGCACCAGCCCGGCAGCGACGGGACTTGGAATCCGCCAACACGCTCGCTGGTGGATGCGGCCTGCAACCGTATCGCGGACAAGCAACTCGAAGACGGCGGCTGGAACATTTACCCTCACGGCCCGGCAAACATCAACGCGTCCGTAAAGGCCTACTGCGCTCTGAAGCTGGGAGGCCACAGCCAGCACTCCGAGCACCTGCGGCGCGCCGCGAAACGCATCGTGGATCTCGGTGGCGTCGAAGCAGCCAACAGCTACACCAAGCTCTATCTAAGCTACTTCGACCTCTACCGGCGCTCGGACGTGCCGTCCATCCCGCCAGAGATCTTCCTGCTCCCGGCAGAGCATCAGTTCGGTATCTATTCCATCTCGTCGTGGAGCCGGGCAATGCTGGCGCCGCTTTCGATTCTCGGCGCAACCCGGGCTCGCCGGCGGGTGCCGACAGGCTTTTCGCTCGAAGAACTGTTTTCAGGCCGCGCCGCGCCGGCGCCAGCACTGCTGAGTTGGAAGCGCTTCTTCCTGCTGCTCGACAAGACGATCAAGTTTCTTGAGTCCACCGAGGCCGGACGCCACCGCGAGCGGGGCATCGAAGCAGCGCGCGATTGGATGATCGCCCGGCTGGAGCGATCCGACGGCCTGGGCGCGATCTTTCCGGCCATGGTGAATTCGATCATGGCCCTGACGCAACTGGGCTACGACTCGAACCACCCCCTGTTGCGGGCCCAGCTAGCGCATTTCGACGATCTGATTCTGCACGACGAACGTGGATTTCGCGTGCAACCGTGCCATTCTCCGGTATGGGACACGGCCTTGACGACCCACGCGATCGGCGCGGCCAAGGCCCGGCTTGGCGATCCGGCGCGCTGGGCATTGGGCCGCGCCGCCGACTGGCTGCTTGCCAAACAGGCGCGCGAACCCGGCGACTGGGCCGTGCGCAATCCGCATGCCGCGCCTGGCGGGTGGTTCTTCGAGTACCGCAACGATCACTATCCGGACACCGACGACACAGCGGAGGTGCTGCTCGCGCTGGAGTACACCTCGGCCGCGGATGCCCAGCGCCAGGCCCGCGCTGAGGAGCGTGCGTTGGAGTGGCTCGCAGCCATGCAGTCGTCCGACGGGGGCTGGGCAGCCTTCGACGTCGACAGTTGCGCAGCAATCCTCAACCACGTGCCGTTCGCCGACCACAACGCGATGCTGGATCCCAGTTGCGTCGACATCACCGGGCGGGCCCTGGAAACGCTGTGCCGGCGGGCTCCGGGACGCTATCGAGAGCGCGTGCTGCGCGGCGTGGAGTATATCCGCCGCATGCAGCACGAGGACGGCTGCTGGTACGGGCGTTGGGGCGTGAATTACATCTACGGCACTTGTTTCGCCCTGCGCGGTTTGCGGGCCGCGGGAGTTCTGCCGTGGGACAGCGCAGTGATCCGTGCCGGAGAGTGGGTGCGCTCGCTCCAAAACGCCGATGGCGGGTGGGGTGAATCGCCTGACAGTTACGACGATCCAGCCCTGAGAGCCCGCGGCGCATCGACGCCATCGCAGACCGCTTGGGCGCTGATGGCACTGCTGGCGACCGAAGACTACGAGAGCGGCTCGGTCGCGGACGGCGTGCGCTACCTGCTCGAGCGCCAAACGCCCCAGGGCACTTGGGCCGAGCGGGCCCATACGGGAACTGGTTTTCCAAACGTGTTCTACTTGCGCTATCACATGTACCCGCAGTACTTTCCCTTGATGGCGCTTGGCGAATACGTCCGCAAGAAGGGAGCGGCGCAGGCATGAGACTTCCCCTGTCTAGCACGCTGCGCATGGGCGCGTACGTCGCAAAGAACGCACTCTTTCCGAGACCGGAGTGGCAGCGCGATCCCGCCCCCCGCAACAGCCCGTTCCCGATCCTGCCCACGGTCCCGCAACATGCCGGCCGATCGCAGCCACACCCGATGCTGCGGAAGCGCTTTCCCCTGGTATTGATGCTGGAACCGCTCCACGCTTGCAATCTCACCTGCACGGGCTGCGGACGAATCCGGGAGTACGAGGACACGATCACCACGAAGCTGGAGCTGGAGCAGTGTCTCGCGGCGATCGACGAATGCCGCGCGCCGGTCGTGTCGATCTGCGGCGGCGAGCCGCTGATGTACAAGCCGATCGGAAGACTTGTCGAAGGCGCCATCAGGCGCAAGCGGCATATCTATCTCTGCACGAACGGCATGTTCATCCAGGCGCGACTGCACGAATTCCGCCCGCACAAGCGGTTCTTCTTCAACGTCCATCTCGACGGACTGCGCGAGACGCACGATCTGGCGGTGGAGCGTGACGGCGTATTCGACGAAGCCATCGCGGGCATCCGCGCCGCCAAGGCGGCCGGCCACATGGTTTGCACCAACACGACGGTCTACCGCGAGACCGACATGCGCGAAGTCGAGGCCCTGTTCGAGTATCTCCGGCAATTCGACGTCGATGGCCACATGCTCTCCCCGGCGTACGGGTATTCGGCCGTCGAGAGCCGAGAGATCTTTCTCACGCGGGAAGACATCCAGGAGAAGTTCAAGGACGTGGACTCGTTGTTCCGGCGGTTCCGCATGAACACGACACCCATCTACGCAGAGTTCCTCAAGGGCCAGAGGGACATGCCCTGCACCGCTTGGGGCAATCCGACCTACAACACCCGCGGCTGGAAGGGGCCGTGCTACCTGATCACCGACGCGCACTGGGACAGCTTCGAGGAACTAATGAGCGAAACGCCTTGGGATCGCTACGGGCGTGGAAACGACGATCGCTGCGAGCACTGCATGGTGCATTGCGGTTACGAGCCGTCGGCCGCGCTCGGGGTAAACAGCCGTCTGGCAGACAGCCTGCGAATGTTGCGCTGGGCACTGAGCTGACGGCGACACACTACGCCTCTCGCCTGGGCGACACTGGATCAAGATGAAGGCACTGGTATTGAACGAATACAGGCGGCTCGACCTCCAAGAGGTGCCGGAGCCGCGAATCGAGCCGGACGAGGTCTTGATCCGGGTGCGCTCGTGCGGCATATGCGGCAGTGACGTCCATGGCTACGACGGCAGCAGCGGCCGCCGCATACCCCCGCTGATCATGGGCCACGAAGCCGCCGGCGAGATCGCGGAAGTCGGCGCGGCAGTGCGGTGCTTCGTGCAAGGTGACCGCGTTACTTTCGACTCGATGATCTGCTGCCGCAACTGCCCCTTCTGTCGCACCGGCCGCCCCAATCTTTGCGAGAACCGCCGTGTGCTGGGGGTGTCCTGCGAAGACTATCGGCGCCACGGCGCATTCGCGGAGTACGTCGCCGTTCCGCAGCACATCGTGTTCCGCATACCGGAAGGGGTCGACTTTGACGAGGCGGCGATGGTCGAGCCGGTCTCTGTAGCGGTCCATGCCGTTGGCCGTACCCAGCCAGCCCTAGGCGATACCGCGCTCGTAGTAGGGGCCGGGATGATCGGGTTGCTGACCATGCAGGCCTTGCGCAGCGCCGGCTGCGGCCGCATCGTAGCGGTCGACCTCGCGGCGGACCGCTTGGAACTGGCCAAGCGCCTAGGCGCCGACCACACCATCCAGTCCGGCGAAAACGCGGACGTGCCCGCCGCGGTCCGCGAGATGACCGGCGGCATCGGGGCGGACGTGGTGTTTGAAGCCGTTGGCGCCGATGCGACCGTCGCAATGTCGCTGCGGAGCGTGCGCAAGGGCGGCAAGGTGACGCTGATCGGCAATGTGACACCGACGGTCTCGTTTCCGCTGCAGGATGTGGTCACGCGAGAGGTCGACGTGCTGGGCTCCTGCGCGTCGTCGAACGATTACCCGGCCTGCCTCGAATTGATGCAGCGCGGAGCGATCCAAGTTCGGCCGGTCTTGAGCGCCTCAGTGCCGCTCGAACGAGGGCCGGAGATGTTCGACCGGCTGTACGCCCGCGAGCCGGGCCTGACGAAGGTCGTGCTACAGCCTTGACCGGCGGCCAATCCACAGCACAGACCACCACCTTGGGTCTGGTGCAAATGACGTGCGGGCCCGACCCCGCAGCGAATCTCGATAAGGCTCTGCTGGCGATCGGCGAAGCCTCTAGGCGCGGTGCGCAGGTGGTCTGCCTGCCCGAACTGTTCCTGACCCAGTATTTCTGCCAAGAGCAGAACCCCGACAATTTCGAATTGGCGGAGGCAATACCAGGGCCAACTACCGAAGCGCTTGCGGCCGCGGCTCGCAGCCATGGCGTCGTGATCGTGGGCTCGGTGTTCGAGCGCCGGGTGGCCGGAATCTACCATAACTCCGCGGTGGTCATCGACACCGACGGGGGCCTGCTGGGGACGTATCGCAAGATGCACATCCCCGACGACCCGCTGTACTACGAGAAGTACTACTTCACGCCCGGCGAACTGGGATTCAGGGTCTTCTCGACCCAATTCGGTCGAATCGCGCCGCTCATCTGCTGGGACCAGTGGTTCCCCGAAGCAGCGCGCTTGGCGGCGCTCTCCGGTGCGGAGTTCCTGATCTTCCCGACGGCCATCGGCTGGCACCCGCGCGAAAAGGACAGGTGGGGCGAAGGCCAGTGGGAGGCTTGGAGCATCGCCCAACGCGCCCACGGGATTGCAAACGGCACATTTGTCGCAGCGGTCAATCGCACCGGAACGGAGCGCATCCTCGATGGCTCGGCCTCGCGGCCGCCGGGCTACGCCGGGTTGGAGTTCTGGGGCAGGTCGTTCGTGTCGGGCCCGTTCGGCTCAATCGTGGCAGAGGCAGACAGCGCCGAACAAGTGTTGCTCGCAGAATGCGACCGGACGGATATCGAACAGACACGGCGTGACTGGCCCTTCCTGCGGGACCGGAGGATCGACGCTTACGGCCAGCTGACGCGGAGATCGAGCGAGTGAGCGAGGTCGCGGACAGTGCCACTCGCATGCCCGCCGAGTGGGAGCCGCACGAAGCCACGTGGCTGGCTTATCCGCACTCCCGAAGCGACTGGCCGGGAAAGCTATCGGCGGTGCGCTGGGCGTTCGCCGAATTCGTACGCCTGCTGAGCGGCCGCGAGCGGGTACGACTGCTCGTCCGCAACGCGCGGGAAGCCGAGAGGGCGCGCAGCGTGCTCGGGCGCAGCGGCGCGGATCCAGACCGTGTGGAACTGCACTTGGCAACAACAGACCGATCTTGGCTGCGCGATACGGGTCCGACGTTCGTATTCCGGGAGGGCCGGCTCCATGCTGTGTGCTGGGCGTTCAATGCCTGGGGCCGCTACGCCAATTGGCAGGCAGATCGCAGTGTCGGCCGCTACGTAGCGAACTCGTCCGGTGCCTCCGTCCTAGAACCCAAGGTGAACGGCCGGATCGTCGTGATGGAAGGCGGCGCGATCGAGGGCAACGGCCGAGGCACGATACTGACCACGGAGCAGTGCTTGCTGGGGAACCGGCGCCAAGCCCGGAATCCCGGGTTATCCCGAGACGCCATCGAGCGCGTGCTGGGCAACTCCCTCGGAGCTACAAACGTGCTCTGGCTTGGCCGCGGGATCGCAGGCGACGACACCGGCGGGCATGTCGACACCTTGGCCCGCTTCGTTGGTCGCAACCGAGTCGCGGCAATCGTCGAGACCGACCGCCGAGACGAGAACTATGCAGCCTTGCAAGACAATCTACGCAGATTGCGGGCGATGCGGGACGAGCGCGGCCAGGCACTCGAGGTCATCGAACTGCCAATGCCCCGACCTCTATGGTTTGACGGTTGCCGGCTCCCAGCCAGCTACGCGAACTTCTACGTCGCCAACGGTACCGTGCTAGTGCCGACCTTCAACGACCCGAACGATAAGGCGGCGCTACGCATCTTGCGGGAGTGCTTTCCGGATCGCGAGGTGCTGGGCGTGCATTGCGTGGACATCGCACTCGGACTGGGCACGCTGCACTGCCTGGCGCAGCAACAGCCCCGCTCTCCCGAGCGCAGCCGCGGCGGATGACGTGGCAGGTCGGAGATCCAGCGTTTGAAAGCCCGGCAACCAGGAACTGGACCCTCGTACGGGCCCATGTGGAGGACTCGAACGATGATCGCTTTCGCCTAGCGCCGCGCCGGACAGCCCGCAAATGCACTGGGCGAGCTTGCGCTGCGTAGAGTCCGCGGCTCTACTCAATTGGGTTCTCCCACTCCAAGCCGCGAAAGCGTGCGAAGTCCCCGTCCGTCGAGCACAGCTGGAGTCCGTGTTCGATGGCGAGTGCGGCGAGGTGGGCGTCGGGCACGAGATTCGCGCGGCTCTCCGTGTTCGCGAGAAGCGGTCCCAGAATCTGCTGGTGGCGGTCTGTCGGCACTGGAATCCACACCGACTTTGCCGCCAACCACGACTCCACCTGGGCCCAAGCGGCAGACACCGAAACGGGTCGATCGAAGATGCGGGGATTGCTGATGATCCGGGCGAACGCCAGCAGACTGGGCCAAGGAAGTCCCACCGGGGCGGCCCCGTTGATTCGGTCGTCCAACCACGCGCGCGCCTTCTCATGCTGCGCAAACGAAGTCACATGCGCGTAAACCAGCAGATTCGCGTCGATGAGGATCACCGGAACTGCTCACCGTCTGCGACAGCGAGAACCTCGGCGACGTCGTCCAGGCTGCCGAACCGGCATCGACCGAGATCGACTCCTGGCGTCCGGTAGACTTCCGGCTCTCCTGGTGGCTCCGCCATCATGCGCAGACCTCGGCGCAGGGCTTCGTTGATGATCGACTTGAAGGTTTGGTTGCGCACGCGCCGCATGCGGTTCACTAGGCTGGCCACGTCAGGCGCCAGCGTCAGCGTCGTCCTCACACATCAAAGCATAGATATAATGATGTCTTGATGTCAACGTGGTCGAGCGCACGTTGTTTCAGCGCATCGTGTGCATCGCTGGCGTTGTGCGCGGGCGCGATCAGCGGGCGATCCCATGTGTCGCACCATCCCGCTCGGTGGCGAGCGCCCTTTTATTCACTCCCGAAAAAGACTCGATGATGCTTCGTAGCATTGCCTCTCCCGGAGGGACTGCAAGCAACGGTACACCGTCGCCACTGCATGAGCGAAGCTCTCATTGTTGGGGCCAGTCACCTGCGATCGCTCTGCGTGTAGAGCAGTGCGGCTCTCATCCCACCGTAGGCAGCTCGGCCGCAACGAAGCTGGCAAGCGAACGCCCGAGCGATCCAGAAGCCGTACATAGGTCAGGTAATAATGTTGTAGGCGCGGGGCACAACCTTTAGGATGGGTGGCGCGTCTAAACGAACATGCGAACTGTTATCGAACGCCTCCAACACTCCGGGCTGCTTCCGGTAGCACTGATCTTCGGCACTCTCACCGCCGGGATCTTGATCGGCACGATCATCTCAGGATCGGTCGATGCCGCCCCCGAGACTAAAGAGCCCGTCTCCGATGCCACGCCACTCAAAGTGCCTGCCGCCGAACGGGTTGAGAACCAGTTCTCCGAGCTAGCCCAGAAGGTGCGCCCATCGGTGGTCAGCATCTACGTTCCAGCCAGCCGCACCGACGAAGAGGACGACACCCCAGGTCCGTTTAGTTCTCCAGAGGACATGTTTCGCAGGTTCTTCGGAATCCCGGAGGGGCCCATCCCTCCGCCGCGCCGTCGTGGTTCTGGCCAAGGCTCTGGAGTGATCGTCGACCCCAAGGGATACATCATCACCAACCACCATGTCGTGGCCGACGCGGAGCGCATTCGCGTGTCGTTCGTCGATGACGACGAGCGCTATGACGCGACCTTGATCGGGGCCGACGCAGAGACGGACCTGGCTGTCATCCATGTCAAGGGCAAGACTGGCCTGCAGGCGGCCAAGATCGGCAACTCCGACGCGGCCAACGTTGGAGACTGGGCCATCGCTATCGGATCGCCATTCGGGTATAGCGAGACGGTCACGGTGGGAATCATTAGTGCCTTGTCCCGGGAGATGAACGCCGCGCGGGGAGGTCGGCCCTTCCAGAAGTTCTTGCAGACTGACGCGGCGATCAACCCGGGCAATAGCGGCGGACCTCTGCTCAACATCCGCGGCGAGGTCATCGGGATCAACACGGCGATTATCTCCCGCACCGGTGGCTACGACGGCATCGGTTTTGCCCTCGCATCCAATATCGCCGTCAAGACCTATAACCAGATCGTTCGCTTCGGGCGCGTGTCGCGCGGCTCGATAGGCGTGGAGTTCAGCGGGGACCAGAGTCCTTCGCTGAGCCGAAGCTACGGAGCGGACGGCGGCGTGTTCGTCTTACGCACGGTCGAGGACGGCCCGGCGGAGCAGGCCGGCATGCGCGCCGAGGACATCATCGTGTCAGTGGCCGGCGAGAAGATCGACACGGGCGAGAAACTCATCGAAGTGGTCGCGGCAATCTCCGTGGGCGAAACCGTACCAATCGAGGTCGTTCGGGATGGCAAGACCCTGACGCTGGACGTCACGATCCAGGATCGGGCCAAGCTGTATGCGGAACAGGGCGAACTCGAGACCGACCCGTCGGAGGCCGAAGAGGCATCCGTCCGATTCGGGCTGACTGTCCAAGAGCTTGACCCCGAGCGTCGCGACCAGATGCGCCTGAGACAGCGCGGCGGGGTCTTGATCACCCAGATAGAAGCGCATTCGTTCGCGGAGGACATCGGCCTGCAGCAGAGGGACGTCGTGCTTGAAGTCAATCGCGAGCCGATCGATTCGATCCGAGACCTGCGCGAAGTCCAGAGGAGCCTAAAGCCGGGCAGCGACGTTGCATTCAAGCTGCTGCGTTGGGACGGTCGTACGTGGCGCACCCTGTACGAGGCAGGCCTGATTCCGAATTAGTCTTCCGCACCTGCGCCTCCCGCATCCCACCGTGTGGGAGGCACACCCTTCGGTACTGGCTGCGCCGGTCTTGAGCGGCTGCTCAACGGGATCCGACATATAATGGCAGCGAGCCCCGCTTATGCGCGCGATCTCGCTCTTTGGTTCTCTCGTTGCGTTCTTGGGCATCGCGAGCGGTGCCGATTTCGCCGCTGACATCGAGCCAATCTTTCGGGGAAAGTGTTACGGCTGCCACGGTGAAGAGCAGCAATTCGGCCAGCTGCGGCTCGATTCTCGCAGCGTGGCTACCAGCGCCGGCCCGAGCGGGCAGCGGATCGTGCCGCACGATGCCCTGGCGAGTTCCATCTACCAGCGCGTGGCTGGCCTCGGCGAGGGCAACCGAATGCCCATGGACGGCCAGCTCAGCGACGCGGAGGTCGCGCTGATCAAGGCCTGGATCGAGGCCGGAGCGATCTGGCCCGAGGGCCGAGGAGCAGACGCCGCGCTGAACCAGCATTGGGCGTTCGTTCGGCCTGCGAGGCCGCAGCAGCCCCGGCTGAAGAACGGACGGAGAGCTGCAAGTCCGATTGACAGCTTCGTGCTGGCCAGACTGGAAGCCGAAGGCTTGGAACCGTCGCCTCCGGCCGGCAGGGAAACTCTGATCCGCCGCCTCAGCCTTGACCTGACCGGGCTGCCCCCCTCGCTCGAAGATACCCGGCACTACCTGAACGACACGGCGCCAGGCGCTTATGGACGCTTGGTAGATCGCCTGCTCGCCTCGCCGCATTACGGCGAGCGCTGGGGGCGCATCTGGCTAGACGCTGCCCGCTATGCCGATTCTGACGGCTTTGAGAAGGACAAGCCGCGCCAAGTCTGGTTCTATCGCGACTGGGTCGTTGACGCCCTCAACGAGGACATGCCCTACGACCGCTTCGTAGTCGAACAAGTCGCGGGCGACCTACTGCCCGACGCCGCCCAGCAGCAGCGCGTTGCGACCGGCTTCCTGCGCAACTCGATGATCAATGCCGAGGGCGGGGCCAATCCAGAGCAGTTCCGCATGGAGGCCATGTTCGACCGCATGGACGCCATTGGCAAGGCCGTGCTGGGCCTGACCGTGCAATGCGCCCAGTGCCACGACCACAAGTTTGACCCGATCAGCCAGAGCGACTACTACCGGATGTTCGCGTATATCAATAACTCGCACGAATCCACGCAGGCGGTTTACACCGCGGACGAAGACAGACTGCGCAACGACATCTTCGCGGAAATACGAGAGATCGAGGCCGGCCTGCGCGAACTGCACCCGGACTGGCACGAACGGATGGCTGAATGGGAACAGTCCGAGGCTGCCAGCCAGCCCCAATGGACCGTTCTGGACACGCACATCAAGCTGGGCAGCGGAGAGAAATATGAAGTGCTGCCCGACAAGTCCATCCTGGCGCAAGGCTACGCGCCGACACGTAGCGTGGTCACGCCGGAGGGCCTGCTGGAGCCGGGCACGGTCCGAGCTTTCCGACTCGAGCTGCTGACCGATCCGCGGCTGCCGCTCGGCGGTCCGGGCCGCTCGTTCCGGGGCACCGCCGCATTGACGGAATTCGAAGTCGAGGTGGCGACGGCGGACGATCCAGACAAGTGGAAGGCGCTCAAGATCACACGCGCCACCGCCGACGTCAACCCCGAGATGTCGATTCTCGACTCCTTCCTGTTCCCGGACAAGGACAACAAGCGCAGGATCCTGGGGGACGTCGGGTTCGCCATCGACGGCTTCGCGATGAGCGCGTGGAGCACCGATGCCGGGCCGGGCCGTCGCAACACGCCGCGCAAGGCTGTGTTCCAACTCGCCGAACCGCTGGAGATTGAGGAGCCCACGCTGGTCAAGTTCAAGCTGTCGATGAATCACGGCGGGTACAACTCGGACGACAACCAGTCGCTGAACTTGGGCAGGTACAGGCTTTCGCTCACAGCTGCGGAGAACGCGGAAGCCGATCCCTTGCCAAGACACATACGGGAACTGATCGCCGGCAGCGGCCAGCGCACACCGGAGCAGGAAGCGGCACTCTTCGGCTACTGGCGCACCACGGTCGCCGAGTGGGCGGAGGCCAATCGCAAGATCGAGAACTTGTGGGGCAAATACCCGGAAGGAAGCTCCCAGCTCGTTATGGACGAACGCCCGGCGCCGCGCATGACCAGCATCCTCCAGCGGGGCGATTTCCTGCGCCCGACCGGGCAGGTCCAGGCCGGGGTTCCGGGATTCCTGCATGCGATGTCCGAGCAAGACGACTTGCCGGGCCGCCTAGCCTTCGCTGAGTGGCTTGTCGACCGCGACTCGCCCACCACCGCGCGGGCCATCGTGAATCGCCTCTGGCAGGGCCACTTCGGCACGGGAATTATCGAGACGTCCGAAGATCTCGGGCGGCAGGCGGCCGATCCGTCGCATCCGGAACTGCTGGACTGGCTGGCGGTGGAACTGATGGAAAATGGCTGGAGCCTCAAGCATATTCACCGGCTGATCGTATCTTCGGAGACGTACCGCCAGTCATCCCGTGTCACGCCGAGACTGCTAGAGCTGGACCCGAACAACCGCCTGCTGGCTCGCGGCGCGCGGTTCCGCGTCGACGGCGAGCTGGTCCGCGATATCGCCCTCGCCTCGAGCGGCTTGCTCACGGCACAGATCGGAGGCGCTCCCGTCTACCCTCCGGCTCCTGAATTTATGTTCCAGCCGCCTGTCAGCTACGGCCCCAAGCGGTGGTACACAGCGAACGGAGCGCAGCGCTACCGCCGCTCGCTGTACGCCTTCCGCTACCGCTCGCTGCCCTACCCCGTGCTTGACACCTTCGACACGCCCACCGGGAACTTCGCCTGCGTGAAGCGTGATCGCTCCAACACTCCGTTGCAAGCACTGGTCACGCTCAACGAGCCCGTCTTTATGGAAGCTGCTCGCGAGCTGGGCCGCAGAACGCTCGACGAAGGTGGCGCGGACGATCCGGAACGCATCGACTACGCGTTCAAGCGCGTGCTGGCGCGCGCGCCCAGCGATTCGGAGCGATCCGAACTGGTCGCCCTGCTGGGCAGCCAGCGGGAACGCCTGGAGTCCGGCGGACTTGAC
The DNA here is from genome assembly GCA_009841225.1 of Terriglobia bacterium. Classification (GTDB taxonomy): domain Bacteria; phylum Acidobacteriota; class Terriglobia; order Bryobacterales; family UBA6623; genus VXMF01. Next base: position 88,620 of record VXMF01000014.1, on the reverse strand, counting down.
GCGGCCCGGCTGGCCTTCGGGGAACAACCATCGGAGCCGGAGCTCGCAGACGGCAACACCGCCGAGCTGGCGGCATGGACGGCCGTTTCTCGCGTGCTGTTGAACTTGGACGAAGCGATTACGAGGGAATGACATATGTCGCGCTCGCATGCCACCTCTAGCCCGCTGGCGAGGCGTTGGTTCCTGCAGCAGTGTGGCGTCGGGCTGGGCGCCGTCGCGTTGCGCGACATGCTGCAGGCCGCGGACCCGCTGGCGCCGAAGCAGCCGCACCACGCCCCGACCGCCAAGAACGTGATCTTCCTGTTCATGGGGGGCGGTCCGAGCCACCTCGAACTGTTCGACAACAAGCCGGAACTGGCCAAGCACGAGGGCACGCTGCCGCCGGCGAACCTGCTGGAGGGCTACCGCGCGGCCTTTATCGACCCGAACTCGACGCTGCTCGGGCCGAAGTTCAAGTTCGCCCGGCACGGCGAGAGCGGCGCGGAGCTGTCCGAACTGATCCCGCATACCGCGGCGATCGCCGACGACATCGCCATCGTGAAGTCCTTGGTGACCGATGCGTTCAACCACGCCCCGGCCCAAGTGATGATGAGCACCGGAACGCAGCAGTTCGGGCGGCCGTCGATGGGGGCGTGGACGCTGTACGGGCTGGGCAGCGAATCCCGCGACCTGCCGGGATTCGTGGTCTTCAGTTCAGGCCAGAAGGGCCCTAGCGGCGGCAACTCCAACTGGGGCAGCGGCTTCCTTCCGTCCATGTACCAAGGGGTGCAGTTCCGCACCAGCGGCGACCCGGTGTTGTATCTGTCCAACCCGGCCGGCGTCGACCGCCGGCTCCAGCGCGACTCGCTGGACGCGCTCGGAAGCCTGAACGGCATGCGCTTGCAAGAAGTCGGCGACCCTGAAATCGAGACCCGGATCAGTTCCTTCGAGATGGCCTACCGCATGCAGGCGAGCACGCCGGAGCTGATGGACATTTCCCAGGAGCCCCAGCACGTGCTCGACATGTATGGGGCCGAGCCGGGACGTCCATCCTTTGCCAACAACTGCGTCCTGGCGCGCAGGCTGGTCGAACGTGGCGTACGCTTCGTGGAATTGTTCCACGAGTCGTGGGACCAGCACGGGTCCCTCATCTCTGGTCTGAAAAAGAACTGCCGGGATACCGACAGGGCCAGCGCCGCCTTGGTAAGCGACCTCAAGCAGCGTGGCCTACTGGAAGATACGCTAGTGCTGTGGGGCGGCGAGTTCGGCCGCACACCGATGGTGCAGGGCGGCACGGACGATGGTCGCGACCACCATCCCAACGCCTTCACGATGTGGATGGCCGGGGGCGGCATCAGACCCGGCATCACGATCGGCAAGAGCGACGAACTGGGCTTTAACGTGGTGGAGGACAGGGTACACGTGCATGACCTGCACGCCACCATCCTGAACCTGTTGGGATTCGACCACACGAGGCTGACCTACCGCTTCCAAGGGCGGGACTTCCGCCTCACGGACGTGGCCGGCGATGTAGCACAGAAGCTCCTCGCGTAGGCGTGGGCAACCCGCGGCTAGACCGGTTTCCGGTCCCGGCGGCGACAAGGCGTCGCTACTGCTGGCGGCTCAGACGCGCCTTGACCCGCCTGACCAGCTTCAGGATTTCCTCGGCCTTGCGCACGCTGCCCAGATCGACAGTGTGGAACTCGTTCTTCTCGATCTCGCCATGGAGCTCGGTTGCCAGCTCCACGACCCGGGCCATGTCCTCTCTGGACTTGTCGGCATCCTTCTTGAGCGTGATCAGCCTGCGCGAGCGGCCGTCCGGTAAGGTCTCCGGGATCTGGGGGCTCCGGCGGAAACCACCGTCCCGGCGTTGCGCGGCAGCGGGCGCTACCAACGCCAGCAGGGCGATCCAACGGCGTGTCATGGACACACTTCATGATACTCTCAAGGAAGGGCGAGCTTGTGCTCCGGCAGGCTAATTGCGTTGTGCTAGACTCGTTCGTTGCAGCCGAAGCTACCGACCTCGAACGGCAACGGCTGCCAAGTCAGCAGGTGTTGGAGTCTGTAGGGGAGAGGGGTAAACAATGGCCTATATCATCGCGGAACCGTGCATCGGTACCAAGGACACTGCGTGCGTAGACGCTTGTCCTGTCGACTGCATCCACCCGAAGGCGGATGAAGACGATTTCGAGACAGAAGAGATGCTTTACATCGATCCCGAGGAGTGCATCGACTGTGGCGCGTGCGTACCGGTCTGCCCTGTTTCGGCGATCTTTGCGGAAGAGGATCTTCCCGACGAGTGGATCGATTTCACCGAGCGCAACGCTGCCTACTACGAGTAGACGGCTCTCCCGGACCTGCTTGGCGCCGGTGCCGGGTATTTGAGGCGGGCGGGCAGATTAGCGCCCGCAGTCACGGTCGCCCGCCGGACTACTCTTCCTTCTTCTTATGGACGTCGTGGCAGGTCTTGCACCCAGCTGACATTGCCTTCAGGCCCTTGTTGTAGCCATCGGCGTCCATGCGATAAGCCCCCATCATGGCGCCTTGGGCCGCATCGATGACCTGCTTCGCGCCATCGCTCCATGCGTCATCCTTGACACGCCCGTCCATCAGTACCAGCTGACTGGCCTCTGTCACCATGGTGATGGCACCGTACGCCTTCTGCCACTGCTCCTTGTCGGCTGGTCCGCCGGCTTCGCGGTACTCCTTGATCTTGGCCATGGCCGGCTTGACCATGTACTCCATCAAGTCGTGGACAGACGCGGTCTTCTTGTACTCATGAGCCCCGTCGCTGTTGGCGTAGACGGCGCCAGCAACTGCGCAAGCAAGGATGGCAGCGATCCAAATCTTCTTCATTCGTCATCTCCTGTGGTCGAGTGATTGCAGCGGCGAGATCACGGGCCGTCTGCCTTCGTAGGATTATATCGAAAGAGCGAACAGACGCTCCCCCATGGCAAATCCGCTGGGGCACCCACGGTGAGTTCCCGTCGATCAGGCCGCACACCCGGACAGGTGCTGCGGTGCGGAATGCGCCAACCAGCCCTGCCGAAGCGCTCAGCTCACTCCCACGAACGTTCGCGCGCCGCTAGGAACTCGTCCCCTTGCTTCCACGTTGGAAGGTCCGGCTGGTCCGCGACGATCCTGCCCAACTCGAACCCAAAGTGTGCCAGATCCGCGATTCCGGCGAAGTCCCAGTCCTCTCGAAACTCGTCCGAAGGCTGGTGATAGTGGCTCTCGCGATACTGAGCGACCTTCTCGTCGCCCCACCCGCCCGGCCGACCCGGATATTTGGAACCGCTCTTGATCGAGAATGCGGGCACACCGTGCTTGGCCAGGCTGAACTGGTCCGAGCGGTAGTAGTAGCCCTGTTCGGGGTGCGCGTCGGGCGTCAGGGAGAAACCAAACTCGGCCGCTAGAGCCTCCACGGTCGGGCTCAGGCTCGTGCGCTCATACCCGGGCAGCGACAGATCGCTAGTCTTGCCGAAAGGGTACAGGCCGTCGTAGTTGAGGTTGACGGCAGTCTTGCCCATTGCCACCGCCGGGTTGGCGGCATAGTATGCCGATCCCAGCAGTCCGCTCTCCTCTGCTCCGACGAACGCGAACAGGATCCTGCGAGCCGGCGGGGACCCCACGTCCCTGAACGCTTGGGCGATGCTCAGCAACACCGCACAGCCGGTAGCGTTGTCCACAGCCCCGTTGTAGATGCGGTCGTCCCCTTCCCCATGCATGCCCATGTGATCCCAGTGAGCCGTATAGAGCACCGCCTCGTCTGCCAGAGCCGGATCGCTCCCCGGAAAGCTCGCCAAGACGTTGCGGGTCTGAATCGGCACGACGGAGCTCCGCAGGTCCACCTGGGCCCGTACTCCGAGTTCGATGGGCGTGAAGTCCTTTCGGTTGGCGGCATCGAGCAATCCGCCAAGTGTCATGTCCCTGGTGGCCGGGGATGACCGGAACAGGCTCTGGGCCGCTTCCGACGAAATCCAGCCGGCCAGCGCCAACTTGGGCTCGCCTGGCTTGGCCTCGACGTAGGGCTGGCCGCCGCTCCACGAATTTCGCACGACCTCCCAGGGATAGCCTGCGGTCTCGTCGGTGTGGACGATGAGCACACCCGCAGCCCCGCGCCGGGCGGCCTCCTCGAACTTGAACGTCCAACGCCCGTAGTAAGTGAGCGCCTTGCCGCCAAAGAAGGCGTCGTCTTCCGACGGCGGCTCGTTCGTGAAGAGCACCAGGAGCTTGCCGCTGACATCGACCCCCTTGAAATCGTCCCATTCGAACTCCGGCGCTGTGATGCCGTGCCCGACGAAGACCACGTCGGCATCGAGCACTTCCCTGCCGGTCTGCCGTTCGTTGTTGCCGACATACTCGGTCAACGGCTCTAATTCGCGCCCGGCCAAGCGCACGCTGGAGCTGCTCTGGGTCTTGATTTCAACCAACGGAACGGTCTGGAAGTAGGTGCCGCTCTCGCCCGCCGGTTCCGCACCCGCCAATTCCAGCTGGGCGGCCAGATATTCGATTGTCAATTGCTCGCCGCGCCCACCCACTCCGCGCCCTTCCAACAGGTCATGGGAGAGGAACCGCACATGCGGCGCAATGTCATCGGGCGTGATCGAGCCTGCGTCAGGCGCATCGCCGACACACCCGGTGCCGAGCAAGACAAGAGCGACTAGCCAGCGCATGACAGGCAGATGCTAGCAGAAGCGCGAACGCGGCGCAGCACGCGAGCGCTACCAGACGACCGCTTTGTGGGGTGCGGCAGGCGGACGGATCTCCAGGCAGCCCTTGCCCGTTGGCAAGATCTTGCCGGGGTTCAGGCGGCCGTCCGGATTGAAGATGCGCATCAGCCGCTCCATCTGGTCCAAGCTGTCCTCGGCGAATAGAAGCGGCATCAGTTCGTTCTTCTCCATGCCTACGCCATGCTCCCCCGTGATCGCTCCGCCCACTTCGATGCAGAACTTGAGGATCTCCTCTCCTGCCGCGCGAGTGCGCTTGGTCTCGTCCTCGCTGCGGGGGTCAAACAGGATGATGGGGTGCATGTTGCCATCCCCGGCGTGGAAGATGTTGCTGATCGTCAGGCCGTATTTCTCTGAAACTTGGTGGATGTGCCGCAGCGTATCGGCGATACGCGTACGGGGAACGACGCCGTCCTGCACGTAATAGGTAGGGCTCACCCTCCCGACCGCTCCGAACGCGTTCTTGCGGCCCTTCCAGAGCAAGGCCCGCTCTTCGGGACTCTTCGCCACGCGCACCTCGCGCGCACCGGTCTCCAAGCAAACCGAGTTGACTAGCTCCAGTTGTTCGGCGACGCCCTCACGCACGCCCTCGAGCTCGATCAGTAGCACCGCTTCGGCGTCCATGGGAAACCCCGCGTGAGTCGCTTCCTCGACCATGCGGAGCATGACGCCGTCCATCATTTCCACCGCCGCCGGCGTGACGGCTCGAGCAGTGAGCTCGGCCACCGTATCGGCAGCATCGTCCGCTCGGTCGTATATGGCCAGCAGCGTCTCCACCGCCTCGCTGGCGCGCATCAGTCTGACGATGACCTTGGTAACCAGAGCCATCGTTCCCTCGGAACCGGTGAGTAAACCTGTGATGTCGTAGCCCGGCAGGTCCTGCTCCTTTCCACCGACTTGCACCACAGTACCGTCAGGCAGGACAGCCTCTATGCCCAATACGTGATTGGTGGTCACGCCGTAGATCAACGTGTGTGGACCGCCCGCATTCTCGGCAACATTGCCGCCGATCGTGCATGCCTTCTGCGACGAAGGATCGGGCGCGTAATAGTACCCGTGGCCCTGCACGGCGCGCGTGATGTCCAAGTTCACAACGCCGGGCTGGACCACGGCGCACTCGTTCTCGAGATCGATCTCGAGAATCTTGTTCATGCGCGCAAAACCGATCATGATCCCGCCCCGGGTCGGGATCACTCCTCCGCTCAGTCCGGTGCCGGCTCCTCGCCCCACGATGGGGAGGTCGTATTCGGCCGCGATGCGCACGATCTCAACGACCTCTTCGGTGCGCCGAGGAAAGACCACGCATTCCGGACGGCCCTTATCGATGCTGCCGTCGTACTCGTAAAGCAGCAGGTCTTGGTCCCGGTGCAAGACGGCGCGCTCGCCAACGGCTAGCTCCAAGGAGCGCAGGGCTGATTCAGCCAGCACGATCCTATGGTAGTCGAAGCGTCAAGCCGCCGCCCGAGTCTCCGCCTGCATGGTCGCCGCAGCGAAGCTCAACAGGTCGCGGCGCTTGCGCGCCACATCGGCCAGCCGCTCGTAGTCCTGCGCCATCTGGCAAAGTTGCAGGGCGTTGGGGCAGGTGAGGAACTGAGGATCGGCTTCTGAGAGGTGTTCCACCGCCACATCGGCAGCCTCTCCCGGACGATCCAAGCGCACGAGCAGGTTGACCAGCACTTGCGCGGGCGTCGTGCCGGCGATGTTGGGATCGCAAGTCTCGATCTTGCGCCGGAAGTGCTCCAACCCGGTCTCGACATTGCGTCGCAGGACCGTACTGATGTAAACGCTGTAGTCCTCAAAGACGTTCTCGAATGGCGGATTGCCCGGGAACTGGTACATCTCGCTGAGCTGGCTTCCGTAGCGCGCCATGCCCAGCAGCAGTTCCAGCGTGCGCTCGCGGTCAATCGCAGGCGCCATCTGCACCAGCGACGAAACATGCGAGGTGTCCAAGTAGTACGCATTGCCCTCGAAGAGCCAGCCGCGGCCCTCCACGATGGCTCCAAGGTCGTCGCCTTCCGGGGCCTGGCCCTCTTTCTGCTCCACGGCGTACTTGACGTTCACCAGCAGTTCGGAGTGCACGTTCTCGGCCAGCAGTTCCGCGCAGTCCGCCCTGCCCTCCTCGACGGGATACTGCGAGAAGTTGGTGATGGCGCGGCAAGTGCCGTAATGCTTGAGGATCAGTTCGAAGCCCTTCTTTGGATTGACCTGCTCGTGATAGGCAACCTCGATGATGCCGTCCAAGGCCTCGCCGGTCACCGAATCGTCACACTGCTCGATGGCACGGCGAATGAGATCCCTCTCCCCGACAGCACGGAAGTACGGCCAAGCTCGCCCGATCTCGCCATCGTTAAGGAAGAGCGTTCCCACCTCGCGGGCGGCTTCCACCGTGGCGCTCTCGTAGGCGGCTTGGCAGTCCTCGCCGAGATTGTTCCAAGGCTCGGTTTGAATCAGCGGCATGCCCAGCGCGTGCCGCTTCTGCATCAAGCGCGCTTCGAAGATCATCGGGTACGACTGCTCCTTCCGGAAGCGGTCGATCGCTAGCTCAAACCCGGCCTCGACATCTCCGGATGCGAGGGCATCCCTGACTTGGTCGAACACATCCATCGCACACTACCTTCCGCCATTATGCGGCAACCGCGGGCCGAGCGGCAGCATTCCGTACGCTCGCCAGATTGAGACCGCCGCATGCCCAGCGCCCGGCACGGCGCCTAGTACGACGGGCGATTCGGCGGCGGCGGCGTCTTGAAGCGCACCCAACTGGCACAAAGCAACACGAACGAACCTAGAAGCATCCAGCCATGAGTCTTGAAGGCCTCTATGCCATCAAAGCGATAGTCGCCGCGGAAAACCGCTGCCGTCAATCCCAAGAACAGCACTAAGGCCCAGACCAGCAGGGGAATTCGTTTGAGCCTGCCGTCGGACACGGCAAGCACCGAAGCGACAACGGCGAACAAGCCGAGCAAGAGCAGCGCCACGGCCGCGTCCTCTGGCGAAACCGGCACCAAGGGAAAGTACATATCGCCGCCGACGACAAGACCTAAGGTGCCGAGGGCGCACAAGTAGAGCCCCAAAAGCAGGTTAGCGATAGCTCCGATCCCACCGAAGGCGCGCCGGATGAAGCTCGGCCGACCGGCTTTGATCTTGAACCGACGTTTCAATGATTCATACTAACACTCCCCGAATCAAACAGATGCAGACGCCGCCAGCATCTGCCGCCTTCACCCCGGCCGACGGCCCCAGCACGGTGGCGGGCCATAATGGGACTCCATGTCGAGCAGACCCGTGGCAGTTGCCGGAGCCGAGACCGTGAGCGGTATCCATCCCGGAACCGGCGAAACACTAGCGATAAGCGCGAGCGGCGGCAGGATTTCCGCGCTTGAGGCCATCGCCGACGAGGCGGAGCACTTCGTTTCCCCGGGATGGGTGGACCTACAGGTGAACGGCTTCGCCGGCGTGGATTACAACGACCCGAACACGCCCGCGGACGATATCGCCTGCTCCATTGAAGTCCAGCGTTCGACCGGTGTCGCGCGCTTCTACCCCACCGTGATCACCGGATCTGGACGGGACATGCGAGGCTCGCTCCGGAATCTAGCCGTGGCCCGGCGCACCATCTCCAACGGCTCCGCAATGCTCGGCTTCCACGTCGAAGGGCCGTGGATCTCACCGGATGATGGACCGCGCGGGGCGCACCCGCAGCAGCACGTGCGTTCGCCCAGCATCGAAGAGTTCGCGCGCTTTCAGGACGCAGCGGAAGGGGGCATCCGGATCGTCACGCTCAGCCCCGAACACGACGAAGCGCCCGGCGTGATCGAGCACATGGTAGCCAACGACGTGGTCGTCTCGATCGGACATACCAACGCCACGTCAGCACAGATCGCCGACGCGGTCCACGCTGGCGCGACGATGAGCACTCACCTGGGCAACGGCGCGCACGCGAGGGTCCCGAGGCACGACAACTACATCGTCCACCAGATGGCTGACGATCGCCTCTACGCAGGCCTGATCATCGATGGGATTCACCTGCCGCCGGCATTCGTCAAGGTCGCACTGCGCGCCAAGGGGCCGCACCGATCGATTCTCGTCACCGATGCGGTCGCACCGGCCCATTGCGAGCCGGGCATATACCAGCTGGGCGAGCAGCAAGTCGAACTGTTGCCTAGCCGCCGGGTCGAGCTCACCAGCAGCCGGCGCCTGGCGGGATCCGCGCTGAGCATGGATCGCGGCGTCGAGAACGCCATGCGATTCGCTGGGCTGACCTTGCACGAAGCTACGCGACTAGCCTGCTCGAATCCGGGAGCGGCGATGGGCCTGGCGGAGCGGGCGGAATACCTCACTCCCGGACAAGCCGCCGATTTCACACTGTTCCGCCTTGAGAACGGCAATCTAGAGGTAATCCGCACCGTCACCGCCTTGGACTAACTGGCTGGATGGGTGAGGATACGATCGGGAATTGCGCTGACTTGGCGTTCGAAGTTGGTATACTGAAAGCGTGAGGGGAGAAGCTACAGCTAATCCCTTGGCGGCCGGGACTTTAGCCGCCGGCACGCTAACGTGGGCCGTTGGGCCGCGCGTCGTGCCAGAACCGTAGGCGAGACTCGGCTCCGTCAAGTGGACCTTATAAGTCCCATATAATCGCAACTTGCCAAGGGTCGGATTCTTCGTCAGCTTCGAGGGAATCGATGGTTGCGGCAAGACAACCCAGATCCGGCTCTTGGTGGAACGGCTGGCGGCACTGGGCCTGCCGACGCTGCTCGCGCAAGAGCCCGGCGGAACAGCGATAGGACGACTGATTCGAAGCGTGCTGCTCGATGCCCGGAACCATGGCATCGAGCCGATGACCGAGTTGCTGCTGTTCTTCGCGTCACGGGCGCAAAACTTGGCAGAAGTCATTCGCCCGGCCCTAGATGCCGGTCAAGTCGTGGTTTGCGACCGTTTCACGGATGCGAGCTTTGCCTATCAAGGCTACGGTCGAGGACTAGGCTCCGCCGCAGTGCAACAGTTGAGCGAAGTCGCCTGCGGGGACTTGCAGCCGGACCTGACGCTCTGGCTGGACATCGAGCCGGCGGCCGCACTGGCAAGAGCGGGCAAGCGAGAGTCCGGCGGGAGCGCCGGCGGGGACCGCATGGAGTCAGAGGCGCTGGAGTTCTTCCTGCGCGTGCGGGATGGATACGCACACATGCATGCTGACCAGCCGCAGCGAATCCGACGTATCGCAGCGGACGGCTCGGTCTCAGAGGTCTTTGAGCGCGTGATGGCCGCGGTACTTCCTGCGCTCGAAGCGCACGGCTTCGTGGCGCGGAGTAACTGATGCCGACCCCCCGGTTTTTCGGCCATCAACGCATCGCCGCATCGCTCTGGCGAATGGTATCCGAGGATCGCCTGCCGCAGACGCTGCTGTTCGCCGGAAGGCGAGGCATCGGCAAGGCCACGCTGGCCCGCCACTTGGCGGCCGGGATGAACTGCGCGTCCGGGCCAGGCCAGCCGTGCGGCGAATGCTCTGCCTGCACGAGGATCCTCGAAGGCGACCTGTCGTCGGAGCAGTTTCGCGAGAGGATCGAGGCACGGCGCAAGCTGTCGGCGGAGAAGCGCAAGGGCGCTCCGCTCGTGGTCGCGATGCACCCGGATGTACTCATTTTTCCCCCGGACGGGCCGATGCAGCTGCTATCGATCGATCAAGCTCGCATGCTACGCGAGTCGGCTCGCCTCGCTCCGGCAGAGGGGCGTCGCAGGATCTTCGTGCTCGAACACGCCGATCGCGCCACCGAGGAAGCTTCGAACGCGCTGTTGAAGACCTTGGAGGAGCCGGCTGCCAGCCTGACGATCATCCTGACGTCCGAGAACCCGTTTGCCCTCCTGCCGACCATACGCTCCCGCGCCATCCCGTTCTACTTTTCCCCCTTGGCGCGGAGCGAAATGGACGAATTCATGCAATCGCGGCACGAGGTTGCCGAGAAGGACCGCGCTCTGGTCAGCGCGTGGGCGGAAGGCAGCCCAGGCGCGGCGATCACGCTGGACATGGAAGAGTTCGTGCGTCGTCGAGGAGCGATGCTAGCCCTGCTCCGAGCGGCGCTGAAGCGCGGCGAGTTCGCCAAGCTGTCTGTTGAGATCGGCTCGCTCGGCAGAGGCGAATCGGGGCAGATCGACCGGCTGGCCGCGATGCTGCACTCGCTCCTGCGGGACCTGCTGCTGGTGCGCGTCAAGGCCCCCGCCAACCTCGTGCATCACGACATCGCCCACGAGTTGGAACAGCTGGCACCCCGGCTGAGCTTTCCCTGGCTCGAGCGGGCGGTAGTCGCGCTTCAAGAGCTGGAACAGCTCCAGCGCCTGAACGTGCAGAAGCAGATCGCATTCGAAGCATACGCCCTGAGACTGCAGCGCTAGCCGGGCCAAGGCAGTTCGGCCCGTCGCGGTCTAGACTAAAGCCAGCGAGTAATCCGATGTCTGCAACAGCCCTAGCCGATTTTCCGGCCGTGCAAGCTCCCGTGGGCGGCCACTTTCTGATCGCGGCCTGCGACGCCGGCACCGTCTTCACTCCGGAGGACTACACCGAGGCGCAGCGCCAAGCGCTGGCCACGACGAAACGCTTTGTGGAAGCGGAGGTTGTGCCGCGAATTGCGGAATTCGAACGCAAGGAGCCGGGCTTGGCCCGACAGTTGATCGAACAGTCTGCCGAGCTTGGGCTGCTCGGCATCCTCGTGCCGGAGCGGCATGACGGGCTCGAGTTGGACATCACCACGCAGATGCTGGTAGCCGAGGCGATGGGCGGCTACGCATCGTTCTCGACCACCTACGGTGCCCACGCTGGCATCGGCACATTGCCCTTGGTTTTCTTCGGAAACGAGGAACAGCGGCAGCGGTACCTTCCTCGGATGGTCACGGGTGAGTTGCTGGCGGCCTACTGCCTGAGCGAGCCGCAAGCCGGCAGCGACTCGCAGAATTCGCTCACGCGTGCCGAACTCTCTCCGGACGGCAAGCACTACGTGCTGAGCGGCCAGAAGATGTGGATCTCGAACGGGGGCTGGGCGGACCTGTACACGGTGTTCGCGAAGGTCGACGGCGAACAGTTCACGGCATTCTTGGTCGAACGCGAGTTTGACGGCGTCCAGCCGGGGGCCGAAGAGCACAAGATGGGACTGCGCGGCAGTTCGACAACGGCGCTCTACCTTGACAACGTCCACGTACCGGTCGAGAACGTGCTCGGCGAGATCGGACGCGGGCACGTAATCGCATTTAACGTCCTCAACATGGGACGCTTGGAGCTGGCAGCCGCATGCGTGGGCGGCGCCAAGGACTCGATCTCGGATTCGGCCTCGTACGCGTTGCAGCGCAAGGCGTTCGGGCAGCCAATCGCCAATTTCGGGGCCATCCGCCAGAAGCTGGCGGACATGGCGGTGCGGGCATTCGCGAGCGAGTCGATGGTGTACCGCACGTCGGGAATGATCGACGCGAGGCTGGCAGGCGTGTCATGGGACAGTCCCGAGGCAGCGCGACAGACGCTCAAGGCTGTTGAGGAGTACGCCATTGAGTGCTCTATCGCCAAGGTCTACGTGTCGGAGGCGCTCGACTTCACGACAGACGAAGCCGTGCAAATCCACGGCGGCTACGGCTACCACGAAGACTATGCGGTCGAACGCAACTATCGAGATTCCCGTATCAACCGCATCTTTGAGGGCACGAACGAGATCAATCGCCTGCTGACGACCGGCATGCTGCTCAAGCGCGCAGGCCAGGGACGCCTGGACTTGCTGACGGCGGTCGCGCAAGCGGCAGGGGACCCTGCAGACTCTGCCCTGGCTGTCGACGAGTCCGCCGATTTGGCCGAGCAGCACGACATCGTTGACCGCATGCGAAAGGCTACCTTGCGCATGGCGGGCCTCGCATACCGGAGATTCGGCGCTGCGCTGGATCGGCAGCAAGAGGTCGCCGCCGCCGTGGGCGACATGGCGGCAGAGGTCTACGCCGCTGAATCTGCCCTGCTGCGAACCGCGAAGCTTGCATCGGACGGGCGTGGCGGCAACGCTCGCGACATGCTCACCGTGCTGCTCCAGCAGTCTCTGGGCACGGTACGGGAACTCGGCGGACTCGTGATCGGCGCTGGCGGCGATGGTGCTGAGGTGGAGAGCACGTGGAGCGCTTTCCTGCGGCTGACCGGCCCCGCTCCTGCAGACCTCCCGGCGGCGCGGGATCGGATCGCCGCGCGGATCCTCGAGTCGGGCGGCTACTCGGCCTAGCGCAGAGCCGCTCGGAACTCCGGCGCCGGGTGCTGTTTCAGAAGGCCGGCTCGTGTGCCGCGGTTCGCGCAGGCCGAAGCGGCGAACTGCCCCAGGGCTCGGGCGACCAATGCCCGTGCTAGCGGGCGGGTCGCAGCACGCCACCCGCAGGTGAATACCCGGCCGGGAAGGGGCCAGAGGCCGCCCCGCGGCGCGATGCCTTGGGGGCAGCCTTGGCTGGAAGCCGGTTAGAAGGTGATCCGCATGCCGAACTCCATGACTCGGCGCCCACCGTAGGTGCCCGTGACGAGGCCGAAATTGCCGCTGCCAACTGATGTGTTGGGCAGTGCGAAGTGCGGGGTGTTGGTCATGCTGAAGACTTCGGCGCGGAACTGCGCCCGCCATCTCTCGCCCCAGTAGAAGTTCTTCGCCAGCAACATGTCCAGGTCAAACAACCACGGCCCGCGAATGCCCGGCAGGTTGCGGGCAGCGTCACCGAGGGTGAATCGATCCGGAACCGCGAACGCGTCCGGGTTCAGCCAGTCGATCGCGCCGTTGAAGTTCGGTGTGGGAGCGCTCTGTGTCGGGTGCTCGAACGGAGCGCCCGTCAAGTTGGGCCGCAGCGTGTGACCGAACGAGAAATCGCCCTTGATGTTCTGTCCGCCTTGGACGACCGTTCCGATATACCCCCCGCTCTGCATCATGTTGATGGCGGACACCTGCCAGCCGCCCGCGATAGCATTGAGGAGCTTGGGCCACTGCTTGCCCCAGCGTCGGTTGTGGCCGAAAGGCAGGTCGTACATCGGCGCGGAAACCAGTCGGTGCGGCAGCCGGCTCGCTGAACTTGCCCGTTCGTTCCTCAAGTCGTACACCGACTGCGGGTAGTAGTTATTCCCGAAGGTGTCTGCATTCCCGATGAACCGGATGTTGTCGATCCACTGCGTATGCGTGTACGAAATCGTCCAGCCCATACCGTTCTTCATGCGCCGTTCGGTCTTGAACGTGGCAGCGTAGTAATTCGAGATCCCCCAGTTCGGCGACATCAGCTGAATCTGGTCCGCGCGGCCAGCCCACGCCGTCCAAGGCAGGAAGAGTTCCTTCTGGGCGGCAGTGACTCCTGGAGCGTTGGCCGCCGCCAGGTCATCAGGGTGAATCTGATTGATGTTGATGTTGTTGTAGGCTTGGTGCCTAGCCAGAGCCCCGAGCAGGCCGAACTCCCAGAGCGTATTCTTCCACCTAGTCTGGAGCGTGAGGTTGAAGTTCTGGGAATAGGGCAAAACCCGATCTTGGTTCCAGTACTGGATCGTGGAGGTCGGGAAACGGGTCCCAACGGCACCGAAACCTCCGTTCAACTCCGCCTCGGGGATGTCGTCGAGTGCTCCTGCTGGCAGGCCATCCCGAAGGTAGCTGTTGAGGCCATTGCGCCGACGGAAGATGTTGTCGAACCCTGCACGGCCGGGCTGAATCGAGTTGCGGTCGTAGGGATTGCCGAAGAAGATCCCGAACCCACCTCGGAGCACCATGGACGAGTCCGCCTTGAGGCGGTATGCGAAGCCGAAACGCGGTGCGATGTTGTTCTTGTCCCATTGCCAGAGGTACTTGCCCGTGCCGTCCCTATTCGGGAAGAGCACCTTGCCGATCGCTCCTTCGGGTATTCCGTTCTGGCCGGCCAGCGGGTGCGGGCAGAACTCGCAGAAGCCGTTCATGCGCCCGCCAACCTCGTAGATGGGCGTCTCGGTTTCGTAGCGCACGCCGAGATTCAGCGTGAGCCTTGGCGTGACCCTCCAATCGTCTTGGAAGTATCCCGACCAGTACTTGATCCGTTTGCCGATCGGCGCGGCGACGCGCGCGTCCAGATTCCAGACATGACCTAGAAGGAAGTCCGCGAGTCCGACGCCGGTGTTGACATCCCCGCCACCCCTTGCTGGCCATTTCCTGGTGTACTCGCCCCTGGAGTTCCAGTTGCCAGAAGGCTGCGGTCTGGCAAGTTCGTTGCCTTGGAAGGAGGTGTACTTCCCCCCGTACTTGAGCGTATGGTCGCCTTGGATGCGAGTGAAGTTGGCTTCGTAGTCGAAATTCGTGAAGGCAGCGACGCGCTTCGCATAGCCGGCTCCGATGCCGGTCATAGGAATGCGGCTGTTGAAGTTGAATCGCGGGAACGCTTCCCCGCCCTTCTCAAACCCGGGCATTCCGAACAGTTCGGCGTAGTCCGTGTCGCAGCAATCACCAGAGAAGCGGTCGATGTAGACACGGTTGAAGCCGACCAACACGGCCACGAAGTTCGTGGGACTGAACATGTAGGTGTTGTTCAACCCCCAGTTCTGGCGGAGTTGCTCGTTGTTGATCGCGTTCGGGTCGGCCACGCCGTAACCGTCCGAATACGCGTCGACGACCGCGTTCTTGCTGATGATCGTCCTCAGGAACGTGCTCCACTTCGCGGTGTAGTTGTGGTTGATCTTGATCGTGTTGTACGTCCGCGTCACGTTCCGTGGAATCTGCTCGACCCAGTTCCCGGCTTGGTTGGCTAGGTTGCGCGGTTCCCAGCCTGGCGTTGGCTGAGGCAGGTAGCTCAGCGCCTTGACTGCGACCGGGTCGAACCGGTCCGCCGGAATCTGTTGGTTCGGGAACGGATCCGAAAGGCGCGGCCGGGTGAACGAGCCAGCCTTGCGAGTGTTCGGGTCATGGATCGGCACGAGGACGGGACTGCCGCGCCGGTTTTGGAAGGCCTGCGAGAAATCGCCGGTTCGGAACTCCGGGCGACCGACACTGCGAATCCGATCCCGCGTGAACGGATTCAGGAACAGGTCGGAGTTGACGAAGAAAAACGTCTTGTTCTTTTTGATGGGACCGCCGATCGACACGCCGCCCTGGTTGCGCCGCAACGTGGGCTTGCTCACTTGGTTCCAGCCGATCGCGTCGAAGACATCGTTGCGCACGAAGTGGTAGATGCTGCCGTGGTACTCGTTCGTCCCACTCCTGGTGGCCGCCTGAACGGCGCCGGCGGAACTGCGCCCGTACTCTGCGCCCATGGAATTGACCTCAACCTTGAACTCCTGCATGGAATCAATCGGCGGGGTCATCTCGATGTTCTGCACGCCGAGTCCGCCGCGCGTGTTGTTGATTCCGTCGATGTAGGAACCGGCGGATCTGGTGCGCCCGCCACCAATGGAGATGTTTCCATTGCGCGACCGGTACGCCCCCGGAACGAGGTTGACCAAGTTGAAGATGTTGCGGCCGGCAAGCGGCAGCTCCATCATCTGCTCGATCTGCACCGCCGACCCGACGGCACCGGAAGTGGTCTGCACCTGCACCTGGGCGGCGCTGACCTCGACTGTCTCGGTCACGGCGCCGATCTCAAGCGCGAACGACTGTTGGATCTCGGAACCAACATTCAGGCGGAGTCCTAACACTTCGGCACGCTTGAATCCGTCAGACTCGGCAGCGATGTTGTACTCGCCGAAGAGCATGTTCGGCATGTAATACACGCCGTTGATGCCCGTCTCCGTCGTAGTGACAACACCCGTTCTCGCGTTGGTGATCTCCACCTTCGCCCCGGGGATCACCGCTCCCGTTTCATCAGTGACGGTTCCGTTGATGGTCCCGCGGTCTGCCTGGCCCCACAAGGCCAGCGGGACCAAAATCAAGAGCACTACGTAGCCGAGTTGGCTGCAACGATTGAAGCTGTTTCGCACGTTCATCCGTTCTCCTTCACCGCGAGCTTCGCTGCGCGTGCGCCCAGTGATTGTCGGCAGGCGGGGACACAACCCTGCTTGAGAACCTCTGCGACGCTACGGCCAGAGCACTTTGTGGACCCCTCTCTGCTCCGCTCGCGATTTTCCCGGCCGCCATACTATCACCGGTGTCGGAGGCGTGGCAACAGTTTCTGAGCAGGAGCGGACAGTTTCTGAGCAAAATGACGGTTTGGCTGTCAGAAAGGCTTGCCGCCTGATCCCTCATGGCAAGGAGGCTCGTCCGAACCCTCTGCTGCCGGCGGCTCAGGGCATTGCGGGCGTGCGCTGACGCAAGCCCAGGTCAATCAGAATTCGGCAGCTTCCATTTGGAGAGCGACGCCTCGACCGATTCGCACGATTCCAATGTCAAATCGCGCCGGAGATGGCTCGGGCCTCCGGTAGGCTCTCCGGCGCCCTCGGCTACCGCCAGGCACACGCTTCCGGATGCCAGTCGAATCTTGCCGCTGGTGTCAAACGAGAAGCGCTGCGATGGCGACGACTCACACGGCTTGAGGAAGACTCGGGCGCCGGGTTGGTTCGATTCCGCGGAAGCGCAGCGGTCATAGGCTGGCATGTACAGCTGCCCGGATGACGGCTTGTTGATTGCAAACATCTCGTCCGGCGCGCCGGGCTTGCAGGTATGCGCCATGAGGGGAGCGTTGAGATTGAGACGTCTTCCAAAACCTGGGACGTCGACGCAGTAGCGCTCGGGCTCGTCGAGGGGGTCAACCAGTTCAATCAGGCCCTCGGCCTGGCCTAGCGCCGGAAACGCCAACGCCGCGATCAGGGGGATTCGTGCAAGCACCGAGGAACATTCTAGCGCCGCCACGACGGGACGACCGCCTCGGGCTTGGAGCTGTCCGAGCGCTTGATACCATGTTTGGCATGAAACGGCTGCTGATTACGCTCGTGGCCATCGCCGGACTCGCTGCCGCCAATGACAGCTGGCCGCAGTGGCGCGGCCCGAATCTCGACGGGACGAGCACTTCCACAGGACTGCCCGTTCGCTGGAGCACCTCCGAGAACGTCGCTTGGCGCACCAAGCTGCCAAGCTGGGCGGCCGCGACGCCGATCATTTGGGGCGATACCGTCTTCGTGACGTCCGCGGAGAAGGGGTCGAGCCTGAACCGGCCCAACTCCCGCCTGTTCGAAGGCGGCGACGCAGATCGGGACCAGCTCTACCTGATCGCGATCAGCCGCCAGGACGGGAAGATCCGCTGGCAGCAGTCCATCGGACGCGGAAACCGGATCGGCAACAAGCAAAACATGGCGTCTCCATCGCCAGTCACGGACGGCGAGCATGTCTGGGTGGCCAATGGAAACGGCGAACTGCGTTGCTTCGACTTCGCCGGCCGCCAGATCTGGTTGCGCGACTTGCAGGCCGACTATGGCAAGTTCGGCGTCCAATTCGGCTACGGTTCGTCTCCCCTGCTCCACCAAGGCGTGCTGTACCTGCAGAACTTGCAAGGCATGTTCACGGACGATCCGTCGTACGTGCTTGCGATCGACGCCAAGTCCGGAAAGACGCTGTGGAGGGTCGACAGGCCCACCGATGGCGAGCACGAGACTCCCGATTCGTATTCGACGGCCACGCTGGCCAAGGTGGGCGAGAAGTTCATCCTGATCGTCTCGGGCGCGGGCTACGTCACCGGCCACGACCTCGAGACCGGCAGGGAGGTTTGGCGGGCGGGCGGACTGAACCCGAACAACGCAAGGAACTATCGCACCATCGCTTCGTCACTCGTGGTCGGCGACACCGTGCTGGTTCCCTCGCGGAGGAGACCGTTTATCGCGTTCCGCACCGATGGGCGCGGGGACGTGACCGAGTCCAAGAAGCTCTGGTCTACCGACTACGGTCCAGATGTGCCGACGCCGACGAGCGATGGGGAGCGGCTCTACATCATCGACGACAGGGGGATCTCGCTCAACCTGAGGGTAAGCGACGGAGGCACGATCTGGGATCGCACCCGGATCGAACCGGGCACCTACTCGGCGTCTCCGCTGCTGGCGGACGGCAAGATCTACGCCATCAGCGAGGAAGGGACGACCACCGTCCTCAAAGCCGGCGACGAGTTCGAGATCTTGGCCGTGAATCGGCTTGACGACTACACCCTGGCGTCACCTGCGGCGGCCGGAAATCAGATTTTCATCCGCACCGCAGAGTACCTATACTGCATCGGCAAGCCGTAGCTGGCCGAACGCAAGAGCGTCCGCCTGGCAGACGCCGCAGAACTCCCTGCCCGGACTCCCGAGCGCTGGCGGCAGGCCGGGCGATCAGTCGCCGCTTTCGCCCGACGCGGTTTCTTGGAGCAGCCGGAACAGTCCCGCCGTCTGCCGCATTTCGAACTCGTCCAGCAGGCCCTCCGGCATGATCGAAACGTCCGACTCGCGCATGTCGACGATGTCTTCGCGCTGAATCGAGACTGGCCTGTCCAGGTCCGGGATCAAGATCGTGACGCTGGCCTCGTCCTCCTCCAAGATCAGCGCCGAGTAGACATCGTCTTCGGTTTCGATGCGCCAAGAACCGTACTGGTCTGAGATTTCCCGCGAAGGCCACAGCACGGCCTCGAGCATGTCGCGCCGCGTGAAGCGGTTGCTGATCGTGGTCAGGTCGGGACCGTAGTCCTCGCCAAGCGCACCCAGCCGGTGGCACTTCGCACATGCCTTCTCATACACCTCGACGCCTTGCTCGCGCGTTGCCATCGTCGTCATCGGGTCGTACATCATGTACTCGAAGATTTCCTGCTCGCTGTACAGGTTGGTGCCTCTCTTGCGCGCAAACACATTGGGCTGGAGATAGCCGCCACGCCTGCGCAAGCTGGCCAGCAGGGCCTCGTCGTCAACCGGGGCGAACTCCGGAATGGCAGCGTAGGCCGCCTGGCGCTCCTGCTCGCCGAAAAACTCCAGCGATGATTCGAAGAGGCGGTTGATGAAGCCTGGGAAGCTTGCCCCGCCGCGCCAGTCCTTCGCCTTGCGGAACCACGCCAGGAGCGTTTGCTTTTGCTGCGACGACCAGCCGTGCTTGATCTCGCGCAGACAGTAGACATAGTGAATCTGCAGCGGCTGGTCGTCTTCTCCGGCCGGAATCTGGGCCAAGATGGGGTCAATCGCCTCGGGACGGTTGGCGTAGGCCATCGTGCGGGCGTATTCCCGGTTCAGGTCATCGTCTTCGGAAGGAAAGCGCCGGGAGACGATGTCGTAGACTTGGTCGCGCAGGCTCTCGCGGCAGCCGCCCTCGACCTCGAGACAGGCAAGGTGGAACACGCGTAGCAGCGCCAGCTCGGCTTCGACGTCCAATGCATCGGACTTGAGCATCGAGAGGGTCTTCTCGAACACCGCTTCCAGCTCAATCTGCTGCTGCGCAGTGCGCACCAGCGCCAGCATGCCGCTGGCGGCGGCGGTTGGGTCGGACTCCTCGACGACCGAGTCTTCCCACGAGTCGCGGGGCGTGGCCTCGATCGCGACGCGCGCGGACCAGCGCACGAAACGGTCGGGATCGCCGACAAGGGAATAAAGCAGCGAGGCATCGGCGAAGGCCGGATCCCCCATGCGCAGCAGGGCCTCGACCGCCCGCCGGCGCACCAGAGCGTCTTGGTCCGCCAGACCCTCCGCCGCCAGGGTCTTCGCCCGGTCGCTACCGTGCTGCCCGACCACGTACATAGCAGCCGCCCGCAGCGACGCGGGTTCGCTCTCGAACGCACTCCGAATCAACAGCGCATCCGGTTTCGGCCCGTAGCGCTGCAACAGATGCAGCGCTTGCGCGCGGTCACGACCGTGGGCGGTGTCGTCCCGCACAAAGGATTGCAGGCCCGCGGCCCAGGCATCGCCCATAGCGCCCTTCCGCTCTTGGAAATAGGCATGGCTGAAGGCCGACAAAGGCTGTGGCTGGCGAACCACGGACAAGATCCCCGAATCGGGCCGGTAGCTGTCGTTTGCGCGATGCCCCTTGTACGCCACGCGGAAGAATCCGCCCTGCGTCATCCGCCCCCCCATGGTGAAGTAAACCAAGCCGTCCGGGCCGACGGCGACATCGGTTACGTTGAGAGGCTCGCCGTAGATAAAGTCCGTTGCTGGCTCAGCCAATGCATACGTGGCGCCGCTGCGCTTGAACTTGGACAGCACGACCCGGCCGCGCGACCAGTCGCCCTGCAAGAAGGCGTCGAAGTACGCCGGAGGGTAGGCGTAGCTGTGATAGAACTCCACGCCCACCGGAGAGCCACGCCCCAGGTCGTCCACCGGCGGCAGCGAATCGAGGAAGTAGGCCGGGAACTTGCCCGACCCCGTGCGCCAGCCGAAGTCGGCCGACGGGATGCCATGCACGGATCGGACTTCTCGATACCACGGCAGGTTGATGTCCCACTCCATGTCGGAGTCGAACGTGAACACCTCGCCAGCGAGGTTGTAGGCGTGGTTGTAGGGGTTGCGGAACCCGCCAAATTGCAGCGAGTAGGACTTTCCGTCGTCCTCGACCCGGAACAACGCGCCGCCGGGAGCCATGCGGCCAGCAGCGTGCCCGCGAGCATCCATGTAGCGGTTGAGGAGCTGCGACTCCTTGTAGCCCCGCAACGGAGAGTCAGCCGCAATGCGGTCCGCGGGCACGAAGGTGTGGTTGCCCACCAGGACGGAAATCGACCCGTCCGGAGCACGACGGATGTCGTGCGGCCCGTGCTCGCCGATCCGGCCCGTGTACCCCACGAGAATTTCCCGCGAGTCCGCTACGCCGTCGCCGTCGGTGTCCGGCAACCGGAAGAGGTAGGCTTCACGGTCCTCAGGGTTTGTGCAGTTGGCATAAAGCGTGGAGCCATCAAACCAGATACCCTGGCAGTTCTCGACCTGATCGCTGATGACCTGTTGGGTCTCCAGCGTGCCGTCGCCATCGTTGTCCAGCAAGCGCACGGGATGGCTGCGCTCCTTGGACACGACAGGCAAACCCTTGGCATCGAACGTGACTTGGATCAGAGAACCGATCTGGGCGTCGTCAGCCAGCGTCTCCACCACGAATCCGGGAGGGACTTGGTACGGCCCCTCCAGAATGGGCTCGGACACTTGGCAGCTCCACATGGCTAGAGCGAACAGAAGACCGGCCAGCTTGCGCATTCTAGAACCCAGTGTAGCGACGGTGGATCACCGGCCTTTGTGCTTGGCGACGCCGCCCGATCAAGGCACCGCACGGCACGAGGGAGGCGCCCTTGAGGGCACTCCATGTCGGTGTGCGAGGTGAAGACCGGCGAGTTGTTCGTGCTCGCGCTGAATCAGAGAGCCGGCAGGGGATGATGCCGCGACCGATGATCAAGTGACGCGGAGGTCAGGACAAGCGCGACCCACAACGCCTGAGCAGCCATCAGGTGCAGGATCTGCAGCCAACCCGGCGCGGACAGGCCGATATTGAAGAACCCCACTGCAACTTCCGCGGCCACTAGGTACATCGCCGCACGAGCCCAGCGATTCGCCTCAGATTCTCCCTGCAGCAGCCAGATCAAGTACGCCGCCGCGATGACTGCGAAGGCCGGATGCAGCACTCGTAGCCGCACGAGAAAGTGATTGCTGGCCGACAGGTCATCGCGGATCTCAGCCAGCAACCCGTCTCCCACCGTCACCTCGCGCGGGAACAGCGTGTCTCCAAGCGCCGTGACAGCTCCGCTCATCGCGGCCAGAACCACCAAGGCCAGCGCCGCCGCAAACGCAAGCCTGCGCCGGCCCATGAACGATGGCTGCCAATCCTGGCCCGAGCGCCACGCAGCGAGCGACGCGAAAGCGGTCAACGCGAGCGTGTTCGTCAGATGCAGGGCAATGACGACCGCCCGGGCGACCGAGTCGTCGTCCGCGACGAGTTCTGCCAGAACCAAACCCGCCCCGATCGCGCCTTCGAAGACAACGAACAACAGCGTCAACGCGACAGCCCGGGTAACCGGACTCCATTGGAAGCGCGCCCAGGCCCACGCCAGCAAGGCAAGTCCGAAGACGCCGCACAATCCACTGGTGAGGCGGTGGGTGAATTCGATCAGAGTGGCGGCAGTGAGGTCAGTCGGGACGATCTCTCCGTGACACGTGGGCCAGTTGCTGCCGCAGCCATCGCCGGAATGGCTGATGCGCACCCATGCGCCGAAAAGGATGACGGCGACCAAGTAGCCGAGGAAGAGCCACGCGGCGAAAGTGAAGCGCGCGTCACGCCGCTGCACCGGCTCAAGACCTCAACACGAGCAGCAGGTCCTTGGACTGTACCTGGCTACCGGCGGTGACCGCGATCTCCTTGACCGTGCCCGCTCTGGGCGAGTAGATGGTGCTTTGCATCTTCATCGCCTCGAGCGTGAGCAGCTTCGCGTTGGCCTCGACCTCATCGCCGACCTCCACGAACAGCCCCGTGACCAATCCTGGCGTAGGCGCCCCCACATGGTCGGGATTGCCACTGGCCGCCTTACGCGCTGCCGGGCGGTCGGACTGTAGAGAGCGGTCGCGCACACGCACCTCGCGCGGCTGTCCGTTGAGCTCGAAGAACACCCTGCGCGTACCGTCCGGCCGGGGCTCGCCACAGGTGAGGAACCTCACGATGAGCCGCTTGCCCGGCTCGATATCGAACACGCACTCCTCGCCTGCGTCCAAGCCGTAAAAAAACACCGGCGTGGGCAGCACGCCCACTTCGGCGAACTTGCGCCGGGTCTCGGCGAACTTGGCGAACACATCCGGATAGAGCAGCAAGCTCAGCGCATCGGTCTTCCTAGCCTTGCGTCCGAGCAACTTTCCGGCTTCGGCAGTGGCGGCATCGATGTCGGCGGAGGGCAGCTTCTCACCCGCCCTTCCCTCGATCGGCTGCTTGCGACACAGCAGGATCTCCCGGACTCTCGGCGGCCATCCTCCGGGGGGCTCGCCCAGTGAGCCGCGCATCATGTCGATCACGGAGTCAGGGAAGCCGACGTTGTGCCTTCGAGGCAGTCTGCGGACCTCGTCGCACGTCATCCCCTTGGCCAGCAGGAAGAGCGCCAGATCGCCGACGACCTTGCTGGAAGGAGTCACCTTGACGATGTCGCCAAGCAGTTGGTTGACGTCGGCATACATTTGCTCCACATCGCGCCAGCGCTGCGCCAGCCCCATGGCCGAGGCCTGCTGTTGCAAGTTCGTGAACTGACCGCCGGGAATCTCGTGCGTATAAAGCCGCGCACTGCCAGATTTCGGCGCGTTGTCGAACGGCAGGTAGTACGTGCGCACCGTCTCCCAGTACAGCGAGCAGTCGCCCAGCGCCTGCATGTCAAGGTCGGTGTCCCGGGGCGTGCCCTTCAGCGTCCCGACCAAGGTGTTCAGATTCGGCTGGCTCGTCGATCCGGACAGAGCCGCCACAGCGGCATCCACCACATCAACTCCCGCCTCGGATGCCTTCAACAAGGTCGCAGCATTCAGGCCGCTCGAGTCGTGCGTGTGGAAGTGGACCGGCAGGCCCAGCTCGCCGCGCAACACTTTGACGAGTTCGTAGGCGGCGTACGGCCGGCAGAGGCCGGCCATGTCCTTGATGCCAAGCATGTGAGCGCCCATGTCCTTGAGCTGCTTGGCGAGGTCCAGATAGTAGTTCAGGCTGTACTTCGGCCGCTGGGGATCGAGGATGTCGCCGGTGTAGCAGATCGCGGGCTCGCAGATTGCGCCGGTCCCCTGCACAGCGTCCATGGCCACGCGCATGTTCCCGACATCGTTCAGAGAATCAAAGATGCGGAACACATCGATTCCCTCGCGCGCGGCTTCGATCGTGAACTCGCGCACGACGTTGTCGGGGTAGCTCGTATAGCCCACTGCGTTTGACGCGCGCAGCAGCATCTGGAAGCAGATGTTGGGCACGGCCCGCCGCATGGCGCGCAACCGCTCCCAAGGGTCCTCGTAGAGGAATCGCAGTGCCGAGTCGAAGGTCGCCCCGCCCCACATCTCCAGGCTGAATAGATTCGGCAGACGCTTGGCGACCGCGGGAGCGGTGGCCATCAGGTCATGCGTCCGCACCCGGGTCGCAAGCAACGACTGGTGCGCGTCGCGAAACGTAGTGTCGGTGATCAGCAGGCGCTCCTGCGCGTGAACCCATTCGCAGAATTTCTCCGGCCCGAGTTCCAGCAGCCTCTGGCGCGTGCCGGGCTCGATTTCCAAACCCGGATCGACAGGTACTTCCGGAGGCGGCTCGAACCGCTCGGGACGCTCCTTGCCCGCCACCGTGGGATTGCCGTTGACGATCGTGTCGCCGATATAGCTGAGCAAGCGGTTGGCGCGGTCGCGAGCGGGACGGAAGCGGAACAGCTCCGGGGTCTCCTCCAAGAACCCGGTGGTGACCTGGCCAGCCTGAAAGCTGGCATGATTGACGACATTCTGCAGGAACTGGATGTTTGTCTTCACACCCCGGATTCGGAACTCCCGCAATGCCCGGTCGGCCCGGGCACAA
The DNA here is from genome assembly GCA_009841225.1 of Terriglobia bacterium. Classification (GTDB taxonomy): domain Bacteria; phylum Acidobacteriota; class Terriglobia; order Bryobacterales; family UBA6623; genus VXMF01. The sequence goes on along the minus strand of VXMF01000014.1, from coordinate 63,560 downwards.
GCTCCGGGCAGGGTCGAGTCCCACGCGGTGAGCTTGACCAACAGCGAGTCGTAGAACGGGCTCAGGACGGCACCGGGATAGGCAGTGCCGTCCAAGCGGATTCCCAGGCCGGCAGCTGTGCGATAGGCCTGCAACCGCCCATAGTCGGGCGAGAACCCGTCGGAAGGATCCTCGGTCGTAATCCGGCACTGAATGGCGAAACCACGCCGCTGGATCTCGTCTTGGCGCGGGACGTTGAGCGGGCTCTCGTGCAGGCGGCAACCCTGCGCGATCAGGATTTGCGAGCGCACGATGTCAATCCCCGTGATGGTCTCGGTGACGGTGTGTTCCACTTGGACGCGCGGATTGACCTCGATGAAGTACCAATCCCCTGAGTCGGCGTCGAGCAAGAACTCCACGGTGCCCGCATTGCGGTACTGAACGGCCCCAGCTACACGGATTGCCGCGGCGCAGATCTCGTCGCGCAGCCGGTCTGGAAGATTCGCGGCAGGCGCGAGTTCGACCACCTTTTGATGCCGCCGCTGGACAGAGCAATCGCGCTCCCACAGGTGGACGACCGATCCGTGCGCGTCGGCGAGGATCTGCACTTCGATGTGCCGCGCCCGGGAGATGTACTTCTCCAAGAACACGGAACCATCACCGAACGTGCGTTGGGCCTCGGTCCGGGCCTCTTCCAGCCTTTCGGCAAGCTCCTCCGGGCCATGCACGACACGCATTCCGCGCCCGCCGCCTCCGAAAGACGCCTTCACGATGAGCGGATATCCGATGGCCTCTGCGGCCAGTCGCGCCTGCAGCGGGTCATCCGGCGCCAAACCGGTACCGGGAATGATCGGCACGCCCGCTTGCTCGGCGATCTTGCGCGCCTCGGTCTTGTCCCCCAGCCGGTCCAATAGTTCAGGCGGCGGTCCTACGAACGTGATGCCCGCCTCGGCGCACGCCCGGGCGAACTCGCTGTTCTCGGAAAGGAAACCGTACCCAGGATGAATCGCATCAATGCTGCGATCCTTTGCCAGAGCGACGATTCCCTCGATGTCGAGATAGGCCGCGACCGGACCCTTGTCACCGCCTACTTCGTAGGCTTCGTCCGCCTTGAAGCGGTGCAAGCTGAGACGATCCTCGTGGGAATAGATCGTCGCGGTGCGCAATCCGAGCTCGGTAGCCGCGCGCATGATGCGGGTTGCGATCTCGCCGCGGTTGGCCGCCAGCAGCTTCTGCATCGGTCTCAAGTCCTAGGCTAGCAATGATGACGGGGGCGCTCGTCGCCCTCCGATCCGCGCGTCGAGCCGACCGCCGCGGATCGCCAGTGGATTGTCGGGAACAGTCGCTGGCTCAACTTTCGGCAGCTCTAGGCGGGACCTTCACATGGACAGTCACGATATCGATGTCGTGGTATTGCTGGTGCCGAACAGAAGACGCGAGGTGTCGAAGCAGCCGGAGCGAAGCCTCGTGCTCTATCGAAGCATCGTCGCCCAAATCTCCGAGCACGACTAGCTGGTCCTGAATGTTATCGTCGCTAGGCGCTGCAGTAAATTCCAAGACTGCTCCGACATTGTCCCGGTGAGCAACCAAGCGCAGGCGACGTGGCCGGGAGACTCCTGCTGTGTCATCTTCAGGCGGGACAAGGTTCAGCAAGCACTCCTCGCCGACAGCCTCCAAACGGTCGGCCATGTCGGAACGCCAGCCCTCGCGCTCCGCGAATGAGCGGAGAAACTCCCTGATCTTGGGCAGGGCCGACAGCTCGAGCGTGGATGCCATCCTAAGCCTGCGAGACTTCGTCACCTCGACGAACAGGGTCATCAGGATGGCTGACAGCCCGCCTGTCGTCATGGCGTTGGAGAACATCCCGCCGGCGAACGCCGCAGCCTGTTCCGGGAAGATCATGTCAATTTCGAAACCCAGTCCGACCCAGAAGGCAATGCCGACGATCAGACCCTTGCGGTATTCCAGACCGTCTTGGACGACCACCTTGATGCCCACGAGGAAGAGCATCGCCATGAGCACTCCGAGGTACCCTCCGACGACCGGACCGGGTATCGCCAGCACCGCAGCGAGCGCTTTGGGAAAGAACGCCAGAATGACGAACATCGCCCCGGTAGCGATTCCCACGCTGCGCGCCGCGACCCCTGTGAGCTCGGCCAGAGCCGCGCTCACCGAGTAGCCCGTGTTGGGTAGGGTGCCTGCGAGGCCACATAGCAGGTTGCTGATCCCATCGACGTTTACCGCCCCCTGTACGGCGCGAAAGTCCACCGCTCGTTTCCGTCGCCACGATACGCTTTGAACCGCCACGCTACTGCTGATCGAACGAAGAGTCACGATCAGCGTTACCAGCAAGAACGGAGGAAGGAGCGACCAGAACGCAGGGCCAAAGTCCAGATCGATTCCTGGCCACGCAATCTCGGGAAGTCCTATCCAGCGGGCATCGTCGATGCGTCCGAAGTCGTACAGCCCGAATAGAGCGCCTACGACCGAGCCCGCGACCACGCCGATGACGGGTGCCCACAGGCGGAGCGCACCGCCGGCCTTGAGCGCGACCACGACGATAGCTAGCACGGTGGCGATCGCGCACAACGGACCGACGTGTGCCGGGCTGCCGTCGGGGACGCGATCCAGCATTCCGAGCACCGACGGCATCGCCGTGACCGGAACCAGCATGAGAACCGCTCCCGAGACGGTCGGAGTCAGGATTCGTCGAAAGAGCGCGAGCCGGGCGGAGAGCAGGAACTGGAAGAGCGAGGCAACAACGACCAGAGTCACGAGCAGCGCGGCCCCGCCACTCTTGATCGCATCAATGGCGGGCCCGATGAACGCCGTTGAGCTACTCATGATGATGACGTAGCCCGCGCCGATCCGCCCGATGCGGCGCGCTTGCAACATCGTGGCGGCCCCACAGATCGCAACCGCCGCGAAGACCGCCCACGACAAATAGGCCTCGCTCGCCCCGGCAGCACGCATTACAACCGTAGGGATCAGGATCGGGATGGAAACGATGAGGGCCGTGAGCTGAAGACCAAGCCCGAGCGCGAGGGGAAGCGAAATGTTGTCGTCAGCCTGGTAGCGAAGTCCGTGTTCGTGCGTGGGATCTTTCCTAGTCATGCCGAGATGAACCCTCTCAGACGCCGTCGATGCGGACTACAGCGCGAGACTTCATCTATTGTCTACTCGCCTAGCTTCCATGCCAGGAGACGCGGCTCATGCGGCTCTTCTATCCTCTTGGGCAGCGGGTGCCAGCGCAAGTGAGTCATCGCTGTCGGGCGGTGAGACAAGAGCTGAGTGCACGGATCGCAGGCTTACAATCACGGGTAGAATCGTATGATCGCGCCGGTGTCTCCGCCGATTGTCCCGAACGGAAATCCCTATGCGTTTATGGGCGCTGTCTGACTTGCATGTGTCCCATCCGGAGAACCAGGCGGCCCTTGAAGGTTTTCCGGCCTTTCCCGACGACTGGCTGATCCTGGGAGGGGACGTTACCACCGGCACGCATCGACTTGACTGGTGTTTTCGACACTTGGCTGCCAAGTTCCAACAAGTCGTCTGGGTTCCCGGAAACCACGAACTCTGGACAAGTCCCGATACGGCGTCCGGGCTTGGTGGCGTCGCTCTGTACGAGCGGCTCGTTGAGATCGCCCGCCTCCACGACGTTCTCACTCCCGAAGACCCTTACCCAGTGGTTGAACATCGCAGCGGACCGGTTCTGATTGTGCCGCTGTTTCTGCTCTACGACTACAGTTTTCGGCCCCGGCACGTCCAGCGCGAGGACGTAGTTCGGTGGGCCCGTGAAGGCGGCTCTGTTTGCTCTGACGAACTGGTCCTGCGGCCCGACCCGTTTCCGGATCGGGAATCCTGGTGCGCCGCCCGATGCGAGGATGCGGTTGCTCGGCTGGAGTCCTATCCGGCGGACCTTCCCAAGGTCCTGATCAATCACTTCCCGCTAGAAGAAGAACACGCCGTGCTGCCGCGGATCCCCCGCTTCACGCCATGGTGCGGGACCCGTCGAACGCAGGGTTGGCACCGCCACTTCAACGCGTGCGCGGTGGTGTACGGCCACCTACACATCCGCGGCACCCAGTGGCTTGACGGCGTTCCTTTTCAAGAAGTGTCCCTAGGCTATCCGCACCAGTGGGATCGCCGGCAAGGAGTGGGAGCGTACCTGCGGGAAGTGGCCGTAGCACCCCGGGGCGCAGCCAGGCGATGACCGCGCACGACGCTTGGTGGAGTCGGTGGCGGGAAGCCGAGGGCTTGCTCATCCTGCACGTGGACCTGCGGCCTGACCCAGACCGCGAGGAGCAGGCGCTTGCCCTGCTGGACGAACCCGAGCAGCAACGTTGGAAACAGTTCGCGAGCAACGACGCTCGACGCCGGTACACGCTTTGCCGCGCAGCACTGAGAGTCAACCTCTGCGATCGGCTGGGGTGTGCGAACCGGGAGCTGTCCTTCGGCTATCTCGAGCACGGAAAGCCGTTCGCGAAAGTGAACGGAGCGCCGTCAGGCGAGAGTTTCAATTTGAGCCACAGCGGCCAGCACGGACTGATCGGATTCTCAAGCCGGGACGACCTTGGCGTGGATCTGGAGGTGCGCGCTCCGGGCAGGGACTTCGACGGTATCGGAAGCAGCGTTTACGGTCCGCAGGAACGACGCGCGCTGTCCGCGGCCAGCGGAGACGAAAAAGTAGACATCTTCTACCGGTTGTGGAGTCTGAAGGAGGCGATGATCAAGGCCTTAGGCACCGGATTCTCGCTGAATCCATCCCGCTTCGAGGTGCCGGGGCCGATGATCGAGGGAGAGCGCTCCGGCGTGTTCCGCTTCCCGCACTTACCGTTAGAGCCGTTCCGGCTGGAGGACCTGGGAGAGCCTCGATTCGCCGCCGCAAGCGCTTACCGGCTGACAGCTGGAGATGCTGGTCCGAGCGGAACACTCGGCTAGCGAGGCGACGGGTCCCAATACAATGACGTGTGTGGCTGCAAGGCTGCTTGCTATCGCTGCGATCCTAGGCCTCCAAGCTATCGCTGGCGAATTCGACGAGGACGTACAGCCCTTCCTTTCCAAGCACTGCGTAGCCTGCCATGGGCCGCAGATGCAGATGGCAGAACTACGCTTGGACCAATTCCAGAGCGAGACTGACGCGCTGCGCCATCCCGGTATCTGGGACGACGTACTGCGCATGACCACACTCGGCAAGATGCCGCCTGCCGGGAGCCTCGCGCCAACCAGACTGGAACTGGAATCGTTGGCTGGCTGGATCGAGAGGAACCGCTCCGCAATGGAGCCTTATCGCACCACGCTGGCGCGTCGCGTCACAGCACGCCGCTTGAACCGGGCGGAATACAACAACACCGTGCGAGATTTGCTGGGAATCGACATGCGTCCGGCCGACGCATTCCCAGTTGACGACTCCGGCTACGGATTCGACAACATCGCCGACGTGCTCTCGATTTCCCCGCTGTTGATGGAGAAGTACATCGCAGCGGCAGGCAGATTGGCACGCGCTGCCGTGTGGGACAAGCCGCGCTCGGCCGAACCGACGAGGTTCCGCATCCAAGCCGCGCGGGACGCGTCGAACTCGGCCGCCATCGGCCGCATTTCACCTTTCACCGCGGACGGGTCTATCCAACTCAGCTTCGAATTCCCGGCCTCTGGCTTCTACGAGTTTGCCTTCGGCGCGGTCGACCGGCGCCAACGATCAGAGGAAGACGGTCGCTACCTGCCCGACATGGAACCTCCGCCTCCCAGGCTGATGACGATGCGCCTAGATGACTCGCGGATGGCGACCAAAGCAGTCGAGGCGGCCCAGTACTTCGACCGGAGCGAGCGCGTTACGCACCAGATCGAACCCGGAACCGTGGACATTTGGGTGGGATTCATCGATCAAGCTGGCGATCCGATGGACCCAAATACGGAGTATTCGCAACGCAAGCTGTGGGTGGATTATCTGGAAATCAATGGTCCTTTCGATGCCGAGCCGCTTCCCCTGCCGGCAAGCCATCGCCGATTGCTGGCGTGCCGGCCAGATGGCGAAGAGCCGTGGGAGCCCTGCGCACAGCGGATCATCGAACGCTTGGCCCTGAGATCGTTCCGACGCCCACCTACGCGGCTGGAGTTGCAGAGTCTGATGAGCCTGTCCGCGCGTTCCATGCGCGATGGCGAGAGCTTCGAGGGAATGATTCAGACGGTCCTGCAAACAGTGTTGGTTTCCCCGCAATTCCTGTTCCGCATCGAGCGCAGTCCGGCGCAGCGTTCGAATCAACCGGCGCGGGAACTGGACGACTTCGAGCTGGCCTCGCGCTTGTCGTACTTCCTCTGGAGCAGCATGCCGGACGATGCCCTCCTCGAGGCTGCGGCCGATGGCAGCCTGCGGTCGGCCGAAGCATTGCGACGCCAGGCGCGGCGAATGCTGGCAGATCCGCGCTCGTCGGCGCTGGTTGAGAACTTCGGCGGCCAGTGGCTCCAGTTGCGCAACTTGGCGCGGGCCCAGCCTGACCCCGAACGCTTCCCGGCGTTCGACGAAGAACTGCGCGCATCCATGCTGAGGGAGTCGGAACTGTTCTTCGACAGCATCGTGCGCGAAGACCGCAGCATCCTCGACTTTCTGGATAGCGACTTCACGTTTGTCAACGAGACCCTTGCCCGGCACTATGGGATGGGCGATGTCTCCGGAGCCGAGTTCCGCCGCATAGCGCTCCCCAACGAGCAACGAGGCGGACTGCTCGGACAGGCGAGCTTGCTGACCATTTCGTCCTACCCAACCCGCACCTCGCCAGTCTTGCGCGGGCTCTGGGTGCTGGAGAACATCCTCGGACAGAGTCCTCCTCCGCCACCTCCGGACGTGCCCGAGCTTGAAGTACAGGAAGGCCCGCTAAGCGGCACGCTGCGCGAGCAACTCGAGGCGCACCGCTCCAACGCAGACTGCATGTCGTGCCACCGCGTCATGGACGCGATCGGGTTCGGCTTGGAGAACTACGACGCGACAGGCGGGTGGAGGGAACGCGAGGGCGACCTGCCGCTCGACACGTCGGGCACTCTTCCCGGGGACCACTCCTTTCAATCTCCCGCCGAATTGCGAAAGATCCTTGTCGAGACCGAGGCCCCGTCATTCAGCCGCACCCTAGCCAAGAAGCTCCTCACCTACGCATTGGGACGAGGCGTCGACCGCCACGACAACCCAGCAGTTGACGAGATCCAGCAACAGGTCGTGGATGCCGGCTACCGGTTTTCAGCGCTCGTCGAAGCTATCGTGAGCTCCGGGCCCTTCCGACTGACAGCGCCCGACTAGACAGCTTCAGCCGTGCCCCGGGCGCATGCCGGAGGCAGAGGCGGGTCCGGGGCATACGTGAATACTATTGCAAGAGACCACCACCATGTCAAGTGAATCCCAGGCCAGCAGAGAAGAATTGGAATCATTGAAGGGCTGTCTCTCGCCGGACCGTATGAGCAAATACCTCCGTGCCACGCACGGGAGCTTGTCGAATGCCCTCGCCCTGTACAACTGGAACACCGCCGTCAGCGCAGCGTTTTATGGCCCGCTCCAATGGCTGGAGGTGACTCTGCGCAACTCCATCGACAATTGCCTCGCCGAGACTTACGGCGACGCATGGTACTTCCACACCGGCGCCAGATTCGATCACATATGCCGCCGACAAGTCAAGGAAGCGCGAGACCGGCTCGAGCGCAACAACCAAGTGGTCACCCGTTCCCGGATGGTAGCGGCACTCTCGTTTGGCTTCTGGGTCACGCTTCTTGGCCGGGGCGGGATACTCTCGGCGAGGGGCGCGAAGGCCAACTTCGAGATGACTCTCTGGCGACCTGCGCTGCACAAGGCATTTCCGCATCGGCCGGGCTTGGCGAGAAAGCAAGCCTACCAACCACTGGACTACCTGAGAACCTTTCGGAACCGGATCGCGCATCACGAGGCGATCTTTGAGCGTGACTTACACAGGGACTACGAGAGGATCGTTCTAGTTACGGGTTGGATCTCGCCAGAGGCGCGGGCATGGATCGACGAGCACAGTCGCGTGCCCGAACTGCTTGTCGCTCGCGAGGACATTAGCATGAAGTTCTGACGATTCATCCATTCAACGTGGTGCTGCCGGTTGGAATGGAGTGACCGGAGCCGCAGATTCACCGCTGTTCAGCGCTGTTGCTATTCGACGGATCCGGTGCCCGATATCCACCAAGCCGCCAGGCCCAAGGCCATTGCGGCCGCCACGAGTGCGACGCGCCGAGCGAGCCGATAGTCGGCTGACGCCTCGGCCGGCGGGTCCGCACGATCGCCTAGCCAAGTTTCCGTCACGAGATCTCCGGCCAACCAAATTGGCCCGGCGAGCCGCCGTTGAATCGCACCTGCGATGGCACCCTCGCTCCACCCTGGATTCGGTCCAGGAACGACACCGTGCTGGCTCCAAGCAACATGAAACGCCTTCCTGCCCGATGCCTGCGGAACGAGCAGGGCTGCTAGCCCGATCAGCAGCCAAGCCAGCCGGGCAGGCACAAGAACGAGCAGGTCGTCTGATCGGGCAGCGCACCAACCGAAGAGTCGGTAACGGTCGTTCTTGTATCCAACCATGGAATCCATTGTGCTGACCGCCTTGCACAGTACAAGTCCCGGCAAACCGGCGACCGCGTACCAGAAGACCGGAGCGATAAAGCCGTCTACGAGGTTTTCCGCCAGACTTTCGACTGCGGCCCGCCGACACGCTGCAACGTCCATGCGGGCTGTGTCGCGGCCGACGAGCTTGGCAACGGCCTGGCGAGCGGCCGCGAGATCGCCACCGGACGCGTCAACCTCATCACAGTGCCGGAGGAGGTCGCCGAGGGCGAGGAAGGCATAGAGACAAAGGAAGTGGAACGCTGTTCCGGCAATCGGATGCCACGCCTCCAGCACGACGAGCAGCGCCCAGACTCCCCCGGCCCAGAGGCATCCGACCAACGCAACCAAGGCACATCCACCGACACGCCCGTCGGCACCCAGTCGGCGCAAACAGCTCTCGACCGCGGAGATCGAGCGTCCCATCAATCGCACTGGATGTCCGCGCCAGGCAGGGTCTCCGACAGCAAAGTCCAAGGCCGCAGCTGCAACAAGCAGGCCTCCAGCCGGTGGCGGTATGGTTAGGCCCACTTCGCCTTCCAGCCCTGGGCAACCGCGCGCAGAATGAGCTCCGGCGGATCCTCATCCCCGCTGCTCAATGCCGCATAGAGGACGGGCCAGTGCTGCGGCCGCGCGGCCACGCAGGATGCTAGGCAGGCAGCCTGTTGTCGGACGGTTTCCCCGACAGCTGCCTCCGGCAGTGTGCCGCATCTAACGCGGTCCAGCACCGCCGCCAGCGCGTGAGCGGCCGCACCCACACCCGGCTCGTAGAAGACAGCCTGCAGGTTGTCGGCGAGTAGCGCAAACTGGCGCTCGGAGAGCTCGCCTCGCAGATACTCCAGCACGCGCTCCTGCGTCAGGCCAAAGCGGCCTAGCGCATGGAAAAACCCGCGGGTGTAAGACGGCTCGAGCCCGTTCTGCCAGCGCAGCGCCTCTTTGACGGCCTCCTTGACAGCGACGCCGATGATCTCTCCGGCCTTCACATGGGTACTGGTGGACTGCTTGGGCCTTCCTGCGGAGTCGAGAGGATGGGCCAGGCAAAACTGGTCCGTGCCGGTGCCGGTCGCAACAGAGGAGGAGGAAAGGCTTGGCACGGCGAGCTCGGCCAGCGCGGCCGATTTGGCTTCAGTCATGGTCATGACGGCGCTGGCCAGAGCCGGAGCGGAAATCGAGAAGCCGAGAACGAGGATGACGTTAATCGTCCCTTCGTACCGCGACGCTTCCGCCCAGCCATTCTCTGTTTCGACCCATCGAGCCGGATCCCCCGCCGTCGTCGCGTTTCCCTTGACGCCTGCCGACACGAAGGCATCCACCTGCAGATCCCCGAATTCGCGGTGGCGGTGCGTGACGCACGCCATGCTTGCCGCAGTTCCCATTAAGGCCGTCCGGTCCGGGTCGATCCCGAGCTCGGCACACACCTCGAGGTGGTAGCGAGCGAGCCCCATTTCAGCGATAAGCGCTTGCCTTTCGGTGTCGCCGCGGCCCTCGCAGCTTTGGTGGTTGACGAGAAACCGGACGCCCTCCTGTTCGCCCCCGCAGTGCGCCGAGGTGCTCAGCACGCGGTGAGGCGATCTCAACTCCACCAGGAAATAGCGGCCGAGGCGGCGAGCGGAGAACTGGTCGCTGGCCCACACAGTCTCAGCTAGCTGGGAGAGTTCGGAGGCAGGCATAGGTCACGAGTCCCGATTATCGCCAAGGACCGGAGCGAGGTTCCACCGCCTGGAACCGCGTTGTCTAGTCTGTCGGGACGCCGCCCGGCTGGGAAATCTTGCCCAGCACGACCGGCCTCTCCGCCCCTGTGGCGGATGGCAGGTTGCCGGGCCGCCCGTGGTAGGACTCGTAGGCAAGCACGGCGAATGCGATCGCTTCCTTGGCCCCCGCGGGAACGCCGAGATCATCGGTAGGCCCGACATGCGTCCCCGCCAGGCCGTCCTTCAGCGGCTGCACGATGGCCGGGTTGCGCCATCCCCCACCGGAGACAAGCAGTTGCTCCACCGGCATGACAGGGCGCACCCACCGTTCCAAGCCGAGCAGGACGCTGCGCGCGGTCAAGTCCGCTGCAGTGGCCATGGCGTCTGCCGGGGAGAGGCTCCGATCCAAAATGCGCATGGCGAAGCGCTTTCCGAAGCGCTCTCGGCCAGTGCTCTTCGGGGCTGGCAGCGCATACCAGGAGTCCGCGAGCAGTTCGTCAACAAATGACTCGTCGGCCTGGCCGCTCAAGGCCATCCTGCCATCGCAGTCGTAACGCTGCTCTCCGTCCGTGAAGTGCGTGATCAATTGATCCATGACCATATTTCCCGGACCGGTGTCGAACGCGACAACTGCCCGGGCGTCCTGGCCGGCGGGCAGTGCGGATAGGTTCGCTATGCCGCCGATGTTCAGCACTACGCGACTCGTCGCATCGCTCTTGAAAAGCAGGTAGTCGACATAGGGCACGAGCGGGGCACCAATCCCGCCCGCGGCGATATCCGCGGGTCTGAAGTCAGACACCACGGGCACGCCGCAGGCTCGGGCGATGCAAGCGGCCTCGCCAATTTGGAGTGTGCTCGCGAGTTCGAAACCGTGCCAGCGTTCCCGCTCGCCTTGGTGATAGATGGTCTGGCCGTGCGATCCCACGAGGTCCAATCGGCTTACTGCCACGTCAGAGCGGTCGCAGGCCTCGATCACGGCTTGTCCGAACAGTTCTCCCAGTAAGAAATCAAGCTGGCTGATCCGCGAAGTCGCTACGACGGCGTCCGACACAGCTAGCACCTCGTCCCGGACCGGGTCCGGAAACGGGATTTCGCGATAGGCGATCAAGCGGCAGCGGAGCGATGCAGCCTCTCCGCTAAGCTCGACCAAGGCGACGTCGATGCCGTCCACGGACGTCCCGCTCATGATTCCCGCAACAAGCATCGAACTTCGTGTCAGCGATTCGAGGTAGGGGACCGTTAGGATCCAGTTCAGAAAGTCAATCGCCTACGTCAACATTCGCCAAGGCATCGAGCAATTCATCGTCCTCAGAGACTTCGCGCAGGACATCAGCGATCACATGGGACTCGAACCCCGCCCTCGCTAGCGCGCCGTATAGGCGATTCAGCTCCCGCCGCCCATTGATCTTGACGCCTGCGAGGTCTTGCCCAAGCTTACGGCGCAGAAAGCCCCGCGCGAGTTCGGCCTCATCCGCTTCGTCATACACTTCCTCGACGACCCGCTCGGCGGTGGACGTTTCCACACCACGACGACGCAGTTCGTCCAACACCCGCTTGTGGCCGACTAAGGCGTAGTCACGGCGGAATTCTGAATGGGACTCCGCCACTAGCTCGTCATCCACGTAGCCGTTGTCCCGGAGCCTGGAAATCACAGCGTCGACGGCACTCTCCTCGGCGGTCCGCCTGGCCAGCTTCGCGCGCAACTCGGCCGAGGTATGCGGACGCCTCCCAAGCACTCTCAGAGCGTACTCGTAGAGCGATTCGGGGGCCAGTTTGCTGGATGTTCGGGACACGCCAACCATCGGCATTCCTTAGCTTAAGCTCAGCCCGGGGCAAGTCCCCGTGCGGGCCATCCCCCTCGCCTACTTGACTCCCGTTGCGGGGGCGCAGCGCCCAGTGCGCAGGCCGCCACCTACAATGGGGCGATGCTCGGCGGCATGGGAACGCGCCTCGGCGCGATGATGTTCCTCCAATTCTTCGTCTGGGGGGCTTGGTATGTCGGGGCGCCGCTGTACCTAGTCAAGATCGGGTTCAGCGGCGACGATCTCGGTTGGACGTACGCCGTCGGGCCGCTGGCTTGCATCATCTCGCCGTTCTTCGTAGGGATGGTCGCGGATCGCTTCTTCGCGACGGAGAAGATCCTCTGCGCCTTGCATGTCCTTGCCGGCGGCTGCATGTTCCTCGCCGCCGCTTTGATGGACCCGGCCGCACCGGCGTCGCCGTCCACCATCAACATCGTGTTCTTGGCGCATACGCTGTGCTACTTCCCTACCCTCGCGCTGACGAACTCCCTTGCCCTGCACCACGTCACCGACTCGCAGGCACAATTCCCGCGCATCCGCGTCTTCGGCACCATCGGCTGGATCGCCGCTGGATTCTCGCTGGCCTGGATCGGCTGGGGCGATCAACTCCAGATGTTCCAGCTGACCGGAGCGGCCGGCGTGCTCATGGGCTTGTATAGCCTCACGCTCCCGCACACCCCTCCCCCGTCGGCGGGCAAGGCCACTTCGTTGCGGGAGCTGGCGGGCGCGGATGCATTCGAACTGTTCCGCAAGCCATCGTTCGCGGTCTTCATGCTGAGCACCTTCCTGATTTGCATCCCGCTGGCCTTCTATTTCCAGCTGGCGGCCAAGGCCGTCCAACTGGCCGGTATCGCCGATGTCACGCAAGCCATGAGCTACGGGCAGATCTCAGAGATTGTGTTCATGCTGCTGATGCCGCTGTTCTTCAGGCGGCTGGGCGTGAAGTGGATGCTGGCCATCGGAATGCTGGCCTGGCTCCTGCGCTACGCGCTGTTCGCTCTCGGCACGGCGGATGCCGTCGTGTGGATGATGTACGCCGGGATCATCCTCCACGGCATCTGCTACGACTTCCTGTTCGTGACCGGCCAGATCTATACCGACATGGCCGCCCGCAAGGAGATCCGGGCCCAGGCGCAGGGCATGCTGGTACTGTTCACGCTAGGACTGGGGATGCTCATCGGCGCCCGGGTGGCGGGCGTGTGGGAAGAGCGCAACACACCCCAAGAATCGCGCAGTTTGAGCGCCGAAGTGCAGGAATTGGGCACCGAACTGGCGCGCCTGCAAGAGTCTGGTGCACCTGACGCCGAAGTCCAAGCCTTGCAGGCTGAGCAGCGTTCCAAGCTTGACGAGGCCCAGGGCTTGATTGACTGGCAGGCGATTTGGGCGCTGCCAGCAGGGCTGTCGGCATTGGTTCTGGCGCTTTTCTTGGCGATCTTTCGAGATCGCGAGACCTCGGCGCAGCCTAGCGGCTGACTGCCGAGATCATTGCGTTGGCAGGCCGACCGGCCAACCCCAAGCTAGGGGGCCGCAAGCCTGTCCGCCAAGGCGCTCGCAGCGTCACTGGCCAAGCGTGCGACGTGCTTGGACTCGTTCGGCAGGCCGCCCAGCGCCGCCTCGACCTTGCTGGCATCTATCCTGCGCAGATCCGGACCCGATGCTCCCGAGATCAGGTCCGTTAGCACGGAACCGGCGGCGATCGACGCAGTGCAGCCGCGCGCCTTGAAGCGAACCTCGCGCACGACGCCGTTCCCTACGTTCGCCGAGAGCGTCAAGATGTCGCCGCAGACCGGATTCTCCACACGCACCGTCACGGCGGGCGGATCTAGCGAACCGACGCGACGCGGGTTCCTGAAGTGATCTAGCAGCGTCTCGCTAAACACAGACACCTCGCCTACTCGGCAGCAAGGCGAATCTCCGTCTTGCGGCTCTTGGTATCGACAGTCCGAAACACAAGCTCCTGACGCACGTCCAGTTCGTGCTTGGGGATCTCAAACCGAGCTGCGGTCAGGCCGCGAAACAATTCTCCAGGTGCGATATAGCGCTCGTCCAGCAACGGCTCGTCCTTCATTCCGCCCAGAGCCGGGTAGTACTTGAAAAGCTGCTCGACGTCGAATACGCTCAGGATCCGGCCCAGTCTGATGTTGCCCGCCTCGTCCACCACCTCGACCTCGCGGTAGTTGATCGCAACGTCGTAATTCGACGTGTTCGTGGCCTCGAAGTTGACGATCGCCACGGAGCTGTTGGCGTCCATGCCTAACGTCCGCACCTCCGTAATTCGACCGTCTAAACGTGGTGTCGCTCCCCAGTTGTAGGCGATGATGGCACCGGCTACTAGGAACGCTCCGAGTAGTCCGCCGCCGGCGGTCGTACGAGTCCACTGCATGCGACACGTCCGAGCACAGGGCCCAAGCCCGCGCTCTGCGTCTATGGTTGCACACAGTCGCCTAAGACCAGCTGTATCGGTCCGATTCGGCCCGTACGATCACTATTGCTCCGTCGGCGTTTCGCACTGACAACGAACGCGAGCGGCCGCAAAGACCGCCTGCGGCGGGGCAGCTTCGGAAGCCTGGGCGAACTCTTGCAGCCATCCGCTCCGGGCGCTAAGCTTGCCTGTAACGGAGACCGCGGGTCTCGGAACGGATGGCAAACTCCGGTCAGTCTTGGTGCGGGTCTCAGCCGGATCTCGGACCGAACGCTCGTCGAAGCCGCCCGCCGAGAGGCGGCTCTTCCGTGTTTCAAGCGCTGTTCATCGCAATGCTCCTCCACTGCGGGGCCCTTTACGCCGCGCCGGGGCCACCGGCACCGAACGCGACCGAGATCTTGGAGCGGCGCTGCATCCAGTGCCACGGTCCGAGCGTCCAACAAGGCCACTTGGATCTCTCCACCCGCGCCAGCGCACTGAGGGGCGGCACGAGGGGTCCGGCGCTTGCGCCAGGCGATCCCGGCGGAAGCCTGTTAGTCGCTCGAATCTTGGGCGACGAGATGCCACCGGGGTCTCCGCTTCCGGCTGACGAAAGACAGGACTTGCGCGAATGGATTGTTGCGGGCGCGGCATGGCCGGAACCGATCGAAGAGCGCCGCGCCGGACTGGACTGGTGGTCGCTGCAGCCGCTTGGCAGCCATGCGCCTCCAACCTCGGAATCCGCCCCGCCGGACTGGCAAGCGAGCGCGATTGACCGGTGGATCTTCTCCAGACTTGCCACCGAGGGCTTGCTGCCGGCACCACCGGCCGGACGCAGGGACTTGATTCGTCGAGTTTCGTATACGCTGATCGGCCTGCCACCTGAACCAGCTCAGATCGAGGCATTCCTGAACGATGCCTCTCCTGACGCTTACGAGAGGCTCGTGGACCGCTTGCTGGCGTCGCCGCACTACGGCGAGCGCTGGGCGCGGCACTGGCTGGACTTGGTCCGGTTCGCCGAGAGCGAGGGATTCGAGCGAGACCTGCCCCGCGAGCACGCCTGGCCCTATCGCGACTATCTGATCCGCAGCTTCAACGACGACAAGCCCTACCGCCAGTTCGCGATCGAGCAGCTGGCGGGCGACGTGGCCGAACCGGTCACCCACGACTCGATCGTCGCGACCACGATGCTCACGCTAGGCCCGGTCGATGCCGTGGGCCTGACCTCGGCCCTTGCGGACGAGCGAGCCCTGATCCGAGAGGACTTGCTCGAGGACATGCTGGGCACGGTCACTCAGACCTTCTTGGGCCTCACCGTAAATTGCGCCCGCTGTCACGATCACAAGTTCGACCCGATCGCACAGGAAGAGTACTACCAGATGAAGGCGGCGTTCCAAGCCGTCTGGCCCCCGACCCAGCCAGTGCCTGAAGCCGGCCTAGACATCTTCCTGCCTCACGGCAGGCCACTGCTGACGCCGCGAGAGAAGCAGGACCGGGACCAGCGCATAGCCGGTGTCGAGCGGCGCCTTGAGCAGATCGAATCTGAGCTCGGAGACCTGTACCGCAGGGTACGGCCGGCAGATGTTGACGGCGGCGCGCCCTCCCCTCTGGCGCGCTGGACGTTTGACGTCGACGGCCGCTCGGACTTCGCGCCGCTGCACTTGCGCTTCTTGGGCGACGCCGAGGCACACTCCGGCGCGTTCCGCAAGATCCCCGGCCGGGACGAGTCTCCAGACCTGCCGCAAGGGGACCAGGACGACCCAGGAATCGTTCCCAATTTCGGCGTTAGCGCGCTGATTGCAAGCGATATCGCGGAGAAGACTCTTGAGGCTTGGCTCGAGGTCGACAGCATTCCCAAAAAGGCCCAGACGGTCATGGAGCTTCGCAGCCTCAGCGGCTTTCGCGGGGCCTCGGTCGATGCAATCCGCTTCGTGCCCGGTGACTCCCCTCGCTGGGAGAACTACTCCATCGGCAGCTTCCGATCGCAAGATTCGGGGGGCTCGGACGAGGCGCTCGAGCCCGGCAAGCGCGTCCACGTTGCCATCTCCTATCGCAACGACGGCACCATCACAGTATTCCGAGATGGCGAACTGCACGGGAAACCATACTTGCCGGATCCCTCGGTTCCGGCCAGCCGCCTCCAGATCTACCGCAGCGGCGACGCATTGGTGCGATTCGAGGCAAACCAGCACTTTCGGGTCTCAGAGGCGCGCCTGTACGACGAGGCGCTGTCCGCTGACCAGGTCGCGGCCTCGTACGCAGCCGGCATAGAAAACTTCGACGCTGCGCGATTGGGGGAACGAATGCCGCCGTCAGAGCGCGAGCGGATCGCGACGCTGGAAGTTGAGCGCGAACGGTTGGCGGCCGAGCTGAAGGGCCTTCCGAAACCCAAGCTGGCCTATGCCGCAGCGATCCGTCCGAGCGAGCCGACGCACGTCCTGCTCGGGGGCAAGGTTGACCAGGTTGGCAGGCAGGTTGGCCCGGCAGGATTATCGTGCGTCCAAGGCTTGCGGGCAGACCTCGACCTTTCCCCTCGGGCCGACGATGGGGAACGGCGCTTGGCGATGGCGGAATGGATCGCGCATCCGTCTAACCCACTCTTCGCCCGCGCCATCGTCAACCGGGTCTGGCAGCATCACTTCGGGCACGGCTTCGTGACCAATCCTAGCGACCTAGGCTTCAACGGCGGCCAGCCCACTCACCCGGGGCTACTGGACTGGCTCGCCTCCGACTTCGTTCGCCAAGGCTGGAGCCTGAAGGCTCTCCACAAGCGCGTCCTGATGTCGCGGGCATTCCGCCAGTCCTCGCGATTCGACCCAAGCGCCGCTGCCCAAGATGCCGACAACCGCCTGTTGTGGAGGTTCCTCCCGCGCCGCTTGGACGCGGAGTCCGTGCGGGACAGCATGCTGGCCGTAAGCGGGGACCTAAATCGCGCATTCAACGGACCGAGCTTCCGCCCATTCGAGTACGGCGACGCGCGCGGCTCTCTGAAGCGCTACCTGCTCACGCACGGCGACACGCCGGACCGCCGCCGCCGGACCGTGTACCGGATGAACGTCATTACGGCGGGGGACCCCATGCTCGAGGCGTTGGACTGTCCGCTGCCGGCGGTCAAGACGCCCCAAAGACGCTCCACAACGACCGCCTTGCAGGCGCTGAGCCTGATGAACAGCGCGTTCGTCCAGCAACGGGTGGAGGGCTTTGGCGCTCGGCTTCGCCGAGAATCGCCGCAACGGGACGCGCGTATCCGGCGTGCGTTCGCTCTGGCATACGGACGCTCCCCGAACGGGCGCGAAATGGCGAGCAGCAGGCGGCTTGTCCAAGATCACGGCTTGGAATCCCTGTGCTGGGGGCTCCTAAATTCCAGCGAGTTCCTGTATGTCCGCTAAGTTCTCTCGTAGGCAGTTGCTGCTGGACGCCGCAGGCGGGTTCGGCTGGCTCGCCCTGGCGTCAATGCTGCCGTCCAGCGCTCTGAGGTCTGCCGCGGCGTCTCCGACCGCGGGCAGCATGCCGCATTTCAAGCCCCGCGCCAAGCGCGTGATCCAGATTTTCGCCGTCGGCGGCATGAGCCACTTGGACACTTTCGACTTCAAGCCGGAATTGCACAAACGCGATGGCAAGCCCTATGCGATGCCGACGTTCTTCGGCCAAGGCGGAAATCTCAGGGCGTGCCCGTGGGAGTTCCGCAGGCATGGCCAGAGCGGCCTGTGGGTCAGCAGCCTGCTGCCGCACCTTGCCGCGCAAGCCGATCGACTCACGCTGCTACGCAGCATGGTCGCCAAGAGCGCCAACCACATGCCCGCCGTGGCGCAGATGAACACCGGCTTCATCCTGACCGGCTTTCCGGCCATGGGCGCATGGGTGACGTACGGACTCGGGACGGAGAACCAAGACCTGCCAGCGTTCGTGGTGCTGCCCGACCCGCACAGCCACCCTTGGGGCGGATCGGCTCAGTGGACCAACGGCTTCCTCCCTGCAACCGTGCAGGGCACGGCGTTGCGCACCCATGCCGACGGGGACCCTGTGCCCGATCTGACCACGCCGGACAGTGTCTCCGCGACGGCTCGCAAGGGAGCTGCCGCGTGGCTGCGGGAGATGAATCGCAGCTACGCCAACGCACATCCAGGCGATTCGAGCCTCCAGGCGCGGATCCGCAGCTACGAGGTTGCCGCAAAGATGCAGCTCAGCGTGCCGGAAATCGCCGACCTTAACCAGGAATCCGAAGCCACGCGCCGCCTCTACGGCCACGGCGAGGAGGCCACGCAGGATCTGGCCAAGAACTGCCTGTTGGCGCGGCGTCTGGTGGAGCGCGGCGTGCGATTCGTGCAGATCTACCATGGCGGTTCGGGAAAGGACTGGGACGCCCACTCGAGCTTGGTCAAGAATCACGAGAAGATGGCGCGCGAGTACGACCGACCGATCGCAGGCTTGCTGGCCGATCTGCAGGGCCGAGGCCTGCTGGAGGACACGCTCGTTCTGGGCGTGACGGAATTCGGCCGAACCCCGGTAGCGCAAGGGACGGGCGCCACGGCTGGCCGCGACCACCATCCCAGCTGCTTCACCTGCTGGATGGCCGGCGGCGGCGTGTCCGGCGGGCAGGCCTATGGCGCATCCGACGAACTGGGCTACGAGCCGGCCTCGGATCCGGTGACGATCTACGACTTACACGCAACAGCCCTGCACCTGCTGGGCTTGGATCACGAGCGGCTGACGTTCTATCACAACGGCATCAACCGCCGCCTCACCGACGTGCATGGTCACGTGGTCCGGGGACTGATCGGCTGACGGCCGGAGGGCTTGGCCGCAGCATCGATCGCCGGGCACGCCCTGCTTGCCGAGGCTAGGGATCGGGATCGAGGTTTGCGAATACAGCCGTCTTCCAGCCCGTGTGCACGGTGAAGCCGCACCCTTCGAAGAAGCCCGGCTCGCTCGTGACGGCGAAGAGCTGCCGCACCCTGCGGTCGATTCCCCGCCGTCGACAGGCATCTACGAGCCGCCCAGCGAGGCCCTTGCCACGAAAGTCCGGGTGGATCGCCAAGCTCCGCACCTCGGCTAGCCGGCGCGAATACACCTGTAGCGCGCAGCAGCCAATGATTGAGCCGTCGCTCTCGGCCACGAAGAAGGACGAAATCCGGGGGAGCTCGTCTTGAACCAGCTCGTCGGGATACAACCCGATCAGTCGCCGGACGGCCGGCAGTTCGCCCGCTTTGGCCGGGCGAATGACGACCTGCCCTTCCCCGATCCCCGGAGCGGCCGCGTCGCTACCCGCGCCGGCACCGGGCTGATCCGAATTCGGCTCTCGCTGTGTCAAGCTCGCTCCGCTGAGGCCACTAAGGCGCTGCGAACAATTCGTCTGGCTCGACGACCGGACGCTCGCAAACGTAGTTGCGGCAGACATAAGCGGTTGGCCGGCCCTCGATCATCCCGCGCCCCGCAAGCAGCGGGATCCGCTCGGTGCCGGGAATCTCCTCCCCCTCGGACACGACGATAACCATATTGGGCCGAAACTCGGCGCGGGCCTTGGCCAGCAGAGCCCGCGTACGTCCGTCCTGCCTCGGCCCGATGATAGCCACCTCGTCCCAGCCTTGGTGCCACGCGTCCAAGGCGCACAACAATCGCTCTTGCTGGAATACCGCGCGCAGCGAGGAATCGACAAACAAGCGCAAGATAGCGCCAGCCTTCTCGCGGTAGTCAGTGCGTCCGATCAGAATGGCCAGCTTCTGCAAAGACAGGGCCATCACCGAATTCGACGATGGCGTGGCACCGTCCTGTAGCGTCTTGCTGCGCAAGAGCAGATCCTCGTGGTCCTCGGCCGTGAGGAAGAAGCCGTCGCCGGCGCTGTCCCAATAGTGGTCGATCAGGGTGTCGGTCAAGCGCTCGGCCTCAAGCAGGTAGCGTGGCTCGCCGTTCCATTCGTAGAGTGCCAGCAGCCCCTCGATCAAGAAAGCGTAGTCGGTGCTGTAGGCTCGCAGGCGCGCATGCCCCTTGCCGTAGGTTGCCAGCAACCGGTCGCCGCTGCGGATTTGCGCCAATGCGAAGTCCGCCGCGCGCGTCGCAGCCTCGCCGTAGCGGGGTTGGTCCAACACGGCCGCGACCCGTGCCAAGGCGGTGATCATCAGCCCGTTCCAACCGGTCAGAACCTTGTCGTCGAGACCTGGCCTTACCCGCTGCTCCCGCAACTCGAACAACAACTCCCTGGAGCGTGCCAAGCTCGCCTCAACGTCGGCAACCGCAACCGAATCCAAGCGAGCCAAGACATCGGCGGAGCGAACTACCTGGAGAACGTTCTTCGGCCCGCTCGGTACGTGGGCATCGCCGGGATGCATCCAGTTGCCATGCTCTGAAACGTCATAGTGGGAAGCGAAGAGCCGGGCATCGGCCTCCGGAAGCGCATTGCCGATCTGATCGCGGGTCCAGATGTAGAACTTGCCTTCCTGCCCCTCGCTGTCAGCGTCCTCGCTGGAATAAAGCGCGCCCTCGGGGCTGCGCAGGTCGCGCAAGACGTAGTCGCAGATCCCGCATGCGCGGCTGGCGAACAGGTCTTTCTTTCCCGGATCTTGCGATGCCTGCCAGGCGTCCACCAGCACCGAGGCCACCAGCGCCTGGTCGTAGAGCATCTTCTCGAAGTGCGGCACCAGCCAGCCGGGATCGGTCGCGTAGCGGTGCAGGCCGCCGCCGAGATGGTCGTAGATTCCTCCCAGGCAGATGCGCTCCAAGGTCAGTTCGACCACATCGCGATACTGCGCTTGTCCGACCGCCCGGAACGCTCGCAGCAGCAATTCCAGGGACAGGCTCTGGGGAAACTTGTTCGTTCCGCTGGTGATGCCGCCGCGGCTATGGTCGAAAGCCCGGTAGATTGCCGCCGCAGCTCGCTCGACAGTGTCGGCGCCCGGGAACTGGCCATCCCCAGATCGCTCGCCCAGCATCTGATTCAATGCGTCGGTCACCCTGCCAGCGTCTCGAACCAGCGTGGCCTGCTCGGTCTGCCACTTTTGTTGGAGGAAGCGCAGCACGGTCCTGAATCCGGGACGGCCATGGGCATCGTGCTTGGGAAAGTACGTGCCCGCGAAAACGGGCTTCTGGTCGGGCGCGAGAAACACGCTCATGGGCCAGCCGCCGTGCCCGCTCGAAAACAGCATCGTGGCAGCCATGTAGATCTCGTCCAAGTCGGGACGCTCCTCCCGGTCCACCTTGATCGATACGTAGTCTTGGTTGAGAATCGCCGCGACGGACTCGTCCTCGAAGGACTCGTGCTCCATCACGTGGCACCAGTGGCAGGCGGCGTAGCCGATGCTGAGGAAGATCAGCTTGTTTTCGCGCCGTGCCTTCTCCAGCGCCTCTTCTCCCCACGGGTACCAATCGACCGGATTGCTGGCGTGCTGCAGCAGGTAGGGGCTAGTCTCGCCGGCAAGTCGATTGGGCATCGTCTTCCAAGCGTAACCGCGATGCCCGGCAACCGCACGCCGCCAATCCGGAGCGCAGCTGGAAGTTCCTAGAAGGACAGCCCCAAGACAATCTCGACGTGGTTGCGCAGGGTATTGGCCAATCCGATTTCGAAGGTCTTTTGTTGCCAACGCATGTAGCGCCCCTCGACGCTCAGTTTGAGGTTGACGTCGTCAATGAGCTCGAATCCGATCCCGCCGATCAGCGCCATCGTCTGGTCGGTCACCACGTCGGGCGTAATCGTGACAAACTCGCTCTCTCCGCCATCAATGCTGGCGATCTCGCGGGTGGCCTTTGCGTTGCGCAACATGCGCATGCCGACGCCGCCCGAAAAGAACGGGCGCGCCCGCTGGCGCGGACCGTTGAGGTAGTAGCGGGCCAAGACCGGGACATCCCAGTGATTGCCCTCGGTGACGACGAATTCGTTCGAAAGCAGCTGGCGTCCTCGCGTGGCGGTCTCGCGGCGCTCGACCCGCGTGCCGGTCTTGAAGCGGACGCTGTGCGCGATGAGGTCAACGGTCACGCCCCAGCGCGGCAACAGATTGAATTGCGCTCCCGCACCCACGCCCCAAGCATCCTTCTGAGGCTCGGAGGTGGTCTTGAACATCGTCGCGGGATTGGTGGTCGTGCTGGTGAAGTCGTGCGTGCCCTCAGTGATCTGGGCGGTTATGTGGTAGCCCAAGCGGACCCCGAAGGAGAAGCGCTCGAACTCCGTACGGGGATTGCGCCGCTGTTGCGACTGGTCCTGCTGGCCGAGCAGGCCGGCAGGGCACAGGCCCAGCGCCGCCACTGCCAGCAAGGCGCGAATGCATCTGCTGCTACGCATCATTCGTTGAAAAGACCCCTCTAGTCAGATTCGCACTCAAGCCCGCAGTTCAGTTCAGGTCCGCGATCACCGGAGCGTGGTCGGAGGCTGTCAGGCCGTTCACCTTCTTGCGATAGTCGCGATCCACGCGCGCTGCCGCGAGCCGATCGGCGATGGCCCTTGTGCCGAGCAGGAAGTCGATCCTCAATCCTTGGTTGCGGTAGAACGAACCGGCGCGATAGTCCCACCAAGAGAACATTTTCTCGCCGGGATGATGGTGGCGAAACAAGTCGATCAGCCCCCATTCTAGCAAGTACGCAAAACGCCCCCGCTCGGATTCGGTGTGGAAGATGGTACCGGCCAGGTGCTCCTCGTCCCAAGAGTCGAGCGCTTCAGGCACGATGTTGAAGTCTCCGCACAGGAGGGCTTGGTCGCCAGGCGCGTGACCGTCGGCGAAGTGCTGTGCCAGCGCGTCCAGCCAAGCCAGCTTGCGCTCGAAGTCGGGGTGTTCGACGCTCTTGCCATTGGGCACGTATACGGTCGTGAAACGAAGCCCCGCCACGTCCGCCGTGAGCAGGCGCGAGCCGAAATCCTCCTGGCCCGGCAGGCCCACTTGCCGCAGCTGCGCCTCCTGCCGGCTCAAGATCGCCACTCCGTTCCAAGCCTTCTGGCCGTGTGTGATCGAGTGGTAGCCGGCCGCCTCGAACTCGGCCGTCGGGAACTGCTCGTCGAGCATCTTGAGTTCTTGCAGCCCGACGACATCAGGCTGCCTGGTGCGCAGCCAGTGCAGGACGTATTCAAGCCGCGCACGAAGGCCGTTGATATTCCAAGTGGCGATGCGCAATTTCTTATTACAGCACGGCTTGGCACTCGTCCAAGGCAAGTGCCGCCAGCTTAGCCGACGCGCTCCCAGCGCTTGCTCGCAAACGCCTTGGCTGCTGCGTCCAAGACCTCTTGGTTGCGCACGCCATCCCCGAAGTCGGGGTGTGTCGGCTCGCCCGCTACGACGGCCTGAATCCAGTCGTAGATGGTATGGGTGAAGCTGTGCTCGTAGCCGATCAGGTGTCCGTCGAACCACCAGTTGTCGGCATAGGGGTGCTTGCCCAGCGAGCAAGCGATGATCTCGTGGAAGCCCTGCGCGTCCCCGGCATCATCCACAGAGAAAAAGCGCAGGTTGTTGAGGTTCTCCAGATCGAAGCTGAGCGAACCCCTGCTGCCGTTGATCTCGAAGGTGTTGTGATTCTTGCGGCCAGGCGCGAAGCGCGACGCCTCGATCGTGCCGATCGCGCCGTTTTCGAACCGCACGCACAAGGCAGCTGCGTCATCGACCGTGACGTCGGCCATCTCCTGGGAGCCGGCCGCAGCGGGGCGCTGCTTGACAAACGTCTCTTCCGTGCCCGCCAGTTCGGCGATCTCGCCGCACAGGTAGCGCCCCAGGTCGATCACGTGCGCACCCAGATCGCCGAGCGCGCCGCTGCCGGCCTGCTTGGCATCGAAGCGCCAGACAAGTTCCAAGCCGGGCGTCGTGGCCCAGTCCTGCAGGTAGCGAGCCCGGAAATGGTAGATGTCGCCGATGCGGCCATCGTCCACCATCCGCTTGGCGAGCGCCACCGCGGGAACGCGCCGGTAGTTGTGCATGACGAGGTGGCGCACGCCCGCACCCTCCACCGCGGCAAGCATCTGCTTGGCCTCGTCCAAGGTGTTGGCCAGCGGCTTCTCGCAGATGACGTGCTTGCCGGCTTGAGCGGCGGCCACGGCCATGGCGCAGTGCATGTGGCCGGGCGTGACCACGTCAACGATGTCAATGTCTTCGCGCGCCACGACCGCTTGCCAGTCAGTGGAGGCCTCCTGCCAGCCGAAGGCGTCGCGCGCCTGTTCGGTCTCGTCGGGATTGCGCCCGCAGATCACAACCTGCTCGAGCCTAGGAGCGTCCGCGAAGTACATGTTGACGTTGCGGTAGCCCTGGCTGTGGGCCTTGCCCATGAACTTTGTGCCGAGCAACGCGACACGATAGCTGGGACGGGATGTAGATGTCGTTTCCTTGGGTTTCAAACCACTCTCTCCGAACGTTGATGATGACTGGCCCGCGACCTAGAGGAACATTTCCTCGTCGGCGGAGATTCGTGCCGGGTCGCGCTCGCGGCCGCTGGCTAGGTTGCGCATGGCAGCAGACAGTCCCGCCCCGATGGCACGCAACTGCGTGGCCGGCAGGCGCACGGCTTGGTTGAACGCCTCCGTGGCGGCGTTGAACCGTTCCAGCGTGGTCTGGACGGTGGCGTCGACGCTCTCGGCGTTGCGCTGCGCGATAGCAGTCAGGTTGGCTAGCGACCCTTCGACTTGCATGGATTGCTTGTGCAGGTTCGCCGTCAGGCTGTTCAGGCGCGAGAGCAATTCGCCACTCTGCTCGGCGAAGTTTCGCACGGTTTCCCTAGTCTCGGCGGCAACCGGCTGCCACTCGTCCAAGAATTCCTCGGAACGGGCTTCGATCCGCCTGACGACCTTCCAGGCGCCGTACGCGCAGCAGGCCACGGCGACCATGGCAACCGCGACCACCCCGGCGAACGCCGCGATGGCCAGCACTAGCGGCTGTGCGTCTCCTAGACCCTGCATCCGTGGTCCCGCCTTGACCGCAAGCCTGCCTGCCGCTCAGCCCGAATTGCCCACTGCTTGGCGGTAAGCCGACACGCCCGCATCCACGGCCGATTCGATGTGCTGGCGCTGCGATGCCACCATCTCGCGCCCTTTCTCGACCACCGTGTCGGCCGTCTCGCGCAGGGCTTCGCGGGTCTCATCGCCCCGCTTCGGGGCCACCAGCAAGCCGACGATGGCACCCAGGCCAAGGCCGATCACAAAGCAAGGGAATCGATTGTCCGTCATGGGATCACCTCGCGGCAACCAGCGAGATAAAGCTAGTATACCGTCACCTACTCAGACGCATCGAGCGCCCGCTTCGGTTCAATTCCGGCGGCGATAGTTGAGCGAATCCGGAGAATCGCTCTACAATGTTGCCGGTGCGATCCGCTATGCGAATTCTTGGCCCAGTCCTCGCCGCAGCCGCCAGCCTATCGGCCCTCGGCGCGGCCGAGCCTGCCAGCTACTACGACGAAGTCCGCCCCCTGCTGCAGGTGCATTGTTCCGGATGCCACCAGCCGGCCAACAAGCTTAGCGGCCTGGACATCACCACGTACGAGGGCATCCTCAAGGGCGGCTCCAAGCACGGCAGTTCGCTCGTGAAGGGCTCTCCCGACAGCAGCCCGCTGGTCAGTTTGGTGACCGGAAAGCTGGAGCCGCGCATGCCGATGGGCGGTGCACAACTGGCTCCCGAGGCAGTCGATCTGCTGACCCGGTGGGTTCGCGAGGGAGCCGAAGACGACACGCCCGCCGAGGCAAAGGCCCCCCAGGCTCCCACCGAGCCGCCGGAATACGCCCAAGCCCCCACGATCACGGGGATGGCGTTCTCTCCTGACGGCAGCATGCTGGCCGTGGGCGGGTTCAAAGAGATCCTGCTGCACAAGATCGATGGCTCGGGGATCGAAGCCCGCCTGTTGGGCCGCTCGGACAAGATTCATTCCATTCACTTCTCGTCCGATGGCAAGCGCTTGGTAGCGATTGGCGGCACGCCGGCGCGGTTCGGTGAGTTGCAGGTCTGGGATCTGGAGTCGCAGGAACTGGTCCAGTCGGTGACTTCCACTGCCGACACGCTGTTTGCGGGGGACCTTTCGCCGGATGGCAAGCACGCGGTCTTCGGTGCTGCCGACAAGAACGTTCGGATGGTCGCTGTGGAGACCGGCGAGGAGATCTACAAGGCCGGCCACCACGAGGACTGGGTGCTGCAGGTGGTCTTCGGGATTGACGGCAAGCGGATCGTGTCAGTCGGCCGCGACCGCGCCGCCAAGCTGGCCGATGCCGCCACCGGTGCATTCCAGGAGAACGTCAACTTCTTGCGGGACAAGCTGTACGCGGTCGCCCGGCATCCGCGAAGGGACTATGTGCTGGTGGGCGGCGAGGACAGGGTTCCGTACCTGTATACGATGGACCGGCCGCGCGCCCTCAAGATCGCCGACGACTCTACGCTTGTCCGCAAGTATGAAGAGCAGGACGGCAAGATCTTCGCACTGGCATTCAGCCCGGACGGCTCGCTGGCGGCGGTCGGCGGCGTCTCGGGCGAGGTACCCGTGTACGACACCGAGACCGGCCAGCGCGTCTCCTCGTGCAGGGGACACGACGGCGGAATCTTCGTGATCGCGTTCCACCCGGATGGCAAGCGGCTGGCCACCGGCGGATTCGACGGCGTCGTGCGGATCTTCGAAGCCAGCAGCGGCGAGGAAGTGCGATCGTTCGTTCCAGTACCTCTCCAGCAAGCCGAGAGCGCAAGCGACGGTCAAGACGCGGGATGATCCGATGATGCCTGCACCCATCAGAAGCGGGGCAGTGGCGGCGCTACTCGCATTCTCACTCCAGGCAAGCCCTACCCTTACCAGCGTGATCCCGCCAGGCGGTCAGCGTGGCGCGGCCGTACGCCTAGTCCTGAAGGGCAGCGGTTTGGGCGAGAAGATCAAGATCCACTCCGAAATCCCCGGATCGCTCACCGAGCTCAGCGCGGAGGGCCCTGGCAGGCAGTTTCTGTTGGAGATCGATTCCGACGCAGCGCCCGGAGCGTACCCGCTGGCAGTGGAGACCGTTGGCGGTCGCACCAACACGTGGTTGTTCAGCGTCTCAAGTTTCCCCGAGTTCGCAGAGACCGAGTCCACGCGTCCTCGCGCTCCGCGCAACGACGATTCCGCCAGTGCCCAACCATTGGCGACCCCCGCGGTGATCAACGGAACGCTGGGCGAAGCCGACCGCGATCTCTACACGGTCGCTCTCGAGGCTGGCGAGCGGCTCGGGCTAGAAGTTGAAGCCCGGCGGCTTGGATCCGCCATCGACCCCGTGCTGTCCGTTCGCTCCGAGGCCGGAAGACCTGTTGCACGCGCCAATGACTCGCCGGGTGCTGGCGGAGACGCGCGCCTTACGTTTGTTGCGCCCGCGACGGGAACCTACGTCATCGAGGTGCGCGACGCCCGCTTCAGCAAGCAGCGCCGCAATTTCTACCGCCTGCTGGCGGGCCAGCTGGAGTTCGCCGATGCAATCTTCCCCCTGGGCTGGCAGGCCGGTGAGACGGTAGAAGTCGAACTTTCCGGCGGCACCCTTTCTGCCCCCGAGACCGTCAGGGTTGATAGCGACCATGCGGCCCTGCCGGATCGCAGAGGCGGATTGCCGTTGCCGTTCCTGCGAGGCGAGCGTCCCGAGACGCTCGAGCCGAGGGGCAAGAAGCGCCGCCGGCTCACAGAGGGCACGGTGGTCAACGGCCGCGTAAGCCGCCCGGGCGAGACCGACAGCTACCGGCTCCAGGTCCGCCCTGGCGAGGAGTGGATGATCGAAACGCAGGCGGCCATCCTTGGCACGTCACAGCTTTACACGCTACTGGCCCTGTACGACCAAGACGGCGAGAAGATCGCCTCGGCCGGCGATCAGCCGCCGGAGGAGCTGCTGTCGAACATTTCGACCCGGGCCGAGACATTGGGAGATCCGGCGATCGGCCTGCGCATACCCGACGGCGTCACCGAACTGCGGGTCACGGTCGAAGACTTGCTCGGGCGCGGCGGCCCCGGCTATGGCTATCGGCTGGCCGCCCAGCGCCAGCCGGCGGACTTCGTGGTCCGCTTGGACAACACGCAAATCAATATCCCGCAGGGCGGCACGACCAGCGTCTCCCTGACGATGGATCGCCGGGGCTACGACGGGGCCGTGGAGGTCATCGCCACAGGGCTGCCACCCGGGGTTAGCGTCGAAGGCGGCAACATACCCGCCGAGTTCGGCGGCATGACCACGCAACGGCAGTCCCTGCGAGGAAGCCTGATGCTGTCGGCCGCTGAAGACGCGGAGCCTGGCCCCATCTCCATCTCCTTGCATGCGGAAGGCCGCACGGAAGACGGCCGAGTGATCCGGCGCCCGGTTCGCACCTCTACCGTGGTCACGCCGGTGGCTGGAACGAAGCAGCGCCCCGTCCGGATTCCAGGCCGCTCCGGCGCGATCGACGCCATGGTGGCCGGCCCCGGTCCAGCCACCATCAAGGTCCTTTCGGAGCGCTCCTTGCGCCTGATCCAAGGGATTCGCCACGATATCCGCTGGGCCTACGAGACGCACGCGCCAGGCGTGAAGGCCATAACGGCGGTCCGTGCGACCAATGCCCCGTCCGTCGCGAACTTGAGAATCCTCGGCGGGGCGCTGATCAATCCCGGGGACAAGCAGGGCTCGTTCGAGATGAACACGACGATGGGCACGCCCGAGATGCGCTTCGACTTGGTTCTCCAAGCACGGGTACGACACGCCGGGGCAGATCTGACGATCTACTCCGAGGCGATCACCGTCGATGTCGTGCAGGGCTACGATGTCCGACTGCCAGACACGTCCCTAACGATCTCCCCTGGCGGGGAGCTCGAGATCTCGGGAACTTTCGCGCGCGAGCCGGAATTCGACGCCGATGTCGAACTCGAGATGGTCAATCTGCCAGTCGGCGTCACCTGCGGGACGAGCAAGATCACCGGCAGTCCAGACACCTTCTCACTGGGCTGCAAGGCAGCCGCGGAGGTCGAACCGGGAGAGTACTTGGTGGAGCTAGCACCCAAGTCGGTGATGGCAGGCCGCGACAAGGAAGCGGTACCTTACAACATCCCCCCCGTCGAAGCGGTGCTCATTGTGGAGCGCAACAATACTACAATTGCAGGTGCAGGGTAAGCGACGGGAGTTGATTGCAATGACGAAAGCCTACGCATTGATCGCGGTACCGGCTCTGCTTGCCATCTCGGCCGCGCCCGTCCCGGCGGCTACTGCGGACGAGCGCCGCGTCACCTTCCTGCGGGACGTGATGCCGGTGCTCAACTACACCGGCTGCACGGCCGGGGCGTGCCACGGCGCGGCCAAGGGCAAGAATGGCTTCAAGCTGTCGCTACGCGGCTACGACGCCGAGTTCGATTACCGAGCCCTTTTGTTCGAGGTCTCCGGCCGACGCTTCAACCGCGCGGTGCCAGCCGCCAGCCTGATGCTGGCCAAGCCGACCATGCGCGTGCCGCACGAGGGCGGTCTGCGTTTTGAGGAAGGCTCTGATCCCTTCAACACCATCGTCGAGTGGATCGCGCACGGGGCGCCTTTCGGCGATCCGCAGGTCGACGCCGTGACCAAGCTGGACGTGCAGCCGACGGAGATATTCCTGGAAGAGCCGGGCAAGTCCCAAACGCTCACGGTGGTCGCCCACTACGGCGATGGCTCCTCGCGCGACGTCTCGAAGCTCGCCGTGATCGAAAGCAACTCGACCAGCACGGCCAACATCGATGAGTCCGGAGCGGTGCGAGGCGAGCGCATCGGCGAAGCGGCAATTATGGTGCGCTACGAGGGAAAGTTTGAGACGGTGCCGCTGACGGTGCTCAACCCAGCGCCGGGATTTACTTGGAGCGATCCGCCGGTCAACAACTATATCGACGAACACATCGACGCCAAGCTCAAGCGGCTGAACATCCAGCCATCGGAGCTATCCAGCGACGCAGTGTTCGCGCGGCGCGTCTACTTGGACCTGACGGGCATCCCTCCCACGCCGGAGCAAGCGCGCGCCTTCATCGAGGATCCAGACTCGACCCGCGCCAAGCGCCGGCGGCTGATCGACGAACTGGTGGGCAGCCCTGCCTACGTGGACCACTGGTCGCTGAAATGGGGCGACCTGCTGCAATCCAACCGCAAGCACCTTGGCGAGAAGGGCATGTGGGCGTTCCGCCAGTGGATCCGCGACGCCATCGCCTACAACCAGCCCTACGACGAGTTCGTGCGCGAGCTGCTCACCTCGGTGGGCAGCACCTACCAGTCTCCGGCCTCGAACTTCTACCGGGTCAACGACGATCCGAAGCTGGCAATGGAGACGACCACGCAGCTGTTCCTCGGCGTCCGCATGGTCTGCGCCCAGTGCCACGACCACCCATTCGAACGCTGGACGCAGAACCAGTACTTCCAACTGGCGGCATTCTTCGCGGCGGTGGGCATGAAGCCCGGCTTCGACAGCGACGAGCAGATCGTTTACCTCAAGCGGGACAACAACGAGTTCCTGCACCCGAAGACGAACAAGGCCGTCGAGCCCGAGTACCTGCTCGCTTCCGCAGGCACGCCCGAGATCGGCGCCTTCGGCGACAGCCGCGAGGCTCTGGCGGCCTGGCTGACCTCGGACAAGAATCCGTATTTCGGCAAGGCGATCGTAAACCGCGTGTGGAGCTATTTCTTCGGACGGGGCATCATCGAGCCGGTCGATGACATCCGCGGTTCCAACCCGCCGATCAACCCTGCCCTGCTCGACGCGCTCGAAGCGGATTTCGTCGCTAGCGGTTTCGACTTGCAGCACCTGATCAGGACCATCGTCAGCTCGCGCACCTACCAGGCGGCGATGGAGACCAACGAGTGGAATGCGACCGACGAAATCAACTTCTCGCACTTCCAGCCCCGTCGGCTCACCGCCGAGTCCCTGCTGGATGCGATGACGATCGCGACCGGCTCCCGCCCGGACTTCCCGGAAGTGCCGGAGGATTTCAGCGCCCAGCAGCTGCCCGACCCGCACGTGGACACGGGAGGCTTCCTGAACATGTTCGGCCGGCCGGAGCGCGAGTCGCCCTGCGAATGCGAGCGCCGCAACGACCTTAGCCTGCCGCTGGCGATGAGCTTGGTCAACGGCCCGACGCTGGCAGACGCCATCGCCAATCCCGAGGGACGCATCGCCAAGGCGATCCTTGCGGGTCGCGGCAACCGCGAACTGATCGAAGAGTTGTACCTTGCGTCGCTCGGACGGATGCCGACGCCGACCGAAATGGACGCGGCGGTGACCTACTTCGGCAGCTCGCCAGGGCGCGCAGCGAAAGCCCAAGACCTGCTTTGGGCGCTGGTCAACTCGAACGCGTTCCTGTTCAACCGCTGACCGGCGCAAGTTCGCTCGCGTCCCGGAGCCGCGAACAAGCGTGCCCGCGCGAGCTTGACCGGACGGCGCCCAAGCAGCCGTTACGAAGCTGGAGCAGAGCTGGACTCGACCCGGGGCGCAGCTGCCGGCAACGCTTCCGCGACCAACTCGGCGACGTCAAGAACGCGAACGTCATCGGCGCCAGCCTGTCCGGCGGCGTCCTTGAGCATGATCGGGCAATAGGGGCAAGCGACTGCGATCGTGTCGGCACCGGTCTGCCGCGCCTCGTCAAAGCGCTTGTAGTTGACCCGCCCACCCGGTAGTTCCACGCTGTCGTCGGCGATGTACAGCTGGGCTCCGCCAGCTCCGCAGCAGAACGTCCGGGCGCCATGGTGACGCATCTCCGAAATCTCCGCGCCGACCGCGCTGAGGACTTCGCGCGGCTCGTCGACCACTCCCCGCCCGCGGGCCAGATAGCAGGGATCGTGCAAGGTGACTTTCGCTGTAGTACGCTCCAATGGCAGCGCTCCGACCAGATCCGCGAGCAACTCGGTGTGATGCACCACCTCGATTCCCAGGTCCTTGAAGTCCTCTGACTGGCGGTAGTCCACATCGAACATGCGAGCGCAGTGCGGGTCGCAGGTCACGAGTTTGCGCACACCCTTGGATCGGAACTCGGAGATCAATCGCTCAGAGAGTTCCATGTACAGGTACTCGTTGCCGGCGCGGCGGGCCGGCTCGCCGCAGCAGGTCTCGGAAGCGAGCACGCCCCACGAGACTCCAGCGGTGTCGAGGATCCGCTGCATCGCCGTGACGACCTGCTGGCCGTGCGGGTCATAGTTGCAGCCGCAGCCCAGCCACAACAGCCACTCCGTCTGCGCTTTGTGGATCGGCAGGCTGGCTGACTCCAGGAGCTTGCGGCGCACCTGTTGCGAGGCGCCCCAAGCATTGTGCGGGGAGCGCTCCATCGTCGTGAACATGTCCGACAGCTTGTCGTTCGCGGTTCGGCCCTCGCTTACCAACCCACGCCGCAAATCTAGGATCTTCAAGCCGACGTGCTCGATGCCCACCGGGCAGGCTTGCTCGCAGGCACCGCAAGTGAGGCACTGATACAGATCCTCCTCGCTGATCCAAGCTTCGCCGTTGGCCACCGCGTCCCCACCCGCAGCGATGACTTCCCCGCCCGCCAGCAGGCCGCGCTGGAGTTGAAGCACGATGTGCTTCGGATCGAGAGAGCCGCCGATCAAGTTTGCCGGACAGTTATCCGTACAGCGCCCGCACTCCACGCAAGAATTTACGTCCAAGACATCTTTCCGAGACAGGTCCGAGAAGGACAGCATGCCGAAATCATCGTCATCGTCATCGCGCAGTGCACGCATGGAACTGGTCGTCTCACCGCGGAAGAAGATCGCCACTGGCCCCAGCAGGAGATGTAGGTGCTTGGAATTCGGTATCAGCCAGAGCATGCCGAGCAGAGCCGCCGTGTGCGCCCACCAATTCGCCCTCCAGGCGGCCGAGCCAGCCTGGACCAAGCGCCAATCCGCCAGATACGTCACCATCAGCACCGCGATGAGCGTGGCGACCAGCGCCGAGGTCAACGAAACGCGGTCACCCAGCGCCTGCGGGCGCAGAACGAAGCGGCGGAAGCTCAAGCCCACGATGCCCGCGAGCACGGCGACGGCCCAGCCGCCGGCAAAGGCCGAATACCAAGAATGCCCGGCGGCTGGAGGCTCGAACCCGGTCAAGCCGACGGCGAAATGCTCGAAGCTAACCCAAGCAAAGGCGAAGAATCCCCACATCACCAAGGCGTGAAGCACGCCAGCTAGGGGTCGCTCCCGAATGACCCGGGTCTGCAGCACGACCTCGGCGAACACCGTCCAAAGCCGCAGGCCCAAGCGGTCGAACGCTAGGTTGCGCTCCTTGGCGCGAAGCATCGGAGACAGGCGCTTGGCAACTGTCGCGCAGAAATAGCCGGCGCTCGCCAACGTGGCGAGGACTAGGACTGAGACTTCGATCACAGCATTGGATCATAGCGCGCCAGCTTCCGTATCGTTTGCTCACATCGGGAGCGCAGTCTTGGCATCCGGCACAGCCCGACCGCCGAGCAGGGACCGCTCGCCGTCGCCGCGATCTTTGACCTAGAGTTTGCAAGAGTGGCAGCGCTCGGCCACGTGCGATTGCCTAAAATATGTGTGCACCCCGATCCGCCGATGAGCGGAACCGGCGAGACCGTTGTATCCCACAGAGGAAGAAGGACCAAACGATGATTCACAGGAAGCAGTTCATCATTGCAGCGTTCGCGCTGCTGGTGATGTCCGTGACCGCCTACGGGCAGGCCAATCCGAAGGCCCAGCAGCGTCGCGAGGCCATCATTGAGGCAGTCCAGGCGATCGGTCTGGACCGAGATCAGGTCGCCAAGATCCGAGAGATTCGCAGGGAGCGGCCTCCAGAAGGCACCCAAGGGCAAGCCCGCAGGGAATGGCGCGCGGGGATCACCGCGAAGCTAATGGCAGTGCTGACCGCAGAGCAGAAGGCCAAACTCGAAGAGGTCAAGGCCGCAGGGGCCGACTCCAAGGCTTTCGAAGGAGCAGCATTGCTAGGCTTGGCCCAGAGGCCGCGGCAAAATTAGCAGCACACATCGGCAGGACGGGTCCCGGATCATTCCGCCCCAGAACGAGCGGAGCTGAGTCCCCCAGCATCCGTTACGGGGCCGTGCATCTAGTCAAGCGTTCCGTACGGGACTGCCTGCAATTCAGGATCTTTCGAAGCTGGCGTCTGGGACGGCACGGAGGTGGGCGTATACTGGCAACGCCATGCAACCCACCCGTCGAGCCTTCCTAGCCGGGGCCAGCGGGCTATCCGCGCTGGCGGGGTGCCAGACACAGCCCGGGCCGCGCAAGGTAACCCGCCCCAACTTTCTGTTTTTCTTCCCAGACCAGCATCGCTTTGACTGGGTGGGGCAGAACCCCGCCGTGCCCGTTCCGACCCCAAATCTGGACCTCTTGTCCGCGCGGGGAGTTTCGTTCCCCAACGCCGTAGTCGACTCCCCGGTCTGCGGACCGTCGCGCGCCTGCCTAGCCTCGGGCAGTGTATACGAGCGGTGCGAGGTGGTGAACAACAGCCAGAACTTCCCCGTAACTCGGACCACCTATTACAAAGCCCTCCGCGACAGCGGATACCACGTGATGGGCTGCGGCAAGCTGGACCTGCACAAGGGGGACTACTCCTGGGGCCTCGACGGCAGGGGCAGCATGGACGCGTGGGGCTTCTCGGACCTGATCGACAACGGCGGCAAGGGCGGCGGTGCGAGCGCCTACCGGTCAGATCCGGTCGGCCCGAAGGATCCGTACTACGCCTATCTCGACTCTTTGGAACCTCCCCTCGGGGCGCAGTGGGCCGGGGAGCTGCAACGCTTGGGAATCGTCAAGTGGAACCAGATTGATAGGAGCAATCCAGGCCCGGAGCTGGACGAACTGCTGAGCCGCGAGACTTGGTGGGGCGAGACCGATCCCGTCGCCGTCCCGGACGAGGCCTACTGCGACAACTGGATCGGCCGAAATGGCCTGGAGCTTCTAGATCGGGCACCGGACGGCAAGCCTTGGCACCTCGTTCTGAATTTTGTCGGGCCGCATCCGCCCATGGACATCACCCGGAGCATGGCGAGCCGCTACCGCGGGCCGGACAGGCTGATCGACGGCTTCCAACAGCCCTACCGCTACCCGGGACCAATACCGCCCGAACAACACGTTCGAATCCGGCAGAACTACGCGGCCATGATCGAGAACATCGACCGCTGGCTAGGCGTGTTCGTCGACACGCTCAAGCAGCGCGGGGACTACGCCAACACCGTGATCGTCTACTCCAGCGACCACGGAGAAATGCTCGGCGACCACGGACTGTGGGGCAAGAGCTTACCGCACCAGCCTTCCGCGGGCGTGCCGCTTAGCATTGCCGGACCAGGCATGCGCAGCGGGGCGGCGAGCCAAGCGATGGCGAGCCTGATCGACGTGACCGCCACGTTCATGGACTACGGCGAGGCTGGAACGCTGGAATACCAAGACGGACGATCGTTGCGTCCGCTGTTGGAGAGCGCAACAGAACACCACCGGGACTATTCGCGGTCGGCGCTGACCGTTAGGGCAGGACCGTGGCGATTCGTGCAAGACCAACGCTACAAGCTGTTAGAGGGATTCGGCCCGGAGCCTCAGCAATTGTTTGACCGCGAAGCCGACCCGTTCGAAGACGAGAACATCGCCCAAGCCAAGCCCGCGGAGGTCGAGCGCCTATCCAGACTGTTCGTTGAAGCCTGAGGTCATCGGGCCCAGCCGACAGTCCTGGCGGAGGCTTGCTTCGAAGGGTCCAACTCGCGACCCTTGTCGGGCTCGGCCGCCTAGCCGAAGCCGATCCAACCAGCTCCGATGGCAATCGCCAGTAGAATCCCTGTCGGCGATACGACGGTTAGAATCAGCCCGCAGACCCAAAGCCAGGCCGTCGTAGGCCGGCTGGGAGTTATTCGTGCATCGACTTTGCGGTAGCGCAGATAGAGCGTGCCCAAGCCGAGCACCGGATACATCACGGCAGCAATCAGGCTACTTGTCACGAGCAACATCTGGGGCGGGTTCTCAAAGAGCCAATAGGCGATGCAGTAGAACAGGAGCGCCACCACTACGAAGATCCGAATGTACCGGAGCCGAACAGAATAGTCGGCTGCGTCGATCAGCCCGATCAACCCCATTACATCGGCTAGCATGCGGCTGGCGCCTGCAGCGCCAGATAGCACGGTGCTCACCAAGACGAAGAAGGCCCCGACCATGAACAGCCCGGCGGCCTGAGGCCCGAGACCGTCGGTGAAAATCGAACTCAGCACAGAGAGGGTCTCGCGACCGTCTGGATCCAGTCCCTGCACGTTCAGGATCGCGGCGCCCAAAATGTAGAAGCAAATCGTGCTGGCGGTGTACACAGCCATGGTCACCGCCGCATCGGTGTACATCACGCGAATCCAGCCCCGCGCCCGACGGGCCCAAGCCGGGCCGGGCTCAGGTTCGCCGACGGAACGGGCGTAGCCTTTCTCCACGCACCAATAGGTGTAATTCCACATCTCGCCGAACGACACGCCCGTGCCCGAGTACATGGCCAGGGCAGTCAGAACAAGGGTCGTCGTCATTTCCGGCGGTAGGCCGAGCGAGAGCCCGCTCGCAAGGTCCGACCACCCGACGGCGAAATCTGTCCGATGCAACATACCCGTGCAGACAACGGTCACGAGAGTGAACGACGAGACCAGGATCACCAGCAGCTTCTCCAGCGAGGCGTACGTGCCGACTATCAGCAGCCCACCGCACACGAAAGCGAGCAAGATCGACCAGTATCGAGCTCCCCCCTCGCCGAGCAGCCCGGGAAACACCATCTCGAGCACCTGCCCAGTCCCGCCGAGAATGGCAGCCGAGTTCACGAAGACCAGAAGCTTGGTTCCAAGCCAAAGCCAAGTGAACCAGTTCATGGTCGGCCGAGTCTGATTCTCGGACCTGAGTCTGGGCCGACGTCGGCGAAAAACCCCAGTGAAGGAAGCTCCAGCGAAGCTGGCCGCAATCACCCCAGCGCCGAGGGCGCACGCCACACCTGGTGTACGCGCTTCTGCATCTAGGTTCACGAACGTCGCAAGGGCAACGACGCAAGCTACCAAGAACCACGCCATCCAAGGAAGCGTCAACCATGCGGGGCGCCTTCCTCTGGGTCCGGGCAGGTCATTGAAGATCCGCAAGAAGGTCTGCCCGCTGGCGATCGTGTAACGCGCCAACTCGGCCTGCACGACCATCTTGACCAAACAGGACAGCAAGACGAACCACAACAACCCGAAGCCGGCAACAGCTCCGAGCTTGGTCGTGATGATCAGTTCGCCAGATCCGACCACCGACCCTGCGAGGATCATGCCAGGGCCAAGGTGACGCAGAGTCTTGCGAAAGCCGCGCGGCGGCTCTTTGAATTCGCTGGCGCTCCGAGAATACGGATCGGCGATCGCCATGAGTAACTATGAGTAGGCTGCGTCGACTGAGCGCTCGCAGGCTCAAGCCTAGCGCAAGTCTCAGCGCCGATTCCGCTCCAGCTTAGAGCGGTCGCGCCGGTAGATTTCGACACTCATGGGAAATTCGTCCGGCATTTCGTCCAGAGGAAACATGGGGCGGGGACACTTCGCATGCCCTAGGGAGCGCAAGTTGGCGCTGGTGGCGCCGGGAGCATCAACGCTGACCAGCAGCGAAGACCACTGTTGATACATATGCGGCTCGCAATGCGGCGACTTGCCAACGACTAGGTCGAACGCGCGAGGGTCCAGTCCATGCGCTAGGAACAGAGCCCGGTCGTAGAGGTGGACAGCCCGGCTCGTGACTACGAAGACGCGGCGACCGCTCTCCAACACGGCTGTGGGGCCAGCATCGCATTCGCTGTGGAAAGACTCGCTCCTGAATCTGCCATCCGACAGAAGCTTGACGCGACCCTCGACTGGAAGGGGACGGAACCGGAAGCGATCAAGCGCGCCTCCGAGTGTGGTCCTCACCGTCCCGCCAATTCCCGCCGCAAACGCGCTCCCCACAGCAGGTGCATCCACGATCGGAGCAAGCAGACGCCCAGCGAAACCCGCCTGCTCGGCCGCGCGGATGATCGAATTGCCATCCCCTGAAGCGCCCGAACTGGTTGCGTCGGCAGCGTCCATCAGCACGGCAGTCCCCTCGGTCTCGGCCGCGAGGGCCACGGCCTCGTCCAAGCCGGTCAATTTCGCTTGCATGCCATGGCGACGGGCCCACATCTGGCGCGCCAGCCTGATGGCTCGGCCAACTGCAAGCTGCGGATCACCGTTCGCCACCGCGAAGCTGTTCGATCTCAGATCGGGCACATCGGTGAACGGATTGCCGATGATTACGCCTGCGGAGAGGCCAGCCCGCAGCCTTTCGAACTCCTCGGCCTCTCGGATGACCTGGCCGAAGGTACCGGTTTTCGTAATCAACTCGTCGCCGCGCACGAGCATCGGAATCCGCACGCGCGCCGTTACCGGACGGGCCGCTCCCGAAAGGATTGCCAAGAGCAGCTTCGCGGCCCGCGCCCCGGTCTGTCTGAAGTCGACATGCGGATACGTGTGGTAGGCGACTATTGCATCGCTGCATTCCAACATGCGGTCCGTCAAGATCGCGTGGAGATCCAGCGAAGCTACGATCGGAACATCGTCTCCGAGGATCTTGCGGCTCTCGCTGAGCAGAAAGCCCTCGGGGTCGTCTTCACCCTCGGCAGCCATCGCGCCGTGCAGCGAGAAATACGCCCCATCCACTTGGCCAGCGCCAGCCAGACTCTCCAGAAATTCCCCAGCGATGCGCGAAAAGTCGGGCGCAGCGAGCAATCCCCCGGAGGCGATGGACTTCGCGCTATAGGTTGGGGCCAACACACACTGCTCACAGGCGCCGAAAACCCCGAGCGCGCCGCCCACCTCTTCCTGCGCCGAGGAGTGGTAATCGAGCAGTTCCGAGCCGTTTCGAATCACGAAGTCTGCGTAGCCGCTCTTGACCGCTGCAAACGTCGCGACCTCTTGTTTGCATTCCGCTATCGCCACTCTCGGCACGAGTCGATTATGGCCGAAGTCGTGACGCTCCCCGTACCTTGGAGGACTGCGCCAAGCGGCTATCAACTGAGAGCTGGCCGAGAGGTCGCCACCAACGGTCCGGGGATGCTCGTCGCAGTCTGCGTTCGACTCCGGCCAGGGCGGTGCGTAATGGCCCACGGCGCCCTCCCCGGCTCACGTCAGCCGGCTCGTCGGATCCGGCCAAGACCCGGCGAATCATAACGATTGCGGCGGCCAAGCTGCCCCGGCCATGTAGCGCTGAGTCAGGGGTTTACAATCAGACCAAGCGTGGACTCTGAGGCCAGCGCGCAAGATCGAATCGAGCCGCGCAGGCGGTGGCTTGGAGCGGCGGTGCTGGGCAGTCTCGCCGCAACCTTCGGCACGCTAGCTGGGTTCGCCGTAGCATTCCTACTGCCGGCGAGGCGCAGGTCCCGGACACAGCGCGTGTTCCTTGGATTCGCCTCCGCCTTCGCTCCGGGCCTCAGCCGCGTCTTCGAGATGCCGTCAGGCGATCATCTCGTCGTCACCTGCGGCCACAGCGAGGAGACGCCGAGCGGATTGGCGTTTCGGGGGTACTCGGACCGCTGCCCGCATCTTGGCTGCCGGGTGCACTACGACGACGGCGCGGACCAGTACATCTGCCCGTGCCACGCGGGCGTGTTCAGTGCGGATGGCGAGGGGATTTCCGGCCCTCCCGCCCAAGCCGGCCAGCGGCTGCAAGCCTATCGCTTGGAAGTTGATGGCAACTCGCTGTATGCGGTCGTGAATACGGGATGAGGCATTGGCTGAGCGATCCCGCGCAGTGGCTGCGGTCACGCTTCCCCGTGGACCAAGAGGCCCTCACGGCGATCGGCAGCGAGCCCATTCCCGGACACCTGAGGCGTTGGTGGTGGTGCATCGGCGGTACGCCCGCGTACTTGTTCCTCGTTCAGATCGCGAGCGGCATCCTCCTGACCTTCTACTACGTTCCCAGCCCGGAGTTCGCGTACGACAGCGTTGCGGCCATCAGCGACGAGGTTCGGTTCGGAAGCTACTTGCGCAGCATCCACAAATGGTCTTCGCACCTGATGATCATCGCGATGCTGCTCCACATGCTGCGGGTGTTCTTCACTGGAGCGTACCGGCCCCCGCGCGAACTGAACTGGATGGTCGGTTGCGGCTTGCTCCTGCTGACTCTCGGCGCCGGCTTCACGGGGTACTCGTTGGTGTGGGAGCAGCTCTCCTACTGGGGCGCCACGGTGGCCGCGAACATTCTCTCGGCGATTCCGATCATGGGGGATCAGCTGGCGGCTTTCTTGCGCGGCGGCGATACCGTCGGCCAAAACATGCTCACGCGGCTCTTCGTGCTCCACATCGGGGCGATACCAACGCTGATGATCGGCTGCCTCGCGATCCACATCTACTTGGTCCGCGCCCACGGCGTTTCGGAGCTGGGCTCGCCCAACACTTCCGATTCCGAGCCGTTTCCGTTCTTTCCCAACCACTTCCTGACGGAAGTCGCGCTGGCGCTGTTCTTGATGTTCTTCCTGACATGCCTGGCACTGATCTTCCCGGCGGATCTCGGCGAAAGAGCCGATGCGATGAAGACGCCGGAGCATATCAAGCCCGAGTGGTACTTCTTCTGGGCGTTTCGCTGGCTCAAGCTGATGCCCGACCAAGTGGCAGTAGTGACGCAGGGGCTGTTCCTGCTGTTGGTCGTGCTGTGGCCCGTGGTCGATGCCGGGATCCGCAAGCGCCATCCGGAGAGCGAGATCAGCATGGCGGTCGGCGTAGCGGCGGTAGTGCTGCTGTTGGCGTTGACCGTGTGGGAAGCCTTGTATCTGATGACGTAGGAGGGTTGATACAACCGTGACCTTGGAACGAAAGCAGACACTGATCATCGGCCTCGCGGCTCTGTTCATGATCTCCCTCTTGATCGTGGCTTGGGTCGAAGGAGGTCGCAGGCGAATTGTACGGGCGCCCGACGCCGTGGTGACCAGCGAAAACGCCGACTGCGTCGCTTGCCATCGCGTGAAATCCCCCGGCATCGTCGGCCAGTGGGAGATCAGCGAGCACGCCAAATCAGGCATTGGCTGCTTGCAATGCCATCAAGCCCAGCCCGGCGACATCGATGGCTACGAGCACGAAGGCTCGCTGGTCTCGACCATCGTGACGCCTCCAGATTGCGCCGAGTGCCACGCCCAGGAAACAGCCGAATTCGATGCCAGCCACCACTCCCGTGGCGGCGAGATCCTAGGCAGCCTGGACAACGTCCTGGCCGAGGTGGTCGAGGGGTTCGTACGCTTTGACGAGGCCGGCAACAAGGTTGATACTTCGGCGGCAGCGGTGAGCGGCTGCCTGCAATGCCACGGCTCCGAGGTCAAAGTATTGGAGGACGGCAAGCTGGATCCAGCAACATGGCCGAACACGGGCATCGGGCGCATCAATCCGGACGGCTCTCGCGGCTCGTGCACGGCTTGCCACCTGCGCCACGACTTTTCGCGGGCACAAGCCCGGGCCCCGGAGAACTGCGGTCGCTGCCACCTTGGCCCGGACCACCCTCAGCTCGAGGTGTACCAAGCCTCCAAGCACGGGATCGCGTTCGAGGCGAACCGAGACCGCTTCGAGCCAATGATGGAGGAAAAGGAGTGGATTCCTGGCCACGACTTCGAACAAGGTCCGACTTGCACGAGCTGCCACATGAGCGCGACGCGGGATCTGCCCCTGACGCACGATGTTGGAGAGCGGATTTCTTGGACACTGCGCCCCCCGGTGTCGGAGAAGATCGATGCCGCCGCGATCCAACAAGGTGAGCGGGTCAAGAGTTGGGAGGATCGCAGGCGCGACATGCGCAACGTCTGCGAAAGCTGCCACGGTCCGGAATGGGTCGGCAACTGGTACAAGCAGTACGACGACCTAGTGGAACTCTACAACGACAAGTTCGGTCGGCCATCGACCGAACTCTTCCAGATGGCTCGTTCCAGCGGGCTTCTCACCAGCGTCGAATTCGACGAAGAGTTGGAGTTCACCTACTTCTTCCTGTGGCACCACGAGGGGCGTCGGGCCAGGCATGGAGCGGCGATGATGGCCCCCGACTACACGCAGTGGCACGGCATGTACGAAGTGGCTCACCGCTTCTACATGGAGCTCGTGCCCCAGTTGCGCGAACTGATCGAGCACAATCGGACAGGCCCGCGGGCCGCGGCGGCGCGGCGTCTCGAAGCCAGGCTGAACGAGATTCTGGAATCGGAGATGCATCGCTGGTTCTTGGGCCGG
This sequence comes from Terriglobia bacterium, assembly GCA_009841225.1. Taxonomy (GTDB): domain Bacteria; phylum Acidobacteriota; class Terriglobia; order Bryobacterales; family UBA6623; genus VXMF01. Next base: position 21,014 of record VXMF01000014.1, on the reverse strand, counting down.
ACCAGCGATGCCGAGAAAGCGGCGCGAGAGGCCGCTAGGGAGGCGTTTAGCCGAAGATACTCCCGCTGATCATTCAGCTCCGCGGAAGCGATTCGCTCGCGTCGGGCTCCGCTTGCGCGCCGGCGAACAGCCGCCGGCCGCGCGATCGACCCCGTTAGCACGAAGCCGGAATCGGATCCTACCGGGCCAAGTCTTCGGGAATGAGAAGTGTCTCCGCTTCCGCTGCCATTCAAACGACGGGCGTGACGCTCATCGACAAGTACGGCGTATGCTGCGATCTCATGGACGAAGAAGAATGCGGAAACTGATCGCAGTCTTCCTGCTGGTCGCGTTGCCGGTTTCCGCGAAGCCGACTGTGATCAATCTCGAATGGGCCGAATTCCGGGAAATGGCTGGGCTCATTCAGTTTCGCCCGAAGGTTACGGTTTTCATGGGCAAGGACGGCCAGGAACGGATTCGCATGAACCTCGAACGGGTCTCGGTTTCGGAAATCACGCTGTCGCGGCAAGCCCGCAGGACCTTGGTCAAGCGTGAGAACGTGTATTCCGTTCGTATGTCGCCAAGGTGGGGAAATCCGTTGAGGTGGAGGCTGATCGCTTCAGCGGCGGCGTTTCCGCTTTGGCTTGTTGGTCTGACTGTCGGTCTCGGGATTCCGGGCGGTATTCCGGAAGGCCGATGGCATAGCAACAGGAACACGGCGCAGGGAGTGATTGTGGGGGTCGGGCTTCCCGCAGCGGTGTATCTTCTAGCCCAGCGTGCCGACCGGCGCGGTGGATCGATCATCGTCAAGCTAATCGAAGGAAAGGAGAATCCGAGATGAATGATCAGCGGTCGTATCTTTTGTTGAGCGCCCGGTGAGCATTCTCGCCTCGGAGAGGCGGCGCTCTCGGAGGCTTGGGTAACTTTCCCAACGGACTGGTTCCGCTCCCCGCCTAGCCCTATTGACGGCCACACCTCGCCTGTCGTTGGCGAGACTCTGCACCTATCCCAAGCTCCTATCTCAAAGCGAAACGCACACTTGATTATTTGCTGAACTAAATTTACTCATCTTAGTAAATTTAGTTCAGTCGCTCAACTGAGCTAAGTTTCAAGCATGGAAGGTGCTCGTTCTCGGTGCCCCACCTAGGAGGGTTCATTCGCAGACAAACGCACGACCATGAGCGATTCGGCAGCGGCTCGACCGCCGACCGCAGATAGCTTCCCGAGCTCATGAGAGCTTACACTCTCGCTTGGGAGAACCAATGATCGACATCGACCAGCTTCCGATGCGCGTCGGCCTCGGCCAGTTTCAGGAAATCACGCCGACGCGACTGCAGTTCATCAAGCAGTGCGGCTGCGACGACTTTCAGCTCAACACCCCCGCACTACCGGGAAAAGAGCGCTGGGAGTATGAGGATCTCGCCGGCCTAGCGGCCCAAGCAAAAGACGCGCAGCTGCGCCTGATCGCCATCGAGAACGTGCCGCGCGAGTTCTACGACCGCATCATGCTGGGCCAGCCGGGTCGCGAGGCACAACTCGAGAACGTGGCCTACACGATCCGGAACGTCGCCCGCGCCGGCATCCCGATCCTCGGCTATGCCTTTATGCCGGCGGGCGTGTGGCGAACCTCTCGCACCACGCCGGTGCGCGGCGGAGCTGAGGCAACATCGTTCAAGCTCGAGATCGCGAAGGCAGTCAGGCCGGGAGATGGCCACAGCCACTCGATCTGGCTGGGCTCGCCCGCCGAGCGCGAGTATCCCGAAGAGGAAATCTGGGAAAACTACCGCTGGTTCATGGAACGCATCCTGCCGGTCTGCGAAGAGGTCGGGCTCCGGCTGGCGTTGCATCCAGACGATCCGCCGGTGCCGGCGCTCGGAGGGGTGGGCAGAATCTTCAGGAATTTCGAGAACTTCCGCCGCGCCATGGAGGAGTTTGACAGCCCCATGCACGGACTGGATTTCTGCCATGGATGCTGGTCGGAGATGCGAGCAGGCGAGGGAGTGCTGGACGCGATCCGCTACTTCGGCGAGCGACGGAAGATCTTCTACGTCCACTTCCGAGACGTGCAGGGTCCGGTCGAGGACTTCACCGAGTGCTTCTTGGGCGACGGCAACTGTGATCCGGTCGAAACGATGCGAGCGCTGAAGCAGGTCGGTTTTCGCGGGTTTATTCTGCCGGACCACGTGCCACGGATGGTTGGTGATGATGATTGGTGCCACCGCGGCCGGGCCTGGACGGTGGGCTACATCCAAGCGTTGATCGCATCGGTGAGGGCTTGATCCACAGTCGAGTCACGCCACCATCGATTCGTATTGGCAGGGCTCCGGTTTGTTTGCGACACTGGCCGAGGTCTGCTGATGCCATGAAACTCCTCAGATTCGCACTGCCAATCCTTTGGCTTGTCCCCGCGCTCTGCCAAAGTGACAAGCCCAACCTCGTGATCGTGTTCGCCGACGACCTCGGCTACGGCGACCCTCAGGTCTACAACCCGAACTCCAAGATCCCCACACCGCACATCGATGCCTTGGCGGAGCATGGTATGCGCTTCACGGATGCTCACACGGCCTCGTCGGTGTGCACCCCATCCCGTTACGGCTTGCTCACGGGCCGGTACCCTTGGCGATCCCGCCTGCCCACCGGAATCGTTAATAGCTGGGGCGGACCTGTCATCGACAAGGATCGCCTGACTCTCGGCAAGGCACTCCAAGCGCTCGGGTACAAGACGGCGTGCATTGGCAAGTGGCACCTCGGCTGGGATTGGCCGCGCATCGGAGGCGGCTATCTGTCGGACGAACTGGATGGCGTGAACGTGGGCCGCGACTACGAACCGTATGGGCTGCGGGTGGATTTCTCAAGATCGGTATTGGAAGGCCCTATCACGCGCGGCTTCGACTACTATTTCGGCGACGACGTGCCAAATTTCCCACCTTATGCGTTCATCGAGAACGATCGCGTCATAGGCAAACCCACGGATCGCATGCCTGCCCAGAAGGGCCAACGCAGCGGCCCGATGCTGCCGGGCTGGGATCTCTGGGCTGCGCAGCCGACCATTACGGCGCGGGCGTTGCAATGGCTCGAAGAACGAGCGGCAGACTCATCCACGCCATTCTTCCTCTACATGCCACTGCTCGGGCCGCATACTCCGATCGTGCCGAATGCCGCGAATCACGGCGCAAGCGAGGCAGGGCCGTACGGAGACTGGGTGCATCAGATGGACTCGATACTGGGCAAGGTCGTCGAGGTTCTGGAGCGCACCGGAGCAATCCGGAACACGATCGTGCTGTTCACATCTGACAACGGATCGCCCGCTCGCAGCGGAATCGGTGCCTTCGGTGCCACCTCGACTGTGACCGAGCTCTACTCCCACGTCCCGAACGCGCCGTGGCGGGGCCTCAAGGCCGACGCTTGGGAGGCCGGCCACCGCGTTCCGTTCGTAATGCGCTGGGACGGCCGGATCCAAGCCGGCAGCGTCTCTGATCGCACTGTCTGCCTGACCGATGTCTTCGCCACGATCAGCGAAGTCGTGGGCTTCGAGACGCCTGAGGACTCTGGCGAGGACAGCTTCAGCCTGGCACCGCTGCTGTTCGGCGAAGGACAGTACCTGCGCGAACAAATCGTTCACCACAGCCTGCGCGGCGTCTTCGCGATCCGCAAAGGGAACTGGAAGTTGATCTTGGGGGACGGCAGTGGAGGCTTTTCCGCACCAGCCGGAAGAGTGCTGCCGCCGGATGCCGACCAAGGGATGCAACTCTACCTGTTGAGCGAGGATCCGAATGAGCGGAGAAACCTCGCAACAAGCCGTCCCGGTATCAGAGCGGACCTGCTGGCAGCACTGCTGCGGTTGCAAGAGGCGGGGCGCTCCAGATAGGTAGGGACGTCATCCATCGCTGACTTCAGCCCTGGTCGGCTAGCCGGGTTGATTGGCTAAACTGGCCTCTTATGGACCCTCAGATGCTGGCCCTCGGGGGCCTGTGGTACGTGGCCTTCCTGCTGTCGCTCACGTGCCACGAAGCCGCCCATGCGCTGGCTGCATTGTGGGGCGGCGATGACACGGCCGCGGCCGGCGGCCAAGTCACGCTGAATCCGATCCCGCACGTCCGCAGGGAGCCGGTCGGCACCATTGCGGCCCCCCTGATCACGTTCGCCCTCAGCAACTGGATGCTCGGATGGGCTTCGGCACCGTACAGCCCAGTATGGGAGCACCGCTACCCGCGCCGAGCCGGCTGGATGGCTCTGGCCGGGCCCGGCGCGAACCTGTTGCTTGCCCTGCTGGCGGCTATCGTGATCAATCTGGGAATCGCGGCGGGAGTGTTCAGCATCCCGGCTTCGATCACGTTCTTCGCCGTAGTCGAAGGCAGCGGTGACTACGCACCTATCGCTCAGTTCCTCAGCATCTTGTTCACTCAAAACCTGCTTCTGATGACATTCAACCTGCTGCCAGTCCACCCGCTTGACGGCAACACGGTGATTGCGCTGTTCGTGCCGGAGAACTCGGCACGAAAGTGGTTCGACCTCACAAGGGACCACACGTTCGGCTTCTTGGGCCTCGTGCTGGCGTGGTACGTATTCGGAGAGATATTCTGGCCCGTCCTGAGGATTGCGATCCGGCTGCTCTATTGGTTCTAGATTCGCTGGGCCGTCGTCTGCGGCTCTTGGAACCGTTCGGGAACGGCTGCCGCCAGACCGAGTCTAGCGTTCAACCGAGGTCTTACTGCACAGCCTCTCGTTTGGTGAATCCCTCAAACAGGCCCTCGAGTCGAGCTATGCGCTCGCGCAAGTCTGCAGAATCGCGGTTGCCGTGATCTCGATCCCGGTACTCAGAGCACAACGTGTCGGAAACGATCTCTGGCGCTCTTGCGCATGACGACGCACCTCGCTCCTACAGACGCACCGAGCATCAGGCCGAGGAGCACATCGGGAGGACTCCATCAATCGGAGATCAATCCGCTAGCGCAGCACCGAACATAGTCCACACACAGGGACTAGCGTCTAGCACCAGTCGAAGCGCTAGTAGTCCGGCCCGGCATCTAGCGGCTTCGGAAACTGCCGGATCGCAGAGTAGCGAACATACTCGTCCCAAATCTCTCCGCTGCCTGTGGCGCGCGCGTCCCCGGTCTTGACCAGGTAAGCATCAAACTCGTCGCGCAAGGCCTTGAGCAAGTCGGCGTGCTCGGGTTTTTCAGCGAGGTTGTCCAAGCAGCCCGGATCGGCGGCCAGGTCAAACAGCTCCTCCGCGGGACGCTTTCCCACCGCCAGTTCCAAATAGTGCCCGACGCCTTCCTCGTCCCTGCCCTCGATCAGACGCGTCAGCGTCGGCGACGCATCTATGTCGTGATACGACTGATGCATCGCTTCCAAGCCGCGCCCGTCGGCGCGGTACTTCTGCGGAGCGCCGGCCGGCCAGCGTCGCGGCTTGAAGTTGCGGATGTACAGGTGCTCCGGGGTCCGCATTGATCGCTGCGGATAGGTCAGATTGTTCCAACGCGATGACGAGTGGCGCTCGCGCCCGGAATACGCCCGCGTGCGGCTCGAGTCCACCGTGCCATCCTCTTGAGACTCCAAGATGTTGCGAATGCTCCGCCCTATCAGAGCGCTCGCTCCCCCCGGGTGGGCCACGCCGGAAACATCCAGGATCGTCGCCGTCAGGTCCACGAACTGCACCAGATCGTCGATGGTCCGGCCGCCACGGCCCGGCCCGGCCCAGCGCACCGCTAGGGGCATGTGGATGCCGTAGTCGTACAGGTTCGCCTTGGCTCGCGGAAACGCCATCCCGTTGTCGGCAGTAAAGATCACCAGCGTGTTGTCGAGTTCCCCGTGTTCGGCGAGGAAGTCCAGGATCCGGCCCACGTGCGAGTCGAACCATTCGATCTCGACAGCGTAGTCGAGCAGGTCCTCGCGAATTTCGGGCGTGTCCGGCAGGAACGGCGGCACCTCCGCGTCTTCCAGGCGCTTCCCCGCGGCCTTCCACGAGCCCTTCTCGAAGCGACGGTGCGCCTCGCTGCCGCCGACCCAAAAGCTGAATGGCTGGCCGGGTTCCTTGGACTCGAAGAACGCCTCGAAGTTGCCGGCATAGTCCCAGTCCCTGATTCCGTCATAGGGCGGGTCTAGCGTTCTTTCCGTGAAAGAGGGTCCTGCCGGATTGCGCGTTCTGCCTGACTTGTCCCAGCGGCCCGGGCCCCACGGCTTGCCGGTGTAGCCGACTGCGTAGCCCGCCTCTTCCAGCAGGTCCTGATACGAGACGTAGGTCGCAGGAAACGAGCTTGCATGGGTGCCGGCCTGCTCGATCATCCAGATGTGCCGGCCGGTCAGGAACGCCGCGCGAGTGGGGCTGCAGCCCGGCGCCGGCGCGTAGGCGTTGCGGAACAGCGCTCCCTCCGCCGCCACGCGATCAAAGGTCGGCGTGTTCACCATCTTGGAGCCCGCCGCGGAGACATGCGGGTAGGAAACGTCGTCCCAGATCGCGAACAGGATATTCGGCTGGCTAGACGAAGATTGGTCGGAACAGCCAGCAGCCGTCAAGCAGGCAACCACCAACACCAGAGCGCGTAAAGTCATCGAAAGCAGTTTAGCCGAACGCTCTCGCTGCTGGAGTGCCTCCTCAGCGGCCCCAAGAAACCCTATAGTGGAATTCAGTGGTATCGATTCGTCTGGTGCTGGCCGCAGCGACACTGACTCTAGGTGCGTTCGCTGGCAGTGCGCAGGAAGACGGACCCCCGGCGGAGGAGCTGGTCCGGCGAGGGTTGATGGCGCTCCAGGCACGCGATCTGCCCACCGCCCAAGAGTACCTCGAGCGGGCCGTAGAGAAAGATCCCGCCGAGCCCCGCGGCTGGATCGGGCTCGCGCAGACCTATTCCATGCTCAACCTGCACACGCAGGCTTCGAGGCATGCTTCCGAGGCGGCCCGCCTTGGCGGCGAAGACCCGCTCATCCAGCATGCGCTGTCCATGTTTCACACCAACTACGGAAACTGGGCCGAAGCTGCGGCGTGGGAAGAGAAGTTCGCACGCCATTCGAAACGGAACCTCGATGCCTACCTGCGGACTGTTTCGCTCTATCTGCAGGCGGAAATGCCGAAGCGTGCAGCCGAGGTCGGCGAGGCCGCCCTCCAACATGGGGAGTCGGCTTCCGTGCACAACGCCCTCGGCAAGGCCTACACGATGTCGGGCAACCTCGAGAAAGGGCTGGACCACTTGCAGCTGGCGGTCGAACAGGAACCCTACGAGGAATCGCTGCACTACGATCTCGGCTATTTTCATCTGCGGCAGCAAGACTTCTCGTCCGCCACAGCGGCGTTTCAAGCAGGCCGCAAGTACTTCGACAAGAGCGCGGCTCTGGAAATCGGCCTTGGTATCGCCGATTACGGCCAACGCAGCTTCAAGGATTCCGTGGACCACTTCCTGCGTGCCGCCGCGCTGGCCCCGGGACTCGAGCAGCCGCACGCCTTCCTCGGGCGCTTGCTACAGCACGCCTCGGACCGCATGGAGGAAGTCGTGGAGCGGATGAAGGTGTACCACAGCGACCACTCCAAGAACCATTTCGGGCCGTTCTTGTACGGACAAGCCTTGCTGGCCAAGTTGGGAGCGAGCAAGGATGAGGCTGCCATGGCCGAGATCGAATCCCTGCTGCGCGAGTCACTCGAGCGCAACGAGGAGTACTGGGAATCGCACTATGAGCTAGGCGTGCTGCTTGAGAAGAAGCGTGACTTTCCAGAGGCCGAGAAACATCTCAAGCGAGCAGTCGCGCTCAACCCCGACTCGTCCAAGCCTCACTACCGCCTAGCCCGCGTATACCAGCGCCTGGGCAAGGCCAGAGAAGCCAAGCGCGAGCGCGAGTTGCATAAACAGATCGCCGAGCGGGAGCGGCAAGCAATGCAGGCCGGAGGACTGCCGGAAGGTTTCGCCAGTGCCGGCGTGACACCCTAGGCCTTGGCGCGGATGCGCGCGGAGGCAGGACGGATCGGCAACTGTTCGACGATCTGAATCCCGAAGCCCTCCAGTCCGGCCACGCGGCGCGGCCTGTTGGTGAGCAGCCGGATTCGATGCAAGCCGAGATCCTTGAGGATCTGCGCCCCCAGCCCAACGCGGTACTGCGAGCGCGAGCCGCGGCCGGCGGTGGTATCGGGAGCGAGCTGGGGATGCGGCCGGATCTCGCCTCCCCCGGCAACGTTCTCCAAGCCGAAGCCAAGCGCCCGATGGTGCAGGTAAACCAATGCGCCGCAGCCCTCTTCGGAAATCATCCTCAGCGAATCATGGACCTGCCGATAGCCGGGATTGGCCTTCGAACCGAACACATCGCCGAAGAGGTCATGGGAGTGCATCCGCACCAACGCGGATTCGGCAGACTTGACGTCGCCCATGACGAGCGCCAGATGCACCTCGTCGTCGAGGTCAGTGCCGTAGGCGAAGACCCGGAACTCGCCGAATTCGGTATCGATCACCCCGCGACCGACCCGGTGCACGCACGTCTCATGCTCGAGCCGGTAGCGGATCAGGCTCGCCACGGTCAGCATCTTCAGATCGTGCGTCTTGCAAAACTCGAGCAGGTCGGGCACGCGGGCCATGGTGCCGTCGTCCTTCATGATTTCGCAGATCACCCCAGCCGGGATCAGGCCGGCCAGACGGGCCAAGTCCACCGCAGCTTCCGTCTGTCCGGCCCTGACCAAGACGCCCCCGCGCCGGGCGCGCAAGGTCTGGACGTGCCCCGGGCGGGCCAGGTCGATCGCCCGCGTGGCGGGATCGATGGCCACCCGGATGGTGTGAGCCCGGTCCGCCGCCGAAATGCCGGTGGTCACCCCTTCCGCAGCATCGATCGGCTCGCTGAAGGCGGTACCGAACATCGAAGTGTTGCGCTGCGAAACGAGCGGGATTGCGAGATGGTCGAGACGCTGCTCGGTCAGGGCCAAGCAGATCAGGCCCCGGCCGTGGGTGGCCATGAAGTTGATCGCCTCCGGGGTCGCGTGTTCGGCACAGGCAGTGAGATCTCCCTCGTTCTCGCGGTCAGAATCGTCGACAACTACGATCAGTCGTCCTTGGCGTAACTCCTCCAGAGCCTCTTCGACAGATACGAAGGCCACGGTTCGATCTTATCAGGGCAGGGTCTCCGAGGGATCCGCGAGGCGGCGACCAACCCGCTAGGGGGATGACCGAAACGATCCTGACGAGATGTCGCTGGCTCACGGATCGGAAGGTTCGGCCCGAGCACTGGCGATGGCCGGGCCAGAGGTGACAGGAGCACGCGTCCGTACAGCCGATGACGTCGCGGACACCGTGCTACGCTTGGAATTCGAGTCGCCGGACGAAGCCGTCCGGAGCCCCTCTTGCCTAGCTCTGCCTAGGCTCTGCTGTTTTCCACGCGAGGAAGATCAATGTCAGCCATCACCAGCCTGAGGGCCTTGGAAATCTTGGACTCCCGGGGCAACCCGACGCTCCAGGTCGCTGCCGAACTAGCGTCCGGCGCCAAGGGCTCCGCACGTGTTCCGTCAGGTGCGTCCACGGGCATCAACGAAGCGGTCGAACTACGGGATGGAGACAAGGGACGCTACGCAGGCAAGGGGGTCCTCAACGCCCGTAACAATGTCAACGGCGAAATCCTAGCCGCGCTACGGGGCTTCGAAGCCGCGGACCAGCGAGCGGTCGACGCGAAGCTGATCGCCTTGGACGGCACTGACAACAAAGGCCGCTTGGGCGCGAACGCGATTCTGGGCGTGTCGATGGCCGTGGCTCATGCCATGTCTGCCGAGCAGGACCGGCCGCTGTACCAGAGACTCGCCGAACGCGACCACTACACGCTCCCGGTGCCGATGTTCAACATCATGAACGGCGGCCAGCACGCCGACAACAACGTCGACATTCAAGAGTTCATGATCCTGCCGATCGGGCTCGGCACTTTCTCAGAGGCATTGCGGGCCGCGACCGAGACCTTCCACGCCCTGAAGGGCATTCTCAAGTCCAAGGGCTACGGCACGGCGGTGGGCGACGAAGGCGGGTTCGCGCCGGAACTGAAATCAAACGAAGAACCGATGGAACTGTTGGTGGATGCCATTTCCAGGGCAGGCTACAAGCCGGGAGAGGAGATGTTCATCGGCCTTGACGCCGCCGCGAGCGAGTTCTGCGCCAACGGAGACTACGTCTTTGACCAATCCGACGGCAGTCGCCGCAATGCGGACGAAATGGCCTCGATGTGGTCCGACTGGTCCGCCAAGTATCCGTTGATCTCGCTCGAGGACGGCTTCTCCGAGGTCGATCACGCTGGCTGGAGAGTCGGCACCGAGCGGCTAGCCAACCAGCTGCAGCTCGTCGGCGACGATCTCTTCGTGACCAATCCAAGAATCTTCCAATCCGGGATCTCTGACGGGCTGGGCAACTCGATTCTGATCAAGCTCAATCAGATCGGCACTGTCACCGAAACGCTGGATTGCATCCAACTCGCGCGCGACAACGACTACACCTTCATCATTTCGCACCGGTCAGGCGAGACATCGGACACGACCATCGCAGACCTAGCGGTCGCCTGCGGCGGGGGCCAGATCAAGACCGGATCCACCTGTCGCAGCGACCGCGTCGCGAAGTACAACCGTCTGCTGGAGATCGAGTCCGAACTCGGCTCGCGTGCCACCTATGCCGGCAAGGCAGCATTCGAGCCTTGGCTCTGAGCCACTACGTACCACGAGGCCGTGCGAAGTCGAACGGCGCCGCCGCCGGAGGCCTAGCGGCCACTCCGACCGGACGGAGGCTGCGGCGTGCATGACGGTGGGCCGCGAGCGCCGGTGATGGTCACCCTAGATTGTGGAACAATGAATGTTCTTGGAGAAGCGAGTGAATTCGGACGTTCCAGAGTTGCCTAGCAACTCGGCCGAAGATAGTCCCGCGCCGGCGTTGCCAGAGCCACCAAGCGACGGCACTGCGGCGGAAGTGCAGCCGGCTGCTGCCGACCAGAGCGCGGCCCCTGCCGATCCGCTGCCGGAGGGCGAGGAAGAGAGCGCGGCCAGCCCGCAGCATCCCGGCACGCCTGCCATGCCGGCGATGCCCGGCGAGCCGGCGGACGACGATTTCTTGGAAGACGATGACGAGATCGAGATCCCCGAGGATGTCGGTTACGACCAAATTGTCAAGACCTCGGACGCCGAGCCGGCCGAGCAACCCGAGACCGCCAAGGAACTGCTCCACGGCACGGTGGTGAGCAAGCGCCACGACGGCGTCTTCGTCGATATCGGCCAGAAGGCCGAGGCATTCCTGCCGTTCGAGCCCAGCAAGCAGTCGGGCGAACAGCCCGAAATCGGCGACTCGATCGAAGTCATCGTTACCGGCCAGTCGCATCAAGGCTACCTGCAGCTGAGCAGCCTGCAGACCCAGCGGCCGAGCAGCTGGTTTCAACTCGAGGCCGCCTTCAATTCCGGCAGCGCAGTTCTCGGCAAGGTCATTGGCATCACCAAGGGCGGACTTTCCGTAGACGTGGGCGTCCGTGCGTTCATGCCCGCGTCGCGCTCGGGCGAGCGAAGCGACGAAGGCCTCCAGGCGCTGGTAGGCCAAGAAATCCGCGCGCGCATCGTCCAGTTCGACGAAGCTGACCGCAACGTCGTGCTCGACCGGCGAGCCGTGCTGAACGAGGAACGCCACCGCTCCCGCGAAGAGGCCATAGCCAATCTCAGCATCGGCGAGACGGTGCCCGGCACGGTCCGCAGCCTGCGCGAATTCGGAGCCTTCGTGGACATCGGAGGCATCGACGGCCTGTTGCACATCAGCGACATTGCATGGCGCCACATCAAGACGCCCGGCGACGAACTTCACGTAGGTCAGAAGATTCAAGTCAAGATCCTCAAGATCGACCGCGCCTCGCAAAAGGTCGGCGTCGGACTGAAGCAGACACTGCCGGAACCGTGGAGCCAGGTTGCCGACCGCATCTTCGTGGACGAAACCATCGAGGGCACGGTGACCAAGCTCAAAGAATTCGGGGCATTCGTCGAAGTGCTCCCCGGGGTGGAAGGCTTGGTTCGGATCTCGGACCTGTCATTCACCCAGCGGGTCAGGCATCCGAGCGAACTGGTCCGGGTCGGCGATGTAGTCAAGGTGCTCGTCAAGAACGTAGACGTCAAGCGCAAGCGAATCGGCCTGAGCCTGAAGGAGGCTATGGGCGACCCTTGGAAGAAGCTGCCGGACGAACACCCGGTGGACAGCGTCACGACCGGCACGGTGCGCAAGATCATGCACTTTGGCGCGTTCGTAAACATTGCCGAGGGTGTGGATGCCCTGCTGCACATTTCGGACATCACCTCCGACCGGCGGCTGAACAGCCCGGCCGAGATACTCCGGGAGGGGCAGGATGTCCGGGTAAAGATCTTGGAAATCAATCTTGAGAACCGGAAGCTCAGGGTCGGGATGAAGCAACTTGAACCGACCGAGGTCGAATCGGCTATGTCTCAGATGGCAGTCGGCGAGATCCTGACGGGGAGGATCGCCAAGATCGAGGCTGGCAAAGCAACCGTGGAGATAGGCGACGGCGTGACGGGTGTCTGCTCGATCAAGCCCAAGAGCGCTCCCAAGAAAAGCGTCGCACTTGGGCAGACTTCAGACTTGGGCTCACTGAAGAGCATGCTGGAATCCGCCTGGAAGGGATCCGACGACGGCGGACAAGATCCCGAAGCGCCGGCGGCGAGCGCCGAGCAAGAACCGCTGACATCTGGTTCAATTCACACCTTCCGGGTGGAAAGGCTCGACAAGGCCAACGGCGTGATCGAACTGACCAGGGTCTAGGGATCTGGCGCCTGCTGAACGGGCGGCGCGCTGCTAAAGCTGCCTCCCAAGGCGAGGTGCAGGTCGACTCGGTTGTCGATCCTGGCCCGCTGGAGGGCGAGCACTGCACCCTGGGTCTCAAGAACCGACCTTTGCAGGGCGAGGATCGAAAAGATGTCGCCCATTCCCGCCGCGTAGCGCTGCTCCGCCAGATCGATCGCCGCGCGCGTGGTGGTCTGAGAATCTCGCAGCAAGCGCTGCTGGTTCTGCAGCGTCTCTTCCGCCGCGAGCGCGGACTCCACTTCCAGATACGCCTTCCACATGAGGCTCTCGTAGTTGGCGGCGGCTTCGCGGGAACGCGCTTCCGTCGCCTGCACGTTTGCCTTCAGGCGCCCGCGATTGAAGAGCGGCTGCGCAATCCCGAGCCCGTAGCTCCATGCATTCAGGCCGGGGTTGACTAGGTCTAGCAACCGATTGCTGGCCGTGCCGGCTGTCGTCGTGAGAGCGAAACCCGGACGCAGCGCGGCTCGCGCCTCCAAGATCCGGGCGTCCGCTCCCAGCAGCGCTTGGTTGGCGGCCATCAGGTCGGGTCTGCGCTGGACCAGCTCAGACGGCAGGCCCGCTGGAACCTGGGATGGAAGGCTGGGCAACGCGGCCGCAAGCGCCCGCTCGCCTGCGGGGTACTCACAAGCCAGTACCTCGACTTGCCGGACGAACCTGTCGCGCGCCCGCTCATGCTCCCTCACTCTCGCTCTGGCCCTTTCAATGTCGCTCTCGGCGACCCGCACATCGGAGGGCGACCGCGACCCGTACAAGTAGCTCTCCCGCGTCCACTCCACAACCGCCTCCAAGTGTTCCACCACCGCTCGCGAGGCCTCGACTTGGCTGTGAGCCTCGACGGCGGCGAACCATGCCTTGGCGACTTGCCCGCTCAGGGACAGGCGCACGGCCAGCCGGTCGGCCTCTTGGGCAGCGATGCCAGCATCTGCAGCCAGCTTCTGCGAGCTGAGCCGGTTCCAGAGGTCAGCCTCCCATCCGATGTTGAACGTCAGGCCCGCGTTGGAGAACGTGCTCTTCAGGACTTGGTCAGAAAGGCCCGGGAAAGGCAGCCCGACAAAATTCAGGCGCTGTCGGATCCGGCTCGCACCCACGCTGATTTCCGGCCAGTCCGAGGCGCCGACGATGAGCCGCTGTTGGACCGCGATTTCGATCCGCGCGGTGGCTGCGTTCAGGCTCTGGTTACAGTCCAGCGCCTTCCGAATCGCGGCGTCGAGTCCCGGATCGTCCAAGTAGGCCCACCAGTCCGAGCCGGGAGCGATTGGCTGGGTCGCCGCGCCCCGCCAAGCCTCGGGTGCCGGAACATTGAACTGGTGCACTGGCAGCTCCACCTGCTTCGAGCAGGCTGCGACCACTAGCGCCGGCACCGCGACTGCCAATCGAAGGTCCATCTTCATGCTGCGTGCATCGTACTCCGGGATTGTACGACTAGCTTAGCGCCCCCGCCTCTGACGCGAAAGCTCACAGCGCTGGGGCCTCGTGCGACTCGCCAGATTCAGCTGGATCGCCGGATCCGCCGGGCCGCGCCGCAGCATGCAGCAATCTTGCATGTGCGATGGCTACAGTCCGGGCATCACTCCATACGGGCTCGATCATGGCAGAAGGCTCATCTGCCGATCCGAGTGCTTGCCCGGTTCGTGGCAAACGCGTACGCAGGGCCACCTGCACGCTGCCCGCGAACGGCTCGATCCCAGAGCATGTGTCCGAAACCGGAGAGGCTGGCAAGCGGATGGCGGCGGCCTAGATCTCGGAATTTCGCCCGTCGGCCCAAAGCCGCTACCCCTGAGCGCTACGCCGGTCGCGCCGTCCTTGGCCAGAATTCCCCTGGTCGGGGTAGAACTGCGCGCAATAGCGTCGATACACCCCGATGTCGCCATCCGATCGGCATAGTCGCGGCCGGGACTCGTGCCGTTTCCGTGCCCATATCACCACGTCCTGCATGACGTCTCGCTCTTGGGCGGAGATGATGACCCTATTCATGATCGGAGCACGAAGGCTCACCGGAAGAAATCTCAGGCCCACGATAGGTCGCTTCGGCCGGCGCATCTCGCGCACCTGTCCGACGAGCACCATCTCGACGAGCCTGCCGTCAACCGGAGTGGCCAACACCCATAGCCGCGTATCCATCCCGATCGAGCGCTCGCGGACTTCGACGTACGAATAGCCGAGGCCGAAAATGCGGGTTACGGCGGAGACGTCGAAGACGACGTTTACGATGCCCGCAATCCGCCGCGTGCGCCTGAATTCGAAGCAGCTCTCGAGCAGTGCACCGTCGACCGACGTTTGCCCGACCTGCTTCACGTTGTCATAGCCGTGCACGTACCGAAGGTGGGCTAGGTCCACTGAGTTCTCGGCAGTCTCCTGAGGGTGGCCAGGAAACTGGACGGTCCGGAATTCCAAGCCGCTCCAATCGGGCCCAACCGGCGGGTCTGCGGGCAGTCTCCACCGCGGCGGCCGTCCATCAATCCCCCACCATGCGAAGACCATCCCGAGGACCTCCCGCGTCTCGAACACCGTGAGCTTCGCGGACTTTGGCGGAGACGCGAAAGGAGTGGCGACGCATTGGCCCGAAACGTCATACTCGAAGCCGTGAAACGGACAGACAAGGCAGCCGTCGCGCACCCGCCCGCCCGCGGCCGGTCCTAGGTCGGCTCCAAGGTGAGGGCAGACCGCCTCCGCCACGCAGACACTCCCATCGGCGCCGCACCAGGCCACGATGCTCTGGCCGAGCCAGGTCTTCTGGATCAGTCCCGCCTTGAGGATGGACTCGCGGCTGGCGACAAAGTACCAACCCTCGGGAAAGGGGAAGAGCGGAACGTTACCGCCAAGATCGGTGCGGTCCGTGTCCATCGCCCTCCGTATTCCCTCGTGACCGCGCTCCCTTACGGTCGGGGCGACCGAATCAGGACCATCGGAATTTGTTCCATCATATGTCACCTCTTTGCTTCCTCACGGCATGCGACTGGGCACGGTGCGAGGTTAGCTGGACGTAGCAGCCACGTCGGGAACTGGGGCTGCGGCAAGGCAGCAGAGAGTTCGAGGGCCCAGGGCGGGCGCCACGGCCGGGCGAATGCCGCATTCCTTACGACCGGGCCACGACGGCGGGTCCAGTCCGACCTCTAAAACATCATAGTCCGGTATGCTTTAGTGCAGGGAGGCTCTGGTGGTGTGTTCAATCGGGCAAATCGCTTCGACTCTTCCTGTGCGCCGGGGGCGGCCCGATAGTATGGCAACGAGCCGCGGTCGCAATCCAACGCAGTTCGATTCCGATCATTTCGAATGTGGCGTCACGCTCGCGTCTCCGGATGCGCCGGAGCATCGCGCCATTGACGCTCCCGTGCATGAGTCCCGCACGTCCGTTAGGATTCTGATAGAAAGATGTCGAGGATGAGTGTCCGACAGCAAAGCATGGCGCAAGATTCGCAGTGCCCCGGCGGCGTGGGTGCTACGATCAGAGCCAAGCCGCTGGCCCGCCCTCTCAGCGCATTCTTGGACGAGCGGAACGCCACCGAGGGTTGAGCGCTAAGCGCTGATCGGCGAATCAGGATTGGAAGCACGTGACCAAGACCGAAGAGACTCCGATTTGCATCGCTGAAGAGCTGATCCTCCTGATGCTCAACGAGCAGAGCGGCTATCTGGAGATGGTGCCAGGCTGGAACTTCTCGTGCGTCATGGCGGGCACCATCATCGCTGATCTTGCGTTGATGGGTCGCATCGACGCCGACTTAGAGTCGCTGTATGTGATCGATCCCACTCCGACCGGAGACGACCTGCTCGACCCGACGCTCAAGGAAATCGCTGAAGCAGAGGAGGCTTCGGACACCCAATTCTGGATAGAACGCAATACTTCGCGCTGCGACGAAATCATCAGCGGCACGCTCGATCGCTTGGTGAACCGGGGAATCCTTGACTACGAAAGCGGCGATTTCTGGAGGCTCTCACGCGGCGTTTCGCGCTCGGGAAGCTATCCGACGTCCGACAACACGATCCGCCAGGAAGCCAAGGCAAGAATCCTGGACATCATCTTGAACGACACCGTCCCCGATCCGCGGGACGCCATCCTGGTCGCCTTGATGCACTCATGGAACGGGTTCAAGCTACTGCTCGCGCCCGAAGAGCTCGACGAGAAAGTCGAGCGGATCGAGACCATCGCCAAGCTGGATCTGATCGGTCGCTCGGTCGCCAGCGCGGTGAGTGAGAGTTCCATCAGACCGAAGACCCGGCCCTCTCTGCTAACCAAACCGATCCCGCAACTCCGGATCGTCGACATCCTGCGACAGCGTGACTTCCTCAAGGGCAACATCCCTAAGGCAATGTATGAGATTTTCCGGAAGCATGGGCCTGTCGTGCGGGTGCCGTTCAAGATGGCCGAGGCGCCGCTAGTCGCGCTGATGGGGGTGGAAGCAAACCGGTGGGTCAACAAGTACGGCCGGTTTTACGTACGCTCCAAGGACTACATCCAAGGTCTAGAAGGCGTGTTCGGGGCATCTCGAAGCCTCCCTGGCATGGATGGCGCCGAACACTACAGGATGCGCAAGTCGCTTAGCGCCGCCTATTCCCGCGGGGCGCTTGCGCCGCGGCTGCCGGAGCTGATCGCCCATTGCAGGAATTCGATCGGCTCGTGGAAGCAAGGCGATGTGTTCAGTGTGACCGAGACGTTCCAGAAGCACATGAGCAGTCAAGTCTCGGGCCTGGCGATTGGAGTGGATTGCAGCGAATACGTCGACGAACTGCTTGAGTACGAACACCGTGCGCTGATAACAGAGGTCCAAGGAGCACTGCCGAAGTTCATGATGTCGACGCCGAGGATGATGCGTGCGCGCAAGCGTGTCGGCCAGCTACAAGAAGCAATCCTCTCATCACATACGCCGGCCCAACGAAAGGGCAAGCCACCGGACATTGCCGACGCGATACTCCAGCTGCATCGCAACGACCCGCAGTTCCTGCCAGAGACGGATCTCACGTTCCCGTTCGTCGCGGCTATGGTCGCCAGCATCTATCTCGGCAGCGCGCTAGGCTTCGCAGTCTATTGCATGGTTCGCCACCCGGACGTCTACGCGAGAATCCGCCGTGAAGCCGAGGCGCTCTTCGGCAACGGGCGCGAGCCAAAAGCGGAGGAGTTCACCCTCGATGCCGTCGACGTATGCCACCGCCTCTGCATGGAGTCGTCGCGCATGTACCCCGTGATTCCATGGCAGTTGAGAACGGTCATGAACCCCTGCGTGGTGGATGGATTCGAAATACCGCCTCCAACGCGATTGTTGATTTGCCAGACCGCGCCACACTACGACGGCGATCTGTTCAAGGACCCGCTGGAATTCGACATCGACCGGTACCTGCCCGATCGGGGAGAGCATATGGTGCCGGGCGCGTACGCGCCCTACGGCCTCGGCACGCACACTTGCCTAGGAAACCGGTGGGTGGAGCTTCAGATGGGCGTCAACGTCCTCCTGATCGCGTACCACTTGGAACTCGAAGTGTTGCCGGAAAACTATAAGCTCGCCATCAATCCGTTCCCGACAGCTGCCCCGAACAAGAAGCTGAAGTTCCGGGTCGCGCGCGTGGCGAATCCAGTCTGAGCACGCGAGCCTGGATCGGCGTTACCGGCATCGGGAGTCGGTCGGCTCCCAAGCTTGGCTGACACCGAAGTTCCGGCGAGCTACAAGCTAAGGATCCACCCACTGCCCAAGCGCAGTCCAAGCAAGAAATCCAGGTCCGGGTCGTCCGACATCGGCTCTTTGTCAAGACGGGCCCGGAGCCGTCGCAGTCTGATTGACGGACACACCAGCATACTCTCCGTGATCCGACAAGTCCGCCGATTTCTGACCGGCTGCGCGCATGCCTAAACGACTGCGACACTTGAGCCAGACAGCGCCAGCGGTTCGTCACAATGCGATACAATATTCACGCTGATTTGGTGGTCCAAGGTCACAGACCAGCATTTGGCTTGCGTCATGCCGACTGCGGGTCAGTGCTTCGCTTGGGGCGCACCGGGCCGCCAGTATCGCTCGGGATCTTCTCGGGCATGACTCGCCCGATTCTCCTAGCCAACCGTTTCGAGATTGGCGGTTCCGTCACACAGCGGTACTGTGAGCCAAATCGGTTTCTCCAGGGTTAACCAGGGTGAGAAGAGGGATAGGTTACCTCGTAGCCGCTGCTATCGTCGGTGCCTCGATATGGCTGGCGTCCTATCTGGTGTCGCTAGCACCCCAGCCGGAACAACAGGAACGGGGCCCCCAGATTCCGTTCGCTCAGACCGGGCCGGTCGTGGCTGGCTCCGGTGCGATCCCCGTAGTCGGAGCGGGCACGGTGAGAGTCAGTGCCGATGTCGATATCGCTCCGCAAGTCAGCGGTCGAGTCTCCTGGATGGAGCCGGGATTCCAGAGCGGTGGCCGCGTCGAGAAGGGTCAGGCAATATTCCGCATCGAAGATACCGACTTTCTCCACCGCGTGCGGGAAGCTGAGATCGCGATCGAGGCCCGGCAGGCAGAGCTCGCAGTGCTCCAAGAGGAGGCGGCGTTCGCCAAGGCCCAGTTCAAAAAGTACTCGCGCCTGCAACTCGAGGCCGGCTCGTCGGTAATCCAACCCGGGCCCTTAGCCCTGCGAGAGCCTCAGATCAGGGCGTCCCGGGCCGCACTGGAACACGAGAATGTACGGCTTGCCGCTGCCAAGCTGGCCCTGTCCCGAACCGAGGTGCGAGCGCCCTTTGACGGCTATGTGCTCGAAGAGTCGTTGGAAGCCGGCCAGATGGTGACTTCCGGCCAAGTCGTCGGACGGCTCTCCACAGCTGACGCCGTCGAGGTCGTCGTGCCGCTGTCGGATGCGATGGCAGCCTTGATCCCACGACTGTGGAAGCTTCGCGCGGGGGATTCCGACCGTCGCGTCGCCGCCCGCGTGACAGCTGCCTACGGCGATGCAAGCTATGCCTGGCAAGGATACATAGACCGGGCTGAAGTTTCGCTCGACGAGCAGACACAAACGATCGACGTGATCGTGCGCGTGCCCAACCCCTTCGCCTCGGGCAGCCCAGTCGAGGGGACCATCAGCCCCGGGGGCTCTCCTCCGCTTCTGGTGAGGAAGTTCGTTGAGGTCGAGATCCAAGGCATTTCCCCGGAAAGCTACTTTCGCGTGCCGAGGCCCGCGCTGAGGCCGGGTCCCGAGGTGTGGGTGGTGGGCGAGGACCAAACAGTGAGTATCGTCCCCGTGCGCGTCCTGCGGCGCATCGACGATGAAGCCACCGTGGTCGGGGGCCTTCAAGACGGGCAAGTAGTCATTACCGGTGGCATTCAGTTTGCCACTCCAGGCATGGTTGTGCGGACCGTGGCCGATCTGGGGCAATGAGCCAGAACGACCAACACTTAGCGGAACCCCGTGGACCGATCGCCTATATGGCGGGCAACAGCGTCGCGTCCAATCTGCTGATGTTCGGCATCCTCGCCGCGGGCCTCGTGTCGCTGACCGGCCTCGAACAGGAGGGGTGGCCCGAGGTGCCCTTCTATCAGTTCGAAATCTCCGTGATGCTCCCCGGAGCAACGCCCGAAGAGGTGGAGGAGGCCATCGTCGTCAAGATCGAGGATGAGATCCGGGGACTGGCGGACGTGAAGGCGGTCAGGTCCGTAGCGGCCCCGGGAATAGCGTCCGTCAGGGTCGAATTCAAATCGGGCACGGACATGGGCGAGAAGAGGGATGAGATCGAGTCGGCGGTCGGGCGTATTCAGACGTTCCCGGGCGGAGCCGAGCGGCCCCAAATCCGGGAAATGACCAACGCCCAGAGCATGATGCGCCTCATCCTCTACGGTGACGTTCCCGAGCGCTCGCTGAAAGAGCTCGCCTACCGCATCGAGGACGATCTCGCTTCCCTCCCGAACGTGTCCCAGGTCGAGACCAGCGGTGTGCGCAACTACGAGGTCTCGATCGAAGTGCCGCTGCAGTGGCTACGGACCGTTGGGCTTACGCTGACCGATGTCGCCAGTGCGATTCGCCGCGGCTCCCTGGATCTGTCTGCGGGCAGCATCAACACCGAGCAGTCCCAGGTGCGGATCCGGACCCTCGGTCAGAGCTACGACCAGCAGGATTTCGAGGACATCGTCGTCCTCGCCCGCGACGACGGCACAGTGGTGCGCCTAGGGGATATTGCCGAGGTGCGCGACGGCTTCGAGGACTCGGATCTGATCGTGCGGCACCAGGGCCACCCTGCCGTGTTCGTCGAGGTTTCGCGAGCCGACGGCGAGAGGGTGATGGATGTGTCGC
>VXMF01000002.1 GCA_009841225.1 Terriglobia bacterium | reverse complement strand
TCCCACTTCCTCTGCCTGGCCTCCTTCAGGCTCATCTTTGGATTGGAAAGGACTCTGTCCGCAGGAGTCTCGCGGGCATCCCTGGTCGAGGAGGGGCTGGTCTCTCCGCCTGCGATTCCTCCGCCCCCAAGAGCACCAGCGGCCTCCGCTATAGTGTTACCCATCGGCCCGGTCGCCGGGCGCGGTGTCGGGAAGAGGTGTAGAACCTACGGACGCAAGCGACCGAGGCTCTTTACCGGCCTGTTGGTCCGGTGTCTTGGCATGCACACCCGCGTCGTTGCACGCTGCAATTGAGGCCCGTAGGGGTCCGCTTGGCCCCCCTAACGCGGATTCTGACGATCGGCTGGACGCATGCCGAGGCTGAAATCACGACTTCCTAGTCCGCTCTATTGATCCGGCCTGCTTTGGATCCAGTCGCTGACGGAGGTCGAGACCCATGAGCACTTGTGCTCGGAACCAACGATCGCCGAGATTCGCCGTGCGGCACCCCAGTCTGGGTTAACGATGACAACGTTAGCCGCTCCCCGAGCGTTTGTCCGCTCGGTAGTCTGTATCGGTCGACGATCGCTCGGACCGCGAAAACCACAGCGCATGATGAATCGGGCATGAAGATCGGCAAGCGGCAAAGAATAGCCTAGGAAGACTACCTCTCTGGCTTGGCTCAAGAGCGCCACACAGTTTCGCCACAACTTCCGAAATACCGGCTTCTCAAAGTTTTTCAGATAGACTGGCGGCACGATTAATGGGGTGATGCGTTCCTGCCTCAAGACCGGAGCGCGAAACCGGCGGAAGGCGAAGACGGCATCCGAGCCCTTTCTGAATACACGCACACGCCGGTCGCGCTTGAGACGACGACCGACGTCCTCTTCAAACCAGTTGAGCGAGCCATGAGGCTTCAGCAAAGACGGCCCCCCGCTCTCGCCCCGCTTGAACCCGTAGCTAGCGCCATCGATGGCGTCGCCAAAGAGAAGTTGATCCAGAATGAGATCCCAATTGAATGAGACTATTGACGCATTCTGACGGATGACCTGCCTTCTAAACTTCTCCAACCAGTCGACAGTGGGCTCGCCCGAGAAAACGTCCTTAGATATCTCGTGAAACCAAGTGGCGACTTGAAGCAAGAGATCGGTCTGCAGATTTTGCAACTGCACCTTTGTGAACTTGCCTCCGTACTGACGGCTCGCACCGAAGAGCTGTTCGTTCACCTGCAGCTCAGAA
The DNA here is from genome assembly GCA_009841225.1 of Terriglobia bacterium. Classification (GTDB taxonomy): domain Bacteria; phylum Acidobacteriota; class Terriglobia; order Bryobacterales; family UBA6623; genus VXMF01. The sequence goes on along the minus strand of VXMF01000002.1, from coordinate 385,356 downwards.
AGCAATTGCTCTACATCAGGAAAGGTGGTGAACCGTTTTGGATCGAACTCTGGATGGTGAAAGCGAATCACTCGCTTTAGGCGCTTTCGGAGTCTCTTATCGATTCTGTCCCAGAGCCGGACCAGCAAGTCGCTGGTCAGCGGAAAACCCAGCCCAGCCGAGAACCCTGCTCCGATGACGTAAACACAGTCTCGCTGATCCATTTCCGTTGCCGCTCCTTGGGCGATCTGTGCTGTACTCGGTCAACTCAAACCGAGCCCCAACCGGTACCGAGTCAGCTTCGTACAGTCGCACCGCAAGCAAAGATTGTATCGGCCAGCCCCACTCTGCTGCTCATGGAGCTCGGTTTCAGGGGTTCGATCAGCGCAAGGTCGCGCGATGCGTCCGTCGGACGCCCGCCAGTCTGGATGGACGAAGAACCTCTCAACTTAGCCTTGAGTCCGGTGCGATGTCGCCAGATAAGAGATGAGAACCTAGGCGTCTAGCGCACCCTCAAGGTAGTGCGAGGTACCAGTAGTCGGTCACGCACGCCGTGCCTGAGATTTCGCGACGCTCTGGAGACTTCGGTGTCGTGGTCGAATGGACCGCCAGCTGCGAGCTGCGGACAAAGCAGAATGCCCGGACCGATCGTATTAGCGATAGCTCGAAGACCCATTGCACACCTCCGATGCCTATCCGGTACCTCGGTGGTGCTGGATCCTGTCGGGGCGCAGGGGGCAGCCTCTCGCTCCCACACTTCTACGGTGGCAATGGGAGAGTTCCGTTAGCCATGACCGGCTCTTGTGTTTCGCGGGAAGCCCGGCGTAGCGGAGCCCCCTTTGACTCGATGCCCAAAGCCTTGCAGCATTGTAGCGTCCACATATGCGGGCCGCCCCGAGCCACATAAGCACATGTGGCGGTGGCCCGGTCGCGGCGCGCAGCGTCTTGCGACCGGCTCGAATATCCTTGAGGTCCTGTTCCGCCTGGGCAAGAGCCAAGAGTTCGTAGCGCACCCCATCGGCTGCCGCCCGGTCCGTCCTCCTGGTCTGCCAAGGTGCCAGCAAACCACTGATTCCCTTGTCGACGATGGTGTCCCAAAGGCGGATCACCAGCTTCTCTCCTGGAACTTCCACGCTATGCCCCATTGCCTATTTTGCGCCGTATTCGTGTCAACCGCGAATGAGCCCCAGAACGCCGAGACGGACGGTTACGAGAGCACATGGAAGCACCCGACGGGTTGTAAGCAGTCAGTTGTCTTGTCGCACATCCGGCGATTGGTTTCTCAAGTGTCGCTACCAGTCTTGTGGGCTTCGAGGCTGATTCTGGGACCTGCTTAGAGCACTCCACACCATCACTTCCTGTGCGCATGGATGGTGCTGTCAGGGGGCTCGTAGTAATGCTCTCCTTCGCAGTGCTCCTTGACTCTCCTAGCCGCCGGGTCCCCGTCTGAGAGGTCTCCTGCGAGACCCACCAGGCGGCGATAGAAACGGGCACGTTCGGAATGAACCATGTGGTTCATTCCGGCATCTGAACAGGAGACAGACAAGCGTTCCGCCTTGCGGGAGAATCCGGCATTCGTTGCGAGGTCCCCGATCATGCTGTAGATCTGCGGATAGTCACCGCCCTTGCCACCGATGACCAGAACCACTGAGCCTGGCTGAGCGTCGGCAAGGATGTCCTCTAGGTTGCTCCGGTAACGCTCGACCACTGGGGGCGTCGTAAGGAAGTTACTGAAGGTGAAGAGACGATAGCGGTGCTGGGCGTTGGCAATGCGGTTGGCCTCCTCTGGCGTATGGCGAGGCACCGATTCCCACTCGTCGAAGCGGTCGTTGAAGTACTCGTCGCACGAGTCGCGCAACACAGATTCCAAGTCCTTGCGCTCACGACTAGGCTGTATCGACTGGAAGTCCGTGAGATGGCCGCACATGGCGAGAACGTCGCGAGGGCTACCCAATCCATGCAGGATCTCGGCAAGGTGATGCCGGAGGCCGTTCATCCCGCCTGCGCACTCGACGCACATCAGGTGCGCTGGTTGTCGCCATCGCTCGTTCCCGCTGATCTCTGCATACCTGACCAGTGCGGCGTAGAAGTCGTGAGTTGCGAATGCGGACGGTCCTGGGCCCGTACCGACATCGAGTGCGCGTACGCCTTCGCTACCCATCGGCAACAGACAGTGCTCGAGAAGACGCTGCAGGGCGAGCCAGGTTCGAATGTAGCGCTCGGGAAGGTGGAGCCACGCGTAGGCCAGCGCCGCACCATGCATCTCGTACGTCTTCCGATCATCGCAGTTGCCCATCACCGCCGGAACGGCGGCCCAGACGTCGCACGCATCTTCTCGTTTTCGGACTCGATCAGTAAGCAGGACATAGAGGGCGTCGGCCAACGCACCGAATCCAGCTCGAAGCGCCTGACAATCTTGCAGCCATTGGAGGAGTTCGGGACCTTGGTGGCGTTGAATGGCGGTCCAGCCCGGCGAGTGGATTGTCAATTGGCAGACCTCGAAGCTCTCAGTTGCTTTGCACTAGACCTTCATTGTCGGCCGCTCGCTCAACTGGAAGGCCTAGAGCAGATCGCCGTGAAACCATAGACGGCAAGAGCGAGGTAGTGGTCGTAGCAGCAAACAGTGGAAGCTTCAGCCTGCCCCGCGAACGAGACCGACTCGGGGCCTCCCTTCCGTGCCCCGGAGTCTTCGCGGCCCCGGGCCGAGGGCAAAGCTGCCACAGTGGCGTCTGGCCGGCCCTCCGAAACGCCGATATGCACGCCACGCCCTTCCTCTCGGTCCACTCCCGGAGCCACTGCGTCAGCGGTAAGCCGCGCCGCCGCGCCGCCAGGATCCGCCTTCGATTCCACAGGCAGCTACGGCCAAGCGGGGACCCTCGGTATCATCTTGGCTCACTCAAGGCCGCAATCACGTCGCTACTTGGGTAAAAGCCTCTCGGGCCCCCGGTCGTCGTCACGGCACGCGCTGGTGGTCGCGACAGTACTGCCACAGGTAAGCGTCAACCTGTTGCCGCTTCATTCCGTACTCTGTGCCGAGGAAGGTAACCATCTCCTCAACCGTAGCGGAGCACTTGCGCGCACACTGCTTCATCCAGGTGTCGGGCTTCTCGGTGTCTGCGATACCGAGGGCAAGCGCCATATGTCTAGTCGTTGCCGGCCCCATCCAGGGAAGCTGCCGCAACGCCGCCGTGTTCTTCTCGCGCAGCCGATCCTTGAACTGGGGCCAGCCCAGGTCGTGAATTACCCGACATCCCTTGAGGAATGCGTCTGCCTTCGGCTGGTTGCGGATCGGTAGCCATTGCGCGTCTATTCCATCCATCGCGACGATCCGCTCCAGGTCAAGGTCGTGGAACGCCACCTTGAGTCCGTCGAAGTGCTTCTGTACCACTGCGTTTCGGAAACCTGAGACGTAGATGACCCAGAGGTACTGTCGGAGGAAGGCCCTGAGGTCAACGTCCTCGAAGGTCATCGGGACGAACAGGTCGTCGCCGACGTATTCGCGTGCCGTCTCCAGCATCCGCTTCGCGATCGCTTTGTCCAGCGGCATCTGTCTTTGTCGTCATCATCCCACAGCAATTGCCACACAGTCATAGCTCGCTTCCTGCCTCGATCACCGTCAACAGGTGCTTGGCTCGGGATCTCGCGACGTAGCGGTTCGCATTGGCCCGGGCGTTGTTGCCGGTCCGAGCGGGCCTCTCGATGATCACCACGGCGTCCGCCTCCAACCCCTTGAAACGCTTCCAGGACGTGATCAGCACGCCCTTTCCCTGATTCCACTCCTGCAGCTCCCGAGTCAGAGGAACGGTGCCGAAGCGGGTCGGCAAGTCAACACCCGAAACCGAGGGCACCAGGACCGCGACCTGGGACCTCGCCAAGCCACCTTGGTCAGGGTGGCAAAGCCGCAGGACGAGCTGCTTTGCCGTGCGGAAAGCTTCTTGGATGTCCGCGGCCCGGACGACAGTCGGCTCGTCTCCCTGCGGTGCGCCTTCAAGCACCCGGTTCTGGTAGCCAGCCAGCGCGGCACAGTGAGCGGCGATGCGGACCGTGTTCCGGCAATTGACCGGCAGCTCGTACGGCCTGCCGAGATCCTCGGGCAGGGCCGGATCGTCCACGTAGAGGTTCTGCTTCGGGTCGTAGAAGACGTAGTAGCAGGCGTCGCCGCCCGGGCTTCGGAAGACCGCCTCGAGGCTCGTCCACCACAGCTCGTGAAAGTCCTGCCCCTCGTCAACCACCACCGTGTCGAACTTGTGCTCCGGGCCGAGCGCGTCGCAGGCCTCGATCAGCGCCTCGGCGGCCCCGACCTCCCAGAAGTCCTGGTCGTTTCCCTCCCGCCGCTCCCACAGGGGCACCCCGGCCTCCTGGCAGAGCCGATTGACCAAGCTGTGGTAATTCAGGACCACTAGGTCGTTGGCGAACGATGCGGGCACGGCTGCCTTGAGCCAGTCCTGCAGCGGCTGGTTGTAGCACAGCAACAACGTCCTGCGCCCGGCCCGGGCCTCTCTCTGCGCCTTGGCCAGGGCCAGCATCGTCTTCCCGGACCCGGCCACGCCGCGGATCGCCGCTTTGGGCTGGTGAGCGAGGTAGTCAAGCAGGCGGTGCTGCTGCTCCGTCAGGCGGCGCAGCCGCTCTTCCTGGTCCTCGATCTTGCGCCACACCACGGGAACAAGCTCGTAGCGTGGGTACAGCGCCTCGCGCACCGACTCGACCTCGCGCTCGCCCAGCTCCCGGTGGTGTGCCCGCCGGAAGCTCTCAAAGACGCGCCGGACCGCTCCGTCCCCGTCCCGCAGCCTGCCGGCATCCAGCACCAGCTCGGGCCGGATGCTCGGAGGCAACGTCCCGGACACCCGGCAGTCGGGAAACGCCACCGCCGCCCCGTACGTGAACGGCAGCTCGCCGCCAGGTGCCCGGAACCGGCGCCTGACGAGATCGATGATGTCGTGCATGCATTGGGTTGCCTGGGCAAAAGGGTCCTTGTTCAGCAAGCGCATCTGGCCCCGGACTTCGCGGACCCATTCCCGGCCATCGAACACCAGAGAGCCGCCCTTGACCTCGACGAACAGCACACCGCGCTTTCGGTCGAGCAGCACGAAGTCGCACTCGCCTTCCTGGATCGTGCCGCGTCGATCCCGCGCGAGCCAGTTGAAGCTATGAAAGACCTCCACGCGGCGGGGCAGTTGCTCGACCAGCACGCGGGCTACTGCCCGCTCGCCGGGATTCTGGATCTCGTCGGGATGGAGTGCAGGGAACAGCCTGCCCATGGTTCGCTCCTGCGTGAGCTGCGTATCCAAACGAGCATAGCCAATGCAATCTCTGGTGCATGACAGGCTGGCATTGAACACTCACGTTCTAGAGGCCGACTAAGGGTACCGAAGTGCCGTGCAAGCGGGAAGCGTCCAAGTCCCGCCACTACAATCTCCGAAGCTACGGTGCCGTGCGCTAGGGTTCCGGGTACGTCTGGGCCGCACGCCCTACCCGCACGGGTGGTCCGTCTGCCGGAATGCCTACATTCGGCGATACAACTTCAAGCGACGTTTCCTCACAACTGCCCAGAAACACAGGCCAGCCACTTCGGCTTAGACCAGACCCCCAAGCACGATGCAACCCGTCACGGCACGCAGTCTGCGTGAGTTTCTGGATCTAGGCTCTCAAAGACGACCCGCGGGAGATCTACCGCGCGTCGCAGGACGCGCAGGTGATGAGCGACTAGGTGTTGGACCGCGGACGGGATAAGGGTTCAAAGCGCGATTCCGGGCCGGCCTCCGAGACTGGGCCGCCGACAAGCCCAGCGTGCCCCGCGAGGTCCCGGCCCCCTACTTTGCGGATGTCAACAGCGACTAGGTGGAACTGGCGCACCGGGACAGCGACCTATTCGAACGCCGCCACCTGCTGATGCGTGATTGTGCCAAACGGTCTTGGAGCCACAAGAAGCACCTACGCTAAGCGGAATCGGTTTCGACGGTATCAATCACTTCGTTATAAGCGTCCACCAGATCGTCTACCGCGTCGCGTCTTCCATCCGCCGCGAATCCGCTTGTAGACTGTTCCGACCACGCAGGCCAGCTTCAGGGAATCTCTCGCGCCGGCTTGCTCAACTGGGTCTCCGGGAAGGGCCTGTCACTCCACTCCGAAGCTGTAGATCTTTCCCACCGAGCCCATGCTGGCCTGCATCGTGGCGCCCGGAGGAACGAACCCGTACTCGCCCGGCTCAAGTTCGGTCAGCTCGATCCGGTAGAGGCGGGAAGCGACTTTCTGAGCTTCGAATTGGACGAAGTTCTTGTCGGCCGAGCCTTCCATGACGGTGCCGGCGGTAGAGATCCGGAACTCACGCTGCTTGTTCTTTTGGCGCATGCTCACGCACTGATACTCGTTGGCGGAGGCACCTTCCGGGACCACAATGAAGACCTCCGAGGGCATGGACACCTGATACCGGCTGTTGCGACCCTTCACGACTCCGTTCTTGTGATCGCCGACCAGACCGCTGGTCGCGAAGGACATCAGCCTGCCTCTCGCCTTCCACGCCACCACCTCCGGTTCCAACTGCGTGACTTTCCCGTCTGTGCGGGTGTACAGGCCAAGTTCATCGGGTATGTCCGGCGGCCAGTTCGGATCCCGGGCTTGCGCGCTTCCGCTGCCGCCGGAAGCACCGGTGCCTGCAGCGGGATTGATCATGGCCTTGATGATCTCCGAGCTCACGCCCGCGTTCTTGAGGCTCAAGAGCTGGTCGACACTCAAATCGAACGCTGTCGCGTTTTGCCTCAGTTTCTCCACGACCACGTCGTCGCCCAATCCAGCCTCCACCAAGGCGACGACGTCTTCGACCGACAGCTGTCCTGGTCGCTGCTTTAGCGAATCCTGGTCCTGCCCGGCGGCTAGGACGGCCGAGCACAGCGTGAGACAAACCACGCGCGTGAATTGAGTCATGATTAGTTCCCGTTCCTGAGATTGGCACCCGTTCGGACAGTGTCTGCAACGAACGGCTCAGACTGCATCTTGGCCGGCAGACCCTGAAACCGGTACCAGTGGAATACTAGCAGCGCAGCAGTGTGGTGTCAAAGTCCACCTTCGGCCTGTCGGCCTTCCTCCTTCGGGCGGTCAATGTAAAGCTGCGATCGCGATGCCGCTAGCTAAATGGCTAAGTCTGTGACCGTCTCATGACTGCCCTCACGATGGCTAGCCAACAAAGGCCAGCGCCCCGCCCCAGGCATCCAAGAATGACGTGATTCACGTCCGAAGTACGTCTTGGTCGAAGCGCCAAGTCGGGATTGCCTGGGAAGCCCTTACGGTACAGGAGGTACCACCATCCCAGGCGATGCACCACACGCCCATCGATCAGCTCCGGCCGGATGTCCCGGCTCTTGACCGCGCGCATGATCGTCGTGCGGTCGCCGCACGGTCCGTCACTTGCGAACTTCGATTCTCAGGCTCGGGTCAGTTTCGACTTCATCGATCACTTCGTTGTAAGCGTCCACCAGATCGTCTACTGCGTCGCGTCTTCCATCGGCCGCGAATCCGCCCAGCTCATAGATGTTCAGCGCCACAAATTGCTCAATTTCGAAGATGTCGATCCTGTCGCCCAATCCCCTGTGCTCAGCCAATCCCTCGGCGACGGCGACGCCCTTTTGCAGCGTTACGAGAACAGGCCTATACCCGCTGTCCAGATTGCCCCCGCATCGCTCGATAACCTCCTCTCCAGGGGCTGTCGTGACGTGGATCGCCACATCGCCGACCACGAAGTCGCCAGCCCGGTCCCCTGGCGCGTCCGCCGTGGAATGGCTGTGGTGCTCGAACTTGCCGTTTCCGAGCGCGCAATCGAGTTTCGCGCCCACAAGATGCTGCGCCACCGCGCCGGCGTAGTACATGCCGGGCAGATCCTTCTGCCGCCTAGTGGCTTGCGCGAGAACGTCCCGGACGAGGGTACGCAGGCTACGGGAGGAGTCCAGCTTGAGTTTGAACGGCTTGCCCGCGAAGAAGCCACGCACGCATTGGATCCAATACGCCTCGATGCTGTCGATATCCGCTATGCCCTTCCGGTGCGCAGCGTTCAAGAAGGCGACGTAGTCCCGCATATTCTGAAGGCTGCCGCGGCTCGTCCTGCCGCCCTGTGCCGCCAAGACACGCTCGATCCCGTGCCTCTTTAGAATCGATTGAACGGCGGACTTCCCTAGGCCCAGCACCTGGCCACGACGACCCGTCAATAGCGCTTCGGAATCAAGAGGCAGTCCCTTCACCCGGGCGTGCTCGGTGACGACCAGCGCAACGCTGAGAGAACCCTTGCCCTTGAACCCATGCTTCGAGGCAAAGGCTTCTAGAGCTCGCTCGAGATTCGTCGGCATCAACTCATGCCGCCTTCTGTTCCGCGGTCCCGAAGGCAGCGAGAAGCGGCTCCAGGATGAATTCCGCGAGGTGTCTCACGACTGGAACCACCACACCGTCGCCGGCAAGGTGGTAGGCGTCGTTGTATTTCTCTGGGAGTTTGTAGTCCTCGGGTAGCCCCATGAGGCGCGCCGCTTCACGCGGGGCCAGCAATCTGGAGCGTACGTTGCTGCCCTCGACGATCATGACCGTTTGGCGGCTGGACCCGCCCGATGGCGTGCGGAGGCACCCGGCGATCCCGTCGAAGCGCACTTCCGCCCTCTGCTTGCTGACGCCGTTCTCGTTCGGACGCGTCCGCTTGTAGACCGTTCCGACCACTCTGTGGCCAGCCTCCTTGGCGGCCTCGACCTTAGCCAAGTTCACAGGACTCATCAGCTTGAGCAGCCTTCTGGTTTCAGCCGCAGTGTGCCACTTTACACCCCGAGGGTCCTCTTCTATCAGGTCGGACAGAACCGCTTCGCGCTTCGGCGGCGTCGGAAGGTGCCACCACAGCCAATTCGCGTGCGCTCTTGCCGGGAGCCGTCGATAGGCTTCGACCAATGCTCGCGAATGCCACCGATTGTCCGGCTCACGGGCAACTAGGCGATCCGGAATCACCTGATTCCTGTCGACCGCAATGACGAACAGCCGCGGGCGCGATTGCGGAACGAAATGTACGGCATCGATGACGACAGCTCCCAAGCGATAGCCGACGCCCTCAATGGCACCACCAATCGCGGCAAAATCCTCGCCCTTGTGCGAAGTCAAGGCACCGCAGACATTCTCCAGCACCACTGTCGACGGGGCGCGCCCCGTGGTCGCCAACCCTTCCACCGTGCTCCAGAACGGCCAGAATGTGCCCGAGCGCTCGCCCCGGAGCCCGCCTCCGGAACCCGCCAGGGAAAGGTCCTGGCAGGGGAAGGATGCCCACGCCAAATCCGCTGTTCCGGGCAGATCTTCCGCCGTCAGGCTGGCCACATCGGCGACACGCAACCCCGCAGCGCCCCAGTTCCGTTTGTAGCTGGCACCCTTGATCGGATCGATGTCGTTCGCGAAGACGCAGGACCAGCCCGGCCCGAGGCCTGCGCGGACCATGCCGCCGCCCGCGAAGAACTCATAAAACCCAGCCATTGGGTAGTTCTAAACTTTAGCATCGTCGGTCGCGTTCCCAACCAAGTTTCTCGCGGCGCACCGGGGCCTAGATTCCACACAACGTCGAGCATCGCTGCCCAAGGGATTTGACGCGCCAATCAGAGGTTGGAGGGGTCTCGTGAGCCGATTCCTGCAGCGCGAGCGAACGGAAATCAGAGACCGAAACCCGTGCAATTCGTGTTCTTGCGACCGGGATGGACCTGTTCGCTCGACTGCCGTGGTAAGAAACGACCGTGAGTCATGCCGGAGGCTCGACTATAGGTCCGGGGCAGTTGCTGTAGGGCCACGGATTGGGACGCAGGCGGCTACGGATGCCAAGCCAAGATCTGATGCTCCCGTGACTGCCGGACCGCAACGAACCTAGTTGGCGGATCTGGTATGGATGGTGGAATGAACCGAACTCTAGCAGTCACAGTTGATCAATCGACCTGGCCGAAACAAGCAGGCGCGCCGGTCTTTCCCGCCTCGTTTCAAGGTGGAGGAAGCTCAGTCGATCTCAACATTCCGCAACTGTTACTGCTGATTGGATATCTGACCACTCCCTCGCATGCGTTCGGCACTTCGCTCAGCGAATTCTGGGCATGGGTCCGATACCTGAACGCTGTTTCCGACGATTCGGATTTGAGGCTGACTCGGGCCTTCTCAGATCTCGACGCCCACCAGAAGACGATCCTCAGTGACGATTTCGGCATGGGTGTTCCCATTTACTGGTTGGCCGAGCGTTTTTCGCTCGAACCACCCGTCGATGGTCGGTACTTCATGGATCGACTGGCTGCGGCCCATGGTGTGATTGTTGCGGATCCGCCCAAGTACGGCCCGAGCAAGTCGCCTGACTTCGTGGCGCTCGACACTTCGGGCGCATGGCACGTGATCGAGTGCAAGGGCACGCAGTCAGGAGACGCCTATCGAAAGCGACAACTCGGCAGTCCGGGACCTCCAGCGACTGGTGCCGTAGCACAGAAGAGCACGATCTCCTTTCCCTCGGGCCTCGTCGGTCAGCGCCTTGCGTGCGGCCTCGCGCTCGCCGTCGAAGGAGACGCGGCGGCAAGCAGCTTGCGCGTCATCGATCCGCCCGCGGAAGAAGGGTTTGTCGTCGAGGAGGAGGATCTCGACGTTGCCCTTGACACGCTCAGAACGGCGACTGCCAGCAGGGTGCTTCGACTCGCGGGGTTTGGCTCCGCCGCTTCCGCACTGTCATGGCTCCCGAGCACTCTCCTGATCCGCGACTTCCCGCCCAATTCTCGGAAACAGAGCCGCCAAGGCGATCTCCACACGACGATCGAAAGAGCTCAAGAGCAGCTGAAGAGTCGGGACCGGTACGAGTCCTTCAGTGACGGTGACCTGACGTACGTTGGGCGAAAAATCCAGTTCGACCTTGCCGTTCCAGCTAGTATTCAAGGACCCGGGATCAGGTCCATTCGTCTCCGATACGGTTTGACGGCCAAGTTCCTCGATGCAATTGGACGGGAGTTCGAGGCGGACCAACAAGACGCCGAGCCCCGCGAAGCCGCCTCGGGCTCGACCATCCCGGAGTGGCCTGAGATGCTTGGAGCAGCGAGACTTGAAGCTGATGGTGCCCGGGCGAGAATGCGGGTCGGACCGTCGTTCTTTGGCGAGATTGAGCTATTGAACTAGAGGCTCGCTCAAGGGACGGGCCGCACTTGTCATTGCTAAACTGGCGTTCGCGGCTGCCCGCGAGAAGAGGGGCCTACAGTTTCGCGTCGCCAATATCGATCCCGGCAACTACGATGGCGTCGCGTATCGTCACTCCTGCATTGCTGTCCTATTGCGATTCGGGGCTGCACCCACGCTCCAATTCAGGTCGCGCAGGCATTGGCCTCCTGTCGCTGGCGGGGGGAGGGGTCCCCCGGCTGCCGCAGCGATAGGTTGCGCTTCCTGGTTGACTTGGACTGCGTGTGAGTTCCCAGAACGAAATGAACGAATCCGCCAACAACCCTTCCTTGAATCGGCTGCAGTCTGGCGTTTCCGTGGAGGACGTTGAGGGGGCTGTGCGGTCGTCAGGGTACCCGCTTCAGCGAGTAGCTGCTGAGCTGCTTAGCGACTCGTTCAATGTAACCGAAGAATGGGGATACAGAGACCGGGAGACCAACGAGCATCGCTCGCTCGATCTGTTCGGTCTTCGAGAAGTAGGGAAGACGGCTCGTCTGAGCCTAGATGCTGCCCTCCTCGTCGAATGCAAGAAGTCGGAATTGCCCTTTGTCTTTTTCGAGGCGGCTGCCCCACGCATTCCCTCCGAGTTTCCGCGCGTCGCCGGTCTTCGCGGGGAGAGACCCCAACTTCACTCGCGCGATGGTGTCTATCGGACCCCGACGATCGCAGAGTTCTTGAGGCTGCAGGATTTCGCGTTTGTGTCCGATGGGCCACCAATGTGCAGTTCATTCACGAAGAGCGAGCGCAAGGGGGAAAGGCTGAACCTCTCCGGTAGCTTTCCGTTCAACCAAGTCATCATGCCGCTGGCTAGCGCGACCGAGCACTTCACAAGCTTGTGGAAGACGATAGGATCCCCAGGCGCGGTCTTCGCCTGTATGGTTCATCCGATCTGCATCGTCGATGGCCCAATGGTTCTGGTCCAGGGCGGGCCAAGTTCGTCGCGCCTACAGCTTTGTCCGTGGGTTCGAATTATTCTCCAGGAAGCGACGAGCGAGCGGGACGATGGATTCTCGCACCATTACGTAGTGGATTTCGTCCATCGTGCATACGTCTCAGAGTTCATTAGCGAACACATCGTGCCATTTGTGCAGCAGTTTGCCGACCGCGCAGTTTCCGCTGAGGAGTTCATAGTTCAGATGAAGGCCGAGGTTCCGGAACTTCGCGATTGGAAGTTCGAGGACCTACGTCCGTATTCGAAGTCCGGCCGAGGTTGAGGCGCGAGATGGGATCAAACCCGGGCAAGGCCTGCCAGATTGCATCGAGAGAAGGCGTCGTCGATTAAATCCATAGTCTCTCTCCCGGCGCGCGCCGCCCGACTACACCGTGCGAGCCGCGTGATCGAGCCCAGATCAATGTCATCTAATCCTGTCGAGCGACGCAGACAGACGAGAGCACGTCAGGACTGGAGTCGTGAAGCCAGGAGAAGCAAGCGCAGATCCGCATGATGTTAGACTAGGCATCTCGGCGTTCGCTGCGCTGGGCGGGCCGCTCAGCCCGTGTCGTACCGGTCGAGGCAGAACCGGCACCCGTCGTATCCGTTCGCCAGACCCTCCGCCAGCGATCCGAATGGCACCTTGTTGCGAGGATTCACCTTGCCCCAGAACACACAGTCCGCGGTGTGAACTTCCTTGGACCGCGTGTTGCCATGCACTTCGCCTTCGCGGCTCTGACGGTCGTCCACGGCGACAAGCTCGATGGTGATCCGGCCCGCCAGCTCTCCATCCTGAGTCTGCGTCGCCACCAGCGGATAGCGTTCGCCGTGCTTGGCGGTCGCCGGGAACCATACCTTGAGCCTAACGGTGCTTCTTGCCCGCGCCGCCATCTGGAACCCGTCTATCGACGCCACCTCGCCGCCGTTCATCCGCAGTGTCGCCAAACAGGCGTCCCGCGTCATCTCGCGCAGATTCGTCAGCTCCGTGTCCGCCACCATGGAAAGCGGCACCCGCACGCTGAGCGCCGCGTTGCGCGGAAGCAAGCCCGCATCCAGCCGCAGTCCGTTCGTCGTCGGCTGGATGCCGCCACGCATGCCCATGCTGGCCGGTGCAGTGCCGTCAAGAGCGACCTGAATGGGCATCACGTTGCGTTGCCCCACGGTGGAGTCAAAGCGGACCAGCCTCCCGTGCGGCACTGCCACGCGGAACATCGGAGCCATGCTCGGGTCGTCGGGGCAGTCCGCAACGGCTAGAAGCCACTCGTGTTCCGCGATGGCGGGAGTCCACGAGAAGGGGCCGACCGCCGTGCTCTGCCCCGCCGGGATGCTGCCGAGCACGGACAGGTCGCCGAATTTCGTGAAGTCGTTGGGCCACAGCATGGTCGTGGCTGGATCGCAGCGGTAGGCCGTCACCGAGACGTCGTCCGCCGTCTCCGACCCCTCGTTGCGGACATTGACGTACATGTGGTTTTGTCGGTTCACGATGGGCCGCTCGTGGTCGGAGGAGGTATTGCTCGCGCCTTCCTCCGGCTCGTTGTTCCGCACCCATATATCCGGGGACGCCCAATGCTTCTCGACACCCGGGTGTCGACCGGCGTCCGTGTCGGAGTCGCGTATAAGAAGGTTGGCCCCTCCAGGGATCCCTGTCCAGAGGCCAGTGAGCTTCTTTGCCGCGTGCCAGTCCTTCTCGAGCGGCAGGTCCCGGTCGTACCAGTAGTCCAGTTCGGTGTGATCCAGCATCGACCTCGGGGCCTTCGGAGGACTCTTCCAGACGCACGGCATCGGGGTGGTCACGGCGAGGGTCGCCGCGCCATCCGCTCTGTCGCCGGGTATCCGGGTAGTTGAGTAGTGCTTGGCGTCCGGATGGTTTTGTTCCCAGATGGCCCACAACCTGTCGATGTTGCAGTGGTGCAGGTAGAACAGGGGATCTATAGGGGAGTTGTCCACGTCGGCCATGTCGCCGCCCACCCAGTTGTGTCCGGCGTTGTGGCTAGCTGTCTCGATGTTGCGGAACGTTGTGAAGCTCGGCTTGTCCAGTGCGTTGCGCAGGGCACGCTGATCGGGCAGTACGGCCCCAGGTGTCGAGGCGCGCCTTGGCGGCCACGCCAACCGACCCTTCCCGCTGCGTCCGCCGAAGAACGACAGCCAAGGTTCGACGTCCAGCGATCTCGACTGCGTCCAATCCCAGAAGGGGATTGGGACGCCCAAGGCCAACTCGAACCGCCATACGAAGTACCGGTGCCACGGCAGGAAGATAGACCCCCGATGGACCCGGCGTGCGAATGCGCGGTGGTCGTCGACGTATCGCCTGATTGTGCCGTCATTCCAAAGCCGGTTCAATGCATTGGCAAGATCGGTCCGCTCAGAGGGGATTAGCTTAGTGAAGTCCTTGCGGCGGTACATGGTGTCTGTCTAGATGTGACTGGCAGGAACTAAGTGTGCCGGTGCCGTTGGCAAAACCGTTGCCTGCCAGCCGATAAACTCGATTGTACTGTCCGACTGCGTGCGCCCATGCACGGTCAACAATGGGCACGAATTCCCGCGGAATTCACGCCCGGAACCGTCCTGACACTTGCCATCCTCGCAGACTCACGCGAGGCGCGCACACAGATCGGAGAACCGGCCCCATCCGCTCTCACTGGTTCCGGACTGCTTCGAACGGCGAGGCGTTGCGGCCAATTCGATCGCCGCGAAGCCACCCAACGAGAAGAAGCAGATCCCCAGAGCCAGATCTATGATCCCGGCCCGCCTTAACCGCCGGTCGCTAACGACGCAACCCCAAGCCGCTCCATGCGCGCTCAAGGACAACACGAGCTGAGCCACGACGGCAGCGATGGCTGCGGCCAATGACAATGCCACTGGCCACCTCATGCCAGCTGCAACCGTTGGTGCACCCACGCCTCACGGCAGTAGCACCGGGAACAAGCCGAGCAGCGCGACCACGGCACCGGCACTGATGATCAAGAGCGCGTGGCTCGCTGGTCCAAGCGATTGCCGGCCGGAGGCTGCGCCAAAGCGTCTAGCGACTGTGATCAGGACTAGCGGGCAGCGGGACCGGGACCGGATCCGGATCCTTCCTGCTGGCCAAATCCGGCCGGCAGCAGCGCGCCGTCCAGATCGGCATAGGCAAGATTGGCACCCTGCAGATTTGCGCCGCGCAGATCGGCGGCTCGAAGCACTGCTCCCGCTAGGTCGGCGCCGCGCAGGTTGGCCTTCATCAAGACTGCCCGAGTCAGGTTCGCGCCCCGGAAGTCGGCTTCGCGCAGGTTCGCGCTACGCAGCTGGGCATCCCGCAAATCGGCAAACCGAAACTTCGCTCTGCACATATCGGTAGCGATCAAGTCCGCTCCGCGCAGGTCCGCTTCGCTGAAGTCGTCAAAGTTCATCCTCGCAAAGCGCATCTGCGCGCCGTGATAGATTCCGCCGGGGGTGCCCCTTCGGCACTTCACCGCCTTGCAAGGCACCCCAACGGACTCGCTCCCGCTCGGCCGCAGGGTGCCGCACGCATGCGTCTGATTGGACTGGCATTCAGTTGCTAGCGGTTTCGCGCTTGGCCGCGATTGTCTGGGTGTTTGCCCGCGATCTCGCTACGGCGGAGGTCCGGCTGATGTTCGGGGTTCGATTCCGGTAGTACGAAGTCAGTCACCTAGGATCCGCCCTAGGCTGTGATCTCCGATAGTCTCGCCGTAGTCGCTGAAATATACTATCGCCGTGTTCTAGTACTTGCCGTGGCCCTTAGTCTTGTCCGCGAACACTTCTGGCCAGCTGTGGATGTTCTTGATCATCGCTGCGTAGTTCCGACTGCCCCGGACATGCTGCTCGGGAGTGAACGGGGGAGAGGCCCCTCGATTTGCCGCAGAAAACGGTAAAGTCGGCCTATCGAAATGTTCAATGTCACGAGCCTAATGGACACTCTGGCCCAGGACCGACCAGTGTTTCACTCTGAGGCTGATTTCCAGCACGCTCTTGCGTGGTGCATTCACGAAAGAATCCCAGATGGCGGGTGTCGCTTGGAGTTCAAGCCCTTTCCATCCAAACCCATATACCTAGACATCTGGCTGCCCGGAATCGGCACAGCGTTCGAGTTGAAATATCTTTCTCGAAAGCTCAACTTTTTCCGCGAAGGTGAGTCCTTCGCACTCCGCAATCAGGGAGCGCAAGACATCCGGCGGTACGACTTCTTGAAAGACATCCAACGGCTGGAACAGCTGCGCACTCTGCCGAACGTCCTGGCCGGGTTCGCGATCCTACTGACAAATGACCCTACCTATTGGAATCCTCCATTGAGCCCTAATACCGTTGACGCAGCTTTTCGCCTACATGAGGGGCGCACCATAACGGGAGAGATGACTTGGTCCGAACGGGCCGCTGCCGGAACGACCAAGGGCCGGGAGGAGCCAATCCGCCTCAACGGCTCTTATGTCCTCCACTGGCACGACTATGCGGACCTAGGTGAGGGGAGCTACCAACGGCTCCGTTACCTCGCGGTCCAGACCACTGGAAAGTGAATCCTAAACGAAGGGGGAAGCGAGAAGGATCTGCTAAGCGAAAAGGAGAACACAATGCCACCTAACGGAGAAGGGGGCACAACGCTCCCGGGAGGTTGACCCCTTGTGCGCAACACCGAGAATGGCGCCACGGCATGAGAGATCCAAATGGGCTATTCTCGCCGCTGAAGCCAACGCTTCTGCCGAAACGGGCTCTGAAATCGCGTATAGTCTCGGAGGAGTAACTGCGGGATTCTCCCGTTTGGGCTAGTTCCTTGGATAAGCCCCTTCGATTTCGCTTGAGAGTTTGTTGCTGAAGGACAGACGGATCCATGAAGAAGGATTCTCGACAAGACGTTCCGCGAGACCCAGTTGGACAGATCCTGACTCACGAGGGGCGCTCGATAGCCTTGGTCGACCTCGGACAGGGTCCCAGCGACCTATTACGAGCAACGTGGTCCTCGGACCGCCCGTTCCAGTCCGGCGGAGACTTGGACAGCGCTTGGCTGCTACCAATCCTCGGCGTAGGAAGCGCGGCTGCGTCGTCCCTGCTTGCCGGCAACGTGTTTCTGGCAACAGCCAATCCTGGAACGCTAATGACCATTGGTACGGGGGTCGGTTCGGCCGTTGTGGGTCCGAACGGGATCGTTGCGCACGCACCGTTCGTTGCCGCTAGCAGTGCCATGACAACGGTCGTGGCGCCCATTATGCTCTTTGCGACCGTCTCTTCAGTGACGATATGCGCCCGCCTCGATCAGGCACAGAGGACGCTCGGACGACTAGTCGAGGTTGTTGAACACGTACGTCGACTCCTAGACGCCGAAGACTACGCGCGGTTCGAGACTGCTTCGGAACAAATCGACGAGATCCGATCCGAATTCGAGCACTGTCGACGATTCGCCAGTGACGTGCCGGGTAGGCTGGCAAGAGTCGAGGACCGCGTGAGTCGGCTGCGTTCCAAATACGGACTCATGACGGCAGGGGACGTTCGTTCGGAGGACGACGCTAGATTGGTGGTGTCGAGCCTCAATCGGTTCTTCCTAGCAAGTCTTTACGATCTTCGGACCGACATGCTCCAGTTGTACTTGGCGCTTCAGAACGATCCTGATGTCGTCGAAGTCCGCCAGTCACAGCTCCGAAAGAAGATCGAACGGTATGGCAAAGACTTCCGTCAGGTGCTTGATGACAACAGGATCGGAGACTACCGCAGGGCGCTGAAGGAAGACTTGGCCAAGAAAAGGTGGTCTCGCCGCTGGCGCCGCCCCTTCGGAGGGGAACTGGCCAGAAGTATGCGATCCGTGCGGGCTATTGGCAAGGACTTCAATTCGGTCCAGGCGCGCGTCGCACAGTGGGTTGACGCGTTTGAGGCTGCCTCGGACGAGTCATGCCAGCAGTCTCTCGTCATCTACCGCGACCCCGACGGCGAGCGCACGTTGCGTGCGCATCACACGCGCGATGTTCGCTTGGAGCGGGCGGGCGGGTCGTCGTAGCCAACCCGTACAACCGAAATGCCGGACCGGCATCGATTCCGCATGACCTCCTTGATCGAAGACGGAAGCGAATGGGGGGCGGTCTCACTCTGCCGTCTCAACTATCCGCGCGGGCCGTTCCGTCCGCCAGAAACGGTCTTCGCGCAGGAGGGTGTCGAGTAGGCCGGCCAGCCTGCGAATGACGGCGACCACGGCAGGGTGCCCGCTCATCCAGTGGATGACGGCATGCGAACGTTCGCCTCAGGGGCGCTCCGGAAGAGCCGATGGCTCCGGATGTCGGCGACAATTTCGATCCCTGCACCGTCGAAGGCGACGATCAAGGCACCAATAGAAGCGGCTCATCAAGAGTGGACGGCGATCCTGGGAATCGCCACTTGCTGCGCCCGACGGCTGCGATCGTGTGGGTATCCGCAACGCTCGCTTCGCGGCCTACGAGCGAATCCGCGCGACCAAGTGAACCGTCGGGCGTTCCAGGTCTAGGCGCTTCCAGAAGTCGCTCAACAGGAATTGGCAGAGCACTCGGCCCGCCGTCGCTTGCTCAGCCGGGATGGTTCAGCGGCACTTCAAGTGTGTGCGTCTGTGAGGATGTGTTTCCTACGCCACGCTTCGAATTCCAGAACCCCGTGAACCTTTACCTCTGTCGTGCGATTGCCTTGTCTTCGAAACAATCGGTGGTCGCTATCTGGGGACGCAAGGAACGACAGCGAACCACGCGACGCTAGGTCCAGTTGCAGGATCTGTTCGTCTCCGACATCTACTGGCTCGATGGTCAGGTAGTCGTTTACCGTGTCACCGTCGCGGAACTTTTGCGCGACATCGGTCCTGATGTTGTTAATCAACTGATCAACGCTTTGGTGACCTTGCGAAAGGATTCGGAGGTCAGGCCGAATGCCCAAGACTTCTCCCGCGTCGCTGACGCCGATAAAGAGTGTCCCCCCACCTGTGGTCAGAAAGCCCGCAATTGACTTCAGCGCCGAGTGCTTGACGGCCTCCGACCTTAACTCGGCTATCGCCGCTCCAGGTTGATGCGACAGGCGACGGAAATCACACCAGTAGGTGGACTTGAACTCCTGCGCTGCGGACTCGGGACTAGCAAGCCGGCCCAGCACAGAGGTCTCCGTGGGTCTGGCCGCGTCCTTCTGCCGGAGGAGAAACACCCCGTCCGGTGGTTCGTCCTGAAGCCCTGGCTGGACCTCGATTCGGCATTCGCGAAGGGCTTGTTCGGCAGTGGCGAGCTTGGCCAGAACGTAGTCGCTGTCGTCCAGGCCGAGCACATCGAAGAGTTGGTCACGGGTTATCTCCTGCGGCTTCTGGCCGAGCGCCATGAGCAGTGCGGGAAAAGCCGCTGACGGAGTCACGGCGCGCATGTCTACGCTACAGCGTGTTTCCTACGTTGAGACGGTTCTCGAGATGGCTTGCCAGCGTATCCGCCCGGGCTTGCCAGAATCGGGGGATACCCTCGGCCCCTTTGGACAGGCAGACAAATGCCTCTTCACTTACGAACACGTCCCTGAAGCGGTCTCCGTGCGAACTGTAGTCGATGTCCTCTTGGTAGAGCACTGCGCCCGGATTAGCGGCCCGCCACTTGAGGTTGGATTCTCTACTCAGGGGCATGAGATTGGCAGCGGACCCGACCCAATCGTTCGACGAAACGTCGGGGTCGAGCCACTCGCGCAGCTTGCCAGTGCGGTTGTTACGGCACCAACCCTGGGGGTAAATGTGGTGCAGTTGAATGTCGGTGCGAGCGGGAAAGCTAATATCGAGGTCAGGCTTCAGAAGATCCTTGTTCGCCTTTGCGACGATCGACAGGAGCAGCGCCTTCTGAAGAGCCCCAGTCTGTCGGTCGCTACACATTTCGCGCAACTCTTTGGAATTGGGGACAGGCTTGTTCATGTACTCGTCAAGTCTTCCGTTGGCTTCAGTCGCCCATTCGTCGAAACTTGCGAACGACGGCCGGTCATTCAGGATCTGCTTGAGTTCGCCGATATCCGTACCGAGTTGCGTAAGGAAACCCTGGTCGTACCGTCCGCTGAGAGCGTTGCGCCAGAAGAACCCACGGAACAAGGCGTCGAGGTCAGCGATCTCCCAGGGATGGGTTGCCTCGACGTCAAACCGGTGGTGCCACCGGAGGCCGACGTAGATCGATGCCGTGACCGGATAGGGACATGCCTGCCATCCGAAGGCTCCCCCGGCGACGCATTGCTGAAACCCACCCAGAAAGTCCACCAATTCCTGCTCGTCGGCGATCACGTTCTTCCAGTGAAGAGTCGGCGTGGACAGGAGATCTGCGGACTTCACAGATGTCACTCGGACCTGTTGCGTGCGTCCGACTCGCCTTGGGTCTGGTCTGGACTCCAGAGAAACGTACGCCGCGGTGACCATCTGTGCAATCAGCTCTGGTCTGTCCGTCGAAGAGGACCAGCCGACAGCACCGGTCTTGTCTCCAAGTTTGTCGATCCAGTCGCGCAGAAGAATCGGAGTCGTTTCATCCGATGTGTCCGAATAGAGCCATGAGTGTATGAGGTCGACCGTCGAAACCCTTGTTCCAGTCGTGTTGAGGACCTCGAAGATCTCACAGATCTGCGCCAAGGAATAGGCCGAGGGAACGATGTTGACGGCTAGCTTTGTCCTCAGTACTCCGTCGAAAGAACTCGCCAGTATGTCATTCCGGCGGCGGAGTTCAGCGTCAGTAGGAAGCTTCGAGTCAGGGTAGTTGGCCGCTACCTGGATCGCTTGGCTATAGCGGTACCACTGCTTCATCAGGAGTTCACCGGGCGTCGAACTCGACAGGGGAAACAACCCCTGGCCGATGGCACCCGAGTCTGAGTTCAGTCCGCGGCGCTCGACATCGGCTTCCCTGATGTACTCAATGCGTTTCGCAGGCTCATCCTCGGCGACGTTGAGAAAGAACCTACCCCCGAATCTGAGCCTGCCGTCAGAGGGCCGAAGCCCTCCGAAAGCAATTGCGATCGCCGTGCATCTCTGTCGGCCGTCCAGTACGGCGAACTTGGTGGCCGGAGGATTCGCGGCTCCGGGCAGTTCGGCCGGCCCGTTGCGGTCCGCGACTGAGATCGGCACTAGAGGCAGGCCGGACTCGTCGGACTGTTGCCAGAGGGTCACCATCCCGATCGGGCGGCGTTCGAGGATCGAACAGACGAGGTCCGAGATGTTGCCGACCGTCCAAACAAAGTCCCTCTGGAAGGCGGGAATCATCCATTCGCGCTTACGGAGTTTATCGAGCAAGTCGCTGACGTTCGTGGAGGTTACTTCCAGATCCTGCGCCATGTGTCAGTCCTATTCCCCTTGTATCTGCTGTCTAGGCGACTCGTAATTCAGGAGCCAACCTCCGGAGTCCGGAGGACCCGCGAGCTCAGGCACCGCATGCGCAGCCCGCATCGCGCCCTGCCAGCTTATCATGACCGCGTCGCTTCAGGACTCTCCTCAGTATCGCGCCGTCGCACATAGGCCGTTGGTCCGGAATGCGAGCGTTCGCGGCAGCATTTCCTGCCTGTAGTGTCGGGCTTTGTGAACGAGGAGCGCGGCGCAGTGGCTTCGACAATTCCAAACTGGACAAGGGCGGAGCGCTCGATCCAGGACATGCGCGCTACGCGAGTTTGGCATATGATTGGTGGGATATTCATATCGGCGGGCGAAGCCATGGCGACACGATCCCGCGAGCCCGTACGGACCTCCGTTGTCCCCGCGGAGGAAGGGTGCAGACGAGCCCCTGGGATGGCTGTGGCCATTGAGTTGTCGGTAGATTGGGTGACTAGGCACGTAGTGCAGAGATACTTGGACAGCCATGAATGTCGCCCAGAGGTTTCATTTCTGGTTCGCGGGGACAGGCGGACGCGAATTCGAACAGCTGAAGACGGTTCTGGGTGCCTGATCGTTCTCGACGCAAACTACAGGATCGAAGACGGGCTGGCGGACGCCCTGAACTCGATCGACACCTATTACGCTGCTTTGGTACGTAAGGTCGAGACCGGCACCATTGCGGGCATCGTGACTGTGGCATATCTGCTCGCGCCGCATTTGCCGCAGTTGGACGGGGGACCGGGGTACCGCGATACGGCGATGCCGGGTCGGCCATTCCACCCAGAGTTCCGTCGCGGCTTCCGTTTCGGCGCGGTGTGTCTTCGGCCCGGTATGACCGGCGTCGAGTTGCGCGAGGTTCTAAGGACAATCGTCGCCGACGCGACCGGAAAGACGGAAGATGGCTGACATTCTCTCGCGGGCACAGCGCCAGTTAAACGTGAGTTGGATTCGCGGTCGGCACACGGAATCGGAGCTTGTGCTGCGGCGCAGTCTCCTTGGGCGCGGCTTACGCTACATGCTGCACCCTAAGGACCTGCCTAGGAGACCCGAACACATCTAGCCCAAGCCCAGGAAGTGGCCTTCGTGCGCGGTTGTTTCCGGCACGTGCACGACTGCCCGCGGTTCAGGTGGCCGGAAGCCAGGAAGGAATTCTGGCGGGAAAACCCAAACGCAACCGGGCGCGGGGCGCGATCGTCTTGAATGAGTTCATGGAATCTGGTCGGCGGGCGCTGCGAAGCCTCTGTCGGAAGAGGAGACGATGGTTTCGCCGAAGTTGGCGGCGACTCGAGATTGGCTTAGGGCCGAAGGTCCTGCACGGCGTCAGGGCACATGCTGGGAAATGCGAAAGGGACTGGTTGTAAACTGTACCCCCAATAAGCCGACTGTCAAGACAGGATATGCGGCGATTGTAAGCGGACACTTGATTCGGGACAAGCGATCCGCTCGGCCGATTCCATGACCGAAATTTGTGGACTCGCGACAAGGGGGAAGAGGTAGCCGCAGGCGAGAACTGTCAGTATGTGATGAGTACTTGGAAGGGGGTCCTGAAGGCGGTGTTGGAGCGATTCGGAGCAGCTCGAACCTGCGTTGTTCGCCAAGCAAGGCACCCCGGCCAGCTTGGAAGCAATGCGGAGTCAATGTCGGAGGTTTCCAGCAGCGTGCAAACTGGGGAGCGCCTGTAGTGACGAAGGTTTCGGGTCGCGATGTGGCGGGCATTGCGACAGTCGACACCCGCGTCGTTGAACGCTTCGTGGGCGCTGGCTGCTGCAACTGCCCGGCCGAAATCCGTAGCCAGCGATATGTGCCCTCGCTATGGCACGCACATCGTATTCTCAGTCGTCTGCTGGAGACCGAGTAGGCCCACCGCCCTCTACGAGTCTCGCGGGCCGCAGCCTTGTTGAAACGTTCGCAGACAGGTTGACGGACCAAAGCTAGCGGTTTCGAACGCGAGGACGAGTTCGCTGGCGATGTCCTTGACAAAGCCTGCGGCATCAGAGCTGTTCGTCATGGTGCACCTCTCGTGTTGGGCGCTAGGTACCCCAAGCAGGTCGCAGTCGATGTCGTCGACTCTTCTTGTTGTGCTTGTTTGAGCCATTGGCGAATGCCGGGCACCTGGGTCTGCAAATCAAGAGAGCACACGTGCACCGGCTTCCGATGGATCAACATAGCAGCGCGGCGGGGCGCTTCCGCTCCTCGCCTACGTATGGTTTCGTCGTCGCCCGCGCTCTAGTCGCCTTTCCGCGAGCCGATCTCATCCCGACTATGGCCCGCGAAATCTTAGGGGCGGAGACAGACACCGCGGATCAAAGAAGCACCTCCTTCCTGAAGGGGCCGGAGTGTTGATCTCAGATAGTATTTGCTAGTGGGCCGTTTCGGAAAGATAGTCCGCCCAAGCCTGCATAAGGATCCGACGTCGTTTGAGCAGGTCCGACCGCGCATAGGCCGCCTCGACCTTGCTCTGGACTGCATGCGCCAAACACGCCTCCGCAACTTCCCGCGGCTGGCCTGTCTCTCCGCACCAATCGCGGAATGACGACCGGAAGCCGTGTGGGACCGCTTGAATGCCTTGCTCCCTGACCAGCTTTGAGAGCGTCGCGTCCGACAGCGGCTTTCCGGTTTTTGACGGAAAGATCAGGCCCTCGCCGTGCGAGAGTGTCCGGGCCTCGGCTAGCACGGCGAGCGCTCGTGGGGCCAACGGAACCTTGTGCTCACGCTGTGTCTTGGTTCGATCCGCCGGGATTGTCCAGATACCGGCACCTAAGTCGACTTCCCGCCACTCGGAGAGCCGGACCTCTCCGGACCTGCACGCCGTCAAGATCAGGAATTCGAACGCGGCTTTGGTCCCCAGCCAAGCCTTGCTGCTCCTCACCGTGGCGATCGCGGCCGCTACCTCGCAGTGCGGCAACGCCGCGAAATGCCGAGTCGACCTTCCGTTTCTGGGTAGAGCCGCATCGAGCGTGGCACCTGCGGGATCGTCTGTCCGGTAGTTCTCGGCGATAGACCACCGGAAGATCCGGCTGAGCCGCTGCTTGGTGCGTCGCATCGTTTCCCGCTTCGTTGCCCAATGCGGCAGCAGCACGTTCAGCACGTCCGACGAAGTGATCGCGTCGACACGCTTGCGCCCCAATTGCGGCAGTACATAGTCGCGCATTCGGGCTCGCCACATCTTCTCCGAGCGACCGCTGTCCTTCCAATTGGCGGAGTGGATCGCCAGCACCCTCTCGCTCGCCTCTGCGAGCGTGGGGATGGAGTTGCGTGGGTCATGCCCCCGCGCAACGGCGCGGCGATTCTCCAGAGCGGCCTCGCGAGCCTCCGCTAGCGTGACGATCGGATACGATCCTAGACCGATGCTGGTAGGCTTGCCGTTGATTCGAAGCCGTTGGCTCCAGGTCCTCGAATGCCCTCCGAACTTCATCGGCTTCACAAGCAGCGAGAGCCCGTGGCTGCCTCGTCCGTCGCCGTAACGTCCGGGCCGCGTCACCGTCTTGACAAACGTCGCCGTGAGCCGTTTCGAGGTTCGTGTTTCCTGTGAGGTTATGCCTTCAGTTATGCCTTTCATGGACAAAACGCCGAAAACCTTAGGATACTACAGGATCCAACAAGTGTCTTGTTATCAGTAAATTAAGAGTACCTAGTGAAGCCTGCAGAGACCTGTGTGGCTTCCGTGCCGGCGGCCTCCGGGCCCGCCATTGTCAACTGGTCGCTATTGGATTGCACACCGTCAATATGTCAAGTACTTCAGGTAAGGCTATCGCTTCCGGTACCGACTTTGTTTATGCCGCTCCGGCACGGTCTAAGGAGACGAGATCTGCATGTGTGATGTGCGGCTTTATCTCCCGCTCGATCTCCGAACGCAAACCCTGCTCGGCGACATCCAGATCGTGTCGTGCCTGAAGGTTGATCCAGAACTCAGGCGTCGTGCCGAAGTAGCGCCCAAGACGAAGCGCGGTATCGATGGTAACGCCCCGACGTCCCAGCACGATGTCGTTTAGCCGCGGCCGCGAAATCTTGAGCGAGCGGGCTAGGCGATACACGCTGAGCCCTAAGGGTAGTAGGAATTCGTCTCGCAGAATCTCACCAGGATGCACGGGAGGTAGCCGCCGCCCAGTAGCCACATCAGAGAAGTCAACGGCTCGCCGGTCCAAAGCTTCGCGCTTGATGTTCATGCTCAATCCTCCTCAATGGTAATCGGTGATCTCGACGTCCCATGCTTCGCCATCTCGCCAAACGAAACAGATCCGCCATTGATCGTTGATACGGATACTGTGCTGGCTTCGTCGGTCTCCCCGGAGCGCTTTGAGACGGTTGCTAGGAGGTGAACGCAGGTCATCAAGCCGCACAGCCGCGTCAAGCATCAGAAGCTTTGCGCGAGCGCGCGGCTGGATCTGCAACGGCAAGCCACGAACTGCATGCCCAGCGAAGACCGCTGCCGAGCGCTTGTCTGAAAAGCTCCGGATCAATTTCTAGCGTAATGAAGAACAGTACGTACTGTCAAGCATTACAGATGCCCGCAAATCCAACGGCCCCATCCTTCTGATTCCGTGAGGGTGATCCTGCAGGCACCGTCGCCACGATTCCCGATTGACATCTCAGGTGGCCTAAGAAGCCGCCGGCCTGAAGCCGCATGACCGAGAGGAGCGACTTCCAGCCGGTTCACCTGCCGTCCTTGCTTTGCGCGGGGATTCCTGCACCAGTTCGATATTCACGCGACGTCCGACCACAGCTGCCGCTCGTTGCAGGCTCCGGAGAGTAATGTCATTTCTTGGGGTCAAGCAGACGGTCCACTTGCGAACGGCTCGTCTTGAGCAACGGGGCCATCTTGTTCTTGGAGATCTTTCGCGTCTTCATGGCCTCGGCAAGCTGCCACGCGACGACCTCCTTGACCGCTTGGGCCTGCGCCTCCTCAAGGATGCCCTCCTCCTTGAGCAAGTCATCGATGCTCGATCCCTTATTCTCTTGGCTCATCGCTCCAACTCCTCCTGGCGTTTCAGCGCCATCGCAAGTCTCGATTCCCGGGTATGGAGCACGTAATGTGCACTCTTGCTGTGGCTTCTAGACGATGAGCATGCTGATGACGGGCTCACCGGCGCGCATCTGTCTCCTCAATCCTGGTGTGGTCAAGGCTCGATGCGCAGCTTCCCGAAATGGATGTGGGTTCGCGGCCTAGTAGGAGTTCCGCTGTCCCACACGGCCCGGAAGTCGCCCGGTGCGACTTCGATCAGTGTCGGGTACGAGTTCTTGATCCCTGCGTCATAGAAGGTCTTCTGTTCGCTCCACGAGCCACCGGGAGCCTTGGTCTTATAGCGAAGGGCCATGCGTCCCCCTGGCTCTCGTTGCGCCGGACCGTCGTTGTAAACGTAGATGTGCGTCCCGTTGCTGGACTGCCCGAAGAAGGCCTTGGACTTGGCATTGTGCAGCTCGGGCTCTTCCCGGGCAACGCTCCAAGTATGGCCGCCGTCTGTGCTGATGCTGGAGTAGGCCCGCGGAGGATTCGTCGTCAGCTCGGTTTCGTCGTAGTTCGCGGTCCGCATTACGATCTTTAGCGCGCCGGCTTCGTCGCCCGGTGCGATATTGCCTTCGTGCAGGAACACGCGGGCAGTGGTTGGCTGGGGGATGTACGCCTCCAGATCCCACTCAAGCAGGCTGGTGCTGCTGAGGATAAAGTGGTCTCGGGAGCCCCGCGGGTCCTTTTGTAAGGTGTTGCGGTGGGCCGGAAGCAGGAAGAGTTTCCGCCCGTCGATCTCGGTTTCGACGATGCCGGCGTTGGTGATGAGCGGGCCGGTGTAGCGCATTGCCAGCTGGACTTGGGTCCAAGTGTGTCCGCCATCGGCCGTGAAAGCGGCGACGAGCTGTGATTCCTCGCTGTTCTCGAAGGCGATGGGACAGCGCATCGCGAAGCACCAAACAACGTCCTGTCCAGGCGCGCGATAGAGCACTGGATTGGCGTAAGCGAACTGGATGTCGCCCAGGCGCCGCTGGTGATCGAAGATAGCGACCGGCTCTTGCCAAGTGTCTCCGTCGTCTCGCGAGACGGTGGCTAGGATGTCCCCCATGTCCTTCTTCCCGTTGACCATCGCGCCGAACGCAACGATGAGGTCCCGTCGGCGCTCCCCTTGGATGATGAAGGGCTGCCAGACGCGCCACGCATACCGATGTTGTGTGACGCGTCGGATGACGCGCACATCGGAGACATCGCCTTTGTAGGTTTCCGACTCTGCGAGGGCGGAGCCGGCGAGTAGGATGGCGGCCGCCCCGACGACCATCCAAGCTGATTTTCCAATCGTTCCTCTGATTGCCATTCCTACAAAGTACCGTAGCGCCTGTGGTCGAATCAGTCGCTCCGGACGTTTGCGGTACCGAGGGCCTAGGTATGACGCGGCGGACTCGCTGCCTCAGCTCCCGGCGGCGAGCAGTGCGCGGAGAGTCTCCGGCGCGATGTTGCCGCCGCTAAGCACGCAGACCACTGGTCTGTCCCGGTCTCGCGGCGCAGCCAGCGCGGCCGCGACCGACACGGCCGCACCGGGCTCGACCACGAGCTTCTGCTCGACCGCCAAGAGTCGCACCGCGGACGCCATGCCTTCTTCCGACACGAGTTCGACGGATTCCACATGCTCTTGTACGATCGGGAACGTTAGCGAGCCGGGCTCGAGCACCGTAAGCGCGTCCGCCAACGATGCTGCCGGCGCTGTGCGCACCGGCCGTCCGGCTTCTAGGGACAGCTTCATCGACGGGTTGGCTTCGGCTTGGACCCCGAATACGCAGCATTCGGGCCGGCCGGCCTTTACGGCCAACGTTGTCCCCGCGATCAGCCCGCCACCGCTGATCGGCACATATAGGTCGAACGCGCTACCGACCTGCTCGAGTAGTTCGAGGCCAAGCGTCGCGTTGCCCGCGATCGTCTCGCGCGAGTTGTAGGGATGCAGTAATCTGCGGCCGGTTTCGATTCGGATCTGCTCGGTGGCGGCGAAGCGTGCCTCGAAGCTGTCCTCGCACAGCACGACATTGCCGCCGAACGCTTCAGTGCGCCCTCTCTTGAATGCCGATGCCCCGCGCATCATTACGATCGTGGATTCAACTCCGAGCCGGGTCGCCGCATAGGCCACTGCTTGGGCGAAGTTACCCGACGAGTTGGTCACGACACCGTTCGAGCGGCATTCGTCGAGGTGGGCGAGGATCGAGTTCAGGGCAGCCCGGACCTTGAAGGCGGCGACCGGCTGCATCGACTCCAGCTTCAGCAGAACCGGCCTGCCCAGCTCTCGGCTCAGGAAGTCCGAAGCGACAAGCGGCGTCTCGGTCAAGTGTGCCGCCAAGCGCTTGCTGGCACGGGTTACTTCGTCGACCCACGAGCCCGGATCGCTTCTCTGAGCTAGATTTCGCGGTACCACAGCCATGTGGGTCTTAGCCGTGGGCCTTGGATCGGCCCGGGTTCGTCAGCAAGACACGACGCCTAGAAACCAAGGTACCAAGGCTAAGTTTCTGTACGATAATTGGTTTTGGGTTGTAAGTTGCCCTAGGAACATCGAGATGAAATCCCACTATCTTCATTGCACTCCGCGTCTGTGCTCGCTCATCACGCTCGTCGTGGCGGCCTTGGCCTGTGTCCAGCCTGCTCTTGGACAAACCAACACAGGTTCGATCCAAGGGGTCGTATACGACGAGTCGATGGCGGTGATGCCGGGGGTCAAGGTGACCGCTAGCGACCTGGCCCGTGGCGTCGAACGGGCGGTGGTCACCTCAGAGGCGGGCGACTACGTGCTCACCCTGCTCATGCCGGGCGAATACCTGCTGCTGTTCGAGGTGGAGGGCTTCGCGCCGTTGACCGTTGAGGGGTTTGAGGTGTTGGTTGGAGAGGCGGCCGAGTTCTCCCCGCAGCTGGCCGTTGCGGCGGCTCAGGCCGAGATCGTGATCTCGGCCGACGCACAGCGGTCCGCGATTGAGCCGCAACGAGTTGCGCAATCAGATCACATCGACTCGGTCCGCATCGAGAACCTGCCGATCAACCGCCGCAATTACCTTGACCTAGCCCTGCTGACTCCGGGCGTGGTCGACACCAATTACATCGCCAACTCTACGGACCGTCGCATTCCGCCCACGCCAACATCCGGGCTGGGTGTCGGCGGTGCCAACGGGCGCACTAACACCTTCATGATTGACGGCTTGGACAACCTGTATAACTCGGGGAGTGTCCGCTCGTCGATCAGCCAAGAGGCTGTCCAGGAGTTCCAGGTCAACCGCAGCACGTTCTCCACTGAACAAGGCGGTGCCCCGGGTGGCACGGTCAACATCGTGACCAAGTCCGGCACGAACGAATTGCACGGAACGCTGTTTGGCGTCGTGCGTAACCGACGCTTTCAGGCGCGGAACCACTTCGACCCCGGCAGGAGTGCCTATACCCGGGCTCAGAGCGGGGCCTCGATCGGCGGTCCGCTCGTCCAGAACAAGACCTTCTGGTACAGCGCCTATGAACGTCTCGACCGACACGAGTCCCAGATCGTGCCACTGCTCTCCGACCCCTCGATCTTGACTTCCTTGACCGACTCGCAGCAGATGCTCGCCGATGTGCTGGGCACCTCCGGCCCCCCGAGCTTCCGGCCGGTGATCGCCGAGCTCGCCGCCGCGCTAACTCCGGCCAACACTCCCGGTGTCCGGGAACTATTCGAGGACAACAGCGGCGTGTTCCCTTTCTCTGAGCTGCGCCAGCAGTTCATTACCCGCGTCGATCACACGTTCAGCGAAGACCACAACATGTTCTTCCGGGGCAATTGGACCGGGCAAGAAGGCCAGAACACAGATTTCGGAGCGCTCACGGCTCTCAATCGCGGGCGCAACACCGCCGTTAATGACTTCGCCGTGGCGCTCGGTGACACCTACGTCATCAATTCGAAATGGCTCAGCGAGACCCGGATCGGCGCCGGATATCACGACTTCGGAGTGTACCCGACTGATCCTCACGGTCCGGCCATGACCATCAGTGGCTTCGGGGAATTCGGCCGCGACTTCATCCTGCCGACGCACGTAGTCGAGCGGGTCCTGCAGTTCCGACAGAATTTCATGCGCGTGTCCTCGCGCCATACTTTCAAGTTCGGCGTCGATTACAACCCGATGCGGGACGCGGTTCGATCCGAGACATTCTTCAGCGGGCGGTTTATATTCGCGGATGCAGTTCCGCTCGCCGCGGTTATCGACGGAGCTCTGCCCGGGGCCTCTCAACTGGTGAAGGGCGTCCTAGCCGGGATCGGCCATGCGGACCTTGCACCGCTGGTAGACCGGCCGATCTCGGCGCTGCAGTCGTTTGCCTTGGGGCTACCAGTTGTCTACCAGCAGGGCTTCGGCGATCCCAACTGGAAAGGCTGGGCCAACCGCCTGAATTTCTTCGCCGAAGACTCTCTGCGCGTAACGCCGAAACTGAAGCTCACGCTCGGGTTGCGCCACGAGTTCGAGATCAAGACCAGGTTCCCACGCGATTACAACAACATCGCGCCCCGCGCGGGATTCGCTTGGAGCCCTGATCCCAAGACAGTGATTCGCGGCGGCTACGGCATCTACTACGCTCGGATTGACGGGCAAGTCGCCTACATCAATGACCTGCTGGGCGATGCACAGCAGATTTATCAGGTCTTCATCCCGCTTACCGGCGTGGGAGGGATCGAGAGCACTCTCACCGGCGAGCCGCTGACATCGGCGGAGATCTGGCAGACGCAGAAGGCACGCGGCGTGATCGGGACGCGAGGCATCACGCGCGAGGATCTCGCGATTCACGGCATCGACCCCGGTCCGGGCTATCCCTTGCGCGTTGCCTTTCGCGTCGCCAAGGACACAGTCAATCCATATGCCCAGCAGGGCAGCTTCGAGATCCAGCGCGAAATCAGCGGCTACTCCCTCTCGGCGGCCTACAACTTCAACCGCGGCGTTCACATCATCAGGCCCCTGGATGCCAACGTCTACGAGGCCGGCACGAACGAGCAGGGCAGGCCTATCGTGGGTTTCCACAACCCGCTGATCTTGCAGGACAACCTTTACGGGAGCTGGGGCCGGTCCTACTACCACGCCCTGATCTTGCACTTGCAGAAGCGCTTCGGCCAGACGTTCACCCTGTCGGCCCACCACACGTGGAGCAAGTCGATCGACGAGGCGACGGACTACAATTCGTCCTACGAGCCGCACTTGCAGTGGGACGCTCGCAACGAGCTCGCCCTATCGCACTTCCACCGCGGGCATCGGTTTGTCGCCAATGTGGTGGCGCAGTCACCTTGGAAGGCAGGCAAGGGGCGCGGTTTCCGGCACAACCTGCTGTCCGACTTCGGGTTTTCAGGCGTGATCTTGGCCCGCTCCTTCGCTCCGTTCAATCTCAACGCAAACTTCGACACCATAGGAGACCGGCACACCGACACGCATCGGCCTTGGGGCCTTGGTCGGAACGTAGGCGTGGGACCGGCCTTCTTCGGCATGGACATTCGCCTGACCCGATCGTTCTCCCTCACGGAGGGGGTCGATCTGCGGATCGTTGGCGAGGCCTTCAATCTGCTGAACCGCACCAATTTCAGAGCCGTGAATGGCATAGTCGGCAACATGACTCTCGAGGAGGTCCCGGATCGCCCAACGGGTCGGCGAGGGAATGTCACAGAGCCGTTCTCGTTCACTTCCGCCTTCGATCCGCGGCAGTTCCAGCTCTCGCTGCGGCTGGCGTTCTAGACCCAACGCAGCGCACACTTATTGACGCAATCGTCCACCTTGCGGCGGCGCAAGAGATCCAGTCGCGCCCGCGCCGAAGGCTTCGACGTGTGCCTGGGTAGATGTATTCGCTAGTGCGCGCGACCGCCTGACCCGCGAAGAGTGGGCCAGCCTCGTTCGGAACACGTTTTGAGCTGGGTTCGAGGATCGCCACGAGCCCGTTTCGGGGTAGTCATTCCGGCCCTGCAAGCCCGAGGAGAGGGCCGTTTTCTTCGTTCCCGCGCCGATCGCGTAGGGGCGCTTAGTAAGCTGGACGAACGATCGATATGCTGGACAGCGCTGAATGTGGCGTCGCTTGGCCCGGGGGAAGATGGCGACCGTGCGGCCTCGCCGTCATGCAGATGACCCTGACCGCGACAGTTGCCCGACAGCGGCAACTCTGCCGATCGTGGTGCGGGGCACGGTGAAGGGGGTCGACTCGGTTCCCGACTTCCGCGCCGCCCGCGCTCGGGAAACGCCGTGGCACAAGGCTCGCGTCTACGGTGCCGCCTCCCCGCAGTTGGGGAGATTCCGGTGAGACGTCAGGTTCCGTCCCGCAGGACCCGCATCGGCGCCGTCGGGCAGACCGGCTTCGGGCTCGGACGCGACAACGTCCAGGTCCTTGGCCTCGATGTCCACAACCCCGTCTTCGTCGTCTCCAGCCTGACGATCATTGCCTTCGTGGCCGGGGTGCTCGCGTTCCGAGACACCGCTGCGGGCGCATTCGAAGCGTTGTACGTCTGGCTCACCTCGACGTTCGATTGGGCATTCATGGCCGCCGGCAACCTCCTGGTCCTGTTTTGCCTTCTGATCGTGGTCTCGCCCCTCGGTCGCATACGCCTGGGTGGCCCCGACGCCAAGCCGGACTATTCCACTTGGTCGTGGACCGCCATGCTGTTCGCGGCCGGAATCGGCATCGGCCTGATGTTCTTCGGAGTTGCGGAGCCGATCGAGCACTTCCGGAATCCGCCGTTCGGCGTCCACGCCAAGGAGACCGCCACCGCGCAGAGCCTTGCCGTCGCGGCTGCCATCTTCCACTGGGGCGTTCACCCTTGGGCCATGTACACGGTGGTCGCTCTAGCCCTTGCATTCGCCGCCTACAACCTCGGCTTGCCGCTGACCCTGCGGTCAGCGTTCTATCCAGTCTTGGGTGACGCAGTGTGGCGGCGGCCCGGCCACCTCATCGACATCCTCGCCGTGTTTGCCACGCTCTTCGGGCTCGCGACATCGCTCGGCCTGGGGGCCGAGCAGACGGCGGCGGGGCTGGACCATCTGTTCGGCGTGCCGGCGACCGACACCACCAAGGTGATGCTGATCGTTGTCATCACGTCCGTCGCGCTCGCCTCGGTGGTCGCGGGGATGGACAAGGGAGTGAAGCGGCTGAGTCAGGCCAACCTGCTGCTGGCTTTGCTGTTGCTTCTGTTCGTTCTGGCGGTCGGGCCAACGCTGGACCTCCTCAGTGGGTTCGTCTTCAGCGTCGGCCACTACATCGTGGCGATCGGACCGCTCAGCAGCTGGGTCGGTCGCGACGACCTCGACTTCATGCACGGGTGGACCACCTTCTTCTGGGCGTGGTGGTTTTCCTGGTCACCCTTTGTCGGTCTGTTCATCGCCCGCGTGTCGCGCGGCCGCACGGTGCGCGGCCTCGTTGGCGGCATGCTGGTCGTCCCGGTGCTGCTCTCCGCACTCTGGATGAACGCGTTCGGTGGAACGGCGCTGTCGCACTATCTCGATCAAGGCCGTACCGGGGTGGTCGACGCCGTTCAGGCGCAGCAGCCGGAACTGGCCCTGTTCATCATGCTGGAGGCCTTGCCGCTTGCGAGCGTCACCTCGTGCATTGGCATCGTCTTGGTGATTGTCTTCTTCGTCACCTCCTCCGACTCCGGATCACTGGTGATCGACACGATCACCGCCGGCGGCAAGCTCGACGCACCGATCGTCCAACGCATCTTCTGGTGCACGTTCGAAGGGATCGTCGCCATCACCCTGTTGGTCAGTGGCGGGCTGGTGGCACTGCAGACCGCCGCACTCATCACAGGCTTTCCTATCGCCTTGATGCTGGTTGCAATGTGCTGGAGCAGTTGGAGGGGTCTGCGCGCTGCCCGCTTAGCCTGAGGATCAAGCTGGCGGGCGAGAGCGCGGGAGGAACAACGGGACATCGGGAAGGCTGAAGAGCCCGCTCCAGCCTGACAGAGCCTCTTGTGGGGCTGGATCATTCATCGAAATGGCCCGCGGTGGTTAGCCTAGCGCTAGCAACGGCGCACCGCCGCTCTGCCCTGGAGTCAAGAGCGCCCTCGCAGGCAGCGGGCTCGCGGCGTGTCGACCTCGCAGCCTTGCGATCAGAGGGTCGCGAGCACTGCGGCGGCCGCATTGTACCCGCTTCTGACCGCGCCTTCCATCGTGGCGGGCCAACCGGTGTCGGTCCAATCGCCGGCGAGGAAGAGATTGGGAAAACAAGTGTGGGGGCCGGGCCGCGAGCGTTCCAAGCCCGGAACTGCCGAATAGGTGGCGCGCATCTCCTTGATCACTCGGCTCCGCTGCAATTCCGCCTCTCTGGCGAGGGGGAAGGTCTCACGAAGCTGTGCCACGGCCCGCTCCGCGATTTCCGCCGGCGCGTCGCGTGCCAGGCTGCGCGCCGCGCTGACGACCCCGAGGTAGTAGCCTCCCCCCTTGTGGAAGATCCACTGAACCTCCCCGTCAACCAGCATCGCGTGCCCGAGTTCCGTGATCGGCCTGTCGAACCAGAGGTGGATTCCGACGATTGGAGATGGTTGGAAGCGCGTCAGTTGGTCTTCCATGCCCAGCTCCGGTATGAGCGCCGTGACTCGGTCGACCGGGACCGCGCTGATGTAGAAGTCGGCCGCTTGGTCGCGGGGATCGATCGTCGTCACCTTGGAGCCGAGATGGAGCCGGACCGATGGACCGAACTGACCCGTCAGGGCGGGGGAGTACAACTCGTCAAGCGGTACGGCCGGCACGCCCATTTCGTAGCTGGTGCGGGAGCCTAGCAACCCTTCGCCGAAGACCTGCAAGGCTGGCAGCGCGGACGCTCGTTCAGGCTCCTCGTTCAGGGCGCTGACAATCACAGGCCGCCAGAAATGCGCGATTGACCGGGCCGTGGCGCCGTGCTGCCTGAGCCAGTCCGCGAACGTGATGTCGTCCAGATCGTCGCGCTTGCGCGCTCGCGGCACGGCTCTCAGGCAGCGGAGCAGAGAAGACTTGTCCTTCCAGCCCAGACCGCGCATTTGAAGCAGGGACCGAGCCAGGTGCAGAGGCGCGGGCAGGGGATCCCTGAAGAGCCTGTCGTGCGTCCCGCTCCGGCCGACCAAGTGCAGGGTGGACTCGAAGACGATTCGATCCTCGACCCCGCACCTGCGATAAAAGTCCATCAGCTCTGTGCAGCAGCGCAGCAGAACGTGCTGGCAGTTGTCGATGTGTTCGGAGTCCGGGTCGGCAGGCGTCAGGCGATACGATGCCGCCCGTCCTCCGAGGAACGGGCGCGCCTCGTGGATGTCCACGTCCAGGCCGGCCTCGCCGAGCCGCGCGGCGGCCGCGAGGCCGGCCAAGCCGCCGCCGACGATCTTCACGCGGGGAATGACGGCACCCTCCCGGTGGCCCTGAGCCATAGGGCATGGCTGGCGATTCCCAGCTTGCGCGGCTTGGAGAGCCCGAGCTCTTGCGACAAGACGTCAAAGCCCGCCCGCCGTATCCGTTTCAGAATCCCGCGGTAGGTCGCGATCATGGCCCATAGCGCCGCTCGGCAGGGCGGGCTGGTCATGCCCAACAGCGCAGCGGACTCCCTGTAGTAGCGATCGGCCCGTTGGTACTGGAAATCCATGAACCTCTGGAACCGATCCTCGCCTGCCCGCACTGATCCAGACAGAAGTTCGTCCCTGCTCATGCCGTACTCCGCCAGTTCGCACTGCGGGAGGTAGACCCGACCCATCTCGGCGTCGGCAGCAATGTCCCGCATGATGTTTGTCAGCTGGAACGCGATCCCGCACCGCTCGGCCAGTGTCAAGGCCTGGCGTCCTTCGAATCCGAAAACGTGGATCGTGGTCATGCCGACCACCGAAGCGGCCCGATAGCAATAGCGGTAGAGGTCCTCGAAGTTCTCGAACACCTGTTCGGAAAGGTCGCCCTCCATGCCATCCAGTAGGTCGAAGGAGTAGGAGCGCGGTATGGCATGGCGCTCGCACGCGTGGCAGAACGCCGCCAAGACGCTGTCTTCTCTGGAGCCGGCGAAGTGGCGCTGCAAGTTGCTGCGCCACTCCCGGATCGCCACTCGCCGGGAGTCGACTGTCAGGTCCGCTTGGTCGACGATGTCGTCACTGTGGCGCGTAAACGCGTAGATCGCGCACATAGATTCCCGCTGCAGCGGCGGCAGCAGCCTGAACGAGTAGAAGAAGTGTCGGGCGCGGGCCTTGGCGATACGGCGGCAGTGCTCGTAGGCCTCTTCAACCGTGGGCATTGTGCGCCTCTGAGATCGCTAGCGGAGCCCGTGTCAAGCGACGGGCCAGGACCCGCGCCAGCAACGCGGCGTGATCCGCCCCTGTAACGACGGGCCGCCTGGAAATGGTGTCGAAACCGGACGAGCGGATCTTGGAAAGCACGGCGATGCCCGCTCTGGCGAACATCTCGATCTCGACACTCAGGCGGCCGGACAACCGATCTGCCAGCGGCAGGCCTGCGACAAAGAGGTCGTGCGCCCGCTCGGTCAGATCGCGTACGGTCTCGCGGAATTCCGGCGACGCCGCGCCTCGCGCCATGTCAGCGGCTAGGGCTTCACGGCCACTGCCGTGCGCCCGCATGACATCTTCGGGCACGTACACTCGGCCGATGCGCCAGTCTCGGGCCACGTCCTGCCAGTGGTTTGCGAGCTGCAATGCGGTGCAGATGCTGTCAGACAGCTTGAAGAGCTCCGGGTCGCGGTAGCCGTTGATCCGCAGCACCAGCCTGCCGACGGGGTTGGCGGAGTAGCGGCAGTACTCGAGCAGGTCACCGTAGTCGGCATAGTTGCGCTTGGACTGGTCCTGCTCGAAGGCGCGCACAAGGTCTTCGAAGTCCTGGCGGGGAAGGTCGTGGCGGGCAGCGGTCTCCTTCAGGCCCACGAATACCGGGTGGTAGGCCTCGCCACTCTCCATTGCGGCCAATTGCTCGCGCCACCACCGGAGCAGGTCTAGGCTTAGACTCGGATCGCCGGTCTCGTCGCCGAGATCGTCCGCCCAGCGGCAGTACGCGTAAACGTTGCAATAGTCTTGGCGCAAGCGCTTGGGCACCAGCAGGCTAGCCACGGAGAAGTTCTCGTAGTGCTCGCGCGTCAGGCTGCGCGTGTAGCGGAGCGATTCCTCAAGGCTCCAAGCCGGGAACTTCCTGCCATGTGCGCGCAGGAATTCGACGGGCTCGAGCGCGGGCATTCTCTTAGTATCCCGCCGCCACGCCCTCGCTTCGCGAGTCGGCCGCGCCCATCAATGCCTCCGGGCTCACTTCGATGGCCTCGATGTGGCCCAGGCGTCGACCGAACGACAGCACGTGGCCGAACGCTCTAAGCCGCTCCCGAGTGTCGGCCGACGCGCCGGATGGCTCCATGTACAGCCGGTCCGGCATCCACTGATGGTGGAATCGCGGGAAGTCCACGGCCTGTTGGACATTCATGCCGAAATCCACAACGTCCAAGAGAACCTGCGTGACCGAGGTGATGATCGTCGGCCCGCCTTGGGCGCCCAGCACGAGCCTGGTCGCGCCATCTCGCACCACGATTGTCGGAGACATCGCGGACAGCGGACGCTTGCCCGGCTCGATGGCGTTGTTCTCGCTTTGGAGCAGCCCATAGGTATTAGGGCTGCCCGGCTTGGCGGTGAAGTCGTCCATTTCGTTGTTCAGCAGCACGCCCGTCCCTTTGGCGGTGACACCGGAGCCGTAGCCTCCATTGAGCGTGTATGTCACCGCTACGGCGTTGCCCCCAGCATCGACCACGGCGTAGTGCGTGGTTTCATCGCTTTCGTAGGCACTTGGACGGCTATCGCCGACCGTTGCGCTGGGGCTCGCCTTGTCCTTGCGAATGCTCTTGCGACGCTTGGCTGCGTACGCCTTCGACAGCATGCCTTGCAGGGGAATGTCCACAAAGTCCGTGTCGCCGAAAAAGCGCGCCCTGTCTGCGAAAAAGCGCCGCATGGCTTCGGCCACGAGGTGAATCGTGGTAGCCGAACCTGCTCCAGTGGCAGCAAGGTCGAACTCCTCCAAGATGTTGAGGATCTGGATCACGCCGGCACCGCCGGAACTGGGAGGAGGAGCGCTCAGCACCTCGTGGCCTCGATAGGTCCCCATCACCGGCTCCCGCTCGACAGGTGCGTAGCTGGCCAGGTCGCCGCCGGAAATCGTCCCGCCGTTGGCGGCCATGTCGGCAGCGATCAGGCGAGCCGTCCGGCCCTCGTAGAATTCGTCCGGGCCGACGCGCGCGAGCCGTTCGAGCGTCGCTGCCAGGTCCGGCTGCCGGAACGTGTCGCCCATCCGGAATGGGCTGCCGCCGTTCAAGAAGATCCGTCGTGATTCGGGAAAGCGGCTCAGCCGGCTGCTTGACTTGAGCGACTGGGACAGGTCCCAAGTCACTTCGAAGCCGTCATTGGCCAGTCGCAGCGCGGGGTCGACCATGCTGGCCCATGTCTTGGTGCCGTACTTGTTCAAAGCCAAGGCCAGGCCCCGCACGGTGCCTGGCACGCCCGCCGCCCGGTAGCCGACTAAGCTCTCATCCGTAGGATTTCCGTCTTGGCCGATGTACATATCGCGCGTGGCCGAGCCCGGGGCGCGCTCTCGAAAGTCGATGAACGTTGATCGACCGTCGGCCAAGCGCAGCAACATAAATCCGCCGCCGCCGAGATTGCCCGCGTTTGGCTCGGTGACCGCGAGAGCGAGCCCGACCGCCACCGCCGCATCAACGGCGTTCCCGCCGCTGCGCAGCACGTCCACGCCGACCTCGGTGGCATGCCGCTCCGCTGTGACCACCATGGCGTGGCGGGCGTAGACGGGCTGGGGCTCGAAGGCAGCGGCCTTGCCGGCGACGAGCAGCGCAAGTGCAAGCGCCCACGCTAGCCAAGTCCGGTCCAAGGCGGGTCTTGGCCATAGTCGTATCGGGACAGACGTTGAGGCAGCACGTCCGCAGGTGCCAGTCTTGAACAGAATTGAGTGGGTTTGTATCAACCGGGCCATTCTCTCTGTTATTGCAGCACACCCGCGAGGTGTGAGCAGATTAAGTGTCGTACAAGAAGCGCCCTCTGTCTGTCGTCCGGTGAGTGCTGCCAGACCTGCCGCGACGCCGAGCGGAATCCCCGGGAGATGGGGCGTCGGGCATTTTAATTAAAGTTAAGCTTTGTGATAAGAAGAAGCCAGCCTTCTGGCGGCAATGCCGCGTTACCGTAGCTCCTCGAGCAGGCGTTTTGCCTCGGGGGATTCGGGATGCTGTCTGACGGCTTCCTCGGCGGCTCGCTTCGCTGCTTCGGGCTGGCCCTGCAGTGCGAGCGCTTGGACGTGCAACAGGGCCGCTTCCAGATTATTTGGCGCCAGCTGCTTGGCACGCTGGATTCGTTCCACGGCCTGCGCGATATTGCCGGCCTGAAGGTGGTAGCGCGCCAGGTACAGTTGAGGGACAGCAGACTCGGGATCAGCCTTGGCAGCGCTCAGGAACGCCTCTAGGCCTTGGCTGGGATTCCCATTCTGCATGTGCAGGACACCGAGGCTGGTATGGATCTCGGCAGTGTCGCGGCCAAGCTGCAGCGCTAGCTCGTACTGGCGTAGAGCGTCTTCCGATTTGCCTTGAGATGCGAGTGCAGCGCCGAGGTTCTCCCTCAAGCGCGGATCTTCCGGCTGCGCCTCGATTGCACGGAGGAACAGCCCCTCAGCGGCGTCTAGTCGACCCTGCGAGAAACGGATGTAGCCAAGAGCAGAAAGGGCCTGGCCGTCGCGTGGCTGTTGCGCGAGCGCCTGCTCCAGCTGTGACTCGGCCTCGCCGACTGCGCCTCGCCGCACTAGCAACGAAGCTAGATTGACTTTGGCATCAGTCAGGCCCGGCGCAGCAGCCAGAGCTTCCCGCAACACGGCTTCGGCGCGCTCGGCCTCGCCGTCCGCGATCAGCGCTCCGGCCAGGTTGTTCAGCAGCATTGGGGAGCGGTCTCCCTGGGCCAGTGCCTCGTCGAACATCGCGCGTGCTGACGTTCCCAAGCCTCTTTCGGCGAATGCTGAGGCTAGCTCTTGGAAGTCCCGGCGTGGCTGCGACTTCACCCAGCGGCCCGCAAACGGCAGTGCTTCGCCAGCGCCGGCATTGAGGTCGGCCAAGATCTGATCCGGCTCGACCTCGCCGCGATAGACCTTCACGATCCGGCCCTCGCCGTCGAGCAGGAAGCTCGTCGGAATGGCCAGCGCCCTGCGCCGGTCGAACAGACGTTCATTGAGCACGCTGTAGGCCTCGGCCGTCTTCGCGTCAGCCAGTAGGACTGTGTACGAGAGTCCCAATTCGGCAGTCAGCTTCTTGACGGCGGCGGATTGGGAGCGATCGTCAACGGATACCGCTAGGATCTTGACGCCAGCAGTGCGCAGCTTGTCGAGCTGGCTCTGGAACAGCGCGAGTTCGCTTCGACACGGCGGGCACCACGTTGCCCAAAAGTTGAGCAAGACTGGGCTTCCGCGCTGCCCGGAGAGGCGTACTTCGCCAGCTTGGCCTGCGATTTCGTCGAGCACGAAGTCTGGTGCTGGCACGGGCTTGGCGAGCCACGTCCCGCTTTCCCCTGCGCTTCGCACACTCCGGGCGGGTTCGGATGCAACAGCGGAGGGTTCGGGCAGTGAAGCGGAGCTAATCGCACCCTCGCCTTCCACCAACACGATGCCGCCCTGTTGCGGTGGCTCGTCGAACGCCTCGACCGCGCCCAAGGGCCAGCGCACGCGAACGCTGCGAACAGTCTCGTCGGCATCGAGGCCAAAGGCTGCGATGCGCGAGCGCTGGGACAAGTAACCGCTGCCCGAAACGATCTCGCGCATCAGCGTGCGGCGGTCAGTAGTCAGCCACACGCGTCCGCCGACACCGTCGCGGTTGCTGCTGGTTCCCTGTAGGCGCACGGTCAGGCTCCTTACCCGGTCTGGACGCATGTCGTTGCGGAACGCACGCAGCTGCCTGCCGTTGCGATTCTTAAGGATCAGGTCTTGGTCACCGTCGCCGTCGAGATCCAGCGACACGAAGGCACGCCCGTCGGCATCAAGGTCCAAGCCGGTCAAGAACGAGAAATCGTCGAACGTGCCATCCCCGCGGTTGCGAAAGCACAGGTTGCGCTCGCGACCGCTCCAAGTCCCGTCGGAGCGGATCAAGATGTTGATGGCGCGCCAAGCGTCGGCGTAGTCCTTCGATCCCTGCGCTTGCAAGGG
This sequence comes from Terriglobia bacterium, assembly GCA_009841225.1. Lineage (GTDB taxonomy): Bacteria > Acidobacteriota > Terriglobia > Bryobacterales > UBA6623 > VXMF01. The sequence goes on along the minus strand of VXMF01000002.1, from coordinate 343,858 downwards.
CGATTGCGACACGACCTGCCGCCAGAAGAAGCTTCAAAGGTCGTCCAGACGCTCCCCGGTGATGTAGCCGTTCTGGACGAACAGATCGAGTAGGCCGTCGCTATCGAGGTCGACGAAATCCGACGCCCAGGCCCAGCGCCCCGTTCGCACTCGCGCCTCTTCGCTGACGTCGCTGAAGCCCTGCTCGCCGTCGTTGCGGAACAGCGAATTGCCCTGTGCCTGGCGTCGGAACAGGGCGCGCTGGCTTGCCGTTGGTGCTACGCCTTCGAAGCGCTCGCTGCCCGTGATGCGCAGCCCAGCGGAAGACCACATGTTCGCCGTGTATAGATCCAGATCCCCATCGCCGTCGTAGTCGCCCCAAGCCGCCGACATGCCGGCGCCGAGGTCCTCAACGCCCAGTTCGGCCGCAACGTCGTCAAAGGTGCCATCGCCGTTGTTGCGATAGAGGTTGTTGCGTCCGAAGTCGTTGGCCACGTATAGGTCCGGGTCGCCGTCGCTGTCGTAGTCCCCCCATGCGGCGGCGAAGCTGAAGCGGTCGTTGGTCGGCCCGAACCCGGCCGCGTCGGCAACCTCCTCGAACCGCCCGCTGCCATCGTTGCGGAACAAGAGGTTCGGCGGGCCGTTGACGGCATCGTAGTAGGGCGTCGGTGCGTCGTATTCCTCCCCGGGCTGCCAGAAGTCGTAGGCGCACACATACAGGTCCAAGTCGCCGTCCAGGTCGTAGTCGGCCAATGCCGCTCCGGTGAACATCGCTGCCCTGTCCTGCCCGATGTCGAGGGCGGCTTGGTCAAACCGGAACCTGCCGCCGTCATTGCGAAAGAGCAGGGGTGCCGACCCGATCAGAATCACGTCTTGGTCGCCGTCGCGGTCCAGATCGCCGAATAGCGCCATTGATGTCTCGTCAAGCACGTCAAGGCCGGCCTGCCCCGTCACATCCGAGAAAGAGCCGTTGCCGTTGTTCTTCAAGAGACGGTTTGGCAGGCCGCTGGGCTGGCTCACATAGAGGTCGTCGAAGCCATCGCCGTCGAAGTCCCCCAGCGAAACGCCCTGGTGCCCATAGATCGACACGCCCAGGGCCGCATCCAGGGTGTCCCTCCAGTGGTCCACTCCAAGGTCCAATTGCTTCCGGAGCGCATCGATTCCGCCAAAGACCTCGTCTGTGATCTCGCTGAACCCGCTGCGCTCCGCGCTCGCGTCCCTGAACGCTCCGAGGCGGCTGTCGATCAGTTTCCAGCCTGCCGGGGTCTCTTCCCACGACATGTCCATCGCCCCAAGTTTGGAGAGGAGGTGGCCGTCGGGCGCTTCGCCGCCGAGCTCAACTCTCACGGCCACGCGGGCCGATCCGTTCGCTGCGCTGCTCCGACCGGTCGAGATGATCTTGAATTCCGCGAGGCCGAGCGAGCGAAAGGCCTGTGTGTGCTCCCTGAGCGGCTCGAGCGAATTCGGATCGGCGACTAGCGTCTTGGCGATGGCCTTTAGCGCAGAGTTGATTGCCTCGTAGTCCTGCTCCCCGATCCAAACGTCGAGGCTTGGATCGACCTTGGCGAGGAGCCGGTCGACCGGACGCTCGCGCTCGAAGTCGACCTGCAGGCTGAAGTCCGCGTCCTGTGCCCAAGCTAGCGCCGCGAACGCGGCCAGCAATGCTGCGCGAATCGTCTTCACCTAGCGTGCATTGTACTGAGGGCTGTCCGTTCGCCTAGCGCTCCGGGACTCCACCAAGGGAACCGGCCCGGTCCGAACTTGCGTTCGGGCCGGGCCAGGGAAGCCGGCTAGGCTGGCTGCGTGCGCTAGAACTCGAGGCGCAGGCCTAGCTGGGTCTGACGACCGGTACCGATCGTGCCGCGGATGCGTCCGAAACCGGAATTGCCACGGCGCCTCTCGGGGATTCTGAAGTTGGCGTGGTTGGCGATGTTGAAGAAGTCGGCTCGGAACTCCAGCCGCGTGCCCTCGGTGATCGCGAACCTCTTCTGAATCGACACGTCCACGACGGCGAAACCGGGCCCGCAGCAGACATTGCGCGGCGAGTTCCCGAACACTCCCACGCCCGGTCTCGTGAACTGGGACGTGTCGAACCACTCCAGCAACTTCGCCTCCTTGGAGCGATTACCCGAAAGCACGTGGTCGCCCGCGACATTCGGTCGCTGGCCATGGCTGAAGGTGTTGCTTTCGTTCCTCTGCTCAATGATGCCGTAGGGAGACCCCGTGCGAAACTCTGCGATCACGCCCAGACCCCAGCCGCCGATGATCCCGTTGAGAACGGGATTCTCGATTGGGAGCGCCCTGCCGCGGCCCACGGGCAGTTCGTAAACTCCGCTTGCCACGACGCGATGGCGGATATCGTTGCCCGACAGCGCTTTGTCAAGGTGCCGCAGCTGGAAGTGCGTGTAGCCGTTGTTTTGCTCGCCGCCCAGTTCGTTGGCGGACTCGACGTCGTCAATGAATTTCGACCACGTGTAGTTGATGAGGTAACTCAAGCCACTGGAGAATCGCTTCTCCGCCTTCAGATTCATCGAATGATAGGTCGAGTTGCCCCAGTCCGGGCTCTCCACCCACACGGCGTTGTATTGAGGGAACAATCGCGCGTTTTGACTCTGGGTTTCCGGCCCTCTACCGCCGACCAGCGGGATCATGTTCTGGTTGTAGTTTTGGCCGCCTAGCTTGTGTCCGACGTTGGCTTGGTACTGGGCCTCCAGCAGGATGTTGTCTGGCAGCTGCTTCTGGATGGTCAGGTTCCACTGCTGCGCATAGCCGTTCTGCTGGTGCTGCTGAATGTAGTCCGGTGATACGGTGCGACGGCCGGAGACGGTTGCACCGAAAGTGGGCACGCGATCGGCATCGGTGAACGGCTGCACCGTCGGCAGTCCCTCGCTGAGCATGAAGGCGGGAGTAAAGCCACCGTCGGGCGAGTTGATGTCCAGCGTCCGGGAAAAAGTCCAGAACTGCGTGAACGGGACCGCGCGCGCATAAGCGCCGTTGTAGTTGACCCCGTAGCCGGCGCGGATCACGGTGGAGCCCGAGGCGCGATAGGCGAATCCGATGCGCGGCCCGAAGTTGTTGCCGTCGATGTCGTGGGCATACTTGCCACGACCGTCGCGGCCGGCAAAGAGCATCACGCCAGGGCAGTTACACACGGAGTTGTTAGCAAGCGGATCAAAGCCGCTTTGATTGTTGCTCAGCTCCCAGCGGGGCGTGTCGACTTCCCAGCGGAGGCCGAGATTCAAGGTCAGCTTGTCGGTAGCTTTCCAACTGTCCTGCACGTAGAAGCCCCAGTAGTCGGTGCGGGTGTTGAGAATGTCGGTGTCAACCAGCTGGCCGCGGGTAGTCCAGCCGAGCAACAACTGCGCTAACGCGTCCCCAGCTGCCCGGTTGTTGAAGTCGAAACGTCCGCCCGCAGACGCATTGAAGTCGTCTTGGTTGCGCGAGTAGCGGTATTCCACGCCCCACTTGACGCTGTGGGCACCTTTGAACCAGGACGTGTTGTTGACGACTTGATGAGTGCGTATGGGCAATTGGAGGCGCTCCTGGTTGCCCGCGCCAAGGCGCGTATAGCCGACCAGGTTCACAGTGGCGAAGAATTCCGGGTCGACATTGGGCACGCCCAGTTCCCCGTTCTTCCCGCTGCCGGTGCCCAGACCCCTGGTTGTGAAGGTACGGTTGCCGTACGTGTAGCGGAACTCGTTCACCATCGTCGTGGTGAAGTTGTGGTTCCAGGTGGAGGTGGAGACGAGGTTCGAGCGAGTCTGTCTTGAACCGCGGAAGTCGGCGAACTCGTTGGGGTACACGGACGCGGGCCACGCTGGCGCGTTGACGTTGCTGAAGCGGCTGGAGATGCGGTCCTTCTGCCCGAAGTTGTGGTCGATCTTGATTGTGAGAAAGTCCGAATGACCCCGGTTAGAGACGTTCTTGACGTAGTTGTCTCGCGGAGCGGCCGTCACTGGACCTGGAGCGTTGGGATCCGGGTACAGGCGGGCGAAGGCGCTGCCAAGAGGATCGATCCGATCCGCGGGAATCCTGTTCATGGGGAAGGGCTCGCCGGAGAGCGGGTCGATCAGATCGAAGCCCGAGCGCGCCGAGAAGTCTCCCATATTTTTCTCGGCCGGATGGGGCACGTCGGTGTTGGCAACCGTGATGCCGTCGCTGCGACGCTGTCCCTCGTAGTTGACGAAGAAGAAGGTCTGGTCCTTCTTGATCGGACCTCCCAACGAGCCACCGAAGATGTTGTAGCGTAGCGGTGCGATGCTGGGCGCGAAGAACGTTCGGGCGTCGATCGCGTCGTTCCGGAAGTTGTGGTACAGGGCTCCGTGGAAGTCGTTGGTGCCCGAGCGGGTGCTCATGATGATCAGGCCGTTACCGCTCCGACCGAACTCGGCGGCATAGTTATTGGACTCAACCTTGAACTCGCGCAGCGATTCCACGGGCGGGTTGAGGTTTAGCTGGGCGATGCCCAGTGCCATGTTCTGCACGACGCCGCCGTCGAGGTGCCACATCTGGTTGCGGGACCGACCACCTGCCATGGAGAAGAAGGGCAGGTCATAAAGGCCGCCGCCCGAGGTGGCGAAGGTCACGTTGCCCGCCAGCTTGATCAGCTGCCCCGCCTGGCGGCTGCCGACCGGCATCTGGGCGACTGTAGTGCGCTCGATGAACTGGCCGACGGTCGTGTTCTCGGTCTCGAGCAGCGGCGCCGAGCCGGTCACCTCGATCGTCTCGGTGATCTCCCCGAGTTGGAGCTGGATGTTCACCGTCTTGGTCAGTCCCGTTTCCATCACCAGCCCCGACTGGCGGTAGGTCTTGAATCCGACGGACTCGCAGCGCAGCTCATAGGTGCCAGGCTGCACCAGTGTGAAGTTGAAGCCGCCGGACTCGTTGCTTTGCGTCGTGGCCTCGACACCGGTGTCCGAATTGGCAAGCACCACGTCGGCCGCGACAATGACGGCGCCGGTGGTGTCACTGACCGTGCCGGTCAGGCCGGACTGCTGGGCGAGGATCGGCGAAACCCCCAGCAACAGTGCCGCGACGACCGCCGCGAGTAGAAATCGTGCATGCATCGCAATGCCCCCCCTGATTGGACATTGACCCCGGTGGGGTCTTGAAAACTTACGCAACATGCTACCACGGCGGGTTCAGAACCGACCTCCCGCTTGAGGCCGGACGCACCGCACTATCTGTCTCGTTGCATAGCGCGGCCTCCGCGGGCGGCCTCTCAAAGACACGCCTCTCCGCGGCCCGTGAGATCGCGACCCACTCTCCGTGCTCGGAGTCGGTGCTGGGCCACTACCGGAGAAACTTCAACTGGAACCGGAACGTGCGTCCGTCGTTGAGCGTGTTGTTGATCTGGCCGAAGTTGGGCGAGGACAGTCCCTTGCCCGGCTCGGCGAACTGCGGCGTGTTGAACAAGTTGATCGCCTCGGCGCGAAGCTCCATCGACCATTCCGGCCCGATCTGGAAACGGCGCGAGAGCGAGGCGTTGACGTTGGCGATCTTGCCCTTGCGGAAAGTGTTGCGCCCTAGGTTGCCAGCCTGCTCGGCAGGCGCGTCGATAAAGCGGAATGCGCCGCGCGGCAAGAGCGACTCGGATGTGTCCGGCGAGCCGATGACGCGTCCAAGCACCGAGGGGTCGACCAGCATCGGCCGGTCCCCCCTGCGCCCGTCGATGTTGCCGAAGCCGGGGCCGTCGGAGCCGGACTCTACCGAGAAGGTCGTCCCCGACTTGAGCAGGGACACCGTCGAGAGGGTCCAATTGCTCAGGAGTTTCCCTGGCCAGTGCGGCGCCAGGCCGCGAGGTGTCGTGTAGCTGGCCTGCAGCAGGAACGCGTGCGGTTGGTCGAAGTCGCTGAGTCCCTTCAGGTCGCGCTGGGATTCCTGCTCCGTCTGGGCAACAGCGATCCGGGCATCAGGCCCGGACGCCGTGTTGGTGTAGGAGCCCCCCAAGTCGATAGCCTTGCTGAGCCAGTAGGAGGCGTTCAGTGACAGGCCCCGCCAGCCCGGCGCTGATAGGGTGACGCGTCCTGCGTCGAAATAGCCCCGCGACCCGTTATGGATGAACAAGTGCTCGAAAATGCTCTGGTCGGGGCGGCGCGCATTGATGTTCTGGATGGTCGAGACCACGCCGGGAAGCTCGCGGGCACGATTCAGAAAGTACGTGATGATCAGCTTGTGGGCTCGACTCCCGACGTATCCGAGTTGCAGGCGCCAGTCAGCGGCGAGGCGCTTCTCCCAGCTGAAGTTGTACTGGTGCGCGTAAGGTACGGCCAGGTCCGGGCCGGGCTCGACCCGGCTCGAGCGGGCGTTGGGGTCGCGCTTGGAGTGATCGACCAGGGAGCGCCAATTCGCCAGGGGCGGCCGGATGAAGATCGATGTCACAGTGTGCGGCGCGTTCAGGCGGGCCTGGCCGTAGGTGACCGGAAACAGGTCGCCGTAGTGCGACGCAAAGTTGCCTCTCAGCACGCCCGCATCGGCAGGCAAGCGGTACGCGAATCCGAACGAGGGGGCGAAGTTGTTCAGGTCGGAATCCATTGCCAACTCGGTCTTTCCCGTGACATCGACCGGGCGCGTGAAGGGCTCGTAGCGGACGCCGAGGTTCAGCGTCAGGCGCTTAGTGGCTTGCCAGCGGTCTCCCAGGAAGAAACTGTTCGACCAGTTGCGGAACCCGCGGTAGGTCGACCCTAGCGAGACGGCCATGCGGGTTGGCAATCCCAGGCGGAGGTTCGTGATGGCGTCGTTACCGAAGTTGGCGGCGAACAGAAGGAGTCCGCGACCGGCGTCCGGCTCCTCGCCGTTGTATTGCAAGCGGGTCAGGGCGAAGCCCGCTGTGATCTGGTGGTTGCCGCGAGTGTGGTGCAGCGTGCCCGCCTGCCGCCAGCGGTTCTGGGCGCGATCGATCGGGATGTTGGGAAACGGTCCCAGAAACGTGAGGTCCATGGCGCTCATGAAGATCGGGCCGACCGCGCCCTCCGCCGGCAGCAGCAGGGTGCCGAGGCGGTCTAGGCCCGCGGAGAGTTGGAGAACCGTCGAGGGTGCGAGCGGAAGGCTCCAAGTGAGTCGAGCGGAATGGGATCTGTTGTCGGTGTCGGGATTCTGGCCCTTGACCAGTTGGAAGGCATCGACGTTTTGGGCCGTCCAGGCGTGTCGCAGCGAGAGCTTGCCTCCGGCGACGCTGTCGCGGTCTAGCTGGATGCGGGCGGAATCGGTGTTGATCCGCTGCAGGCTGTTCGTGTTGTGGGCGCGGGTTGCAATGTCGGGCCGGTTCGGCGAGACCGCCGGAAACGCGTCCAGAATCCGCTGGACTTCAAGGCGGGTGGCGGGATCCTTGGCCAGTGGCGTCCGCTCCTCGGGAAGGGGGATGAGGACGTTGCCGTTGACGTTCCCTCGGATCTTGTTCTGGGACGCGCTTAAGGTGATTGCGCCCAAGGCACCCAGCGGTGCGGCGAGGTTGACGCCGTAGAGGTTTTCCCTGGCGGGCTGGACGGCGCCCACCTGAAAGAACGAACGCGCCGAGAACACGCTGTTGTTGTGGCGCCAGTAGGCGTCGCCGTGGAAGCCGCCTGAGGGTACGGGCAGGGCGTGTACAGGGGGAGTCGGGGGCTTTCCGTATTCGGAGCCGAAATAGCCCAGGTTGACGGTGAACTCATCGATGATCGTCGCGGTCGTGCCGAGGCGGATGTTGATTTCCTTGAGAGCGTTGTTGTCGACGAGGTTGAACTGGACGTTCTCGTTGCGCCGGCTCTCGCCCGATTCCGAGGCCGTCTCCCCTAAGAGGTTGATTTCCGTGCGCTGCGCGCCGTCGCTCTCGGACTCCTCGGCGGCATCGCCTTCCGGCTCCGCCGCGGCGCTGTCCGGCTCTGAAGCCGCTTGCTGTCCGGCCTGGCCCGGAGCGTGCCCGGCAGCGAGGACGAGAAGGAGCCCCACATGTCCACAGATCAATCTACGGGGCCGCAGCATCCTGCCGTATCATCGCATTCGTGACTTCCGGGCTGGGGCTGGCCCAGGTCCTGGGTCGTCCCTTGCGCAGCTAGCGAACCAGTGCTTGGAGGCGAAATGTGTGGAAGCGCCGATTGCGGTCTGCCTCGTCGCTGTCCCAAGCGCGGCGGACGGGGATGTCGTTCCCGCTGGAGGCGTCACGGGCCGCGGCCAGTTCCCGGGTGAGGTCGATCCACTCACCATCGATGGTGCCTTCGAAGCGGTACAAAACGATATTGATCTGATTACCCGATTGCTGGAGAGCCTCGACTTCGAACTTCACCCGGCCCTCCGAGACAGTTCCGGAGATGATCGGATCGCTCGCTCCAGCATCGTTGTATGCTTTCCCGCTCAGCGCCGCGCCTCGCTGCACGAACTGGAACGCGATGTCCCTGGCAGGCGTCCGCCCGCGTTCGGGCAGGGTGCCGATCCAAGTTCCGGTAAGGTCCGCGGCCGGCAGGCCCGCTGCCAGGACCGCCTGTAGGCCAACGATCGCCAGCCAGCGCATGGGACGTCAGGAAGCCAGCATTCCCCTGAGCGGGCCGCTGCTGTCGGCGAAGCGCTCTACCGGGGCTCCGAAAGCTTCCAGCAATGCCATGTAGAGGTTCGCGAGCGGATGGTCTTCGCCGTAGATCAGATGTTGCCCGCTGTCGATGCGACCGCCACCCCTGCCGCCGATTAGCACGGGCAGCTTGTGCGGGTCGTGCTTCTGGCCGTCCGAGAGAGCCGAGGCGAACAGGATCATGGAGTTGTCCAGCACCGTGCTGGGGCCTTCGGGCATGCCCGCCAGGCGGTGGAGCAGGTACGCATATTGCTCAACGTGCCAGCGGTTGATGATCTTGTATTCGGCCAGCTTCTGCTCTTCATTGGCGTGGTGCGAGACGTCATGGTGGCCGGATGTGACGCCATCAAGGAAGCGGAAGCTGACGTTGCTAACGGCGTTGCCGAACATGAACGTCGCCACCCGGGTCGTGTCCGACTGGAAAGCCACGGCAATCATGTCTAGCATCAAGCGCACGTGCTCGGAGTGGCTGGAAGGCCGCTCTACTGGCGCATCGCGCAAGTCCAGCTTCGCCAAGGGCTTCCAGTTTGAGTGCTCGGTCGGGTCGGACCATCGCACGCGTTTCTCCAAGGAGCGCATCGACGCCAAGTACTCGTCCAAGCGGGCCCGGTCGGCGGAGCCCAATCCCTTGCGCAGCCGCTTCGCATCTTGCAGTACGCGGTCCAGCAGAAGGGAATCGAGCCCTGTCTCGGACACGCTCGACCCATGTGCGGCCCGGAAGAGCCGTTCGTATACCGCCCTGGGGTTCAGCTCGCGCGCCAGCGGTGTGGTCGGCGTCGACCATGAGATGTGCGAACCATAGACTCGCGTATAGCCCACCACGGCGTCGTTGCCGACGGCCACCGGCGTAACGCCGAGTTCGAGCGAGGGCAACGGAGTGAGATGTCCGCGCGCCTTGGCCGCAACCTGATCGAACGAGACCCCATTGCGCAGGTCAGCGCCCTGTGTCTTCTTGATCCTGGCGCAGGTCAGAATCGATGACTCTTTGACGTAATGGCCGTCGCCGTCCTTGGCCTGCTCGTTCCACAGATTGCTCAGCACAGTGACCTGCTGCCGGACGTCGGCCAGCGGCTCTAGGCTTGGCGTGAGTTCGAAGTTGCGACCCGCTGTGGCCGGCGTCCATGTGGCCGGGTACGCGCCGTTGGGCATGTACAGGGCGGCCATGCGGACCGGACTCGGCGGGTCCGACCGATCGTTTCCCAACGCCATCGCTTCGAGCCACGGTAGCCCCAATGCGACGCCGCTGCCACGCAGCAATGCGCGGCGCGAGATCCGCAAGGCCCGACTGGCAGGCATGGTCACTGTCGCTCCGGACCCAGCGAGGGCGCCGCAGCGTGGAGGAATGGTTCGCTGCGTATGACCTCGCGCAACAGCGCCCAAGCTGAATACTCTTGGCGCTCGACCTGGGTCACGATGGATTCCACGGCGCAGGTGTCGGACGCTGTCAGTCCCCTACCAAGAGCATAGCCCAGGAGTCTCTTCGCTAGGTTTCTCAAGAACAGATGCTTGCGCTCCAGCAGAGCTGCCTTGAGACTGGCCGGACCGTCCAGTTGGGTACCGTCGGGGAGTCTGCCGGTGGCGTCGACTGGAACCCCGCTGTCGCCGTCCCTCCATCTTCCCAGCACGTCGTAGTTTTCCAGTGCGAATCCAAGCGGATCGATGCGTTGGTGGCAGCTGGCGCAGCTCGGGCTGCTGCTGTGAGCCGAGAGCTGCTCGCGGATCGATTTGACGGTTTTCCCCTCGCCGGGCTCTTCCAGCTCCGCGACATCGGGGGGCGGGGCAGGGGGCGGCGTGCCGAGGATGGAATCGAGTATCCATACGCCGCGCAGAACCGGGCTGGTGCGGTGCGGGTGCGATGCCAGGGCCGAAATCGACGGCATGCCAAGCAGGCCCCCGCGCCCGGAGCCCTCGGGCAGTTCCATCCAGTTTGGATTCTTCCCGTCTTGCTTCTTCTTCAGGGGCAGCCCCAAGTGTGCGATCAGTGGCTGCGTCAGCACGGTGCCGTCCGAATCGAGGAACTCGAGCACGGACCGGTTCTCGCGAAAGACCTCTCGGAAGAAAAACACGGGCTGGAGCAGAATGTCGCCACGCAGCTCGGCATCAGCGGCATATTCCGGGAACAGTTCGGGGTCGGGGCCGTGGGTGCCTTCCAGTTCCCGAATCCGCAACCATTGCTCGGTGAACCGCGAGAAGAACTCCAGAGCCCTGTCGTTACGCAGCATGCGGGGTACCAAGCGGTCTAGCACGGCCGGGTCGTCCATTTTCCCGGCAGCAGCGATGTCAAGCAGGAGCTCGTCCGGCTGGCTGCCCCAGAGGAAGTATGAGAGCCGTGAAGCCAGCGCATACTGTCGGGAGGCGGGAGAGCTGGCATCGGCCCGCACGTGAAAGAGGAAGTCAGGGGAGACCAAGGCGCTGCGCAGCCCGAAAAAGACAGCCGATTCGAAGTCCAATCCACGCCGTCGTGCCCGCTGCACCAGACGGACGTAAGGTGCGATAGCTGCCGAGTCGACGGGTCGGCGAAATGCCGTTGGAAGGAATTTCGCAAGGATTTCCCTGGCAGCTTCAACCTCGGTCTTATTGGGGCCCGGTCGGCCTACGAAGATCTTGGTGCGGGACTTGAACTCCTTGGCCGCAACATCCAGTACGAACTTTGCAGTAGCGAGATACTTCTCAGCCAGCAGGGGCGAGAGAAACAAGGTTTCAGCAGCATTGTCAAAGCCCTCCCCGCCAGCGCCGTCGACCGGGAACATCTCGCTGACATCGATCTGGATGTCGAACAGGTCGCGGACGGTGGCGCTGTATTCGTCGCGATTCAGCCGCCTGATTGGGCTGGGCATCAGTGGCAGCTCGGCTGCGCACGCTTGGCTCCGCCAGGTTTGCTCGACCCATGCGACGAAGGCGGTTCGCTCCTCCAATGACGGCGATGGCGCGCCGGTCGGCGGCATTTCATGGTTCGAGACTCGGGCCGCGAGCGCGACCCAGGCGTCGGGGTGCTCTACGAAAGACGTCTCGCTGCGCAACTTGTCGGTGTGGAAGCCTCCCGCCGGCGTGCTCCCGCTGTGGCAGGTTCTGCAGTGGTTGCCAAGGAACAAGGTGGCGGACGAACGGTCATACGGATCCTCTGCGCCAGCGGTCAGGGGACCGGCTGCCGCAAGCACGCAGAGCCCTGCGGCAGTGCAGGTCAGCCTGCTCGCAAACATTCCTCAGGTCCTCCGTGCACAATCCGGGCTTGGCCCCGGCCCCCCGCCGAAATGCGCCGAAACAGCGGCTCCAATGGCGTGTGCTAGCTTAGGAATTGGAAGCGTTGGCACTGGGGCTCTTGTTGAGCCACGATAGCTCAGTTGGTAGAGCAGCGGTTTCGTAAACCGCAGGTCGTCGGTTCGAGTCCGACTCGTGGCTCCATTGTATTTGGGTCCGAACCGGAGACATAGGTTACAGAACGTTCCGGAGACATAGGTTACAACTTCGCGGCGCTCCCGCTCAGCTGCTGTTATGTGCGGCTATCTCCGCAGGCGACGAGCATCTACGCCTTAGTTGTTCGCGGTTTCCGGCGGAGCGATCAGTCGACCAGCCACAAGCCTTCTAGCAGTGGCCACTGCTCGTCCACCCAGGCCGCCAGCTGGCGAAATCCAGACGCCTGCATCGCATCACCGATCTCGCCCAGGTCAAACTTGTAGGAGCTCTCGGTCCAAATCGTTTCGCCACGTCGCATGTCGCAGGTGGCGCCGGCCAATGGGATTGGCACGCTGTGGTCGCAGGTGGCGAGGAGGTGCATCTCGACCCGCCGCTCGCGCTCGTCGTAGCGAGCTAGGTGGCTGAACCCGTCTAGGTCGAAGTTGGCCCCCAGTTCGCGGTTGACGCGGCCCAGCACGTTGCGATTGAACGCGGCGGTCACACCGGTGGGGTCGTCGTACGCCCGCAGCAGGTCGGCCTTGGGCTTTATCAGGTCGAACCCGATCAGGAAGTAATCTCCTGGCCGAAGCGCGGTGCGCAACGATGCTAGGAAGGAACCGCGGTCGTCGGGGCCGAGATTGCCGATGCTGCTGCCTAGGAACAGCAGCATCAACGGGACATCTGCCGGGCGCGACTCGCGCAAGGACCGCACGCCGTCCACGTAGGCGCCGTGGTAGGGGAGCACGGGGACGAGGTCGCCGAGTTCCTGCTGGCAGCGGTCTAGTGCTTCAGAAGAGATGTCAATCGGGCAATAGGATCTCACCAAGCCGGGCACCAATGCTTCCAGCACCAAGCGGGTCTTCGTTCCGCTACCACTGCCGAGTTCGGCAATCGTCAGCGCTTGGCCGCGGATGTGACCGCGAAGCGATCCCGCGGCACGACGCAAGACCCTGTGGTCGGCTCGCGTCAGGCCATATTCCGGCAAGTGGGTGATGGCTTCGAATAGCGCGCTCCCCACTGCGTCGTACAAGTGCCTCGCAGGCAGCCACTTGCGCTCGGCTTCGCACAGGCCTATGCGGGCGTCTCGGGCGAATTCCTCGCGGGGCGCGCCGTTACCGTTCATTGAGCCGGTTATATCACGGCGGCCGTCGGGCCCCAGCATGTGAGCTTGGATAATGGGAGTGATGCCATCGACGACCGATCTCCGCCAGCGCTTTGCCGATGCGCGGCTGCGTACGGATGAGCTGTTCGCATTGGTCAGGCCCGATTCCCTGTTCGAGCGTCCTGTGCCGGAGCGGCATCGGCTCAACTTCTATATCGGCCACGTAGAGGCGTTCGACTGGAACATGATTTCCACATGTGAGCTCGGTCCGAAGCCGTTTCACGCCGAGTTCGACAGGCTGTTCGCCTTCGGCATCGATCCCGACTCGAACTCGCTGCCTTCGGACCAGCCGGCCGATTGGCCCAGCATTCCGGAAACGGCGGCCTACTGTCGGCGTGTGCGAGAGACGGTGGACTCGGTCTTGGACAACGTACCCGACGATGTTGCGCAGACCTGCATCGAGCACCGGTTGATGCATGCCGAGACGCTCTGCTACCTGCTGCACAATCTTGCCCCAGAACTCCTACTGGGCGAGCCGGCCGGCGTGTCGGCTGTGGCCGCTGAAGTCGGCGCAGTGCCGCGGCAATGGATTCACATCCCTACCGGTGATGCTCGACTGGGACGGAAAAGGGGCAGCGGTTTCGGCTGGGACAACGAATTCGGCGCCCACACCGAGCGGGTTGATGAATATTGGATCCGCAAGCACAAGGTGACCAACGCAGAGTACTTGGCATTCGTTGACGAAGGCGGGCCCCAGCCCCACTATTGGCGCCAAGCCGGGCGCTCGTGGTTGCTGCGCAGCATGTTCGGCGAGGTCCCTCTGCCGCTGGACTGGCCGGTCTATGCTACGCACTCACAAGCCGCTGCGTTCGCAGACCATGCAGGTGCCTCGTTGCCGAGCGAAGCGCAGTGGGACCGCGCCGCATACGGCTCCGGCGATCCTGCTAGGCGCTTCCCGTGGGGGGATGGCTGCGCGTCGAATGGCGGTTCCAACCTGGATTTCCACAGCTGGGATCCGTGCTCGGTGCTTGCCACGCCCGGTTCCGACAGTGCCTTCGGCGTCTCGCAGCTGCTGGGCAACGGCTGGGAGTGGACCTGCGACAAACTCAGGCCGTTTCCGGGCTTCGAGGAATACGACTTCTACCCGGGATACTCGTCTGCCTTCTTCGACGACGAGCACTACGTTCTCAAGGGCGGCTCGCACCGGACCGCGGTGCAACTGGCGCGCCGCAGCTTCCGAAACTGGTTCCGCCGTGACTATCCATACGTCTATTCCACGTTCCGGCTCGTTCGGCAGGGCTGAGACCACGGTTTCGTTAGCCCCTGGCAGCGAGGTCCGTTGCGGCTATGCTCAGAGTACGCCGCCGCGTGTGGTTGCTGGCGAGATCGCCTTAGGGCAGGACAGGTTCGCGGTGCTTTCATGCGATGAAGATCACTGATGTAGAAGCAATCTACGTCCGATCCGAAAAGGTCCGCGAGCTGTGCGACTCGGGTCAGGACGCGCTGATCGTGCGCGTGGACACCGACGCGGGCATCAGCGGAATTGGAGAGGTCGATTCCAATCCCTTGGCCGCCAAGGGCGCTATCGAAGGCCCGTACTCGCACACGGTGACCTGCGGGTTGCGCGAGCTGGTCCTTGGAGCCGATCCGTTCGAGACCGAGAAGATCTGGCACAAGATGTACCAGGGCAATCTCTATGGCGGCAGGCGCGGAGCGGGCTTCCACGCCATGAGCGGCATCGACCTGGCCTTGTGGGACATCAAGGGCAAGGCGCTCGGAATGCCGGTCTGGAAACTGCTCGGCGGCGGCTTCCATCAGCGTCTGCGCTGCTATGCCAGCTCTCTGTGGGGTCCTACACCGGCCGCGACCAAGGACCTTGCACGGCGCTACGCGGATCGCGGCTTCGGTGCTGTCAAATTCGGCTGGGAGCCGATGGGGCAGGACGAGGCGACCGATATCGCGCTCGTGCGGGAAGCGCGCGCCGGCCTCGGCGAGGGACCGGACCTGTTGGTCGACGCTGGCTTAGTCTGGGACGCCAAGACGGCGATTCAACGCGTGAGGGCTTTCGAAGAGCATCGTATCTTCTGGCTCGAAGAGCCTCTGATGCCGGACAACTACGAGGGCTACCGCAGACTCAGCGAGGCGGTGGACACGCGCATCGCGGCAGGCGAGGAAGAGAGCGGCCGAGCGTCGTTCATCGAACTGATGGATCGAGGCAAGGTGGATGTAGTGCAGGTGGACCTGACTCGCGTGGGCGGATTCACCGAGGCGGTCAAGATAGCGGCCCTTGCCCAAGACCGGGGCGTGCGCGTGGCCAATCACGGCTTCACGACGTATATCAACGTGGCGGCTGCGCTGCATTTCCTCAATTCCATTCCCAACGCGCTGATCGTCGAGTACGTAGCCGAGGAAGAGACAACGTTGCGCGACTACCTGACCAAGCAGCGCATCACTGCGCGGGATGGCATGCTCGACATACCCCAAGAACCCGGTCTCGGCGTAGAACTCGACGAGGAAGCGGTCGAGCGGTTCCGCGTGGCGTGAGGACGAACGGCCTCGTGGGGCTACTTGTCCGCGACTTCGATGCGGAACGAGTACTCCTGCAGCGCCTTCGCGTGGGCGTTCTTGGACCTCCTGCTGAGCGGGTTGCCCTGCAGCGAGACGGCCCAGTAGCGGGCGAAGCGGCTGTCGCCGGCGACATCCTTTTCAGCCATTTCCGCTAGCACGCCGATATCGCTGACCTTGTTGTTGCGCAACGACAGGCGCTGGAGGGACGTCAGGGCCGCCAGCGGCCCAAGGTCCGACACGCTGTTGTCGTCAAGGATGAGCGAGGACAGGCGCGTCAGAGAGCCCACGGGGCCGACGTCGCTAACCGCGTTCCGCGCGACGTCGAGAGTCCAAAGCTTCTGCAGGTCCTTGACGGCGGACAGATCGCTGATCTTGTTGCCCGCGAGATAGGCTGAGTTCAGCGCCTCAAGGCCTGCCAGCGGCGCGATGTCTTCGACCATGTTGTCCGACAGCTCGATGTACTGCAGGCGCTTCAGTTCGGCCAGCGGGGAAATGTCCTGGACCTGATTGCGGGTCAGTGTCAGGCTCTGCAGCAGATTCAAACCCGCGATTGGCGAAAGGTCCGAGACCTCGTTGTCGGGGAGTTCCAGCAGCATCAGCCGCTTGCAGTGCTCGAGCCCGGTCAAGTCGCGGATGCCCCTGTCGCGAGCCGTGATGGTCGAGATGTTTGCCACGTCCTCGGCCGTGATCGGCTCTTCGTTGTGGCGCTTCTCGAACACGTAGTGGCGCACCGCGGCTTCGAGGTTCTCATCGGGAAAGATCTGCGCGGCGGCGGGCAGCGCGATCAAGAGGGCAACGAGAACAGCGGCTGCTCGACACATGGACAGGGCTCCTAGTCGGGTTGGGAGGAAATGCACTGGCCCATGATACTATTCCCGGCGTTTGTCCTGCCTGCGCCCTTCGGATCTTAATGGCCTTGCCGGGCGTCGGCCAGCCAGTCGCTGAACTCGTCCCAGAGCCGCTGTGCCAACGCAGGCCGGTCGGCGGCAAGATCGCGCGATTCCGCGAAATCGGTTTGCAGGTCGTAGAGCTCTAGCGCCGCCGTCGGGGACTGTCGGACGAGCTTCCAACGACCCTGGCGCAGGCCGCTGATGTCCCGGTAGCGAAAGTAGATATTGCGGTGAGGCGAGCTGGCCCCGTCACGCAGGACCGGCAGCGGGTCACGCCCGTCGATGATGCGGTCGTTGGGAGCGTCGATGCCTGCCGCCCTCAGGGCCAGCATGAACAGGTCCATATTGACTAAGGGTTCGCGCACGACTGCATTCGCGGGCAGCAAGCCCGGCCAGCGAATGATGCACGGAGTGCGTACG
The DNA here is from genome assembly GCA_009841225.1 of Terriglobia bacterium. Taxonomy (GTDB): domain Bacteria; phylum Acidobacteriota; class Terriglobia; order Bryobacterales; family UBA6623; genus VXMF01. Next base: position 326,967 of record VXMF01000002.1, on the reverse strand, counting down.
CCGCCCTCGTACAGCGATGTCCGCCCGCTGCGGAACGGGGCGTTGGAGGCTACCTCCAGCTCGGGCTGGCGCGATCCCACCCAAGCGCCGTTGTCGGATGCCAGCATGACTAACGTCTGCTCGGACAGCCCGCTGGCGTCGAGTTGCTGCAAGACGCGGCCGATTCCTGCGTCCAGGGCGGTCATGACGGCGCGGTAGCCCTCCTCTGCGACGCTGGTGTCGGGCGAGTAGCCGTAGGCCTCGAAGAATTCGGCAGGAGCCTGCCAGCGAAACGGCTGGCCCTCTGCCTTGTTTCTGCGGTTGGGGCAGTGCGCGGCGTTGAACGGCACGAACAGGAAGAAGGGTCGGTTGGCGCTGCGACGGATGAAATCGACGGCAGCGTCGGCGAAGATATCCGTCGAATAGCCCTCGATGCGCGTGGGTTCGGTGCCTACGTGCATGTCCAGCCGCCCGTTGTAGACGTGGGTGTAGTAGTCGCAATTTCCCGAGATGCAGCCGATGAACTCGTCAAACCCCCGATCGGTCGGGCGGCTGCCCTCGGCGAAACCGATGTTCCACTTGCCGAAGGCCGCGGTCGCGTAGCCGTGCTCGCGCATGATATCGGGCAGCAGCCTCTCAGAGTGCGGCAGGCCGACGCCGCTCCAGTTCTCTTGCACCGAGAGCTGATGCGTCAGCCCGTTTCGGTCCGGGTAGCGCCCAGTCAGCAGCGCTCCGCGCGACGGCGAGCATGACGACGAGGGGATGTAGAAGTCGGTCAGGCGCACCCCTTGTGCCGCCAGGCGGTCCATGTTGGGGGTGCGAATGGCGGGATTGCCGTAGGATGCGAGATCGCCCCAGCCCACGTTGTCGATGTAGATCAGGACCACGTTCGCCCGATCGCGCTCGGGCGACTGGGCCTGTGCAGCCAGGCAGCAGGCCAGCAAGACTGTGCTGTGGGCGAGGACTCGCATGGGCTATTCGATGATGGTCGGCTCCTCTCCGTGCAGCAGGGGATTGCCGAACACCGTCAGAGGATCGTTGGCCTGCTCGAGCCATTCGTCCACCAGGCTCCGCAGTTCGGCCAGCTTGCCAGCAAACCGAGGGTCAGTTGCCAGATTGTGCTGCTCGTGCTTGTCGTTGGCTACATAGTAGAGTTCTTCGGCGGCTCGCCTGCGGTAGCGCTCCACGATGGCCATCGCCTCGTCGTCGTGCTTGGCGGCCTCGATCCAAGACGGCCAGTAGCGCCGGCCCGAGCGCAGCCCGCCGCGGTTGATGTGCGTTGCGAACTGGAATTCCGGGTGAAGGTTGCGGATGTACTTCCAATCGGCGGTCCTCACGGACCGCATCGGAAACACGTTGAAGTCGCGGTCGCCGCTGTGGGTGGTGTAGACCTCGGTCCTGTGGGTGTCTGTTTCGCGGCGCAGGACTGGAGCGAATGACCGTCCGTCGATGTCTCCCGGCGGGGCGCCTCCGGCCAGTTCGACGAGCGTCGGCAGTATGTCCATCCACTGCACCATTGCATTCGTGCGGATTCCGGCTTCGATGACGTCTGGCCAGACGGCGATCATCGGTGTTCGCACGCCAGCGTCGTACAGGTTCCACTTGCCGAAAGGCATTTGCAGGCCGTGGTCGCTTGTGTGCAGGAAGAACAGGCCGTCCCCGAACCTCGACCGGGCCGCTTCGTAGACCTGCCCAAGTTCGTCGTCCATGTTTTCCACGGCTGCGTAGTAGCGGGCGCGCGCGGCGAGCGTTTCCGGCGTGTTGACGAATGTCGGCGGCAGCAGCACTTCGTCGGCGGCATAGGCCGTCTGGCCCAGCGGCCATGGCACGTGCGGCCAGTTCGAGCCCACGAAAATGCAGAGCGGCTTCTCGCTGGTGCGCCGTTCTATGAACTCGATGGCTGCGGGGATTGCCGCGTGGTCGTGGAAGCTGTCATGGGCAAAGTGATCAAAACCGTAGTCCTGCGTGTAGCGGTAATGCGAGACCTTGCCAAACGCCACGACCTCATAGCCCAGCTCCTGCAGGTACGAAGGCAGCTTGCGCAGCTCCGCGCGCGGCTTGGCGTGGTTCGCCTCCGCGCCGTGACGGGCGGGGTACAGGCCGGTCAGCAGGGTTGCCCGGCTCGGCGCGCAGGCCGGGGAATTGACGAATGCTCGCTCGAACAGCAGGCCCGAGGCGGCCAAGCGCCCCAGGTTCGGGGTCCGCATCTCCCGTGCGCCATAGGGGGCGCTGTCTAGCACGCCGTGGTCGTCGGACAGGAAGACGACCAGATTGAGCTTCGCTTCGGCCAGCGCGGTGCCAAGCGCAAGGATCAGCGCCGCGACGAGGACTGTGCGAAGCACGACGAGGCAGTGGAACATGTGGCTTCGATTCTCCGCAATCCGCGACACCGCACGCGCCGCAAAGCTGCTCGCACCGCGCGGGAGCGTCTGGTCGCTACCGTTCGGTCCAGCGATAGGCGGCCTTGCTGTTGAGCCGGAAGTACTTCTCCTGCTGTTGCCGGCTCTTGCCGGCGAAGTACTCCTGGACGATGCCGATCACATGGGCGTAGCTGCCCAACGGATCGCTGTTCGGCCAGTCGCTGCCGAACAGGACGCGATCCTCTCCGAAGGCGTCTGCGATCTGGTCGATGGTGGCGCGATAGTCCTCCAAGTCGTACGAGACGCGGCCGCCGCGGTCCAGCAGAACCGCCGAGATCTTGACGTAGGTCTGGGGTCGGGACGAGAAATCGGCAAGGATCCGTTCGTAGTGCGCCCGCTGTGAATCCTGCAGTTGAATCTTGGGCAGATGGTCCACGACCATGCGGAGGTCGGATACGCGGTCGGACAGGCGCAACATGCCCTCGAGCAGCTCTAGGTTGGGGTTGGCCGTGTCGAGTGACAGGCCAGCCGAGGCCACGAGCCGCATGTCATCAATGAATCGGGAATTGCCGAGCTGCTCGGCAAGGTCACGGCCCCAGAGGTTGCCGTAGCGAATGCCGCGGAACAGCGGGTTCTTGGCGAACCGCTCCAGATCGGTGCCGAAGCCGGGCTTGCCTGCGTCGAGGAAGCCCACCAGGCCGACAACCGACTTGTCCTCGGAAGCGATGTCCAAGACCCATTGGTTGTCTTCGATGCGGGGACTGCATTCCACCACGATCGCTCCCGCGACACCGTGGGCGCTCGACACGGACCGGAAGCGGTCCGGATAGGTGGGCTTCGAGCGGATCGGGTCGTCAGGAGGAGGCCAGGGAATCCCGCCCGGGCGTCTTGGATCGAACAAGTGGATGTGCGTGTCGATAACCGGGAAGGGGAGTGGCGCCGCCGCAGCCGCGGCAGCCGAAAGAAGGAAAGACCGGCGAGTCACAACGCAAGTATAAGCAGTTCGCCGCTAGCGCCGAGTCCCAGCCTCGCTGCGGTGCGGTCGCGCTTGGGCTGGCTAGGCAGCATGCTACAGTGAGTTCGCGGCCCCGGATGGCCGAGACCGTCCCGAACGTCCCGAGGCTGATTGCTCCGACTCGGGCGGCGAGCGCGTCCCGAGTCGAAGAACCCTGACGCTGATTCACCCTTCGCAACGCCATTGCTGTAGTAGCGCGCCTTGACGCGCCGCCTCGATCGGATCCATGACCAAGAGAAACGGGGAGCCCTCCGATCCGCTCCGTGCATTGCCCGGAGTGGACCAAGTGCTGCAGTCTCCGGCGGCTGCGTCGTGGCTGGACCGCTTGCCGCGCGAGCGCGTGGCGGATCTCGTGCGGGAAGCGGTCGGGGAGCTTCGCGAATCGCTGCGCTCGGATGCGTCGAAGGCCCCTGAGGACCCGCTGGGGGCGGTGGCGGCCAAGGTCGACGCCTTGGTGCAGAGCTTGAGCGATAGCAGCTTGCGGCCAGTCATAAACGCCTCCGGTGTGATCCTGCACACCAATCTCGGTCGAGCCCCGCTCGGTGAGCCCGCGGTGGAAGCTGTCCGCTCCATAGCGGACGGATATTGCAACCTCGAATACGACGTCGAGCAAGGGCGGCGGGGCCGGCGTGATGTGCACTGCGGCTCGCTGCTGGAACGATTGCTCGGCGCTCCGGCGCTAGTCGTCAACAACAATGCCGCCGCGATTTTCCTCGTGCTGTATGAGCTGGCCCGCGACGGGGAGGTGATCGTCTCCCGCGGCGAGCTGGTGGAGATCGGCGACGGCTTCCGCATTCCGGACATCCTCGAGGCTTCGCAGGCGCGACTTCGAGAGGTCGGTTCTACCAACAGGACCAATCTCGACGACTATCGCGACGCGCTGGGCGAGCGGACCAGAGCGCTGCTGCGCATCCATCCGAGCAACTTTAAACAAGTGGGTTTCACTGGGCGCCCGACAATCGAGCAACTAGTAGCCCTCGCCAAGTCGGCCTCGCTTCCGCTGATCGAGGACCTAGGCAGCGGCTGCCTCACCGACCATCTCGCGGACGGCATCGAGGGCGAGCCGCCCGTAGCCCAGAGCATCAAGGCCGGAGTGAGCTTGGTGACGTTCTCCGGGGACAAGCTCCTCGGCGGGCCCCAAGCCGGCATCATCGCCGGTGACGCCGGCCTAGTGGCGCGGGTGCGGCGGAATCCGCTGTTCCGGGCGCTCCGCGTAGGCAAGCTGACTTTGGCCGCTCTCGAAGCCACGCTACGCTCCTACGTGGCGGGCCGGGAAGACGAGATTCCGGCCCTGAGGCTGCTGCGGGCGCCGGCAAGCGTGCTTAGCTCGCGGGCGCACGGGTTGGCGCAGCGGCTCGCCGAGCATGGCGTTTCCTGGTGCGGTGTGGTCGAGGGGGAGTCCCTGCTGGGCGGCGGCTCCACGCCGATGCAGAGGGTGCCGTCTCCGTTGGTGGCCATCGAGGGGCGGCCCGGACAGACGGCGGCACAGCTAGAGAGCGGCCTGCGCTCCCATGACCCGGCCGTCGTAGCGCGCATCGAGAAGAACCGTGTCCTGCTGGACTTGCGAACGGTCTCCGAGACCCAAGAGGACGACTTGGTCGCGGCAGTGATCCGCGCGACAGATCCGCATAGGACGGGAGCATGACGTGAAATTCGTCGTTCACACCAAGGGCTTTACCGATATCGTCGACATCTCGCAGCAAGTGCGCAGTGCCGTAGCTGCCAGCGGCGTCAGGGATGGCGTGGCGCACGTGTTCGTGCAGGGTTCGACGGCCGCGCTGTCCACGATCGAGTTCGAGCCGGGGGCTGTGCGAGACCTCAAGGAGGCCTTGGAGCGGATTGCTCCGATGGACGCGCGCTACCACCACAACGAGGCTTGGGGCGACGGCAACGGCTACGCGCACCTGCGGGCGGCGCTGATGAAGCCCTCGCTGTCAGTGCCGATCGAAGACGGCCAGTTGCAATTGGGTACGTGGCAGCAGCTTATTCTGCTAGACTTTGACAATAGAAGTCGCAAGCGCTCCATCTACCTGCAGGTAACTACAAGTGTTTAATCGTTTTTCCCGCTTTCTCCTGTCCCTGCGCATGCCCCGGGCGGGGCTGTTCTTTGGCACGGCCCTGCTCAGTGCTGCAATCGGATTGCAACAAAGGGCCTTGTTCGCCAAGGATGCGGTGACGTGGATCGAGAGCTACGACGAAGCGATCGAGGTGGCTCGCAACACAGGCAAGCCGATCTTCCTCGAGTTCCGGTGCGCCCCTTGAAGGGCCGGCCGAGCATTTGACGCACAGGTGGTGCTGACCGAGGAAAACACGAAGAGGGGCAAGCTACTGCAGCAATACGTGACCGCTCGCATCACGCGGATGGACCGGATCAACATCGGGCTGTTCGATTACGACCGCTACAACACGCTGTACTTTTTCGTCCTGAACGCCGACGAGCAGATCTACCTGCGCTACGGCGGGCGGGACGTGCGCTCAGCAACCACCTATCTAGACTTGGAGAGCTTAGAACTCGCGCTCGAGCATGGATTGGAACTGCACAGGCAGTATCGCTCCGGGAAGCTCGCGAAGCGGCCCGCGCCGCCGCCGAAGTATCCCCGTGACATCCCTGCGCTCGTCGAGCGAACGGTCGCTCGTGGACGGTGTGTGGAATGTCACCTGATCGGTGACCTCGAGAACGTTCAGCGCGAGTTGGACGGTACCCTCGACAAGCTCAGGGACCTCCACAGGGCACCGGACATCCGCAAGCTGGGAATCGAACTCGATGTGCCCAAAGGCCTTAGGATCGCTAGTGCTGCGGGGGCTGCCGTCGCCTCGGGCATGCGCTCAGGCGACGTGATCCGCAAGCTCAACGGTGTCGACGTGTGGACGTTTGGCGATTTCCAGTGGGAGTACGGAAGGGTGCATCACACTGCGACGCAACTTGCAATCGTGGTCGAGCGTCATGGTTCCCTGGTGGACCTGAATGTCCAACTGCCGCGATTCTGGTGGCACACAGACCTGACCTATCGGAATCTCTCGGTTGACCCGCGCGTCTACTTTCGGTCCAAGCCGTTGGCTCTTGAGGAGAAGCGCACATTGGGGCTGGACGAGGTGGGCTTTGCCAGCCGCGTGGTGTCGATCGATTCCTTGTCGGACATCTTGGAAAGTCACCAACTCCAGATTGGCGACGTCATCTACGGGGTGGATGGCGTGACCCGGGACGAGGTCGCCAACAGCGCAGAGCTCCACATCAAGTTGCGCAGGCTGGCGGGGTCAGAACTCTCGCTGCAGGTGCTACGCAGAGGAGAGCGCATCGAGATGCCGCTCAAGACCACGAGGATGAGTTTCAGGAAATGACGTTCGGATTTCGCTTCGCTGTCGCGGCCATGTTCACTGCAAGCCTGTGGGCCGGGAGCTGGTCCTCCCCCGCGGAGGCAACCGATGCGGCCGGGAACGCCCTCGTGTCCTGTCGCGCCAAGCTGAGCGGCGATCACTTGGTGGTAGAGGTCCGGGCCACTCAAGGCTGGCATGTATACGCCATGGACAATCAGCGGCGTGCCAAGGAAGCCTTGGCCGGCAGGATGTCGCTGGGTGTGGAGCAAGACACAGAGGTGCTCGTGTCCGGGGGCTTGAAAGTTGTCGGCGACTGGTATCAGACCAAGCCCGAGGACTTCTCCCAACCTGAGTTGCGCTGGTACTCCTACGGGTTGGAAGGCACGTCGACCCTGGCGGCCAAGGTCGAGCGCACGGCGGGCGACTCTGCCAGCGTGACGGTGCGGGCGCAAGCTTGCGACAGCGCGAGCTGTGTGGCCGTCGAGGCGGACTTAAGCGTGCCGCTGGCCGGCGGCGCGGAGGAGCCGTTCAGCACCGACGGCCTCGTGCCGGTCCGTTCTTCGTAGCTCTACCACTCTGGCGGCGGCTCGTGCGCGGGGTCTTCGAGCGGAAGGTCGATCGACTGCCTCAGGCGGAACGAGCGGTAGGCAGCCTGCACGATCTCGACCGCATTGAATCCGTCGCCCCCGTCGGCAACCGGAGGCCCACCTGTCGAGACCGTGCGCAAGAAACTTCGAAACTGCTCTTGAAACGTGTTTCGGCCGGGCGGCCACAGGTCCACCCACCCGGCCTCGAAGCCGCCCCACCACTTTGCAGGCCTGGTCCAAGCCAGCATCTCTGGCGGCAGGACTGATTCCGGCGCTTCGTCGAGATAGACCGAGACCGGCGCTGATTGAAACGGGCCGGTGACGAATGCCGAGCAGCCCAGCGTGGCCTTTGTGCCATACAGCATGAGTGGGGAAGTGAAGGCCCGCGAGAACCGATGCCAGCCGAGCGATCCGATTGCGCCGGATTCCATTCTGAGGTTGAGCGCGACGCTGTCGTCGACGCGGTGGCTGTCCAGCACGGAGGCCATTTCGCACGAGACGCTGCTGAATTCGCCCAGCAGGTCGCGCATCTGGTCCAGGCGGTGCTGCCCGACATCGATCAAGGTGAAGCCGCCCCCTTGCTTGGAGTCGAAGCGATAGTTCCGAACGCCCCGGGGACCGCGTCGAAGGGCTCGGAGAGGCTGCCGCTGAAGGCCCGCACTTCGCCGAGGACGCCGAGGCGGAGCAATTGCTTGACGCAGAGCTGCTCGGCGCTGAAGCGATGGTGAAAGCCCACTTGGAGCACGCGTTTGGCCTGCTCGGCGGCCATGCGAATCGCGCTGGCGTCTTCCAGCGTCAAGGCCAGAGGCTTTTCGCATAGCACGTGTCGGCCCAATGCGAACGCGAGCTCTGCCTGCTCGCGATGGAAGGAGTTGGGAGACGCGATCAGGACGGCGCCGACGCCGTCAGTGGCAATGGCCTCTTCGAACGTCCTCGCCACGTGAGGGATTTCAAAGGCGTCGGCGGCGGCTCGCGCGGCATCGACCGCCGGGTCGAACACGCTCAGCACGCTCCCACCGATGGCCCGCAAAGCGGGGAGGTGGCGAGCCGTGACCACGGCTCCGGCGCCGAGCACTGCAAACGCGGGCGACTTTGCTTCCATCCAAGCGTGTCCTCCGGGATTTCCGATTATCCCAACCAAGCCTTTGCTCGGCCGCCTCGCGCGTTGGGACACGCGACCGCTCGGACGGGCAAGTGCCTTGCGGTAGACTCGAATCTTGCGCCGCCTGGCCACCGGTGCGGTTCTTTCGCATTACCGTGCATAAGTACGTCGTTATCGGCCCGCAGGCATCGGGGAAGTCCACGCAGAGCCGAATGCTGGCGACGCACTTCGATTTCGCCCACATCTCGATCGGGGAAATCGTTCGCTGGCACCTCGAACACCGCACCAAGCTGGCGGCGACGATCCGTCAGATCTTGGACAGCGGCAACCTGATACCGGATGAGATCGTCATGGACCTCGTCCGTCGGCGATTGCACCAGCACGACTGGAACTACGGCTTCGTGTTGGACAGCTTCCCGCGTAACAAGGCACATGCGGAGTTCCTGCGGCAGAACTGGGATATCGACCGAGTGGTCTATCTGGACGCTCCCGACGAGGCCGTGTTCAAGCGCGTCATGGCGCGCGGCAAAGAGGGCTGGGGATCGGGCTATACCAAGCGGGCTGACACCAACCCGGAAGTGCTACGTCGCCGCATTGCCAACTACCATCGGCGCACGAAGCCTATCTTGCAGATTTACAAGGACTTGGGAACGCTCGTCCAAGTGGACGCCACGAGGTCGATTTCGGGCGTGTTTTCCCGAATCACACGCTCGCTCGGCCTCATGTCCGGCAGCGTTTGACAGCGCGGGCCGCGCACTTGCCCTGCAACTCTCCTTAGAGTTCCTTCGAGTTCGACCACTCGTACTCCACGCCCCCGTCTACGTTGTGCAGACGGAAGGCGATGGTCGAGGCGTTGGTCGACTTGTTCGCGGACACTGAAACGAAGCCGCCCTCCACGCGATGGAAGCGGTGATAGGCCTCGTCCTCGCCGGGCGAACCCCCCGCGTGCTCGTCGGTGGCCGGACCGCTCGAAAATTCTTGGACGCCTGTGGCGGGATGCACGGAATGGTACTGCCAGTGACGGTCTCCGCAGACGATGAAGAAGTCGTCCGGCAGATTCGCGGCGACCCAACCCCTGAACTCGTCGCCCTCGTGCTGGAAGGCCTTGTTGGCGTGGTTGTCGGCCTTGTTCGAGCGATCCGGGCCGACGATCGGCGTCGGGCTGACCAGCACCTTCCAATCGGCGTCGCTAGCCAGCAGCGTCTCCATCAGCCAGCTCTTCTGCTCGCGGCCCCAAATGCTCTTGTCCGGGCCGTCCGGCATGTCGTTCGGAGACCGGAAGTCACGCCCTTCGACAATCCAAACCTGCAGCCCCTTGCCCCAGCGGAACGTTCGGTATGGCAGCTCGCTCATCGGCACTTGCTCGGCGTAAACCTGCAGGCCCTGCTCCCAGCTGAAGGTTCCCATGTACTCCCGTGACATCCCGGGCCAGTTGTCGTTGTGGTACGAATCGTGGTCGTCCTTCTCCCAATATCCGGGCACGCTGAGGTGGAACTTGACCAAGGAAGGGAAGCTGTACATGCGGTGCCAGTGGAACCGGGCTAGATCTATGGAAGTCGCGAGCGGTGCGTCGCTGTCGTAGTAGATCGTGTCGCCGGTAGGGACGATAAAGTTGGGGGTCAGATCCAGCATCGACTTGTAGATCTTGAACCCGTCCTCGGCATCATGATCCCGGTTTGCCTGACCGGTGACTGCGGTGAACGTCACGTCGGCATACAGGTTCGGAGGAGGTGCCGTCTCGAAGCGCCCGTAGAGCGGCTTGTGCAAGACGGTCCCGTCGACATTGCTGGTCTCGGTTTCGAAATAATAGATTGTTGAATGTTTTAGGTCGTTTAATTGAAAGTGATGAGTGAAGTCGCTTTCCGCGCCGACCTCAGACCAGTCTGTTTCAAAGGGCTCGAAGAAGTTCACGTTGTCGGCGTAGCGGACGCGCACCTTGCCCGGGGCGCCGGGTACCGATCCCTGCAGATCGCGGGGATCGAGCTGCACGATCTCCTCGCCGGGCTCGGTCTTCTCCGGACGTCCCCGGATCGGCGTGCCGTCGGCCCTCCGCTCGGCGGACTCGGTGACGCGGGTCCAGATGACTGCCGAGTCGTGGGTCACCTCGCCGACCTTGACCCCGGTGGCTTGGCGTGACTCGTCCAAGTGACTGACGCTGGGGCCGCAGGCACCCAGCATCAAGACACAAGCCGCCGAGACGATTCCGCTGCGCATGGTCCTGTATTCTAGCGATTCCGCGCGGAGCGGAGGCGAGCGACCTGCCGTTCGAGCGAGACGATGCGCTCGAGCAGCGCTCGGGTGCCGATGTCGCCGCAGTCGCAGTCCGTGGGCCGCGTCTCCAACTGGATCACCCTGACTTCCAAGCGGTCCAGCTTGGCCTCGGATTCCAATGTGAGCCGGTCCTTTTCCTGCTCGCGCCTGTGACCCTCCTCGTGAGTCGCGAAGCGATCCTCGATGGCTGCGAGGCGGTCTTCTATAGCGGCCAGCCTGTCGTCAAGCGTCACCCGGAGGGGAGTCCGGCCCTGAGCGAGCAGCGAACCCGCCAGGGTCAGGCTTGCAAGGATTGTCAGCGCGAGGGTCTTGAACGGCATGCGAACGCTCCAGAGTGAGTGTCGCACAGCACGTTGGAGGGTGTGTGCGGCGTTCCGTTAGTCCCCGGATAAGCCGCTTGCGCTGGAGGTCTGTCCGGAAGCTACTGGATGCTCAGCATGCGGTCGATCGCCAACTGGGCTTTGCGGGCCGTCTCAGCTTCGACGGTGACCTCGACCTGGTCCCGCTCCAAGGAGTCGAGCAGCTTCTCCAGTGTGTTCATCTTCATGTACTCGCACACTGCATCGGCACTGACGGGGTGGAAGATCTTGCCGGGGATCTGGCGCCGCAGGCGGTACACCATGCCCATCTCGGTGCCAACGATGAACTCATTGGCCTGGGACAGCTCGGCGTGGCGGATCATCCCTTCCGTGGAGAGGAAGAACGCCTTCTGATAGGGGGAGTTGCCCTGCATGACTCTCGACATGCAGTGCGACGCGCAGCCGCACTCCGGATGGATGAGCAATTCCGCCTCGGGGTGGCGCTCGAACGCCTCTTCGAGGGCGCTTTCGCCGATCTTGGCATGCACGTGGCAGCAGCCGTCGTACAGATCGACCAACGAGGGGTCGACGACGTTGCTCTGGGCAATCGAGACAGAGCCGAGGAACTTGTCGGGCAAGAACAGGATCCGGCGGCCCGGATTCTGGCCCGCGGCGTGATCCAGCACCTGGGCCGCGTTTCGCGAAGTGCAGATGTAGTCGCTGAGCGCCTTGGTCGCAGCGTCGGTGTTGACGTAAGAGATCACGATGCCATCCGCGAACTTCTGCTTCCAGGCCCGCACGCGAGCATGGTCGATCGACTCCACCAGTGAGCAGCCGGGCTTGTCGGGCATGTAGACCTTCGATCGCTCGCCGACGATCGTCTTGGCAGTCTCGCCCATGAACCAGACTCCGCAGAAATCCACCCGCGGAGAGGTTTGTGCGGCCACGTAGCGACTCAGCCCCAGCGAGTCGCCGACCTCGGCCGCGACCTCCTGCAGTTCGGGGAACTGGTAGTTGTGGGCGACGATCAGGGATTGCTTGCTCTCGGCCAACTCGCTGATCTGTTGCGCCGCGGACACCAGGCTCGCGGTGTATTCCCGCGTATAGCGCCCCGGGTAGAGATCGCCCGCAAAGCGGTTAAAGGCGTCGTACCACTCGCTGTAGGGCAGGCGTTCCATGGGCGAGTCTCTGCTTCAGACCTGGAAGGACTTTCCGCAGCCACAACTCTTGTCGGCGTTCGGGTTCTTGAACAGGAAGCGTTGTTCCAGCACTGTCTCGACGTAGTCGAGCGTCATTCCGTCAAGGTATTGGAAGCTCTTCGGGTCTACGCACAGCTCGACGTCATCCACAGCAAACACTGTGTCGGTAGGCCGCGCCGAGCGCTCGAACTTGAACTTGTACTGCAAGCCCGAGCAGCCGCCACCGATGACTCCGAGACGTAGCAGCCCGCCAGGATTGTCCGAATCCAGCATCCCGCGGATCTTCCGCGTTGCGTTGGGCGTGACTTCGATCATCGCGCCCTTTCATGATACCGCCCTGCCGGGAGCCGCAAGAATCGTGACCTAGCCCGCACCGTGCCATAGCGTTGGCCACATTGGGTTCGAGCGCCGCTCGGACCCGCTCCGGAGGACGGTCCGTCGCGCCGCTCCTAGCCCCGTTTCACCCGCCGGCCCGGGCCTCGCGCACGAGGCTCCCGGTACAATGGCAGTACCGAAACCCACGCATGTTGGTCGACAAGCATGAACGCGCCTTGGAAGATCTGCGGATTTCTGTCACGGACCGCTGCAACTTCCGATGCACGTATTGCATGCCGCTGGACCAGTACGACTGGATCTCCCGCGATCAGATCCTCAGCTACGAAGAGATCGGACGATTAGCGGGAGTCTTCGCCCGCTTGGGCGTGCGGAAGCTGCGCATCACCGGCGGAGAACCGCTGCTGCGAGCGGACCTAGAAGACTTGGTGGAGATGCTGGCGCGCGTTGACGGCATCGAAGACATCTGCCTGACTACCAACGCATCGCTGCTCGCGAACAAGGCCGATCGGCTCAAGCGGGCCGGCCTGCATCGGCTTACGGTCAGCCTCGACTCGCTCGACCCCACGACCTTTGCGCGCATGGCACAGCGGGGCGACCTGGCGGCAGTGCTGGCGGGCCTCTCCGCCGCCATCGAGACGGGCCTGACCCCGGTCAAGCTCAACGCGGTGATTGAGCGCGGCGTGAACGACGACGAAGTCCTAGACTTGGTCGACTACGCCAGATCGCGCGGGCTCGATCTGCGCTTCATCGAGTACATGGATGTCGGCAACGTCAACCAATGGACGTCCGAAAAGCTCGTCAGCAAGGCCGAGATCTTGGAGCGTGTTGGGAAGAAGTACCCGTTCGAGCCTCTAAGCGGCCCGCGCGGCAGCGCCCCTTCGGAGCGCTATCGCTTCTTGGATGGCAGCGGAGTCTTCGGCGTCATCGCGTCTGTCACCGAGCCGTTCTGCGGTGCGTGCACGCGGGCGCGCTTGACAGCCGATGGGCGCTTGGTGACCTGCCTGTTCTCTGCCGGCGGGCATGACTTGAAGTCGCTGCTGCGATCTGGCTGCAGCGACGAGGAACTCAGCGCAGCCGTCCGAGCGATTTGGAGTCACCGCACGGACCGCTATTCCGAAGAGCGCCTGGCGGCGATCTCATCGGATCAGGGATATCGGCCTGAGGCTGTTCGCAAGCTGGAAATGATCAGCCTTGGCGGGTAGCGCTCGCGACGAGCCAGGCGTGCGGATCGGTACCGAGCCTTAAGACGCCTACGCGTCCACGTGGCAATGGAAGCGGTGGTCCATGGCCTGCTTGTTCGCGCCGGCCAGCTCCTCGGAGAAACGGTCCATATCCGCCCGGGCCATCGGTTGGAACTTCGCAGCGAAGCCTACATCCTCCCGCAGGTATTCCAGCGTGGGCATGCCCACGACCGCTGATGTGATGGGTAGCGAAAGGGCGTATTGCAGAAGGCGGCCGACGCCAGACTTGCCGTGGCCGCTGCCTACCAACGCTTCTTGGCCGGTAACTTTCATGGCTAGGACGCCCATTCGCTTGCGCAACGCGACCGGCAACGCCACTGCCTCGAAGCTGTCTGCGGGCAAATGGTCCACAGGGTTCCGGGCGTTCTCGCTGCGCCCCTGCTTCGCGGCGTTGAGTGCCATCTGGACGCAGTCAAAGTCATGCCGTTCCAGCGCCGTGGCCAGCACGTCCGGATAGCTGTGGCTGGTGATGCCGGCGAAGCGGCACACCTTCTGGTCCCGCAACTGCATCAATGCCCTCAGTGATCCGGCCTCGATCGCGGCCAGATCCTCTTGGCCGCGCAGGCTGTGAATGTGGATCAGGTCGATCTGGTCGGTTTGCAAGCGCTTCAGGCTCTCCTCGGTTCGGCGCATCGCCTCGTCGTAGTCGCGGAGACCGATTTTTGTCGCTAGGAATACCTCTTTGCGACGCTCGGCCATCACCTTGCCAACCCAGCTCTCGCTATTGCCGCCGCCATACGATTGCGCCGTGTCCAGGTATGTCACACCCAAGTCGAGTGCGAGATTGAGCGCCTCCACGGCCTTGTCTTCCTCTTCGTACATCGCGAGCCGGCTGCCGCAGCCCATGGCCAGGATCGAGGGCGTGGCGCCCGTGCGCCCAAGCGGCCTAGAGGGCAGCGTGCCCTTGCCTGGCGCGGCTTGGCCAGCAGCACCTAGGGCAGCGGCACCGCCCAGAAAGTGGCGTCGAGTCAAGTCGAGTGGCATTGTGTGGCCTCCGTGTTCGCAACCACTATAGTCAGCCTCGCAACGGATGGCAAACTCACTCCGGCTAGCGGCGTCGCTTGGACCGTCCAGAGCGCAATCAGCGTGGGCCTATAATGTCTCGCACATGTCCGACGAATCTTCGAAACTGCGCTCGCAGGAATGGTTTGGCCGCAAGGACAAGCTGGGGTTCCTGCATCGTTCTTGGCTGCGCTCGGAAGGCTTTCCCGGAAGCGTGTTCTCGGGCAAGCCCGTGATCGGGATCTGCAACTCTTGGTCCGAGCTGACCAACTGCAACGCCCACCTGCGCCAGGTGGCCGAAGCCGTCAAGCGGGGTGTGTGGTCGGCGGGCGGGTTCCCGCTCGAGTTCCCGACGATCTCGCTCGGGGAGCCGTTCATGCGCCCGTCCAGCATGATGTTCCGCAACCTGATGGCGATGGACGTAGAGGAATCGATTCGTGCCAACCCCATGGACGGGGTCGTGCTGCTTTGCGGCTGCGACAAGACCACGCCCGCGCAACTGATGGGTGCTGCGAGTGCCAACCTGCCTTCGATTTTTGTGACCGGCGGCCCGATGCTCAAGGGTATTTGGCGCAACAAGGAGATCGGTTCCGGCACCGATGTCTGGCACTACTGGGACGAGCTGCGCGCCGGGCGGATCAGCGAAGAGGATTGGTGCGAGATGGAATGCGCCATGTCCCGCTCGTCAGGGCACTGCATGGTCATGGGCACGGCTTCGACCATGACCAGCCTGACCGAAGCGCTCGGGATGACGCTGACGGGCTGCGCGAACATCCCTGCCGCGGATTCGCGTCGCTTCGAGATCGCTCACCGCAGCGGGGAGCGCATTGTCGAAATGGTGCGCGAGGATCTCCGCCCGTCGAACATCATTACCCGCGAGGCGCTGGAGAACGCTGTGCGCGTGGACATGGCGATCGGAGGCTCCACGAACGCGATCATTCACCTCAAGGCGCTGGCAGGCCGCTTGGGGATCGATTTTCCGTTGGAGCGCTTCGACGAGCTCTCTCGCGAGACGGCGGTAGTCGCCAACGTTCAGCCCTCCGGCAAGCACCTCATGGAGGACATGTTCTACGCCGGGGGGATCCCCGTCGTGATGAATGACCTGCTCGATCAGCTGCACGGCCATTGCCTGACCGTGACGGGCCAGACCGTGGCCGAGAACGTCAGGGGAACCGCCTGCCACAACCGCAAGGTGATCCTGCCTAGGGAGCAGGCCCTGCAGCCCGAGGGAGGCACCATCATCCTCAAAGGCAACCTTTGCCCGCGCGGCGCAGTGCTCAAGACGAGCGCGGCGTCTGCGAAGCTGTTGCAGCACACGGGCAGGGCGCTGGTGTTCGAAGACCACGCGGACTTCATGGAGCGGATCGACTCTCCGGATCTAGATGTGGATGCCAATTCCGTCCTCGTGCTCAAGAACGCCGGTCCGATCGGCGGCCCGGGTATGCCGGAATACGGCAACTTGTCGATTCCTGCCAAGTTGCTCAAGCAAGGGGTCAGCGACATGGTCCGCATCTCGGACGCGCGCATGAGCGGTACGAGCTACGGCACGGTCGTGCTCCACATCGCTCCCGAGTCTGCCGTCGGAGGTCCCTTGTCTCTTGTGCGCACTGGTGACGAGATACGCTTGGACGCGGCCGGCCGTCGGCTTGACCTGCTGATTGACGACGAGGAAATGCAGCGACGCAAGAGTGCCTGGGTAGCTCGCGACCAGCATTACGACCGAGGCTACGGAAAACTCTTCCTCGAATCCGTATTGCAGGCAGACGAGGGCTGCGACTTCTCGTTCTTGCGCGGTACGGGACGGGCCGAACGCGCGCTGCCGCTGGCGTTCTGAGGTTGCCGCGCAGCAGGCGGCAGAATTCTCCACGCCAGCGGGCGTCGCCAAGGCGGGCCGACTGTCGGTCGTGCAGTTCGAGTGGCAGCACGTGTGTCACCATGGATTCATGGTGGTTCAGATCACTATCAGGAACGTTCCGGGAGATGTCCGGGATGCGCTCAAGTCGAAAGCCGAGGCCGAAGGACAGTCGATGCAAACTTTCCTTCTCCGCCGGTTGAAGCAAATCGCGGACACGCCGACCAATGCCGAACTCATGCGCGAAGCCGCAGAGCGCTTGAAGAATTCCGGCACGAACGTGTCCGTACGCGATATTCTGAAGTACCTCGGCAGAGACTCGGAATGAGGGCCGTGGTGGATTCCTCAGTCTTGGTTGCCAGCCTTGTTGATGAGGACAGCGCTGGACACTGGGCACGGACCTTCATGTCTACGTGCCAGATAATGGCACCGGATCATGTGTTGGTCGAGGTCTGTAACGCCCTCCGCCGGATGGCACAAGCCGGCTTGATCTCGCAGGAGCAAGCGGCATCCAAATTCCATAGCTTGATGCTGCTCGATCTAGAGCTCTGCCGCTTCAAGCCCTTGGCGCAACGGATTTGGGAACTGCGAGGTAATCTCACGAGTCATGACGCTTGGTACGTTGCGCTTGCTGAGCGGCTCCACTGTCCGCTCCTGACGCTAGACATGAGGCTAGGCCGTGCTCCTGGCCCCCTGTGCGACATCATCACGCCTCAGTCCGGACTTCCTGAAACCGTGGTGCATCAATCTGTCGCCGGGACCGCGCCTCAGTAGTTGACTCCAGCCGGCATTGCTGCACGAGCGCTCGTTTCTCTTCGGATCGGGTGTTTGTTCTCGCTGGAATCCGCAGGCTGCGACTTCTCGTTTTTCTGCGCGCCCGGTCGGGCCGAGCGCGTGCTCCCACCGGCGTTCTGACGCCGCCGTCAAGCGGCCGGTGCCGAACGGGCCGCTCCTTCATCGCGGCCCAGCCGCCCGCAGTCCATTTGAGAACCGCGAAAAGTGCCTAACGTTCCAAGTCACCAAGGTTGATGCAGCGGCTTTCTCCGCGCAGCTTGCAATGACAGCGTCGTAACACTGGCCTCCCGCCGCGCCCAGCCTGCTGGCCTTCCTGAGAGCGCGCCACGTCTCTTCCGCGGTCAGGTGAATCACATCTGCCGACCGCCAGTTCGCTTCGAGGAGCGCTATCGCAGTTGCAGGTGTAAGCCGATGTGGGGAGGGCAATCGGGTCAGAACAGCGTAGGTTTCGGCTAACGAATGGCTCGCTATGACTAGCTCGTCGCCGTTATGGGCCCGCTCTTCCAGTTCGACGACTGTGCGCATGTGGTGCTCGTGCCATCCGCACACAGCGGCGACCAAGCAGCTGGTGTCGCAAAGAAAGCGGCTCATTAACGACTCTCGGTATCGGCGCGAAGATCCGCAAGCGTGCTGTCCACTTGAGCCTGTTTCAGCACGGACAGCCTTTCTGTTGGCTGTGCCACGGTCAGGCGACCTTCCTTTCGGATTTCGACCTCAAGCAGCTCGGGCTCGATCTCCAATACTCCGGCGGACGTCACGCGGAACTGGAGTCTCGTGCCGGGCTCGAGACGCGCTGCGACACGAATCGGCTTCGGGATGACGACCCTTCCCGCTGCATCAATGGTAGATTTCATGGCAATACTCTTACCACTATAAATGCCATTTCGTAACCCATTTTGCAATTCCAAGCCAGAGGCGACATATTGGAGCGTTCCTTGGGCGAGGGGCCGCGGACGGATCGGCGTCCATCCCCGGCCCGCCAGTACAGACCGTTGGAACGGAATTTGATGCTGCCACCGAGCGACGAGCCCATCTCGCATGCTCCTCGTGACAAGCTCGCACAGATGAATTCTGCTCTGTGGGATCGTCGCGTTCCTAGTTGTAGCCGGCTAGGTTGTGCGGGAGCCAACGGCGACTCTGGCAAATCACGACGCGGAAGCCGTGCTGATGCTCTGGTAAGTGGGTGCGACACTCGCGTGTCTTCACGACGCCGCTCGGGACTCCAATAACAGCCAGAGTCGGTGCCCGAGCACTGGAATGCCCACGAACATCAGGTACGGAACCGTGGCGTAGAGCACGACAAGAGGGGGTCCGAGCAGACCGCCAGCCAGACTGGCGAGCAGGGCGAATGGTGTGGCCGCCACGGTCAGAACGATAAGGCACACCCTCCAGCGGCCCTGCGCCCCGCGCAGCAGCCTGCGGACAAGCAGTGCGGCAAGCAGGCCAGCCAGAAAAAACAGGCTGAGACCCGCCAGCATTCCAACGATCCAACCTCCCGGGGGGCGTCCCGGGTTGAGGTTGTCGCTGAATCCGAACCGAGCGACCAGCAGCCCGACTTGTAGCGCGCAAAACCCGAACCCGGCAAGAACCGGCATCTTCCAGAAGCGCCAGCTCCTGACAGAACTCGGCGCTTGGGGCGGGCGAGTCACTGCATCGGGCTCCGGCGCGAGAGGCACGCCAGCAATCATACGTCAAGCAGTTGCTTTGCAATCGTCTGCAACTGCATGTTCGAGGTGCCTTCGTAGATCGTGCCGATCTTGGCGTCGCGATAGAGTTTCGCCACCGGATAGTCGGAGGTGAAGCCCACGCCTCCGAAGAGATCCACGCACTTGGCCGTCACGCGCACTGCCATCTCGGAAGAGTAGTACTTGGCCATCGCGGCGGAGGGCAGGAACTCCTTGCGTTCGTCCTTCAGGCGCGCCGCGTTCCACACCAGCAGTCGAGCTGCCTCAATCTGGGTTGCAATGTCTGCCACCTCGAACTGCACTCCTTGGAATGATGCCAAGCGCTGACCGAATTGCTCGCGCTGCTGGACGTATCCCAGAGCGTGCCCGAACGCGCCTTCGGCTACGCCCAGCATTTGCGCGCCGATTGCGATGCGGCCTTCGTTGAGTGTTTCGATAGCGATCTTGTATCCCTTGCCGACCTCGCCTAGCACGTTCTCCGCAGGCACGAAGCAATCGTCGAAGAGCAGCTCGCAGGTCGACGACGCGCGAATGCCAAGCTTGTCCTCCTTCTTGCCGACGGCGAAGCCCTTGGCGCCCTTTTCGACAAGAAACGCAGTGATTCCCCGATGTCCTTGGGATGGATCGGCGTTGGCGAACACCAAGAACAGGCCAGCCTCCCGCGCGTTCGTGATCCAGAGCTTGCGGCCGTTGATGGCGAATCCGCCGTCGACCCGGTCGGCCCGTGTCTTCATCGCGAAGGCATCGCTCCCAGACCCGGCTTCGGACAGGGCGTAGCTACAGACCGTGTCGTGGCTGAGGCGCGGCAGGTAGCGTTGCTTCTGTTCCTCGCTGGCCCAGCGCAGCAAGGCGTTGGCGACGAGCGTGTTCTGCACGTCCACTACGACCGACACCGACGGGTCCACCCGGGACAGGGCCTGAATGGCGAGAACCGCGTCGAAGAACGTTCCCCCCTGGCCGCCGTAAGCCTCGGGCACCTCGATGCCCATCAGCCCGAATCCGAACAGCTGTTCGATGACGTCGGGTCGCAGCTCACAAGCTTCGTCCATGGCACGGACGTGCGGGCCGATTTCCTGTTGGGCGAACGCGTAAACAGAATCGAAGAACAGGGACTCTTCTTCGCTGAGAATCGAAAGGGCCATGCGGGGGTGGGCTGGGGATCCGTTCGGGTAGCAGACGACCGGCCGATCAGGTGTCAGAGCCCTCTTCAGGCCGGTAGATGATTAGCCCGCAGCTCTCGCACGTAAGGATGCCCTGTGTGAGCTGTCCCAGGTCTTGGAGGAGCTTTGGCCTGAGCCGGATATGGCACGCGGCGCAGTTCTCTCCGTCGACGGCGGTGATGGCAACTGCGCGTGTCCTGCGGATTCGCTCGTAGGCGCGAAGAGTTGTCGGGCTGATCTTGGAGCTCAAGTCGCGCCGGCTGGCCAGCCCTTGCTCGCGCTCCTTTCGGTCGGCCTCGATCCGCGCCTTGGCCCGGCGCACGTCCTCGGCAACCTTCGCGCTCTCCGACTTCAGGCTTGCTTCGGCAGACGAAACGTCCGCTTCGAGCTTTTCGGCCTCCTCCATCTTTCCGAGGATGGCCTCTTCGTGACCGTCAATGGCGTCCTTGCAGAACTGGATCTCGTGCTGAAACGCCCGAAACTGCTCGTTCGTCCGCGCCCCGTTCATCTGATCCTGCAGCCTGGAGATCTTCTGCTTCTCGTCGTCAATCTGGCGCTCGAGCTGCCGATGGTCCTTCTTGTTCTGCTCGAGCGTGGCCTTGGTGTCGGCCAATGCCTGCCTGTGCGAGGCCAAGCGCGCTTCTACTGCCGCGATGCGTTTGGGCAGGCCATCGATCTCACGGGTGAGAGCCTGGATTCGCAGATCCATCCCCTGAATCTGCAGCGCTAGGGAAAGATCCGTGTGCAATGCCGCAAGGCCCCTCTAGGCCGAGTTTATCACGCTTCTCTCAGTTTCCTGTCGCTCGCGGGCGCATGCGGAAAGGTCCTTGCCGAACAGCAGCCGGTCCCGGTGCTGACCCGCTAGGATGTGCCGATCCCTGCGAACGGTATCGCTCCCGGTACGGTCTCGACCTCTAGCGGCAGGGTGCCGACGGCCTCGCCGTCGACTTGGATGGACACTTCTTCGTCCGACTCCGCGACGACGCGGCGCGCTCTGAAGAAATCGCACTTGGGATGCGAGTAGATCCTGCCGGAATACAAGTACGGCAACGCCGCGAGGAACTCGAAGAACCCGGCCTTCCTGATGACCGAGACGTCCACCGAACCCGAATCGAGCCTAGCTCGCGGGCACACTTGCATGCCGCCGCCTTGAGACTGTCCGTTCCCGAGGGCGACCTCCATGATCGAAGTCTCCAGCGCCGTCCCCTCGTCGAAGGTTAGTCGTACCGTCCGGGCGCGGTAAGTGAGGAACGAGACAGCGGTCGCCCACAAGAAGGCGCCCGTGCCGGAGTATCGGGTCAGGAAATTGTTCTTGGCCGAAATGGCGACCTCGCCGCCCAGGCCAAAGCCTGCGCCGTTGACGAAGTAGCGCTCGAGCGGCTTGCCGTCGTAGGAATGGAAGCGGGCCAGGCAAACATCGACACGGCGGAGTTCCCGCTCTGCGATTTCCTTGATCACTTCATCTGAAATCTCAGGTAAAGCAGCTGATCTCTCGAAATCTCCGCCAGTTCCGAGCGGCAACAAGGCTACAGCGGCCTGCTCTGACACTGCCCTTCCGTCGGTCAAGAAGCCATTCACAACCTCGTTCAGCGTGCCGTCGCCGCCGATGGCGACGACTAGGTCCGCGCCGCTCTCGAGCGCGCCGCGAGCCAGCTCAGTGGCGTGGCCAGGCGCCTCGGTGAACAGCGCCTCGACAGGGCCGAGACGCCCTTCGAGAAGCGGCTGGAGGCGGGGCCACGTTCGCAGCGATCTTCCGCTGCCCGCCTTGGGGTTGAGGATGACGCAGGGCTGGCGGAACCGCCGGGTGTCCATCCGCCCGCTCAGTTCTGGGCGGTCCAGCCCGGCCGGCCGCCGCAGCGGTGGCAGCGGACCTTGCCGAAGATCTCGTCCCAGTTCCCGTCCGCGGCCACGTAGTCCAAGACGCAGCGCAGCGCCTTGTCGCGCCCGGGCAGGTCGTACTGGCTTGCAGCTTGGTCCAGCATTGCGACCAAGTCCTGCTGTACCTCGAATGTTGTGGCGTTCTTGATTCCTGCCATGTCGGTTCTTTCAATCCTCCTCTACGCCGCGCCGCTTGATCGCAGGTAGGCGATGGTGTCCCGCAATGTGGCCTCGGTCGGCCTTGTCTCGAGTCCCAGCTCGCGCCGCGCCTTGGCAGCATCGCAGTACCAGAACAGCGATGACATGCGGATCGTGGCGTCGTCGAGTTCAAAGCTCTTTCCTACCAGGGGGTAGAGGCGCCGCAAGGTGGCGGCACCGAATCTGGCCACCGCCTCGCTTGGCTGCAAGCGCGGGCCGGACACGCCCGCCACGTGCGCGGTCTGGGCGATCCATTCCTTGAATGTCAGGTTTTCGCCCCCGAGCAGATAGCGCTCGCCGACTGTGCCCGAGCGCATCGCACTAGCCACCGCGGCGGCGGCGTCGCGGGCATCGATCAGGTTCAGTCCGCCGGAGGGGACGGCCTTGATCTGGCCCATCAGGAACAGGCGCACGTCGTTAGTCGATGAGCGCCGGTCGTCGCCTGGGCCGAGCAGCAGGCTGGGATTGACGATCACGAGCGGCAGCTCGCGGTGCCGGCAGTACCACAGGGCCTGCTTCTCTTGGTAGATCTTGCTCAGGTAGTACGGCCATCGATGCACCACTGCCTGCTTGTAGCCAGATTCCTCGGTATGCACGACGGGCTCGTGGCTGACCGCCACCGTACCTGAGGTGGTGGCGATGACACAGCGACGCGGGCCGTGCTTGACTAGGGCCTCGCACACATTGCGCGTGCCGTCGACATGAGTGCGGTACATGCCCCACTGGTCGGACGGCGAACGGTTGACGACGCCGGCGAGATGATAGATCTCGTCGCAGCCCGCGACAGCTGACTCCACGTCGCGAGGCACGGTGATGTCGCCGAGCACGCTGTCGACCCGGCCGTCGCCATCGCCGGGAAAGGGAGTTCGGCTGAAGGCGCGGATCTGCACAGCGGGGTCCCCGTCCAGCAGGTGCTGGACCAAGTGCTTGCCAAGGAATCCGCTGGCCCCAGTGACTAGGACTGTATGCATGAATCCACGCTCGAGTTGCCAAAAAGGGCAGTCTCAGTTCCGTCCGCACGAAACCAAGAGAACTGACTCACGCTGGCTGGGGCCTCGCGAGAGAACTCATCATACATGGGCGCGAAGGCCTCGGCCCTGCAGTCAGCGGCATCCCGGCCGGGCAGACCTGGCCGGCCGGCAGGCGTGCCTAACCGCGGCTCCGGCGGATCGGGTTCTTCAGCACGCCAATGCCGGAAACCTCTACTTCGCAGATGTCACCGTGCTTCATGGCGCTGGTCGAGCCAGGAGTTCCGGTGAAAATCGAGTCTCCGGGTTGCAGGGTCACGTACTGGCTGATGAAGCTCACGATCTTTTCCGGCCCGAACAGCAGGTCGCTAATCTTCTGCTGTTGCTTGACTTCGCCGTTGAGGCGCAAGGTGATCTCGGACTCCATGTAGTCCAGCCCGCTCGCAATCCACGGTCCCATTGGTCCGAAGGTGTCGCAGCCCTTGCCGCGCCACCACTGCAGGTCGCCGCCCTGCCAGTCGCGTTCCGACACATCGTTGCCGCAGGTGTAGCCGAGGATATGGTCCGCCGCCTCGCTTTCCGAGATCCGCCTTGCGCGCTTGCCCATCACGATGACGAACTCCGCTTCGTAGTGCATGTTCTTCGAGCCGGGCGGAATCACGATCGGATCGCCTGGATTCTGCAGCGAGGTGGTCGGCTTGTAGAAGATCTCCGGATTGGTCGGAGCTTCCCGGCCCGCAAGGTGACTCTTGTAGTTCAGGCCCACGGCGAACACCTTGGGAGAGCGCACCGGATAGAGCAGCTTCACGTCGGAGAGGGCGACCTTGTCGCCCTTGCGCTTCCTGGTCTTGAGCACCGTGTCCTCGAGCGGATAGATCGTGTCATCCTCGAGTTCGCCATAGGCTTGTTTATTTCCATGGCGGTAGCGCACATACTTGGCGCTGTGGTTGTCGGCTCTGAGTCCGGGAATCGCGATCGAGGCAACGGCCGCACCGGCCATAAGGTCGCGTCTGGTGATGGACATTCGATTGCCCTCCTCAACGGAAATGGTAGCACCGTGCGAGACAGTTCATTCCGGCTGGCTTGCAAACCGACCGCTTCGTCGCGCTCGTCTTGGACGTGAGTAGGAAATGGTGAGGTCGTTTCCCCTAGCGATAAGATTGTCAGCGATGCGCCCGCGCCGGCTGGCGCTCCTCGGAGCGTACGTAGTCGCCACGTCTGGCGGGCTCGACGCTGCGCCGGGACTCGCTTCCGAGAGCGCCGGAATCACGTCTGAGCGTCCATCGCCACACCTATTCTTGGCGTCCCACGAGGGATTCACGCCGTCTTCCTCGAATGCGGGCATCGAGTTCCGAGGGCAGATCTTGATTCCCCGTGCGGGCGAGCACCGCTTCTTCCATGCGGCCGGGACACTGCGTATCGATGGCCGGGAAATCGGACCCGGGAGCGTGCATCTCGAAGCTGGGCGACATGCGTTCGAGTTTCGCTCGCCGCGGCAGGCAGGTCCCCTGCGTGTCTGGCTGGAGTGGCAAGGGCCGGGATTCGGCCGAGAGCCGATCCCTCCTAGGTTTTTCTCGCACGAGCCGCAAGGTGCGGGCGGGCCCGATGGCCGGGCGCTGTTTGAAGAGCTGGGCTGCTCGAACTGCCACCGCTCCGAGTCACGCTCGATTGCTCGCTGGCCGGGGCCGGTTCTCACCGACTTGGGAGTGCGGGTCAAGCCAGCTTGGATCCGGCATTGGTTGGACGCGCCGGAGAACTTCCGCCCTTGGGCCACGATGCCGCAGATGCTCTCCGCGACCGAGCGCGGCGATGTCGCCGCATTCCTTGCGTCTTTGGGAACCGATCCAATTCCCGAGCCCAGCTTCGGCGAGCACCACTCCCGGCGCGGGCGAACCACGTTCCAATCGTTTGGCTGCACGGCCTGCCACGCGGGGGAACTTGCCCTCGCCGGCCTTGGCTCCAAGATGGCCGTCGGGCGGCTGCAGGAGTTCCTCCGCGCTCCCTTGCGGTACGCCCCGGCCGGCCGCATGCCGTCGTTTCACCTCACTTCCGACGAAGCGCTCGACCTGGCGGCATACCTTGCGTTGTCGGCCAACGCAGGGTTCGAACGCCCCGTTGCAAGCGGTGACATCGACCGAGGGCGGAGGCTCGTTCAGACCGCCGGCTGCTTGGCGTGCCACGCCTTGGAAGGCCTGCAGGCCGAGCACGTCGCCCCCAAGTTGGCAGTGTTGAACTCCAGTCAGGGCTGCCTGTCTGAGACTAGCTCGACTCGAACTCCGCGCTACCGGCTGGCGGCGGGCCAACGGGATGCGCTGCGGAGTTTCATCGACGGCTACCGGCGCGCTCCCGACCGCGTGCCGGCGCCGACCTTTGACCTGCGGCGGCGCATGCGGCAGCTGCGCTGTCAAGGCTGTCACGAAATCGACGGACGGGCACCGACAGGCGTGATTGCAGAGGACGCGCCGCCGCTGACTGGCATTGGGCGGAAACTGAATGCGCCTTGGATAGAGCGCGTGATCAGTTCCAAGGAAGTCTCGCTGGACTGGCAAGAACTGCGTATGCCGAGTTACGGCTCGACCCACGCGGCGTGGCTCGCTTCAGCCCTTGCCAAGTCGGCCGGCGTGAGCCCGCGAGAAGCGCCGGCCGCTCCGCCGGCCGGCGATCGGCAGAGCGGCCACGACATGCTCGGGGTCAGCGCGGAAGAGTCTGGCATGGGCTGTATCGGATGCCATGGATGGCAGGATTTCCCGTCATTGGGCGAGAACGGACCGAACCTGTTCCAGGTCGGCCGGCGCCTGCGCTATCCGTGGTTCGAGCGCTGGATGCGCCAGCCGGCCCGCATCCTCGAGGGCACTTCAATGCCCAGTTACTTCGCGGACACCGCCGATCCGGGCAGTGCGCTCGCCATCGCGAACCTCTGGGCGGCCTTCCGGTCTGCTGCCGACCTCCCCCCGCCGTTCGGGTTTCGGCTCGCCGACGCCTCGCGGGGAGGGGAGACCAGGCCCGTCCCCGTCGACCGGGCGGTCGTGATCCGGTGGGACATGCCCGAGGCGAGCCCGGCCGCGATCGCAGTCGGGCTGCCAGGCGGAGTGTCGTACTGCTTCGACGCGGGCGAGTCGAGACTGCGCTACGCGTGGCTCGGCGGCTTCGTGGACATGACGCGGACCCTGCTCAGTAAGAAGAACCGCGAGACCAACCTGACGGAAACCGCCGAGATTGTCGGAGAGATCTTCTTTCGCGAAGGACCGGCTCCGATCCGCGTCGGAGACCGCGAGCGGATCCCGCAGAGGCGATTTCGAGGGTACCGGCTGGTGGATTCGCTCCCGGAATTCCACTACGTCCTCGACGGCGTGGACGTATTCGAGTTGATCGCCCCCGTCGAGCGCGGGATCGTGCGGCGGTTCCGGATCGCGGATGTCTCGCAGCCCATGTGGTTCGTGGCCAGCGATGCCGAGGGCGTGCAGATCGAATCCAGCCTGCAGGGCGCCCAGATTCCGCGGGGCACGGATGTGCGATTCGAGGTCAGCGTTGTCGCTCGCTAGGTATCGCCTGATTGGGGCAGCGCTGGCGCTTGGCGCGCTGGGATGCGCTGCAGCGGTACGCGCACAAGTGCCGAGCAGCGCCTACAAGGTCGAGACCATTGCCGGCCCCCGCGATGTCGCTCCGGAGGTCACGGCGGTCGAGTTCGGACACGATGGCAAGCTCTATGCAGCGTTTCGGCGGGGCTACATCTATTCCTTCGACCCTCGCTCCAACCGGTGGCGCCGATTCGCAGAGGGACTGCATACGCCTCTGGGCATCGCCAGGGGTGACGGGCCGGGCGAAGTCCTGGTCGCGCAGGTTCCGGAACTCACGCGCGTTGCCGACACCGACGGTGATGGAACGGCAGACCAGTTCGAGACCGTTTCCGACGGCTGGGGGCTTTCGGGGAACTACCACGAATTCATTGCCGGCCCGGTTCGCGACACGGAGGGGAACCTGTACGTGTCTCTTGGCTTGGCCTCCGGCAACGCCGATCCGCGCCCGCCGGTGCGCGGGGAACTGACGCGCCGGCCGCGCAGGGCTGCCGATCCAGTGGAGGGCAAGGTGAACAGGGTCGGGCACTATTCGCCCGTCCCGTATCGAGGCTGTGCCCTGCAAATCTCTCCGAGTGGTTCGGTCCGAGCTTTTGCGTGCGGCTTCCGCCAGCCCAATGGGATCGTCGCCAGCCCTGCGGGAGACGTCTTCGTGGCCGACAACCAAGGTGGCTGGGTCGGCACTTCTCCTCTGCATCATGTCACCGACGGTGCCTTTCATGGCCACCCCGCGTCGCTGCACTGGCATCCGGAGTTCCTGGGTGTCAACCCGGTCGAGGCCGATGTGGCGGAGCTGGACCGCCGACGCAAGAAGCCCGCGATCCTCTTCCCGCAGGGCGAGATGGGCGGATCCACGGCCGGCCCCGCGTTTGACCTCACGGGAGGCGCGTTCGGACCCTATGCGGGCCAGCTGTTCGTGGCCGAGTGGACGTATCCGCGCGTCTTGCGCGTCGACCTGCAGAGAGTGCGGGGCGAGTACCAAGGGGCCGCGTTCCTGTTCGTCGAGGGCAACGGCTTGCGCATGGCCAACAACCGCCTCGCATTCTCGCCCGACGGGAGCAGCCTGTACGTAGCCCAGACCGCGCGGATATGGGGCTCGACCGAAGGCTTGCAGCGCATCGTCTGGCAAGGCAGCGTGCCGCTGGACATCTTGACGATGAAGCTGACCAAGAGCGGCTTCGACCTTACCTTTACCAAGCCTTTGGACGAGAGATCGGCGCGACAGGCCGCCAACTATTCGCTGACGCGGTACTACTACCGCTATCACGCGAGCTACGGCTCGCCCAAGACCGAACTCACTCCTGTCAGGGTTTCGGACGTCTCGGTGTCCGACGACGGATTGCGCGTATCCCTAGGGGTCTCCGACCTGCGAGAGGGCTGGCTCTACGACCTTCGGCCGTCCGGCATCTACGGCCGTGACGGGGAGTCGCTCGCGACAACGATTGCGGCGTATACCCTGAACCGCCTAGTGGACTGAAGCCTTCGCACTAGGAGTTGGCCGACCTCCGAGCGTGCGGATCCGAATGTTGCGAAACTCCACGCGCATCGGTTCGCCGCGATGCAGCTGCATGGCCAAGACGCCAGTCAGCGCTCCCGGATCGAGTACGTCGTTGGTGACTGTGCCGTTGACGCTGATGCGGATGCGATAGCCCTCGCAGAGAATCTCGATCCGATTCCAGCCGGTCCCCACGACATGTTCGGCCCGGTCCTGCCAGCCGTCCAGAATGAGCCCGCGGGGCAGGCCCTCCCCGTGCAGGTTGCCCCAGCCCTTGCCCGAGGCAAAATCCGCCTGGTAGCCGCGCACTGTCCAGCCTTCGGTCCGCTCGCTGCGAAACTGCATTCCACTGTTGCCGTTGCGCAGCTTGACCTCGAAGCGGAGCACGAAGTCGCCGAACTGCCGTTCGGACACCAAGAACGAATTCGCGCTCAGAGGACGCCCGTCCGTGCTTCCGACGATCGAGCCGCCTGCTACGCTCCACAGCCGTGGGTCGCCGTCCCAGCCGCTCAGGTCCGAGCCGTTGAACAGCGGCACGAATCCGTCCTCGAGCTCTCGGCGAGTCAGGTCGGAGGCTGTGACCGGCCAGGCCAGCGCGAGCGTCGCCAGCGCCGTCAGCAGGGGGGAAGCAATCCAGGTCGCGCGCCGCTTGCCCAGCCGAGGATTCATCGGATCAAGCCGCCTGCGCCGCTAACTCGTCGGCCTGCTGGGCCGTCGTGAGCGGCTCGATCAGAACGTCGAGATCGCCGTCCAAGACTTGGGTGAGCTGGTGGACCTTCAGGCCGATCCGGTGGTCGGTGATACGCATCTCCGGGAAATTGTAGGTGCGGATCTTCTCGGACCGGTCGCCAGTGCGGACCATGGCGCGGCGCTGCTGGGCCTGCTCGGAGTGCTGTTTATGGCGCTCGATCTCGTACAGCCGCGAGCGCAGCACCTGCAGCGCCTTCTTGCGGTTCTTGATCTGGGACTTCTCGTCCTGGCACGTCACCACCAGACCGGTGGGCAGGTGCGTGATGCGGACGGCCGAGTAGGTGGTGTTTACGGACTGCCCTCCGGGACCGGACGAACAGTACGTGTCGACCCGTAGCTCGGTCTCGTCCACTTGCACGTCGACTTCGTCGGCTTCTGGCAGCACCGCCACGGTCACGGCAGAAGTATGCACCCGGCCTTGAGACTCGGTCTTGGGCACGCGCTGGACGCGATGCACGCCGCTTTCATACTTCAGGCGCGAGTACACGCGCCGTCCCTTGACCAAGGCGATCAGTTCCTTGATCCCGCCAGCTTCCGAGTCATTGCGCGTGGTGACCTCGATGCTCCAAGCGTGACCCTCGGCATACTTGCAGTACATGCGGAAGATCTCGGCCGCGAACAGCGTGGCTTCGTCGCCTCCTGTGCCGGCCCGGATCTCCAGCACCGCCCCTTTCTCGTCGGCCGGGTCAACCGGCAGCAAGAGGACGCGGATCTCTTCGGCAAGCCTGTCCCGATCCGCCGTCAGGCTCTCGATCTCTTCGGTCGCCATCTCGACCATTTCGGGATCGGACTCGTCGAGCAAGCCACGAGCCTCGTCGATCTGCGAGACGACGCGCTTCCACGAGCGATACTTCTCAACCACTTCCGCGATTGAGGAGTGTTGCTTGGCGAACTGCTGGTAGGCCTGCTGGTCCGCCAGCAGTGCAGGGTCGGCGAGCTTAGAGGACAGTTCCTCGAAGCGCGCTTCGACCTCCCCGATGCTTTGTTCCCAGCTCATCACTCCTCTCCGGCAGCCCCTGCGTGTTAACCCCTTGGCCGCCGCGCCTTAGGGGCCGGCGGCACAACGCCTTTCCTCGACCCGCTAAGCGACGACGGGTGTGCCGCCGGCACGGCGCTCGAACTCGAAAGCGGTGGTCAGGGCGTGGATGGCGACCTCGACCTGGCTGTCGTCTGGCTGTTTGGTCGTGATGCGTTGCAGCCACAGCCCCGGGCGGGCCATCAGCATGAACACTCCGCGCTGGTGCTTGGCAGTGTAGCGAATGATCTCGAAGCTAATGCCTGCGATCAACGGCAGCAGCGCGACGCGGGCCGCGAACGGACCGACGAAGCCCTCGAAGGGGACTAACGCGTAGATCGCGATGGCGACCAGCATGACGACCATCAGGAAGCTGGTGCCGCAGCGCGGATGCAAGGTCGTGAATCGCTGGGCGTTCTCGATCGAAAGATCTTGACCAGACTCATAGTTGTAGACCACCTTGTGCTCGGCACCGTGGTACTCGAACACCCTGCGGATGTCCTTCATCTGCGAAATCGCGAGCAGGAAGCTGAGAAAGATCGCGATGCGAATGCCGCCTTCGACAAAGCTAAAGCCCACTTGGTTGTCGAGGGCCGGCAGCCACCCCTGCAATTGATTCGTGGCCAGCAGGGGCACCAGCTTGTACATCACGATGAAGAAGCCGACCGAGAAGGCGATGTTGAGCCCCAGAACCCAGCCGGGCATTTCCTCGCTCTTGCCGCGGTCGTCGCCGTCCTCGCTCTCAGCCGCTTGGGTCGCCGAGAAGTTCAGAGCCTTCATGCCTAACGTCATTGACTGGCCGAGGATGCCGCAGCCCCTCACCAGGGGCAGGGCCCAGAAGCGGCTGCGCTGCGACAGGCGCGTGGCGGTCTCTTCCTTGGTCGTGATGTCGCCGCTCGGCTTGCGCACAGCCACGCAATAGGACTGCGGAGTGCGCATCATCACGCCCTCCATCACGGCTTGGCCGCCGATTAGAGGGTCTCCGTCGCTGTTGAATGCGGGCCAGAGGGCGCCGCCCGCGAACAGTCTTGCGAATCCATTGAGTCCTCGCATGGTCGTGTCCTCGGGCAGCCGGGCTGAAGCCTCGATCCTCCCGTTTAGGATACACTGACACTGTGCTGGGACGGCTCTGGTCACGCTTGCGTCCGGCTGTGTTCTGGGAGTTCCGCCGGGGCTCATGGCAGTACGACATCATCGTGGCCCTGATCCTGGCGTTTATATTCCTCACCCCACCCGCACTGTTCAATGATCGGGCCAGCGAGCCCGTCGTTCACGAGGTCGAGCACCCCGCGACCGATGCCCGGGTGTTCTGGATCGATCCGGGGGCGCTGGACCGCGCCGACCCCGAAGGTGCCAGCGAGCGCTTGCAGTACCTCCTGGCCACCTATAGCGGGGAATCCCTGCGCATCGTTTCGACCGAACCGGCTATGGACGCCGCTGGGAACGTCCAAGCCTACCTGGTCTTCGCGCAGCCCGCGGGTGAGTAGCGGCCGCTCCAAGGGCTGACCGGCATGCTGAGCTCGGATCTGTTTCCTTCGACCTGTCGCCGCAGCACGCTCGCCGTAGCGGTCTCAGCCCTGATATTGGGCTGTCTCGCTCCTGCCTCGGCGACCGTGCCCGATCTGGCGACGGTGCTCGCCAAGATGGACGCGGCGGCTTCCGGCTGGACGGGCATGCGGGCCAGCCTCGAATGGGTGCGCTACATGGCGCTAGTGGATGACACGAGCGTCGAACACGGCAAGATCGTCGTCCGCCGGACGGCGGATGGCAGCGCCTCGATGCTGATCTCGTTCGAGGAACCGAACGTCTATTTCCTTTCTGTCCAAGGCACTAGGGTCGAAATCTACAAGCCCAAGATCAAGACTGTCGAAGAGTACGACGTGAGCGATTCCAAGGCCAAGGTGGAGAACGCGCTGTTGCTGGGCTTCGGCACTTCCGGCAGCTACCTCGGACAGCACTACGACATCAAGCTTCTGGGGCCGGAGACGGTCAAGGGGCAATCTGTCGTGCATCTTGATCTACAACCGAAGGACCCGCAGGCGGAGCTGAACAGCCAGCGAATCGAGATGTGGGTCTCCACTGTCATCTGGCAGCCGGTTCAGCAGAAGATCTATGATCGGAGCCCTGGAGACTACCGGTTGTATTCGTATTCGGAAGTAGTTTTGAATCCTTCATTTACACCAGAAGACTTCAAGTTGCGCCTCGCTCGCGGCACAAAGCGGGTCCACCCGCAGCGATAGAGCTGTTCTACGCAGCAGGCCATTCAGACCGCCCCGTGCGGCGGCGCCCACTGCGCTCAGCGGCGAATCGTCACGTGAGCACTGACCGGCTCGACGATGTAAGGCGTCGTGCCTTCGTCCGAGAGCACAGATTCGGCCCGGATCTCAACCTCGTGGTCACCTTCCGGGGCAGTGGCGGAGGCCTTGCACTGCAGTGCGAAGGCAGTCTGGGCGTCGCGCAGCTCGGCAGGCTGGCATTCGACACCAGCGGGCAATCCGATAGCGCTGACAGTGACGGGCCGCCGGAACGCCTCGTCGCGCCAGATCGATCCCTGCCAGATCGACTCGCTGTCCGGCTGCATCACGAGCCCCGCTCCTGGCGGGGTGAGCATGTAGCCATCGACGATATCGACTTCCAGTGGTTTGGAGATCAGCGTCTGCTTGCGGCCTTCGAATTCGACGGTGGCAGAAAGATTGAAGTTAACCATGCCTAGAGACGTGCGCTCGTGAGTGAACATCCGAAACTCGCCCGCGTGCATGACCTCGTCCTCGTCGGTGCTGCGCAGGCGCAGGCCGCCCGAGTTTCTCGGAATTGCCACCTTCTTCGTCAGCTTCACTCCTGGTCGGCGAGGGTTGTAGCGCCACTTCGCCATCAGTCCGCCGCCGCCGCGCACGAGCCGGATCTTCCGCTCGGTGGCGAACTCCAGCTCCGCCGCCTGTTCGGGCGTGACCCGCGCCGGGAGGTCCAGCCCCAGCCACTCGGCCGTGACGGCCTCTTGTTTCGGACCCTTGACGCCGACTCGTATGCCCGGGCCGGACGCGCGCCTATCGAGATGCCGTTTGCCCTCCGCTGTCGCGCGGCCGCGCACCACGAGATCGAGCATCCGCAGCTCGGCGTCCGGCTTGGCTGTCAAGGTTAGGCGGCCGATTTCGAAACGAGCCACGGTGTTGTTGAGCGTGGACCTGGGGGCGATATGCCCGCCCGATATCTCGAAGTCGTCGGGCAAGTTCTCCACATAGAGTTCAAGCGGCCCAGAATAGCCGCGCCGTTCCGCTTGCACCGTGATGATGGCGGAGCCGTTGCGCGGAACATTGATGTACGGATCGTTGAGCGTCAGCAGGAAGTCCGGGCCCTGCTTGCGAGCCACCAGCCGGTAGCTAAACTCTCGGCCGCCGCGACCGAGCAGGTCTTCGACGGCGACCGTGATCTCCTCCGTCCCGGGTGGGACCGCGAGATTGACAAACGGGTACGTGGCGGTTTCCCCGGTCGTGGTGATGACGTATGGGTTGGGGTCGCCGGCGTCCTTGCCCGCGATGGCCAGAGTTTCGTCCTCCTGCGAAATCGTGAGCACGCCGTAGAGCGACGATCCGGGCAGCTCTCCGGAGCGCAGCTCGAACGACCACTCCTCACCGCCTTGCACGGCCAAGCTGTAACGGTCGATCTCGCCTTGCTCCGAGATCCGCCCGTTCATCACGACACCCTCGCTCAGCGTCCTGCCGGCGTCGGACTCGACCACTTCCTCGCCATCGCTGAGCAGGAACGGCACCGAGGACGGCGTGCCCAGCACGCTGACCCATGTCTCGCTCGCGGTCGCCGCCACGCCGGTCAGGTCGATCTCGGCTTGCACAGGCTGGCGTAGGTTGCCGCCGAAAAATTCCACCTGCACCTTGGAGTTCCGGCTCCAGCCGAGCGGGAACACGCTGTCGGCATATTCGTAGTCCGCGATCGTGAGCCTGTAGAAGTCATGCTCCTGTTCGCTGAAGCGCTCGTCCCGAATCACCACGAGATAGTCCCCGTCTTCCGGGACCTCGAAGTCGAGTCGGGCATCAAGGCCCAGTCCGGGAGAGTCGCTAGTCCTCGCCCGCACGAGTCCGGTGCTATCGCGCAGTTCGAGATTGGGGTCGATCGCCGACCCGACACGGCGAGCCGAGGCTTCGGCCACGATACGCTGCCCCTTGGTGGCGCGGACGCGGTAGATGTCTCGTTCCGCGCCTTGCAGGCGTCCCTCGACGGTCACGGGCATCGCGACCTCTTGTGCGATCTCGGGGAAGTCGTTCGACGCTTCGCTGCCATCGGAGGCTTCGTCAGACTCTTCTTCGGCCACTTGCGGGAAGCCGCCCACCATGAACAGCACGGCGTTGGAGATGCCGTCGGCGGTCTCGATCCTCAGCGGCACGACGCCCTGCCGGGCGTTGTCGCCTACCTCGAGTAGGTAGACGAGGGACTCCGGCGACTCCGTGCTTGCCTCTCCCGGGACGGCCAGTGGGGTCGCTGTCATGGCAGCACTGCCGTGCAGCCGGGGTGTCGGGGCGAGCCGTTGCCCGCGGAGCTCAAGGCGCACCGCGCTGCCGACCTGCGCGCCGTGTGGGTAGATCGACTCGAGCACTGGTTGCGCGTAGAGCGGCGTCGCCATCGCAAGGGCGAGAGTTATTCGGTAGCTACCAATGGTTCGCATGGTTGGCTCGGGGCAGTTTTGGCCGTGGACGCCTGGCCGAGACCCGATTAAAGAATACCAGCGATGACACGCTCGGCAAGCTTCGAAGCGGAGCGGCCGGAGTGATTTGCGCTGATTGACTGCCAGCGGAGTGCGCAAGCCCGTTGAACTGTCCCGGGCGGATGCGTCTAACCTGATAGAAATGTCACGCCGGACCTTGCTCGCCCCGTTCTTGCTGGCCGCCATGCTGCCCGCCGCCGAACCGGACTGGCCGGCCGTCAAAAGCGAAGCCCTGGAAACGCTGGTCGACCTGGTCAAGCTCGACACCGCACAGCCGGAGGGCAACGAGATCCTGGCGGCGCGCTATCTCAAGGAGAAGCTCGACCGCGAAGGCCTCGCCTCGGAGATATTCGAGGCTGCGCCCGGCCGGGCGAGCCTGGTGGCGCGGGTCAAGGGCGACGGTCGCAAGCGCCCGCTGCTGTTGCTCGGTCACCTCGACGTGGTGGCAGTGGAGCGCGACGAGTGGTCCTTCGATCCATTTGGAGGAGAGGTCAAGGACGGCATCCTGTACGCCCGGGGCGCGTCGGACGACAAGGGAGTCGTGGCCGCATCGCTCCATGTCGTGTTGGAGCTTTGGCGCCAGAAGACGCCGCTGGATCGCGACGTGATCTTCCTCGGCGTGGCCGACGAGGAAGCCGGCGGGGACCTCGGCATCACCTACATGCTCGCCGAGCACCGCAACAAGATCGATGCCGAATTCGCGATCAACGAGGGAGGGAAGGGGGTGTTCGACCGCGACCTGCGCTACGCGCGGTTCGAGATCCAGACTGCCGAAAAGACCCCTCGCCGGATCGACCTCAAGGCAGTGGGCACTTCCGGCCACGGCTCGATTCCGCTCAGGGACAACCCGATCGGGGCGCTGGCGCGGGCCGTTGGGCGCCTCTCCGAACATGAGATGCCGGCCCGGCTGAACGAGACCACCCGCGAGTACTTCACTCGCTTGGCAGAAATCTCCGAGCCCGAAAAGGCCGCGGTGTTTCGCGCCATCCTGACTGACAAGCCCACCGCCGACGACTACGAGAAGCTCCGCGATTTGTCCCCGGTCTACAACTCGATGGTCCGCACTTCGATCTCGCCGACGATTCTGCAGGGCGGCTACCTGAAGAACGTCATTCCATCCGAGGCGAACGCCACGGTGGACATCAGGGCCCTGCCGGACGAAGACCCCGAGCGGCTGTTCAGTCTGCTGAAGAGAATCATGGACGAGCCCGCGGTGGACCTCGTGCCGCATCGGCAGACGCGCCCGTCGCATTCCCCCTCAGCGTTGAGCAGCGATGCGTTTCTGGCCTTTGAGAGCGTTCTTGGCCGCATGTACCCCGACGTGCCGATTCTGCCCGCCATGTCCACCGGTGCCACAGATTCTGCACAGCTGCGGCACGCCGGAATCGCGAGCTACGGCTTTGGGCCGGCGCGGCCGGAGTGGGATCTGGCCAGCGGCATTCACGGCCGCAACGAGTATCTGTATGTCAAGCCCTACCAAGATTACGTCGAGATCCTTTGGAACATCGTGATCGAGATCGCCGGTGCGAGGTAGGCCGGTGCCCCAGCCGGCCCCGATCTTCCGTGGGGCCGCAAGACAAGCGCAAGGACATCCGGCGATCGCGTCTGTCCGGGCTATCAGTGACTCCTGCTAGGCACTTGTTGCACGCTAGCGAGGACGCTAACGGTAAAGACGATTTAGGGTCGGCTGCCCAGCGTTCGGCGGTAGCATATCTCACGAGGCACAACTGCCAATGACAAGACTCGAACAGGCGTTGGTAGCCTCCTTCGCCGTAGGGATCACCCTAGCTGCCGCTTCGTGCACCGTGGAGACTCGCCCTGCGCTGCGAGCCGGCGCAGCGGCGGTGGACATCACTCCCCGCGACTGGCCGCTCCCCATGATCGGTTCATTCCGCTACAGGCCGGCAACCGGAGCCCACGATCCGTTGCACTCGCGAGCGCTGGTCCTGGACGACGGTACCGAGACTGTCGCGATCGCGATCGTAGACAGCTGTTATGTCCCGAGGGAGACTCTCGACGAGGCCAAACGCCTCGCCCAAGCGAAGACTGGAATACCCGCTGACCGCGTGCTGATCGCGGCCACGCATACCCATTCCGCACCTCCGCCTGCGCCCGGAGTGGGCCTGCGCGGGCCGGAGCCGGAGCAGGACACGCAAAATGAGCAACGCTATTCCCGCCAGCTAATTGATGGCATCGCCGCGTCAATCGCCAGTGCCTTCGAAAGGCTGGAGGCTGCCGAGATCGGATGGACGCGCACCGAGCTTCCGGACGAAGTCTTCAATCGGCGTTGGCTCATGAAGGATGGGACGATCCCACCCGATCCGTTCGGGGGCACAACCGATCGAGTGCGGATGAATCCTCCCGCTGCCAGTCCCGATCTCGTAAGGCCTTCAGGTCCGGTAGATCCCGAAGCCGTCGTGCTATCGATTCGGACGGCCGCGAAGAAACCGCTGGCTGTCCTAGCCAACTATTCCTTGCACTACGTGGGGAACATTCCGGGGGGGCTGGTGTCGGCAGACTACTTCGGGGAATTCTCGCTTGCCATAGCCAGGCGCCTTGACGCTGGTGACCGATTCGTTGGCATGCTCTCCAACGGCACCAGCGGAAACATCAACAACATCGATTTCTCCAAGACGCGGTCGCGGCAGGAACCCTTCGAGCAAGTTCGCAAGGTCGCGGGCAAGCTCGCGGATGCCGTGGCGAAGGCCCATGAAGAGATCGAGTACAGGCCGGATCCGAATCTCGCAATGGAGCAGGTCGAGCTAGCGCTTGCTCGGCGCAAGCCCACGGATCCGATCGTCGAGCAGTCAAGGGCCATCCTCCAAGGCGTGCTGCCCTCAGAACTTACACGGCGCCACATTTACGCGCAGCGAGCGATCGATCTGCACAACGGCCCGGAAAGCGTTTCTGTCGTGCTGCAGGCGATTCGGATCGGCGATGTGGGCATTGCGGCCTTGCCATTCGAGACATTCGTCGAGACCGGGCTAGCGATCAAGCGCGAAAGCCCCCTCCAAGCGACGTTTGTGATTAGCCTCGCGAACGGTGCGGAGGGATACTTGCCGACTCCGGAACATCACGCGCTCGGAGGCTACGAGACCTGGCTCGGCACCAGCCGGGTCGAGGAGCAGGCCTCGGAGAAAATCCAGGAGCAACTCCTGTCGTCTCTTCGCAACGTGGCGATGGACGGAAATTGAGCTCGGAACGGCGCTAGCTCTGCCAGGATCGGGCTGGCCAGGCCATCGCGCCCGCCGGCGGCCGGCCTGTTGCCAGCTTGCAGGAATCTCTACAAGCGGGATCCTGCGGCTGCTGTGCCAGGCCAAGATCGCAGGGCGCTATTGGACTGGCTCGAACTTTTGCACCATACCGCTCAGTTGAGCGACGAACACGCTCCCGTCCGGCGCGACTGTAGTACCGTGGCCCCCGACACTGCCCGGAAGCCTGGCGGCAACAGTGCCGTCAAGGCTACGAAGCACGCCGCCGGCCCAAATCTGCTGGTCGGCCGTCATGTACAACGTGGAGATGCCGCCCACGCCCGCCCACTCTTCGAGGAACTTGCCATTGGAATCGAACACCTGAATCCGCTGATTGTCGCGATCGGTGACATAAACTCGCCCTTCGCCATCGACCACTAGGTTGTGAGGCAGCCCGAACTCTCCTGGCCCCGTGCCGCGGCTGCCCCAGTCCAACAGGAATTGACCTTCGTTCGAGAACTTGACGATGCGCGCGCCGGCGTAACCGTCGCTGACGTAGATTGTGCCGTCCGGGCCGAACGCTACGTCCGTGGGGAGGTTGAAGTGGCTCTCGTCCGTACCAGAGACCCCCACTTCCCCTAGTTGCAGGAGCACGCTGCCATCGGAATCGGTCTTGTAGATCGCATGCGCCGTTGCATCCACGATCCAAATGTGGCCGGCTTGGTCGACGCGGATCGAATGAGCGCCGCACGAATAGCAGGCCGCCGGTCCGTACACGGCCGTGTACCCAGAACCACCGGGCGACCGATTCTCGGGGGCGATTCCCGTAACCTTGCCCCCGCTGATCGAAACGCCGCCAAGCGAACGAATGAAGTTGCCGGAGACGTCGAACTCCATAAGCGGGAGGGCTCCTCGATGGAATACCAGGATGGTTCCCTGCGTCGTGGTTGCCACGGCCACGACCTCGCCGAAGTGCCAGGGGGACGGGGTTCCGGCGGCAGTGGTCGCTGGCAGCGGCCATGGAACCTCCCGGTAGGTCTCTTGCGCGGGTTCCATGCAGGCGGATGCCATTCCCAAGTAGCACGCAAGTATGGCGGGAGCCTGTTGCTGGATCAGGTGTTTGTACACGACATTCCCTCCGTAGGGCCAGGCAATCGGGCGTACAGTGCGACCCGACGGTCCTCCCGCGCCCTCTCGGCCGGATGCCACACCTTATGCGGCGTCGCAGCCCAAGCTTGGCGCGTCGGACCGCGTGACCGGCCTTAGGGTAGCGGAGTGTCCCGCTGCTTGGCCGCGAA
Source organism: Terriglobia bacterium (assembly GCA_009841225.1). Lineage (GTDB taxonomy): Bacteria > Acidobacteriota > Terriglobia > Bryobacterales > UBA6623 > VXMF01. The sequence goes on along the minus strand of VXMF01000002.1, from coordinate 287,687 downwards.
TTCTCGGGTCGGATTGCCGCAATCGCGCATATCGCGGTCTTGCCGAACCGTCGTATCAAGTTCTGCTCGCCATTCCATCGTTCACCGTCCGGCTCGATAGCTATCACAGGCCGCTGCCAGCGGGGTTCCCGGGGTATTCAAGAGCAGCGTGAACCGTGCCGCGACCTCGTTCTCGCGCACCGGACCAGAGTGCTTAGCGAGATTCGTGCGATCGCCGATTGGCCTTCAAGGGCGGGTGGTATTGGCCCTGGAAGAGCAGGGAATTCCCAACCCACATCAAGCATCAATCTCGGTTGTGCGTACAAGTTCGGCGAGCGCCTGGATGAACGACGGGCTGTCATTCAGGCCTGTCGCCGTCTCGAAATGCCGGATGCCTTGGGACATCGCTTGTTGACGCGCCTCGATGTTGATCTCCGACAGCGTCTCGAGATGGTCGGACACGAACGAGATCGGCACCACCAGCGCCGCTTGGCAGCCGCTCCGGCCAAGCCGGCGCAGCGTCTCCGTCAAGCTGGGCTTGAGCCATCGCTGTGGTCCAATACGGCTCTGGTAACACAGGGTGTAGGGAGCTTGCAGAGCGCACTCGCGGACCACTTCTTGCACGGTCTCCTCGATTTGGTGCTGGTAGGGGTCGCCTTGGCGGACGAGTTTTTGCGGCAAGCCGTGTGCACTGAACAGAACGTGCGGATTGGACTCTGCCGGAAGCCTTGCCAGCGCTGCGGAAACGCGCTCCTTGACCGCGGCGATGTACGCGGGGTGGGACGGGTAGGAATCGACCATTGCGGTGGGCAGGTCGAGTTGTTTCCGTGCGGCACAGCGGCGCCATTCACGCACAGAGCTCCCAGTCGTAGCGGTGGAGTACTGCGGGTAAAGGGGAAGCAGTATGACGCTCTGGCAGTTTGCCGCCAACACCGCTTCGACGGCCGCCTCTGTTGAGGGCTTGCCGTAGCGCATGGCCACGAACACCCGGCTGCGCATGGAGTGGTTCAGCTCCCGCTCCAGAAGGTGTGCTTGGCGGGCAGTGATCTCGCCGATGGGCGATCGTCCTCCAATCGAGGCGTACAGCGGACGTGCTTGCTTGACTCGCCACTTTGCTGCGCGCTCGGCCAGCCAGTCTTGCGCCCAGGCAGGGATCGGCAGGTTGAACAGTTCCGGATCCCGGAACATATTCTCGAGGAACGGCTGAACCTCGTCGAGCGAAGACGGACCACCCAGCTGCAGCAGGACGATGGCCACGGACGCGGGCGCATCTTCCGGTGGGCTGAGCGCGGGCATATGGGTGCAACCCTTGCGAAGCTCCGCGGCCGGTGTGCCGCGCGCGGCGTCGGCTCGCCGATTCCTGGGCTCAGATATCGCTCAGGCGATCCAACTTTCCGGTGCCGTCGCCCAGAGTCTCGGGGCGGACACCGACCCGATCGAGGAGGGACAGGTAAAGGTTGTTCATCGGCGTCTCGCCGGCGTAGCGGACGTGGCGGCCAGGCGTCAGCGTACCGCCGCCTGCGCCGGCCAGCAAGACCGGTAGGTCGTGATGCGTGTGGCGGTTGCCATCGCCAATGCCCGAGCCGTAGACCACCATCATGTTGTCCAGCAAACGGCTATCGCCATCCTTGACTAAGGCTAACTTGTCTATGAAGTGCCCGAGCTGCTCCACGTGGTAGCTGTTGACCTTAGTGATGTCTTCGATCTTGCCCGGATCACCCCTGTGGTGAGTCATGCCGTGGTGGGCTCGGCTCACTCCGATGTCTGGATAGGTGAGGTTGCTGCCCTCGCGGCCCATCATGAAGGTTGCGACGCGCGTCAGGTCAGTCTGGAAGGCCAGCACCATGAGGTCAAACATGAGCCGGGAATGGTCCGCGTAGTTGGCCGGAATGCCCTGCGGACGCGCCATTTCCGGCTTCGGCGCTCCGCCTTCCCGGCTCGCGGCGGCGATCCGCTTCTCCACCTCGCGCACGCTTGAGAAATACTCGTCCAGCTTCTGGCGGTCCGTTGGCCCCACCGAGCTGCGCAGCCGGTTGGCATCCGCGAGAATGTGGTCCAACACGCTCTGTCGGCGCTCTCCCTGCCGCGCTCGATCCGTTGGGCTCAACGGTGCCTCGACATCTCCGAACAAGCGGTCAAAGACAAGGCTCGGATCGATCTCGGGCGGATTTGGCGTTCGCTCGCCGCGCCACGAAATGCTGTTCGAATAGGCGCAGCTATAGCCGGAATCGCAGTTTCCGGCCAGCCTGCCGGGCTCGATCCCGAGTTCCAAGGATGCGTATCGGGTCTGATCGCCGATCGCATTGGCGGCGACTTGGTCGACCGAAATTCCAAGCTTGATGTCTGCCCCGGAAGTTTTCTTGGGATGGATCCCGGTGAGAAAGCTAGAAGCGGCTCTGGCATGGTCGCCGGCCCCGTCGCCCAGGGCCCTGCCGTTGTTGTGCGTCAGTCCGGACAGCACCAGCAGGTCGCTTCGGTGGCGTTCCAGTGGCTTCAGAACCCGCGTGAACTCGAAGTCGGCGCCCGTGGCGAGGGGAGTCCAGGCTTCTTGGATCACTCCGTTGGGGATGTAGACGAAGGCCAGCCTGCGCGGCGTTTCGGATTCCGCTCGGCGCGCGGCGGCGAACGCCGGCACCATGGCATCCAAGAACGGCAGTGCGACGGCCGCGCCCGTTCCCCGGAGAAACAGCCGACGGTCAAGATGCTTTCGAAACAGCATGCTGAAACCCATAGAGAGAATAGCACGAGTGTGTGCGGAAATCGTCAGGTTCAGGGTGCACTTCGGGACACTAGGATTCGCTGAAACGTGCTTTCCTTGAGCCGGGCGGCTTGCGGACCGGTCTTGACATCACGTTGGTGTCAAGCAGGATGGATGTCGCCGCGAGTTCACTCACGAGACGGCAACTCCAGGTCCACCCCTTTAGTTGGCCCGAAGTGCGAGCGGATGATGCTCGCGAGATTCCGGGAACTCGGCTTGGGCCCGACCGCGTCGCGCAATATGAGCTTGGCTTCCTCCTCCAGAGAGCGGCCGTTAGCCACTGCGCGCGCTCTCAGGCGGGTCATTACCTCGTCGTTCAGGTTGCGGATCGTGATACTCGCCATGACCGTGCCGCCGTGTCTTCCACAAGTCTATCGGGTGATCCCGCTGCAGCCACTACGGTTCCTAGTCCGGCTTAGCGGTCATGGCAGTCGTGGATGATCGAGTCGGGCTGCAACCACGTGGTCGGCTCGCTCTGCGAGCGATCCGGAGTCGACTGGACGCGCTCGAAGCTCATCGTCCTAACCCTCTGGCTACCATGGTTGGAATGAATCTCAACATCGCGGAACTCGCGCCAGACGCGACTGGCCTGAGCCAATTGGTCAAGAACGGCGAAATCCAGCCGCTGGAACTGGTCGATTCGGTGATCGACGCGATCGAGCGCACCAACGGCGATCTCAACGCGGTCATCACGCCGATGTTCGAGATGGCTCGCGACAGTGCCCGTAGCGCAGCCATCGATCCGCAGGCGCCCTTTGCGGGCGTGCCGTTCCTGTTGAAGGACATTCGCGCCTCGTACACAGGCGTGCCCACTTCTGACGGCTGCGCTCTCTTGCGCGACGTGCAGAAGTCGTACGACAGCGAAATCGTCAAGCGGCACCGACGGGCCGGCCTGATCTGCGTCGGCAAGACGAACACCCCTGAGTTCGGACTCACGGCTACCACCGAGCCCCATGCTTTCGGTCCAACTAGGAATCCGTGGAACCTAGACCGCACGGCGGGCGGCTCCAGCGGTGGCGCGGCCGCGGCCGTAGCCGCCCGGATCCTGCCAATGGCCCATGGCAGCGACGGGGGCGGGTCGATCCGGATTCCCGCGGCGTGCTGCGGGCTGTTCGGACTGAAGCCTACGCGGGGACGCAACCCGCTGGGTCCTGATTCTGGCGATGTCATGAGCGGATTGGTGGCCGAGCATGCGCTGACCATTTCAGTCAGGGACAGCGCGGCTTTGCTGGATGCCACTGCGGGGCCCGACATCGGCGATCCGTACTTCGCCCCGCCCCCCGAGACTGCTTTCTTGGATGCGGCCGGGCAGGACCCCGGCAGGCTGCGCGTCGCTTTGTCCACCGATTCGCATTTCGGTACGCCCGTCCATGCCGAGTGCGTCGAAGCGGTCGAGGCGACCGGAAGATTGCTGCAAGACCTGGGGCACAGCGTGGAGTCGGCGGCGCCCGAGTACGATGAGCGCGCGTTCCAGTCTGCGTTCACTACGATCTGGTTCTCGAACCTAGCGGCGAATTTGGCTCTGCTCTCGGGCGAAGTGGGCCGGGAACTGACCGTTGCGGATGTGGAGCCGGCCACTTTGGTGTTCGGCGAGCGTGGAGGCCAAGCTAGCGGGGCGGATTATGTCGCTGCGGTCGGTGCGCTCCAGATGGTGGGTCGCCAAGTGGCGCGCTTCTTTCAGCAGTTCGATATCTGGGTCACGCCCGTCTTGTCCGCGCCTCCCCCGCCTATCGGTTTCTTGCATCCGGGTCCGGGCGAAATGGATCCGCGTCCCTACGCCAAGCGCGTGCGGGAATGGGTGCCGTTCACACAGCTAGCCAATGGCACGGGCCAGCCAGCCGCCTCGATCCCCTTGCATTGGACGGCGGACGGTCTGCCCGTCGGAGTGCAGTTCATGGCGCGGTTCGGGGCAGAGTGCACGCTGTTTCGCTTGGCAGCCCAGCTCGAAGCCGCGCGGCCTTGGCGGGACCGGCTGCCGCCGCTGCACGCTTGACGGCTGCGCTGTTCGTCCGCAATCACGAACGCCTGGGGTCGCGCATCAGCCGTTAGCTGGCATCCTCACAGGCGTAACCGTCTAGTCGCTCGGCCAGGGTGCGCTCCAACTCCGCCACGATTTCGATCCCGGCTTCGCCGTCGCGGCGTTCAAGGATGCGTCCGCGGTCGTAGACCAGCGACAGCGCACCGCCCTTGTCGTACGGTACGAGGAGCCTTCTTCGCACGAACGCCCCTTTGGACAAAATGCTGTCGACGGCGCTTGTCAAACGGTCAAGCCCCTGGCCGGTGCGAGCTGAGATGTCCACAACAGCTTCGGCAGAACCTGCCGCCTGCTCGCGCTGGACCTGAACGGCAGCATGTTGGGGCTCCAGCAGGTCGCACTTGTTCAGGGCCAGGATCTGGGGTGTCTTCGAGGCCCCGAGTTCCTTGAGGACTCCGTCGACCTCCTCCATGTGCAATCTCATTTCCTCGCTCGTCGCGTCGGCCACGTGAATGATCAGAGATGCCTCCGTGACTTCTTCGAGCGTGGCGCGAAAGGCTTGGATAAGCGTTGGCGGCAGCTTGCGTATGAATCCGACGGTGTCCGAGAGCAGGGCAGGGTAGCCGGATGGCAGAGCAAGCCTGCGCAGGGTGGGGTCCAGCGTTGCGAACATGCGCTGGTCCGCGACTACGTTCGCGCTGGTCAAGGCATTGAAAAGCGTCGATTTGCCCGCATTTGTATAGCCGCACAAAGCTACCGTGGGGATCGGTACGGAGCTGCGCTTGGAGCGTTGCAGCCGTCTCGTGACCCGGACCTTGTCCAGATCGGCGCGCAGCTTCGTGATGCGGCGGCGGATCTTGCGCCGGTCGTGCTCGAGCTTGGTCTCGCCAGGGCCGCGTGTTCCAATGCCTCCTCCGAGCCGCGACATGGCCGTGCCTCTTCCTGTGAGTCGCGGCAGGATGTAATCCAGCTGCGCAAGTTCGACCTGGAGTCGCCCCTCGCGGGAACGCGCGTGCCTGGCGAATATGTCGAGGATGAGCTGGGTGCGATCCAGCACCGATGCTTTCAGCTCGCGCTCGAGATTGCGGTGCTGTGATGGAGTCAGGTCGTGATCGAAGAGCAGAAAGTCGCACTCCTCCGCCTCTGCCCAGGCTCGGATCTCACCGATCTTGCCGGAACCAAGCAGAGTCGCCGGGTCTGCTCGCTCGCGCACCTGCAAGGCCCGCCCCACCACGTCAGCCCCCGCGCCGCTGGCGAGCGCGGCGAGTTCGGCCAGCGATTGCTCGGCGCTGGGCTGGGTAGCCCCGTTCGCCGATGGCGCGCGGAGCGTCTTGAGGTCGAGGCCGACCAGGATGCAGCGTTCGGACTGGTCAGCACCGCTCGCGGCGGCTTGGGTATCGAGCGCCAATGATCGCATGGTAGAGCATACGGGCGAACGGCGGACGCTGGGGGTACGGAGCCTGCCATGCCAGGGTCTCGTTTCACGCACGACGGCCGTAACTTGCGGGCCGTGACGGGGGCACGGCAGATGGATCGGCCGATCCCACGGCTATAATGAGCTTCCGGCGATGAAGGTGTTCCTGCGCCAAGTCACGTCTGCGTTGCGGAGGCTTGATCCGGGCGAGGTGCGGGTTCAGGCGCAAAAACCCGTCACTTTCGGCATTCTTGCCGCGGATGAGTCCTTTGTGGACGAAGTCCAAGAGCTTCTGTTCCCGCATCCGCATCCACCTGACAGCACCCGGTTGCTGCTGGTCGCAAAGGAGGCCGATTTTGCGCGGGCCGATGTTGGCCTCTCCGAGTCCGGAGTGCCCCATCCAGCGCACTTTCACGTGCTTGACCCTTGGGATCCGAGGAAGTCAATCGCGGCGCTGCTTGACGATGATCGCAACGAGGACCTGCTGCTTGCACTTGCTGCGAACTTCCCAGGCTTGCGCGGGGCAGTGAGCGAACGGCTGATCTGGAGAGTCGCCAAGGAAAACACGCTGTTTGCCGCGGCGACGTCGCTGCCGAACATTGTTCCTTCAGTGCTCAGCCTGCCTTGGACAATCGGCGAGTTCGCCTCAGACACTGCATTCCTCACCATGAACCAGGTCCAGCTCGCGCTCCTGCTGGCGGCTGCGCACGGCAAGCCCGTCGGCTACGACCGCCAGGCCATGCCGATCGCATCGGTCCTCGCGTCGGCCATGGGCTGGAGGGCGTTGGCGCGCACTGCGGTCTCCAAACTGCCCGCTGGCGGAGGACTGGTGTCGAAGGGGCTTGTCGCGTTCGCGGGAACGTTCGCGCTGGGACGCGCATTGGAATATTGGTTCCAACATGGCAGGCCGCTCGGGAGGGATTCCGAGGCCGAGCATTACGCAGATGCTCTGCGGCGCGGACGAAGCACGGTCGAGCGCATCGTGAAGAACGCCGTGTCTCTGTCGCGTCCGGCGGCGGGTTCAGCCTAGCTTGGGCTACCCGGCCTGATCCCGTGATCTAGAATGCGCGTGATTGGCGGCAGGTTCCGCGGTCGCAGGTTGCTCTCCATGGAAGGCACACAGACGCGCCCGATGCTCGGACGCATGCGGCAGAGGCTGTTCGACATCCTGCAAGGCCGGGTCGAGGGCAGAGTATTCGCCGATCTGTATGCCGGAACCGGCTCGGTCGGAATCGAAGCACTCAGCCGGGGCGCCAGAGCGGCCGTGTTCGTCGAGTCAAGCGCCCGGGCCGCAGGCCTCATCCGGCGCAACCTCGAAGCAGTGGGCGCACTAGATCAGGCGCAGCTTCGGCAGGCTCCGGTCGGCGAAGTGATCGACCAGTTTGACGCCGACATTTACTTCCTTGGGCCTCCCTACGAAGCCGTCAATGAGTACGCTTCCACGCTGGCTGCGCTCGCACGGCAGCCGGCACAGTGGGTGATTGCGCAGCACGCGAAGCAGCTAGAACTCGCCGAGCGGTACGGATCTCTGAGGAAGGTGCGGGTCGTCAAGGTGGGCGCGAACCGCCTGTCAATGTTCCGGCACGAACTGCCGGAGTCCGATCTGGCGGAGTGAGCGCGGCGGGCGCCAGGCGTCAGCCGGATGGGCGCGTAGCGCTGCTTACGACCTCCTCGATCTGGTCGAATACCCAATCGATCTCGTCGTCAGTCACCACGTACGGCGGCATGAAGTAGACGATGCCGCCGTACGGCCTTAGGAGCAGGTTGCGCTCGAGAAACATGGCCGCCATGCGCGGTCCGATATCGGCTAGGTAGCCTTCGCCGCCTGTTTCGACTTCTAGGATTCCCACGCCCCCGAGCTGGCGCGCGTCCTTGGTGTACTCGCGGCCGACCAGCGCTTGGAGCCTGCTGCGCATCTTGGACTCGATGCCGCCCACTCGTTCCAGCACGCCATCGTTGTCGAAGATGTCCAGGCCAGCGAGCGCAACCGCGCAGCCCAAGGGATTGGCCGTGAAGGAATGGCCGTGGAAGAAGGTCTTGCTGCGGTCATCGCTCAGGAAGGCCTCGTAGACCTCATCCGAGGCTGCGGTCACGGACAGTGGCAGATATCCGGCGGTCAGCCCCTTGGACATGCACATCAGGTCGGGCTCGATGGGGCCGTGTTCGCAGGCGAACATCTTTCCTGTGCGGCCGAATCCCGTCATCACTTCGTCCGCGATCAGCAACAGCCCGTAGCGGTCGCACAGCTCCCGCAGCATGCGCAGCATCTGGGGCTTCCAGACCAGCATTCCTCCCGCCGCCTGCAACATCGGCTCGACGATCACTGCAGCGATCTCATCGCAGCGGGATCGCAGCAGGTCTTCGAATTCGGTCAGCGGCGCGGTGGCGCTGCCGTCGTTGGCAGGATCCAGAGAAGCGAGGTAGTCCTGCGGCACGCCGACGCGCTCGACGTGAAACAGGAGCGGTGCGTAGCTGGCCGTAAACAGGGAATCGTGGCTGGCGGACATGGCGCCAACCGTGTCCCCGTGATAGGCGTGCTTGAGGGCCAGGAAGGTGCGGCGCTGGTGCTCGCCGCGATTGGTCCAGTACTGGTAGGCCATCTTCAGCGCGACCTCCACGGAAGTGGAGCCGTTGTCGGAGAAGAAGACTTTGTTCAGGTTCCGGGGCAGCTTGGCCAAGAGCCTCTCGCCGAGTTCAACAGCGGGCGGGTGCGTGCAGCCCGCGAACATGACGTGCTCGAGGCGCTGTGCTTGCTGCGCCAGTGCCTGGCTGACCTTGGGGTTGCAGTGGCCGTGGACGTTGACCCACCACGACGAGATACCGTCGAGGACGCGCCGCCCGTCTTCGGTGATCAGATAGGCACCGTCTCCGCCGACAATCGGCAGCGGGTCCGGCGCTGTCTTCATTTGCGTGAACGGGTGCCAGATGCAAGCCCGATCTCTTGCCACGAGCGAAGCCATCGTGCTAGCGTAACCCATCGTTCGCACTGGGCCCGGTGCTCGATCAATCGGTCCTCTGTGACGCCCCCACAGCACGCATGTCCTACTTCAGACTGACCTTGCCGACCCTTTTCCTTGCGCTGCCGCTCGGCGCCGCCAGCGGTGGCGTCGCGGTCAGTAACGACGTGCTGCGCGAGCGCGTGGAAAAGCTGCTCCCGAGCGCGATGGAGGCCCACGACGTCGACCTGTGGCTGGTCTTCACCCGGGAGGAGGCTGCCGACCCGCTTGCCGCAGACCTCGGGGGCGGTGATGCGGTCGCCCGCATGGCGCTGCTTTTCGACCGCTCCAAGGAAGGGCTGCGCAAGACGGCCATCGCTGCCAGCTACGATGTCGTGCCGCTGGAGGAAACCGGCATCTACGACGAAGTGCTCAGTTACAGGAGCGAGGGCATCAAGCCGCACCTGAAGAAGTTCGTTACCGCGCTTGATCCCCAACGGATCGCCGTGAACGTCTCGCGCGACATGCCCATCGCCGACGGGCTGACCGCCGGGATGCGCAACTATCTGGAGGAGGTTCTGGGCGACGACTTGGTTGCCCGGTTCGTGTCCTCAGAACCCCTGGTCGCCTCATTCCGCGGGCGGAGGCTGCCCTCCGAAGTGGAGATTCTGCGCGAGGCGGCCAAGCACACAGACAGGTTCATCCGGGAAGCGCTGTCGCGAGCAGTGATCACGCCGGGCGTGACCTCGGAAATCGATGTCGGCGCCTATCTGCGATCGCAAACGGCCGAGCTGGGTGCCACCGTGCCTTTCATCAGCGTGGTTGCCGGGCCGTCCCGGGGGCACGCCGACCCAAGCGGCCGGGTCATCCAACCCGGGGACCTAGTTCGAATCGACTTTGGCATCACCCTGAACGGATATTCGACCGACCTGCAGCGCACCGCCTACGTGCTGCGAGAGGGAGAGAGCGCGGCTCCGCCTCAGATCTTGAAGATGTGGGAAACCGCCCGCAAGGCAGCCGATCTGCAGATTGCGGCGATGAAGCCCGGCGTGTCGGGCACCGAGATTGACGCGATCGCTCGCCGGACGTTTGAACAGGCTGGTTTCGAAGGTCCTCCACACGGCACTGGCCATGCGATTGGTTTCGCCGTCCATGACGTTGGGCCATTGCTCGGGCCCGACTGGCCCGAGCGCTATGGCACCACCGTCTTCTTGAAGATGGAGGAGGACCAGACGTTCGCGGTCGAGCCGATTCTGTATGCACCTTACGAAGGCATGGGAGAGATCCACATCGGCCTTGAGGAAGATGTAGTGATCACCAGCAGCGGTGCCGAGATGCTGCACCAACCGCTGGCCGATCTGATCCTGATTCGGTAAGGGGCGAGTCCGGGCTTTGCCTCACACTCTCCGGTACTGTCCCGCGCCGGAGCGGACTCCCCATGCGAGATTTTCCTCTGCATTGGCACCGGCCGGCTGGCCCGGCACGGTCGGTTTAGCTACGGTCCGGACGGTAGGACTTTCGGCCCTAGCCCTTCACGATCTCTGGAACATGCTCGACCGGAAAGTTCACGGAACGGGCGATAAAGCACATGGCATTGGCCCGTTCGTGCAACCGCATGGCGGTCTCGGCGCAGCTGTCGCCGGCTATGGTCACCTCCGGACGCAGCGTCACTTTCTCGAATTCGGCGGAGCCGTCTGGATTGGCCCGCATCACGCCATCAGCAACATCCCGGTACGCAGTGACTGCAACTTCGTTGGCCGCGCATAGATGCAAGTACCAGAGCATGTGACACGCCGATAGCGCAGCCACTAGCAGATCCTCCGGGTTGTGCCGTCCGGAATCGCCGCGATACGCGGGATCAGCTGAGCCCCGAACTGTCGGCTTTCCGGGGCACTGGATGTCGTAGTGACGCACATATCCCTTGTAGGAGCGGGTGCCCTCGCCCAAGTTCCCTGTCCACGTAACGGTCGCTGTGTATCTGTGCTCACTCGCCATTCTTCGCTCGCATGTCATGCATCGGCAAGCGGGGCGTCAGTAGCTGTCCACGCGCAGGCGCATCTCCTCGATGAAGGCTGGATCTAGCAACGGGTCGGCCGTCTCGCGACGCCACTCCTCCAAGGCGGCTTGCAGCCGTTGCAGCGCCTCTGCATGCTCGGGGTCCCCGGCGACGTTCCGGAATTCCCAGGGATCTGCTTCCAAGTCGTACAACTCGAACTCCGGAGGGTTGGCGAAAGTGTCGAAGGCTTGCCGGACCGGCGTTCCCGCATAGCTTTCATCGCGAGAGGCCAAGTATCCCAAGTCGCCGTCGATCCGGATGCTCGGGCTTGCCGTTGGCGCCAGCAGGTTGTGGATCAGCTTGTAGCGGCCGTCGCGAATTGCCCGTCGCGGAAACCACGGTGCCCCGTGCATGTGGAACTCTCCGACGAGGTATTCGCGCCAAGGGGCCTCGGAGTCTTCGAGGACGGGTCGCAGAGACATCCCTTGCATTTCGACCGCAGCGGGGACGCCGGTTGCGTCCAGGATCGTGGGCAGGATGTCGACCGTCGATACCATTGCCTGGCTTCGCGCGGGCTTCGAGACGCCGGGCCAGCGGACGAGGAAGGGGACGCGCAGGCCCGCCTCGTAGACCGTCGTCTTGCCGCGGTCGAATGGCGGACCGTGATCGCCGGTCAGGATGATCAGGGTGTCATCGGAATGACCGAGCCGCTCGAGGGACTCGAGCAGCATCCCGACGCCAGCATCGACGCGCAGTACTTCGTTGTAATAGCCGGCAACTCGCTTGCGTTGCTCCGGAGTGTCGATTCCCTGGAATGGGAAGATCGTCTTCTCGCTCGGCTCGACCAAGGTCGTCGGTATGCCCTCGTACTGGTCCACGAAGGTCCAGTCCGATATCACTTCACGCGTCTGAGGGTCGCGCTCGCGGTAGGCGTGCGGGTCGGTGTAGTTCACCATCAGAAAGAAGGGATCCTCGGGCCCGCCGCTCATGAATTCTTCGGCGTCCGAGGCCATCGCCACAACGTCACGGGCGTCCACCGGCGAACGCATGTCCCACTGGAAGCGGTCGACAGGGTCGACATGCAGCTTGCCGATGATGCCGGTGCGGTAGCCGGCTCGCTTGAGTATGTTCGGCATCGTGGCGTCGTGCAGGTGCGGGTGCAGGCTGAAGTCCGAGGCATTGGTAAGCCCGAATTGCCCGTTGCTGTGCACGTAGAGGCCGGTGAACATGGCGCTCCGTGAGGGGCTGCAGGACGCTTGCGCCACGTAGGCGACTTCGAACAGCGCCCCGCTCGCGCCGAGAGCGTCGAGGTTGGGGGTATCGATGACCGAGTCGCCGTAGCTGCTTAGCTGCAGCCCGAGGTCATCCGCGGTGATCAGCAGGACGTTGAGTCGCGAGGGCTGATCGACGGCTGTCGGAGAGCATCCGAGCGATCCAGCTAGAAGGCATGCTAGGGCAATCGATGGCCCGAATCGCCAAGACTTGGAGAGTGGTTGCTGTTGCACGCTGGTCACCTGCTTGCACGGCGATCTCAAAAGAGGAGTCAGCCATGGCAACGTACGCGTGCCTAGAGCCACCCGCCTGAGCGCCGTTCTCGAAGCTAGGATAGGCGATCCTGCCTCCAAGAGACTTGGGTTTCACCGGTGGCCTGCCGACCAGCCGCCGCATCGTCGCTGACTATAATCCAGACGATGTTCTTCGGCTTGCTCGTCTTGGTGTTGCTGATAGCCCACGATGCCCTGGCCCAGCCCACCAACTTTTTGATCTTCATCGCGGATGACCAAGGGGAGGGGGACCTCTCGATTTACGGCCATCCCACCCTGCGCACTCCGAATATTGACCGGCTTGCCCGCGAGGGCATGCGCTTCGACAACGCCTTCTTGACGATTTCCTCCTGTAGCCCGTCGCGATCGAGCATCTTGACGGGCCGCTACCCCCACTCGACCGGGGCCGAGGACCTGCACATGCCGCTGCCGGCCGACCAAACGACCATGGCTCGACGGCTCCGCCGCGAGAACTACTACAACGTGTCTGTCGGCAAGTGGCATCTCGGGGACGCCGAGCAGAACCACTGGGACGTTGTCGTCGACTGTGCCGGCAAGGAGACGGCAGCCGAAGCGATCAAGGCACTCTCGGAACGGCCGATGGACCGGCCGTTTTTCTTCTGGGTCGCCTCGAAGGATCCGCACCGTCCGTTCGATGAGAACGCGATTCCCAATCCGCACAGACCCGCCGATGTGGTTGTTCCTCCGTACCTGCCCGACCACCCGCTGATTCGACAAGACCTCGCACTCTACTACGACGAGGTGACGCGGTTCGACACGCATGTCGGGGAGATCCTTGCGGAACTGGGACGGCAGGGTGTGCTCGACTCGACTCTGATTGCCTACGTTTCCGACAACGGCATGCCCTTTCCCCGTGCCAAGACGACGCTGTACGACTCCGGCATCCGGACGCCCATGATCGTCCGGCTTCCGGGAACCGTCCCTGCGGGTAGCGTGCAGAAGGGCTTGTTCAGCGTTGTAGACCTCGCTCCGACCCTGCTAGACGTGGCTGGGTACGGGCTCGACTCAGCCCAAGGCGCCAGCGCAGCCGCGATGCTGCGGAATCCGGAAGCCTCGGGTCGCGAGGCGATCTACGCCGAGGCCAACTGGCACGACTTCGAGCAGTTCACCCGGGCTGTGAGAACCGAGCGGTTCCTGTTGGTCCGGAACTACTACTGGGAGAAGCCGCTGTGGAACAGCGTCGATTCCATCAACTCCATCACCTGGTCCGGCTATCTCCAAGCGCAGCGCGCCGGACGCCTGACCGAGGCCCAGGAGTTTCTCTTTCGCGAGCCGCGCCCGTACGAGGAGTTGTACGACCTCCAGGTCGATCCGATGTCGCTGCGCAATCTCTCGGATGACCCGGCCTACGCGGCCGAACTGAACCAGCTTCGGACACTTATGGACAATTGGCGTGTCGACACCAAGGACACCATGCCCCTGGAACCCCGCCGGGACGGTTGGACGCGTGACGGAGCGCCGCTGCCTCACAACCACCCTTGGTACGAGCGATATATCGAGGCGGGCGGGCGGAGCAGCTTCGAGAGGTTCTAGCCCGGATGTCTCGTGCGCCGTGGAATGGCGCGTATTCCTAGTGGGCGCGAATCCCGCTCAACCAAGTTCGGAGGCAGCTGCTATTCCCTGTGCCTCGATCTTTCGCATCGGTCCTCTGGATCGCCGGTCGGGCTTCGGAACGAGCGGGATCGCCGAGGGACCAGATTCAATCCTCTCCCGACCCGTCGTATACTCTCCGGCAGCGATTCTCAAGTCGGACTGTTGGGGTGGCAGGTACTTTTTTTTACTGCGAACCGAGTTCCTACGCACAGTGGAAGCGAAGGTCGCACTCCCCGGGGCGGTGCGCGAAAAATGCCAGTGTGGGCCTGTTGAGTAGGCGCTCGTTGCTGGCCTGGACCGCCGGGCTCCTTGCATTTGTCCCCCTCGTGGCGAATGACGCTCCGCTCCAACGCGACTCAACTGTGGCGGAGAGGGACGCACCTGCGTCAGCTCCCGCTACAGAGGCCTCGGGTACAGAGGCCGTTCAAGCGAACAACTCCGGACCGGACCGCACGGAACTCAATCTCCTAGGCCAGACGGATTCCTCGGCTGGAGAGAGCCGCCGAAACGAGAATGTCAGGATCACGCTGGTTGACAACGCGGTGCAACGGGAGCTCAACGAGCGGCTTGGCGCCTCGGCAACGATCATCAAGGAGTTCCAGGCTGAGACCAGCTACTTCGGCGCCGAGATCGGCAGCTCGCCGTCCGCGCCCCTTCATCAACCGCACGCGGCAACGTCAGGGGTGCACGGCAGAATCTACGAAACGCACAACAACAGCGTCTTCAGCGCGCGCTCGTTCTTCCAGGTTGGAGGAGTCCAGCCGGCTCGTTCGAATGACTATGGCTTCCAAGTCGTGACCCCTCTAGGGCGAAAGGTGAACCTAAGTCTTGACGGGAGCCAGAAGAGGGTTCGAGGCCAAGTCAATGGGAACGTGCTTGTACCCAAGGCGGATGAACGAACGCCGCTGGATCGCGACCCTGTCACAGGCGAGCCGGTGGATCAAGTGACGCGGCACTTCGTGAGCCGGATGCTTGGGGCCTATCCAGACGAACCACCCAACCGTCCCGATATCGACCCGCGCGCCCTCAATACGAACTCGCCGCAGTCGATCGACAACGATTCGATGGCGCCTCGGTTGGACTTCAGCGCCGGAGATCGCGACCGCTTTGTGCTCGGCTACCAGTTCACGGCACAGCAGGTGGAAGCGTTTCAACTTGTCGGCGGGCAGAACCCGAACACCACCACCAAGAACCACAGGGCACGCGTCACTTGGAGCCGGACTTGGTCCCCGGTCACCACGATGGATGCATCGGCGGGCTTCAACCGGGTTGGGTCGCTGCTGGTCCCAGATGATTCGGCGGTTGGGCCGCTCATCTGGATGTCTGCGGCCCTGCAATTTCTAGGACCGGGCCCGATCATCCCGATCGACCGCTCCCGAAATACGTTTCGTTACGCGACCCAATTGCGTCATCGCCGCGGGAAACATGCCCTGACTATGGGCGCTATGGCGGTACGCCGGCAGATCAACGGTTTCGAGAGCTCCAATCATCGTGGTGAGTACGTCTTCAACGACAATTTCGGGAACGACACCATAACCAACGTCCGCCTCGGTCGGCCCAGCCAGTACCAGCAGGCAGTCGGGGACATCGGTCGTGGCTTCCGGACCTGGGATGCGGCGTTCTATGCAGGTGACGAATGGCGGGTCTCGTCTGATCTAACGCTCACACTCGGGCTGCGCTACCAAGCGGCCTTCGCACCTTCGGAGGTCAACGACCGGAATCGGATTCCCTACGATTGCGACTGCAATAACCTGGCACCTCGCCTCGGGTTCGCATACCGCCTAGGCGGAAACCGGGGCGTGCTGCGGGGAGCCTACGGGCTCCACTACGGCGAGATCTTTCCGGTCACATACAGCCAGGCTCGCTTCAATCCCCCTGGCAGCATCAATGTCGTGATCGTGGGGCCGAAGTTGGTAGATCCTCTGTCCGATCTCAAGCCCGGGGCTCTAGACTCCAGCGCACGCAGCACCATCGTCGAGTTGGACCCGGACTTGGCGATGCCTTACTCCCACCAGTACAACTTCCAATGGGAACTGGGCCTGGCGCGCGACTGGAACCTCGAAGTCGGCTATGTTGGCAGCCGCTCGATCCGGCTGCTCAATCTCTGGAACACGAACCGGGGGCGCCCCGTTCCCGGGATCCCCCTAACAACGGCCACAGTCAACCAGCGCCGCGCAGACCAGCGATACTTTGAGGTCCGGCGCGTGCTCAACAGCTCCCGCGGGTACTACGACGCGGCTAAGGCGCGGCTCGTTGTTTCTCGCTGGCGGGGGCTGACACTCGATATGTCGTACTGGTTCAGCAAGGCGATCGATTTGGGCGGAGACTTTGTCAACACGGCTTCAAGCTCCGACGCCTGGTGGGGGCAAAGCCCGTCCGAGTTCGATGTGCACGAGACGATGCGTGCGTTGAGCTCGTTCCACCAACCCCACGCATTCCTCACTCGCGTCAGCTATGAGCTGCCTAGACTCTCGCGGACCGGATGGCTAGGGGGTGTAGCTGGCGGGTGGCAGATGTCCGGTGTCGTGCTCGTCAAATCGGGCACTCCCTTCGTGATCGACACGGGTTCAGACGGGCCGGGATTCGGCAACGTCGACGGCACGGGCCGGGACCGGCCGAATCTCCTCGACCCGTCCGTTCTCGGCCGGGCAATCGACCATCCGGACACGTCGCGCGCGAGGATGCCGTTCTCGGCCTTTGGCTTCCTAGAACCGGGGCAGGCTTCTGGCACGCTCGGCCGCCATGTCCTGCGCAAGGATGCCATCAACAACGTCAACTTGAGCCTGTCGCGTTCCTGGCCGCTGGGCGGCGACAAGGCAATCGATTTCCGCGCCGAATCGATCAATTTCCTCAATTCGCCGCAATTCGCTGAGCCGGGGCTCAATCTCACCTCCCCAAACTTCGGTCAGATCACGAACACGCTCAATGACGGCCGAACCTTCCGTTTCCTACTGCAATTCAGCTTCTAGACTCCTTGCAGGGAGCCGAGGGAAGGCCCCGTGAGTGGGAAAGGTGGTCCGCCTGTGATGTTGCGCCGTCATCGCAGGCCGGACACCTTGACCGAGAGCCAACTCCTTCCCGATCCGGCCGGAGCGGGCGTGACATTCCGGAGGTGCTCCCACTTCATCACTGCAGGCCGAACGCAGCACTCTTGATCGAACCAACCAAGGGCGTCGGCCCATCATTCCAATGGTGGGCTGACCGTGGTCTTGAGATCGTTCCACCGCTGTTGGAACTCGGCCATGTCCGGCTCGTCGGCGTCGAACACGCTGTGGAGGGCCTTGCCGCTCAAGACCAGCGGCGCTTCGCGCTCCGGCAGCCAGGCGGCGAGCTTCTTCTTTTGCTTGGCCATGACCGGATCCCCTGCCAGATTCAGCCATTCCTGCGGATCGTCAGCGTGATTGTAGAGCTCCTCGCTGCCGTCAAAATAGCGAACATAACGCCATTCCCGCGTGCGGACCGAGTAGTTCCCGCGCCCCCAGGTCGTAATTGCGGGCTCCGCCCTCCGGTGCGTCGCGTCTGTCAGGAAGGGCACGAGACTGGCGCCGTCAACATACGAGGGCGCTTCGAGCCCGGCCATTTCGGCAAGCGTGGGGTAGATGTCGATCAGCGAGACCGCTTCGTCCGTGGAGCGACCGGTGGAGGCGTCTGCGCGCGTGTCCCAAATGACGAACGGAACATGCGTCGACTCCTCCCAGAGCGAGAACTTGCGGAAACTGCGCTTCTCGCCGAGATGGTATCCGTGGTCGGACCACAGCACAACGATGGTGTTCTTGCTGTAAGGGCTGTTCTCGAGAGCGTCCAGAACGCGGCCGACGTTCCAGTCCGTCCAAGAGATCGAGGCTAGGTATGCCCGCCTGACATCCTCCCAAGCGCCTTCGTTGCGGTATCGTATGTCATCGTTCAGCCGAACGTTGCGCCGCGCCGGCCACGGGACATCGGCAAGATCGTCGGTCTTGACGGGTGGCGCCTCGATGCCGTCTTGGTAGAGCTCGAAGAATCGCATCGGAGCGATGAAGGGCAGGTGGGGCTTGTGGAATCCGACCGCCAGGAAGAAGGGCCTGCTGTGCTCCCGGTTCAATACATCCACGCCGAACTCGGACGTGGCGTAGTCCCGGTGGTGCTCTAGCGGCGATGTGGTCGGACAGAACGCCATCTTGCGGCTCTCGCCCTGGACGTAGCCGGCCTCCGGCGCGTAGACCAGCGGGGGCAGCGCAGCGATCTTCTCGGCGTTGTGCTCGGTCCATTCACGGCGGCCGCCGTCCTCGCCATACGTCCAAGCCGTTCCGTGGTGGATCTTCCCTGACGCGAAGGTGGCGTAGCCGCTCTCCTTGAACAGCTGCGGCAGGGTCGTGTACCGGTCAAGGATGGCCGGATCGATCTTGTCGGTGTCGTAGAAGGGGTACAGCCCTGAATGAAACGGCTGTATGCCGAACAACAGGGCATTGCGGCTTGGCGAGCAGCCAGGAGCAACGGTGTGAGCGTTTCGGAAGTTCACGCCCTTGCTGGCGAGACGATCCATGTTGGGCGTCTGGGCCTGCGGGTGGCCGTCGAGGAACCCGGTCCAGTCATTGAGGTCGTCGACCGCGATAAAGAGGACGTTTGGAGGAGCCGCCCAAGCAAGGGCCTGGGCCATCGCAGTGACAAGGAGGATTCGGGTGAGAGTTGACATGTCAGGAGATTTCGGACAGTTGGGTCGCCTCGCTGCGGGGATGAAATCGGGCACGGTCTCGCGGCCCGGACGCAGGCTCTACAGGTTGCCCTCGACGATGCGGGACTTTGCCTCCAAATCCGCCTTTACCGTTGCCATGTTGTCCGTAATGGCATAGGAATCCAGGGTGCCGGACTTGCTCAGGTTCGAAAGGGCGATCCCGGCCGACTTGGTTCCCGAAGCGACGACGTTGCGGATGCGCAATCCGCCGAATCGCTCGTCGGCACGGACCCGGTACTCGATTGCCCGGTCCGGCCGCGACTGGCCGGTGAAGACGACGTTGTCGATGAGTGCGTGGTCGGCGTCCTCAACAACCACCGCGGGACCCTCGTGGTTCGCGTCCACGAGGGTGATGTTCCGGATCGTGACGTTGTCGCTGTTCTCCACCACCAACCACGGGGCGTTTGCAGGGCCGCCGCTGATCCGGACGTTCTCGATCAGCAGGTTTCTCGTGTTGCGGACATTTAATGGCCGCCAGCGGTCGTCCTCGCGAAAGTCCTCCCCGGACACATTGCGAATCGTCAGGCCATCGTGACCAAAGTCCCTGTTCGCCGTGCGAATCGCGGCCACGCAGTCCTTGACCTGCACGCCGTCGATGAGGATATGGCGGTTGATCATCCCTTCCTGGCTGTGATCCTGCACGTCAACGCCGTAGAGGCTGGACTCCGCGTAGATATCGCGAACCGTGATGTGCTCGCTTCCGTCGGACACCTCGACCGGCCCCCTCAGCCGGGATCCGTAGCTGCGGATGTTCTCGACGACTAGGTGCCGGACGTACAGGCCCTCGTGCCCCCTGCCACCGATCGAGACGATGTCGCGAATCGTGTTCCGGCCGGTGAGGTTGCGGATCACGCCGTGCTCGATGTCCCCGAACTCCGAGGTCGGCGTGATCATGACACCGTCCTTGGCACTGTTGTCGGTCTGGCCGTCCTCGATCACGAACCGCCCCCTCCTGACCACGATCAAGGGAGCCCTGTCGGATTGCTCCACCGAATCACCGTTTCCGACCAGTGTGAAATCCCGGATCCTGACATGCTCGGAGCGGATTTCTAGGATGGGAGTCTTCGCGAGGCCGGGCGCCAGGCGCATGTGGAGGCCGACAAGCGTCAGCGGCTTGTCGATTCGGACCGTCTCGGAAACCTCGACCGGACGGCTGCGGTCCGCCAACAGCAGGGAGTGCGGGGCTGCTTTATCGACCGCTGCCTGCAGCTCGGCCGCGTCGATTTCGACAACCTTCGCGCCAGATTCAGGCGATCCGGCAGCACAGACTGCCGCGAAGCATGCCAGGAGAGCTATCTTCTTCATGACTGAACGGGACGAATTTAGCACGGCAGAGTGCCTTGGCGTTTGTCCCGCGGTGCAGGGTGTCGGAAACGGCTGCCCGGAATCGCGCAGAAGGCCACATGATGGCTCGCACGATCATCAGCAGCCGCGAGCGGCCCTTCGGGGGTTTACAGGGCCCGGACTCTGGAAAGCCTACCCTCGTCGTCGACTAGAACCACGCGAGCCGGTCGCTCGGCCCCCCACCTCCACATGACGAGATTCAGGTCGTCGGCGCGGGCTCCAGCGGCAAAGCTGCGGACCCGCATGCCCACGTAGCCCGCAGCGACCAAGCGGTCGGCCACAGCCTGTGACGCAGGGACCAAGCCTGCAAGCATCTCTGCCTCCCAACAGGGACACGCGAGGTCAACCTCGTCCACGCCTGCGGCTCGGCACAGCTCTCCATCCAATGCATCGAAGACAGGCTCGGCATCGACCTCGTAGGCGCAGATGGTAAGTGGCTGCATTGGTCGGCCCAGCGGTTCGGCTTCGCGAATGGCGGTCACTGCGGTAAGCGAGGTATATAGCGCCGCAACGCCGCATCGGTTGAAGCGCCCTCCGAAGCGACGTGCACCCTCGCCGGACAAAGGCTCCCATGCCCACTGTGGATTGTGCGCCCGGTAGACCAGTCCTCGGAAACGCATCAAGATCGCGCGGGATCAGGCGTAGCCACCCACCATGATCCGATCGAGATAGGCATGCACGTGATCTGCCTTGCCCTCGCGGACCAACTGATCGGGCGTTGCGCCCCCGAATCCGGGCAACGGCTCGGCGCGAAACCAGGCATAGGCCGCCAAGGGTGACCCAGTTTCGGCCTCCACGCGGTTGAGGATTTCCAGCATTTGGCGTAGGCGAACTTGGGTCTTGCGGGCCCTGACTCGCGAAGCGCGTATGAATGAATCCCTTCCCAAGCCCAACGTGTTGGCAATTTCGGCCTTAGTTGTGCGCAGCGCTCGAGCGACTAGCGTCGGAGAGAACACTTCATCTTCAATGAGTTCTTGGAATCTCATGCCAAAACCTCATAGTCTTTGACATATTTTAGCGTGATAGAACCTGTTAGTCCAGAAGAAACTGATACATTGCTCGCGCTGCAAGCCTACGTCGGGCAACGGGGAAGCGTTCGTGGCTTGGAGGTGGGGCGCTGCGTGGCCCGCTACATAGTCCCCTCGGCGTCGAACCTGGGCAATCGGGCGGCTGATAATCCGGCCACGGTACAATCGCCGGTATTCATGGCAGGGGTGAACAGCGAAATGCGGGATGAACTGAGCATTACGATCGAGTACCACTACCACGATCAGGTGACCTCCGCCGGCGCTGCGGAACACACCGTGGCTCATTCGGGCCCTGTGCGTGACAGGGTCGTGGTACGGAATCGCCAATCGGGGCATGCACCGTACATAGCCCGATAGCCGCTGCGCGGTTGCACGCGATTTGCGCGCGTTCATCCACCAAGCCGTCCGATGAGACACCGCTGGAACCTGGCCAGCGCACTGCTGCTGGCTGCGCTTGTCCTTGCCGCGGCGCCCTATTGCACCCTCGGCCACTCTGAAGTCACCCTGCGGCCCGTCCTGGAGGGTGGCGAAGTCGCGGCGATAGAAGTCCATTCGGTAATCCACGGATGGAAGTTTCCCTTTTCCGGCCCGTTGAGTGTCGATGCGCCCGTCGTCTATGCCTCGGTGGCAGGGATCGCGGACCGCGTCAGGGGACTGAAACTTAGTGACAGCGAGGGGGAGATCCCGCTTACGCATGAGGATGACCCGCCCGCAGCCGGAGGGTACCCCTACTTCCGGCATTGGCGGGCAGACCGCAGCGTTTCCTTTCCCGTAACCCTCAGCTACCGTTCCGATGTCGAGCCGGATGACGCCCGCTCGGGGCCGCCGTACGGCATACGCCCGTCCGCCGGCGGCATAAGCGGAGCCGGCGCTGGCTTTCTGGTTCTGCCCGAAAACGTGATGTCCATGGTCTCGCGTGTGCAATGGGACCTGAGCTCGCTGCCACCGGGCTCGGCCGGCATTAGTTCCTTCGGCGAGGGCGCGTTCGAGGTTAGCGGGCCGCCGGCCTTGCTGCGGCAGGGCTGGTACATGGCCGGCCCGTTGCAGCGTTATCCTGCCTCGGGCGACGCCAACGGATTCAGCGCTTCGTGGCTGGGGGACTTCCCGTTCGACCCGGCGGTTGAGATGCAGTGGGCAGGTGAAGCCTACGCGTACCTAGGTGATTTCTTCCAATACCTCGATCCGCGCCCGCGCTACCGCGTCTTCATGCGCATGCTCGATTCCGGCAGAGGAGGGGCCGGGGGCACGGCCTTGAAGAACTCCTTCATGCTGTCGCAGGTCCCGGGTATGCCCAGAGCAATCGCCACCCGGCACCGGGACACATTCGTTCACGAGATGATCCACCAGTGGGTCGGGCGCATCGAAGGACCGAGCGGGATTTCCAGCTGGTTCGATGAAGGCCTGACCACGTATTACACGAGCCTGCTTTCCATGCTGGGCGGCTTCCAGACGGTGGACGAGTACGCGGAAGCAATCAACACAGTGGCGGAAGAGTATTACACGAACCCGGCACGCAACTGGTCCGCCGCTAGAATCGCGGAGGCAGGATTCGGAAATGCGCAGGCGCGCGGCCTTCCCTACCGGCGCGGCGCGCTGTATTTCGCGCACCTCGACGCCTGGATCCGTGCCGTCAGCGGCGAGGCGGAGAGCCTGCACTCGTTCATGCGGGAGATCTTCACTCGGCGTGAAGAGGACGACGACTTCCAGTTCGATCACGACCGATGGAGGGAATTGATCGCCGAAAGACTCGGGCCGGAAGCGGTCGAGGAGTTCAACGACATCATCATGGATGGCAAGACCATCACCCCGGCGTCCGATGCCTTCGGCCCCTGCTTCGAGCGGCGGCCAGCCGTCTTCACCAATAGGGAAGGGGAAGCAATCAGCGGTTTCAAATGGGTCCGAATAGAGTCAGTCTCCAAGCGGACTTGCCGCGAAGTGTAACGGCGAGGAACTAGTCGGGCCATGCATTCGCAGGCACGCACCACGGACCATTAACGAAGGGCTTGACGTACTTGGGGGGTATCAGCTTGACGGCGTGTCCCCACGCGAGCAGCTGGCGACCGGTGTGATGTAGACCGCAGCAGTCCTCCATCCAGACGCGGAAGGGCTCCATCTTCGCGGTGACCTCAAGCACCTTGCTCTTCGAGCACCGGCGACGAGCGAGCACCTGCCCCGTCGGGCCTAGGCCGACGAAGTGTGCTGTCGGCATTGCAAGGTCGAGGCCGATCATGGCGCCCTCCTCCAGCACAGACGTGAGGGATGATTGCTTGGTTGATGCCATGCTGGGCTCCTCTCGCCTTCTCAACGCTGCGACCATTGAAGGCCGCTCGTGCCAGCTCGAGGACCCGGCCAATGCCGCTGAACCGGAGCGTGCCACCCCATCGACCGTTCAAAGGTAACGCTTCCGCGGAGAACCGGAATCAGGATGCTCGAGTGTCGAAGAGCCAGCTAGAAGCGGTAGACCAGCAGGAGCTGAGGGAGCACTTCGTCCGCGTCTTCGAACCCGAACTTGTTGATCCAGAGGTGGAATTCGATCCCCGCGTAAAATCGTCCTGCCTCCCCTGCCAGCGCCTTGCCGAGGTCGAATCGCAACTGCGGCTGCAGCAGCACCCAGTACGGCAAGTTGGCCCCGAGTTCGTTGCTCCGGGGGCTGTGCCATTCGCCGTGCCCCTCTAGCGAGAACGTTCCTCCCGCTACCTCGAAAGGCAGCGCCCAGTTGAAATCAACGAGATGGCTGTTGCTTTCCTCGGGAGCTCCGCCGGCCGCCAGGCCCTGATTGCGGTCGACCATGTACAGGTAGTCGAGATTCGCGAAGACAAACCCCGGAAGGTCGAGCTGGAAACGAAAGCCGGGAGTAATCTTGAGGACCTTTGCCTGCGCCCCCCAGTTCACGCCGCCCAAGGGGCCGATGCCCTTGATGGGGCCCCAAGAGTAGTCCTTGCCCGTCATCGCTCCCAGGCTCAGGAACGGATACCATTCCAAGTACATGTCGCGGTTCGCATCCGCGCCCTCGCAGCACTTCATGTCCAGGAAGAAGAAGTTCTCGCCATAGTCCCAGCCGCTAGCGTGCTGGAGCGTCAGGATGTTCTGGAAGCCGGGAGGACTGGTCGGGTACTCGCCGAAGGAACTGCCTCCCTGGTATTGGAGTTCGGTGATACTGAACCCCTGAGCTCGGGCCTTGCCACTGAAGAGGACCAAGCAACAGGCAATCGCCAGTGATCTAGCGAGAACTTTGCGGCACTCGGCAGGAAGCGCATCTCGCACTCCCGCCACAGAGTTGAAGAATGTTCGATCTGCGAAGAGATTCCCAGTGTTACGCGGCCAGTCGGAATCCACGTTCCGCTCAGGTTAGCACTCGAAGCTCGGGCAGAAGACTGGACTGTGATTCGAGAGTTCGCGTCAACGCAGTCGGCGCTTGGGCCAGCTGCCTCGTGCGAAGGAGCCTGCTAGAGTTCGCGAACTTCGCGGCTGAGGTCCTGCAGCGCCTTCTTCGCGTCGGAAAACAGCATCAGAGTGTTGTCACGAGTAAACAGCAGGTTGGGGATTCCGGCGAATCCCGGGCTGAGGCTGCGCTTGACGACCAGCACGACTTGCGACTTGTCCACATCTAGGATCGGCATGCCGTAGATCGGGCTGCCCGGCTCATCTCGGGCGGACGGATTCACCACGTCGTTGGCGCCTAGGATGATTGCCACGTCAGTCTCGGCGAAAAGCGGATTGATCGTGTCCATGTCGTACAACCTTCCGTACGGCACGTCCGCCTCCGCCAGCAGGACGTTCATGTGCCCGGGCATCCGGCCGGCAACCGGGTGTATGGCGTAGCGAACCTCTGCCCCGCGCGCCTCCAGCAGGTTCGCGAAGTCGCGAACCGCATGCTGGGCCTGCGCCACCGCCATGCCGTAGCCCGGCACGACGGTTACGATGCGAGCCGTTTCGAAGAGCAGGGCGGCCTCTTCGGGGCTAGTGCTCTTGGTTCGTCCCGCATAGACGTCGCCCTGCGGGCTGCTCGCTGCCGCTTCGCCCAGGTCACCGCGCAACACGTCCCAGAGCGAGCGGTTCATGGCCTTGCACATGATCTGCGTGAGGATGAAACCGGACGCGCCGACCAGGGAGCCGGCGATGATCAGGACGTTGTTGCCCAGCACGAATCCCGTGGCTGCCGCCGCTAGGCCGGAACACGAATTCAGCAGCGCGATAATCACCGGCATGTCGGCGCCGCCGACTGCCACGGTGAGCAGAATTCCGTACACCGCGGCTCCGGCGCAAAGGGCGCAGAAGAGCCACAGGGCCTCGGGGTCGAGCACGTAGCCCACGCCCATGCCTAGCGCTGCTAGGGCGGAGCCGTTGCTGAGGAGTTGCAGGCCCAAGCCGCGAGGCTGCCAGCGCAAGATGCCTTGGAGCTTGGCCCACGCGATGAGGCTGCCGCTTAGCGTTGCCGACCCGATGAACCCCGACAAAGTGATCGACGTCTGGAGCTGGATCTCGGGGACTCCCTCGACCGTGCCGGGCATGAAGGCCGCCGCACCCGCCACCAGGGCGGACGCGCCACCTCCGAACCCATTGAATGCAGCGACCAGCTGCGGCATCGCCGTCATCTGGACCTTGACGGCCCAGATCACGCCGATCACCGTGCCGATGGCAATGCCAACCGCGATTGTTTCGTAGCTGACGATCTGCCTGTCCGCCAGCGTCGCGACGATGGCGAGGAGCATCCCAGTCGCACCGAGCAGGTTGCCCCGGACTGCTGTCCGCGGCGAAGTCAGCCCCTTGAGGCCGAGGATGAACAAGATGGCGGCCAGCAGGTATGCGGCGTTGATCAGGTTGGGACCCATCTGCGGCCTACTTCTTCCGGCGGAACATGGCCAGCATGCGGTTGGTGATCAAGAAGCCGCCGACTACGTTGACCGTGGCCAGCACGACGGCTCCCAGGCCGAGATACTTGGCGACTTCGTTCTCGCCCGCGCCGGCGGCGACCACCGCTCCTACGATCGTGATGCCGGAGATCGCGTTAGAGCCCGACATGAGCGGTGTGTGCAGGGTCGATGGAATCTTGGTGATGATCTCGAATCCCACGAAGACCGCCAGCACGAACACCGTGACCGAGATCAGAAACGCTTCCATGGGATCTGCCTCTCCTATGCTCCCGATGCGGCCAGTGCCGATTGCACCGCTGGATGGACCACTTCGCCACCGTGGGCCACTAGGGCTCCGCTGACGATCTCGTCGTCTCGATCCAAGTGGAGCTGGCC
This sequence comes from Terriglobia bacterium, assembly GCA_009841225.1. Classification (GTDB taxonomy): domain Bacteria; phylum Acidobacteriota; class Terriglobia; order Bryobacterales; family UBA6623; genus VXMF01. The sequence goes on along the minus strand of VXMF01000002.1, from coordinate 261,139 downwards.
GTCTTGAACAAGCAGCGACGCGAGGTTGAGCATGTTCTTCGAATACATCTGGCTGGCATGTGCTGGCACCGAAGAGGGCAGGTTCAACGGGCCGTCGACGATGACCCCATCCCGTACCACGACCTCGCCGGGCTCCGTCAGTGCACAGTTCCCGCCGCGTTCGGCTGCCAAGTCGACCACGACTGTGCCGGGCCGCAAGCGGTCGGTGATCGCTTCTGGCAACAGCATCGGGGCTTTCCGCCCCGGCACGGCCGCCGTCGTGATGATGGCGTCCACGCCCGCCAGGTGCGCTCCTAGCGCTTCCTGCTGGCGGCGGTAGAACTCCTTGGACTGCTCGGCGGCGTACCCCCCGCTGCCGGCGGTGCGCTCCATTCCGATATCCAGCACGACGAAAGTCGCACCGAGGCTTTCGACTTGCTCCTTGACCTCCGGGCGAATGTCGTAACCCTCAACTACCGCTCCAAGACGGCGAGCGGTAGCCAAGGCCTGCAGGCCCGCGACGCCCGCGCCGATCACGAACACTTTCGCGGGCGTGAGCGTGCCGGCGGCGGTCATCATCAATGGAAACAGGCACGGCGCATGCTGCGCGGCCAGTAGCACCGCCTTGTAGCCCGCAATCATAGCCATGGAGCTGAGCGCGTCCATGCCTTGGGCGCGGGTGATTCTGGGGATCATCTCAACCGAGAACAGCGATTGGCCGTGCTTGGCGGCAGCCTCGAGGGCTTGGGGATCGTCCAACGGCGCGAGAAAGCCGGCCACGGCCGCAGTTGGATTCACAGCCGCAGCCTCGGATGGCGCGACGCCGTTCACGGTCAATAGCAGATCCGCCGAGGAGAGCACTTCTTCGCGAGTGGCGATTTCTGCGCCGGAGTCGGCGTACTGAGAGTCTTCAAAGAAAGCGCTGAGTCCCGCGCCCGCTTCCACCAAGACCCGGGCGCCCTTCTTGGTCAGGGCGGCCGCGTCCTTGGGGACCAACGCCACCCGCCGCTCGTCCGCGCGGCCTTCTTTGGGTACACAAATCCTCATGACTTGGCCCGCGGCTAGGAGAGATCGGAGGACAGCTCCGAACTTCAAGTTTGTCAGATTCGGAACGCCGCTGTCGAGTTGCGCGAGGCCTCATTCAGGACACCGGCTAGCGGCCTCGACTCAGGGACACGAGCGGCATTCCGAAGGAATGGGGGGGCGTGTTCTTTGCTAGCCCGACGCCATGTGGCGCCTACTCTTCGTCCCTCTGCTTGCCCTGACGGCGCTCGGGGCCGGTTACAGTCCGGATCTTGAGGTGGTCAGTCAGATCAAGCACGAGGCCGAGAACAACAGTCAGGTGATGGAACACCTGTTTCAGTTGGTCGAAGTCTACGGGCCCCGTATCACCAACTCGAAGGGCTTCTAAGACTCGGCTGAGTGGGCTAGGCGCCAACTCGAGCAATGGGGCTTGGCGAATGCCGCGCTCGAACCGTGGGGACCATTCGGGCACGGCTGGTCGCGGGAGTACTTCTCCGCTCATCTGCTCTCGCCCGGAAGGATCTCGTGGCCCGTCGACGCGACTGACAACAGCCGCTAGTCGCTATAGCGCGCCAGGATACCGTCCCAGTGCCCCTGTGCCTTCAGGATCAGCTCGATCACATCACGCACTGCGCCGTGGCCGCCGGCCGAGGGCGTGACCCAGTGAGAGATCTCCTTCACTTCGGGCCGGGCGTTTGAAGGCCCGACCGCCAGGCCGGCCCGGCGCAGCAGCGGCAAGTCGGTGATGTCATCGCCCACGTAGGCCACCTGCGAGTGCTCCAGCCCCGCGTCGTCCAGCACTTCCTCGAAGGAAGCCAGCTTGTCGGTACGGTCTTCCACCAAGTAGCGCATGTCCAGAGAGTTGGCGCGCACCCGCACGGCCAAGCCACCCCGTCCGGAAATGATCCCGGTGTCGATGTTGACATCGCGGATCCAGCGCAAGGCGATACCGTCGTGACAGTCGAAGCCCTTGGTCTCAGCCACCGAGCCGTCCGAAGCCGGCAGGAAGAAGACCGTCCCGTCGCTGAGCACTCCGTCGCAGTCCATCAGCAGCAGGCGAACCTTGGCCGCTCGATCGAGCAGAGATTTTGGAAAATCGGGCATCTTTCCCTTATATCGCACGAGTTCGGCGCGACTGCCGAGAATTGCGGCGGCGGCGCTCCTTCATTGAGCACGGCAACGCACGGAGTTGTCCTGCACGCCGACCGGCAACCGCTTGGCTCGGGAGGGATCTAGCGCTTGCAGTCGGCTACGGCGAACGCTTCGGTTATGATCGAAGAGTTACCTCGCAGTGCATTGGCCTGGCCCCATGCCACGGGGGGCTGATCTAGCTGCAACAACTATCGTTCCTGCCAGACCCTGCTCCTTGTAGAGTTGCGGTAGCGCTACCGCAGCGGCGGAACTTTCGTCGGACTGGGGAAATCCAATCACCTCGAACCAACAGGAGATCACTAAAAAGATGGCTGTGAAAGTTGCAATCAACGGTTTCGGACGCATCGGCCGGAACGTATACCGCGCCCAAATGGACAATCCCGGCATCAGCATCGTCGCGATCAACGACATTACCGACAAGGCTACCCTTGCGCACCTTCTCAAGTACGACTCAGTGCTGGGCAACCTAGACGCTGAAGTGTCGGCCAGCGAAGACGGCATCTCCGTGAACGGAGAGGCGATCAAGGTCTTCTCGGAGCGCGATCCGGCCCAGATTCCGTGGGCTTCGGTCGGTGCCGAGATCGTAGTCGAGTCGACCGGCCTGTTCACCAAGCGCGAACTGGCCGCCAAGCATCTCGGCGGCAGCGTCAAGCGCGTGGTCATCTCGGCTCCTGCCAAGGGTGAGGACATCACCGTAGTGCTGGGCGTCAACGATGACCAGCTCGACGATTCGCACACCGTGGTGTCGAACGCGTCCTGCACCACGAACTGCCTCGCCCCAGTGGCCAAGGTGCTGCACGACAGGTTCGGCGTGGCCAAGGCCACGATGACCACGGTCCACAGCTATACCAACGACCAGCGCACCCTGGACCTGCCGCACTCGGACTTGCGCCGAGCGCGTGCCGCAGCCTTGAACATGATCCCGACCAACACCGGTGCGGCCGCCGCCATCGGATTGGTCATGCCGGACTTGAAGGGCAAGTGCGACGGTTTCGCGATTCGCGTGCCCACCCCCAACGTCTCGGTGGTCGACTTGGTGGCCGAATTGAATACCCCCGCGACCAAGGACGAGGTCAACGACGCGCTCAAGTCCGCCGCGGAGGGATCTCTGAAGGGCATTCTCGCCTATACGGACGAGCCGCTTGTCTCCAGTGACTTCATGAGGAACTCGAACTCGTCGATCGTAGATGGAGCAATGACAAGGGTTATCGGTGATAACATGGTCAAGGTCTTGTCTTGGTACGACAACGAGTGGGGCTATTCCAACCGCGTGGTCGACCTAGTCTCGAAGCTGGCGGCTTGAGTCTGCCCGACAGGACGCCGGATCCTGCCAGGGCCGTAGTCCCTCGCCTCGCATGAGCTATCGAACCATCGACCAAATCGACCTGCGCGGCAAGCGCGTCTTCATGCGGGTGGATTTCAACGTCCCGCTTGACAAGGAAACGGGCCGGACGATCGCGAGCGACACCCGCATCCGGATGGCGCTGCCGACCATTCGCGTCATCTTGGCGCAACGCGCTTCGCTCGTGCTCGCTTCTCATCTGGGGCGCCCGAAGGGACGGCCCAACCCAAGCATGAGCTTGGCACCGGTCGCTGATTGCTTGTCCGAGTTGCTCGGGCAGCCGGTTGCGCAGGCCCCGGATTGCGTCGGACCACAGGTCGAAACTTTGGCCACGAGCCTAGGCCCGGGACAGGTTCTGTTGTTGGAGAACCTGCGTTTTCATGCCGCTGAGGAAGCGAACGAAACTGCGTTTTCGCGACAGTTGGCGGCGATGGCAGACGTTTACGTCAATGACGCCTTCGGCGCTGCCCATCGCGCTCACGCCTCGACCGTAGGCGTGGCAGGCCTGCTCCCTGTGCGGGCCGCAGGGTTGCTCATGCAACGGGAACTGGAATACCTGTCTATGGCCACATCTGCGCCAAGGCATCCCTACGTCGCGATCATCGGCGGGGCGAAGATCTCGGGCAAGATCGATGTGATTCGCAATCTGTTGACTGTCGCCGACAAGGTGCTCATCGGTGGTGCGATGACATACACGTTCCTGAAGGCGCAAGGCGTCGGGGTGGGCGCGTCCTTAGTCGAAGACGAGAAGCTTGACTTGGCCGCCGATCTGCTGGCAAGCGCCGGAGACCGAATCGTCCTGCCAACCGACCATGTGATAGCGGAGCAGTTCAGCGCCGACGCTGCGACCCGCACCGTGGAGGGCTCTGTGCCGGACGGCTGGATGGGTCTCGATATTGGCCCAGAGACTGCGGCGGCATACGGAGAGCTCATTGCCGGTGCGCAAATGATCGTCTGGAACGGCCCGATGGGCGTGTTTGAACTGGCACCGTTCGCAGAGGGGACCATGTCTGTGGCTCGGGCTGTAGAGCGGGCCTCGGACCATGCTGTGAGCATCGTCGGCGGAGGTGATTCCGAGCAGGCGATCAGGGCGGCCGGCGTCGGAGAGAAGATCACTCACATCTCCACAGGTGGCGGTGCGTCGCTAGAGTTCCTCGGCGGCAAGACTTTGCCCGGCGTAGCGGCGCTGGCGTAGCGAGCTCTAGGCTCGGATCCCCGTCACGCCGGGCTCGGCGCGAACGCCGGGAAGGCAGAATCGGGCATGCGTTCCGGCGAGAACAGCGCCGGGTCCATGCGCTTGAGATTCGGGTGCACCTGCGGACGGAATCCGAGCTGTGGCAGCAGGTCTCGCTCGATTTCGACGCCAGGGGCGATCTCCTGCAAGAAAAGCCCGCTCTCATCCAGGCGGAAAACAGCCGCCTCGGTGACGTAAAGGACCTGCTGCCCGTTGCGCCGAGCGTAGTCGGCGCTAAACGTGACTTGGGCAACCTTGTCCACGACCTTCGGCGCCCCGTGCGCAAGGAAGCTCAGTTTCCCATCGTCAATCGACGTCTTGGCGCGGATCGAGAGGGTGCCGCAGAAAACGACCTTGTCGGCTTTCTGGACGATATCGATGAACCCTCCAACGCCGATGATCTTGGAGCCGATCTTGCTGACGTTGACATTGCCAGCGCGGTCGATCTGCAAGAACCCCAAGAAGGTCTGGTCCACCCCGCGTCCATGGTAGAAGTCGAACATGTGACCGGTCTCGAGGATGGCGTCGGGATTGTAGACTGCGCCGAAGTCTAGGCCACCGGCCGGCACGCCGCCGAATTGACCGTGCTCGATGGTTGCGGTCACTTGGCCGGCGATGCCCTGTTCGCGGGCGACCGCGATAACTCCGTCCGGTATGCCAAAGCCTACATTAATTACAGCTCCGCGCGTGAGTTCGGCGGCGGCACGCCGAGCGATCACTTTGCGGGGTCCGAACGGCAGTACGGGAAAGTCATCCTCCGACATGCGCGCCTCGCCGCAGTAGGACGGGTCGAATTGCGTCTGGTAGGTTTGCCCGTGGTCTTCGTCCACGACCAGCATATCGACGAAACAGCCCGGAACGCAGACGTCGCGCGGGTCGAGCGAGCCCGCGGGCACGATTCGGCGGACGACGGCGACCGTGGTCCCGCCCGAAGCCCTTGCGGCCTGTGCCAGGGCGCAGTTGTGCCATAGGCCGGCCTCTTGACGCATTGACAAGTTTCCGTGCTCGTCCGCTTCCCAAGCTTGGATCAGTGCCACGTCCACCGGAATCGTCTTGTAGAACAGCCATGGCTTGCCGTTGATTTCGGTGTATTCGACCAGGGAATCGGTGGCCTTGGCGTTGAGCTTCCCGCCTTCAAGCCTGGGATCTACGAATGTGTCCAAACCTGCATGCGAGTACCAGCCGGGGCTTCCCGCCGCGGCGCAGTGAAACAGCTGCACCATCACTCCAGCCGGCAAGCAGTAGGCGGCGAAGCGATTCTCCGCCGCAAGTTGCGCCATCGCTGGCGCCATCGACCAGTGGCCGCCGACTACGCGGCGGTACATGCCCGGGTTAGCCATCTGCTGCAGGCCCTTGGCTTGCTGATCTCCCACGCCGAACGGGTGCAGTAGGGTCAGGTCGGTCGGAGCGCCAGTCGTGCGGTGACGCTCGCCCAATTCGCGCAATAGGACGTCAGGAATCGCGTGCCCGGCACCCGATCCGCCGATGGCGACTGAAGCGCCGGAGGGAATACAAAGCGCTGCGCTGGCCGCGGATTCGACCGGCTTCACTTGGGACAAACGGCCTATGCGCATCGGTTGAGGGTCTTTGGGTCGCTGGCTGGCGGCTGCCTGGCGCGCTCGGCCGCATGGAGGGCGAGTCGTCCCATCGTAGCCGCAATGCGCATTCCGTCCCGGTCTGAGGAGTGCGGGCCTAGTGCCGGTGCCGCAAGTTCAAGAGGGCTTCCGAGCGATCAGTTGGTGCATCCGCGCATGGCCGACGATGATTCTCGGGTCGCGGTCGACCCTCCGCATGTCGGAAAGGCATTTGTCTAGTTCGGCAGGTGACGAGCAAGCATTCAGCAGAGATGGCCTTGCCTCGGTGAAGGACCAAGTCCAATAGCCTTTTTCCCTGCCGCCCAGGAAATGGCGCTGGTAGGCGTCGGCTCGTTGCACTTCCAAGCCGATAGAGAGCGCGCTAAGGGCCAGCTTGGTGCCGAAACGGAAGTCGAGCGCAAGCGAATCGGCCAGCTGGAGGATTCGCTTGACGCCTTCCGCGTAGGCTGGCGATGGCGGCTCGGAGTAGATCGTCTTGAGGTCCGGCTCCTCGCACACAAGGACACCACCAGGCTTGAGGCAGGCGGCCATCGTGCGCATAGCGGCGACTGGTTCGCTGAGGTGTGACAGCAGAAAGCGGCAGTATGCGAAGTCGAAGGCGCCCTCGGGCAGGTCACTGTCGTGAATGCTGCCCTGCCGGAATTCGACATCCTCGATGTCGGCTTCGCAGGCGAGTCGGGAGGCCTCGCCCACGTGGTCATGGCTGAGATCGACGCCGGTAGTCCGTGCTCCGCGAGTCGCGGCCCAGCGGGCGATGCAGCCTAGCCCGCAACCGAACTCGACGAACGTCTTTCCGGGGCACAGCCCGGCGTCCAGCAAGAGCGTGCGGCTGAACGGATCATGGAGGGTGCACAGCAACCGCAGGCGCTCGTGGCCGTCTCGCCCGGAAGAGAGAATGTAGTTGCCGGCAAACCGCTCCATCACGGCCATACGTCGTCTAGTAGGGCCGCTAAGCGGACCGCAGACTTGGCCAAGCGCTCGATCACGATCTGTGTCGCTGCGTCCAGCGCCTCACCGTCCAGCACCGTCCTGTCTTCTGCGCCGACCGCGGGATATATCTTGCTCGCTGCGATCTGATGGTTCTCCCACGTCCAATCTCGCAAGGTGCCGCGAGTCCACGTTTCTGTGTCCGCAGAGAGAACATGTTGCCGCACTCGCTGTAGCACGTCCTCTTCGGATCCCAAGCTGGCAAGCAGGCCCCGTTCCCACGCCTCATGCAGGGTCATCTCGTTGCCATCGAGCACAACCGCTCTGTCATCTTTGCTGTCTCCGGGCGGAAAGCCGCTCAACAGCGGCTGATGCAAGTCACCGGCTAGGTTGACGAGCATCTTGAATGCCTCCTGAGACTCTGCCTTGGGCCGAATGGCGAGGCGCACTATGCCGATGCAGTCGCGGACCTTAACCGTGATGCAGTCGCCGACCGGGCAGTCACGTGCTAGGTCGACGTTCTCTGCCCCCTTTGGAATCGTGATGGAATGCCAAGCCTCGGTTTCAGGACGCTCTCGGACGATCTCGTTGGCCCAGGTGGCGACATCTACTAGGCGGACGTCGGCCCCGAGCAGGTATCCGACACGTCTCTTGGCGTTGTCGCTGAGGTATTCTTCCGCTGCGAGCGCAACGATGCGGTGGCCCTGCTCGCTCCAACCGAGGGCGGAAGCACAGGTTGCGAGCAGAGCCACGACCAGTGCCACGGGCCTTCGTGGAGCAATATGAGACATGCTTGTAGGATAGTGCCTGCGGCACGACGTGCTGCAGTGCCCCGGACGGCGCGAGGGTCCTCGAGAGAGCCTCTATGACGGCTGCAGACATCGCTGCATTGGTGCAGGGCGAACTTGTAGGCTGCGCAACGGTCGAGATCCGCTCCGGGCAGACGCTAGAAAAGGCTGGCCCGGACCAACTTGCATTCTGGCAGCGCAAGCACGAGACCGAGCTGTTGCCGCCCACCAATGCGGGCTGTGTAGTCGTGGATCCGGAGACACCGGCGGAAAGCCGAACCATGATTCGGGTAAGGGACCCCCGGCGGGCATTCGCACACGCACTCCGGGCAATCATCGGGACCGATCGCGTCGGGGCAGGGATCGATCCGTCGGCGTCAGTGGACGCGGACGCAGAGCTGGGCGCCGGAGTGGCGGTTGGACCTCTAGCGGTCGTTGAACGGGGCGCTTCCATCGGCGAGGGCTCTGTGATCGGCGCGCACGCATACGTGGGTCGAGGCGCGATCGTGGGACGGGACTGTCGCCTGCATTCCGGGGCCAAGGTCCAAGGCACCGCGCGCTTGGGGGATCGGGTGGTCTTGCACGCTGGGGCGGTGATCGGATCCGACGGTTTCGGATTGGTGTTCGAGGACGACCACTACGAGCAGTTCCCGCAGGTCGGAGGTGTCGAGATTGGCGACGACGTAGAAATCGGGGCGAACTCGTGTGTGGACCGGGGCGCGCTGGACGACACACGCATCGGTGCGGGCACGAAACTGGACAACTTGGTCCACATCGGCCACAACTGCCAGATCGGCCGGCATGTCGTGATGGCCGCACAGGTCGGGCTCTCTGGAGGGGTGGTCGTCGAAGACTACGCTGTTCTGGCCGGGCAAGTGGGGATCGGTGACCGAGCCCGCGTCGGCGCCCGGGTCCAGCTCGGGGGTCAGGCCGGTCTCTTGCCTGACAAGCAATTGGAGGCTGGCGGGTCGTATTGGGGCACGCCTGCGCGCCCTTTGAAGGCACAGCTTGTGCGCCAGGCATGGGCCAACCGGCTGCCAGATCTGTTCAAGGAGCTCAAGCGGCTGCGGGCGCGGGTCGAGGAGCTCGAAGCATCATGAGGAGCGTCGTCATCGGGGGCAACAGCCGCGAAGTGGGCAAGACTTCGCTCGCGGCCTCGTTGATCGCGGCCACGCGGGAACTGCAGTGGACCGCAGTAAAGCTGACGCAATTCGGGCACGGCATCTGTTCCCGCGACGGATCGCCGTGCGACTGCGCGGTGGAGAATCCGCTGTGCCCCTACGAGATTACGGCCGAGACAGGCGAGCCCGCGGACACTGACTCGGCCAGAATGCTTGCCGCCGGTGCGGCGAAGGCGCTGTGGGTGCGAGTGGCCATGGGGCAATTACCTGTCGCCATGCCTGCGATCCGCGAAGCCCTGTCCGAAGCCGGAAATGTGCTGTTCGAATCCAACAGCATCGTGGACCACCTGCCTCCTGACGTGTATCTGTCGGTATTGGATCTCGATATCGCCGATTGCAAACAGAGCGCGGCGCGTCTTGCAACGGCGGCCGATGCGTTCGTGCTCACCGGAAATAGATCCTCCCCTGAGTCGTGGGAGGGCTTCGAGCCTAGCTTGCTGCGCCGCACGCCAGTGTTCGAGGCCCGGCCGCCGACGTATTGCACTGCCGAGATCGTCAGCTTCGTGCGTCAGCATCTGCTGGAGGCGGCATCGAAGGGAACACACAAGCCATGACGAGAATCCTGACTCTTGCAGCTATGCTTGCCTGCACCTGCGCGGTTGCTGATGGGCGGCCAAACATCGTGCTGATCCTGGCCGATGACTTGGGTTGGAATGACGTCAGCTATCACGGCGGCGATATCCCGACTCCTAGCATCGACCGCATTGCGAACGAAGGCGTTGAGCTCGATCGCTTTTACGCCTGTCCGGTATGTTCACCAACCCGGGCCGGCCTGATGACGGGACGCTACCCGATTCGCTTCGGCATGCAGCGCGCCGTGTGCCGGCCGTTTCTCAAGGTTGGCGTCCCAGCGGCAGAAGAGACATTGCCGGAGATGCTGGCAAGGGCAGGCTACAGGCAGCGGGGCATTTCTGGGAAATGGCACATCGGACACGCATTTCGAAGGTTTCACCCGCTGAATCAAGGCTTCACATCCTTCGTGGGCCACTACAACGGGAACATCGACTATTACTCGCACTTCCGGGAAGGCCAGCTGGACTGGCACCGAGGCTTCGAGTCGAACGCTGACGAGGGATACTCCACGGATTTGATCGCCGACGAGGCGGTCAGATTCATCGACCAGCACGCGGCTGCGGGGCCGTTCTTCCTGTATGTGCCGTTCAACGCTCCCCATACGCCCCTGCAGGTACCGGATCAATGGCTGACGCCGTTCTCTGCGGTGGAGGACGAGAGGCGCCGCATCTACATGGCGATGGTGGCTGCGATGGACGCCGCGATCGGCCGCATCCTCGAAGCACTGCAGCGCAGCGGCGTGGAGGACGACACCCTGGTATGGTTCGCGAGCGACAACGGTGGTCAGGCGCTGGCCGACAACACACCCTTGCGGGCAGGGAAGGGCACCGTCTATGAGGGCGGCACCAGGGTGGCGGCAGCGTTGCGCTGGCCGAGCCGGATATCTGGCGGGGGCCGCAAGGTCACCGGACTGATGAGCTATCTGGATGTGCTGCCGACGCTACGCCGGGTGGTCGGTCTTGGAGGAGCCGGGGGGCCAGGCGAGCCGCTGGATGGCGAAGACGTTTTCGATGTGATCGCCGGCACCGAGCCAGAGCGTCAGAGGCGCTTCTTCTCGTATTACGAGCGCTACGGTGACGAGCAGCTGGCCCTGATCAGCGGGGACTGGAAGATCGTGCGGCGCGGTGCGCCGATTCTGGGGGCGAACCCGGCGGACGCTCCTCCGCCCCAGCTCCCGGCTCGGCAAAGAGAGGCCCGGCCGGTGACCGTAGAACTCTTTAACCTCAAGACAGATCCTTTCGAAAAGGTCGATCTTGCAAAGCGCGAGCGCGAGCGGACCCAGGAGATGCTGAGCGAACTCAAGGTGTTCCGGGCCATCCGCCAAGATGGCGGAGTGCCTCCGATGACTGCGCCTACCCCCGAGGGTTGGGCGGCCCCGGAGCGATGGACGATGGCTGAGTGAGTGTCGATCTGCAGGGCCAGCAACTGTCCGATTCAGTCCGACCGGCGAGCCCTTCGAATCGGCCTGAGGTTGACTCCGATGCCTCTGGGTGATATCGTCGAAAGGCGGGGTGGAGCAGTCTGGTAGCTCGTTGGGCTCATAACCCAAAGGTCGAGGGTTCAAATCCCTCCCCCGCAACCAAAATTCCTCTGTAGGCAATTGAATATAAATGACTTAAGAGATATCCGGCGATCCTCGTGCCAATCCTGCCCTTTCGGGGCTACACAGGATTGGAGCGGAAAGACGCTTGTTTCAGGCTGGCCGAACCGTTGACGTTTTGACGCCCCCTAACGCCGCCTGAGCGAGCCCTCGAAATTGCCTGGATCGGCCCCAACGGGGCCTCAGAGGCCTCTCTCATCGGGCTTACCGGCTTCTCGCACGGTCACCCCACGGTACGCTCGTTTGCGACAGCTATCCGGCAAGCCAGACCCAAGCGCTAGAATCGAGCCGTCGTGCAGCGCGGCCTCGCCCAATCCCGTCCACAACAATGGAGGTCGAGATAAGTACTCCATGGCGATCCCCCGAAACGTCCGATCGGATACGACGCCCCACCGGCTGCTTGCGCTAGTAGGCTTCTGCCTCACGTTCGCTACCTTCTGCTTCCCAGCCGCCGAGCAAACCAAGCCAAACGTCCTATTCATCGCCGTAGACGATCTCAACCATTGGGTCGGCCACCTGGGCGGTCATCCGAATTCGCTCACCCCCAACATTGACCGCCTTGCCGCGCGAGGAGTCTCGTTCACACGCGCCTACGCTTCCGCACCACTCTGCAATCCCTCACGCGTCAGCTTGATGACCGGCATCACCCCTGCACGCTCCGGGGTCTACGGCAACATGGAAAAACTTCGCACCCATTTGCCCGATGCCGTCACCCTCCCCCAGTACTTTCGCGACCACGGCTACATCGCCAAGGGCGGCGGCAAGATCTATCACAGTAGAGGCGCCTACGATGAGGCGTCCTGGGACCAATACTTCTCGGCAAGCTCTGCCAAACGACCCAAAACGCCACGCCCCAAGAATGCCCCGGACGATATGTGGGTCAACTGGGGCCCCACGCCGCTCAAAGACACAGACATGTTCGACGCGCAAATCGCCGATCAGGTCATCGCCGAACTAGGTGAGACGCACGACAAACCCTTTTTCGTTGCCTATGGCCTCACCAAGCCTCACATGCCCTGGGTCGTCCCAGAACAGTATTTTGACCTCCACCCCCTCAATTCCATCTCTCTGCCATCTGTGATCGAGGGCGATCTAGCCGACATCCCACCCTTCGGTCGCAAACTCGCCGCTGAAGTCTACGATCCCTCCGGCGCCAGAAACTTCGCCCACCCCGGCGGCGACCACGCCTCCATCCTCAAGCACAACCAGTGGAAGCACGCCGTGCAAGGCTACCTTGCCACCATCAGCTTTGCGGACGCACAGGTCGGCCGCGTACTCGATGCGCTTGATCGCTCTCCCCACGCTCGCAACACCATCGTCGTCCTCTGGGGTGATCACGGCTGGCACCTCGGCCAAAAACAACACTGGCGAAAACACGCGCTCTGGGAAGCTAGCACACGCACCACACTGGTCATCGCCCTCCCCGAGAACTCACCAATTGCCACGCAACGCGGCGTCCAATGCGATCGCGTCGTCAGCCTCATCGACCTCTACCCCACTCTGCTCGAACTGGCTGGCTTGTCGCCGCGCCCGGGACTTGATGGGCAATCCATCTCCCCGCTCTTGAGTGATCCAGCTCTCCCCTGGACACGCCCCGCACTCACCACCTACGGCCAGAACAACCACTCGCTGAGATCCAACCGCTACCGCTACATCCGCTACCACGATGGAACCGAAGAACTCTACGATCACGTTTCCGATCCCAACGAATGGAACAACCTCGGCCATCAATCCGTAACCGCCGAACACCGCGCCGTGATCGACGCGTTGGCCGAACACCTGCCCTCAGAAAACAAGCCGCAAGCGGTCTATGAATAGCTCTGCGGCGAGCGACGAAGTCATTCGCTGTACTTCTGCTCGCGCGCCCCTCGCATCAGTCGCGCTCGCGGCTTATGCCGCGCCCCTCCCCCCACGGCTCAAGCCGAGACAAGCCGGACCTTAGGCTGATCGCGCACTAGGGTGCCCGGACTCGCGATGAGTATGCTCCGAGCTGTTCGGTGCTTACTCGACGTGCCTGATCTGGAGTGCCGCCCGGGGGACCTCCTGCCAGGGCAATTCCGGGCGAACGCCCCATACGTGGGCGCGAGCCGGGTCATAGTGGGGATTTGAAGTCGGGAGGCGAGCTCCGACTGCCAGTCGCCAAGCGTCGAGTCGCTTAGCGAGTTCCTCGACTCGTTGCGGCTCTTTCTCGGCCAGATCAGTCTTCTCTGCCAAGTCCGCCTCGAGGTTGTAGAGCTCTCGACGGCCGCCCTCGTAGAATTCGAGCAACTTGTAGTGGCCGAGTCGAATGGATGATGCCGGTGTCGAGTGATGGTATGCCGGATAGTGCCAGTAGAGTGCACGATCTTCGATCGGGGTGCCGTTGGTTAGGTTCGGTTTGAGCGAGACGCCGTCGAGGACATGATTGTCCGGCGGTTTGACGCCGGCGATATGGAGAAAGGTCGGCAGTAGGTCCGTCGTCAGGACAGGTTGTTCTTCGACCGCCCCTTCACGAAACACACCTGGCAGGGAAGCAATAAAGGGGATCCGGACTCCGCCCTCATAGAGCGTTCCTTTTTCGCCTCGCAGAGGTTCGTTCGAGGTAACGACCGGGCCGTCGCTGTGATAGACCCGAATCAAGCCTCCGTTGTCCGAGGCGAAGAACACAGCCGTGCGGTCGTCGAGGTTCAGCTCTCGCAGTGTGTCCGTGATCAAGCCAACTGATTCGTCGACCGTCTCGACCATGGCGGCGTAGCGTGGATCGATTCTTGTGCCAGTTCCGCCGATGCGCTGCTTGTACTTCGTGATCAACTGCGGACGCGCCTGCATCGGGATGTGAACCATGGAGTACGAGAGGAATGCGAAGAACGGCCTTCCTCGATGGGCCTTGATGAACTTGACTGCCTGTGCGACCTGCGGCCCGATCCCCTTGTAGGGGTTCTGACGGGCGAACTCGTCTTCGGGTGTGTTCGTCTGGCCGTCCTCTTGCCAGAGCGGCGGGCGAGTAAAGCCGAAGGCCACGGCTGGGGACTTAGGCCCGATGCCGGGTGGCATGGTGAAGCTATCGAGGTCGTGGGGACGATTTCCGAAACCCAAATGCCACTTCCCGATCAGGGTAGAGACGTAGCCGGCACGGGTCAATGCGGGTGCCAGCGTGGGCGTGCTGGTTGGCAATGCATAGGCGTTCTGCGGTGGGGTGAGCTTCGCCCAGGGCCGCCGATGGGGCCGCGTGAGCATCGGCATGCCAAGGCGCGCCGGATGCTGGCCGGTCAGCAGGCTCACCCGCGTCGGAGCGCATACCGGAGCGGCCGAGTACGCGTCGGTGAATCGCACGCCGCGGCTCGCGAGCCGGTCTATGTTCGGCGTGTCAATGTACCTGTTCCCGTAGCAGGAGAGGTCGACCCAGCCAAGGTCATCGACAAAGATCAGGACGATGTTTGGCGGTTGCGCGGGCAAAGCCGCCGGCTGGAACATCGCGATCAGTCCGATGAATGCCAGCTGGACGGTCGGTCGCATCCCTAGGCTCGCCAAGATCTCGCGATTCTATCGCGTTGTGGTTCGAAGTTCCCGAAGAGTTTGGCTCTCTCGTCAGCAACCGTGCTGACGGGTTCGCCACCGTCGTGGCTCTCGTTGCATTTGGCTTCGCTGAAGCCCGTTGCGCCCGAGCCGCATGCTCGGCTACGATCGACGCGTTGGGATGGCCAGAATGGAAATCCCAGACCGAGACTCGCGCCGGCGGCCTCATCATTCGACTACCAGTCGGGCTGGTAGCGCGGCCGGGACCAAGACCGGCCCTTGCCCATGGGCTGCATAGTGACATCAAGGAGCGGACATAAGGTCCAGGCCGCGAGGATTTGGATTCTGACGGCGCTGACAGGCGTCGTCTGTTTCGCCGCCGGCTACACGCCCGAGGCCGTCGAGGCGGGTAGGGCCCATTTCCTCGACGCCTGCTCTGCCTGCCACGGAACGAACGGCGAAGGCGGCCGCGGCCCCAGCTTGGTCGACGCTCGCGAAGTCCGGCGCGCCGACGACGATCAGTTGTTCACTTCCATCCAGCAGGGCGTGCCCGAAGCGGACATGCCGCCGTTTCCGTTCCCCGACGAACAGATTTGGAACCTCGTCGCCTTCGTTCGCAGCCTGAGCGCGCCAGCAGTGGAGTCGAGAGTGGAGGGGGACGTCGCCGCGGGCGAAGCGCTGTTCTTCGGCGCGGGCGGCTGCGTCGAATGCCATCGGATCCGCGGCCGCGGCGGGCTCCTCGGACCGGACCTCTCTGTCATCGGCTCGGGCCGCCGCATCGATCAGATCCGCGAAGCGCTGCTCGACCCGAACGCTCGGATCACCCGCGGTTTCGAGGCGGCGACACTCGACGGAAACGTTCGAGCCGTGGTCAGGAACCGCACGAACTTCTCCGCGCAAGTCTTGGACTCCTCCGGGCGACTGCACTTGCTGCGCGGCGACGAGCTCGGGCGACTGCGCTTTGAGACCAACTCCTGGATGCCTCAGGACGCCGCGACTCGCCTCGCGGACAACCAGGTGCGCGACTTGGTTGCGTTCCTCAGCCGACAGACCTCTCGATAGATGCGACTCCTCCTCTGCGCTCTGGTACTCTCCGCCGCGGCGATCGGTCAGATCGATGAGGCCGCCATTCTCGAAGGAGCGGGCGACGACTGGCTAACGTACTCGGGCGACTATGCCTCGTTGCGGCACAGCTCGCTCGATCAGATCAACCGGGACAACGTCAGCTCCCTGGTGCCGAAGTGGGTCTATCACGTCCCCGGCGCACGGCGGCTCGAGACTACTCCGCTTGTCTACGACGGGGTGATGTACCTGACCAACACGAACGAGCTGCACGCGCTCGACGCCGGAACCGGCCGACGGATTTGGAGCTACCTAGCTGAAGCTCCGCGCAGGGCCCAGAACCGGGGAGCGGCGCTGTGGGGCGACGCGGTCTTCTTCTTGGCCGCCGACTGTCACTTAGTGAAGCTCGATCGGCTCACGGGAGCGCTGATCTGGGAGCGCGAGTACGCCTCGTATGAGGAGGGCTACTATACTTCCCTCGCTCCGCTGATTGTGAAAGGGCAGGTCTTGGTCGGCACGGCCGGCGGAGGGACCGGACAGCGCGGTTTCGTCGCGGCACTGTCGACCGACACCGGAGAGGAGCTTTGGCGCTTCTGGACGGTTCCGGCAGAAGGCGAGCCGGGTTCAGAGACTTGGGGAGGGTTCCCGTCAAAGTGGGGAGGCGCTCCCACTTGGACCACCGGCTCCTACGATCCGGAGCTGAACTTGATCTACTGGCCGACCGGCAACCCCTGGCCGGACTTCTACGGCGGCCGCAGGCGCGGCGACAACCTGTACTCCAACTCGGTCATCGCGCTCGACGCCGATACCGGCGAGATGAAGTGGTACTTCCAGTTCACTCCGCACGATACCCACGATTGGGATGCCAACGAGCAGCTCGTCCTCGTCGATCGCGAGTACAAGGGCGAGATGCGCAAGCTGATGTTGCACGCCGACCGCAACGGTTTCTACTACTTGCTCGATCGCGAGACGGGCGAGTACCTGCAGGCGACGCGGTTCGTCGAACGCCTCGATTGGGCGACCGGGATCGATGCGAGCGGGCGGCCGATCGAGGTCCCCGGCCTCGAGCCGACGCCGGCCGGAGTGAAAGTCTGCCCGTCGGTGCGCGGGGCGACGAACTGGATGTCGCCGTCGATCAATCCCGAGATCGGGCTGCTCTACGTCGTCACGCTCGAGATGTGCGACATCTATACCGGCTCGGCCAAGGAACCCGTGCCGTCGAGCGGCTTCCGGGGCGGGGGTAGCCGCCAAATCCCCTCGGAGCCGGGGCAGTTCTACTTGCGGGCGCTTGACTCCCTGACCGGAGAGATTCGCTGGGAATACAAGATGACCGGCCCTGCGACGATGTGGGCCGGCACGGTCTCGACCGCGGGCGACCTCGTGTTCACCGGCGACGACGATGGCGCGCTGGTCGCGTTGGACGCGCGAACGGGCGAAGCACTTTGGCACTTCTCCATGGGCAACACGCTCTACGCCTCGCCGATGACGTTCACCGCCGACGGCAAACAGTACGTGACCATCGCGACGGCGAACGACGTGTTTACGTTCGGGCTGTTCAGCGACTAGCGCATCCCAGCTGTCCGCTTGTGCGGTCCGTCAGCAGAGGGCCATGGATGGAAGTCCATGCTCACAGGTGCTTCGCGGTGGCAACGGTCGATACCTCATGCAGTGGCGCTACCTCGGTGATGTGAGAACCCGTCGCGCAGGAGTCGACGTGCAGGCACGCCCTCCCGGGCGCAACTCTTGAGCGGATCCAGTAAGTCGGATCAGCCGGGCTTGCCCTTCGCCGGCAACAGGGCAATACACACCGCGCCAGACATGCCGATCGCAAACACGACCGCAAGGGCCAGGTCGTAATTGCCCGCGCTGTCATGCATGGCGCCCACGAAGAACGGTAGGGTGGCCTGCCCGACTTGGCCGAAGGGCCAAACGATGCCCATGACTCGCGCCAGTGCGCCGGTTCCGAACAGTTCGGCAGCCATCAGAGGAATCAGCATGTAGTTCGCCCCGAGGCCGAACCCGAACGCCATGCCGAACAGGTACGTCATCGACGGCTGGCCGATCACATAGAGGAGGGGTACCGGCAGGGATACCAGCAGGTAAGCGGCGACCATGACCCGCTTCTTGCTGAAGCGATCTGCCAGCCACCCCGTGATGACGCGTCCCGCGAGGCCCGAGGCCATGATCACAAAGGTGGTGTCAGCCACGAGTGTCGCCGGAAGGTCGGCGTCCAGGAACAGCAGCTTCATATGCTGGTTGACAGAGCCGATCGCCGCGATGCTGAGGAACGAGCCGACTGCGATCAGCCAGAATGGCCAGAGCCGCAGGAGTTCACCGAATGTCAACGAACCGGACGTCGCCTCGCGGACCACGTCGGACGCCGGTTCCGGACCCAATCCCATGTCCGACGGCCTGTCGCGCAAGACGAACAGCGCAACAGGCACGACCAGCAGAATCAGCAGGCCCATGATTTGCAGGGCGGCACGCCACCCGTACGCTTCGATTAACGGGCCGGCAACGAACTTCTGGGATATCGCGCCTCCGATACCGAGACCCAGATAGGCCAGCGCCATGGCCTTGCCACGGTTCCGGTTGAACCAGTTGGCCAACAGGACTTGGCTGGGTACGGGTCCTGAGTACACGAACCCCACCATCAGCAAGCACCATGCGACGCGGTAGAACGCCAGCGAGCCCTGCATCAGGCCCAGACAGTTGAGCGCGACAGCGAACGTAACCGCGCCGAACATGATGAGCTTGCGCGGGCTGAAGCGGTGCACGAGCAGTCCCCCCAGAGGGAGGACCAGAAGGGTGGAAATGAAGAAGCCTGAGGTCGTTTCGGCGCGGTCCCAGTCGAACTCCTCGATGTAGTGGTCGTAGAAGAACGGCATGGCGTACATCGGCATGCCTACGGTCATCGCGAGGATGAAGAAGCAGGAAGCGGCGATGAACCAGCCGTAGTACGGCCTGCCTTGCATGCGATGGGCCCCCGCTATCCCCTCGCTCCCGGACGCCTCGACGAGGCGCCTCCAACCACGGACGGGGCCAAAGAGGGGCTTTCCTGCGGGACGGGGCCCGGCACGGGCCTAGGCCAGACCACCGGCTTGGAGGGCAGGCTCCGAAACGGAAGACTCGGCCCGCCTCGCGGAAGAGCAAGCCTCCAACATCCTCATGAATTCCGGCATGTACAAGTGCTGGTCGAACCAGCCCCGGCCGCTGACCATGTTCCCGGATCGCACGCAGCCCTCGTCGACAAACGTCGCGCCGCAAACCTCGACGTCGAACTTGCACTTCGGGATAGTCGCCATACGCTTGCCCGCAATCACGTTCGCAGTGGCAACGATCTCCGCGCCGTGGCAGACCACGGCGACCGGCTTGTCGTGCTCGAAGAAGTAGCGAACGATCCGGATCAAGTCCGGATCGTACCGAATGTACTCGGGCGCCCGACCGCCGGTCAGGAACAGGCCGTCGTAGTCATCCGGGTCCACATCACGAAATGCCATTGTGGCTTCGAGGTGATAGCTGGGCTGCTCTCGGGTGATGTCCCATCCGGGCGGAACCTCGTGCATCACCAAGGGATAGACACGAGCCTCAGGCCCGGCCACGATGGCCTCGTAGCCGTCTTCCTGGACGCGGTACACCGGATACAGCGTGTCCATGGCCTCGGCGGCGTCGCCGATTGTGATCAAGACCTTCGCCATCGCGAACCTCCGTGCCTCAGCGGCTGGTCTCGCCCGATCCAAGCCGGCAACAGGAATTTGTCACCCACGCCCGAATTTGGCTGCCCGCCGTTCGAGCGACATTCTTGCATATTTCCAGACCTCGCGGACTCCAGCAACGCCGTGCCACGAAGGCGTAAGCGATGGCGGGGGCTCTCCCGCAGCCATGCTGCTGCAGGATGTTGCTGCGCGTTCGACGAGCAGACCTATTTCCCGCGAAAGGCGTTCTGCGCGTCGCCGAGATGCCGGACACGTTGCCTTGCAGCTGGTGAAGATGATGCTGGACGGCGGCTCTGAGCGGCCCCAGGGCCGAGGGTGAGTCCCGCGGTTGCCGTAGTGTCTTCATCGGTCGTGACTGCGAGCGGGGGGCGAAACACGCAGGCGTGTCTTCCTGCATCGCATCGCCGGCCCACTCCGCATAGTGACCGCTCGCCGGATGATTCCGCCCGCTGGCGCGGAAACTGATTGGCAGTTACGTCGCGCAGGATATTCTGGTACGAATAGTGACAGTGGTCGGAAAGATCGACCGGCGGGACGGTGTCGGCGCGGCGATTGATCGCGCCGGAATGGCGCTGTCGGTGTGCTGTGGGTTGCACTGCATCGCCACGCCGCTGTTGCTTGGAGCGGCGGTGGGCTTGCCTTTCGGCTGGCTGCTCGGCGAGTCGGCGGAAACGTTGCTGCTGACCGCCGCGATCGGCACGGCCGCATTGAGCCTCGGACCCAGCTACTGGCGACGGCATCGCCGCAAGAGTTGTCTCGGCCTGTTCGCCATTGGGGCGACCTTGCTCGCCCTGGCCAAGCTCGGGCCCGTAAGTGAGGCATTGGAGCCGCTGACGGTCGCCTCGGGAGCCGCGTTGATCGCCACCGCGCACCTTGTGAACCTTCGTCTCTGCCGCCAGTGTGCGCTTTGCGAGGCCGAGGAGCCTGCCGCATGATGCGTCGATTGCTCCTGCTGCTGCTGGCTCTCGGGCTGTGGCAGATCGGCTACACCCAGATCCATTGCGGCTTCGAGCCGCCGGATTGCCAGGAAGGCGCATGCGAGCTCTGCCACCTGGGCGATATCTCGCCGCTGGCGTCGGGCTCCTCCCTGCTGTGCTCGCCGGCCCCCACTCCGCGCGCCGCCCTGGCGCCGAGTCAAGGCGCGACCCCTCAGCCGCTCTTTAGGTGCAATCGCGGCCGCGCCCCTCCCCGTTAAGACCCGTCCAATCGCTTGAACCGGCTCCGCGATGGCGCGGGCCGGCCAGTAGGTCTGTGTGTGGGTGAAGGGGGAGATTTCCAATGAAACAAGTGCTTTGCGCCGTCGTGTCGGCGCTGCTTGCAATATCCGCGATCCATGGCGCGGAGACCGCCGCTATCGAGGGCCGGGTGTTGCTTGTGCAGACGGGTGAGCCCGTCGCCGGGGCAACCGTCATTCTCCTCGAGACGGGGGCTTCAACGACCTCCGATCGACAAGGGGAGTTTCACTTCAAGGGAGTGCAGCCGGGCCGCTACCATTTGCACGCTCAAGTTGAAAGCGCCTTGCAGGGCGTCTCCGGTGCGGTCGATGTCGCTCCGGAAGGTACGGCCCAGGTGCAGTTGATGCTGTCGTTCCCGACACTGAATACGCAAATCACCGTGAGCGCGGCAGGGCGGACAGAGACTGCTTTCGAGTCCTTCCAGTCCACGCACTCGCTGACCTCCCTCGAGCTGGCTCGCGCCGAGAAGATCGCCGCCGGCCTGGGCGAAGTGCTCGGCAATCAGCCGGGCACGGGCATCGCCCAACGGGGGTTCGGGCCGGGCTCGTCACGCCCGATCATTCGCGGCTTCGACGGCGACCGAGTTCTGATCATGGCCGACGGGCTGCGGACGGGTTCCATCTCTTCCAACTCCGGCGACCACGCCGAGACGTTCAATCCGCTGTCGTTTGACAGGCTCGAAGTGGTGAAGGGCCCCGCGACCTTGCTCTACGGCAGCAACGCCATGGGAGGGGTCGTGAACGCCGTTAGCGGCCACGCGGGCTTCGTCTCGCATCCGGACGGCATGCAGGGCTACTTGCAGGGCTCCGCCGGCACGGGCAACGCCCTGGCGGGAGGGGCGGCTGGCTTCGATTACGCCCGCGGCCCCTGGCGGCTCTGGGGCGGGGGGAACGGCCTTCGCAGCGGCGACTACACCACGCCCCTTGGAGAAGTCGAGAACTCCCGGACCCGGTCCGAGAATGGCTATGGCGGCTTCGGCTGGTTCGGTGAGCGGGGCTTCGTCAGCGTCGGCGTTCGCGCCAACGACGCCAAGTACGGGGTGCCCTTCGCTGGCGAGTTCCACGGCCATCACCACCACGAAGAAGACGAGCACCATCACGAAGGGGAGGAATCTGAAAAAGCGCACGCTGAGGACGAGCACGAGGACGAGCACGAGGACGAGCACGAAGACGAGCACGAGGAGGAGCTTCGCATCGATCTCGCCATGCGCCAGCAGGCCTATCAGGTCAACTGGGGGCTGCGGAATCTCGGACCGGCGCTCGAGAACTTCGTGATGAAGCTGGCCTACACGACGTATATACACGAGGAGATCGAATTCGAAGGCGACCAACGCCGCATCGGCACAACCTTCGACAACGATCAGGTCGTCTATCGAGGCGTCTTCGAACAGAGCAGACGTGGACCGTTGACGGGCCGCTTCGGGTTTTGGGGCATGGAGCGCGACTACTCGGCTGCGGGCGAGGAAGCGCTCGCGCCGCCCATCGATCAGCAGTCGTTCGCCCTGTTCGCGCTCGAAGAGTTCGATTTCGAGCGGGTCAAGCTTCAGTTCGGCGGACGCATAGAGACTTCCCGCTACAATCCGGCGTTCGCCGAGCGCGCCCACGGCCATGACCCTCACGACGAAGAGGGCGAAGAGCATCACGAAGAAGGCGAGGGTGCTCATGCCGGGGAGGACGAGGAGCACCATCACGAGGAAGAAGTCCCGGACGCGATTCCCCGCCGCTTCACGGGCGCTTCGGCGGCTGCGGGCATCCAGGCCGACCTCTGGAGTGGCGGCGCTTTTGTCGCCAACTATTCCCACTCCTACCGCGCCCCGGCGCTGGAGGAGCTCTACAACCTCGGCCCGCACGTCGGCACGTTGATCTTCGAGGTGGGCGATCCCGGCCTCCTCGCCGAGCGCGGCAATGGCATCGACTTGTCCCTGAGGCAACAAGCCGAACGAGTGGATGGCGAGGTCAACTTCTTTTACTACGACTTCAGCAACTTCGTTTTCCCGTTCGCTACGGGCGAGGAGGAGGACGGGCTGCCGGTGGTCCACTTCGAGCAGCGCGACAGCCGCTTCACCGGGGCAGAAGCCCGGCTCGGCATCGGCTTGCATCAAACCACGCGGCTCAATCTTGGGATGGATCTCGTCGACGCGCGAGCGACGCTCACGCGCACCCCGCTTCCGCGCATTCCGCCGCTGCGGGGCCGCGTCGGTATCGAGTACCGGCGCCGAGGCCTGAGCATTCGGCCCGAGCTCGTGCTGGCGAGCCGGCAGAGCCAGACATTCGATCTCGAGACGCCGACGGCCGGATACGCGGTCCTCGACCTGCGGGCGTCGTACACGATCCCGACGCGCGGCGCGATTCACCAGCTCTCGGCCAATGTATTCAACATCGGCGACCGGCTCTATCGCAACCACTCGTCGTTCATCAAGGACCTCGCCCCGGAGATCGGGCGCGGCGTCCGTTTCAGCTACATGGTGCGCTTCTTCTAGAAGGCCGACGCCGAAGCGAGCTCGGTCAACGGGCGTAGCCGCCCTGAGCGGCAGGCTCGCGCCGCGAGCCTGCCTGCCAGACCAGAAGGTTCAGGCGACGGTCAGCGCGCCGTGATCGTCGCAGTGGTCGCCGTGCGGATGGTGCAGGTGGCCCTCGACGAGGTAGTCCACGTGGTCGCCGTGGGGTACGGCTTCGTGGCCGCAGCCCGGGCCATGCTGGTGGTCGGCGGCGTGGCCTTGGCAGCGGTGCTTCGGAGTGCATGCGTCGGGATTCTTTGCGCTCACTTCGATCACATGCTCGTCATAGTGACCCTGGTGGGCGTGATGGAGGTGGCCGTCGTGCAGATAGTCGATGTGACCGTCGTGTTTCACGGCGGTGTGTCCGCAGCCGGGGCCGTGGACATGCTCATGGGCTTGATGGATTACATGTTCGGACATGATTCTTACTCCTTGGACTCTCCAACAACCTGCGCTTCGCTCGCGTGAGCCAGCGCATTGAAAACCAAATCGACCACATGCTGATCAGCCAGTGCGTAGATGACGTGCTTGCCCTGGCGCCGGCGGCGGACCAACGAGGCCGAGCGAAGCACCTTGAGACGCTGGGAAATCGTCGACATGCCTTCCTGTTCGTCCTCGGCCAAATCGGACACGCACGCCGGACCCTGTGCCAACAGGGCCAGCAGGCGCAAGCGAGGTGGATCTCCGAGGGCGGCGAACAGTTCGGCGGCGCGCCCGAGTGCGGCCTCGTCGACGCCCGGCTTACGCGTGTCCCGCCGGTGGGAATGCGGCTCTTCGCAAAGGGGTTCAGCCTGTGAATTCATTGGTTGAACGATTATTGAAATGATGATACCACGGCCGTGGCAATGCGCGCAACCCCGTCTATCGGGAAAATCGTCCCGATAATTGATTCTTTGCGCCCGCTCGTAGGCCAGTTCTTGCCAGTCCCTCCGTCGCAGGGCAACATGCTCCTTTCAGGGCCTGCCCTTTCCGAACGCACTTGTCATCCATCAAGACTGAACGCAAGATAACCGCTGAGTATCGAGTCTGCGGGCTGGACTGCGCCGAAGAGGTCGCCATCATTCGCAGAAGGCTCGACGGAGAACCGGGCATCGAGGAGCTCCGCTTCGACGTCGTTCGGGGCAAGCTGACCGCCGCCTACGACCCGGAAGCACTGACGACCGAGCAGATCGCCGAGCACGTCTCGGCTCTCGGCTTGGAATGCAGCCCATGGGAAGAGCCGCCGCGCGAGACGCCGTTCCTCGAACGGAGCGGGCGCGACCTGCTGACCGCAGTCAGCGGTTTTGCGCTGGCGCTCGGCTTCGCCCTGCAGCTTCTGGGGTCAGGCGACTGGCTGGCCGCGATCGCCCATCAGCATGAAGGCGAGTCGCTGGCCGCGCGGGTCTGCTTCTTGGTTGCGATGGTCGGCGGCGCCGCCTTGGTCGTGCCGAAAGGAATCAAGGCCCTCGCCGCCGTGCGGCCCGACATGAACGCGCTGGTACTCGTCGCGTTGATCGGCGCGACATGGTTGAGCCAGTGGGCGGAGGCGGCGACTCTGGCCTTCCTGTTCTCGCTGGCCGGCCGGTTGGAGGGCTGGAGCATGGCGCGCGCCCGGCGCGAGGTCGGCGGCTTGATGGAGGTCGCTCCAGAGCAGGCCTCGGTCGTGCACGGCGACCATGAGCATCGTGTCCCGGCCGCTTCGGTCGCGGTCGGCGCTCTCATCCGCGTGCGGCCGGGCGAGCACGTTCCCTGCGACGGCGAAGTCGAGAACGGGATCTCCGGAGTGAACGAAGCGATGCTCACCGGCGAGTCGGTGCCGACAATGAAGCGGCGGGGAGACGCAGTCTACGCGGGTACTTTCAACAGCGATGGAGTGCTCGACATCCGCACGACCCGCGCGGCCGACGACACGCGTCTGGCGCGCATTCTGCGGATGCTCGAGGAGAGCCAGCATCGCCGGGCACCCTCGGAGCAATTCGTCGACCGCTTCGCGCGCTATTACACGCCGTCGATGTTCTTGGTGGCCGTGGGCGTCGCAGCGGGCCCGCCGTTGCTGGCCGGCGAGCCGTTTTCGCCGTGGTTTTACCGGGGCATGTTGACGCTGCTGATCTCCTGTCCCTGCGCCTTGGTCATTTCGACGCCGGTGGCGATCGCTGCGGCGGTCGCCAAGGCCGCCCGGCGCGGGCTGCTGATCAAGGGAGGGGCTTTTCTGGAGGAAGCAGCGCGCATCCGCGCCATCGCCTTCGACAAGACCGGCGTGCTGACAGGCGGCGAGCCGCAGGTTGAGGAGATCGTGCCTCTCCACGGGCGAGACCTGAGCGAAATCCTAGATCGGCTGGCAGCGCTGGAGCACTACAGCGAGCACCCCTTGGCTCGCGCGATCGTCGCCCACGCCGCCGAGCGCGGGATTCAGCCGCGACCGGCCGAGGCGTTCCACATCGAACGTGGCATGGGTGCTTCGGCAGTGATTGGCGGCGCGCGTTTCTGGGCCGGGAACTCGCGCATGCTCGAGGTGGCGGAAGCGGCTGCCAATCCCGAGGCCAGGGCTCTGCTGGGCTCGGAGTCAGACACGGTGGTGATCTGCGGAGAAGGGGAGACACCGTGGGCGCTCGTGCGGCTCCGCGATCCGATCCGCCCGGAAGCGCGGCGCGTGGTCGCCGAGTTGCGTGAGCTTGGGATCGCACACACCATGATCCTTAGCGGAGATCATCGCACCGCGGCCGAAGCCGTTCGCGAGGCGGCCGGGATCGACGAGGCGCGCGCCCCGCTGCTGCCGGAAGACAAGCGCGCCGCGATCGAGGAGATCGAACGCCGATATGGGAGTGCGGCCATGGTCGGAGACGGCGTCAACGACGCCGAGGCGCTGGTCGCTGCGTCGCTTGGCATTGGCGTGGGAGGCGCCGGCGCCGACATTGCCTTGGAGTCCGCCCAGGTTGTGCTGATGTCGCCCCGTCTCGAACTTCTGCCGGATCTCGTCCGTACCGGGCGCTTTTGCCTGCGCGTCATCCGCCAGAACGTTGCCATCGCCCTAGGCTTCAAGCTGGCGTTCCTGGTGCTGGCGGCGCAGAACATGGCGACGCTGTGGCTGGCGGTGGCCGCCGATATGGGCGCCACGCTGGTGGTGATCTTCAATGGCCTGCGTCTGCTGCACGGCTCGCGATCCCGAGCCGGCTAGCGCCGGGTGACCGCTCGCCGCGGCTGGGCCGCCCGTTCAACGCCCGAAACCGCCCGTCAGCCCAAAAAGCTTGGAGGTCTCGGAAATACCTCGTTACGCTCACTCTAGGGTCTTTGAGGCGCGTCGAGATTCGCAATGCTCCAAGCGATCAGCCTATCGAAATCCTACAACGGCGTCCGCGCATTGGACTCTCTGGACCTGCTGATCGAACCGGGCCAGATCTTCTGCCTGCTCGGCGCGAACGGAGCGGGCAAGACGACGACGATCAATCTGTTCCTGAACTTCATCGAGGCTTCGGCGGGGCAGGCGCTTGTGGACGGAATGGACGTCGCCGAGCATCCGCTCGAAACCAAGAAGCGCCTGGCCTACATTCCGGAACAGGTCATGCTCTACCGCAATCTTTCCGGTCTCGAAAACGTCGAGTATTTCACCGCACTCGCGGGTCGCGAAGACACCTCACGGGACCAGCTCCGGCAGCTGCTGCTTCAGTCCGGGCTGCCCCGAGAGGCGATCGAGCAGCGTGTCTCGGGCTACAGCAAGGGCATGCGCCAGAAGGTCGGCATCGTCATTGCTGTCGCCAAGCGAGCCGGGGCGCTGCTCTTGGACGAGCCGACCTCGGGGCTTGACCCCAAGGCGTCGAACGAGTTCTCCGAGTTGCTCGAGCGGCTGCGGGGAGAAGGCGTGGCGGTCCTGATGGCGACCCACGACCTGTTCCGCGCCAAGGAAACGGGTACCCACATCGGGATCATGAAGCAGGGCCGCCTCGTCGAGCAGCTCGCCGCCGAGGAGATCGGCCACGCCGATCTCGAGCGCCTCTACCTCGAACACATGCGCGGATAGGAGAACGACCAATCATGCTGCTTCGCATCGCACGCAAGGAATTCGTCGAGATGGCCCGCGACGGGCGCTTCCGGATCGCCGGAGGCATCGTGCTTGCGCTCCTGCTGACCTCGCTTGGGTTGGGCTGGCAGCGTCACGGCGAGGTGACTGAGGCGCACCAGACCGCAATTGCCCAAGAGCGTCAGATTTGGGAGTCGCAAGGGGAGAAGAACCCCCATTCAGCCGCGCACTACGGGGTCTACGCCTTCAAGCCGACCGGACGCCTCGCGTTCTTCGATCCCGGCACGGAAGCCTACACCGGCGTCACGGTATTTCTCGAAGGGCACAAGCAGAACCAGTTTCTTTACCGTCCGGCACGGGACGGCAACACGCTGCAGCGCTTCGGCGAGTTGACCGCCGCTGCGGTGCTGCAGTTGCTGATTCCCCTGTTGATCATCCTGCTCGCGTTCTCGACGTTCGCCGGGGAGCGCGAGTCGGGGACATTGCGGCAACTGTTGAGCCTGGGCGTCAGGCGGCGGGACCTCGCGCTCGGAAAGGCCTTGGGTGTCGCGGCCGCGCTGGGCTTGCTGCTCGTGCCGGCGACGTTGCTCGGCTCGGCGGCGCTCGCTTCCGCGCAGGCTGACGCGGCCTCGGGCGGCCTGTTGCGCGCCTTGGCGATGGCGGGGGCCTACCTGATCTACCTAGGCTCGTTCGTCGGAGTCACGCTGGCGGTCTCGGCGCGGGCGCGGTCCGCCCAGTTCGCCTTGGTCACCCTGCTCGCGGTTTGGGTGTTCGTCTGTCTGATGGCGCCTCGGGCGGCCACGGACCTCGCTCGCAGCCTGCATCCCACGCCTTCGGCGCACGAGTTCGCCGCAGCCTTAGCGGAAGACCGGGACGGCGGCATCCAAGACGTGAATTACGACGACTACCTAGAGCTCCGCAAGACGGAGTTGCTCGCCGAGTACGAGGCTGAGCGCGTAGAGGACCTGCCGATCAACTACAACGGATGGCGCCTCGACGTCAGCGAAGAGTACGCGAACCAGTTCTTCGACCGCCACTACGCCCGCCTGTGGGATCAGTTCGAGGCCCAGGACGGGCTGCGCCAGAAGGCTGGCTTTGTGGCACCGATTCTGGCCGTTCGGTCGCTTTCCATGGCGCTGGCCGGCACAGACTTCTCGCATTTCCGACGATTTGCCGAGCAGTCCGAGCTGTACCGCCGCGAACTGGTTACCTTCCTGAACGCTGATCTGCGCGACAACGCGGGCCCGCAGGGCTTTGGCTATACCCAGACGGAGGCGTTTTGGGCGGAGACGCCGGCATTCGCTTACGACGCGCCCGATGCCGGCTGGGCCTTGGCGGGCGAGTCTGCCTCTTTGGCCGCGCTGCTGGCGTGGTTCCTAGCCGCCGGAGTGTGGGCTTGGCGGGGTGCCCTCCGCATGGAGGCTATCTAGCCATGCTCAGACAAGTCTCGCGCAACGAATGGCGCGGCTTGGCCGCGGACCGAACGCTCTGGGCGGTCGCGGCGCTGCTCGCCTCGGTGCTGTTCTTCGGCGCCTTCAACGGGGCGCGCTGGTCGGCCCTCCAAGTCGATCGGCAAGGCGAACTGATGACCGAGCAGCAGGAGCGCATCGCCGACACGCGCGCCAAGCTGCTCGAGACCCCCGGGACGGCCGTGCGACGCTTCTTCAATCCGCGCAATCCCGCTCAGGTCGGTCAGACTTTCGCCGCCCCCTACGCCTTGCTTCCCCGAGCCCCGTTGGCGCCGCTGTCCGTGGGGCAGAGCGATCTGCTTCCGAGCTACTACAAAGTGACCCTCGACAGCCGCGAGGCGCTGTTCGCCGGCGACGAGCTCGAGAATCCTGCCAACCTGCTGACTGGAAGCTTCGACGTCGCGTTCGTGATCGTGTTCTTGTACCCGCTCGTGATTCTGGCACTGAGCTACAACCTGCTCTCGGGAGAGAAGGAGAACGGAACGCTTGCCCTGACGCTGTCGCAACCAGTGTCACTCGCCCACGTGGCGGCGGCGAAGATCTTGGTGCGCGGGGCGCTCGCCTTCGGGCTGACCTGCGTCTTCACCTTGTTGGGAGCGCTGGCCGCCGGCGTCGATCTCGGCTCGCCCGGCGCGGCCGCCGCCTTGGCTGGCTTCTTTGGCGTCACGGCCGTTTACGGAGTGTTCTGGTTCAGCCTGGCACTGCTGGTCAACTCGTTCGGACGCGGTTCGGCGACGAACGCGATGGTGCTGGCCGGGGCGTGGCTGGTATTGGCGCTGGTGATTCCGTCCACGGTCGCACTGGTCGCCTCGACGCTCTATCCCGTTCCCTCGCGCGTTGAGATGATCCAGAGCGTTCGCACCGCAACCCAAGACGCATCGGCCCGCGGCGCGCAACTTCTGGGCGCCTATTTCGCCGATCATCCGGAGCTGGCTCCCGAGGGTGAGATCGACGCGGGCGACTACTATTCGCGCAAGTACGTCGTCGAGGAAGAAGTCTCCAAGCTGATCGCTCCCCTCAGCGGTCGCTTCGAGGCTCAGATTCGCGGTCAGCAGGCGGTCGTGTCCGATCTGCAGTATCTGTCCCCTGCTGTGCTGACGCAGCAGTCGCTGAACGATCTTGCCGGGACCAGCTACGCGCGCCACGCGCATTTTCAGCGCGAAACCGAGCGCTTCGCCAGCGAGTGGAAGGCGCACTTTTTGCCCCAGGTCTACCGGCGCGCCGAATTCACAGCGGCGGGCCTCGACCAGTTGCCGCGCTTCGTCTACCAGCGCGAGCCTGCCAACATCGTCGCTAGCCGCGTAGGCGGAGCCTCGCTGGTCATTCTGCTCGTAGCGGCCTGTCTCTTCGGCCGGTCAATATTCGCATTGCGCCGCTACCCTGTCGCAGGGTGAAAGCGCCGCGGCGATAACCGTTGGGTTCTTTCCCTGGCGGCGTGTGTCAGACGCACCTCGGCAAGCCCGCTGCCCTGATCATCCGTCGCCAGCTCATCAATGATGTGAGCAGCTGCTCCAACAATGTCGCTTGCAAGGCCGAGCGCTGTAGATGACTGGTCCGTAGAAAATGCCTCGTCGGGCGTTCCGTCAACCGGTTCGATGGGATAGCGCGAGGGGACGTAGTACAGGTCCAGTTGGCGTGCTGCCGAGAGCAATGCCGCAAGGCTAGGAGTGTCCAGGTTTTCGATGAGCTGCCGGATACCGTGGCCAAGGACCATTCGCGCTCCTTTGGCATAGTGGACAGCTTTGACCGCCTTCTCGGCGGCTTGGTGGGCATTGAAACAGGCGTGAGCGTGGAACCCGGCATCAGCGGCAAACCGGGCATAGTCGAGATCCCTGCGGGCGGTGTTGAGCCATCCGCGCGAAGAGTCGTCGGAGGCTCTCATCTGACGTCAGGCCCCAGTGGGAAGCCGGCTATCCCCTCTGTTGCGATGGCTGCAAAGACATCAAGATCCCCTTGAAGCCCTTGTTCAAACTCGGCGGGCGTGAAGACGAGGACGTCCAGGGACACCGGTAACGCATCGTACCGATCACCGAGCAGCCGACCTCGTTCCAGTTTTGGGAGCTCCGTTTCCATCACAACGACGAGATCGAGATCAGACCAGGCGTCAGCCACGCCGCGAGCGTAGGAGCCGAAGGCAACGGCACGCTTTACACCTGCCGCGCGGAGAGGCTCAGACGCGATCCGGGCGAGATTGGCCAGCGACCACTTGGAGGCCTCGTTGAAGATCGCGACTCCCCCATCCATGGACTTCTGTTCGCACGGCCTCGCGGAACCAGTGCGCTGTCGGCGGACAGGGAACAGCGATCACTGAAGACCCATGCGAGAACCCGACCGGCGGTAGGGACGGCTTTCGTGGTTCGCTGTGCCTGATCGCTTGTTTCGCGACTGTCCGCGTCTCGACGGCCTAAGAATCATCACCCCCAGCCAGCCTGTTCCAAGCCTGCCGCGCGGTCAGCCGCACAGTGTTGTCATCGCTGGAAAGCTTGGGGTAGATCGCGGCGGCCGCTTCGGCGCTTGCGACGTTGGCGAGGCCGATGATCGCGGCGCACTGCAAGTGCTCTTCCTCGCGCCCCAAGGCCTCCATGTAGATCGCTTGGGCTTCGTCCGCATTCCCCCGGTCGAGTTGCGCGTCTGCGTACCGGAGCTGGCTGTCGTCAAACTCGATCGTCTGCCACTCGCTGAGGCTATCGGTCTCAGGGAAGGTGACATCCATCCCTCCGGACGTGCCAATCCTTGCCCACGCCTTCATGCCAGCCATGGCCAATGTGCTGTCGGAAGAGCGCATCGCCTCGATGGCCGCACCTGCTGCCTCGTCCGCTTGGCGGTGTCCCAGCGCGGCCAGAATGCGCGGCTTGAAATCGTCTGCCGCGGAAGGCAGGGCGGCCAGCAAGGCCTCCTCCGACGCCTTGCCGGGAATCCTTTCCAAGCAAAACGCAGCCTCCTCCCTCAGCCGGGCGTCATGGAGCAGGGGCGCGAATCTGCCTACATCATCAGTTGTGCCGATCAGCGACAGATGGCGGAGGGCAGTAGTCTTCGCCGTCTCGCTGCCCTTGCCGGAGATTACCGAGTGCAGCTGCATGACGACTGTCTGGCGCGGATCCATTCGTCCCGGGTCGTCTGGACGACCGGTGTTCGCACCCAATGACGATGCGTTGATTACCTTGCCGACCGAATGCACTATGTTCTTGAGCGCCTCCTCTGCGCCCTTGCGAACATTCAGCTTCTTCGACGTGAGCAGCTCGGCCAGCGCTGGTATGACGCTGGGATCGACCTGATCGGCGGTGGACCAAGCCGCATAGTTTTCGTCCTCGTCATCGCTTCGGATACCCGCCAGGAACTTGTCCTCGGCCTCGGCCGCCTCGGCAGAACCCGCCATCGCGGCCGTGGCCAGCCCCGCCGCTATTGCGGAGGCGGTGTGCTTCGTGGATGCGTCTGTCATCGCGCTGTTTTCTCCGTTGCTGCTGGATCTGAGTTGGCTTGTCATCGCACTGTCCTCTACAGGTGCCAAGGCCCGCGGCCCGGGCGGCTCAACATGCGGTTGGCTTCCTCGTCGTTGCGCACGCGCTCGTTGACCGGGTCCCAGTCGAGCTTGCGACGCAACCGGTAGGAGATGTTGCCGAGAATGCACAAGATCGACACGCGGTGCGCGGACTCGATGTCCATGATGGGCTTTTCGCGGGACATGATGCAGTCTTCGAAGTTCTCGCCGTGCCCGGGACTCTTGAACACTTCGACCCCACCGTAGGGCGTCTCGAACTCTAGGGCCTGCTGCTCCGTGGCGGTCGTGTTGCGGTCGCCGTAGGTCACGGTCAAGTGGCCCTTGTCGCCCCAATACACTGCGCCGTAGCGCGCATCAAGCTCCTGCGATGGCTCGCCAGGCTGAGCCCAGATCAGGGTCCAGTCGGGATCCTTGTACTGGTAGGTCACGGTCATGTGCATCGGCGTGTCGTAGATTCCGCCATGGTGCGGCTCGCCAGTGGCCTCCACGCTGACCGGGCCGGTGTTGTCGGCGTTCATGATCCATTGGGCCACGCTCATCACATGAGCGCCGCGGTCCCGGATCTGGCCGCCTCCGAAGTCCAGCATCCAGCGAAAACTGCCGTGTGTGCGGGTCTTGTTGTACGGAACCTCCCGGGCCGGCCCGATCCACTTGTCGTAGTCCAGCCCCGAGGGTGCCTCCTCGTCCGGTGTCCAAGTGCCGCGCGGGTTTTCGTAGTGCCAGCACTTGACCTCCGAAACGGTTCCGATCTGCCCGTTATTGATGTAGTTCTTGGCGTAGTAGGCGGCTTCTTGGGAACGGCCCTGCGAGCCCACCTGCACGACACGCCCGTAGCGCTCGGCCGCAGTGACCATCGCGCGGCCTTCTTCCACGGTCTTGGCGGCGGGCTTTTCAACGTATACGTCCTTGCCGGCCTGGCAGGCCATGATGGTCATCAGGGCGTGCCAGTGGTCGGGCGAGGCGATGAAGACAGCGTCGAGGTCTTTCAGCTCGAGCATGCGCCTGAAGTCCTTGAACAAGCGCGGTCGACCGCCGACCATGGTGGCCGACATGTCGAGTCGGCTAGAGTCCACGTCGCACAGCGCAGTGGAAAGAGCGGGGCGCATGTAGCGGTCGCCGCCACCGCCGAGGTTTTCCCAAGGCACAACCTTCTGGTCCACTCGCGACAGCGGCCTGAGGAATCGCCTCCCGCGGCCCCCAAGGCCGATGTGCCCGAAATTCAGGCGGTCGCTGGGAGCGGGCTTTGCCAGCACGGAAGCCGGCACGATGGTGATTCCAAGCGACGTCGATGCGGCGGACGAGATGAAGGATCTGCGAGTGAACTGATCTGGTTTGGTCATAAGGTTCTCACTTCAGGGGTGGGCCATAACTGGCCTGCAATCAATTGGCGCAGAATGCGCCAAGTTTGAGAGACGATGGGCTGGGCCACACTTGCGCTCTGGATCATACTAGCGCATATCGGGAGCTTGCATCTCAAGCACGACTGAGCCTGCGTTTGCACCTGGCGTTACCGCCCATTTACACGTCTGTGCGCAGGCCTGTAGAGGTGGCTGCCGCACGCTGATCACGCGGGATCGCTGCCGCCACGTCGCGACGACTGCGATTTTCGGCACATGACGGAGTGTTCCGTGCTAACCTTCGGCCGGCATTGAAGATGGCCAACCGCGAATAAGTGCCGAGAGGCGTATTCAAGGTGTCGACACCATGAGAGCGGCAGTGCAGCTCCTAGCGGGCCTCATAGTGGTCAGCGCGCCGGCATTCGGGCAGGACACGGAAGCGCCTGTCGAAGACTCGGGCTTTGTGATCAGGACCGAGTCGAACCTCGTCGTCGTTCCGCTGCACGTGTATCAGAAGAAGGAGTCCGTCGATGGTTTGGGAAAAGATGCGTTCGAACTGTATGAGGATGGCGTCAAGCAGGAAATAGCTTTCGTCGAAGGGCCGGCCGCCAAAGGTGCACCGCCAGGTGCTGCCCGCAGCGTGCCCACAGAAATCATCTTCCTGATCGATTTCAGCCTCAGCGTGATGATGCGGAACTTGCTGGATTTCACCAGCATCCGCTCCACACTGCTCGAAGGGCTGCGTAAGGACGTGATGATCTCGGTCTACGGTTTCGCTGATTCGCTCAAGCGCTTCACCGGGCCGACCCGCGATTTCGCGAAGTTGAAGCGCGCCATCGAGCTGACATATGAATCCGAAGCGCTTGGTAGTCGGGTGTACGAGGCGATTATCCAGACGGCGCGTGACGCTGCCGATCGCGGCGGCAACGTCTCGCGGATGATGCTTGTGTTCTCGGATGGGTTCAGCACCACCAATATCAACCCCGACCTAGTTGTCCAAGTGGCGAACGCCTTCGCGATTCCGATCTATCCGGTGATCTTGGGGCACGACGAACTTACGAGGCGATACAACGAAGGCGGCGGGGGCGGCGGATGGCGGCAGCCTCGGCAGCCAACCCCGGGGCAGCGCCGCAGTCAAATTCCCGGCGGAACGCGCAATCCGGCCGGCCAGCTCCGCAGGCAATCGAACATACGCCATCAGGAATCACGGCAGGCGATCTTTGCGGAGATCGGTCCCAGAACGGGCGGCCAGAGTTTCGACCCAACGGTCCTCAACAACATGGTGATCCGAAAGATCCTCGGTTCGCTGGCAGATCTGGCGGCGACCGAGTACATCGTGGGCTATTACCCGAGTTCGGTGGACGAGGAGCTTACTCTGCACCAGGCCGAGGTACGCCTCGTCGATGAAGAAGTTGGCCAGCTCTACGGTGGGCAGCGCTCTATAGTCCATTGAGGCGGCCCGAGCTTGGCAGGCGTCGCGACATCGGTACGCCGGAGCGGCCCCGGCAGCTCGAGTACAAGGGTTTCTGGACGCGAACGCGGGCGTCGTGCTGGCCCCTGTATGGCCGCCTAAGCTAGGCCGCCCATCGCAACGATAACCCCGAACTCGTCCGCAGTGACCGGCGATACCGACAGCCGGCTGCGCGTCACCAGTTGCATGTTGCTCAGTCTTGGCTCGCGCTTGATCTCGGCAAGGGTGACGGCAGAGGACAGGGCCTGCAGGGGCTTGATGTCGACCACGCTCCAGAGGTCATCATCGGTCGTCGGATCTTGATAGTGCTCGCGAATAACCTCTGCGATTCCAACAACTGCACGATCTTCGTTCGAGTGATAGAAGAGCAACTGATCGCCAATGGCCATCCCGCGAATGTTGTTGCGTGCCTCGTAGTTTCGCACCCCGTCCCAGTATGTCCAGCCGTCCTTGACAAGATCCTCCCACGAATACTTGAAAGGTTCGGACTTCACCAGCCAGTAGCGGAGGTCTGGATTCGGCATGCACTTGCAAGCATATCAGCAGCGGGCGAGTGCCTTTGGTCGTGCGCATCTCCGCCAAGCCAGAGGGGACAAACCAATGCCTTGCTAGAATCTCAGTGCCCAAATCTCGCATTGGAGGTGAAGCGATGCTGGCCCGGCTGCTATTCGCGTTTTTGGCGGTTCCCTTGATGGCCGCTCCGGAACTGAGCGCGGACGATATCGCATCGTTCCGAGTCCGGTTCGGTCTCAACGACACGGCCCAGACCGTCTGGGACGGGTCGGTCTCTGTGTCGAGCGGAGAACTTGTGCAACTGCGCGACTGGCATCCGCGGCCGGAAAACGAAATCGTTGCTCCGGACGGATGGAAGTTGTCCACGCACAAGGGGGTCAACTATCGCGTTGCGAATTACCTGCACCCGCCGAACACGGGCGTCCAGGAGTACTACTGGACGCCGGGCGTCGTCGTGGACGTGCGCGGCGCTGACGGCGCGCGGGTACGCATCGAGACGGCGCAGGGCAGCTTTGAGTTCCGAAGCAGGGAAGTCCCTCTGGGCGAGCCGCGACAATTCCTCGACGGCTCGGCGGTCGTGGAGCGAGTTCCGCCCGCTGAGAAGCTCACGGGAGATGAGTACGAGGACGACTTCGTGGCGATCCTTGGCGGCAACAGCGGCGAGGTGTGGGTTGCTTGGGTGGCTTACAAGGACGGGGCGAATCACATCCTCGCACGTCGTTACGACGGCGAGACCTGGGGAGATGTCCAGCGAATCAGCGACGGGCCCAGCGATGCATATCTGGTAAAGCTGGGGCGGGACAAGACGGGCGCGCCGTGGTTCGTGTGGTCGAACCAGGTTGACGGCAACTTTGACTTGTACGGGCGTTCGCTGAAGAGCGGTTCCTTGACGCCGGTATTGCGCCTCACCGAAACTCCCGGCCCCGACGCCTTCCACAACCTAGCTAGCGATTCGGCGGGCAATCTCTGGCTGGTCTGGCAGAGTTTCCGCGCTGGCGCGAACGACATCTATGCCAGGCGTTACGACGGCGAGAGCTGGAGCGCTGAGGAGAGGGTTTCGAACTCTCCCGCTAACGACTGGGAGCCGGTGATCGCTGCGGGACTCAACGGGGAGGTCCACATCGCTTGGGACACCTACGACAAGGGCGACTACGACGTCTTGCTCCGGACGTGGGACGGCTCCGGGTGGAGCGCTGTGCGAGCCATCGCCGCAACCAAGTTGTACGAGGCGCACGTATCGCTGGCGGTCGACGCCAGCAACCGCTTGTGGGCCGCCTACAACGAGAGTGGAATGAACTGGGGCAAGGACACAGGGTTCCTGCCGAACGTACAGGGGACGCGTCTCTACGACTATCGCCGCACGCGAGTGGCGATCTTGGACGGCGCGGATTGGAAGGCTCCGGTGGGCGACATCAACGAGTCGCTGCCCGAGCACATCGACAAGCGCCACAATGACTTCCCGCAACTCGCGCTAGATGCCGAAGGCCGCATGTGGCTGTTCGGCCGCCACCGCACGATCCGCCAGCGCGACATGCCCAGCGAAACGCCGCTGCACCGCGCGTGCTGGGAAATCTGGGGCTCGACGCTGGACGGTGAGCGCTGGATCCTGCCGGTGGAGTTTCCCTTCAGCGCCAGCCGGCAGGATGTGCGCTGGGGCATCGCGTCCGACGGCAACGGCAACCTATTCGCGGCGTGGTCTATGGACAACCGGGACTTCGAGGACTTTCTGTACCAGCACGAAGACGTCTACGCCGCCAAGCTGCCGAAACTGGAGCGCAAGACCGCCGCTCCCGCGCTAAGGACTCGAACGGAGCCGGAGCTGTTCTTCTACGACATGGCACCGACGGAGCCGGCGGACTTGTCCCGCCTACGCGGATACGAGATCAACAGCGAGGGCAAGACGTACAAGATCTACCGTGGAGACACACACCGACACACGGAGTTCTCGATGGACGGCAACAATGATGGCTCGCTGTTGCAGACCTACCGCTATTCGGTCGATGTTGCGTCGCTCGACTACTTGCTAGCAAGCGAGCACAACGGATCGGGCGGGCCGAACAACGAGTACGTCAACTGGTTGCTGCAGCAAACCGTGGACGTCTTCTCGTACGCCGGAGCGTTCCAACCGTACTACGGCTATGAGAGATCCATTCGCTACCCGGCGGGGCACCGCAACATCCTGTTCGCTAAGCGCGGCAACCCGGCCCTGCCGGTGCTGCCGGAGGAATCTCGCAGCGAGCAGGGGGCGGGCAGGCTGTACGAGTACTTGAAACGCTACGATGGCATCGCCATCTCGCACACTTCCGCTACCAGGATGGGCACGGACTGGCGTGACAACGACCCCGAGGTCGAACCGCTGGTGGAAATCTTCCAAGGGGATCGCGTTTCGGCCGAGTACGAGGGCGCGCCTTTGGCGGCCAACAGCGAAAACATCACGTCCCAGATCGGGGGGTTCGAGCCGGCTGGGTATGTCTGGAACGCCTGGGGCAAGGGCTACAAGCTAGGTGTTCAAGCCGCCTCCGATCATCTGTCGACGCACTATTCCTACGCTTGCACTATTGCCGAGGAGTTCACACGCGAGGGCATGATGGACGCAATGAAGCAGCGTCACAGCTATGGCGCGACCGACAACATCATTCTCGATTACCGCTTGGAGACGCCCGACGGAACGGAGCACCTGCAGGGCGATATCGTCGAAACCGAGGATGGCTTCGAGCTGAAAATCCGCATCATCGGAACAACGCCGTTGCGACAGGTGGATCTGATCAAGAACCAGCAGTTTCTGCACACTCGGCAGAAACTTTCGCAGGATTCCACGTTCACGTTCGCCGACAAGGACAAACAGCCGGGCGAGGACTACTACTATGTGCGCGTCGTCCAAGAAGACGGCAACGTGGCTTGGTCCTCGCCGATCTGGGTGACGACGCGGTAGCCGGAGGTGGATGGTGCGATCGAAAGGCAGGGATCGGTTGGCACGGACAATAACGCGCATCGCGCCTAGCGCCGGCGCTGCAAGGGAGATCCCCCATGGCTGACATCAAGCCAGCGCTGCTTACCCAAGACCTTGACCACCTCGTCCACCCGCTGCACAGTCGAAAGACCCATCGCGGTGGGCACGTCTGGGTCCGCGGCCGCGGAGCCCTCATCTACGATGCCGACGGCAGGGGATACCTTGACGGCCTGTCCGGGCTGTGGAACGTAGTAGCTGGACACGGCAGGACAGAACTGGCCGAGGCTGCCCAACGTCAGATGAGTGACTTGGCCTATTGCTCCGGCTATGCCGGAAGTTCGAACGAGCGAGCCATTGAACTAGCCACGCGGCTGGCCGAGCTGACTTACCCGTCAATCTCGCGATTCTTCTTCACATCCGGGGGCGGGGAAGCCAGCGAAACGAGCTTCAAGCTGGCGCGATCGTATTGGAAGACCAAAGGCTACCCCCACAAGACGAAAGTGATTTCGCGTCAGTGGGGCTATCACGGCGTGACGCTGGCGGCGATGAGCGCCACGGGAATCTCAGGGTATTGGCCGCAGTTCGAGCCGCGCGTGCCCGGCTTTGTGCACATCCCTTCGCCATACCCGTATCGCTATGAAGCACCCGCCGGCTCCAGCCAAGGCGTCGCGGCCGCGAACGAACTGGAGCGTGCGATCCTGCGCGAAGGGCCCGACACGGTCGCTATGTTCTTGGCCGAGCCCGTGCAGGGTGCCGGCGGGGTGATCGTCCCCCAGGACGACTATTTCCCCCGCATCCGCCAGATCTGCGACAAGTACGACGTGCTGTTCGTCGCGGACGAGGTCATCACCGGGTTTGGGCGCACGGGCAAATGGTTCGCGCTGGAGCATTGGGGCGTGCAGCCCGACATCATGCAGTTTGCCAAGGCGATTACTTCCGGCTATTTCCCTTTCGGAGGGGTCGGTTGCACCGAGAAGATCGCGGCGGCCTTGGACGAGAGCGAAACGCCGTGGATGCACGCTTACACCTACAGCGCGCATCCGGTGGGTTGCGCCGTAGCGCTGCGCAATCTCGAAATCCTCGAGCGCGAGGGGCTTCCGTCTCAGTCGGCGGAGAAGGGGGCATATCTGCTGACTAGGCTGCGGGCGGTATTAGGTAACCATCCACATGTGGGCGAGATTCGAGGTAAGGGCTTGATGTGCGCGGTGGAGTTCGTCAGGGACAGGGCGACGAAGGCCGAGTTTGACCCGGCAGAACGGGTTGGAGAAAGGCTCAACGCCGAGGTCCAGAAGCGCGGCCTGTTCAGCCGTCTGCGCGGAGACGTGTTCTGTCTGGCACCGCCCTTCGTGACGACACGGGACGAGTTGGACCGCATGGCCAGCATCTTGGCGGACTCCGTCGCAGCGGTGCTGGGCTAGCGAGCACAAGCCTGTACTCTGGAGGGGCCATCAGGCGCAATTGGGACGAATCTTCGAACCAGACGGGCAGTCCTCTTGCGCAACCTCCGGGGGCATGATCGCCTTGGAACACGTGCCGGCTGTCGGCGTCTCAAGTCCCGGAGTCCCCTGAAGTCGGCGCGAGCAGCGGCCAGAGGGCATTCTCGAAAGCGCTGATCGGCGCGTAGCCCTCCATTCGCCATAGCAGTTGGCCGTCCCGGCCGATGATCAGGCTGGTTGGAATCGCCTTGATCTGGTAGCTCTCCATCACGCTTCCGGCACCATCGTGCAGAGAGGGGTAGCTGATTCCGTGCTCGTCCCGGTACTGCCGTGCTTGGCTTGGATCCTCGTCGCTTACCCCGACCACGACAAGGCCATCATCTGAATGCCGCTCATAAAGCTGCTGCAGTTGCGGCATCTCCTGACGGCAGGGCTCGCACCATGACGCCCAGAAATTCACAAGAACGATATTTCCGCGCATTCGCGCGAGATTCCAGGCCATACCATTCAACCTAGTGAGCGTGAAGTCCGGCGCTTGGATGCCTGCAGCCGGACTGGGATCTTGTGCCGGCAGCGAGAACGAGTCGGGTGCGCGGGTCTGCAGTTTCCCCGCGAACCGGCGGGCGAACTCGTCGAGTATCGCGTTCCGCAACTTCTTGTTGCGCGGAAGCGCCACCTGCGAGCATCGGTGCGGATCGTCGGAGTGCAGGCCGAGCCGCTGTCGCTCGCCGCGAGTGCCAAGCCAGCGCGACACCTCCACCGCATGAATCGCCCCGAAATAGCCCGCCATGAAATATGGGCCGACCAAGTAGGCTAGGGGTGCTCCCGAAAGCGCCGAAAGCCAGTATCTCTTGTCGAACAACGACCAGCGCACGGGCGTGCGAGTCCGCTGGAATCGGATCGTCTCGTAGTCGAAGCTTTCCGAACCACGTCCGTGCAAGTCGACGATTACTTGTCTGTCCGTGAACACGAGCCTCGCCGGTCGCAGTATCGTTCCTCCGATGCTAGCGCTGAGACCCTTCGCATAGACTGTGGGCCTTGGGCTCTCGATGGGGTCCGCACCAGTTGCTCCCCGGCACAAGACGAGCCCTAGCGCGACGCCGATGGTCAGGATTCGGGGTGTTTCGTCCATGAGAAACTCCTTCCTCGGTGCCGTCTCCCGCTGGCAGTTCGACGCGCTCGATCGCTGAAGCCATCCGACGGGTGTCAGGTTCACGCACTTTGACGTAGAGACCGCGAGGAATGAGTACCGGAATCGCCCAAGCACTCGAGGGTCTTGTCGGAGAGGATGGCAAGCAGGGCCACGCGGGCGCCCTGATGCTCGTGGCAGTAGAGATCACCGCGCCAGCGGTGCCTCGTCACGAATTGGGAGTCTCGGAGTCCTTGCTTTCCAGGGGGCCCGCAGACTGAGAGAAGCGTTCCAAGATCATGGGCGGATCAAGGCAGTTCAGAGCGGGTTATCTGGCCCTTTGCAATATCGTGGAGGCCGAAGAATGAGGAATCTCGAGCGAAGCTCATCGGCGCCCAGAACAGCCGCAATCAGGTCTCTAGAGCTCAGCTCTCCGTGCCGCGTTCAAGCATCCTGCCGATGTTCGATTTGTGTCTCCAGATCAGGAACACCGTCATCAGAGCCGCGTATTTGGTGTGGGGCATTCCCGACAGGAGGTGGATCACGACGGTGAAGAACACCCATGTCAGCAGCGACGCCCATGCGCCGATCTCCTTGATCTTGAACCGTCCCCCAAGTACCCGGACTGGAACGAAGAACGCCAGCGACAAGGCTGCAACGCCGGGATACATCGCCAGCATCGCACCGGCGGACGTGGCCACGCCCTTGCCGCCTTGGAATCGCAGCCAGGGCGAGTAGCAGTGGCCAAAGACCGCTCCCATGCCGAACAGCCAGGCGATGTTGATGTAGTATTCGGGCCCGTAGAATAGCCAGATCGGAACGAAGCCCTTCGCTAAGTCGCCGATCAGCGCGACGAGAGCACGCCGCTTGTCAAATCGGAGCACGTTGTTGAAGCCCGGGTTGCCCGATCCGATGTTGCGGATGCTCGTTCCCGAACCCCACATCGCGACGACCGCGAATGGGATCGAACCGATCGCGAAGCTGGCGACGAGCTTGAGAATCAACTGGGTGTCGAGCATGGTAAACACTAAGCTTCAAGGATAGGCGTCAGGGCGATCAGGCCCGCAACGGAAGCCGTCATGAAGTTCGAGAGGGTCGCCGCCAGCATGGCGCGCATACCGAGCGCGGCCAATTCGCGCCTCCGGTCGGGGAGCATGGCTCCCAGCGCTCCAATCATGATGCCGACCGAGCCCACATTGGCGAATCCGCATAGGGCATAGTTCGCTATGAGGAATGATTGCGGCTGCAGGCTGTCCTTGAGTTGAGCCAACTCGGCGAAGCTGATCAGCTCGTTCAGTGCCATGCGCGTACCAAGCAGATTGCCCACGGTCGGAGCGTCGGCCCACGGGACGCCGAGGAGCCACGCCACTGGAGCGAAGATCGGGCCGAGGATGGCCTGAACACTTACTGGCAGCCAACTCCAGCCGACGACTCCTTGAATTCCAGCCAATATGCCGTTGACGATGGAGATCAGGGCCACGAAGACTAACACCATCGCTCCGACCTGAAGCGCCATTTGCAACCCCTCGACGGTGCCCCGGGCGGCAGCGTCCAAGATGTTGCCGTCCT
This sequence comes from Terriglobia bacterium, assembly GCA_009841225.1. GTDB lineage: Bacteria > Acidobacteriota > Terriglobia > Bryobacterales > UBA6623 > VXMF01. The sequence continues at coordinate 218,373 of VXMF01000002.1, read as the reverse complement.
TGGCGGTCTCCTGCTCGGGAATCCAGCCCATCGTTTCAGGTCGGCCCGTCTCGGGCTCGAAGATCTTGGCGAGCATGATGCAGGCGGGAGCGGTCATCACAACAGCCGTCACCAGGTTCTCGGCCTCGGCGCCGCCAAGCTGCACGTACGCGATCAGGATCGCCCCTGAGACGGTGGCCATACCGCTAGTCATGACCGTCATCAACTCCGAGCGGGTCATCGCGGCCAAGTAGGGGCGGATCGTGAGCGGGGCTTCGGCTTGCCCTAGGAACAGATTGACGGCAACGTTCAGGGACTCAGCGCCGCTGGCGCGCATGCCCCGTTGCATCACCCAAGCTAGGACCGCGACAACCTTCTGCAGGATCCCAAGGTGGTAGAGCATGGCGGAAATGCACGAGACGACAATGATCAGGGGCAGAATCTGGAAAGCGAAAATGACACCGTTCTCGGACCTGCCCAGTTCACCGAACACGAACAGGGTGCCCTCCTCGGCCAGCGAGATGAAACGGTTGAATCCCGTTCCGATCGCCTGGAACAAGCGTCCGATTGGCGTTCGCAAGACCAGCACGCCCAGCAGGAGCTGTAAGCCCACGCCCCAGGCGAGGGTGCGCCATCGGATCGCGGCCCGGGCCGAAGACAGTGCGTACGCCACGGCGATGGCGAACAGGATCCCGAGCACGCCCATGCGAGCATCCCATTGTAGTGGCCCGCTGCATGGGCGGCACTGCGCCTGAATGGCGCCGCTACACTACCAGAATGAAACCCGAGCCGGCACCGGTGGACACGAGCCGATTGGTCGAACTGGCCCAAGCCACGATGGCGCGGGCGCCGTTTCCGATGCTGGCGAGCGTCGCCGGAACGCGCCCGAAGGTCCGACCAGTCTCTCCCGCCGCCGTCGATGGCTTCACCGTCTACGTGGCCTCGCTGCAAAGTTCCGACAAGACGGCCGAGCTGGCGGCGAACCCGGCCGTCGAACTCTGCTATCTCGACGATGGCCACGACCAAGTCCGGATCGAGGGCAGGGCAGAGCTGGTCACCGATGCGGGCGTGCGGCGAGAGATCTGGGACGGCTACCCGCTGCTGCGCGGATTCCTAGGCTCGATCGACAATCCCGAGTTCATGCTCTACCGAATCTGCCCCGAGCGGGTCCGCTTCATGCGCGAGTGGGCCCTGCAGTACTTCGAAGTGCCGCTGGACTGAACGCCTGTCGTCGGTAATCCTGCGTCCGGACAGTGGCCTACAATCAAGGCCGGATCTGGAATCTGGAGGAAGGCACCATGGATCGAAGAGAATTCCTTACCGCCACGGGCACGACCGTAGCCACGATGACCGCCGCGCAGTACTCGCGCGTCTTGGGGGCGAATGATCGGCTCAATACAGCAGTCGTCGGCGTGAATGGACGAGGCAAGGCGCACATTCGCACGGTCGCCGCGAATGCGGGGATGCATGTCGCGGCAGTCGTCGACATCGATCAGTCGGTGGCGGAGAAGGCCGCCGCCTACACAAAGCAGCACCAGCAGGACGCGCCCGCTCCCAAGGAATACCGCGACCTGCGTGACATGCTGGCGGACAAGGAGATCGACGTAGTCACGATCGCGACGACCAACCACTGGCACGCTCTCCAAACGATCTGGGCGGTCCAAGCGGGCAAGGATGTCTACTGCGAGAAGCCCGCCAGCCACAACATCTGGGAGGGCCGCAAGATGGTCGAGGCTGCGCGGAAGTACAAGCGCATCGTCCAAGTCGGCCAGCAGTCCCGTTCTACGCCGTTCAAGATCGAGGCCATCCAGCGCCTGCGCGAGGGTGTGATCGGCGAGGTGTACATGGCCAAGGGGCTGTGCTTTAAGCGGCGCAAGTCCATCGGCTCAACAACGGTGAGCGCCGTGCCTCCGGGCGTGGACTATGACATCTGGCTGGGCCCGGCCCAGCCGCACGAGTTCAAGCAGAATCGCTTCCACTACAACTGGCACTGGCACTGGGCGTTCGGCAATGGCGACATTGGCAACCAAGGCGTTCATGAGATGGATGTTGCCCGCTGGGGTCTTGGAGTCGACCACCTGCCCGAGCACGTGTTCTCTGCCGGCGGCCACTTCGTCTATGACGACGATCAGGAGACGCCCAACACCCAGCACGCAACCTTCGACTATGGCAGTCGGATGCTGCAATTCGAGGTGCGCGGGCTCGTCACGGGTGGCGAGTGCCGACTCCTGGAAGACTCAGGTGGCGGCAGTCACACGATCGGCGTCTTGTTCTTCGGCAGCGACGGCTTCCTGACGATTGCCAACCGGGGCTACCAGACGTACTTGGGCGAGAAGCGGACGCCGGGTCCGCGCAGGGCGTCGGAGGGCGACACCACAGGACTGCATTTCGAGAACTTCCGCAAGGCGGTGCTGAGCCGGCGCGTCAGCGACCTGAACTGCGACGTGCTGGAGGGGCATCTCTCGGCCGCTCTGTGTCATTTGGCAAACATCTCGTACCGGACTGGCGACAAACTGCTGTTCGATCCGGAGACCGAGAGGTTTGTCGGGAACTTTGGCGCCAACACGCTGCTGAAACGCGACTACCGTGCCCCTTGGATCGTGCCCGAAGAGGTCTGAGCGGCTCGGGTGAAGCTGAGGCGCCTGTCAGCGAGGCAGCGACTTGAGCACATCTCGCAGCGAAGCGCGCTCGGCGCCCCCTATGTGACCGAAGTCGTTTGATTCGTCGGTACCATCGAGAATCTCTGCGATGCGGCGTTTGACGTAACGTCGCACGCGCTCGGGCAGTGCCGCGAACGCTGGGGAGCGAATCAGATAGCTGCAAGAGTGGCGCAGCAGGCGGGATTCGAGGTCGAGCTCGCGCAGCGAAGGCCCTGAACCGTCGCGGCTAGCGCTCGATTGAAATTCATCGGCGAAACCCGAGTCTCCCCGGATGGGACCCTGTAGCTGAGCTTCTCCCACGAGGAGCAGATCGCGGAGAAGCAGCTCTGCGGGCCTTTCGATGCGGCGCTTGACCGATGCCAGCAGGGATGCCGACGGATCGCCAAAGAGCCTTGCCATCTCGGCCCGATAGGCCATCGCCGCCCGAGCCTCGTGACCGGCCCTTGCGATGGCGTTATGGACCTTCGTCTGGTGCGCCAAGATCAAATGGGCGACGACATCGCTGTGGGGCGTTGGGTATCTTGCCGGTTCGAAGAAGCGCTCGTAGGGCCGCCCGAGCAAGCCTGCAGTGAACTCAGCAAAGCTGTCGTCGGGGCCTACGGCATTGCCGCGATGCGCCAGCGGGATAGAGCCGGTCACGTACCATCCGCCCCAGCGCTCTGAAACCGCAGTCGTGTGGTCGGTATCCACCGTGCCGTGGCGGAAGTGCGGCAGCCCGTCATGGGCGGGATAGACGGACCGGGTGAGGTGTCCAGGCACACCGAGCGTACGTCGGCTCTCGTGGCACTGCAGACAGGATCCGCGGTCTCGAAGCAGGCGGGGACGGGCAGAGTGTTGCTGGCGAAGCGTATAGAACGCCGCCGTGCCTCCTGGGACTGCGGTGGAGATTTCGAGCAGTGGCGCTCCCGGCACCCACCCCACGTAGGTGTCATCGTTGAAGTAGATCGCCCGGGGATTGCGCGGATTGATCCAGCGGAACTGTGCGCTGGTCTTCGAGAACACCAAGAGCTGAGACGAGACTGGGATCTTCAGCGCATCAAGCAGAGATCGCAGGTAGCCCCATTTGGCGTCGAATTCCAGAGAGGCCTGGCCGTGATCGAGCCGCTGGTTGAGGCGGGAGACCGGATCATCGGCCATCATTGCTCCCTGAAACACAAGAAGCGCTGCGGTGAGGCGAGCTCGCGCCAACTTCTCCTCGAATCTACCATTTGAATGGACGCGAATCGAAGCCGGTCGCGGCGAATGGCTTTGGCAGATGCCAGATTGCAATATTGAGAGACACTATATTCAATCTAGAATTAATTACAAATAGAGAATTGCTTCAATGGAGCTGTTTGCTTGCCGTAAGCTATCTCGTCGGGTCTCGGCGGTGGGGTTCTGCAGAGATCGGACGAACCACTCGCTCGCTGCGTGCCAAGCTCCCTCGCATGTGCACTACGATGGGCCTTAGTGTCTCAGATTGCCTCAGCCGGCGGGCTGGTTGAGTCGGCCGCTAGCGCATCACCGCCGGTGCTGCGGTTTCAGAACGTGTCCAAAGTCTACTGTTCCGGGGAACAATCGGTAGCAGCCATCTCCGGGGTCACGGTGACAGTGGCCCGCGGCGAATTCGTCGCATTGGTCGGACGTAGCGGTTCAGGCAAGAGCAGCTTCTTGAACCTAGCCGGTGCGGTGGACATGCCGACTTCGGGCACTGTTCTGGTCAACGGCATCTCAACGACGGACCTGGACGATGAGGAGCTGACGAGCATCCGCCGCAAGCACGTCGGCTTCGTCTTTCAGTTCTTCCACCTGTTCCCGACGCTGAGCGTGCTTGAGAACGTCGAGATTCCCCTGCAGTTGGCGGGGGAGGGGCACGCCCGGCCGCGGGCTCAAGAAATGCTCGATCTGGTGGATCTGGCCGATCTGGGTGGCCGCTTCCCGCACGAATTGTCTGGCGGTCAAATGCAGAGGGTCGCGATTGCTCGCGCCATGGTCGCAAGACCTTCGCTGCTGCTTGCCGACGAGCCGACCGGAAATCTGGATTCGGAGAGCGCGGCTAGCGTGCTAGGACTCTTTCGCTTGGTGAACTCTGAGCTTCAGACCACGATCGTCATGGCAACCCACAGCTTGGAGGCGGCGGCTGAGTCCGATCGGATCCTTACGCTGAGGGACGGTCGCCTCGTCCTGCACGAGCACGACTCGTGATTGCAGGCATCGGCGCCAATGAGTCGCCGCAGGCTCTCGTCCGCTCCTCGTCGGCCCGGGTTCCGAGATTGCCGTAGCGGTGGTAGTCGATGCTCAGACTCTGCTCTCTCAAGTACCAGAGCAACTCCACCCGGCCTTGGGCAAGGACTGGTGCGTGCGCCAGGTAGACTCCGGACTCGGCCGCCGCCCGATGGATCATCGCCGGCACACGCTCCGAACTCGCATACCTAACGCGGTCGGTCTGGCACTCGCGGACCTGAGTTCCCAGCTCATCGTCGGTCTCTTCGACAAAGTCCACCGCACCCGACCACGACTGTGTCAGCTCTCGCAGCCAATCGGTAGCGGGAGACGACCAATCCTTAGGGAGGCTTACGGTTGCGTGGCAGCCCGCGGCCTTGGCTGCGCAAACGCGCGCGAAGATCTCGAAGAGCGAATCGAGGCGGTCCACGCGGATTCGGAGCCGTCGGACCGGGAGGTAGCGCCGCAAGTTGTCTTGGCCGACGAGCCGGAAGTGGTCGTGGGTGCGGCCGAACTCCTCTTGGCAGCACGCGCAGTAGCTCTCTAGCGCGGCCACGATCCTGTTCAACTCGTCTGCCCCATCAGCGATGCCTGGAGGGATTCGCTCCTTTAGGCGGGAACACAGGTCGACAAGTTCGGGGTCGGTGATTTCCTGGGCACCGGCCGGAGGCCGGTCCTCGCTGAAGTCCATGAATTGGGCGACGTAGTTGGGGCCCCCCGCCTTGATTCCGGGGCCAAAGGCAGATTTGCCCATGCCGCCGAACGGCTGGCGCAGCACAACGGCCCCGGTGGTCGGCCGATTGACGTAGAGGTTGCCCGCCTCGACGTGGCCGCACCAATACGATTGCTCCCGATCGTCCAAGCTCTCCAAACCGGCTGTCAATCCGTATCCGGTGCTGCGGGTCAACTCTAGGGCCTCATCCAAGTCGTTGATCCGCATCACCCCCAGCACGGGACCGAAGAGTTCCGTCAGGTGGGTGAAACTGCCGGGCTGTACGTCCCACTTGACGCCAGGGGAGTAGAGGCATGGATTGTTGTCCCGCTGTCTGGGCATGACGGCCCAGCTCTCGCCCTGCTCGAGTTCCTTGATCCCGGCCTCCAGCGGGCCGGAAGGTGGGCGGATCAGGGGGCCGATGCGGTTGCTGGGATCCCAGGCCGGGCCCGTCTGCAAGCTGCGCACCGCGTCGCAAAGTGTCTCCCTGAACTTCGGGTCGTCGTAGACCTCTTCCTCCACGAGAAGGAGGGATGTGGCGGAGCACTTCTGCCCACTGTGGCTGAAGGCAGAGTGAATGACATGCCTGATCGCCAGCTCGCGGTCACCCATGGCCGTCAAGGTGGTCGCGTTCTTTCCACCGGTCTCGGCGAGCAGATTGAGGTCCGGCTTCGCGCGCAGCATCTGCTGGGCGGTCTCGGTTCCGCCAGTGAGAATGACGGCGTCCACCTCGGGATGAGAGGTCAGCTGCGGGCCGACTGTGGCACCGGCGCAGGGAACCATCTGCAGTGTCCGGCGCGAGATCCCAGCCTTCCAGAAACACTTGCACAGTTCGTGAGCTACCAAGACGGTATCGGAGGCGGGCTTGAGGATGACGGTGTTTCCCGCGGCTAGGGCGGCTGCTATCCCCCCGCCGGGTATGGCGATTGGGAAGTTCCAAGGGGAGACGACGACCACTACGCCTTTCGGCTTGGCCTGCAGGCCGGGGAGATCATAGAAATACCGGGCCGCCAAGTCGTAGAAACAGACGAAATCCACGACCTCGGAAACCTCGGGATCCGATTCGGCAAGGTGTTTTCCGCCGTTGGCCAGCGCTGCTCCCATGAGGTCCGCACGTTGCCGACGCAATTCCTGGGCCACTAACGTCAGGACCTGCGAGCGCTCCGCCGCCGACTTGCGGCGCCATCCGTCGGCATCGTCCCGGGCACAGGCCACTGCCCGTTCGACGTCTTGCTCGCCGGCCTGCCGGTAGCGGCCGATTACCACGCCCGGCCGCGACGGGTCCAGGCAGTCGCGGAGCCTCCGATCCTCAAGGATCTCCTCGCCTCCCACAACTAGGGGGACTTCAATCTTGTCCTTGCCGTGACGGGGTTGCCAGCGCTCGATGATCCGCCGGGCCCACTCGCGGTTGGCCGGCAGCGAGAAGTCGGTGTCGGGTTCGTTGACGAAGCTGTGCCAGCTGCTCGGGCGTGCTGGCTCCCCAGCCTCCTCCAAGCGGTTTTGGGTGCGACGCGGTGCCTCGGACAGCCCTTCGACCAAGGCGAAGGAGTCGAAGAACGCCTTTTCCAAGCGGTTCCATTCGCGACTCTCCGGCGTCAGCTTGAAGGCGTGACACAGGAAGTTGTCGACTCCGGTGTTCTCGTCCAAGCGGCGAAAGAGGTATCCGATGGCATTGACGAAGTCCTCCTTCCTCGTAGCAGGGGCGTAGAGCAGGAGGTTGCGAGTCAGTTCGAATAAGGCCCGTCGCTGAGGGTTCGCCATCCCCTCGAGCATCTCGATTTGAACCTGGTCCGCTATACCCGCATCTGCTGCCAGGAGCAACGCGTAGGAGGCGTCGAAGAGATTGTGGGAAGCCACTCCCAAGCGCACGGCCCCGACGTTCTCCGGAATCAGGGCTTCGTGCAGCATCCGCTTGTAGTTGGCGTCGGTCTCGGGCTTTGATGCGAACGGCGCCTGCGTCCAGCCGAGCAGCGAGGCCTCCACGCGCTCCATTTCGAGGTTGGCGCCCTTCACGAGCCGGATGGTCACCGGAGATCCTCCGAGACGTACGCGTTCCCGTGCCCAAGCATTGATTCGTTTCTGCGCCAAGCTGCAGTCGGGGAGGTACGCCTGCAAAGCGATCCCCGCGTTGACGTGTTCCATGCCCTTGCGGCCCAAGGTCCGCAGGAAGGCTTCGGTCGTGACGGCCAAGTCACGGTACTCCTCTGTGTCTAGGTACACCAGCTTGGGCACCTCGCTGCCGTCAGCCCTGCGAAATCGTTCCCGAGCCGCCGCCCGATACAGCGTTTCCAATCGGTCGCACAGGACCGAGACGGTGTGTTCGAACGCCAGGGAGTGAATCTGCGAGTAGATCGTGGTGATCTTGACCGAAATCACCTCAACCTCGGGCATCCGCAAGGCCCTGAGGTAGGAATCCATGCGCCTGCGGGCCTCGGCTTCCCCCAGCACGGCCTCGCCGAGAAAGTTGACGTTCATCCGGACGCCGCTCTGCCGACGTGCCTCCAGGTGCCGGACCAAGAGAGCCTCCTCAGCCGGTAGGATGACGTTGGCGGTCTCTTCTCGCATCCTTGCCTTGACCAGGGGGGCTGCCACTCCCGGCAGATAGCCCCCGAACGAATGGAGGCCTTTGATGAGAGTTCGATCCAAGCCGCTGAAGAATCGGGGAATCCCCTGTACGTCCAATATGTGCAGCATTTGGTCAACCGCCCGACGGGGCCGTCTAGCGCGGAAAGCCTGATCAGTGAGCTGGGTAAGGGTGGCCCTGTCTTGAGGGCTCTGCACCATCCGCTCGAACTCGGCCTGCTGCTTCCTCTCGGCCGGAGTCTGAAGGGTCGCAGCCGATTCCTGAAGGTGTCGCGCTAGGCAGGCGGCTTTCTGCGCCCGCTCCGGGTAGGGCGAGGCTGGGTCCGCGACCATCGACTTGAGGAGAGCTTCCAGGGATTTGTCCAAGCAGGCATTCGTCCGCTGCCCGGTAAGGGGCTGAGCAGGATCAGACTGGACCGCTAAGTTCATGTGCCTTTCCAAGCAAACCAAGGCGTTGCTCTGGGCAGCTCCAAGGTCGGCCTGCTTCAGTTTGCACCACGCTCGGAAATCACTAGCCTGGCAGTGAAAATCCCACCCCTGATGTAGCTGGCTACATTCGGTGCTCGAGATCCGGGCGTCCGTTGCGACGAACGGAAGAGTCCTTACGCTCCGGCACATATCCGATCTTGTACCGTGCACTCGCATGGTGGGGTTTCGTACTCGGTAACCTCACCGGGCTCGCAGGGCCACGGGGAAAACGCAGCTTCCGCCCGGAGACCCAAATCTGGTCTCGCTGCCTGCCTTCCCGTCATATGATTGACTCCGATGCCAAGGAATCGAACTCCGATCGTGGCCGGTGGAGCTTGCTGCCTGTGTGCCGCACTACTCACCTGCACCAGTTCCCGGCTCGCAGAGTTGCGCGGCGTCATCGTGGACAGCTCGGACGGCTCTCCAGTGGCTGCGCGCCTCTACATCCAGGATGGCAATGGGGAATGGCACGTGGCGCAGTCTGCGGACCGGGATGGCTCGAGTATTCCCTACAACAAGAGCCGCTCGGAGCAGAGTGTTGAGATACACACCACCCTGTCTGCCCACAGCTTTGTCGCAAAGCTACCGCCTGGCTCCTACTCGCTGACGGCCGCGCGGGGCAAGGAGTATCTGCCCGCGACAAATACCGTAGTGGTTGGAGAAGGCGTAACCGAGACCGAAATCCGGCTCCACCGATGGATCGACATGGCACAGCATGGCTGGTACTCGGGCGAGACTCACGTGCACCGCAGTGTGAGTGAGCTCCCGGCCTTGGTCGTGGCGGAGGATCTGAATGTCGCGCTGCCTCTGACGTACTGGGTGACGGAGGCCGGCACGCCCCCCAGTCAAGGCGACAAGAACTCGGCTCCTGTCGAGGCCCGGCCGATCGCCGTCGACCCCCACCACATCATCTACCCGATGAACACCGAGTACGAGATCTTCACGGTAAACGGTGTGCGCCATACGCTCGGCGCGGTCTTCGCGTTGAACCATCGCGGCGTCCTGAATCAGGGAGCGCCGCCGGTAGGCTCGATTGCCGAGCAGGTGCATCGCGAGGGAGGGCTGCTTGAGCTCGACAAGCACAACTGGCCGTGGTCAATGATGCTGATCCCGGCCATGAACGTGGACCTGTACGAACTCACCAACAACCACATCTGGCGAGCGCCGTTTCACTTCCGCGGTTTCGGCGAGCAACCCGCCGACTACATGCAGATCGAGCAGACTGACGAAGGCTTTACCGAAGAGGGGTGGATTGACTTCACCTTTCAGAACTACTACGCCCTGTTGAACTGCGGCTTTCGCCTACGGCCGACCGCTGGAACAGCCTCAGGAGTTCATCCCGTTCCACTGGGATTCGGCCGCGTGTACGTGCACCTGGGCTCGGAGTTCTCGTACGAGCGATGGATCAAGGGGCTTGACGATGGCCGCAGCTTCGTCACGACAGGCCCCATGCTGGATGTACGTGTGAACGACCGCCGTCCGGGACGGGAGTTCGCCGAGTTGCACAGCGAGGGCGGTAGCTATCGCTTGACGGGCTGGATTCGTAGCGCCACCCCGGTCACTTCGATCGAGGTGGTTGCCGCAGGACAGGTTGTCCGCCGCCTCGAGCCGGACAATCGGGTTGAATCGGCGGGGGGTTACATGACTCTGATCGACGAGCAGTTCTCGTTCGATACCTCGACTTGGCTTGCTGTACGTTGCTACGAGCGCCCAGAGGGCCGCCTGCGCTTTGCTCACAGCGCTCCGTTTCACATCGCTGTGCCGGGCAGACCGTTGCGGCCTCGGCGGGAAGAAGTCGAATACTTGGTCGGCCGCGTCGAGTCGGAACTCGCCCGGCATCAAGACGTCCTGCCTGAAGCGGCTATCGCGGAGTACGAGCACGCGAAGGCCGTATATGAGCAGCTGTGGGCGGTCGCGGAATAGGCCTTTGGATCGCGTCCGAAACAACCGGCCCGAATTCCGGCGGAACTGCCTGCGCACCTCCGGAGACCCGAATCATCAAGAATCGAATGCTTGGGCCGCCGCCGATCGGGTTCGAGCCCGGAAGCTGCTCTTCCACCGGAAACAAAGTCTTGCCACCGACTCGGCTCGTTCGTTCTGCGGTCCTGAGTGCAGGAAGGCGATAGCGCGACGGTTCGCAATTGGCCCGTTAAGGACGGCTGCGGCACGCCTCCGAGTCATCAGTCGATCCCCTGAGCTGCTGCCAAATGGGCCAGACCGAAGCGATAGAACCTGATTTCTCCGTAGTTGTCACCCGATTCATTTGAAGTCTCAACCGCCAGCCCGATCGTGCCGTCGGCCAGACGCTGCAAGACCGAATAGGCGGCGAACCCCTGATTGAATGTGACTGGGTTGCTGAAGGACTGGCCTTCGTCGTAGCTCGTCCATACCGTAATGTTGTTGCGGTTCAGGCCGTCTTTCCCGCGGGGGCCCGAAAACAGGATGATGTCACGGTCATCCCCCGTTCGGCTGGCCGAGTACCGGATCATCGAGGCGTCGACCGGAGTGATCGGAATGCTGTCGGGCCGGTCCGGGCTCCACGTGATACCCCCGTCTGCACTGCGATGGCGGCGGCGATAATTTCCGTCGTTCTGCCGCCCGTCGAGTAGGACCGTGCCGTCGGTCAGTTCGACAATCTCATCCTCGTTGGCGTCCGGTCCGGGACTGACGCGCCCCACCTGCCAACTCGCCCCGTGGTCGTCCGAATAGTATGCGAAGGGCCTCACCGAGGCAGGCCCGTCCGGTGTTTCCGAACCGCTTCGCTTCGCCGGGATCAGCAATCGGCCGTTGGCTCCGCTGACCTGGCTCTGCCAGCGGAGTTGGATGCCGCTACCGGGTCCGGGCTCCGCCTGCCGCCAATACAGCCCGTCCGCGGTGTCGTTAGGCTCGTCGGGATAGCGAACTTGGCGTCGATCCGACCAAGTCCGTCCGTGATCGGTGCTGGAGCGCACCCAGACGACCTGGTTGCCGTCAGCAGAGTCCGGTTCTTGGCCATGGGATACGGTTCTGGGCCCCACATCCGGCCACTGCCCGTAGAGCAGGAAGACCTCGCCGGTCGATCCGTCAAGGACTGGTGTCGGATCCGCGAAATCCACCAAGACGCCGTTTGGTCGAAACCCGGACTCGATAACCACGAGGGGCTCCCAGGTCTCGCCCGCGTCAGTGCTCCGCCGCAGGACTAGGTCGATCGGGGCATCCTCGTCTCGGCGGGGGTCGCTTCCATCACCCCGGCGGCCCTCGGCAAACAGGAGAATCGAGCCATCTTGCGCAACAATCATCCCCGGAATGCGGAACGTGTGGTAGCGATCCCGCTCAGTGACGTACTCCCCTTTGGGGGAAACGAACGGCCGCGACACTGAAACGGTCTCTTCGACGGCCGACGGGCCCGAAGCGCAGCTTGCGATCGCGACTAGGACGACGGCTCGCTTGACGAGCCCTCTTGTCTGCGGCATTAGAGGTGTCTCGCGGGTCGATTGTAGCCTCCACGGGATCGGCACGGGCTTGTCCGGCAGGAGGAAGGCGGGATGCGCATCGCCCACCAACTCGAACATCAACGGTGGCCGCCGGAATGCGGACTATACTGGCAAGCGCCATGCCGCTCGCACTACTGCTGCTGTCGCTATTTGCTTGCGCTACCGCTGTAGGGCAGATCAATTCGGTCGAGCCCGTCGGCACGGAATTGCGTTCGGATGACCTGCCGGACATCGCCGCAGCAGACGACGGGACGCTCTGGCTGGTGTGGATGTCACATGACGCTCGACGCGATGAGATCAACCTCCGCCAGTATCGGGACGGCAACTGGAGCAATGTGCTGTTGGTTCCCGGCGGCGATGGCGACATCTGGCTGCCGCAAATCGCTCTGGACAGCCAGAACCGCGTGTGGGTAGTCTGGTCAGCCCGGCGCATCGGCAACTGGGACCTGTATGCCCGGCGCTACGACCCTGCGGCCGAGTCCTGGGGTGACTTGGTGCGTCTCACGGATCATCGCCTTCCCGACATCTATCCCAGCCTCGCCGCCCGGGACGGCAAGCTGGCGGTGGCCTGGCAAGGATTCCGCGGAAGCGAGTCCGATATCCTGCTCCGCACATTCTCCGACGGCGAGTGGTCCGAGACAGTGTCCGTCAGCGGCCGGCCGGGGAACGACTGGAGTCCGACCGTGGCGCTCGATTCACGGGGAACGGCTTGGGTGGCCTACGACAGCTACCGCAATGGCAACTACGACGTGTATTTGGTAGGCCTGCGGGATGGCAGGACAGCAGTCGACGAAATGGCGGTTGCCGAGACGCCGCTGTTCGAGGCCCGGCCCTCAGTCGCCGTCGACGCGGACGACCGCGTCTGGGTCGCTTGGGAGAGTGGCGGAGCCAACTGGGGCAAGGACAACGGTTACAACTACCGCTACCAGATGCCTGCGTCCAAGACGGAACTCCCGTGCGGCACCTGCTTCGGTCCCGGCGTGATGCTTGGAGCCGAGCGCGCGATCCACCTGCGCGCCTTCGCCAACGGCCGGCTGCAGGCTCCAGCCCGGCCCGTGCAAGCGGCATTTGAGGCCGATGCCGGACGCTATGTCTACCGCCCCCAAGTCCTTCTCGACGCCAGCGGCAATCCTCTTGTAGCGGCCAAGTGCCTGTTGGGCGCGGGCGCCACGCGAAGGAGGGGATGGGAGTACCGACTCACCCGCTACGACGGAGCAGGCTGGAGCACGCCCGAGGTCGTCCCGAACAGCAAGGGTCGGCTCAGCACCTGGCTCAGGTCTGCCGTGGCGAGCGATGGCAGCCTGTGGCTCGCTTGGCCGACTGACAACCGGCGGGAAAACTACCTCACTCGGCCTGTCCGATTCCAAGTCTACGCCGGCAAGACCACTAGCGCGGACCCTCCCGGCCGCATACAGTTGACCCAGCCCGAGACACCAACTGTCGAGGCAGCTCCGGGCCACGCGGATGAGCCGGGGGACTTGGCGGCGATTCGGAACTACCGCGCCGAGATTCAGGGCCGTGCAGCGCGCATCGTCCGGGGAGACCTGCACCGTCACACCGAACTGAGCTGGGATGCAGGGGGCACTATTGACGGCTCGCTGCCGGAGTTCTACCGCTACATGCTCGACGCCGCCAGCATGGATTTCGGGGCCTCGACGGATCACCAGGGAGGCGCGCACGATTACTGGTGGTGGTACTCGCAGAAGATGACGGACATGCACCACCTTCCCGGCACTTACGTCAGCCTGTTCGGGTACGAGCGCAGCGTCAACTATCCAATGGGGCACCACAACGTGTTCTTTGCTGACCGCACCGGCGAGGTGGTCCCGTTCTACCTGAAGCGCTGGGTGCCGGGCTACTTGCTGGCCGACCAAGCGAATCGGGGTGACCAGCCCGGGGTGGCGCCGCCACAAGAGCGTGACGAGGACAATGATTTCTTCGATCCGCGGGTCACCGCCAACGACACACTGCTCTTATTCGAGCAAGTTCGGCGCATGGGGGGCGTGGCGATCGCCCACACCTCCGCGACCAACATGGGCACGGATTGGCGTTTCCACGATCCCGAAGCGGCACCTGTCGTAGAGATCTTCCAAGGCGACCGCACCAGCTACGAGCAAGACGGCGCACCGCTGTCGGCTAGGAGCCCTGCGCCGCGAGACGCTCCGGGAGGCTATCGTCCGGCCGGGTTTGTCAACCATGCTCTGGCCAAGGGCTACACGCTTGGGACCATCGCAAGTTCCGACCACTACTCGACGCACTACTCGTACGCGATGGTTTACACGACTTCCTTCACGAGGCAAGGGGTCTTGGATGCTATACGGCGCCGGCATACGTACGGTGCCACGGACAACATCATTCTCGACGTGCGCATGGGCGGTCACTTCATGGGAGATCGTTTCCGGACGTCCGACGCGCAGCCCTTGCGAGTGCGCGTACGCGGCACGGGAGAAATCGCCCGGGTGCATATCCTACGGGACGGCCAGCTCGCACACACGCATCGCCCGGCAGCGCAGGAAGCCGATTTCGAATACACCGACGCCGATTTCGGCGGCGCGGGCAGTTCCCACTACTACTACGTGCGGGTCGAGCAGGCCGACGGCCAAGTCGCCTGGGGCAGCCCTCTGTGGGTCGATTACTGAGCCTCGGTCGCGGCGCTGTTTCCGTTCCGCTCGGGAAGCAGAAGTCCTTCCGGTCCTGGATGCTCTGAATCCATCGAGACTCCATGAATTGGGGGACTCAGCCTCCGCCCGGAAGAGGTCTGGCCCGTACAGGACCACGCGAGACGCTGGGCCAAAATGAGCGTAGATGCCATCCGCCCGTCCGATTGCAGGAATCGCGCTATTCGCAATCTCCGCCCTGGCGGGCTTCTCCTCTGACTTAGCTAAGCCTGGCTACGAATTCGAGTTCCCCCGTGACCACTTCGAACACCCGAACTTCGCCATGGAGTGGTGGTACTACACCGGCAACGTATCGGACTCCGGGGGCCGCAAGTTCGGATTCGAGCTGACTTTCTTCCGGGCGTCCTCGGGGCGCGAGGAAGCCGCAAATACCGCTTGGGACCTGGATCAGGTCTACGTGGCGCACTTCGTCGTGACAGACGTTGCGGGCCAGCGTCTGATCCATAGGGAGCGCACCAATCGCAGCGGTCCGGGCTTGGCTGGTGCGTCTGCGGCAACGGGCACGATCTGGAATGGGAACTGGAGCGTGGAATTCCCGCTAGGCGATACCGCCCTGCCAACCCAGAAACTGCAGGCATGGGACGAGCGGGTCTCGCTGGAGCTGTTGCTGGAGCCGACCAAGCCGCATGTGATCCACGGCGAGGACGGCATTAGCCGGAAGGGCGGGGAAGACGGGCAGGCTTCGCACTACGTATCGTTCACCCGGATGCGCACATCCGGCACCCTCACCATCGGTGACACTGCCCACGAAGTGCAGGGGCTGTCGTGGATGGACCACGAGTTCTTCAGCGAGGACATGGCCTCGGGGGCAGTCGGATGGGATTGGCTGAGCGTACAACTCGACGATCAGACTGACCTGATGATCGCCGGCATAAGACTTTCGAACGGCGAGTACAGTCCCTATTCCCACGGCACGCTCGTCGATCCGGAGGGCCTTGCGGTGCGCCTGACCTCGGACGACATTTTGCTAGCTCCCGGACGCATCTGGCGGAGCGACGAAACCGGGGCGAAATACCCTGTGGAATGGTCGATTCAGATCCCTCGAATCGGGCTGAGTCTCGACGTGCGCCCGTTGCACGACGCCCAAGAGATCGTCAGCCGGTCCGCTAAATTGCCGACCTACTGGGAAGGCCCCGTGACATATTCCGGCAGTCGCTCTGGGGCTCTGATTGAGGGCAGCGGATACCTGGAAATGACCGGCTATGATGGCGCGCTCGCCCTCGGCGTCGAATAGAGTGCACCTGACGCGGCGATCGCCAAGGGTTGAAATCGCTGCAGGGGCACCTCGATCGATCAGCCAAGTGCAATTGCGGTCGGACGGGCCGTGCTGCTTCGAACCCCGTGCGCCCGACAGGACAGGGCCGCGGGATCAACGGCCGAGCGACAGGACGTTGGCGAAGATGCGATATGCTCCGGGGACGCTGTACGGGAGCTGCCGGTGTACCGCATAGGCGAAATAGGTGTAGTGGCCGCTGCCGAACGGGGCCGTTAGCCATCCTCCGCTTTGGGGTTCCTGCCCCTTGTCCTGAGTCTCGATGAGGGGCACGTACGCGCTGTCCCACTCAGAAAAGAACTTGGAGCCTCGCTGTTCAACCCAGTCGTCGAAATCCTCTGCCACGATCTTGTTGGGTCGCTGGAACACAGGATGGTCAGGAGCCAAGACACGGACCGGCGAGTTCTCCTCGGAGACCTCCTCGGCGCGGCGCGGGAGATCGGCCGGGAACGCGGCCCACTTGGCGGGAACGAATTCCTGGGTCTGGTAGAGAATGACCAGGTTCCCGCCAGCGCGAGCATAGTCGAGCAGCCGCTGGTTGTAGTTGATCAGGTCCGGGCGCACGGCATAGGCCCGCGTGCCGACCACGATCGCTCCATAGGCGCCCAGATCCCCTGTGGCAAGCTCGTCCGTGCCCAGCAAGGTGACTTCGGCGCCCATCTGTTCGATTCCACTTGGAACCTCGTCTCCGACACCCATCACGTACCCGACCTTCATGCGGGAAGCGATCCGGACGTCGACGCCTCGAACACGCGTCACAGAATCTCGGTAAAGGTACCGAATGTCGTAGTCTCTGTGTCGGATCGCCTGGTATCCCTGGCGGTATTCCTGGCTTTCCGCCCGGGCAACCGCCTGAAGATCGTACGTGCCTTCGCGCAGCCGGGGCACATTGACCTCGAAGCTGAAGTTCCGGCGGGCGTTCGCTTGCGAGAACTGGAAGTCGTGCTTGCTTGGCTCGGCAGTCCATCCCTCTGGCAATTCCAGTGAGAGCTCGCCCTCGATTCCTCCGCTCTGGTTATTGATCACCTCCACTTGCACCGATACGGCGTTCCGGCGCGAGCCAAGCGGAACGATTAGGTTGGCCGGGGACACATTCACCGCGAGTGCCGGAACGACCTTCAGCTCCCGGTATTCGTATCCGTACGGAAGGTTCGCTTCCCGGCGATACACGACCCCGCTTGCACGCACCGACTCGCCGCCGATGGAGTAGTCAACTGCCGCCGTGAGGGCAGGCGCGCGCCCGGCCAGGTGCAAGTATTCCGGATCCCGAACGGCGTAGCGGCTGTCATGGATCGATTCTCGCTGGAAGTAGCGCCTTGAGAGTGCAACGTCTCGAGGTGCCTCGACAGTGAACCGGGCTGCAAGCCTTTCGCCTGAATGGAACACGGCGCCGGAATGGGAATCCCCCTCAACCCCCCAGTCGCCCGCGCCTTCGATCGAGATTCCCTGGGTTTCAATCGAAAGGCTGCTGGGATTGACCACGGAGACTTCCACCTGAAAGCGCTGGCCCGGAACAGCCGGCCCCATGGTGGCGAGAGGCGCGAACGGCGAATCCGGTGCTCCGGCATCGAGTGGTGCGGAAACGGCTCGGAATTGAATTCCGAGAGCAGTGTTGATGGCGTCCTGAAACTGGCGCTGCTTGATCGCCAGCAGGAAGAGTACCTCGTCTTGGCCCTGGGACAGGCGTATCGCCTCGCGCGCGGAGCTCAGGCCCTGCACCAAGAACGGCACAACCGCAGCTGGATTGCGCACGCTGTAAGCCGCGACGGCATCATCGACGTGGCTCTCGATCTCCAAGAGAATCTTGGATACACCCTCGGGGGGCTCGACTCCCGACAGTTCGTAGATCCCCGCGACAGACGTATCGATCCCATCGAAGAACCCGGTTTCCCGCTTTGGAGCATCCACTTGGCTGCGCACTCTCTCGAAGAATTGGTGGTGTTCTCCTGAACGCTCGCGCCGACGGCCGCTGACTTGAGACCGCTGGAAGCTCAGCCCTAGGGCCGCGAACTCTTCGTAGCTCTCTCCGAGCCAAGGGCTGAAGGTCCCGGTATTGACGTCGACATTCCAGGGGTGATCGGGAGGCTCGATGCTTGGACCCGACGGGCGTCGCGAATGGAGATTACTTCGATAGAGCTTGAGTGGCTGCCACGGCCTGAGTCCCTCCTCGCGGATCTGATTCGGGAACCGGTCCGGATCGCCCGCCGCCTCGAACGCTTCTTGGGTCACGACTCCGGACGTTTCGTGGTTGCCGTGCCCGTCTCTAGGACCGCCGTAGAAGCGCGAGACGAGGACTAGGGGGCGATTGATCCGAATCACGCGCACGATATCCCGAAGGACGTTCTCTCGCCCCCATTGGCGTAGCGCCTCGTCGAGGTTCTTCGAATAGCCGTAGTCGATCAGGGTTGTGAAGTACTGATCATCTAGGCCGTAGTAGCGGTCGGAAACGAGTAGTTCCTCTGTTCGAATCAGGCCCAATCCGTCGAACAGCTCGGAACCGATGGCATTCGCGCCAGCCTCGCCGCGATTGAGCGACAAGAGCGAGGTCCGCACTCCCTGGCCGCGGCTGAGGTACGTCAGCGTCCCTCCCTGCTCGTCATCAGGATGAGCGATCGTATAGAGGACGCTGGCCGTGGTCTGCAGCCGTATCAGCTGTTGCCACAGGCCCGAAGCGCCCCTGTCCACGGAGAGCGCGTGGGGGCCGGTTCTCGATTCTGCCAAGGTCAGGATCCGGTCTAGGGCCGGTTCAGACTGGGCGATGCCCGGCTGCGGCGAAACAGCCAAGAAGCCGGCCGCTGCCAGCGTCTGGACAGTCAGGCTATGGATTCGAAACCGAAGTCGCATTGCATTCTCCTCAAACTCCGACCGACACAGGAATCCCTGCACGGCAGCTTCAGTGTAGGGTCGGAATCCCACTCCGTCCAGTCATTGGAGGCGCATCGGCGAGAGACAGATTCGGGGCCGGTCCTGGCTCCAGGTCGTCTAGTGGCGGCGGGCATCCGCAGTAGCGCAACCTGATCGGGCTAGGACAGGTGGTCCAACATCGGCGCATGAGCCCCTTGATACTCGAGCACTAGTTTCTCGGCGAGCTCGCGGTGCTCCACTAAGGGATTGGCAGCGAGTGCATCGATGGCAAGGGAACGCGAGCCTCGCAGCGCTGCGTCCACGGTGATCCGCTCGAATTCCTTGACCCGGAAGAGCAGGTCTCGGATCTGGCCGGGCAGACGCCCGGCAGCGAGAGGTCGAGCGCCATTGGCGTCGATGGCGCAGGGCACTTCCACGGCGGTCGCGCTATCGAGGTCTTGTATAGCCCCTTGATTCGCCACGTCGACAGGCATGACCCTCGCTTGGTTGTTGTGGATCGCACCGATGACATCGAGCGCGATCCGCTCGTAGCCTGCCGCGCTCTGGTACAGGTTCGCTCTGGCTTCGTCAACGCGGCCTGATTCGACTGATCCACCTGTTTCGATCGCCATGTAGGAGGCGTTGCGACGCGCGAGATAGAGGTCATACGCCGCAAGGATCCTCCGCTCGTCTCGGCGGGCCTCGGCGACCGACTGCATGAGCGGGCCCTCGAGTTCCCGGATCAGCCCCCCTCGGGTGTTTCCAGCCGTCACGGTCCTGCGGAATGCCTCGTGGTTGGAGTAGTAGTAGAAGAGGTACTCGGTAGGGAGAAGGCGCAAGCCTCGGAGAAACGACTTCGAGAACAGACGAAGCGGGTACGCCCGGTCCAATGCCTCGTCAGACGCAATCAGATCCTGCAATACGTCGTGGCCATGCACCAAAACGGCCCGAATCCAACCCAGGTGATTCAGCCCGAGGTAGTCGAAGTATGCCGCTTCAAGCGGAACCTCCAGCGCTTCGGCCACATGCAGGAATTGCTCCCGAGGCGTGTCGCAGACTCCGATACAGCGGGCCGAAATCCCTTCGCGGATGAAGGCCTCGGCCATGATCCCGACGGGATTCGTGAAATTGATCATCCACGCCTGCGGGGCGCGCTCGGCCACTCGTCGGCCATAGTTCACAAGGACGGGAATCGTTCGCAGCGCGAGGGCGAACCCTCCGGGGCCGACCGTTTCCTGCCCGGGGAGGCCGTGCTCGAGCGCGATCCGTTCGTCGCGGATCCGGCCGTTGATTCCCCCCACCCGAATGCTGGAGACGACGAACGAGCACCCTTCGAGCGCTTCGTCCAAGGAGCGGGGCAGCGACACGCGAAGCTTGCCGCCGGCGCGTCGCGCCATGGCCTCGGAGATGCGTGCGATCGTCGCAGCTCGCTCCGTGTTCGTGTCGAACAGCGCCAGCTCGTCGACTGCGATGCCCGTCCCTTCGCGGAAGAGGCCGTTGGTTACAAGCGGAACCCTTACCCCAGCCCCTCCGATGATCGTAAGTTTCATTCGTGTTCAGTCCCAGCAGCCCGCCGACGCTCAAGCCCCTCGATCTGTTGGTCGAATTCCGAGCGGCCCGGCAGTGCATTCACGCCGCCCGGCGAGCGGGTCGACAGTCCGCCGCAGACATTTCCTGCGAGAAGGGCCTCTTGCAGCGACTTGCGCGCCATCCACGCGTGCAGAAACCCGCCGTCAAATGCGTCACCTGCCCCCGTGCTCTCGACCGCCTCGACATCGAGCGCTTCCGTGCAAACAGGCGGCGATGCGTTCTGTGACGCCAGCGCGCCCGCCGCTCCCAGCTTGATGACCACGGTGTTGTCCGCGTGCGAGAAATAGGCTAGCGCCTCGCGGGCCGACGCTGCGTCGGCGTACTTGCATGCCTCAATCTCATTTAAGAACACCACGTCCAGTTCCCGGCAGAGATCGCGGAAGGCCGGAGAGCGACCAGCCTCTGGATTCCAGCCGAGATCCCACGAAACCGTGGATCCGCCGTTCCGGAGTTGTCGTACCGCGTTCCGGAACGCGCCCCACGAGCCGGGCGTCAGCGCGAAATGGACGTGCCCGGAGCGCCCGATGCGCTCGAGGATTGCTTCCTCGAGCAGGTGCTGCTCCACGGCTCGGCTGGCACCGGGATAGGTCAGGAAGTAGCGATCCTGCCGGGTCGAAACTGCCACCGTGACACCGCATCTGAGATCCGGTCGAATCTGAGCCAAGGAGCAGGACACCCCGGACGCCTCAAGCTGAGTCCGGGCTTCCCGGTCCAAGACGGAGGAGCCCCAGACCGTGACCAGCTCTGTCGGTCGACCGAGGAGAGCCGCCGCGGTGGCGGTGATCGCGGCGCCACCGCCGATCGAGATCGCAAAATCGTCGGTCTTGAGTTCTCGGCCCAAGCTCGGAAGCTCTTCCAGATCCGAGAAGATCAGATCCGTGAAGAATTCTCCCGCGCATACCAGCCGGTCAGGATTAGCGGCGCCTGTCATCCTGCTTCATCTCGACGATGAACCGGGTGGTCGCAGCGACTCTCCCGCCGACAGTTCGGTCCTCCTCGGCCTTCAGATCCCGGTACCGCTGGAGCATCTGTCGGGCCTGCTGCGCTTGGCCGGTCCTCTGCAGCGCGAGTCCGAGCCGATAGTGGGCCAATAGATGATCCGGCGCGAGGCGGACGGCCTGCTGTAACACCTCGACAGCGGCCGGCCACTTCTGAAGTTCGAATTGGATTTCGCCCAGCAGCAGCTGGGCTTCCAAGAATTGCGGGTTTTCCCGGGTGAGTTCGGCCAGTGTGTCAACCCGTGTCGCGACTTCGTCGGAGTCACCTGATCGCGAAGCTTGGCGGAGCGTCGCCAGCGCCTCGAAGTATCGAGCCAACGGATCCGTCGGAGCGCGCTCGAGGAGCTGCCGGAATGAGAGCAGGGCACTGTCGAAAGCCTCGTCTGACCGATCGAACGCTTGAGATAGGAGGTGGAATCCCATCATCTCCTCGGGCCTCAGTCTCACGGCGTTCAGGAAGGCGCGCGTCGCCTCCTCGTACCGGGTCAGACCGAGCTCTGCCGCTCCCGCGCCGATCCAGAGGTTCCAGGAGTCGGGCATCCTCTTGAGGCCCTCGGAAAAGACCCGTGCCGCGGCCTCCCAGTTCCAGTGAGTCAGGAACTCGTACCCGAGCGCGAAGTAATTGTCGGCATTGGGATCGAGCGTGACCGCCTTCTGGAAGTGTGTCACGGCCTCGAGAGGCTGGCCCTGCGACTCGAGCAGGTCTCCCAGAAGCAAGTGGACCTCCGATGTCTCCTCGAGGGCGAGCGCGGACTTCGCCGTCCCGATGGCCTCGGGCAGCTTGCCTAGCCTGTTCTGAGCGACGGCGAGATTGAAATGGGCCGGGTAGGACGCCGGTAGCCGTCTTGCCACGGATCGGAGCAGTTCCTCGGAATGTGCGGCCATGTCCTGATTCAACAGCAGCAGCGCCAGCTGGAATTCCAGCTCGGGCTGACCGTCGAGCATCGGCCTGATCGCTTGCACGACCTCGTCCGCTCGGTCGGAGCGCCCGAGCGCACGATCCGTGAGTGCTTGCAAGAGCTGCAGTTCTGCTCGGGAATCGGCCGGACCTGCGAGTCTCGTCAGGAGCGTGTCTGTCGCCTCGTACTTGCCGAGCAGGAAACGACAGTAGGCGAGCTGATAGGCGTTCTGATAGACATTGGGCTGGATTGAGTATGCCTCTTCCAGCCAACGAAGAGCTTCTCCCGGTCGCCCCTGCTGCAAGAGGGTGGTCCCCAGATTGAAGCTTGCCGTCGGATGGTTCGGTTCCAGTTCCAGAGCGTGGCGAAACTGGCGTTCCGCTTCCGATGCTTGCCCAAGGCGCATCAGGCTCGCGCCGAAGTTGGTCCGAAACCCGACCGACTGTGGCTCGAGTTCGACGGCTCGCCGAAAGTGCTGGTTGGCCTCTTCCGGCCTCCGGTTGAGGTCGAGGACTATCGCTAGCAAGTGCTGGATCTCGGCGACGTCCGGATGACGGCGCCCGAGAGGCTCAGTCTGCCGCAGAGCCGCCTCGTAGTTTCCCGCTTGAAAATGCGCAACGGCTTGCTCGAACTCCGTGACCGACTCCGCGGGGATTCGCAGCTGCGGCATCCCAACGAGCGGCAGCAAGCTGCCCAGCACCGCGGACGCAACGGTACAAGTCCACACGGCTCGACGGGCTGAGTCCTTATTGACGAGCCTGAAGAGTGTCCCGTCGTGGCTACCCTTGCACAGAGGAGCCAGCACGTTGTCAGTGTACGGTATCCCCCGGTCCGAGCCCTCTTCAGACGGGCAGGCGATCGCGATGAGTTCGAGCGTTGGCGACTATACTGAACTCGTTTGTGGCGGGTTCTCTCGCGCTGCCAAGGCCCAAAGGTGAGCGTTGCTTCTTGTTGGAACGCGGGAACTTACCCAGATCAGAGTCGTGACGAGGGGATGGCCGCAACGGCAGCATGCGAGCTACACCACGAATCTTTAGGCCGGTGATTTGCGTGCATCGCACGGGTTGCTCCCTGCTGGCTGCAGTCGTCGTGTTGTCGGCCCATCTCGCTCCTTCGTTGCCATGCCGTGCCTGGTCGCAACTGCGGTTCCTGGAATCAGCGGGGGCGGCTGGCTTGGGCGAGTTCCGACTGATCAGCGGCGATCGGGAGAAGCGCTACATCGTCGAAGCGAATTCTGCCGGCGTGTGTGTGATCGACTACGATTCGGACGGTCTGCCGGACCTCTATTTTGTGAACGGCGGACACTTGGAGAGCTTCCGGGAGGGCCGCCCGTCGCGCGTGAGTCATGCCCTGTTCCGGAATGTGGGCGAGCGCCGGTTCGAGGAGGTCACGCGGGCTGCCGGAGCGGCTGGGAATGGTTACTGGGGCATGGGCTGCTCGGTGACCGACTACGACTCCGATGGTCTTCCCGATCTCTACGTCACGTCCTACGGGCCCAACCAGCTCTTGCGCAACCAAGGGGATGGAACGTTCGCCGACGTCACCGAGCAGGCGGGCGTGAGCGACCCCCGGTGGTCGACCGGCTCGGCCTGGTCTGATGTCGATCTGGACGGCGACCTCGACCTGTTCGTCGCCAACTACATCGAGCTGGACCCGGCCAATCTTCCGGAGCCGGGAAGTCCTGCCTACGGCTCGATGGGAGGGCCCGGCCTGGGCTGCAAGTACATGGGCCTGCCGGTGATGTGCGGACCACGGGGACTCAAGGGCGCAGGGGACTCCTTCTTCGTGAACCAAGGAGACGGCACCTTTGAGCAAGGCTCCCGTGCTAGCGGCTTGGACGACGCGGAAGGCTATTTCGGGCTCGGGGCAGTCTTCGTGAATCTGGATGAGGACGGCCTGCCCGACCTGTTCGTGGCCAACGACTCGACACCCAACCTCTTCTACAGGAACTTGGGCAACGCGACGTTCGAGGAACTCGGGCTCCTTTCGGGCCTGGCATTCAACGCCCACGGGGTCGAGCAGGCCGGCATGGGGGTCGCTGCGGGAGACTATCTCAACCAGGGCCGGTTTGGCCTTTACGTCACACACTTCTCCGAGGAATACAACACGCTGTACCGGAACGAAGGCGAGCTCAACTTCTCGGATGTCACGACCCGGTCAGGCTTGGACCGACCGACGTTGCCCTACGTTGGCTGGGGAACGCTGTTCGGAGACTTTGACAACGACGGCTGGCTCGACATCTTCGTGGCGAACGGCCACGTCTTTCCGAACGTCGATCAGCTCCAAGAGTCGTCCATTGCCCCGTACCGCCAGGAAAGCCTTCTTTTCCGGAATCTTGGAGGCGGTCGATTCGAGCAGCAGTCAGGCCTCCTGCGTCTGGATCGCGAGCAGTCCAGCCGCGGGGCGGCAAGCGCCGATTTCGACCGAGACGGGAGGCTGGACGTGGTGCTCAGCAACATCGACGCCGCGCCAGCCCTGTTCTGGAACGAAAGCGGCGGCGGAAACCATCACCTCAGGATCCGCCTTATCGGGTCGGGTTCAAACCGCCTCGCTCTGGGCGCTCAGGTCAGGGTCCGGTCCGGTGATCTGCGGCAGCTGCGCGAAGTGCGGAGCGGCGGGAGCTACCTCTCTCAGGACGAGCTGGTCCTGCACTTCGGGCTCGGACCCCGCACGAAGGCGGACTCGGTGGAAGTGCGCTGGCCTGCAGGCGAGGTCTCGGTGTTGCGTGACGTCGAGGCGGGCAGGGAAATTACGATTCGCCAAGCGCCGACCGGGCAAACGGCCATTCGCTGAGCCGGTAGGCTCTGAGCAAGTAGAGGCCGATTCCCAGCGCTAGTACCAGCAGCCCCAGCGCCACGATGGTGACCCCTGTCGAGACGAGCACGAGAAGCCAAAGGACCATCGCCACCAGGCTCGGGATCGGATACCCCCACATTTGGAACGGGCGGTGAATGTCGGGCCTGTACTTCCGGATCAGCGTCACGGCAACAATCTGCCCCAGCACCTGGACGATGACCTGGATCACGATGAGTGCCTGGATAATGTTGCCGAGATCAAGGAAGCAGAACACTGTCGAGCCGAGGCCGAGCGTCAGCAGAGAGACGTGCGGGAATCGCTTGGTCGGATGCAGCTTGCCGAACACCGAGAAGAACCGCCGGTCCCTGGCGGCCGCATACGGGATTCTCGAATAGCCGAGGAGCAGGGCGAAAACGGAAGCAGCTGATGCCGCCAGGACGAGATAGGTGAGCAGATGGGCCGCCCAAGGCCCGTAGACGATCTCCATGAAGTCCGAAACGACGTGCTGGGATTCCATCGCGTCCCTCCACGGAACGACGCCGAGGATCGTTGTGTTCAGGAAGATGTACAGGAGCGCCACGATGGCGATTGAGGCGATGACCGCGAAAGGAATGTTCCGGCTCGGATTCCTGACCTCGCCCCCCAAGAAACAGATGTTGTTGTAGCCACCGTATCCGTAGATGCCGATCAGAGCAGCGCCTCCGAGGCCCTTCACGAAGCCCCACGAGAACGAGAAGGCTCCGTCGGGAACGTCCGTGAGCAGCTCGCCCCGGATGTTGAACAGCCCGGAGAGGATCACCCAGAGAATCGTTCCTACGGCGACCAGCATGAGGATGAACGAGAGCCGGCCGATGGTCTGAATGCCGCGGTAAAGCGCGTAGGTGATGACCAGGCACAGGCCCACGGCGATGAATTGGATGGTCAGGGGCGAGAGTTCGGGCCCGAGGTATTGGGTGTACTGGGCGAACCCGACAGCTCCGGTCGCAACCGAGAGCGGCGCGGTGAAGAAGATCATCCAGACGAAGAGAAACGACATCAGCTGGCCCATCTTCTGCGGGCCGTAGGCTTCCCGGAGGTAGACGTAGGAGCCTCCCGCTCCCGGCATCGCGGCCCCCAGCTCTGCCCAGACCAGGCCGTCGCAGACGGCCAGCGCAGCCCCGAGCAGCCACCCCAGCATGGCGTGCGGGCCGTCCATGGCGGCGATCAGGATTGGGATCGTGATGAAGGGGCCGATTCCCAGCATCTCGACCACGTTGGCCGAGACGGCTTCCTTCAGCCCCAGGCCTCGGATCAGGCCCGGTTCGCTATCTCCGCGGGAGGATGGTTCTGTCGGCATCTGCGCTCGACTTGCAGCTTCGCACATTCCGCGAGCGGGCCTCGCGAAGCGGCCAAGACTCCCGGGCCGCCAGCCGCCCGGACGCGGATCCGGGCGGCTGGCGGCGTTGCTAGAAGATGAACTTCAGCCCGAACTGAATCACCCGGCCTTCCCGCAGGGGATCGAGCACGCGGGTAGTCCTGCCGAACCGGCCGTTGTGCACCCGGTTCTCGGGATTGTCGAACTGAGGCGTATTGAATGCGTTGAAGAACTCCCACCGCATCTGCAGCTTGGCGTCTTCACCCAGCCCGAAGTTCTTGAACAGGGAAAGGTCGAAGTTGTGATGCGGCCAGCCACTCAGCGCAGCCACGCCGCAGCTTCCGAACGTTCCGTTCTCGGAGATTGCGAAGGCCGACGTGTTGAAGAACTGCTCAACCGTTCTCGGGCCTGCCGGATTGCCAATGCAATCCGCCCGGGGGTTCTGACTCCGAGTCCGGCTCCTGTCGGGACCGCGGATGCCGATGGGAGAACCGGAGGTGGAACTCCAAATGCCGTTGAACTGCCAGCCGCCCAGCACGTGCCGCGCGGAGCTGTCGCGCGGGAACGGAATCGCCCACGTCCAGTTGAATACGAACCGATGTGCCTGGTCGAAGACCAAGCGCCCGTAGTCAGCGGACAGATCGTACGCGTTCTGCGGCCGGACGAGGTTTGCAGATGCGCCCCCCGAAAGGTTGTCCTGCGTGTCGCCGAGTGCTTTGCTCCACGTATAGTTGATATTGAAGGCCAAGCCCCCGACCATCGCTCGGCGCAGGCTCACTTGCAGCGCGTTGTAGTTGGCATTGCCGTTGCTGGCCAGGTGGTCGCTCAGGCGCGCCCAGTCCGGGAAGGGATACGTGACCGATCCGTCCGACTGCAGGCGGCCTTGGTTCAAGGGCTGGAGCTTGCGGATGTTGTTCGAGTCCCCGCCCACGTAGGAGATATTCATCAGATAGCTCTGTTCGAGTTGGAACTGGAACCCAAAGCTGTACTGCTGCGACCACGGCGCCGTTTCGAACATGCTCCGGCTCCGGAGATCGATGCGCTGGGGATTGAACGCGTTGCTTTCCCCGGGAAACGGGTCGCTTAGCAACATCTTGGGCGGCTCGTGGAATTGCGACTCCTGTCCGCGGAATTCGATCAGCTGCGGGGGATTCAGCGGAAGCGCGGCCGAGCTCCCCATCCGGTCGATTGCTTGATAGAAGATGGCGTAGCCGCCCCTGAGCACCGTATTTTTTCCGATGCGATAGGCCGCTCCGAAGCGGGGCGCAAGGTTGTTGCGGTCGGGATGGACCAGCGCCCTGCCGAAGATCCCGCCGCCTTGCGCGCGTTGCACGCATTCGAACTCGCACGGCACCTGCCCTAGGTCGCCGGGATTCGCAGTGATCAGAGCGCCGCGGCCTCCGTTCGCGTCGGGATCGAAGTTGGACATGAGATTGTCGCGCTCCACGATCGGCGTGAAGTACTCGTACCGGACCCCGTAGTTGAGCGTCAGCTTGGACGATGCCTTGTAGGCGTCCTGTAGGTAGAACATCATCCCGTCGGTATACGTGTGGGGTACGAGCGCCGAGGTGGCCTCGACCCTGCCGACATTACCCAGCAGCAGGTTGGCGAACCCGTCGCCAACATAGCCGTTAGGAATGATGTAGCGGCCGTTGGGCGCCTTCACGTCCAGGTAGTCGTTCATGGCTCGCTTGTACTCGAAGCCGAGCTTGAACGAATGGTTGCCCCTGATGACGCTGAGGTTGTCCAAGAGCTGGAAGACCTGGGAAGTCTGGAACTGCGGCCTCCACTCCGACGTTCCGAGCAGCGTGTAGCCGGACACGCGGATCGGCGGAAGGCCGTAGG
Organism: Terriglobia bacterium; assembly: GCA_009841225.1. Classification (GTDB taxonomy): domain Bacteria; phylum Acidobacteriota; class Terriglobia; order Bryobacterales; family UBA6623; genus VXMF01. The sequence continues at coordinate 190,019 of VXMF01000002.1, read as the reverse complement.
CAAACGTGCCGGGAAGGGAGCTCAGGCCGAACTCCGGCCCGGCGTCGCCTTCGGGCGCGATGGGGTCGGACGTCGAATAGATCCGGTTGAATCCGAACCGGAGGCTGTTGAACACGGATGGGCTGAAGATCCGGTTCCAGGTCAGCGCCATCAACTGGCCGCGGACATAGCTGTTGGCCGTGAACCCGCCAGTGGCGAGCGGGTTCGGGAACGGGCCCTGCTCGACGATGGTGTCGGTTTGCAGAAAGCTGTAGGACCCATAGAGGGTGTCCTTGTCTGTCAGGCTGTGATCGATCCTGATGTCGAACGAGTTCTGTTCCAGCGGAACATCGAGGGCCGATTGGAAGCCGAACTTCCCAGAATTCGGATCTGGATACAGCGCGCCGAGCGCCATGCCCGCCGGGTCGCCGCAAGGCCGCCCGTCGGTTCGGCTCGCCCCGAGATTGAGGATGTCGTTGACTTCGTCCACGCAAGGCACGATCTCGGGATAGAAGGGGGTGCCATCTGCATCCCGATCGATCACCAGGTCGCGATCCCCCGTGAAGATGCCCTGCTTCATCTGTGCCGTTGGAACCGTTCCGTTCGCGCCACCGGCCTTGCTGGCGTCCGTGCGCTGGTAGTCGCCGAAGAAGAACGTCTTGTTCCTCGCGACCGGGCCGCCGAACGTCAGTCCGTACTGGTTGCGGTTCTCGGCCCCGCGCTCAATGCCTGCTGCATTGTTGAAGAAGTTGTTGGCGTTGAGCTTGTCGTTGCGAAGGAAGTACCAGCCGGAACCGTGAAATTCGTTCGCTCCCGACTTGATCTCGGCGTTGATGACCGCTCCTTGGCTCCAGCCGAACTCGGCGTCGTAGGTCCGTGTCTGGATCTTGAAGGACTGGAGCGCGTCAGGAGGCGGCTGAACGGCCTGGGGGCTCCGCTCCTGCCCGTTGGTCGTGAACGTGTTGTTGTCGACGCCGTTGAGGGCGAAGTAGTTCTGGAGCGAGAAGTTGCCGTCGACGTTGATTCTCGCCTCCCGGGGATTGGACCGCGCCCCCGGTGCGGGGACCGCGCCGGGACTGAGCAGAATCAGGTCGGAGTACCGCCGCCCGTCGAGCGGAAGGTCCTCGATCTCGGCGGATTCGATCACGGTGCCAAGCTGGCCGCTTTCGGCCTCCAAGCCCACAACTGGGGCGACGACCTCCACCTGTTCAGTGACGTCGCCGACTTCCAGGGTGAAACCGACCTCGAGGCGCTGCTGGATGGCGAGTCGGATCTCGTCCCGGACAGCCGTCTTGAATCCATCCGTCTCGGCTCGGACCCGGTAGATGCCGGGGCGCAGGCCAGTCGCCACGTACACACCGGCTTCGTTGGTGCTCAGAACGATCGAATCGCCCAGGCTGGTCAGCGTGACCGTGACATCGGCGCCGGGAATGACCGCGCCTTGGGGATCCCGCACAGTGCCGACAATCGTTCCAGTGTTGATCTGGGCGACTAACGGCACTGTCAGGAGCAGAATCGCCGCGAATATGAAGAAAGCTCGAGTGTGCATTTTCGACCTCCTCTTGCAGGCAAAACTATGCGTCGCTTTTTGATACTCCTAGAACCGCCCGGAGTCAATCGAATACCAACGGTTTGACCGTATTTCGCAACGAATTTGAAACGATTGACGCCTTTTGAGCCGAAAACGTCAATCCGTGCACCGTGACGGCCGGGATTTTGTTCGGCCCAATCGGCTTCGCCGTTGGCCGCTACGTGTCAGAAGTCGCGCCCAGTGCAGCGTCGTTCTTAGGCTTCTGCGGGCTGAGCGGGGTGGCTGGCGACGACTCTCTAGTTATCGACAAGCAGCTCATTGGAGGGGGCTATGCGGCGTTTCTAGCCGGTCCTGCTGACATTTCCACCTAGTTTTCCGGCTTCGTTCCGCTCATTCTCGAGGGGGTCTTTCAAGTGCCGTTCGTGATCCCGTTCAGCGCCTCGCTCGAGGTCAGCAGCGTAGTCACAGCCCGGACGCCGATTCTGCTGATTTCGGCCTAGCCGTTGTTATGTCACTTGGGAGTGGCCCTACTAGTTGTGTCTGCTGCCTTGCCTGAGTTGTTCTTGTAGGTCGCTGATTTGGCGCTCGAGTTTGCGCGTTCGGCCGGACAACAGCAGCACGTATCCGACGTGGAGCGCCCAAGCGATGCTGAAGGCGGCCCAAAGCCATTTGAAATTGGGTTCCAAACCGTTGACTCCTTTATCTGTCAGGCCAGCGACTGTACTTCACGCCTGAGTGCGTCGGTCTTGCGCCTCAGAGCCTCGAGCCTGCGCCTTTGACGAACCAGACACCAGAATAGTAGGCCCAGCGAAGCCATCGTTGCGAACAGGACGAAGGTCATCCGAGGGTCTAGCGACCCGTCACCACCAAGCACGGGAGCCGGGTGCTGCGTGCGCCACCAGCGATTCGCCATGTACACGATGGGCACGTCTACCATGCCGAAGATCGATACAACCGCACAAACGGTCGCGCGCTGGCTAGGCTCGGCGATGGATTGGCGCAGGATCAGGTACGCGGCATAGATCAGGGCGAGCAGGAGCATCGCTGTCAAGCGTGCGTCCCAAGCCCAGTACACCCCCCAAATCGGCTTTGCCCACAAAGAGCCGGTGATCAAATTGACGATCGCGAACAGCAATCCGACTTCGTTGCAAGCCACCGACAGATCGTCTAGCCGGCTGGCACGATTGCTCAAGTACGCGATCGCTGCCCCGCCGCCGATGAAAAAGCCGACAAAAGCAATGGCGGCGGAGGAGACGTGGAAATAGAAGATGCGCTGGACCGGCCCCATGCTGGCCTCCATCGGCACCCAGATGAAAATCAGGTAGATGGATGCGAGCAGTGCCGCCGCCGTGGTCGAGGCCAGCGCTGTCGGGACAGCCGGTCGCAAACTAGCAGCCACCATGCTTGAGTGTACCCGAGCAGCAATCAGGGGAACGAGACGGCCGCGGGAGCCGTCGGGCGACAATTGCAGCAGGGCACTATGACGCAACTCGCCGAATGTGTTCCGAATTTCTCAGAAGGCCGAGACCCGGCGACGCTGGATCGGCTCGAGCGAGTAGTTCGGGTGTCAGGGGCGAGGTTGCTGGACCGGCACAGCGATCACGACCACCATCGCTCCGTGTTGACTTTCGCAGCAGATCTCGGGGTGATCTACACGGCTGTCACGGCGGCGGCCGTGGAGGCCGTGGAGAGCATAGACCTGAATGACCACGACGGAGCTCACCCAAGGGTCGGCGCCATAGATGTCGTCCCGATCGTGCCTTTGCACGATACTCCTTGGGATGCGTGCGTGGAGGTCGCCCGGTCGATTGGCGAGCGACTTTGGAGTGAACTGGGCCTTCCGGTGTATCTATACGGCCACGCCGCCGTCCGCGAGGAGCGAAGACCCTTGGAGACAGTACGCAAGCTGGGGTTCGAAAGACTTGCAGAATTCGTCCAAAGCGGGAAATACCTTCCAGACATTGGAGGCCCCCGCCTGCACCCTTCGGCCGGGGCATGCTGCGTAGGAGTCCGGGGTCCGCTGGTAGCCTACAACGTGTTGCTAGAGTGCTGCGACGCCCAGCCCGCGAAGGTGATCGCCGGCCGGATCCGTGAAGCGGCGGGTGGCCTTCCGGGGGTGAAGGCGCTGGGCATGTACCTGGACTCGGCCCAGGTCGCCCAAGTCTCGATGAACATCACACAGCCGGACCTGACACCGCTGCCGCTGGTCTTCGACGAAGTGTCGCGCCTCGCAACCGGGCTCGGCGTGATGGTGGCAGCCTCCGAATTGGTCGGCCTCGTGCCCAGGGCAGCTCTAGGCGCGGATCCGAGCCGACTACGGATCGTCGGGTTTCATGAGCGGATGATCTTGGAGGAACGCCTGGGCGGCGGAGCTTGAATAGCCACGATTGGAGATAAGGTTCTCTGAGATGGCTTCTGGACCGATCACACCCCCTCGAGCCTGTTCCTGGCTTCCGATCAGACGTCAGCGGGCAGAAGAAACATTCCAGATGTGAATTGGCATTCGATCGGCTCACGCTGCTGCCCCGACCGTCTGTGCGGCAGGGTCAGCGGGGTTCGAGATTAGCCTCGATCCATGCCCGATGACCACCGGTCGCCTATCCCCTCGGGAAATAGGAGCCCACGACCAACAACTTACCCAGGAGACTGTGGCCTTCCGGCGGGAGACGGCGCAGCGACGACACACCGTAGCCCCACGGGCCGAGGAGTCGGCTTGCCCACCTGATCGGTGCCTGCTACGCGACCTAACGTTTCATGAGCATGGACAATCCCCGCTCCAGCCCTCTTCGCTGTCGTCTCGCACGGCGGTTGCCAGCCTCCCCATGCCGGTCTCAAAGGTTCGGTTGAGAAGCGACGCCACAACATCTCCGGTGCTCGGCGTTCCGTTGCTCCCGTGGCATTTATGCCACTCTTTCAACGCTCGATCTGGAGGATGTCGCACTTCACTTCGAACCTCTTCCTCTCGTCCGCGTTCGGTAAGAAGGTCTCTTGAATCGCCGTAGGGATCGGTATGAACACCCGATTCTTCATCACTATCGTGCAAGGCATGATCGCACCGCCACCAGACTGATCGCTGATGAGGTTCCGCGTCTGTAGGTCGTAGTACAGACCGAACTCGCCAGAATGGTGCTGAAAGATGAACAGCGCCCGTTGGCCGCCCCAGACGACCGATGTCCGGTGTGGCTGGAGGAAGAAATCGCCATGCTCCTCCTGAATCCGGTTGGTGATCGCGAGGAAACACCTGTAACCCTTCAGCGCCGGCTCGTCGGCCGCAATGGTGAGAAGCTTCTTGCCTGTCTGTATATCGAGCCGCTGGATGGGCGGAAGTGCGCCGTGGTCCTCTTGGCCCTCGGCAGCAGTCAAGGACTCGTTCTCGATCACGTCCGGCACCACGTCCCGCATCGAGCCCGCTGCAGTGCCGTCGACCACTTGGTAGCTCCGGGTCGCGACTCTAGCTGACCTCTCCGACGCCTGCTGAAAACTCAGTCTCCCGCTCATGTAGTCGTTCCAGAGTGAGGTCAAACTCTCGAGATCTGATGCCTCGTACTCGAACACTTCCCGCTGTCGGCTGATCGATTTCAGAAACGCTTGCGCCCCCTGGCGGGTAGCCGTGGGGACAAGATCTGAGACGCGTGGGAAGATCATGTTCCTGACAAAGTCCTTTGCCATGTCGCCGAAAGCGGAGTACTGCTCGTCGTAGACCTTGAGGATGATCTTCGCGGTCGGGCCGTCAGGGTTGAGGAAGACCGCCACTGGCGTCGCTCCCTGATCGACCAGAACCGGCAAGTCGTGAGAAATGCTCCCGAACCGGACCTGCGCATTGAGGAAGTAGTCGCCCGACAGTATCGAGCCAACTCGGAACGCCAGTGCCTTCTCTGCGGCAGTGCAGTCCACACTCGGTTTCTCGAGGAGAACCCTAGGCTGATCAGACAGCTCTTCGATGTCGCAGTACCGCCGCAAGTAGTTGATCTCGCAGTCACGTCTTGGCGAACTTCTTGCCGGCACGATGATCGGCCGGTCTTCCGACGCATGCTCCACTGTCGCGCGATCCGTCCCACAGTAGACCAACGGGCGTCTCCCCTCGAATCCCTCGCGCACTTCGCGTAACAGAACCGTTCCCCCTGGTTCAATCCGGACGCGTAAGTTGGAACAAAGGTCGTATCGCCCCCGCTGCCGAACCCATGTCGCGAAAGGGCCGCTGGCGTTGCATTCTGGCCGTTCCGCCAACTTCATCGAGACGAACTCGTCTACCCTCGACACGATTCGCTGGAGAACTTGCTTGCTCGCTGTAGTCAAGGCCTCACGACCTGCTGTTGGCTGCAGGAACAGGAAGTCCGCCACTCCGCCAAAGGAGTACGTCGAGCCCACGCCGGTCGACGCCAAACCGAACCCGCTCCGGAATGTCCGCAGGACTCCCGTCCCCTGCCGGAGTGTCATCCGCCCCTCCAGCCGCTCTCCGTCGACCTCGATCTTCTCCAAGCAGATGCGCACGTCACCGTTGAGGGCGCCCCAAAGTTCAACCGTGGCCGCTACGCCGCTGCCGAGATCCAATTCAGAATCCGCGCTCGACCACGTCGTGTTGGCCAGTTCCGCGACTGCGGTTTGAACGGGATTGCCGCTCGCTTTGCGACCGTTAACGAACACATCGGTAGCCAAGAACGTAACGAACTCGGAGATGTATGCTTCAGCATTCGCTCTGTCCAGAATCTCTCCCTTCGGCATCACCGCTGTCACAGAAGTCCCCGGACTACCGACGGGCTCACGCTGCTCGAACGTGATGCAATCTTCTGTCACGGATAGTGTCGACCTGTATGCCGAACACGCCGTCCGCTCATTCGTGACCGCACTCTCGGTTTCGACATGCAACTCCTCCGCGATGCCGAAGTTCGCCATCGCCCCAATCCCGAAAGTTCCGACCACTCCCGCGGCCCGGGCCTCATCGGTGTTCTTGCTGCTCGAGCCCGCGCGCCAGAAGTGTTCGCGCAGGTCGTCTCGTGACATCCCGATCCCGTTGTCCGACACCACAATCCGCGACTCATCTATGGTCACGTCAATTCGGGCGGCGAAGTTGCCGAACCGATGCCGGCGAAGCAGCACCGCGTCGAACGAGTTCTGCACGTTCTCGCGAAGCAGCGCGAACGCCGTGGGATAGATCTGCTCAGCGAGCACCTCGATCATCCGGCTGACCTCGACCGAGAATGGGATGCTGACCGCCGTCTCCTTGTTCATCCTTTCATTGCCCTCCTAGCATTCAACCGGGCGCGTAGGTCTGCCTCTACCGCGCCTGCCAGCCCCAACCGCCCGGAGTAGTGGCGTAACGTCTGCTCTGCGCCTTCGTGGTCCTCCAGTTCGTACTTTGCCCGGAACCGCAGCACTAGTTCCGGGATGCTCTGCGGCGGATCGGTCGCCGCAACGACCGCCATCCAGTCCTTGGCTTGTTCCGCCGCGTCAAGGAACAGGTGCCGCTCGTGCGTGCCGGGCGGAAGTTCCATTCCACTGAGAACTTGCACGGCGCGATCTGGGTGGCCGCTCTTCGCTTCGGCCTCCGCAATCGCTATGGTGCGGTCTCGGCGCTTCGCTGCGAGGTCGATCGGTTGCCCCACCGGGTCTCTTGTCGAGCTCAGCGGCAGGTCCATATAGCTCGCACCTCCGAACTCGAGCAGACTCGCCCGCGAGAAAACATTCGCTACTGCCATCGCCCGTACATGTGTGCGGACGGTTCCAAGGTCTGGTGCGAGTTCTACGACGTTGTATTGCCTGTGCGTTCCGGGCGGTAGCTGCCGCCAGCCCGCGCAAAGCGATCCGGCGCTGATCACGGCCATGCTTTCGAGATTCGGCAGCCTGATCTCCTGCGATCGGACCTGCGCTTTGTGTTGGTGGCCATGCAGCCCTAGCCTGAACCCTCTTCCAATCATCCCCCGCACGATGTCGACGTCCATGTAGTCGGTGAGGTACGGTGAGCCTTCAATGCTGTGGTGCCACACCGCCACACGCAGATCGTGGGAAACTCCAGCGTCGCGCAGGCCTAGGTCGCTCCCTGCTACGCTGCCCCGCTTGATCCTCCCGTGGTACGCGAAGCAGTCGTTCCCGTCGCAGGAATTGAATGCCGCCACCCCGATTACGCCCTCGAACAGATCGTATAGCCGAGCGTCGAACGATCCTTGGACGCTTCGCGGGCCATCCAGTCCGGAATAGAACCTCTCACAAAAACGCCAGAATGGCTCGAGCCGTCTTGCGTACAGGTCACGTCGCACGATGCGGTACAGCGTGCAGGTACCCCAGTCCCAGCGCAAGAGCGAGTCGTCCGCGTGGAGTTCCCCGCCTAAATTGTTTGGATACTCACTCGGCTCGACGCATTCCAGCGCCGCAAATGCCGTATTCCAGTCGACGTCGTGGTTGCCCGGCACGACGATGAGCTTCGACCGGTCGCCGTCAAGGAACCGCGCCACCAGCTCGCTCAATAGGTCTTCGGCAACCGCATACTGCTCGTCAATCCGGCTCCCGAAGTCCTCCGTGCCGAGACGCACTCCCTCAATCAGGTCACCACTGACCACGATCGCCTTCGGGGTCGGTATCGGAGGCGATTCCCTCACGTATCGATCCCGGTCGTTGAGCAGCGCTGAGACGAGTTCCTCGTTCGAGATCGGATCATCCGGCGACCTGTGAAGATCCGAAATGTGCAATATAGACAAGGGGTCTGTCACTTCCGGGTGCCTCCATCTTGCCCGTGCACATGAGGCCCTTCAGTCCGAACTCGCGGGCCGAGTCCCGGGTCGGCCGCTCGGTCTGCCAAGCCGCCGACGTACGCACCTATTTTCTCAGAGCCCCCTGGCTTTTCCATCGCTGCTCACTTCGATGACCGGTTCGACCGAGTCCTACACTGCAGAGGTCCGCTTGAATACTTGTAGTGTCCTCTCCCGCACGTTCGGCGAGAGCAGCGTTAGCTGCACGTTCTCGCCGCCGTGTTTGGCGGAGAAGCCCGCCGCTACACAGATTCGGCCGAAGTCAGTCAGGAGGTCGCGCACGTGGAAGTCCTCACCGCCATTTCTCTCACGCTAAGCGTTCAACGCTAGCTAGCTTCGTGACCGTAGCTCAGTCCTGCCTGTCGCCATCGCGCGGTCCCCGAGAGGAGCGCCGCCCGCGGAACGGACGGTCGCGCCCCGAGCGTTCGCGGCGGTCGCCGCGGTCATCGCCCCGATCGCGCCCGGAGCGGCCGCGTCCGCCCGGGCGGCCGCTGCGTCTGCGGCCCCAGTCCGAACGATCCGACTGATCGGGCCGATCGCCACCCTCGCCGCCGTGACGCTCGTGCAAGATGGCGCGACGGCTCAGCTTGATCCGGTTGCCGTCCAAGGCGAGGCACTTGACCAGGACTTGGTCCCCTTCGTTCAGCTCGTCGCTGACCTCGCGCACGTGCTGGTCGGATATCTCGCTGATGTGCAACAGGCCCTCGGTGCCGGGGAAGATCTCCACGAACGCTCCGAATGCGGCGATCTTGGTGACCTTGCCGAGATACTCCTTGCCGACTTCCGGGGAAGCGGTAAGAGCCTTGATCCTCTCGATGGCCTCCTTGCCCTTGGCGCGGTCCGACGAGGCCACGCTGACCGTGCCGTCGTCGCTGACGTCGATCTTTGCGCCCGTTTCTTCGACCAGGCCCTTGATCGTCTTGCCACCCGGCCCGATCAGGTCGCGGATCTTCGCCTCGGGAATCGTGATCTGGACGATCTGCGGAGCGTGCTCTGCGAGTTCTTCGCGCGGGGCCTCCAGTGTGGCCGCCATCGTTTCCAAGATTTCAAGCCGCGCCTGGCGCGCCTGCGCGAGTGCCTGCTGCAGCACCTCTAGGCTGACCTTCGGCTGCTTGATGTCCATCTGCAACGCGGTGATGCCGTCCTTCGTACCAGCGACCTTGAAGTCCATGTCCCCGTAGTGGTCCTCGGCGCCGGCGATGTCGGTCAACACCACGAAGTCATCGTCTTGCGTCACCAACCCCATGGCGATGCCAGCCACGGGAGCCTTGATCGGCACGCCGGCGTCCATCAGCGCCAAAGTGCCCCCGCAGACCGTTGCCATCGAACTGGAGCCATTGGATTCGAGAATGTCGCTCACCACACGGATCGTGTATGGGAATTTCTCTTGGTCCGGGATCATCGGCGTCAGGGCACGCTCGGCTAGCAGCCCGTGGCCGATTTCTCGCCGTCCGGGCCCGCGCATAAAGCCGGTTTCTCCAACGCTGAACGGCGGGAAGTTGTAGTGGACCATGAAGGTCTTCTCGTAGTTCGGATCCTCGATCCGCTCCTGCCGCTGGCCGTCGACCTTGGTGCCGAGCGTGGCCGACACGAGGGCCTGCGTCTCCCCGCGCGTGAACACGGCAGAGCCGTGGGCGCGGGCTAGCTCGCTGACTTCGCAGGTGATCGGACGGATCTGGTCCGGGGCGCGGTGGTCGGGCCGGCGCTTCAGCTCGAATACCTGCTTGCGGAACAGCTTCTCCTGCCACGGATCCATGAAGGCAGACGCTTCGGCCTGCTTCTCGGCATCGTCGGCAAAGGCTTGCTTGATCTCCTTCTTGATGGCCCGGAACTCGGCATAGCTGGATAGCTTGTCCTTGTCGCTGGTGTCCAAGGCAGCCTCGGCCTTCTCGCCCCACTTCGCCTCGATTTCGTCGCGCACCGCTTGGTCGAAGGCTGGAGGGGTGAAGTCGCGCTTGGGCTTCCCGGCCTTGGAGGCCAATTCTTCGATCGCCGCGATGATCTGCTTGCAGCCCTCGTGGCCGCGCCGGATCGCCTCGATCATGGCCTCCTCGTCAGCCTCGTTGGCATCCGCTTCGACCATCACGATGCCGTCCTTCGCGGCTGCGACGGTGATGTTGACGTTGGCGTCGGCCAATTGCTCGTAGGTTGGGTTCAGGACCCACTCATCCTCGCCCAGGCGAGCCACTCGCACCGATCCGGTGGTGTGGACGATGGGAATGTCTGACACCGCCACCGCAGCCGATGCGCCGACCATGGCGTACAGGCTGGGATCGTGGGTGGGGTCAGACGAAGTCACCATTCCGATGATCTGCGTCTCGTTTCGGAAGCCGTCAGGAAAGAGGGGCCTCAGAGGCCTGTCGATCAGCCGGCAAGTCACGGTCTCCTTTTCCGTCGGGCGCGCCTCGCGCTTGATGTATCCGCCGGGGAAACGGCCCGCGGAGTAGGTGTACTCGCGATAGTCGACCGTCAGCGGGAAGAAGTCGATGCCCTCGCGGGGCTCGGCGGCGGAAGTGGCTGACACCAGCACTTGGGTGTCTCCGCAACGAACGACGACGGAGCCGCCCGCCTGCTTGGCTAAGCGGCCGCTCTCGAGCGAGACGGTCTTGCCGTCAAGCTCGAACTCTACTGTGTGTTTCATGATTTCTGGTTTGTCCTTGTGTGACTTCCGCTGCGTTTAGCGGAAGTCCATTCCCCGCCTTGCAGAGACAGTGGCTAGGAGAGATGCACGGACACTGTCAGAGCGGTTCGCGCCATCGCGAGCGCCCGAGACCCCGTGCATTGTCTGGTGGTGTTCCCTGCGGACACAGGGACAGTGATATCCAGCTGACGCGTCTTGCCAGCAACATGCAGCATGGCCTGCTGGAGCCCCACCGCGCTAACCGCGCAGGCCTAGGGACTCCACGACCTTCACATACTCTGCAGGGTTCTTTTTGCTCAAATAGCGCAGCAGGCTGCGGCGCCTGCTGACTAGCTTGAGAAGCCCGCGCCGGGACGAGAAGTCCTTGCGGTGGATTTTCAAGTGTTCAGTGAGTTCCAAGATGCGATGAGTAAGAGCCGCGATCTGAACTTGGGAGGAACCGACATCGTTTGGGTGACTCCCGAAGGTCTTGACGAGTTCTTGCTTCGCCTCAGGTGCGAGTGGCATGCTCGATTCAGGTCTCCTTGTTTCTTCCAATCTCTGCTTGGCTTGAACCCATAGTAGCACAATTGTTTGGGGACCGCTCGCCCATCCGGGCCGCGTAGCTTCGGCCGACAGCGAGCGATTCCGGGCGTGGTATGGTCGGGAACAACCCGCATGCGCCCCCCGTTGCGATCGACTGGCATGCAGTGGTTTGCGGCCTGTGCATGGCTTGGCTGGCTCGTCGCGCTTGGGGCCGCTCCCCTCCCCGCCCAGGGGCAGGCGTCCGCCCAGCAGCAGTTCGTGGGAGGCCAGGTCTGCCAAGGCTGCCATGCGGACCTCTCTGATTCCTTCCGCCGCAATCCCCACTTCAATTCCGTCGCGTCCGGAAAGCTACCGCCGGAGCGCACTGGCTGCGAAGGGTGCCATGGACCGGGGTTCGAGCACGCGATCTCGGCGGATCCCGAAAAGATCGTGCGCTTTCCGGCGCTCACTCCCGCCCAAGCCCAGGAGAACTGCTTGGTCTGCCACACCGGCGACCTCGGCAAGATGCATGTCCGCACCTCGGCGCACGCGACCGGCGAGGTTGGCTGCACCAGCTGTCATTCGATTCACGGTGCGCACGAATCCGGAGCGCTCTTGGCGCAGCGGCAGCGGGATCTGTGCTACGACTGCCACCAAGACATTCGTGCGCGCTTTGAGATGCCGTTCAAGCACCGCGTTAACGAAGGGGCGATGGAATGCACCGACTGCCACAATCCTCACGGCGCTCCCGTCGTCTCCTGGGCGCCGGCACACTCATCGCGGATGGTCTCGCCCTCGTTCGGAAATGATCTGCCCTGTGTCAGCTGCCACACCGACAAGCGCGGGCCGTTCGTCCACGAGCACCCTCCCGTGCGGGTCGAGGGCTGCGGCAGCTGTCACGAGCCGCACGGCAGCACGACGCCTCGGCTGCTAGCCCGGCCTGTCGCGTTCACGCTGTGCCTCGAGTGCCACAACTCGATCGAAGGCTTCGGAACGACCGGCCAAGGCATCGTTAGCCCTTGGAGGGGCTTCCACAACCTAGCCGATCCTGCCTTCCGCGAGTGCGTGCTTTGCCATTCGCGCATCCACGGCTCGAATGCTGACCCCCTATTCCGGCGATGAGATTCGGTCCGTTTGCACTCCTAGTGCCCACACTGGCGGTCGCGCAGCAACCGGTGGCGCCGCTTGCGGATGAGCAGGCCCGCTCGCGGCAGATTGGTTCCTATGAGGTCTCGAATCTCCTGGAGGCCGGCTATCGCTTCGCGCGAGTCGGAGGCGACCACGACCTGTACCGGGCCGGCGTAAATTACGGCAACGGCATGCGCTTGTTCAACGGCCGCTTCCGGGCGACCTCTCTGGACCGCCAAGGTCCTCTAGATGAGCTTTCGATAGTTTCGACGGGCGGGTTGGCGGACCCCTATCAGATGCACACTGTCCGGGCCCAGAGAAATGGTGTGTTCCGCTACGACTTGCAGCACCGCACGATGCGCTATCACAACCGCTTGCCGACGCTCTGGCGGGGCGAGCACGGACTGCGGAGCAGCCGCACGATGCAGTCGCACGAGGTCGTACTGCGGCCGGGAGGGCGATTGGAGGGCATTCTCGGCCTGGACCTTAACCGTCGTTCCGGTCCGGGCTTCGCCTCGGAGGCGATTCCGCACCGAGACGGTGGATTCGATGCCCGCAACTTCCTCCGGTACCGCTCAGACCTGGAACAGAACGGGCGCCAGTACCGCGCCGGCCTCTCCGCTCGTTTCCTTGGGCTGGCGCTGACCGTGATCCAGGCGGTGGACTTGTACGAAGAGAGCGGCGGTTCGGTTGACGCTTCCCTAGGCCCCTCGCTAGCCCCGAACATCCAGCCGGTCGAGGCTCTGAGCCGCTCCGCTCCCTTCCATGGCCGCACGCCGATCACCACCGTGGCGTTACGCAGTCGCGAGACCGGGCGCCTCGGCATTGCGGCTCGCCTCGTCCATTCGGGAGGCTACCGCAATTCGACGCTGATGCAGAATCTCGCGGTGCCCGACCCGGCCGCCAGCGCGGCCACCATTCGCGACACGTTCGTAGTAGGCGACGCGAATCGCAATCAGGGCTCGGGCGAGGTCACCGTGACCTTCTTGGCAAGTTCGCGCTTAGCGCTGACCAACACCACTTCGTTTCACAACACCCGCATCGATGGGCAAGCCGCGTTTCTGGAGACAGGTCTGTTCCGGGACGAGTTCATTCGCTTTGACCACCTAGGCATCCGCAGGCTGTCCAATGCGAGCGAAGCGACATTTCGGCCCAGCAAGCAGATCAGCGTGTTCGGTGCCCATCGCTTCTCCGATCGGCGGGTCCGCACGCGCGAGGCCACGCGCTACCCGGACTTCGAGTTCGGCAGGGATCTCGAGTCCCAGGACAACCGCGTGCGTACTGCGGCTGGTGGGTTCCGCTGGCTGCCCGCTCCCGGCGTTCGCGCGTCGGTCGACTTCGAGGTCGGCCGGGCCGACCAGCCGCTCGCGGCGACCAGCGAGCGCCGCTTCCACAACGAGTCCGCCCGGATTCGCTGGAGGCGCGGCGACTTCATGGTCGGCGGATTCTACCGGAACAGGGTCAACGACAATCCCACCGAACTGCTGGCATACAGCTCCAAGAGCCGGTCTCAGGGCGCGCAGGCCACTTGGGTCGAGCCGGAAAGCGGCACGGTGCTTGACGCTGCCTACAACCTGTTGAAGATGGACGTTTCGACCGGCATCTTGAACATGTTCGACCTACCAGACCTGCCCGACCGTGGCCGTAGCGTCTATGCAAGCAGCATTCATGTCATGTCCTTGGGGCTGCGGGTAGTGCCCACGGAGCGGCTCACTCTCTCGCTAAGGTATTCGTTCACCAAGGACACGGCCGGAGGACGGGAGGGCCTTGCACGGGACGGTTCTGACTTGTTTTCGGGCCTGCCGATGACGTATCAATCACCGCAAGCGCGCCTGTCGGTCCGACTCCGGGACGGGCTGCTGTGGAACGCCGGCTGGCAGTACTACGGATATGCAGAGAGGTTCTCGGGCACTCGCGGGTACCGTGCCCAAGTCGGTTTCTCCAGCATTTCGCTGAGTTTTTAGAGCGCTTCGAGCCGTGCCTGGAGCTACGACGTCAGGCCGACCTGCATCTCCCGGCGCAGCTTCTCAAGCGTGAGGGTCTGGAGCACGACTTTGCCCGGACCGGTCAGGGTCGCCAAGAAGAGTCCCTCTCCGCCAAAGAGCGACACCGCGATTCCGCCGGCCATTTCGATGCCGTAGCTCACGGTGTCGTCGAAGCAGACCAACGAACCGGTGTCGGCCTGCAGGCTCTCGCCATCTGCCAGCTCGAACTCCACGAAATCCCCGCCTGCGTGAATGAACGCCGTGCCTTGACCGCTCAAACGCTGCAGGATAAAGCCCTCGCCGCCGAAGAGGCCGGCTCCGATCTTCTTCGTGAAGGCAATGTCCAATTTGACGCCTGACTCGGCAGCGACAAAGCCGTCCCTCTGCACCAAGACTGACTTCCCCGGCTGCAGATCCAGCGGGCGCACGCGCCCTGGGAAGTCGCCCGCGAATCCGACTTCGCCGCCCCCAGCCGGGCACTCGAAGTGGGTGAAAAACAGCGACTCACCGCTCAGCTTGCTCTTAAGGCCGCCGATCAGCTTGCCCGCGATGCCCTTGCCGCGCATGGCGGACCGCCATTGGACGTTGGGCGTCTTGTAAACCATCTTGCCGGCTTCGGCGTAGACGTTGTCGTTCGAATCCAGTCGGACTCGCACGATCTCAAGGTTGTCGCCTTCGATTTCATACTGCATGGAAGTTTTCAGAGTGCCACACTCCAGCGTGGGAGGTCGGCGACCTTTACGTGTCGCTGACTGCGTCCGGACGGCACCAAGGCGCCCGTACAGAGGCTAGAATGACCCCATGGGTCTCAGCGCGAAGATTCTCCCGCTGATGTTGGCTGCGGTCATTGCGGCCGCCCAATCGGGCCTCAGCTATAGCCAGCTGCGCCAGTTCGTCAAGTCGTCGGTCGAGCAGAAGCTCAAGGACAAGGACGTGGCGAGCTATCTGAAGCGGCAGGTCGTCCGTTTCGAGATCTCTGATCGCTTGATCGAGGAGTTCGTAGGCTGGGGAATCGGCCCGCGCACGCTCAAAGCCCTCGAGGCCCTCCAAGTCTCTACGGAGGGCATGCCAGCGCCCGCCCCTGAAGCCTCTGAGGCCAAGGCCATCCCCCGACAGCCCCCGCCGCCTTCTGACGAAGAGCAGCGACGAATCATCGAGCAGGCCCGCAGCTTGGCCCAGGCCTATACGGAAGAGCTGCCCAATTACGTCTGTCTTCAGGTCACTCGGCGATACTTCGATCCGACCGGCATGGAGATGGACTGGCTCGAGCACGACGAGATCAAGACGCGCGTCAGCTATGTGGACGGAAGAGAAGACTACGAAATGCTCGCCGTCAACGACGTGGTCACCACGAAGGGCTTCTCGGAATTGGGCGGGACTCAAAGCACTGGCGAGTTCGGAACGATTCTGGATAGTCTCTTCGACTCGGACACGGATGCTCAGTTCCGCTGGGCCAGGCACTCGCTGCTGCGCGGCCATCCAGTCTACGTCTTCCACTTGGAGGTGCCCAAGTATCGGTCGAGTTGGACGCTCACAACTGGAGGGACCGGGGGCGAGGATCTGCGCGCGATCCGATCGGGATACACGGGACTGGTCTACATCGGCAAGGAGTCCGGGCGTGTTCTACGTATCGTGATGGAGGCGCAGGGGATTCCGCGCGGGTTCCCGATGCAAGAAGCTCGCTCGCGACTCGACTTCGACTTCATCGACCTCAGTGGCCAAGCCTTTCTGTTGCCGCTGAAGGCCCAGGCATTCGTGCGGAGCGGACGTTTGCTGACGCGAAACGAACTGGAGTTCCGGCTGTATCGCAAGTTCACTGCGGAAGCCACGATCACTTTCGAAGAGATCGATGACCTCGAGCCTTTGCCAGAGGACGAACCCGAACCCGAACAGTAGCCTGCCTCTCGCCTCGCGCATTGGAGCGCCTCAGCCACGGTCGCTATACTCGGCACCATTCATGCGCTTGCTGCTGGTAGGCCTGCTGGCCTTGGTCCCCGCAATCACTTCGCTAGGCGCGGAGCGGCCGCCCAATGTCGTGCTGGTGATGGCGGACGACGTCGGCTACGAGTGTTTCGGTGCGTACGGTAGCCGCCAGTACTCCACTCCCCGGATCAACAAGCTTGCCGACGGTGGCGTCCGATTCACGAACTGCTTTTCGACACCGCTCTGCACTCCGAGCCGCGTGGCCTTGATGACGGGCATGAGCAATGTCCGCAACTACGCCGACTTCGGAGCCTTGCTGCCCGACCAGTACACCATCACTGACCTGTTCCGTGAGGCCGGCTACGCTACCGCTGTTGCGGGCAAATGGCAGCTTCAAGGGAGCCAGCACGCGCCTGGGGTCCCGCCCGGCGACGGCTTCGACACGTATTGCCTGTGGAACACCGGGAACACCGGGCGCCGGCGCTTCTGGAACCCCTCGATCGAATGCGACGGCGAGATCATCGATGTCGCAGAAGACGACTATGGCCCGGACATCTTCACCGATTTCCTGCTCGAGTTCATTGACGCGAATCAGGACCAGCCCTTCTTCGCCTACTTCCCGATGGCACTGGTGCATTCGCCGTTCCTGCCAACCCCGCACTCGAGCGACCGCTCGTCCAAAGACGAGCAGCGCAACTTCGAGGACATGGTGGCCTACACCGACTTCATCGTGGGACGTCTGCAGGATCGTTTGGAGTCCCTGGGCCTGTTGCGGAAAACCGTATTCGTATTTACCTCCGACAACGGTACGCACCACACGCTGACCTCTCAACTCGGTGGTGCAAGCATTTTGGGCGATAAAGGAGCCCCAACTGATGCCGGCACTCACGTGCCATTGGTCGTCAACGCGCCGGGGCTGATCAAGGGAGGCCGCGTACTGGATGACCTCATCGATTTCGCGGACTTTCTGCCGACCTTGGCTGAGGCTGCGGGGCTCGGGCTGCCCAAGACGATCGAACCGGACGGCGTGAGCTTCTGGCCACGCCTGCTGGGACAACCCGGCCAGCCCAGGGAGTGGCTCTATACGTACTATTTCCCCAGGCCGTTCGCGGAGGAGTTCGCAACGCCGTACACCAATCCCGAGGTAGCGTACGTTCGGGACAAACGCTACAAGCTCTACCGCAGTGGCGAGCTGTTCGACCTGCGCACTGACCCCGACGAGACCTCCCCGCTAGATGATTCAGGGTCCGAATCGAAGGCTGTGCGAGACAAGTTGCAGACCGCACTCGACTCCATGCCAGCGACAGGCGAGCGGATTCCGCCGGAGCGGGGAGAAGCTTCGAGGACGGCCGCGCGGCCGCGCTGGCGCTAGCCCGTCCGGCACAGTCGAGAGCGACCGAGATCGACTTAACACCCTGATGGGCGTAGTGCAGGAACGCGATCTGGAGTCGCCGGAGTGAATCCGGGCCTAGCGCCCGCGATCATCGCCTGCAGTCGTTAAACGCTGGCTTGGCTCTGGCGCGTCTGCCCGGGAGAGTGGTCTGCGCCGATCCACAGCGCCTATGGGCCGGACCCTCTGGTAGCATGACTGACCGATGACACAGGCAGCCACTGAATACGCAGCCCGACTGGAGGTTGACTACCCCGAACGGCTCGACCGCCTTACGACTCTGTTCCGCATCATCTGGGCCCTTCCGATCGTGTTTATTGCAGTGCTTCTCTCGGCCAGCGGTTCCGAGACCTTCGAGGACGCAAGTGGCGAGACCGTCACGGTGGCTGGCTCGACCATTGGATCCATCATATTTGCAACGGCGTTGATGATACTGGTCCGAAAGCGGTACCCGCGCTGGTGGTTCGACTTCTTGCGAGAGCTGACGCGATTCCACGGACGTGTGTTCGCCTACTTGGCGCTCCTCACGGACCGCTACCCTTCGACAGTCGACGAGCAAGGCGTGCACCTGGAAATTGACTACCCAGATGCCAAGCTTGACCTCAATCGGTGGCTGCCATTGATCAAGTGGCTGCTAGTCCTCCCACATTTAGTCGTGCTAGCGGTTCTTGGTGTTTTTGCTGTCGCATCGGTCGTCGCGGCTTGGTTCTCCATTCTGCTTACAGGGCGATACCCGGTGTCTCTCTTCGACTTTGTGGTCGGGGTCTGGCGCTGGGGGTTGCGAGTCTATGCCTATGCGTTCCTTCTCGTCACTGATCAATATCCTCCGTTCAGTTCGCAGTAGGGTCAGCTGCCGCTTGGCAGCTTTCGATCGGGTCGACAGGACGGCGTTGTGGTAGACCGCGCATAGCGTGCACCGCCAACCACTCGCTCGCCGCCCCAGGGAAGGCTCGGCAGGGTTGCCTCGCGCGCGAATTTGGGCGATCCTCATTGTGCCGGTGCGACCCCTGATCGAGAAGCGACCCAACTATGCATCGAAGGCAGGGTGGGGCCCCACGACTCTCGTACTTCTTGCGCAGTGCGTATGGACGCCCTTGGTGGTGCCCGGCGCAGAAGATCCCGTCCTGCGTCTCGACTTTGGGCCTAGCGAATCCGCCGTCGCGGATGGGCATGTGCGCCTTGGTCCCGGTGGGGCCTACTCGGTCAAGCGGGGCTATGGCTGGGAGAGCTCTCTTCAGGATGCGTTCGATGTGGGGCGGCCACCAAGCAATCCGGCTTGGCTCGGGCCAAGTGCACAACTCGTTCCGGGGGACTACGTGGCCCACAAGGAACATAGCGATCTGACAAGGGACGGCATTGCCTCAGCTGACGATCTCGTCTTTCGCGCCGACCTTCCCGACGGCGTCTACCGCGTCACCCTGGTTCTCGGCCGGCTGGATCGGCCGGCCTGCTCGATGCATGTCGAGTTCAATGGCACGCCTGTGGCCAGCGACGTTCATGCAAGGCACTTCGCCGTCCGCGGCGTGCCGGATTTCCTGTACGGCTTCCCTCGCGTAGTCCGTCGAAATGTCGAGGTACGCGGGGGTTTCCTGCGCATCCGGGTCCGTGGTGACGATTCGGGATTTCGCGAGAAGTTTCTGCGGGAATTCGAACGGCCGGCCCCGGTCAGCTACTTGGTCGGTGTACCCACCCGCAATCTCAAACCCGCTAGCCCTGAACTGGACGCCTGGGGTCGACTCAACCCTCGACGCGGCACTCCGGGAGGGGGTGTGTGGGTCTACGCGGACATTGGCTGTCCGTTTACCGAGAACGCTCTGGCAGCGGTCCAGATCCAGCGATACCGCAGCCCACCGTTGTCTGTGGAGGATGGACGCTTGAGCGCCAACCTTGACGACCCCAACCTCCGCTCCGGCGCGGAACTCTTCCAGGCCCGGCGATTCGCTGAGGCCGAAGCGGCGTTTCGGCTGGTGGACGATGACTTCGCCCGGGCACTCGGCCTTCTATGGCTGGCTGGCGCCGCTGACCACGAGGAAGAGCGCCGTCTGCTGCCCGATGCGATCGGGTTGCTCGAGGGATTGGCCCGGCGGCCAGGGCCGGACTCCTGGATCGAGGAATTCCTTGAGCAGGCGCGCCGGCTCTCGACGGCCATACACCGCTTCGATCACGCCAGCGAGCGCCAGCGAGTCTACACCGAACTGTTGCTGATTACCGGGGAGGTCGACTCCTTCGAGCCCGGCGATCCCCTGTACGCGAAGGGGAAGACCTACGCGGGGCGCGCGCTGTTGATGATTGACCCGCACCGCTGGGCGTTCGCTTCGCACGTCGGTAAGCAGATTCTCGCGGATCTTGAGTCTCGAGGGGAGCGCAGCCGCTATACCGACTGGTACCTGCATGAAGAGTGGTCGGACGAGTTTCCTGACTGGCGATTCGCCGATTACCGGAGCTTGCGCGAGGGCGCCCCGGCCTGGGCGGGCGAAGTGTTTGAAGCCTACAACCGTGAACTCGATTTGGCTGAATGGTGGATGAGGAACCGACAACAGAGCGACGGTTCGCTAGGGGGCGGGTGGGGCGACGACGTCGAGATCCTGCGAAGCTTCGCTGCTTTCGTTGGAGCGAGTCCCGATGCGAGCCCGCTGGTAATGGATGGAATCCGCGCGTTGGCTGACGGAGCCTGGTTCAGCGGGTCCATCGACACCGAGGGGGGGTACTTCGCCGAGGTAGGGGACACGGAGCATTCCGGGGAATGGACGGCCGACACGCTGTCGGCCATGATCCAGTCCGACTACGGCAACCCGATCTACATCGAAAGGGCGCTCAAGACGGCCAAGCTGATGCGGGACCTGTGGATGGACGTCAATTCGCGAGGTTGGTTGCTGATGCGCTCCAATTTCCTCGGCGCTTCCGGCGTCGGGAGTGGAGCCAGGGCCAATGATTCGCGCATCAACTACCGCCCGGCCATGCCTGCGCTGGCTGTCTTGCGATACAACTCGTTGCCCGCAGTTGAGCGCTTGTTCGTAAGGTGGGCCGATGCGTGGCTGGCTGCTTCGATGTCCACGGACAGGGGCAAGCCTCGCGGAGTGATTCCGCAGGAAATCGCCTTTGCCGACGGCAAGATTGGAGGCGTTGATTCACCTTCGTGGTTCCGTGCCGCTCGCCCGCCCGGCACTGTCAACTACGACTGGGGCGGGGTCGGATCCTATCACGACTCGATCGTCGACTTGCTACTCACGGCTTTTCGCGCCACTTCAGACCGAAAGTATCTGGAGCCCATGGAGCTTGAGGCGGAATTCGTACGCCGGCATCTGCCTGAGGCCCTGAGGACTTCACCCCTGTTAAGCCGCCCGGGCCCGCCGCATCCTGACCTTTGGAAGGGCCTGACCGAAGGCAGTGCGGCTTGGGTGGCCGCGAAGCTCGCCTCTTGGCCAAGGGCTTGGAATCGAATGCAGGATGTGCTGTTCCCTCGGGGGGACTCGTCTGAAATCACCCTTCGAACGCTTGCGGATGCGGCTCGGCTGGCCGCAGAGGAAAACGAGTTTGCGAGACGGAGGTGGCCACACGTGACCACCGAGATGATCGCGACCGATCGGGTGTACTTTCCCGGTTTGGGTAACGCAGTACGTGTCATGACCGGTCTGGGCACGCTCGGAAACCGGCCCTTGGTCACTTACGGCGGACTGGGCGGGAAATTCGCCGCGGCCCTGCTTTCGGCCGATGCACGGTCCCTCCGTGTCGCGCTGTATAGCTTTTCCGGCCAAACGGAGACGGTGAAGATCGTGCCTTGGCTCTTGGATGTCGGGCCGGTCTACAAGATCGAAGCCGGGCCAGACCAAGACGCCGACGGCCACTTCGAATCGATCGCCCGCGAGCACTCTCGCCCACTGGCTCACCGCGGCCTGGGCTTTGCCGTCGAGCTGCCGCCCAGACAGGGCATGGTGGTCCGGGTCCAATGGGAATCCGGGGAGGCGAACCGCTCGCTGGCAGCCGACTTGGCCGTGTCGCCGAGGGACATTCAGTTCGTCCCCGAGTACCGCCGAGTAGATGTGACCGTGCACAACATTGGCGCGATTCCCGCACGATCGCTCGAGGTTGCGCTATATGAAGCTGATCAGGTCGTCGGCAGGCAACTTGTGCCTGGCGTTCAGGCGCCGGACGCGCTGCTTCCGGCCACCGTCCGCGTCAGTTTCCCCTTCGTCCCGAAATCGGCTCGCGGAAAATTCCGGGCCGTCGTTGACGCGGCCGACGGAATCCCGGAGATCTCCGAACGCAACAATGAAGCGCAGGCTGATCTCGACACTCCGCTGGTCGGCAAGAAGAGACACGCCCACCCGTGAGCGGCCTCCCAGAGACCTGCAGCCCTTGAATCGCGCGCGCGGTCAAGCTGCCCGGCCGCTGCTCAAACAGCCCGAGTCGATCGAGTGGGCTTTACCGGATAGTGGGGTCTCGTGGCTCGCTTTAGCGGGTTGTTGGTCAGCGCGGTGGCTCCGGCCTGTCTAGCATAGAAACATGTCTCGTACGATTGGCATGATCGAGCTACTGGCGCTCGTCACATTCGGGCTATTTGGCTGCGGAGATCGCGGCATCGGCCCGCCACCGGAATCGGAAGTGCGCATGGTCGAGGAGAGTCTGCACGGCGTCACGGTCGCAGACCCCTACCGCTGGCTCGAAGAGGGCGGGTCCTCGGAGACGCGCCAGTGGATTGCGGCGCAGTCTGCTTACGGGCGGAACTACTTGGACAGCCTGCCCATGCGGGAGGCCGTCCGCGAGCGGATGGCGGAGATCCTTTCGTCCGGCTCCGTTTCCACGCCGGTAGAGGCCGGCGGACGCTACTTCTACTCGCGGCGCGATGGCGACCGAGACCAGCCCGTCGTCTACATGCGCGAAGGGCGTGACGGCGAAGACCGGGAGCTGCTCGACCCCAACGCTATGAGCGATGACGGCACTACGACGGTCGACTGGTACGTGCCCTCCAAGGACGGCAAGCTGCTGGCATACGGCAAGTCGGTGGAAGGCACCGAGACCAGCACGATGTACATCTTGGACCTAGAGTCGGGCGGTGAACTGGAAGACGTTTTCCCCAAGGTGCGCTTTGCCAACCCGCAGTGGTTCAAGGATGGCTCGGGGTTCTATTACTCGCGACCGGTGGATGTGGAGTCGATCGGACCCGGCGAGGAGTTGTACGACCGCCGCGTCTTCTTGCACAAGCTCGGCCGCAGCTATGCCGATGACCCCGTGGTTTTCGGGGAAGGGCTCGAGAAGGCCCACATTCCCGACGGAATCCTGAGTGACGACGAGCGCTATTTGATGCTTGACACTTTCCTGGGCTGGGGGCGCAACCACCTCTATGTGCGCGATCTGCGCACCAACCGCACAGTCACCATCGCCGAGGACGGCGACTTCAGCTATCTCGGCGAGATCCTGCGCGACAAGCTTTATCTGCTCACGAACCGGGACGCGCCGCGCTACCGGGTCGTGATGGTCGATCTGCGCCGTCCCGAGCCTGAACATTGGACGACTGTCATTCCCGAGAGCGATGCCGTGATCGAGTTCGCAAGCATCGCCGGTAGCCGCCTATTCGTCGGACGGATGCGAGACGCGCACTCCGAGTTGCACTCGTATCGACTCGACGGCACGGACGAGCGCCAAATCCAGCTGCCTGGATTGGGGACGGTCAGCGGGTTCACTTCCAAGCCGTCCAGCGACGAAGCATTCTTCTCGTTCAGCTCGTACGTCCATGCCCCCACGATCTACCGCATCGCGTCCGAGGCGACCGAACCCGAGGTTTGGGAGCAGGTCGATTCACCGGTCGACTCGGACGCCTTCGACGTCCGGCAGGTGTTTTACCCGAGCAAGGACGGCACCAAGATCCCGATGTACTTGATCGCCAAGAACGGCACCCCGGCCGATGGCAGCGTGCCGGGCTTGCTATACGGCTACGGCGGGTTCAACATCGCGTTGACGCCGAGCTATTCGACGTGGATCTTCCCTTGGATCGAGGCCGGAAACCTGCTGGCCATTGCAAACTTGCGCGGGGGCAGCGAGTACGGCGAGGACTGGCACAAGGCGGGCATGCTGGGCAACAAGCAGAACGTCTTCGACGACTTTATCGCTGCAGGGGAATATCTCAAGGCCGAAGGCTACGTGGATCCCGAGCGCTTGGTCATCCACGGACGCAGCAACGGCGGGCTGTTGGTGGGTGCTGCGTTGACGCAGCGTCCCGACTTATGGCGGGCGGCCGTTTCAGGCGTGCCGTTGCTGGACATGCTGCGCTATGACAGGTTCCGCATGGCCAAGCTATGGGTCTCCGAGTATGGCAGCGCCGAGAATGCTGACGACTTCCAGTGGCTGCATGCGTACTCTCCGTACCACCGCATAGAACAAGGCCAGGCCTATCCAGCGACGTTGATCTACACCGCGGACTCAGACTCGCGGGTCGATCCGATGCACGCGCGCAAGATGGTGGCCCGCTTGCAAGCGGCCAATTCGGGCAGGGCGCCCATCTTGCTGCGCTACGAAGAGTCCGCCGGGCATGGGCGCGGCAAGCCGTTGCACAAGATCGTGGACGAGTGGGCCGACATTTGGAGCTTCATCTTTGCCCAAGTCTGACCGGGCGGCGTTGTTCGGCGGTGATAGGCTAGTGCTTTCTCCGCCGACCTCGTGCCCGCGGGCGCGGCTCCGGGCCTGCGCGTGGTTGCTGTAGTTCTGTGCCCGATTCCGAGTCCGGCCACGCTCAAGTCGTACGCAAGGCGGGCGTGGTCAGCCTGGCCGTGTTTCTCAGCCGGATCACCGGCTTGGTACGGGAAATCACGTTCGCGGGCCTGTTTGGCGCCGGTATGGTCTACGACGCGTTCGTCGCGGCCTACCGGATCCCGAACTTGCTGCGCGACCTCCTGGCCGAGGGAGCCCTCTCGTCCGCTTTCGTAACGACGTATTCACAGGCGCTGTCCGAAGAGGGCGCCAAGCAGGCCAACTCGCTTTCCAATCGCCTCGCTACGCTGCTGGTCCCGGCGGTCGCCGTGGTCTGTGTGGCGGGTGCCGTCTTTGCCCCGAGCATCGTGCAGCGCCTCTTCCCGGGCTACTCGGCGATTGAGGGGAAGTTCGAGCTGACCGTGCTGCTGACGCGGATCATGATGCCGTTCCTGCTGTTCGTCGTCCTAGCAGCCAAGGCCATGGGCGTGTTGAACTCGCACGGCAAGTTCGGGATCCCCGCGCTGGCCTCAACACTCTCCAACCTCACCTCCGTGGGCATCGGCCTGCTCCTAGGGTTCGTGCTCGGCCCGGAACTCGGGTTCGAGCCGATCGTGGGAATGGCGCTCGGCACGCTGCTGGGAGGTGCAGTGCAGTACGGCTGCCAGGTTCCGAGCCTGCGCCTGACCGGCCTGCGCTTCCGCCTAGACGTGGCAGTGCGGGATCCCGGAGTGCGCCAAGTGTTGCGCTTGATGGGGCCCGCCACTATCGGGGCCGCCGCTGTACAGATCAATGTCATGGTGAACTCTGTCTTTGCTTCGCGCCTCGCGGATGCGTCTGGAGAGATCATCAACGGGCCGGTTTCTTGGCTGGGCTACGCGTTTCGCTTCATGCAGCTCCCGCTAGGCTTGTTCGGTGTTGCTGTCGCAGCTGCCACCTTGCCGGTCATCTCGCGCGAAGCCGGAGCGGGACGCTTTGACGAGTTCCGGGACACGCTCTCGCGGTCTCTGGGGCTGGTGTTCTTGTTGACGATTCCCTCTACAGTCGGCCTACTAGTGTTGAGCCAGCCCTTGATCGGGGTCGTCTACGAGCGCGGACAGTTCGCCGCGTCCGACACCGAGCAAACTGCCTTGGCCTTGGCCTTCTATTGCCTAGGCCTAGTCGGTTACGCGTCCACGAAGGTGCTCGCACCCGCCTTTTACGCACTGAACAACGTGCGGATCCCAATGATGGTCTCGGTGTTCTCCATCGCCCTGAACTACACCCTGAACTTCGTGTACATCCAAATCCTCGGCTGGGGGCACTGGGCATTAGCACTATCGACGTCCTTGGTGGCGACGCTGAATTCGATCCTGCTGTTTGTGTTCATGCGATCGCGGCTCGGCGGAGTCGGAGGCAGTCGGCTGTTGCGCGGGGGAATCAAGATCGGCGCCGCCTCTGCCGTGATGGGAGCGTGCTGCTGGATTTGCGCACGCTTCATCGAAGCAGCCTTGGGGCCGGGCACGTTCACGGGCCGCTTGGCAGCACTGCTTGTAACGGTTCCGGTCGGTGTGGGGCTGATCTATTGGCTGTGCCGATTGCTGCGCTTGCCGGAATTGGAGTTGGCCCGTAGCGCGATCATGGGCCGCTTAGTTCGGCCTGCCAAGCCGAGCGGCTAGCTCTCGCCTTCCGAAACTACTTCCTGCAGGGCATCGGCCGCAGGGGGCTCGGGCGGGTCTTCGGTCAGGGCCCTTTGCAAGTTGAGGGGCAGTTCTTCGAACGCCTCGTTCAACGCGTCGGTGGTCAATGCGCCCGCTTCGGCAGCGGCGTTTACATACAGGGTGTCGAGCGCGCGGCCGAAGGACGAGTCGCGGGAAAACTCCGGCGGCTCGCCAAAGATCAGCAGCCGCATGGCATCGGTGAGCCGCTCCGCCCAGATACGCGCGAGCAGCTTTGCGTCGTCGGTCTTGGCCAGCGTCATGTCGTCGGCGGTTACGCTGACGATCTCGAGAGATTCTGGCGAGTCGGTGAACTCCTTCTGGACGATCGTCGGCAGTCCCTCGCTGCTGCCCGTCTGGATCGTAATGACCCGCGGCGGATTGGCGACCAACTCGTCTAGAGCTTGGTTTAGGCTTGCGACGACCTGCTTGGCCCGAGCGGCCCCCGCGGCGCCTGCGACAGGGTCGCTGATTTGAAAGAGCATCAGCTGCCCCATGCGGATGGCGATCGGGACACCCTCGGTAACCCCTTCGTTCGGCAAGAGTTCGAAGCGCACTTCGGGTATTTCCAGAGTCAGCACGCTGGGAGCCTGCTGGAGGAAGAACACCAGGCCGATGACTGCCAGTCCGAGGCCCAGCGCGACCAGCGTGAGTGGCTTGGTCAGGATCTGCTTGAGCGATTCACGGTCGGAACTGTGCGCCAAGGCTTCCAGGGCTTCGTGGGAAGGTGGCGCGGCCTGCCCCTGAGAGTCTGTACGGGGGCTGTCGACTTCGGGCATGCGGGGAACAAGCGACCATTTCTATTGTTACCCTTGCGTGGTAGCAATGTCGAATCAATGCGGGCCTCTGGATCGGTTGCTCCGCTGCTGTCGCCGTCACAATGCCGCAAATCGACCAGAACGACACACTAGAGGCAGGCCAGCCCGTCCGCTCGCTGCGAGCGAGCAGCATTCTGAGCCCAACGAGTGGGTTCATAGCGACGGCCGGTTTCACGCACTCCCTGACACCGGCCCGGAACTGCCTCTTCGGCTGCACCTACTGCTACGTGCCGACGCTGCGCATCTTCGGCGGGCTCAAGCCGGCTGACTGGCTGCACTGGGGCCGCCATACGACTTTCAAGACGAATGCTGCTGAACTGCTGGGGCGACAGCTCGCCCAATCGCAACGCATATACTGCTCGCCGCTGGTGGATCCCTACCAACCGGCCGAGGCGCAGGCACGGCTGATGCCGGACATCTTGGACTGCCTGTGCAGCCAGCCGCCCGCCGTCTTCGCGTTACAGACGCGGGGCTCACTGATCCTGCGCGATCTCGAACTGCTGATAGAACTGTCCCGCCGCACGCGGCTGCGGGTGAGTTTCTCCGTCACGACGGACCGCGACGAGGTGCGCCGGCTCTACGAACCGCACTGCGACTCGATCCAAGAGAGGCTGCGAGTCATCAGCCGCCTCTCCGAGGCGGGAATCGCGGTGTATTGCACTCTGGCCCCCCTGCTGCCGTGCGATCCAGCCGCTCTGGCCGAGTCGGCTCTGGAGGTCACCAGCCATGGAGTGATCGCCGATCCGCTGCACAACCGGGAAGGCAAGCCGAGGGGGGCGACCACAAGGCCCGAAGGGCTGCGCGTCAGCGAGGCGAATGGGTACGAGCAATGGCACCGGTCCGACTTTCAGGCCCGAGCCATCTCCGCGATCCGATCGCGCGTCGAGGCGGCGGGCAGGCAGTTCGGGGAGGGCACGGCTGGCTTTCGCATGTTGGCGGCGTGAGGCGCCCGGTTGTTCGGCAGACTGTGCCGCTGGGTAGAATCGGGTGGTGCGAGTGCGCTTGATAGAGATCGCCCATGCGCGGTCCGGCGACAAGGGCGATACGGCAAACGTGGGGCTGATCGCTCGCAAGCCAGAACACTATCCAGTGTTGCTGCGCGAGGTAACGGCGGAACGAGTAAAGCAGCATTTTGGCAGCCTCTGCACCGGACCGGTCGAGCGCTTTGAACTGCCCAATATCGGCGCGTTGAACTTTCTCCTGCACGGAGCGCTGGGCGGCGGCGGCACGCTTTCATTGCGCGTGGACGCGCAAGGCAAGACACTGGGGGCTGCATTGCTAAGGATGGAAGTAGACGTGTCTCCGGACGAACTCTGAGCCGCCCGGCCCGGCGCCGGGTGCTGTGATAGCGTGGGTTGAAGTGCAGGATCTGACTTGAGCGAAGAAGTAAGAATCGTTCCGCTGGGCGGCCTCGGCGAGTTCGGCATGAACATGCTCGCCGTGGAGTCTGGCGATGACATGATCCTGATCGACGCCGGCGTGCTTTTCCCGAGTGCGGAGCACCACGGAATCGACGCGATCGTCCCCGACCTGACGTACGTACTTGACCAGCGCGACAAACTGCGCGGGCTGGTACTAACGCACGGTCACTTGGACCATATCGGCGGCGTGCCATACTTGCTCGAGCAAATCGATGATGTGCCGATCTACGGCACCGCGTTCACGCTGGGGATGGTGCGCAAGCAGATCTCCGAATTCACCCTGCTCAAGCCGCCCAGCCTAACTACGATCACCGCGCGGGAAGAGATCAGGCTGGGCTGCTTCACAATCGAAGGCGTTCACGTAACCCACAGCACGGCGCAATGCCTTGCCTTGGCGATCTCCACGCCGCAGG
Source organism: Terriglobia bacterium (assembly GCA_009841225.1). Classification (GTDB taxonomy): domain Bacteria; phylum Acidobacteriota; class Terriglobia; order Bryobacterales; family UBA6623; genus VXMF01. Next base: position 161,162 of record VXMF01000002.1, on the reverse strand, counting down.
GCTTGCTGCTGCATACCGGCGACTTCAAGATTGACCAGACTCCGCTCGACGGGCGGACCTTCGACTTCGAGCAGTTCGCCGAGTATGGCAAGCGCGGCGTGTTGCTGCTGCTGGCTGACTCGACCAACGCCGACGTGCCGGGCTTCAGCGCGTCGGAACAGGCGGTCGGCCCCGTGCTTGACGACATCTTCCTCAAGGCCGAGCAGGCCCTGTTCTTCACGTGCTTCTCCTCGGCCATCCACCGGGTGCAGCAGATCGTGGATCGAGCGGTTGAGCACCGCCGCAAGGTCGCGCTGGTGGGCAGGAGCCTCGATAGCGCCTGCAACATCGCCATGGATCTCGGCATCCTGCGGATCCCGCCGGGAACGTTGCTCGAACCGTCTGACCTTGAGTCCCACCCGCGGCACGACCGCGCCACCATCATTGCCGGCTCGCAGGGCGAGCCGCGTTCTTCGCTGACTCGTGCCGCCGTCGGCCAGCACAATCTGGTCGACATTGAAGACGGCGACATCGTGGCCTTCAGCGCCAAGATGATTCCCGGGAACGAGAGCGCGATCTTCAAGGTGATCGACCACCTGTACCGTCGCGGCGCGAAGGTGCTCTACGGCGATGTGTGCCCGGGCTTGCATGTTTCCGGCCACCCCTGTCGCGAGGAGCTGAAGCTGATCCTCAATCTCGTCCGGCCGCGCTACTTCGTGCCGATCCACGGCGAATACAGGCAGCTGGCGCAGCACCGCTCGCTGGCGATGCAAGTCCGGGGAGACGATCTGCAGGACTCGTTCATCCTCGAGAATGGCAACGTGCTGCAACTGGACGAGTTCGGGGCTCGCGTGCTGCCTGACAAGGTGCCGGTCGGCCACCGGCTGATCGACACAGGCACGCGCAGCGAGGTCATTCATGACGGCGCGCTGCGCGACAGGCGGCGTCTGTCTGAGTTCGGAGTGATCGTTCCGGTGGTCACGATCGACGAACGCACTGGCAAGGCCGTGGACATCGAGATCCTGGATCGCGGATTTGTCGTCTCGGAGGGGTCCGAGGCGATGCTGGGCGGAGCACAGGCGATCATCAGCGACGCGGTGCGGTCCAGCAGCGCGGAAGAACGGCTGGATGTGGCGCTGATGGAGGACAAGATCCGGGACGAGTTCCGGCGCTACCTGGCCCGCAAGACCTCGCGTCAGAGCCAGCCGCTGATCGTCCCAGTGGTCTTGGAAGGCTGACCTGCGGAGCCTACGTGCTCGTGGGGCGGCGTCGGAGGCGGTCCCACTCTTCGAGATACTCGGCTAGGTGTTCGTTGTCGGGCGTAGAGGCGCGTTCTTCGACCATCTTGCGCAACAGCTTCTGCTCGTCTTGGTATTGTTGCGCGGTCAAATGCCCGGCGAAAAATGCGGTTCGCAACCAGAGTAGAAACGTGCTCAGCGCATCTTGCTCGTTGTACTTTACGATTCCGTCGATATCGCTGGCCAGCCACTGGGTGGCGGTGCTGCCGCCGTCGGCACCGCCGATCTTGCATGGGATGCCTGACTGGCGGGCGAGTTCGTTGAGGCTTGGCTGAGCCTTGCCCCAGCCGCCGATGACATTGATCAAGTCGACGTTCCACTCGCTGTCCCTTGCGAAGTAGTCCACGCCCTCCCACGGCTTGTCCGGCCGTTGGCAGAACTTATCCGCTTGGATCCCGCGAACGATGCCACGCTGAATGAAGATCCGCAGGTCCGACCCCGCCGAGTTGAATCCGACCAGTTGCGGCCGGAACTTGCCGACGCTGTCTAAGAAACCGCCAAGGATAGCCGCTTCGTCGCAGTCTTCCAAGCTGGCTGGAGTCTTGGGGCGGGAGCGGAGATCGAGGGTGATTTCGCCGTAGCGATCACGCTTGCGGCGAACAAAGGCGATCGAGACCACCCGGCAAAGCACGAGCTTGAGGAATGGCCGGGGGTTCTCCTCGCTCGCGCCATTCTGGTGCCACATGTGCTCGATGACTTCCGCCTCGGGCATGTCCTGTGGCAGCTCGTAGAGCACTCGGCCGGCGTTGGCGTCCGGCACCCACTCGGCGTCGTAGGCCCAGACGTCGTCCTTGACGGTCTTGAACATCCCGACTATCGTTGCATAGCGCCCGGCCAGCCAAATGACCGGACCGGGGTCAGCCGTGCGTCCGCGCCAACGGCTTGGACGGATCGACTTTGAGCCAGAGCAGCATTGACACGAAGCACGAGCAGGCGATTAGCCCGAGAGGTAGGTTCCAGCCGTAGGAGTCCACTAGTGCGCCGTACCCGACGCTCATCACGACGCCGCCGATCTGGCCGGCGGTGTTCATCGCGCCGCTGACGCTGCCGGATGCCTCGCGGCCCACATCGACGCAAACGGCCCATGCGACTGGCAGCATGACGTCGGAGGCTGCAAAGCCCATGGCCAGCACCAAGCTGGCGGCAATGCGGTCTTCAATCACGAGTGAGAGCAAGATCAGGGCGCCCGCCATGCCGATCCCTACCATGCCCACAATCCGACGGCCCCAAGTTAGCCCGATCCGATCGACCAGCCGATCGCTGAGCGAACCGCTCAGCCAGTCGGCGCAGCCGGCAAGCAGGAACGGCAGCGCCGTGTAGGCCGCGAGTTCTGAACTCTGCCAGCCCTTCTCCGACGACAGGTAGCTGGCCGTCCAGAACAGGTACCAGTTGGACGCGTAACAGAAGAAGTGATACACGCCGAGGATCGCCCAGAAGTTGCCGCTGCGCAGCATGCCTGCCAGCGGCACATGCACGCGCTGGAGCGGCGCCGCTCCGATGATGGCAATCTCCCCGGCATTGACACCGGGCTTTTGCGAGGGGTAGTCGCGGAAAAACTTCCACCACCAGGCCGCCCAGACGACCCCGAGCACGCTGAAGACAAAAAATACGCTGCGCCAGCCCCAGTTGGCGATCAGTGGCAGCACCAGCAGAGGCGAGAGCGCACCGCCGAGCCGGCTTGCCATGAACACGATGCCTTGAGCGCGCGCCCGCTGTTGGGGCGGAAACCAGCGCGACACCACGCACGAAGCGTTGGGATACGCGCCGGCCTCGCCCGCCCCGAACATGGCCCGGACCACCAGCAGTTGAGGGTAGCTGCGCACAACGCCGGTCAGGGCTGTGAAGCCCGACCACCAGACGACTATGCGAGTCAGGATTAGGCGCGGCCCAAAGCGGTCCCCCAACCAGCCACCCGGCACCTCGAACAGGCCGTACGCGGCCAAGAACGCGGCCACCACCATGCCCCACTGGGCATTGGACAGCCCTAGGTCCCGCTGCATCTCGGGCGCGGCCGAATTGATGCAGACTCGATCCAGGTAAGTGACGACCGACAGCAGGAACAGCCCCAGCATCACCGTGCGCCGAACGTTGCTGGGCGCCGGCTGCTGCTCGGCTCGGGGATCGTCGCTCAAGGGCCTGTCCTGCCGCGGAATGCTAGGCCGTGACGAGCGTCTTGCGATAGTCGGCTAGGAATTTTTCCAAGCCTATGTCCGTCAGCGGGTGGTTGAATAACTGGTCAAAGACCTTGTATGGCAGAGTGCTGACATGGGCGCCCGCCAAGGCTGCCTGCTTGACATGCAGCGGGCCGCGCGCTGAGGCGGCCAGAACTTGGGTGGGGTAGCCGTAGTTGTCGTAGATTTCGACGATCTCCTGGATCAGGGCGATTCCATCGTGTGAGATGTCGTCCAAGCGCCCTATGAAGGGGCTGATCAGATAGGCCCCCGCCTTGGCTGCGAGCAGCGCCTGCATCGGCGAGAAGCACAGCGTCACATTGGTGCGGATCCCTTCGGCGGTCAGTCGGCTGACAGCCTTGATGCCGTCGCGAATCAGCGGGATCTTGACCACGACAGAATCATGGATCTTTGCTAGCTCGCGCCCTTCGGCGACCATCGCGTCGGCTTCAGTGGCTACGACCTCTGCGCTGATGTCGCCATCGAGGATTCCGCAGATAGCCCGGATCTGGTCGTGGTGGTCGTGGCCCTCCTTGGCGATCAGGGAGGGGTTCGTCGTGACGCCGTCCACGATGCCGTAGGAGACCGCCGTGCGGATTTCCTCTAGGTTCGCGCTGTCGATGAAGATCCTCATTCGGTGCTCCTTGTGCGTCTGCCCGCCGGAATCGGCGAACGCTCGGGCCAGCGGCTGGCCGCCGCTAGCGCTTCACTCCGGGCTTGTCCTTGCCGTTTCGCTCGCCGCCGGCTGCCACCGAGACTTCCAATTCGGCCAACTTGCGTCGCAGGCTCTCGACCTCGCTCGCATCGCGGTCGGCCGGAGCGGATCGGTTCCACTCTTCCAAGCCGCGATTCCAATGCCGCTTGGCGTCGGCCATCCGGCCCTGCCTGTAGTACACGTCGCCCAAGTGTGTGTGCACCACCGGGTCGTCCTTGTACTGCTCCAGCGAGCGCTCTAGGAATTTTGCTGCCAGGTCCAGCTTGTTTTGCCGGAAGTATACCCAGCCGAGGCTGTCGAGGTAGGCACCGTTGTCGGGCTCTAGGTCCAAGGCGCGCTGGATCAGGTCGTGCGCCTCGTCCAGATGCATGCCGCGGTCGGCGAACATGTAGCCGAGGTAGTTCAGGGCCGTCGAGTTGTCGGGCGCGATATCGAGCAGTTCCCGAAACTTTGCCTCTGCTTGCTCATAGCGCTTGGCGCGTTCGTACATCGAGCCGTATGCAAACAGGACGGCGATCCGCGCCTCCTCGGAGTCGACCAGCGTGCTGGCACGATCGATCTGTTCCTCGGCCTTGTCGAACTGGCGACCCTTTTCGTAGACCCGGGCCATCGCCAAGGCAGTGTCGATCTCGGCCTGCCCGGTCGCGCCCATGCGCTGGACGACCTTGATCGCCTCCCTGGTCTTGCCACGGTCGGACAGGGTCGCAGCGAGCAGGTTAGCCAGCGCGGGGTCATCCTTGAACTCGGCGGTAGCCCGGCGCGCTTCCTGCTCGGCCCGGGCGAAGTCCCGGCTCTGAAGCCAAGTCTGGACGATCTGGGCCAGAATTTGCGGCTTCAGGTCTGGCTGAAGGGCCGTGATCTCGCGAAACGTCTTGACTGCCGACTCGGGCTGGCCTTGCTCGCGCTGCAGAACGCCGAGGCGCTCGAGCAGCATCAAGCGCCGCCTGTGCTCGCCGCGGGGGTATTCGTCTCGGCGCGTGGCATCCAAAAGCTTGGTCAGCTCTGCAATGGCCTGCTCTTGGCGGCCCTGAGCTTCCAGCAGATTGATGGCGGCGAACTGGACCTGTAGCGAGTCAGGATCGATTTCCCGAGCCTTATCCAGCGCCTTCCAAGCGCTGTCGTAGTCTTTCAGCTCGCCTTGGAGGGCGGCTATGCGCAGGAAGTACTCAGCCTCGCCAGAATCGAGCTCCGCCAGCACTTGGTATTGCTCAAGCGCCTTCCTGAATGCGCCCGAGCGAAACAGGTTCTCCGCCAGACGCTGTCGTGCCTGCAGGGTGTTGCCACCCTCCTGGAGCAGGCGCTCGTAGAGCCGCGCCGCGTCTTCGGCACGTCCGGCCTGCTCGTAGGCCCCGGCCAATGCGTTGATGTGTTGCCTGTTCGGAGGACCGTCGCTGACGACTTGCTCGAGTTCGGTGATCGCATCGTTGATCTTGCCGGTCTCCAGCAGGATATATGCCAGGCTGACCCGCGCGTCAGAATTGCCGGGCTCCAGTTCGATGGCCCGTCGCAACGACTGCTGGCCAAGCTCCGGCTCGCCCGCCAGGGCCTGCATTTGGCCAAGCTCCAAGTGGTGGGCAGCCTTGTCGGGCTCGAGCTCCACCAACAACTGGAACTGTTCGATCGCCTTCCGCAGGAACTCGAGATCCGGCTCGTCGCGGTTAGGGTCTTGGCGTTGCTTGGAGTAGTAGGAGCGGTAGATCTCGCCGAGCAACCGCCGCACTGCCGCGTTCTGGGGGTCCCGAGCAATGATCTCGTCCGCGAGGGCCACCGCGCGTGACAGGCGGTTCGTGGCAGCGAACAGGTTGATCATTTCCATCCGGATTACGGCCGAGTCCGGATCCCCGTCCAGAGCGGACTGGTACTCCTTCGCCGCTCGATTGATGTATTCTTGCCGCCCGAACTGCTGCGCGAACTGGTGGTAGAGGTGGCCGAGAGCGAAGTGGTAGTACGATTCGCTGCGGTCCGAGCCGCTCGCGGCTTCGTCAGCGGCGCGCACCGGCAGGGGCAGGCACAGCGCGCCCGCAAGCAACGCTAGGTACCCGCATGCCTCGATAGCCCCACGCAAGGAGAAATTGCGGGTGGGAATCCAACACCTGATAGGCATTCGCTGCGAGTATTATAGCGATTGCTCGGTCTCTGACAGACAGTTAGGGCGATTTCGCTGTTGGTTGAGTCTTCCAGCGGCGGTGAATCCAGAGCCATTGCTCGGGATTGGCCCGGATCTGGTCCTCGAGCACGCCTTGGAAGCGTTGCGTGTTGATCTCGACGTCGCGCTCCGCGGCGCCGCTGCGAACGATCTCGATCTCGGGGCCGTACTCGACGACGTGGCGTCTGGACGAAGGGTTCCAGAGCGCGAAGGCGGGCACGACGGCGGCGCCTGACCTCAGTGCCAGCTGCGCGAAGCCCTTGTGCGCGGCCGCCGGCATCCCGAAGAACTCCACGAACACGGCGTCCTCGGGGAGGGTGTTCTGGTCCGCCAGAATGCCAACCGTTCCACCTTCGGCGAGGGTCCTGAGCACCTCGCGAGCCGAATTGCGCTTGGCAATGACGCGGTTGCCGTGCGCAGACCGCCGGGCTTCGACGAGGCGGTCTACGAGGGGGTTGGCGATCGGCCTGACCATGACGCTGATGGGCCCGACCACGGCACCGTGGGCCAGCGCGCCGAGTTCCCAGTTGCCTAGGTGCCCGGTCAGAAGCAGGACACCATTCCCCTTCGCTTCGGCGGCGCGGAAATGCTCGAGTCCCGCAAAGTCCACATGTTTTCGAACCGTTTGCTCGGACCAGACCGGCAGTTTCGCCAGGGCCAGCGCTACGCGGCCGAGATTGCGATACACGCCGCGTCGAATACGGCTACGGGCGGCGGCGTCCAGCTCAGGTAGGGCGCGCCTGAGGTTGCTTTCCGCGACGTCGCGCCATCTGGCGACCGCGATGCCGCAGACGAGCCCCGCCAGTTGAGCTAACGGCAAGGCAAGGCGCTGCGGCAGCCAGCGCAGGAAGAACAACAGCTTGGCAGCAGAGCCATACTCCCAGAGCCTTACCAAGCCTGTCGTCAAGGCACTCTTCCGGGCCGAATCCGCCACGCCTACCCAGCCCGTCCAAGGTCAGTCCCGCGAGCGCGCGTCCCGCCGTTGCCGCCTAGGACGCCAACTGGAACGCGCGCGGCTGGTACAGCCATTCCACGATGTTGCCTTCGTGCGGTTGCAGCCAGTTCAGCCGGACAGTCGGGATCGGCCCGATGTTGAGCCGGTCGATCGTCGGGCAGGTGACCAGTTTGCGCCGCAAGGACTCGTTGTTGGTAATCCCGCTGCACACCAGCGTGGGACCGATGCGCTCCAGCATTTCGTCTTCAGGACATTCCACGACGCTCACGAATGGGAACATGAACTCGCGATTTGCCAGAGGATGGTCGGCGGACTCGCAGTGCACCACTGTCGGCAGCAGGTACGAGCAGTGCTCGCGCGTCACAGCGCGGTCGCAATCGCGCAGCTTGGCGGTGACGTCTGTGGCGCCGCCCTGGGCCAGTTCGCCATCGATCATGCCGGACACCGCCTCGGCCACCCCTGCGACGGTAAACGCAGCCAGCGACGCTTCAGGGTCCTGCGGATCCAATGGGCGCACTTCGCACAAGCGCTCGGCAATGGCCTGCGCAATCTCTTCGCCGTGGCGCGACACCCAGATCGACGAGGCGTTGATGCAGCTGCGCCCGCTATTGAGGAACACGCTGTCGACCATCATGTCGAGATGCTTGCGCCAGTCGTCGACCGCGTCGTCGCCGATGACGATCTTGCTGTATCCCGGGCCGTGGACCTGCACTCCGGGGTTGGACTTGTACAGGTCGATTACCTGCTGTCCGCCGAAGACCATCGTGCGCCCGCAGGACTCCACGACGGTCTGGCCCACGGCCTGGCCGTGGTAAACGGCGACGGCTTCCTTGGGGATGCCCGCTTGGATCATGGCGACCGCCATCCGATAGGGCGCCCAAGGCTCTTGGGAGCCCGTCTTGAGGCAGAGCCCGACTTGCAGGGGCACCGCGGGAATCCACAGCGTGTGCACGCCCGGGGAATTGCTCGGCAGCACCGCACCCAGCACGTCGGTGTTGGCGTGATAGCTCAACATGCGCCCGGCGCCGTCGAAGCCGTAGCCTCGGGCGAGAATCTCGAAGTCCAGGCCGCGCGTGAGCGAGTCCATGATCGCTCCCATCTCGCGGCACACGCCGACCAGCTTGGCCATGTTGGCGCGGCACATGGCCTCGGGCAGGCCGGTCGTGGACGATTGCTGGTGGATGAATTCGGCGGGAGTCTGGCTGCCGGATCCCAGCGGAAGTTCGGCGCTTTCGAACAGCTCGCCCGCGCGCTCGATGCGTTCGATGATCCGGGCCGGGGACTCGGAGCGCAGGGCAGACTGCGCCCGCGGGGCGAGCCTGAGGTCGCGCTTGACCATGGCCGGCAAGACTTGGCTGACCTTCGCCACCGGCTCTCCGGTGTCGAAATGCACAGTCTCGACGGTGTCTAGGCTCTCGTAGGGCTCTCCCCAGCGCAGCGCGGGCAGGTGGATCATGTCCATAGTCTAGCCATCAACGCTGCACCGGGCCTTGCCATCGTCGGAAGCGGCCGCCTCACCGGCGGCCGGCATGCCGGCCGCTACTCTCCGACGGATTCGGCCTACCCGAAGTGATAGGTGCCTTGGGCTTGGTTCCAGTAGACCTTCTTGTTCTTTCGCAGGGACATGGTGGCGAGATGTCCCGTCACGGCGGCCTCGTGGCCGAGTTGCGCCGGGCAGTTCAATTCGGCGCCGTGCGCGATCGCGTCAATGAAGTTCTTGATGTGGTCGTCGGTGGCGTTTCCCTCGTTGAAGTCCTTGCGGGCGTCGAAGTGCATCTCCGGGCGGGAGGTGACCGATTCTGGCAGGCCGCGAGCCTGCTCGGGGTAGACGTTGAGATAGCGCAGGTTCATGACCTCGAGCGTGCCCTCGCTGCCGCAGAGTTGCTCGCCGTAGCCGTAGTGGGAGTTGCTGAACGCAGCCGTGTAGCTGATGTGGAAGTGGTCGTCGTACTCGAAGCCGGCCGTGACAGTGTCGGGCACCTCGCGGTCGTCCTGCGTCCAATAGTGGATTCCACCGTTGCACATCACCGAGTCGCAGTAGTGCCTTCCGGTGATCATGTGGATCGCGTCGGTCTGGTGCACCAGCAGGTCGGTCGAGATGCCGCCTGAGTAGTCCCAGTAGAGCCGCCACTGGAAGTAGCGCTGCTTGTTGAAAGCCGTAGCGCGCGCCGGGCCCAGGAACTTCTCGTAGTCGGTGTTGCTCGGTTCGGAGTCGGCCGGGATGTCATATCGCCAGGCGGGCCTGGTCAGGGGACTGTTGCGGTACCAGAATGCGCGAGCGTAGACCGTCTTGCCCAGCACGCCACTCTCGTAGATCTCGCGGGCCTTTGCGTAGAGCCTGGAACTGCGCCGCTGGGTGCCGACTTGGAAGAGCCTGTCGCTGGCTTCGACCGCCTTGAGGATCTCGAAGCCTTCCTCGATGGTGTGCGAAAGAGGTTTCTCGCAGTAGACATGCTTGCCGGCCTCGAGCGCGGCGATCGCCATGTCGCGGTGCAGGTGCTCCGGGGTCATGATGAACACCGCGTCGATATCCGGGTCGGCCAGCATCTTGTAGTAGTCGTTGTAGGTGTCTGGCGCGGTGCCCTGATCGCTTATGACGTCATCCTTGGTCTTGGCGAGCCGAGGCGAGAAGGTGTCGCAGATCGCCTTGACAACCGCGTCGTCCTTGGACACCTTCATCAGGGTGCGGATGTGCTTGCCGCCGCGATTGCCGAGGCCCACCCAGGCCGTCCGCACCTTGCTGCCGGCGGACTGCGCGCTCAGGATGCCGGGCGCCGCCGCGACAGACGCCGCAAAGAGTCGACGAGAAATCGGGATAGACATGATTGACTCCAGTTTATGCGATTGCCGAACCGCTGTTGGGACTGATTCGGACGAGGAAGCGCTCCAGGGCAGAACAGCGGGAAGCTACCACTCGATCAAGGGCTTAAGCACGCCCTCGCGGTACTCTGCCATCGTCTCGAACGCCTCTTGCCCCCGTTCCAGAGGGAAACGGTGGCTGATGATGTCCTCCGAACGGATCAGGCCTCGCTTGAGCAGGTCCAGCGCGTCGTGGTCGTTGCCGTTGGAGCGCTTCTGGACGTGGATCCTGGCCTCGCGGTCGAGGGCGGTCCAGAGGTTGAGCGGGATGGCGGGCTCGGCAGGAATGCCGACCAGCACCATGCGCCCGCCGGGTCGCAGGCAGGCGAGGGCGTTGTTGATGGACTCGCTCTTGCCAGCACCGTCGATGACGACGTGAGCCCCGCAACCGGTCAGGTCCATGACCGCATCCACAACCGAGTCTTGGTCGACATTTACCGCCACGTCCGCGCCTAGCTTGAGCGCCCGCTGCAAGCGGTGCTCGATCCTGTCGGCAGCCACGATCACCGAAGCCCCTGCCACTTTGGCCAGCGCGACTGCGATGAGGCCGATCGGTCCCGTGCCCAGAACTGCAACCGTTTCTCCCATACGCAGTTCGGCGAGCTCGAAGGAGTGCAGCAACACCGCAAGGGGCTCGACGAAAGCCGCGTCCGCGAATGTCATGCCGTCGGGCATTGGCATCAGGTTGCGCCTGGGCATCACGGCGTATTCGCGCAGGGCACCGGGTAGGTCGCGTCCCAAGAACTGATGGCTCAGCGCTAGGTTCTGGCGCCCAGTGCGGGTGAATTCGCACTCCGCCCGCACGATGAACGGTTCGACCGCAACCATCGCGCCGGGCGAGAGGTCTGTTACGCCCGGCCCGACTGCGGCTACCTCGCCGCTCGGCTCGTGTCCCAGCACGCACGGGTAGTTTGCATCCGTGCCGGCGATGCCGCCCTCGCTGAAGGTATGCATGTCACTGCCGCAGACACCACTGGCCCGTAGGCGCACTAGGACCTCCATGGGTCCCGGGTCGGGCGGGTCGGGCAATTCGCCCATCTCGAGCCTTTGCGGGGCAACCAGCTGTAGTGCGTTCATTGGTCGAGGCAAGGCCCGCACGGACCGCATTGCAGCGCAGGCATTGAAACCATCATAGTCAAGGCATTCGGCAGGGAGCGTGCTGACCGAGCCCTGGTCGCGTGCCGGCCAACGCAAGTACGAGGATCGTCCGGGACGACCGCAGTGGAGATCTCACGACAGTGACACCGACGCTGAGAACCGGGTTGATTTTCTGTCTGGCCGTGTCAACAGTCGGCTGGGGCCAACCGGCCCAACTCTCGTCTCAAGAGAGGCCACTGCCGGAACTGGGGGCATTCCTTGACCACGTCAAACAGAATCTGACAGGCGATCGACTGCTGCAGAGCCAATATACTTTCAACCACCACGAAACGACCCGGCTGATTGATCGTCAAGGGGAAGTGAAAAAGAGTTGGTCCAAGGAGTGGGAGGTCTTCCCATCGGTCGATCCGAAACTTTCTTATAAGCGCCTGATCAAGAGAGATGGGCAACCCATCAAGCCGTCCCGAATCGAGAAGCAAAACCGAGAGCATCGCAAGAAGATAGAAAGAATCATGCAGCTCCCTCCCAAGCGCATCGAGCAGAAGCGCCGCGAGGAAGAACAGGAAGAACAACGCCAGATTGAAGAGCTCTTTCGGCTCTATCAATTCCAGATTCAGGGCCGGGACACGATTGGGCGAATTGCCACCATTGTTGTCTCGTTCGAGCCTCGGCCCAGCTACCGGCCAAAGCTCAAGTCGGTTCGCCCGCTACGAAAAATGCGAGGACAAGCCTGGATCTGTGAGGACGACTATCGACTGGCTAAGGTCGAGATCGAGCTAATCGAGCCAGTGTCCGTTGCCTGGGGTGCGATCGCCCGCATGCACAAGGGTGCCCGCCTGCGGTTCACGCGGCGCAAGGTCAACGACGAGATCTGGCTGCCGGACGAATCCTATCTCCGAGGTTCCGGCCGGGTCTTGTTGGTAAAGGGGTTTCGCATGGAGATTCGCAGCCGCTATACCGACTACCGCAAGTTCACCGTGGAGGATTCGGTGAACTATCTCTCTCATCCAACTTCTTCCTCTGTCAATTGAATCACGGCTAGAGGCTGTCGCGGGATCGCTTGCCGCAGGGTATTGAGGAACGCGGAGACTCATCATTCCATGCGCCGATCCATGATCGGCGATCTAGCCTGTTCGTACTGGTAGCTTTGCGGAATCTTGGGACGAATCAGGGTAGCGACGAACATCCAGTCAAGTTCTGGGCGGCTGCGTTCACGCTTCTGTGCCACTCCGGCACCCAAGCATGTACGTCAGTGCACAGCCAAGCGCGGCCAAGGCTGCCGCGCCGAGTCCCTGCATCAGCGTCGGCAGGCCGAACGCAGAGGTGTCGGTCTGGAAGGGCCAGAGACCCAAGACCGCGCCGACAAGCAGGCCGAGTAAGAACCCGAGCATGAACGCTCGCTGACGATCAAGCAACAGGCGCAACAGGCTGCTCATGCCGACGAGTGCTGCCAACGTGCCGGCCGCGAAGGGTGCCAACACCTTGGACGGAGCAGCAAGCGCTTGCCAGTGCAGGTCCGAGCCTGTTGAGAGCGCGAGCTTGAGTCCGTCAACGGCGTCGAGCACGGGCACGTACTGCCCGCTGAGCAACAGCAGATAGCTTCCCGACAGGCCGGGCAGCAGCATCGCAGCGAACGCGGCCAGGCCGGCCAAGAATAGTGCTGCGGCAGACGACCCGGCGCCGGACGCCGAGCTGGCCGGGATGAGTAGCGTGGTGCACATGCCCGCTAGACCCACGGCGACACCGATCCATGTCCTGGCGCCGGGTCGGCCGATCAGCTTCCACAGAACCGGCACCCCGCCAAGCGTGGCTCCGAGGAACACGCTATAGGTCATCCAGCGGTGCATGAGCACGAGGTCGCGCATCGTTCCCGCGACGAGCAGGACCATTGCGGCGGCGGCTGCCGCGACCGCCGCGACTAAGGCGATGGCGCCGCGGTCTGGACGCAGCGTGACGAGCTTGGCGATCGCGTCGATGCACTGGGGGTAGATGCCGGTCGCCAAGAGCATCGTTCCGCCGGATACGCCGGGGACCAAATTCGCCAATCCCATGAGCGCTCCCCCGGCGAGAGCTCTCAGAAGCCGTACTCTGGCCGGCTGCGCTTGGCGGTCTGGCATGGCGAAGACAGGGCTGCGAGGGCGGGGCAGCGAATCTGCCGCCGCTTCCGCGCCTATGCCGGCTATCGGCCGGCTTCAGCGCTCGGAGGGGCTGCGGACGCCGTGGCGACGGTAGTCTGAGCGGCGGGCGGTTTGGGAGGGGCGGGGTTCGGCTTGTAGAGCGAGACCAAACATCCTCCCAGGGCCGCGCAGGCGATCCCGGCGAAGAACTGCCACCGAATCCCGCCCACTCCGCCAGCGGGCGGATGGAGCGCCATCGAAACTAGGGCGTTCACGATGGGAGCACCGGCGAAAATGATCGACATCACCACGGCTGGGGTTCCCTTGGCGCCGAACGCAAGCAATACCCCGAACGCCCCGACGGCGCCGACCGTGCCCGCGATCAGGGACATCGTCATCCCACGCGCCGGATAGTGCCAATCCGCCCCCGAAACGATCAGGATCGCGAGCGGAGCCAGCACGGCGACCAAGAAATAGGCAATTCCGACGAATAGGTACGCCTTGTAGCGACCGTTCACCGGATCCGCCATGCCAAGCTGGCCGCTGTGCAGGAAGACGCCGTACAGGCCCCAGCACGAAACGGTCATCAAGGCGAAGATCAGCCAGCCATAGCCCGCTTGGTTCATGGTAATAACTCCTCTGTGTTGTGCGATTTCCAGAAACTGTTTGAAGTTTTCAGGAAAATATGCGGATCAAGCCGAAGCACGGTGCCGCGCGAAATCCCAGTGCTCCATGACCCCGGTCTCCGCCGAGGCGTTGATGAGGTGGGCGCAGGAGGCGGCGTGATGCCCGTCCCAAGCATCCTCGATGTTGCCGCCCCGGTTGCGGACTGCGTGGAAGAAGTCCGCGAGGTGTGCCACGGTCGCATCCGGCCCCGTGTCTTGGTAGACCTCTTCGGTCGCCCGCGGACGACGCAATTCAGCACGCCCCTGCGGGGTTGCGTAGTACGCCTCTTGCAGCCGCTTCGGCCATGCGCCGACGATCCAGCCATTGTTGTCGTAGGCCGGGTCAGGATATAGCGTCAAGGTGCGGCGGGCCAGTTGGGCGGCACCTTCCGTGCCTAGGATTTGGAACAGGTAGCCGCCATCTGCGCGGCTGTTGAAGGTCGAGCTGAGGTTGACGGTGAAGCCTTCCTTGTAGCGCAGCAGGGCGTTGAGGGTGTCGGGCACGTTGCGGCTCTTCGTCCAGCGGTAGAGGTCACCCATGGCGACAACGTCGGCCGGCATCACGGCCCCGGTCACGAAGTGGATCGTGGTGCAGAGATGCACGAACAAGTCCGTCGCGATCCCTCCGGAATACTCCTTGTAGCAGCGCCAGCGGAAGAATCTCTCGAGGTCGAAGTCGCGTTTCGGAGCGGGGCCCAGAAACGCTTCCCAATCGACCGTTTCCGGCGAAGCGTCGGACGGGATTGGATAGATCCAAGCCCCGCCAGGGCTGTTGCGGTTGTACGCCGCGCGAATCATCGTGACCTGGCCGAGCTTCCCCTCCTGGATCCAAGCGCGCAGCGTTTTGGTGCTGTCGCTGCTGATGCCCTGGCTGCCGACCTGCAGGACCTTGCCGGCTCGTTCCGCCGCGGCCGCGATTTCCAAGCCCTCGTCGATGGTGAAGGTGAGCGGTTTCTCGCAATAAACGTCCTTGCCCGCCTCCAAGGCTTCGATCACCATCTGCCGGTGCCAGTGATCCGGCGTTCCAATGGTTACAGCGTCGATAGATGGGTCAGCCAATATGTCTTTGTAGCTGGGGTACTTCTTGGCTCTTCCCTCAGTCCGCTCAATCGCCCTTTCCACGCGTCCGGTGTAGGCGTCGCAGACACCGACGACCTCGATGCCGTCCACCTTCTTGATCGCTTCCAGCAGCTCGTGCGAACGCGAGCCCACTGCGATCATGCCGACACTGATCCGGTCGCTTGGAGCAATGGTCTGCGCCTGGGCCAGCACGCCGGCCCCGCTGCCGAGGAAGATCCTACGAGACAGTGCCACTTCTCACCTCTAGCCGTGCGAGCTTCCACGGCGAATTGCTGCGGCAACGCTGCTATCGCTCCGAGCAGTGAAGCTTCCGAGCAGAGGCTGGTGTCCCGGGCAACGCGCGAGGATGCCGTTCAGCGGTCACTCAAGTATACATTTGAGGAGCCTTGGGGCCACGCTTGTGCGAGCCGCGCGTTGCTGGGGCGGGCTTCGCCGGCGTTGCAAGGATCGGTGTCACGAAACGACCGAGCCGTGCGTCTAGTCGACAGGCACGGCTCTCCGAACGGCTTGAATTGCCTTTGCGTGATTCGTTATGTTGAGGGAGTTCCCCGGTTGCCTGGGCCGCTCGGATGCGCGCCCGATCAGGCACTGATTCCGCGCTAGCAGCGCTTCTGATAGCTACCGATTAACTGACCATGACCGCCAGAGAGGACTCTCCTGCGATCCAAGCCGTTCAACTCAGCAAGTTCTTCGGGAACTTCGCTGCGATCCAAGACGTGTCGTTCGAGGTGCCGCGCGGCCAAGTCGCAGCGTTCCTGGGGCCCAACGGTGCCGGCAAGTCGACGACGCTCAAGATTCTGACCGGATTCTTGCAAGCGACCAAGGGTAGCGCCCGGATCGCAGGCCTGGACATCACAACACACCGCATTGAAGCGGCTTCCAAGATCGGCTACTTGCCGGAAAACGGCCCGCTCTACCCGCAAATGACGCCGCTGGAGCTGTTGCGCTTCTTCGGCGAAGCCCGCGGCCTCGGCCCCGAGCGGTTGGCGTCACGGGTAGACGCAGTGGTTGAGCAGTGCAACCTCCAGGCTGTGCTCGAGAAAGCGATTCACAAGCTCTCAAAGGGCTACCGACAGCGCGTCGGCATGGCCCAAGCGCTGCTGCACGAGCCGGATATCTTGATCATGGACGAGCCCACTGCCGGGCTCGATCCCAATCAGATCCGCGAGGTGCGCAGTTTGATCCGCGAGCTCAGCGAATCGAAGACGGTGCTGATTTCGACTCACATCCTGCAAGAGGTCGAAGCCGTGGCAGACCACGTCGTGATCATCCACGAGGGCCGAATTGTCTTCGATGGCACTCCCGGCGAGATGGCCGACGGCACCGGCCTGGAGGCCGCGTTCCATCGCCTGACAAAAGGCCCGGCAGTGCAGCCTGCGGAAGGCGGAACTGCCAACGAGGGAGATGCACGGCCCGTCGAGGACGAGGCAGACTCTGAAAGCGATGCTCAAGGGGGTGTGCAGTGAACCAGTCTTGGCATGTTTCGAAGGCGGTCCTGCGCCGCGAGCTCACGTCGTATTTCAGTAGTCCGACAGGTTATGTCTTCCTGTCGCTGTTCGTGTTCCTCAGCGCTGTCGCCGCATTCTGGCAGGAATCGTTTTTCGCCAGCAACCTGGCGAACCTCGAGACCCTGAACGTCTATTTCCCCTACCTGCTGATCTTCCTCGTCCCAGCGCTGACGATGGCGGCGTGGGCCGAAGAGCGGCTGCATGGCACCGATGAGCTGCTGCTGACCCTGCCGGCCACGGACCTGGAGATCGTGCTTGGCAAGTATGCGGCGTATTTGGTCGTGTACTCGGTCGCTTTGGTGTTTTCCCTCAGCCACGTGGTCGTGCTGTTGTTCCTGGGCAGCCCGGACCTGGGCCTGCTGTTCGCAACCTATGTCGGCTACTGGCTGATGGGTGCGGCCCTGCTGGGCCTGGGCATGCTGGCCTCGCAGCTGAGCTCGAACCTAACGGTGGCCTACATCCTCGGCGCGCTGCTGTGCGCCGTGCCGGTCTTCATCGAGCACGCAGGCAACATCGTGGGCGGGGGCTTGCGGCGGTTGCTGGAGAGCCTTTCGTTCATTGAACAATTCCGCGACTTCTCCGATGGAGTGATCCCGCTGTACGGAATCCTCTACTTCGCGGGCTTCGCGGCGGCTCTGGTGTACCTGAACATTGCCGCGCTGGGCAGGCGCCACTGGGCCACCGGCGAGGGCGCGCCGAAACTGGGCTGGCACTACGCTGCGCGGGGAGTCGCGCTGCTGGTCGCGGTCGCGGGACTGACAGTCTTGGTGGGTCGACTGGGTGGCAGGCTGGATGCCACGGCGGAGCGCCTGCACTCGCTCTCCCCGGATACCCGCGAGCTGATCGCGAGCCTCGACGCGGATCGTCCCGTTTTCATCCAGGCCTATCTCAGCCCCGAGGTTCCGCGCCGCTACGTGCAGTCCCGCAGCAACATGATCTCGCTGCTCCGCCAGTTCGATTCCCGCGGGGGGGGCAAGATCCACGCCAACATCATCGCGACCGAACCGTTCACACCGGAAGCGCGAGAGGCGCGCGAGCGCTTCAGCATCCGGGCCCGGCCGGTGCCGCCGATGTTCCAGACGCAGGGCAGTCCAGACGAGATCTTCTTTGGACTGGTCTTCAGTGCCGGGGCCGAGGAATTCGTAATCCCGTTCTTCGACCCGGGATTGCCGGTCGAGTACGAGCTGATGCGTTCGATCCGCGTGATCGCCGACGCCGAGCGCAAAAAGGTCGGCGTGCTGCGCACGGGCGTCGACCTGTTCGGCGGATTCGACTTCCAAACTCGTCAGCAGACGCGGGGCTGGTCGATCGTCTCAGAGCTTGAAAAGCAGTATGACGTGGTGCAGGTCCCCGCTGAATCGGACTACCCCGACGATTTGGATGTTCTGATCGTGGTGCTTCCGAACACCTTGCAGTCCGACGGAATGGATCGCCTTGCCGAGTGGGTCAAGGGTGGCAATCCGGCTCTGGTGGTCGTCGATCCGTTGCCGGCGTTTGACATTTCGTCCTCTCCGCACCAAGTCCCGCAGAGTCCGTTCCAGCAGGGCCAGCCCCAGCGGGTGCCCACCGACACGAAGCCGCTCATGGACGTGCTGGGAGTGCAGTGGCAGACAGACAGCATCGCGTGGGACAAGTACAACCCGCACCCGACGTTTCGGTCGCTGCCCGAGGAAGTGGTCTTCCTAGGCGAGGGCAACGACTACGACGGCACATTCAATCAAGACGATTCGGTCACATCGGGACTTCAGGAGATCGTGCTGCTGTACGCCGGAATCCTCGAGCCTGCCGAAGACGGCGATGCCAACACCGATTTCACCCCCCTGCTGCGGACGGGAGCAGATTCTGGCACCACTTCGTGGTTCCGCCTGGTGCAGCAGTCGATGTTCGGCACCCAGCTCGCCACGAACCTGCCGCACGATCCCGACGAAGAAAGCCACATCGTGGCCGCGCGTCTCTCTGGCGAGGGCGATGAAAATCCGGTGCACGCGATCGTCATTGCCGACGCCGACATGCTCGGCGAGCAGTTCTTCGAACTGCGCCGCCAAGGCGTGGAGGACCTGAACTTCGACAACGTCACCTTCCTGCTCAATGCCGTGGACCGGTTGGCCGGTGACGACTCGTTCATCGAGCTGCGCAAGCGGCGCCGTGCGCACCGCACGCTGGAGCGAGTGGAGGCCCAGACGCGCAGCTACGAAGAGGATCGACTCGAGGAGACCCGCGTGGCCGAACAGCAAGCGGAAGAGAAGCTCAAGGCCGCCCAGGAGCGCTTGGACGCGGCAGTGCAGGCGCTGCAGGATCGGACCGACTTGGACGCGCAGACAAAGCGCATCATGATCTCGAACCAGGAGCGCATCGAGAACCGCCGCCTCACCGTCGCGCGCAGCAATATCGAAGACGAGAAGGAACGGTTGATCGAGGCGGCCAGGGGAGACATGGAAGCTGCGGTCCGGAGCATCCAGAACTTCTACAAGCTCTTGGCCGTGATGCTCTCGCCGGTGCCGGCGTTCCTGCTGTTCCTATTCGTATCGGTGAAGCGGCGCGAGCGCGAGCAGATCGGCGTTGCCCAGCATCGCCTCGTGGAGACCAGCAAGCAATGAACGAGACGACAAAGACCCTGTATTTCGTCATGGCTGCGGTCGTGATGGCCACGGCCGCCGTGGTTGTCGATCCCAGCAAGTCGACGCCCGACATCTTCGACGACGTGGGCGAGCTCTTCTTCGCCGAATTCACAGACCCTCAGGCACCGAAGTCAATCGAGGTAATCGACTACGACGAGGCAACCGCCACGGCCACGCCTTTGAAAGTCGAGTTCACGGAAAACAAGTGGGTGATCCCGTCGCATTACAGCTATCCAGCCGATGCCGAGGAGAGACTGGCGACGACTGCCGCGGCGCTTATCGAACTGCGCAAGGATCGCGTCGTATCGGACTTGGCTCAGGATCACGCCGAGTACTCGGTGGTCGATCCTTTGGACGACCAAGCGGCCTCGCTAGCCGGCAGGGGCAAGCGCGTAAAGATCCTCGACGGCGATTCGAACGTGCTGGCGGACTTCATCGTTGGCAAAGAAGTCAAGGACAAGCGCGGTTATCGCTACATGCGGGTCCCGGGCCAGAAGCGCACGTACGAGGTCCAGACGGAAGCGGACGTCTCGGCGAGGTTCCAAGACTGGATCGAGACGGATCTCCTGAAGGTCTCTCCGTTCGATCTGCGTCGCATCCAGATCAACAGCTACACGATCAACGAGAGGCTGGGACGCATCGAAAACCGCCAGCAGACGACGCTGACCCAGAAGGACAGCAAGTGGCAATTGGGCGAGCGAGAGCCGAACTCTGACACGATGAGTGCCCTGACCACGGCGCTGGACAATCTGCGCATTGTCGACGTGCAGCCGAAGCCGCAGGGACTGAGCGCGGACCTGAAAGCGCGCGAGGGCATTCAGCCGACGATGGAGAACTTCCGCTCATTGCAAGGCAAGGGCTTCTTCCCGAACCCCTACACCGGTCAGATCCTGTCCAACGAAGGCGAGATCGTGGTCGATTCCAAGAACGGTCTGCGCTATACGCTGCGTTTCGGCGAAGTGGCCAGGGGCGGAGCGGAACCGAGCGGCGATCAAGAAGATTCAGACAGTGAGGGCGAGGGCGAGCGCCGCTATCTGATGGTCAGCGTGGACTTCAGCGACGGTCGAGCGGAGAGCTACGAGGGAGACGCGGAGCAGGGTGGGGAACTGTCCGATGAACTGCGCGCGCGTTTCGCGGACTGGTACTACGTGATTTCGGGTGCCGACTTCGCCAAGCTGCGCCCGAGCAGAGCCGACCTCCGCTAGCCACGCTGCGGAAAGCCATCTCCGAAAGGACTGGTTGATCGCTCAATGCGCATGCAGTATGCTTCCACTTTGCTGCTATTGTGTTAGCAGCAAGAGGGGGGTGAGCTCGTGGCTACGATAACGGTACGTCGACTCGACGATTCCGTGATGCGGAGACTGAAGGCTCGTGCCGAGATCAACGGCAGGTCTCTCGAGGGGGAAGTCCGGCAGATTCTCGGTGCCGCTGTCGATAACGACATGGAGGCGAAGAGAAGGGCATTCGTGGATCTTTCCGAACGACTACGGAAGGAAATCCCGAATCGCTCGCAGAGGCCTAGCGAGGATCTGATTCGCGAGGACCGGGATCGCGACCACCGAGGCTGACGATGGTGGTTGTGGTGGATGCGAGCGTAGCGGCCAAGTGGCTGATCGCGGAGCCTGATTCAGAGATAGCTGCGATGCTCTTGGAGGGGTCTTTCGACCTCCACGCGCCCCGCTTGCTGGCGTCAGAGATTGGCAACATGCTTTGGCGCAAGGCCGTCGACGGCTCACTAGACGACTACGAAGCTGCCCGTTTGGCTTCCGCCTTGCTTGACATGCCCTTGCAATGGAGGGACGACGAACGAACATGCGTAGAAGCGGTGCGACTTGCGGTCGAGCTCGGCCATCCCGCGTACGATTGCACGTATTTGGCGCTTGCGTTACGGATCGGAACCAAGGTGGTTACAGCTGACAAGCGATTCGTCTCGGCAGTCGCGCCAACGACCTACGGGCCAATCGTCGTTCCACTGTGGGAGTTCGTCGGGAGCCACGGCACCGGCCTCGTTCACATGCAGACTCGGTAGCGGAAGTGAGGGTTTCGAGACGGGTTGGTTGGCCGACGAAACCAGGATGACCGGTCATTCGAGTCCTCCAGCCACTGCGTCACGATGGGCGTGTTCTGCCAAGCTCGCGACGAACTTCCGATAGGCCGGTACGGATTGCGGGCGATGTGCGCGGGCAGTCGGCGAAGTCGCCCAATCCGAACGACGTGCTAGGCGTCGCTCCAATCCCTGTTCGCGGAGGTGTCGCAGTGCCCACCGTAGTACCTCCTGTTGGGTGTCGAGTGGAATCCTGCGCCGGGTGCGCGAGAGCGTAGAGGCGGCTGGGACGCGCTCGTGGAGAGCGTACCCAAGAAACCGTCTGACGTTGAGGCTGTCGCGAGCATATAGAGCTAGGGACCGCTCAGAGTCGACGCCAATCAAGTAGCTGAGAAGCAAGAGACGGAAGTATACGCTGGGCGGAATCGACGGCCGTCCCAGCGCTGACTTGTAATACGGGCGGCACGCGACTTCCACATGGCGGTCGAAATCGACGCTGTCCAGCAGGTCCTTGAGTTGGTCATAGAACGGCAGTCTCGGTGCCACTGGTAGCTCTGTTGTGCTGATCAAGAGAGCCTGAGTCGATCTTCTTCGCGTTCCGATTGCCATATATATAGTATAGTATACAATAATCAGGTTTTCCGCTCGCCGTTGAAGATCCTGCCGTTACAAGTGATAAACACATCCTGCTACGTGTTGAAGAACGGGCGGATGCCGGCTGGTTGGCCTAAAGCTGGACAAGAACACAAACAAGCGTCGCTTAGCGATCCTCCTTTGTGGTCGCCTGTATCCTAGATGGCGGCGGCCGTGAATACTGCACCTGTCCTCGCTGGATGCAATCGCCGGCACGGGCCGAGGCCAGAACCGTCTACGGACCGTCACCGCTAGGGTCTCGGGCCGCTGATTCAGGGGAATTGGACTGCTCGAAAGGGGTCTTATCGAGGGGGCAGGGATATGAGGGTTTCGTTTTCCGGCCTCACTTCGCTTGCGGTTCTCGTTGCGCCATTTTTGGGAACGGCGCAAGCAGCAGAGTTGCCTCCGGTGGCAGAGTTGCAACGACTATTGGGGTCTACAGCGCAGACGGTGCGGGTCTACGAGCCACACTTGAGCGTAGGCGACCGTCACGTCGCGATCGAATACGTCGGCTATCAAGCCGCCGATGTGATGGCGCGTCTGTTCGGCGAGGACTGGCGAGGGCAGGGCAGGGCGATCGAGTTCCGCGCTCTGGACGGTTACGTGTCTCTCATCGACGTCAGCCGCTTTGCGGAGGAGAGCGCATATCTTGTCTTTGCCCGCGAGGATGGGGCGCCGTTCACGGTCAACAACGTCGAGCAGAATCAGACGGACATTCCCCTCGGCCCCTACTATCTTGTCTGGGACAACATCTCCAGCCCGGCCCTAGTGCGGGAGGGTGCACGCAACTGGCCCTATCAGGTGAGAGAGATGCGCCTCGTCACACTGTCTGACGAAGCGTTGGTGCCGACGGGTCTAGACGCCGGTCTTCACGAGGGGGCTGAACTAGTGAAGACACATTGCCTGAGCTGTCACGAAGTTAACGGCCTCGGCGGCGCGAAGTTCGAAGGCAACCTCGCTGAGATCGTCAAGCACTACGAGGAGGCGGCCTTCCTTCGCTTGGTCCTGACGCCGGCGTCGGAGCGGACCGGCGCGACCATGCCGGCGCTCCCTGATCGCCTGTCCGAAGGTGAGCGTCGGCGCATTGCGTATGCAGTTTTTGACTATCTCAAGGCGGTTCCGGTCGAACGATCGAGGCCGATTGAGTGACTCGGGATGCGTCTTCGGTCAGTTCTTGCGGAGGGCGCCGCCATCTTGATGGAAGGGGATCAAGTACGAGAGCGGCGAAGCCCTGCCTAGCGTCTCTGGGGGCCGGTCACGTCCCACCAGCGGCCGCCATTGGCGGTCTTTAGCACTCCACCTTCCCCTCCGTAGTACAGGGTTGGCGGAGCAGTCTTGGCGTCGAATACCAAGGTCCACGTTCGATTCGACCACTGTAGGCCGGCCGGCTCGAAACTCTGGCCGGCATCCACACTGCGGAAGACGCCCTTAGTGGTGCCCGCGTAGACGTGTCTGGGATTGGCCGGATCGACCGCGAGCGTCATGATGCGCTGTGTCAACGGTTCTCGCCCGGCAGACCAGCTCCGACCTCCGTCGGCCGACCGGTGGACACCCCCCGGATTAGTCCCTGCATAGATCACGGCGGGGTCTGTCGGATCGATTGCGATGGCCGCCACGTCGATATCGAACAGGCCGCTTGGATTCGCGCTCCATGAGGCTCCGCCATCCGTAGTCTTGTACACGCCATGCCACGTACAGGCGTAGAGAGTGTCAGAGTCATCTGGGTCTTGCACCAAGCAGCGCAGGGTCTTGTCGAGCAATCCACCGTTCGCTTGATGCCAGGTTGCTCCTGCGTCCACGCTCTTGAAGACGCCCCCGCCATCGGTTGCGGCGTAGATCCGCTCGCTCTTGTCCCAGTCGACGACTATGCCGCGCACTTTGAGGTTCGTAAGGCCGGTGCTGGCTGGACGCCACGACGCAGCCGCGTCGGTGGTCTTGTAGATGCCTGATTGGTAGGTCCCCACATACAGGACATCGGGGTTCGCCGAATTAAGTGCGATGACGCGTGGCGAGAGCGCCTCGAGTCCGGTGGATGGCCAACCGTCTGCGCCCCCCTGCGTGGTCTTGCACAGTCCCCTTGCAGCGCCTACGTAGATGATCTGGTTGTCCGTGGGGTGCAAGGCGACAGCCTGTGTCTCGCCGCCTCCTGGAGAACCCATCTGGCCGAATCCAACAACTGGTGCCGCGACCGTGACGAGAACGAAACACAAAGTACGCATCTATCTGTCCACTCGCCACGGAAAGGCATAGCTTGGCTCCGACGAAAAGCGGCGGAGACCGATCTTGAGGGAGGTGCCCGCTCCCGGTTCTAGGTCTACGCGGAAGTATCTGCCGCCAACGCTGACCGTTTGCTCGGAAGGCTGGGCGCTGTCAGGCAGCGGCGAGCCGGGACCGCGGAAGGCTGCTGCGGCCGGATAGGTCACGTTCGTGACAACGTGCTCGCCATAGGCGCCGCCCTGCACGATCATCGAGCGGCTCTCGAAGAGGTTGGTGTTGACGATCTCGACCTCCACTGTTCCAGGCGAGATCGATGTCACCAACGCCGCCACCCCTTGGGGCAGGCCCGGTTTGCGAGCGTCGAGATCGAAGTAGCGCAAGTAGGAGTGCAGCATCTCACCACGCTTGTGTACCGGCAGGCCGCCGATTGTTAGGCGCACGAGGTTGTCTGTCGGCATCGGCTCCAAGCTGAGCCAGTGTGCGTCGAACCAAGTCTCCGGGTCGCCGCGCTCGTTGAGCACGCGCTTTAGCTTCCGCTGCACGAACTGAATGTCTGCTTGGAGGGCCTGGACCGGGAAGTTCGGATTTTGGCCCTGCACAAAGTACGCCCAGCCCAAGTCCGGATCACTGAGCCGTCCGCCCTCAAGGGCGAGAGCGGCCAAGCGCTCGATGTTCGCCCAATCCTCCTGGCTCTGGGACGTGTGCCAGAGATGCACGTATGGGTGCGCTGGCTCAGGCACGAAGTGGTGCCACTGATTCTTGTCGTCATAGCGGATCGGCACCATGGACACGCCTTCCCGGACCTCGCTGCGCTCACGCAGCACGCCCATCTGGCTTCGCGGCAGTTCCAGCCAGCCGCTCTCGCCCGTGAGCAGGACTGCCACCTTGGCCGCAGTTAGCGAAGCCAGCACGATATCAGTGCCGCCCCGTGGCCACTTCCAGCCGTAATAGCCTCCCCACCAGTGGCCGTCGGTATGTTCTCCGATCTTGCCGCTGATGCCAACGTTGTCGGGCGTGATGCCGTCGTTCTGTTCGGTCAGTTGCACCCACTTTGTCAAGTAGTCCACGACCCAACGCCGGTACTTGTCCTCAGGCGTGTAGAGAAACGCGTTGGCGATCAGCGGCGCAGCAGTGAGGTTGATCGGCACATCGCCGCGCGCCATGCGATCACTCATGGTCTTCACGATCCGCCCGAACTGATCGTCCGTCGGCTGGTCATTGATCCAGCCGGTGGCAGATGGCACGCCAGGTATGTCGTCGAAGGGCAGGTGGTAGTAGACCAGGTTCGCATTCGTTGGAATCCAGTCGCGCTTGGTCCACTGCATCTTGGGGCCGCGGCTTCCGGTCATCGAAGCTCGCATCAGGTTCAGGTCGGGGTTGTAGTTGGGGGCTTCGGAGTCTTCACCTATGTACATGCCGGCAAACCGCAACGAGCGCTCGCGGAAGCGCTCGTCGTACGGATCTGCCATGCCCAGCGGGTAGAACGACACATAGCCTTCGCCGTGATGCATCCAGTCCCAGTTGCTGTCGAACTCGCGGTAGATCTGGCCGTAGCGCGAAAACTGGTGGGTGATGCCCTCCCAGACGTGGCGATGCAGCGTGTCAAGTCGCTTTGCGCCGCCGAGCACGTGATGCAGCGAGAATCCTCGAAATCCCTCGTAGGCGTCGTCGGAAGAGTTCATTCCGCCTTCGTAGCGTTCCTTCCAACGCAGGGCTCCGTCAGGCTTGACGTAGGTGTCGTAGAACGCTACGCCCGCGCGATCCATGGTCTCGATCAAGTGGCGCTGCGTAAGCGCCCAGGGCGGCGCCGTGCGGGGATGGTTGACGTGAATGGCTGGAACGTCGACCTCAGTCTTGGAAGTTCCTGAATCCGCGAGAGCGCCTGTTGAAGAGAGCGCTGAAACGACCAGCATGGCTAGGAGCTTCGTCACTGGCTCCCGCAGTGGCCAAGTCGCGGAAGACTTGGGCAGGCCAGGCCTCCGCCAATGCTGCCGGTGGACAGTTGTAACTTCCACAGCCATCGGATCTGGCTTCCTCCGATCAACTTGTCTTGCAGCCGAACGATGTTGCAAGCATGTCAAGCATGCCATGTTTGGGAGTAGCGTGCCGGTAGCATTCGTGCCGGGCTCGTTCGAGGTTTCGTAGCGTATGCGACTATACGGTCGATGCGGCAGGCGCCGCAGCATCATGACGAACTTTCGAAGCAAGACAGGCGCCACGCGATTCTCAGCGGCATTGCTCTGTCTGTTTCTGGCAGGGCCGGGATCCGATCGGGCGATCGCGCAGCCAGACTTGATCCTCCACAACGGCAAGGTCGTGACGGTTAACGAGGAGTTTTCCATCGCAGAGGCGCTGGCAGTCCAAAGTGACCGCATTACAGCGGTCGGCACGGATTCCGAAGTGCGGGCGCTGGCTACGCCAACGACCCAGCTGGTCGATCTGGAGGGCAAGACGGTTTTGCCGGGCCTGATCGACTCACACACCCACCCGCTGGGCGCGGCGCTGTACGAATTCGATCACACCGTGCCTGACATGCAGACTGTCGCAGACGTGCTGGATTACTTCCGGCAGCGTGCGGAGGTCGTACCAGAGGGGAACTGGATTCGGCTCCAACAGGTGTTTATCACCCGCCTGCGCGAACAGCGCTACCCCACACGGACCGAGCTTGATGAAGCTGCGCCGAAGCACGCGGCGTACTTTCGTACCGGACCGGATGCCTCATTGAACTCGCTGGCGCTAGAGCTTAGCGGTATTGACAAGGACTTCCGGATACCGCAAGGCGAGCTTGGTCTTGTCGAACGCGACGCCGACGGCGAACCCACAGGCATCATTCGCAGTGGGGCTCATCTGATCAAGTTTGAAGAGAGCCAGCGGGCGCCCACTCGCCAAGACCAGCGCCGTCGGCTCAGGGCGTTGATGGCGGCATACAACCGGGTCGGCCTGACCAGCATCGCGGATCGCAACGCCAGCCCTGACGCCGTCGAACTCTACGAAGAACTGCTGGAACAAGGAGAGCTAACCACTAGATTGTTCGTCAGTTCGGCCATCAATGCTCAAGATTCCCTCGAAGACATCGAGGCTTCGATAGCCAAGCTGGCGCGTCACCCTAGACACCGCTACGGCCCGATGCTCTGGCTGCGCGGCATCAAGTTTTTCTTGGACGGGGGCATGTTGACCGGGAGTGCCTACATGCGCGAGCCATGGGGCGTCAGCGAAGTGTACTCGATCACGGATCCGAACTATCGCGGCCTGCGCTTCGTTCCTCCCGGCAAGACCTATGCGATCTTGCGGCTGGCGCTTCGGCACGGCCTGCAGCCCACTGCGCATTGCGTGGGCGACGGGGCCGTGCATGCATTGATTGACGCCTACGCCGAAATCGACGATGAGTTCCGAGTGCGAGACATGCGGCCCTGTATCACGCACGCAAACTTCATGAGCCCGGAGGCCGTCCGCAGGATGGCCGAAATTGGCATAGTCGCCGACTTGCAACCTGCTTGGCTTGAACGCGATGGCGCCACTTTGCTCAAGCAGTTTGGAGAGGCCCGGCTGCGCTACTTCCAGCCCTACAAGAGCCTTCGCGACGCGGGGGTGATTGTGGGCGGTGGATCGGATCACATGCAGAAGATTGGCGACATGCGGTCGATCAACCCGTACAACCCGTTTTTTGGTATGTGGATCGCGCTTACGAGGCAGCCGCGTTGGACCGACGCCGTCCTGCAGCCGGAACAGGCGATCACCCGTCAAGACGCGATTCGGCTATACACGACGAACAACGCTTACATCACCTTCACAGAGCACGAGAAGGGATCCTTGGAAGTCGGCAAGCTGGCGGACCTGATTGTGCTGGACCGCGACATACTCGAGTGCCCCGTCGAAGATGTGAAGCAGATTCAGGTCGAGCGGACGTATCTCGGCGGCAATCTGGTTCACGCCGCCGCCGGTGCGCTCTGACGCATAAATGCTCAGCCATTTGTTGTGCTAGGCAAATTATGGTTTTCGTCTTCAGAGGCCATTGAACAGCGACTCACATCTGCGTGTGCTTGACCCAGAGTCGACCGTTGCTGCTAATCACAGATTTCATTGCTGGCCCCATTTCAAACGCTATTGCAAGGGTTTCGCATGGAGCGAACCAACACTATACTGGGGACGCAATGCTGCGATTTGGCGTTGTCGAACGTGCCGAGGAACGCCGTGCAATCGAGCATTCCACAGCCTATTCCGAGGACCCTCGTCTAGGCTTCGGTAGCCATCGCATCGCTCCTCGGCCGAGCCGTCCCGAATTGCGGAAACTTCGGCGTGTCGCCCGGAACATCCCTCTGGTTCTCTGCATGGTCGGAACTGCCGCGATGGCACAGCAAGATAGCGACGACCACGCCGAGCGCATGGCCCAAGGCTTGGACGTCTTCCGGACCGATGTCCGGCCCCTGTTCGTTAGCGATTGCATTCAGTGCCATGGGCATGGGCAGGTGATGGGCGGACTCGATCTGACATCCCAAGGTTCCTTGATGGCAAGCGGCAAGATCGGCGATTCGGCCGAATCGAGCGCGCTTGTTGCCGTGCTTCGCCACGAGCGCCAGCCCTTCATGCCCTTCGGTCAGGACAAGCTGTCCGACGAGAAGATCGACGCCGTCGCCCGGTGGGTCGATCTGGGTGCGCCGTACGACCAACCCCTTTTCGGCACCGGCGACCCGGTTTCGGAGACGGGCGACGATGCCCAGTTCTGGTCGTTCCGCCCCTTGATGGCTGCCGCGCCCCCGGCCGTTGCCGACAAGACGTGGGCAGGGACGCCGATCGACCGTTTTATTCTGGCGCGACTCGAGGCTGCCGGAATCGAGCCGAATTCCCCGGCCGGACGGCGCACCCTGATCCGGCGTGCATCGCTCGACTTGCTAGGTCTGCCGCCGAGCCCCGAGCGTGTGGAGGAATTCGCGAACGACTCGGCGTCCGACGCGTATGAACGACTCTTGGACGAACTGCTCGAGTCACCGCACTACGGGGAGAGGTGGGCGCGTCACTGGATGGACATTGCGCGATTCGCCGACAGCTACGGATTCGAGGAGGACTACGATCGGCCGTTCGCCTACCACTACAGGGACTTTCTGATCAAGGCCTTCAACCGCGACATGCCCTACGACCGTTTCGTCAGGCTGCAGGTCGCCGGGGACGAACTGGAGCCCGAGAATGCCCTTGCTTTGATGGCGACCGGCTTCATGGGGAATGGGCCCTTCCCGACGCAAATCTCGGATGCCGAATTCGAGATTTCGCGCTACGACGAACTCGACGACATGATTGGCACCCTCGGTACAGCGATGCTCGGGCTGACCGTAGGCTGCGCCCGCTGCCACGATCACAAACATGATCCGATATCAGCTCGTGACTATTACCGGATGGCAGCGATCTTCGGTCGCACAACGCGGACGATCATCGAGTACGATCCGGATCCCGGGAAATTCAGAGCCGAAAGGGCGAAGTGGGAGAGCCAGCTTAAGGAGCTTCGGAAGAACCGAGAGAAAATCGAGCGCGAGCTGGGCCGCGAGGCATTCGAGCACTGGCTCGGGGAAGGGGCCCCGGATGCCAGCGCTGGCGACTGGCAGGTTCTGGACATCGTCGACATCAAGACCGCAAGCCAAGCCAGGGCGGACGAGCTCGACGACGGCTCGATCCTGTTCAGTGGAGACAACATCGACTTCGATGCCTACACCCTCATCGCCGACATCTCCGCAAAGGATTTGCGAGCCCTCCGGATCGAGGCCTTGACGCATCCGTCATTGCCGTTCAACGGCCCTGGTCGCTCGCATGACGGGGAGTTCCTCCTCGGCCTTATTTCCGTGGAAGCCCGGCCGATGTCGGAACCCGACGCCGAGCCCGTGAAGCTCAAGTTGCGAAATGCGCGAGCGACGGACCAACTGGAGGCGGGCTACGCGTCCGTCTCCTTGACCATCGACGACGACAGCTCCAGGAGCGGATGGGCACTCCCGCGCGCCGGGATCGGCTCGGACCACGCGGCCATCTTCGACTTCGAGGAACCCGCGAGTCTCGACGGCGGATTGCGGCTGGTGATCAAGCTTCACTTCGGCTACAACTCGCATTTCAGCCTCGGGCGCCTTCGCCTGTCTGTGACGGACTCCACCGAACCCGGTTTCGCGGTTGGAGAGGGTGTCTCGCAAGGCCTCGCCGAGGCCTTGGCGGTACTCCGGGAGATGGGATCCGAGTCCCTCACGGACGGTCAGAAGGCCCTGCTGCTCGGGGATTTCGCCCGCAAGGACCGAGAGTGGATGGAGGCGAGCGCGAAGATCGTTGACCACGAATCTCGCACACCGATGCCTTCGCTCACGAAAATCCAGGCAACAGCCGAGGGGTTCGCGAAGGTCCGCCACAATGCCAACGGGAGAGGCTATCCGCATTTCTACGAGCAAACGTACGTTCTTCGGCGTGGCGATGCGAATCTGAAGCTGGAGCCAGCCGAGCCGCAGGCCTTGCCGGTTCTGACCCGCCGGGAGGCGGAACCGGGGCAATGGCTCGAGAAGCCACCTCCAGGATGGGAGCGCAGCGGATTTCATCGAGCTTCGCTGGCCAAGTGGCTTACAGATTCCGAATCCGGCGCGGGTGCGCTGCTGGCGCGTGTCATCGTCAATCGAGTCTGGCACCACCATTTCGGCACAGGAATCGTGGCCACTCCAAGCAATTTCGGCGCAATGGGTGCGCGTCCAACCCACCCGGAACTGCTTGACTGGCTTGCTTGGGACCTCGTTCAGAACGGCTGGAAACTCAAGCGGCTGCACCGCTTGATCATGGCCAGCAGCGTCTACAGGGTCGACGCGTCCGTCGACAGCTCGAAGGCTGCCGTCGACTCGTCGAACCGACTTCGCTGGCGCTGGACGCCGAGAAGGCTCGAAGCCGAGGCGATTCGCGACTCGATGCTGGCGGTGTCTGGGGCCCTCGACCCAACAATGCACGGTCCCGGGGTGCAGAACGAGAGCATGTCTAGGCGCAGCGTCTACTTCTTCGTGAAGCGTAGCGAGCTGATCCCGTCGATGATGCTGTTCGACTGGCCCGAGCACCTCGTCGGCATTGGCCGGCGACCGTCCACCACGATCGCTCCTCAAGCGCTGCTGTTCCTCAACAGCCCGTTCACGCGCCGCTATGCGAGGGATTTCTCATCCCGTTTGGCTGGCTTAGAGCTGCAAGCAGCGGTCGAGCAGGCTTACCGGACCGCCTTCGCGCGTCCGCCCGGGCCTGCGGAAGCTGCCCAAGGGGTGGCGTTCCTGGAGCGTCAGCTGGACCTGTACCGAAAGGGCGGCAGGCCCGAGCCGGACCGGCTCGCTTTGGTTGACTACTGCCAGTCCTTGATGAGCCTGAACGAATTCCTCTATATCCGGTGAGAAGCATGAGAAACGCACATACCACCCAACTGCCGGCGCTGTCGCGTCGCGAACTGCTGGAACGTTGCGGGATGGGCCTAGGGATGCTCGGGCTCGTCGGCATCCTCGCTGACGAAGGGCTGCTACAGGCCGCTTCGGTTCCGGACCGAGCGCTCAACCCGATGGCGCCACGGCCGACACACTTCGCCCCCAAGGCCAAGCGCGTCGTCTGGCTCTTCATCAACGGCGGACCGAGCCATATGGACACCTGGGACTACAAGCCAGAACTCACAAAGCGCCACGGCCAGGAACTCGAGGGCTTCGACAAGTCCACCGGCTTCTTCACGAAGGAAGTCGGTGCGCTGCTAAAGTCCCCGTTCGAGTTCACGCCGCGGGGGCAGAGCGGCAAGCTTGTGTCCGAGATCTTCCCCCACCTGGGGAAGCATGTCGACCGGATGGCATTCATCCATTCGGGCCTGCCGGGCTCGAACAACCATTCCCCGGCTCTCTTCATGATCAACAGTGGCCAGACTCGGATGGGCTTTCCGAGCCTGGGGTCCTGGGTGACCTATGGACTGGGAAGCGAAAGCCGCGATCTGCCGGGGTTCGTGGTGATGTCGGATCCCAAGGACCGCGGCCTGCCGAAGGGCAGCGCCTCCAACTGGAGCGCGGGCTTCCTGCCTGGGGCATATCAAGGCACGTGGCTGCGCCCGAAGGGCGCTCCAATCCAGAACCTGACGCCCCCGTCCGAGATGGCGGACGTCCACCAGCGGTCGCAGTTGGACTTGATCGCAAGCCTCAACTCCCGGGACTTGGAAAGCAATCCGCTCGACCAGGAACTTGCAGCCCGAATCGAGAGCTTCGAACTCGCCTATCGGATGCAGTCGGCGGCACCGGAGGCCCTCGACGTGGACAGCGAACCCGCGCATATCCAGGAACTCTACGGCCTGCATAGCGAGCGTTGCGGGCATATGGCCCGCCAATGCATCATGGCCCGGCGGCTTCTGGAGCGGGACGTGAGATTCGTCCAGATTTACTCCGGCGGGATGCAAAACCAGCTCGCCTGGGACGGCCACATCGACATCCTCGGAAACCACTCGCAGTTTGCTGGCGAAACCGATCAGCCGTTCGCGGCCCTGATCACTGACCTCGAGCAGCGCGGCATGCTGGACGACACCTTGGTGATTTGGGGCGGGGAGTTCGGCCGACTTCCGGTCGCCCAGATCGGCACCGCTAAGCCCGGACGCGATCACAATCCGCACTGCTTTACGGCTTGGATGGCGGGTGGCGGCATCAGGGGAGGAACGTCTTACGGCGAGTCCGACGAGATCGGATTCAAGGCGGCGGTCGATCCGGTTTCCGCGCACGATTTCCACGCCACGATTCTCCACTTGCTCGGGTTGGACCACGAGCGCCTCACGTATACCTACAATGGTCGGAGCTATCGGCTCACCGACGTGGAGGGCGAGGTCTTGCACAAGATCCTTTCTTAATCGGGTGCTCGGGGAGCGACCTCTCCCGGCAGTTGGTTCGTGTCGCTCCGTTGTTCCGGTCCAAGCGGGCGGAGCGCACGGATCCGTTGATACTCCCTGATGCGCTAGTGCATTCGGCAAGCAGTCGCAGCAATGCGCCAGAGTGGCGATCCGGTGTCGGGGGCTGGGCGCGCAGAGCAGGAACCCGAGTGCCCTAGTCTTCGATTACTGGGAGCAAGATGTGTGACGCCCGGCTGCTGGAGTGGTAGATCGTCTGCTCTGCCACAACCGCTTCAGCGCTGGTGCCGTAAGGCTCGCCGTTGTTCAAATTCCGAGCGAATTGCGGGAAGTGGCTGCTCGTGACGTGGACTCGGATGCGGTGCCCTGGTTGGAAGAGGTTTGCCGTCCCGACCATGTCCAGCTCGAGCGGGTAAATCTCCCCGGGTTTCATCAGGACCTGCTTGGTCAGACCATCTCGGTGGCGGGTGCGCAGGATTCCCTCCGCCACGTTGATCGATCGACCGTCTGGGTACACGTCCACCAGCTTGGCCACGAAGTCCGTGTCCACGGCGCTGGAGGAAGCGTAGAGAACCAATTTCAAGGGACCCAACACCTCTACCGGGCTTGCTAGGACCTCTGAGGTGTAGACCAGCACGTCTGAACGGTGTTCGATCGGACGCTGGTCTTGCGCCCCCGACGTCGTGGCTACGCCGCAGCAATTCGCGCCCCCCAAGCTGGGCACGGGATTCGCCGGATCGTAGCGATAGCTGTCCGCCGATGACTCTCCTGCGGGCTTGCTCCAAGACAGGATGCCGTCGCCGTGGGAGCCGTTGGCATTGCCATCGCTATCGAGGTAGAGCGGCGTGTACCTGGTCCGCTTCAGCGGGTATTCGGACTCGTAGCGCCACTGGTTGCGCCCCATCACGAAGACCTTGACGGGCGGTTCGTCTGCCAGACCGTTGTCCACCCCCTTGAGCCAGTAGTCGAACCAGCGCAGGGCCAGGGCATTGGTGTCGACCACGGCCGCCTCGCCCCAGTCCATCCCGCCCACCGTTTGGGAGACTCCGTGCTCCCAAGGTCCGATGACCATGTTGCTCCCGGTGCGCGCCTCCGCGGTAGCGCCCCCGGCGCTGACGCCCGCGTACCCGCGCAACGTGCCTTGCGCGAAGATGTCGAAGAACCCGCCCATGGTGTGGACTGGCACCTCGATCTGGTCGAAGTGTTCCTCGACGTTCAGGCTCCGCCAGTAGTCGTCGTAGTCTGGGTGGGCTAACCAGTCCTTGTAGAACTGGGCGTTGCGACCCACCAGTCCCTGCATCTCGTTCAGCGGCAGGTGCCAGACGACGTCGTTGTACGAAATCGCGTCGGGGCCGCCTGCCATGGTATGCGGGCCGGGATTCTGCATGATCCGGGATTCTTGACGGACTGGCCCCCAGCCGAAGTTGAATGCCAGCCGCCAGCCGCCGTTGACCGTGATCCAGTCGTGGTAGATGCTCGTGGAAGCAACCCGCGGGAAGATCGTCACCAGGTGCGGCGGTCTCGCTTGGGCCGCCCGCCACTGCACGTGGCCGAGATAGGATCCGCCCTCCATGCCCACCTTGCCGTTCGACCACGGCTGGACCCCGGCCCACTCGATGGTGTCGTAGCCATCGTTGAAGTCGTCTCGGAACGGCTCCCAGCGACCCTCGGACTCGTGCCTGCCGCGCACATCTTGAAACACGTAGGCATACCCGCGCCGAGAAAAGTAGACCGCGGCCGCATAGGCGGAAGGCGCCCGTTCGGTTGAGTAGGGAGTTCGCGAGACGATCACCGGGTGCTTGGCTTCGCCCACGGGTCGGTATATGTCGGCGTAGAGGACGACCCCATCACGCATCGGGATCGGGACGCGGTTCTCAACACGAATGTCATTGCGTGGCGGGGAAGACTGCGGGAACTTGTGGTCAGCGCCGAATCCGCTTGTCGACAGTGCCAACGTTGCGGCCCATACGAAACTCGCCCGAGGGCTCATGGTCTTGAGGTAGCGCACCAGCATTCGTCGTCGGCACTCGGCCCTGTCAGCGCGGGCACCTACGCCATGATAGCCGCAGGAGTGTCTGCAGCACATCTGGTTGCCCAGCACTGAATCGTACAGGAACGGCGCTGGAGTCTCCGACCGGCCTGACGTCGCGTGGTCCGCGCTGCTCGGCGCTTCGCGGAAACGCGCGCCTGGAGGAGGGGCGATCCTCGCAAAGCGATTGGTCCTCGGGATTGGATTGCGATCGAGGAGGTGAAGGAACCCGCGATAGCGGCACGCGAGCGGCCCGTAAGTGTCGGAACGGATCGGTAGGCGGCCGTGATTGCTCGCAGGGCGTCACTGCCAACGCAGCCTGGTGCTGCGCCCGCCGGTGTCGCGGTCGCCTCGAAATCGCCTAGCTCAATAAGATTTGCGGCTTGGACTAAGAAATCTCGAACCCAGACTTCGAATTTTCGTAGTAAAATGCGACTCATGATCGAGCGCGCTCGCCATTTGCACAGGGTTGAGTCGCTGCTGAGCCGCAATCCGGTTGTCACCATGATCGGGGCGCGACAAGTTGGCAAGACGACTCTGGCTCGGATTCTCGCGAGGCGACGGGAAGGACCAGTCCACTTCTTCGACCTAGAGTCACCGATCGACCGCACCCGACTGGCGGATGCGATGCTCGCCTTGGAGCCGCTGAAGGGTTTGGTCGTGCTCGACGAAGTCCAGAGACTTCCGGAGATCTTTCCGGTCTTGCGCGTGTTGGCTGATCGCTTGCCGCGTCCGGCCCAGTTCTTAGTTCTTGGCAGCGCGTCCCCACGCTTGCTTCGGCAGAGTTCGGAGAGCTTGGCCGGGCGGGTGGCGTTTCATGAATTGCCTGGAATCTCATTGAGCGAAGTCTCGCCGCAAGAGACAGACATGCTATGGCTTCGAGGCGGGTTCCCGCGGTCGTTTACAGCGCAAGGAGACGAGGAGAGCTTCGAATGGCGAGGGGACTTCGTTCGGACGTTCTTGGAGCGTGATATTCCCCAGCTCGGGATCAATTTGCCGAGCGCGACCCTGGACAGGTTTTGGTCAATGCTCGCCCATTACCACGGTCAAGTCTGGAACGGTTCGGAAATCGCGCGAGCGTTCGGAGTCTCCGGCCACACGGTACGTAGCTACCTCGACGTTCTGGTGTCTACGTTCATGGTCAGGAGTTTGAAACCATGGACCGCGAACATCAAGAAGCGCCAAGTGAAGGCACCCAAGGTCTATTTGCGGGATTCTGGCGTCATGCATCGCTTTCTCGGCTTGCGCAACCGAGACGCGCTTGACCGCCATCCCAAGGTAGGTGCGTCATGGGAGGGCTTTGTCCTTGAGAACGTGATCCGGGCGCTGAGCCTCCAGGACCGCCAATGCTACTACTGGCGGACACACACGGGAGCTGAAATCGATTTGGTGGTCGACGAGGGGGACTCTTTGCGCGGCTTCGAAATCAAGCTCTCTTCGGCTCCCCGGCTGAGCCCGTCCATGAAGACAGCATTGCGAGACTTGGGGCTTCGCCGCATTGACGTCATCCACGCAGGCAAGGAAACCTACCCGTTGGCCGAGGACGTGCACGCCGTTCCACTCCAAGAGGTCGTCAAGAATGGCTGATTGCGATCGTGGCACGTAGCATTCCCCCGTGCCATGCGCTGAGGCGACGGCGCTGCCCTGTCGAACGAAGGCTTCGTGGACGGCACCTGCCGGCACTCGGGCTGGTTGGCCACAATTCTGCGACACCTGAGCGATAGATCGCGGAGGTCGCCATCTCGCAGCTAGAGTTTGTCGCCGCAGACCCGGCAGTACATTGCATCCTCGGCGTGCCCGGTGGCGCCACAGCTGCCGCAGACTCGCCCGCGCTTAGCGGTGATGTCCGCACGGGCCATTTCGGCAGACACGATCCCTGTAGGGACCACGATCATCGAATACCCAAGAATCATGAGAATTCCGGACACCAGACGCCCCAAGGTGGTGCTGGGTGCCACGTCACCGTAGCCGACCGTAGTCATGGTCACGATGGCCCAATAGATGCTGGTCGGAATACTCGTAAAGCCCGACTCGTCGTCTTCGATCAGATACATCACAGTGCCGAAGAGCACGGCGATGCAAACCACGCCGGCAACAAAGACTGCGATCTTCCGGCGGCTGGCGTAGAGCGCGTCGGCAAGCTGCGATCCCTCTCGAACAAACCGCACCAGCTTGAACACGCGGAACACCCGCAAGAGGCGGATTCCGCGCACGACCGCCAAGGACTGGGGGCCGGAGAAGAACGCACTCAGGTAGGTAGGAAGGATCGCGAGCAGGTCGACGATGCCGAGAAAGCTGAAGGCATATGAGCGCGCATGAGCGACCGTCCATAGCCTCAGCACATATTCGATCGTGAAGATGACCGTGAAGCACCATTCGGCTATCCGAAGAGGCAGGCCGTACTCTGCGTTGATCTCCGGGACACTCTCGAGCAGGACGCAGGTGACGCTGAGGAGGATCGCCACCAAGAGCCCGACGTCAAAGGCCTTCCCTGCGGGCGTGCCCACGCCGTAGATGATGCGGTGCAGTTTAGACCGAAGTCCTCGTGTCCGAGGTCTGTCAGCAATGGGGTCCACTTCGCCTAGTGTATGCAACCGATGCTGCTGTCCCGCCAATCTTTCGGAGAGCCGCGAGCGAACAGCTGAATCGCGAGAACAAGAGTTAGCGGCAGGCAACCTAAAGAAGTTCCGCAAGGGGCTGCCCGGCCCAATGGTCGGATCGCGAGTTGGTACGTGCGCCGGTTTCTAGAGACCGCGCTTGGATGCCGGAAAAGTTGCTGGCCCACCATCCGCTCGCGGCTGTCGCCGATCTTTGGGCGCTGCACAGTATCCTATGCTGTTCAGAGCCCGATCTTTCGGCGGTTAGCACCCCGACCACGGCCTCTCAATGTCAATTCGAATCGTTCTCTTGTTGGCGCTTCCAGTCTTGGCCAGCGCCAGTCCCAACGTCGTCTTCCTCGTAGCCGACGACCTCGGCTGGAATGACGTGGGCTACCACGGCAGCGAAATCCAGACGCCGAACATTGACGCCATCGCGGAGTCGGGAGTGCGCTTGGAGCGCCACTACGCGTATCCGTGGTGTTCTCCGACGCGCGCCGCGCTCATGACAGGCCGTTCACCGCTGGAGATCGGGGTTCACGGCCCCTTCAATCCGAATCACCCCCGCGGACTGCCGACAGACGAGCATATTCTTCCCCAATCGTTCGCCGCCGCCGGCTACCAAACGTTCGCTACAGGCAAGTGGCACCTCGGCAATGCGCACGTAAAGTACTTCGCGCACAATCGCGGCTTCGACACGTTCTACGGCCACACCGGACCCGGGCTCGACTATTTCCAGCACACCATCGCTGGCTCATATGACTGGCAGCGGAACGGAAGATCCGCTCGGGACGAAGGCTACTCGACTTCGCTCATCGGCAATGAAGCAATCCGGGCAATCCTCGCCCGCGATCCTGAGCGGCCGTTCTTGCTCTGGGTGGCGTTCAACGCCCCGCACACACCGCTACAAGCACCGCAGGAGTATGTCGACAAGTACGCGCACATCGATAAGGAGAGTCGCAGGGTGTTCGCGGCGATGGTTGACTGCATGGACACGGCAATCGGCCGAATCCTCGGCACGCTCGAGTCCGAAGGTATCGCGCGGGACACGATCGTAGTCTTCATCAGTGACAACGGCGGTCTGCTCGCAACGGATGGCGGGGCCGACAACAGTCCGCTCAAGGGCGAAAAGACCCAGACTTGGGAGGGTGGCATTCGGACTCCCGCGGCCGTTCACTGGCCTGGCGAAGTGGAAGGCGGGGCAGTGATCGACGACCTGATCACGGTGCATGACTGGTTTCCAACACTGTTGGAAGCCACAGGCGTCACAGGGATGAACCAGAAGCCTTTCTATGGGCAGAGTGTGTGGTCGACGATCCGGGACCGCGAGCCGCTTGGTGACCGCACAGTGGTGATCGGCGCCACCGGATGGTTCGCGGTCTTCAACGGACCGTGGAAGCTTGTCCACCGCCCGCTCCCGGAGGGCCGCAGCGAGCGGACGCTGTATCGGATTCTCGATGATCCAGGAGAAAGCCGCGACCTCGCGCCGAGCGAGCCGGCAGCGTTCGAGCGCCTCGCCGGGCATCTGGACAGCTTCTCGCTTGGCGAGAACATCAGCGGTCCGGCTCCGGGGGACGAGCGGTTGCCCAATGGCAGGCGCAGGCCGCCTCCCGGAAACGGCCTGCCCGGAAACCCGCACCCAGCGCAGCGACCCGAGAGCCGGCCGCCGTTTGCGGAACGAGCGTCACGAGACTGATCCGTCGAGCCGTCTGAGGTGGACCGGAAGCTCCTCCCCGCTCATGCCACGCCGACAGGCGCGAGCGGCTCCAGCATGGCCATGTCGGCCTGGCGACGGACAGTCGGTGTCTGATTCACGCTTCGGCGTGGTCGGATCAGCATCGACCGTGATTTCCGACTGCCGCGGTTCGTTGACGTTCTATGCTGGATAGGCATTCCGCCCGGCGGCTGGGCGGTCTTACATTCCAGTCCCGCGAGACGCCCATGTTGGTCCGAACTGTTTTCTTCCTGTTGCTGCCTGCTGTGGCCAGCGCGACACCGAATATCGTCTTCATGATGGCGGACGACCTCGGCTGGAACGATGTCGGCTATCACGGCAGCGAGATCAAGACGCCGAACATCGATGCGCTGGTCGAGCAAGGCGTCGAGTTGGATCGCTACTATGCGTTCCCTCTCTGCAGCCCGACCAGGGTGGCGCTGATGACAGGGCGTTCCCCCATCCGGCAGGGCATCGACAGTCCGATCGGCCCAAATGGCGGCTTGCCCCTGGACGAGCACCTGTTGCCGCAGACATTGCGCGCCTCCGGGTACCAGACATTCATGGCCGGCAAATGGCACTTGGGGATCGAAAGGATCGCGTCCCACCCGTATCGTCGAGGATTCGACCGGTCCTATGGGCACCTTGGGGCCGCCGTTGACTACTTCAATCACCGCTGGCTTGGCGGTCTGGACTGGCACCGCAACGGGGATGTGCTGCGCGAA
The DNA here is from genome assembly GCA_009841225.1 of Terriglobia bacterium. GTDB lineage: Bacteria > Acidobacteriota > Terriglobia > Bryobacterales > UBA6623 > VXMF01. The sequence continues at coordinate 121,143 of VXMF01000002.1, read as the reverse complement.
GAGGGGTACTCAACGGAACTGATCACGTCTGAGGCGCTTGACCAGCTCAGGACCCGAGACAAGTCCAAGCCGATGTTCCTGTACGTGGCCTTCAACGCCCCTCACACTCCGCTGCAGGCCACAGAAACCTACTTGAAGCGCTATCCCAACGTTGACGGCAACAGGAAGCTGTTCGCAGCGATGGTGAGCGCCATGGACGATGGCGTGGGAGAGGTTCTGGCGGCTTTGGAGACGGAGGGCATCGCCGACGACACGCTGGTGGTCTGGGTCAGCGACAACGGCGGCGGGATCCGTGCCGGAGCGAGCAATGAACCGTTCCGGGGCGGCAAGGGCAGCACGTTCGAGGGTGGCATCCGAGTGCCGGGAGTGGTTCGGTGGAATGGCGTCCTGACCTCCGGAAGCAAGCTCAAGCAGCAGTTCAGCGCGCACGATTGGTTCCAGACGCTCACGTCGGCAGTCGGGGTCGAGCCCCAGAACGTCAAGCCGTTCGATGGAGTGGACATGTGGCCAGCGCTAAAGGACGGAACGGAGGTTGCCCGCGGTGAGACGGTAATCGGCGTGGATGGCAACTACGCGATCTTTCGCGACGGCTGGAAACTAGTCGAATTTACCCCCCGCAATTCAAATCAAACGACGATGCATCTTTACCGGATCGAGGACGACCCCAGCGAGGAGCACGATCTGATCGAGGTCAAACCCGATCTTGCAGCCGAGTTGCTGGCACGAATGCGCTCGATACCACGACCGCCGTCTGTGAGCCAGGATGTCCAGGCCCCCGGCCCGCGGCCCGGCGCGCCAACGAAAGGGGCGCCCAAGGCGAAGAAGGGCCGCGGCGGGCGCGGAGCGCGAGACCCGCAGGCCGGATGGCCCGACGAGACGCGTGAGCCGTGGATCGACACTGCTCTGCGCGATTGAGGCAAGTCAGAACTCTGGAGTGGTGCTGGTGGTCCGCAAGCTGGTCAGTGGCCTGACTCTGGCCCTTGCCCTGGCTTGGCCAGCCCCGATCCGCGAAGAAGCGCCGCTCCCTGCGGATGCAGAGGGTGCGGTGGATCGGCTGGCAGCCACCCCTCGCCACGGCGAATGGGTCGAGATCAGCGAGGGTCAGGGTGCCAGTGGCGGGTGGTACGACAAGGTGCGGGCGTGGATCTCCTACCCGGAACGGGCCACGCGAGCCCCGGTCGTGGTCGTGATTCACGAGATATTCGGCCTGACTGACTGGGTGCGCGGAGTCGCCGACCAGCTCGCTGGGGCGGGCTATATCGCAATCGCGCCAGATCTGCTCACCGGCTTAGGGCCCGATGGACGGACGCCCAGTGAGCGGCAGGAAGCGGTCCGGCTGATTCGGGGATTGAGGATCGAAGATGTCGCGCGCCGCCTGACCGCGGTTGGGCGGTTCGGAGCGGCGCTGCCGGCGTCGAACGGGAAGTTCGGAGTGATAGGGTTTTGCTGGGGCGGCGGCACGGCCTTCGCGTACGCGGGCTACGAGCCGAACCTTGCAGCCGCAGCGGTCTACTACGGCACATCTCCGGACGAGCGCGCAATCGCGCGCATCACGGCGCCGGTGGCGGGATTCTACGGCTCGGAAGACATGCGCGTGAACTCCACGATTCCCGCGGCCGAAGCGGAGATGCAGCGGCTCGGCTTGCAGTTCGAGAAGCACATCTACGAGGGTGCCGGACACGGCTTCCTGCGCCAGCAGTTGGGCAGGGAAGGCGCCAATTTGAAGGCCGCCGAATCAGCATGGTCGGCCACTCTAGCGTTCTTTGGGAAACACTTGGAGTCGAGGTGATGCCGCCCGTTGAGACCGGTGCACGGGTCACACAGCAGGAGCACGAGCAATGAAGCCAGTCTGGATACTCCTATTCGCAGTTGCGGCGGCCCCGCTTGCCGCTCAGGAATCCCCGTGCCCGACAGATGTCTTCTTGGACGTCGGGCGGTTCCCCGGGGCCGGGGACGACTTCCCCAAGCCCCGCATCGAAGTCGAATGCGAGGAGGATACGCTGGTCGTCCGGAGCAACGGGATCCCGCATTACGAGTTCATCCAGATAACCCCCAACCCGCTCCTTGAGACCGATCGCGAATACCGCTTCCCGCTGAGGCCGGAACTAGCAGAGGAGCCGACGCCGATCCCGCTGCTCGGCACGGTTGGGGTCGCGATCAATGGCATCCCGTTCTTCGGCCCGAACGAGGGTGGCGTGCCCTATCCGGGCTTCGGGGATCCGGTCTACAACTCCATCATGGATGCCTGCATGGGCCACACGGCGCGGGAGTACCACTACCACGCACTCGTCCAAGCCTGCTTGGCGGCCGACATCAAGCCCGGCGAGCCATCGCCGATTCTCGCCTACGCCGCTGACGGGTTCCCGGTATACGGTCCGTACGGCTGTGTTGACGAAGATTGCACAAGCGTTGTGAAGGCGAAGAGCAGTTGGAAGAAGCTGCGGGATCCGGAAATCGACGCGTGGGATGCGTTTCGCTACGAGCCCCAGGAGGGGCCGGAGTACTTGGATCGCTGCAACGGGCACGGCGGACACGACCACGATGGGCACCACCATGGCGGGGAATATCACTATCACGTCACCGAGAGTTGGCCATATATCTTGGGCTGCTTCTCGGGCACACCCTCGCCCGACGCCGGTCGTGAAGCAGCACCTGATGTCTCTCAAGGCGGGCCACGCAGGGGACCTCCGCCGCCCGACCAGCCGCCGAACGCCGAACAAGTCGCCTTAGCAGCCGAGCGCCTTGGCATTGACACCGAGTCTCTGGCAAAGGCACTGCGCCTAACCGATGGACGAGTCGATCCGATGAACTTTGCCGCTTCGGCGCGGGCGCTAGGGGTCGAGCTCGGCGCGTTGCGAGAGGCCCTAGACCTGCCGGCGCGCCGACGCGGCCCGGGGGGACCTCCGCCCGCCCGGCCATCGGCTGGGGGCGAAGAGCCACCGTGCCGGTTCCGCTGCGGGACCAGCGATCCCAATGCAGTCGGTTGCGGGCTTACGCCCGATTACAAGGTCGTATGCACGCGACCATGCGACAACAACAAGTGCGGCTGACCTTTCGACGCCCTTCACGCAGGCACGCAACCCGAGACTAAGGCTCGCTGAATCAGTACTGGTCGAGAGCACCCCTCCGAGCGCTCGCTCTGGCGATCTTGTCTCAGAAGCGCGGCGAACCGCTCCGGGAAATCCGTCGCAGCGCGTTCAGGCTCGGACGTGGTAGATGCGGTGCTCAGGGGCGCTCGAGAGAATAGCGATCACCTCCGCGACGAGGGGTCACAATTCCTGGAAGAATCCACCAGCCCCCTTGGGTGGATTCATCAAGCAGCGCCCGTGTTGACATCGCCCACCAATATCATCCGTGCGCGCTCGAGCAGTTCAATGGCTTGCTCTCTCGAAACCGTCGGGTAGTCATCGAGAAAGTCGTCGAGGCGGTCGCCCGCTTCGAGATGTTCCATCAATATCCGGACCGGAACCCTCGTGCCCGAGAACACGGGAGTCCCGCTCAGGATGTTCGGGTTCCTCTCTATGAGTTGGTCACTCATCGTTATTTCCGCCCGAGCCGGTCGGTTCCTGGAGGTCAGCGGTCTCACCCCGCCTCCGTGTGAGTCTAGCTCTATCGATAGCCCCTGCCGATAGGCACCAACATCTCGGAAAAGTCTCTCCGCACAAGAGCATTGTCGGTGCCGGATTTATCGACCACCGTCTCCAACCGTAGTACGATGCCGAGACTACGAGCGGCTGTAGCTGCGAGCAGGAGCAAACCATGAAGTTAGCGAACGCAATTCCAGTCACGTGCCTCACAGTCGCCATGCTCGCCGCATGCGAAGGCGGGGCACCGGCGCCTCAGGCCGACGAGGACAGCCTGTCGATCCGCTCGCTGAGCGCTGCCGACTACCTTGAGAAGATTCACGGCGGCTGGCTCGGCTCGGCGGTCGGAAGCGCTCTGGGGATGAGCGTTCAGAGGATGCACAAGCAGGACCTTAAGCCGTTCCTCACCGATTTGGGGCAGTGGCCGCTTACCGACTACATCAAGACACTGCGGCCTAGCCTGGATCCAGACCGCGAGCAATGGTACACGGTGGATCATTGGGGTCCGGCCGGGTTCGGTCCCGACGACGACACGCTCTTCCAAGTCGCGAATCTCCTGTTGATCGAGGAAAAGGGGCCCGAGATCACCAGCCAGGACATCGCTGACCAGTGGCTCGCTACTTTTTCGGTGTTCGAGGCCCAGAACTGCGGCCGCGCCGTGAGGGTGGCGGAGAGACTCTTGAAGGAGGGAGTGAGGCCTCCGGAATCGGGCCAGCATGAAGCGGGCGAGTTCATGGGGGGCCAGATGAAGGGGGAATTCTGGGGCTTCTTGCTGCCCGGGAATCCGGAAGTAGCCGCCGAGTACGGGCGGATGGACGCCGAGGTTGCCTTTCATACCGCCGGCGTTTACGGCGAGATGTTCGTGGCGGCCCTGACAGCCGAAGCTTTCTTTGAGTCCGATCCCACCAAGCTCTTGGAGGCAGGACTCGCGGTAGTCCCCGCGGACAGCGACTACGCCCGTTGCATCCGGGACGTGATGCAGTGGCACGAGCAGTGGCCGGACGACTGGGAAAAGGCTCATGAGCAGATCGATCTCAAATGGGCGCCCGAAGGTGACAAGAACCGCCGGGTGTTTCCGAACAACGCGGTGATCGCCTTGGCGCTGCTCTATGGCGAGGGCGACTTCGACAAGACGATCGGAATCGCTGTCATGTCAGCCTGGGACACGGACACGAATGCGGGCGATGTCGGGCCCGTGATGGGAGTCATCCTCGGGGCGGGGGCGATCGCCGAGAAGTGGACCGAGCCCATCGCGAACATCCTTCGCTCTGACGTGAAAGGCGCTGAGGAGGTGGAGATTGACGAGCTAGCGCGTCGCACGGCCGCCGCTGGCTCGCGGATGACAGCGGCAAAGTCCGCTGGCTTGGTCCAGATCGTCACTCAGTGAGGGAATCACGAGCCAGCCGACCGCGCGGGCTGTATCCCACATTCCGTCACTAGGGAAATCTCACATTGTTTCTGCAGTTGAGGCTAAGGATCTTCAACTAGATTCGCTACTGCAGGAGGGAGTGCCGGCGGACCTCGGGTCTTGACGGAGGAGGAGGCCGCGGCGGTGTTCCAGTAGCAGCGACCTGCTGGAGCATCCCCACTTGCCACGCGGGAACGATCTTGAAGGACTTTGAGACAATCGTAGGCTATGGCAAACGAGATTCTGTTGGTTGCGAATGGCGACCTCCGCCTGTCCGCGAACCGCATGTGCTGGCCCGCACAGCAGGAGATGGAAGCCAAGTTGACGGCGGCAATCGAGAGTGCTGGCGGGAGCGTCCGCCGGGCACACGAGTACGACGCCACCAAGCAGCACGGATTCATCGACAGCCAGAAGCGCGGCCTGGAAGTGTTCCGCTCGATCAACCGCAAGGCGCCACTGGTTGTCGCCGAGGCGGTCTGGCAGTATTCGCAGCACATTCTGGCCGGCCTCATGAACCATCAGGGGCCGATCCTGACGGTGGCGAACTGGAGCGGCCAGTGGCCTGGTCTGGTCGGGATGCTCAACCTCAATGGCAGCTTGACGAAGGCGGGTGTGGACTATTCGACGCTGTGGAGCGAGGACTTCAGCGACGACTTCTTCATGGGCTGCCTGAGTGGTTGGATTCGAGGCGATCCGGTGGTGCATCGGTCACCGCACGTGCATGCGGCAGAGGATGTGATCTTGCCCCACAAGGCCATGCTTGCCGGGACCGAGGTTGCCGACGAGCTGAAGTCCGAGCGCGCGATCTTGGGCGTCTTCGACGAGGGTTGCATGGGAATGTACAACGCCATCATTCCCGACCACCTGCTCAACCCCACGGGCGTGTTCAAGGAACGCCTCAGCCAGTCCGCGCTGTGGGCCGCTATGCGGCAGGTTAGCGACGACGAAGCCCAGCAGGTGCGGGAGTGGCTTGATGCGAAGGGCATGCGGTTCGACACCGGCCCCGACGAGGAGACGGACCTGACGGATGCCCAGATCCTGTTGCAGTGCAAGATGTACATCGCGGCGTTGCGCATTGCCGACGAGTTTGGCTGCGACACCATCGGCATCCAGTACCAACAGGGGCTGAAGGATATTTGCCCGGCCTCTGACTTGGTCGAGGGCCTGCTCAACAACGTAGATCGCCCTCCCGCCAAGAGCGCGGACGGTCGGGTGCTGTTCGAGGGCCACGCCATGCCGCACTTCAACGAGGTCGACGAGTGCGCCGGACTAGATGCCTTGGTTACGAACCGCGTCTGGACCAAGCTTGGCTACGATCCCGAAACCACGTTGCACGATCTGCGCTATGGCGAGCCCTACGCCGTGCGCGGCCGGGAAGAGTTTGTCTGGGTGTTCGAGATCTCGGGCTCGGTCCCGCCGAATCACCTGATCGGGGGGTACGCCGGTACCGTCAGCGAGCGCCAGCCGCCGATGTACTTCCCGCTGGGCGGTGGCACGATCAAGGGCATCAGCAAGCCCGGCGAAGTGGTCTGGAGCCGCATATTCGTCGAAGACAACCGCTTGAAGGCCGACGTGGGCTTGGCTGAAGTGGTCGAGTTGCCGCAGGAAGAGACCGAGCGGCGCTGGAATATCACCACACCACAGTGGCCCATCATGCACGCCATCACAAGGGGTGTGAGCCGCGACAGGATGATGGGCAGGCACAAGTCCAACCACATCCAGGTGGCCTATGCGCCAGACATGTCGGCAGCCCGCCTGGCTCTGAGCGCTAAGATCGCGGCGTTCCGCAGCTTGGGCATCGAAGTGTTCGTTTGCGGAACCGGCCACGAGCTCGTCTGATCTGACAGGCCGGACCGATTGGAGTCAAGCTCGTAGGGCTGCGACATCGTGCCGCAGAGCGGATCCCGTCCCGATGATCCTGATGTGCCCGCTACAATAGCGCTGGACGGGGCGCAGGAGGCCGAGGGTTTGGCGCTCGATCTGCGCCGCCGCCGACATGGAATGACGGGTCCGTTCCTCGTTCTCTTGGCAGGCTGCCTGCTGATCGGTCAGCCGTCCGCCGCTCAGCAGCGCTTGGACGAAAGGCAGGCCGCGGTCTGGATACTGTCCCAAGGCGGAACGATCAGACTTGAAGGCAGCCGAGAGGAGATCCGGTCCGCGATCGATCTGCCACGAGGACCGCTGTCCGTTCGCGAAGCCGTCCTCACCGGTACGCTAGTGCATCCGCGGGATCTGGAACGCATCAGCGCATTGAAGGGACTCCGCAGCCTGACTCTGCCCGGCACGATGTGGAACCCCGTCTGCTGCGGAACTCTGGGCAACGTCGACGACAGCGATCTGATCGCCGCGCTCGCTGGGATGGAGTCTTTGGAGTCGCTGCACCTCAGCCATCACTTCATGAGCGTCTTCAAGGGAATCAGAGTGTTTGACCATGCGATCGAGAAAATCACGAGTCTCGAGCGGCTCCGTTTCTTGCAGCTGAGGTCGACCCGGGTGACCGGCGCGCACCTCGATGCGTTCAAGAACCTCGAGCGGTTGGATCTGACGCAGACCGATGTGAACGATGAAGGCTTGGCCAATATTGCCCGCTTGCCCCGCCTCAAGACCCTGCGCTTGCGGAGCACGTACGTCACCGATAGCGGCCTCGCGGCTCTTGCGGACCTTTCCGGCTTGGTCGAGTTGGACCTTGCCGATCTGGAGCTCTCCGACGAAGGCGTCGCCCACCTTGCCGGGCTGACTGCGCTGAGAATGCTGAACCTGCGCGGAGCCAAGATCTCCGATGCGGGTCTTGGGCACCTCAGCGGAATGCACGAGCTGGTTGACTTGAACCTCTATCGCACGCCGATCACGAACGCCGGCGTGCCGCAGCTGGCAGCCCTGCCTGAGTTGAGAAGCGTCGACCTGCGATATTCCCGGGCCACTGCGGCAGGAATCGCTGACCTGCGCTCCGCTCGGCCGAATTTGGAGATTCGGTTCATCGACAACACGCCATCCATCGTGCCTGTCACATCGAGGGCGCCATCGATTGGCGATCTGGACGGCTTGCTGGAGTGGGCCCGCTCGATCGGCGGGGTTGCCGAGGTCCTGTCCGATGGGCGGGTCTCGATCTCCCTCAAGGCGACTGCTGCCACAGACGGAATGCTGGAGCCCATCACCAGATTCCCAGCAGTGACGTATCTAGACCTGAGTGCGACCGAGGTAAGCGACCTCGGCTTGCAAGCCTTGGCCTCACTTCCGACCTTACGTGCTCTAAAGCTTGCAAATACACGTATTACAGATTCTGGTCTAGTCCATCTCGAAAAGCTGGATTCCCTCCGCGAACTCGTCCTAGATCAATCTCTTGTCGAAGGCAGCGGGCTTTCGAGCTTGGCCTCCTCGAATAACTTGCTCAGGCTCTCACTTGCTGGAACAGCGATCGGCGACTCCGACCTCGAATCAATCGCGGGATTGTCTCGACTCGAATCGTTGAACCTGGACTACACCCAGGTGAGCGATCCCGGGGCCGCGAGTCTTGCGTCTTTGAAGAGCCTGACTGAGCTCAGGCTGACAGGCACGCGGGTAGGGGACGAGGGCTTGCGCTCAATCGTATCCCTACCGCAACTGCGACGGCTCTCGCTCGCCTTCACAAACGTCACCAGCGAGGGAGTCGGGCAATTGGCAGAGCTGGAGGCGCTGACGGAGCTCGATCTCGCGAACACTCGCGTCGACGACGCCGGTGCCGAAGCGTTGGCGCCGTTGCGGACGCTCCAGAGGCTTAGCCTCGACTACGCCAAGGTATCTTCCGACGGCATCGCATCGCTGGCGTCGAACGCCAACCTACAAGTGCTGAGTCTCGACAACACAGATGTCGACGACGAGGCAATCGAAACCTTGAGCGGCTTTGCGGACCTCACGGCGCTCAATCTCTATCACACGCTGGTGAGCGAGAGCGGCGTACAGTCTCTGCGAAGCGCACTGCCCGACTGCAAGATCGCGTGGGAACGCGACTCGGCCCAGCCCACCCGCCGCAGGTAAGACCCATGTGTCTCCGCTTGTGCATCCTTGCAGCCGCCTTGCCGGCTTGCGTTCTGTCTGCAGAAGCCCTGCCCCGGGCAGATATCGAAGCTTGGGTGCTCGGCATGGGCGGTGCCGTGGATCGGAACTCAGCAAGCGAGCTGCACGCCATCGACCTTGGCCGGAGCTGGGTTACCGACGCGGATCTGCGAAAGCTCGAAGGGGCGGCGAGCCTGGCCAGCTTGAAGCTGGCACAAACGGATGTCAGCGACAGGGTCTTGGAGATCGTCGCATCGCTGCCATCCTTGCGGGAGTTGGACATGTTCTTCTGCGAGGACATCACCGACGCCGGCGCTTCGCTCTTGCGCCGAGCATCGCGCTTGGAGCGGCTCAATCTTCGCGGCACAAAGATCAGCGACTCTGGCGTGAAGTTCTTGACCGAGATCAAGACCTTGGAAGTCTTGGACATTGGGATCACCGAGGTCAGCGATGCGTCTGTCGGCCTGCTGGAAGCCTTGCCCAACCTCAAGAGGCTGGCGATTGGAGGCAACAAGATCGGCGAGTCCGGCATAGCGAGTCTCAGGTCGCTGAGGCAGCTGGAACATCTCGACCTTAGCGGAGCACAGGTCACCGACAGCGGAATCTGGGCGGTGACGGTGACGGATTTGAACCTCGATGAGATCGCAGGGCTGCGGAGGCTCGAATCGCTCAACCTAGCCGCGCCCAGCCCCGAGTACGTCCAGGCAATCAGTACCGGGGTCCCGCGGCTGCGCGGTGCGATCCGGATCACCGACTTCGGAGCCAAGCAACTGGCAGCTCTCAGTAAGCTGCGCAAGCTCAACCTGTCGCGGTCAATGCTGACGGCCGAGGGCATTCAGAGCCTGGGGAGCCTGGAGAATCTTGAAGAGCTAGTGTTGTCCCACGTAAGTTCGCTGGACGACTCGGCCGGAAGAGCCCTGGCATCCTTGCCGTCACTGCAGGTCGTTGACGTTTCCTTCACCTCGTTCGGAGACAGCGGCACAGCAGCCTTGCGGGAGCACCCCAGCTTACAGAGATTGATTGCGGTCGGCTCGGCCGTGACCGAGGCGGCCGCCGCGGAATTCACAGCGGCAAACCCGTCGCGTGATGTGATCCGCTAGTCGCTGCGCGGATCGCAGGCTAAGCCGTGGCAGCCGGCACGGTGCCGTACGAAGTCGGGAAGTGGTCGAGAGGCGCTCCGACTTCATTCGCGACAGTGCGATAGAGATCGCCGAACGTGCCGGTGACGCGCGTGTGATGGCCGGGATTAAGTCGGCCGGCACGTCCGGCCAAGATCACCGCGCCGCCACTGTTCTTGTGAGAGTTCGCCTCGGCGTGCTCGTGGACGAAGAGCAGGGCGCTGCTGTCCAGTAACGTGCCGGATCCCTCCGGCACGCTCTTGAGACGCGCCACAAGGTAGGCAAATTCCTCGACGTGCCAGCGGCAGATGTCGCGCATCACTTCCTGTTGGCGCTGGCGATGCGAACCGCCCAGGTGCGAATACTCGTGATGGCGCGCAAACGACAGTCCCAGCCACGGGAATCGCGCCAGGCTCTGGCACTTCGTCAGCATGTACGACGCTACGCGTGTCTGGCCCGACGCAAATGCATGTACCAGCAGGTCGCTCTGTAGCTTGGCGATGCGCGGGTAGTCGCGGGGATCGCCGCCGGCTTCCGGCTCATCTACCTGCCCGGCGTACTCCTCGGGAAACTCCGCGATAGCGCGCTCCATGTCGAATATCGAGGTGAGGTACTCGTCGACGCGCCGCGAGTCCTCCTGTCCGAGGCGGCTGCTGAGGCTCTGCGCTTGGCCGCGCACTACGTCCAACACGCTGCGCTTGCGGCGCACCCAACCCTCGTCGAGCCTGCCGAATAGGCGATCGAAGAGCTTCTGGGGCACCAGCTCCGGTGCCAGCGCCCGGTTTTTGGCGCTCCAGCTCATGTTTCGCTGCATGCTGGAGCCGAACGACTCTCGACAGACACCGATCTGGAGAGACGGGAAGCGCGATTCCGTGCCGATCTTTCCGGCGATGACTTGGTCGATCGAAGCCGAACCCGCACCCATTCCGGTGTATTTCGAGCCCGAAACCAATGCGCTCATCGACCGCTGGTGGCCGTTGCCGACTCCGCTTGTCTGCCCATTGGGGTTATCCAGGCCCGACAGGATCTGAACGTCGTTCTGCAAACGCGCCAAGGGGGACAAGCACGGAGTGAGCGAATAGTCGGGCCCTTGGTCACGGGGAATCCAGTAGCGCTCCGGGATACCGTTACCGTTGAACCACAAGACAAAGCGTGTCTCGGGCTTGCCGTCACTGCCCGGTCCACTCCGGGCGGCGTAGGCCGTGCCGGAGGAGTTGAACATGCAGGCCAGTGGCGGCAGGCCGACTCGGACGGCGGTTCCGCTCGCGGCCAGCCCCTTCAGGAACGCGCGGCGTGGGAGGGCGCGTCTAGGCATGATCAATCGCTCCAGTCGGTTGCGAGGAACTCTTCCGTGACCACCAGTCCCAAGACCAGTTCCCGAAAGACGAAACCGGATTGCACAAATCGATTATAGGCACGCTCGATGACGAGCGCATCACGGGCTGTTTCAGATCGGCCGAACAAGTAGCGGAAGAGCTGTCTGACTACGCATTTCTGGCAAATTGGCGACTGCGCGAGTATGCGACCGACATCTTGGGGCGTCTGGAACTCCGAATCCTCAATGCCTGCGATGAATCCCGTCGAATCGATCGGTAGCAAATGGTCGGTCGCTTTGGCGCCCTCGCGCTCTTGTTGGGGCGTCGGTTCGATCCGTACCGGCTCGGAATCGCGATACGCCCCTACCGTGTCGAAATGCTCGAATCCATAGCCAATCGGGTCCACTAGCTTGTGACAGGACGCGCAGACCGGCTCGGATGCGTGCAATTCCTCCATCGTCTCGCGGACCGTCATGGGGCGTCCTCCCAGCGTTAGCGGTGGAAGGGAGGTATCGACCCCGGGCGGGGGAGGGGGGATGGTCTGGCAGAGGAAGTGCTCGCGGACGAAGAGTCCGCGCTCGGTCGGCGACGTGTGGATCGGCTTGCCAGTCTGCGCCAGAAACGTGCCGTGTCCGAGAATGCCGCTGCGCGTCGATTCCACCGGGTAAGCGGTCTTGCCGAACGGAGCGCTTGGATCGGGCATGCCGTAGACGTTCGTTAGGAAGTCATCGACAAACGTGTAGTCAGCGGTGTAGAACTCCCGAAAATCGAGGTCGCCCCAAACCAGATGCCGGAATAGCCGCCGGGTCTCCTCGGTCATGCTCTCGGCGACTTCCGGGCCGAAGTCACGGAACCGGTTGCGATCCTTGACCGAGTTGCGCAGGCGGTCGAAGCGCATCCATTCCGCGAGAAAGTGATCGAAGGTCTCCCGAGCGCGGTCGCTTGCCAGCATCCGCTTGGCATGCGCCTCGACTGAGGAGCGGGCACCGAGCTCGCCGGCGGCCGCGGTGGCAAGCAACACTCGGTCGGGGGGCGCGTTCCACAGCGCGTAAGCGAGCCGCGAGGCGATCTCGAAATGCTTGACGTGACTATCGCTCGCGCTGGGCACCAAGAACAGGAAATGCGGCGACTGCAGCATGGCCTCGATAACGGTGGACGCGCCGGACAGGAAACTCTCGCCGTGGCCGGCCCACTGGAGAAGCAGGTCTACATGGGCCTCGCGCTCGGCTTCGGTCAGCGGGCGGCGAAACGCCTTGGCACCGAATTCACCGACGAACGATTGCGCACAGTCACGGTCGGTGGGGCCGTCGGGCTCGCACGGAAGCAGTCCGTGCTCGTCACCGAACCGAAAGGCGTTCCGTCCCAAGCGTTCGGCAATCTGGCCGTACAACTCGGCCAAAGCCGGTGTGATCACCTGGGCGGAGGCCTGATTCGTGTATCCGTTGACGTAGTCTTCCTCCGGGAGACTGCGAGATGGGCCGCTACCGTCGCCGAGTAGATCCAGGAGGGTGTTGTCGTATTGCAAGTGTGTGAGCCTGCGGATAGGTTCGGAGCGATTCTCGCGGGGCGCGGTTTGGATGGACTGATCGTTGAGGTTCAGAGAAGCCAGATACTCCACCCAGCCGCGCAGCAACCGTTCGTCCTCACTATCGGCAGCGATGAGCGGGCCACCCGTGTGCGGGATCCTGTTGGTGGGCTTGAGCAGAAGCGCAGACTGGCTGATTTCCTCTTGGTTTACGAGGCGCTTCAGACCCAATCCAAACGCTTGTATGACTCCGGGCGGTGCTCCGAGTTCCGGAAACTGGAGCCTCGTACCCGATGCCACTCCAGAAGTGCTGTGGCAGGCACGGCAGTTCTTCGCCTCGAGGCGGGGGTATAGATCGACCGCGAAGTCGACCGGGACCTCAGCACAGGGCGCGGGCATCGCCAGCGACGCTGCGAGCGCCAGCACGCCGGCGATGCAGTGTGCGGGTCCAGCCAAACGGGCAGCGCGAAGCATTCGTGTGGAGAGGTGCCCGGCATCGGATGGCGGTCCTGCCGCGAAGCGGGGCAAGTCTCGCTCCAATATAGGCCAATGTTAGTCTGGGCACAGGTCGGCCACGGCAGCTAGGGGCGTATGACATAGTGTGTGTCCATCGCCCACGCCACTTCGCCGACCGCTCCACGCGACCCAACCCAAAGCCGATTCCTCCCAGCGAGGGGCAGACATCTTCCGAGGGGATGGGCGCGGCACTCTCGGTGTTCGCAAAGGCTGCCTAAGCTCCATGAATCGACTGCGGCTGCTCTATCGGTTGATTTGCAGGCCCTTGATTCGGGAGCCGTTCCGCACCGCGTTAACGGCCGCGTGCGTGGCGTTGGGGGTAGCGGTAGTCGTAGCCATCGACTTGGCCGGCGAGGCATCTGTTGGTTCCTTCGAGTCCTCGCTGGAATCGCTCCAAGGCACCGCTGACTACGAGATCTCCCAAGTGGGGGGGATCCCCGAATCCGTCTTTGGCGGACTGGTCCGGCTGCCAGGGCAGCAGCAGTTCTCACCCCGCATCGAAGGCTACGCCGCGGTGGAGTCAACAGGCGAGCGCCTGCCGCTGTTTGGAGTGGACCTGATAGGCGACCAGCCCATGTTGGGCAGCATTGACCTGTCCAATCCTAGCGTCAGCGCCTTCGATGACGAGCGAGTGGTCTGGATCTCTGAGTCAGTCGGGGCACAAGTAGGGGAGCGAATCAACCTAGCCATCAACGACCGGGTCGAATCCTTTACCGTGCTGGACCTGCTTGGAGACCGGGATCAAGGCGGAAAGGCTATCGCCAGCATGGTTGTGCTCGATATCGCCTTGGCGCAGCGGCTACTGGACCGGGTCGGATTCCTGGACCGAATTTATGTCCATGTTCCGCGCGAAGACGAGACGGACTGGGAGGCACTGCTCAAAGACCATGTCCCGGCTGCGGCAGCAGTAAGTGCATCAGGCACTAGGACACGACAGAACCGCAAGCTTCTCAACTCGTTCCGGTGGAATCTTCGAGTATTGAGTTATATCGCGCTAATCGTGGGCGCGTTCCTGATCTACAACACGATCTCAGTATCGGTCGTGCGGCGGAGAAGCCAGATCGGGACGGCGCGGGCACTTGGCATGTCGGCTCGAACGATCCAGTGGGGATTTCTCGTCGAGGCCGGACTCTTCGGCCTCGTGGGCACTCTGGCTGGGCTGGTCTTAGGACGTGCGCTGGCGGTGGGAGCGGTGGAGTTGATGGGGCGCACCGTGGCGACGCTCTATGTCGGCAGCCAGCCGGGAGAGATTGCATTCCGTCCGTGGGCTCTCGTAGTTGCCGGCCTAGCAGGCATCGGGGTGTCAATGCTCGCGGCATGGCGTCCTGCACGGGAAGCCTCATATGTGGCACCTGTCGAAGCGATGGCGAAGGGTAGGGAAGAGTATGCGGTCGCGGTCACGCGAACCGTGTGGGCGCTCCGAGCGGCAGTGCTTGCCGGTCTAGCTGGGGCACTGTGCTTCGTGCCGGCTTGGGACCGGCTCCCCTATGGGGGATTCGCAGCAGCTGTCTGCCTGATAGGAGCGGCTGCGATGCTCGTCCCGTTCGTCGCTCGCTTCTGCCTTTGGCGCGTGACAGGCCCGGTGCTGCGATTGTTCGGGGTGGCGCCGATGCTGGGAGTACAGATCCTGTCGCAATCTCTCAAACGCACCTCGGTCATCGTCGCAGCGATGGCAGTCGCGACAGCGATGATGGCGAGCGTCGGGATCATGGTTGGCAGCTTACGTGACACTTTGTCTGTGTGGATGGGCAACCAGCTGCAAGCCGACTTGTACATTCGGTCTGGAGAATCTCTCGGTACCGAGGATTCCGCCACGTTCTCGGAGGAGGTTGCGGGCCTAGTCGAAGCGTTGCCGGAAGTCGACGCGGTGGACCGCTTCCGTCGGTACTCGATCAGCTATGGCGGGCTACCTGCAAATCTGGCACTCGCAGACTTCCGCGTACATCCCGGCCGATCCCAGATGCAAATTTTGCACGGACCGGACATTCCAACGATGTGCAGGCAGCTGGTCTCTAGCAAGAGCGTGATCATCAGCGAGCCGTTCAGCAACAAGCACGGCCTCAAGGTCGGCAGCACTTTGGCTCTACCGATCGGCGAGGGCGCTGAAGAATTCGAAGTCGTGGCGATCTACTACGACTATTCCGCGGAGCAAGGCTACGTCATCGGGCATCGAGGGGTGCTGATGGAGTACTTGCCTGACCGACAGCTGACTAGCGCGGCTGTGTATCTGGCCGATGGCTCCGATCTCGAAGCAGCTAGGTCCAAGATCATTGAAGCTATAGCCGGCCGCCGTGTACGGGTCGCGCGCAACCGCGAGCTGCGCGAAAGGGCGAACGAAGTGTTTGACAGAACGTTTGCCATCACCTATGCCCTGGAGGCGGTGGCGATCCTAGTGGCGATTCTGGGCATGGCAGGCGCGTTGCTGACCTTGGTCATAGACCGCAAGACGGACCTGGGCGTATTGCGGATTCTAGGCGCCACGAAGAAGCAGGTCCGCCAGCTCGTGCTGGCCCAAGCGGGTCTACTGGGACTGCTTTCGAACATGATCGGTCTCGTATTGGGCGGCGCGCTCTCAGTGATCTTGATCAAGGTAATCAACAAGCAATCGTTCGGCTGGACGATCCAGTTTCACTGGCCGGCAGGCCTGTTGTTGGGGGCTACCGCTCTGATCCTTGGCGCGAGCGTCATCGCGGGGCTGTATCCGGCCCGGATCGGCTCTCGCCTTGACCCTGTCGAAGTACTCCACGAGGGGTGAGGCATATACCGGCGCCGTTACAAGGCGTTCAGCTGATCCAGTGGTAGCATTCCACTATGGAGCGTAGGATTGCGCCCGAAGAATCTTGGTGGCTGGCTCCATGGAGCCGCAAGAAAACGTCTGAAAAGGTTGCGATCATTTTGGGGATTGTTTTCTCCGCGTGGCAAACCGTTGAATTGTATGAAACGGGCCATCCACTCGCTTGGTTCTGGATATCGGGTTACTGGCTTGTGCTGGGCTGGGCCTACTTCTCGCGGTCGCAGTCGCGCGAGGTCATTGTCATTACGGAGTTGAAGTTGAATGACTCACGCTCGGTTCAGGCCGAGAGCCGCTAGCCGGCACCCAAGTGATCAACACCACCCGCAGTTCACCCGTGCTCGGGATGCATTGGAGCCGTCGATCGATTTCACTCGAGCCTGAAGCTGATGTCGGCTGCCGGTGCGGAGTGCGTCAGCACCCCAACAGAAATTCACTCGATTCCAGTCCCGGCGTAAGCTCAGATGGTTTCTTGCCGGACGTTGCCGTAGACCTCCAACTTTGCCCGGCCCGAATCGGGTCCAGCCTTGACCCTGTATACGTGCTCCATGGGGGATGTCATCGGCCCCGGTATCGCTACTCGGAGCTGGTGCCATAATGGGCGCATGGCCTCCGACATGCAGCCTAGGATTGAACCCGAGAGATCGGCTTGGCTGACTCATTGGCGCCGGGGGAACTTGGGTGACAAGATCTCTCTTGTCCTATCTTTCGCGATCGCCGTGTGGTTGACTATCCGATGGCACCAGGGGATTGAGTCAGGATTTTCGGCATATCCTTGGCTGCGAGCTACGGTGTGGTGGGGCGCAGTGGTTGCCCAGTTGTGGCGCTGGCCAATGTCAGAGAAAATTCCGCCCGTGTTGACCGAGTTGGGGTTGAGGCGCGGGCGCAGTCACAAGGCGTACGTCGCAGGCTCCGGTTCACTCCAGCCTGAAACTGATGTCCGCCGCCGGCGCTGAGTGGGTTAGCGCTCCAACGGAAATATAGTCGGCTCCGGCCTCTGCGTAATTTCGGATCGTCTCTAGCCGGACGTTGCCGGAGACCTCCAGCTTCGCCCGACCCGCGACCCGCCCCACGGCCACGGTGACTTGATCGGGGGAGAAGTTGTCAAGCAGGATATGGCGGATTCCACAGCTGAGGGCCTCTTCCAACTCCCCCAAGTCGCGAACCTCTACCTCAATAGTCCGACCCGAGGGCCGACAGTTCTCAACCGCTTGTGTGATTCCGCCCGCGGCGTCGATGTGGTTGTTCTTGATCAGCACAGCGTCGAACAGCCCTAGCCTGTGATTTGTTCCTCCGCCTGCCCGGACGGACAGCTTATTAAGGATGCGCATGCCAGGACTGGTCTTCCGCGTGTCTAAGACCGTGCAACGCGTTCCCTCAATTGCCTTGACGAATCGGCTCGTCAAGGTCGCGATGCCGCAAGTCCTTTGCAGGAAGTTCAATGCGGTCCTCTCCAGTGTCAGCAGTCGTCGGGTTGAACCACTGACCCGGGCGAAGACCTTGCCCGTCGGCAGATGCGTGCCGTCGCTCTCCAGAACTTCAATCTTCTCCTCGTGAAAGATGATCCCAAGGAGTTCAGTGCCAGCCAACGTTAAGTCTTGTTTAGGCAAGAAATAACCCACGCTCTGCGAGTCCTGGGGCACACAGGCCTCGGTCGTCACGTCGCCGGGGCCAACATCCTCGGCCACCGCCAGCCGGATGAGTTCGCGAACCTGTGGATGATCCCAATGAAGCATGGTCTGCGGCTCTGATTAGCTTTGGCGCATCCGGGACGTCCTTGAGGTTTAGGCCACCTGCTCGGATGCCCGTTGGAAGAGCAGCCTGGAGGCCGCATCGATCACTCTCAGTGTCGGCGCGGAAACGTGGTATCTGTCGGCGAGCTCCAGCACAGCACCCAGTAGCGCATCCAATTCGGCAACACGCCCCTGCTCTAAGTCTTGGAGCATGGACGGTTTATGGTTGCCTGCCGCGCGCGCACCGGCGATGCGGCGTTCGTTGGAGAGCGCGATCTGCACGCCGACGGCGGAAGCAACCTGTCGCACTTCATCCATGATTGCCTCTACCAGGCGCAAGCCTTGGGGGGAATCAGTCAGTTCGGCCAGTGTGTTGCGCGTCAAGGCGCTGAGAGGATTGAACGCAGCGTTCCCCATGAGCTTGACCCAGAGCTCATGGCGGATGTTGTTGCGCACCGGTGCCTTGACGCCGACGTCCCGTAACGCCGACGAGAGCAGGCGTATGCGCTCACTCCGCTCCCCGGACGGCTCTCCTAGGGGCAAGCGCATACCGGAGCTGTGGGTAACGATGCCGGGGCCGGCCATGGAGCACGACATGTAGACGATCGCTCCCAAGACGAGCGGCCCAGGGATATGCTTCGCGACTACGCCTCCTGGATCGACGCACTCAATGGGTGCGTCGTGACCGGGCACACCGTGGAAGTACCACCACGGTAGGCCGTTTTGCGTCGAGACGAAGGTCGTGTCGGCACCCTTCAGGGGCTCGACGAGCGGTGCGATGTGCGTCAGCGCGCTGGCCTTGACAGCCAAGACGACAAAGTCCGAGGGGCCGACCTCGGCCGCGGATGAGGTTGCTTGAACGGGGTAACGCTTTTCGCCAAACACATCGCTGCGAATCAACAGGCCCTTCTCCCGCTGGGCATCCAAGTTCGCTCCTCGTGCGATGAAGTGGACGTCGTGCCCGCCTTCTAGCAATCGGGCACCCAAGAAGCCACCGACAGCGCCAGCACCGTAGATCGCGAACTTCACGGTGAGGAGCCTAGCCGAGCGCCTTGCGCACGGCATCCTCCAGTGCGTCTAGGGCATCGGAGAAGAAGTGATCGCTGGCCTCAACCCAGGTCAGCTGCTTGGGCTCGCCCGCCATGTCGAAGACGCGCTCCATGTTGCTACGCGAACCGAACTCGTCCTGCGTGCTGTGTACGAAGTGCTTGGGGCAGCCGCATCTCTCCAGAAAGCTCATGTCGTCGCCCCGATTGACGGGAGTTCCAACGGCGATGATCCGCTCGACGGTCGGGTGACCACAGCAGACGGGCAAGCTGACTCTCGACCCGAACGAGAACCCGCCAACAGTCAGGGGGATGCCCGCATAGCGTTCTTGCATGTACTGCATCGCCGCTCTGAGGTCGTCCTGTTCGCCCCGGCCGGCATCGTAAGTGCCCGAACTTGCTCCGACGCCGCGGAAGTTGAATCGCAGCACGGCCGCCCCCATGCTGCGACCGGCTTTGGCAATGCGGAAGACGACCTTGTTGTGCATCGTCCCGCCGTACTGGGGATGGGGGTGGCAGACGACGAAGGCACGATCGATTCGATCGGGAGGCTCGGGTTCTTCGAGAAGTGCCTCAAGCCGTCCCGCCGGGCCTATGAGAAAGATGGATTGCAGCTTGCGCGCCATGACTTACGGATTCGGGGGCACAAATTCCACGGAAACGGAATTCACAGAGATCGGGGACGGTTGGCGCATCTATCATAGGTTCGGGCCGTGCTCCGGATCGGAGAGCACCGGGTAGCCCTCAATCAACCATGCATCAACGCCGAATCTCCCACCTATTCTCACAATTGCAGGTGACGGTGCTGGCTGCGGCCTGCCTGTGCCTCCTGTTTGGGGCATGCTCTGCGCCCGAGACTGCCGCACTGCCGGAACAACCCAATGTGCTGTTCATCGTCGTCGACGACCTGAACGTTGCGCTGGGCACGTATCACGACTATCCGACAGCCAAGACCCCCAACCTCGACCGGTTTGCATCTCAGGGAGTGCAATTCGACAGGGCCTACGCACAAGATCCCGTTTGCAACCCGTCTCGGACATCCTTCCTCAGCGGCCGCCGACCTGCGACCACGAATGTCTACGGAAACTTCGTAGAGCCGCGCAGTCACCTAGGCGACGTCGTGATGCTGCCCGAATACTTCGACGAACACGGATACTTCACCGCAAGGGTAGGGAAGGTAGCCCATGGCAGGTACGAAGCAGCCGTCAAATGGGACGTCTCCGAGAATGCCACCCGGCGGGAGCACTACCTTCCAGGAGTGGACCATTCCGAGGTCCGTGACAACACGTGGATCGAGGGTTCAAACGATGGCCTCTCGCGGGCAGACATCTTGGGGTACCTAGACCGTCCTACCGGGATGCCGTTGAGTTGGCGGGCCACCGACGAGACCGAAGCCGAGACCCCCGACGGCCAAACCACGCGGCGTGTCATTGAACTGCTGCGGGAGAACCGGGACGGGCCGTTCTTTATCGCGGCAGGCTTCCACAAACCGCACCAGCCGTGGGTCGCGCCCAAAGAGTTCTTCCAACAGCACCCCATCTCGGAAGTCGCCCTGCCGGACGAGCCGGCAGACGACACTGCCGACATTCCGGCCCCGGCGCTAGGCAACTACCCGGAAGACAAGGACCACAGCGAGGAGCAGGTGCGCCAAGCGATTGCCGCCTATCACGCGACGATCACTCTGATGGATGTCCAAGTCGGCTTGCTGATGGAGGCGTTGGCTGAACTTGAACTAGAGAGCTCCACCATTGTGGTCTTCGTGAGCGACCACGGCTTCCATCTCGGAGAGCACGGCGGGCTATGGCGCAAGCACACGCAGTTCGAGGAATCGACGAGAGTTCCATTGATCGTGCGGATACCTGGCGGAGTGTCCGGCCGGAGCACCAGCGCGTTGGTTGAGCTTGTTGACCTTTACCCGACCTTGGCCGACCTCTGTGGACTGCCGTCTCCCGAGGGCATGGAGGGCATCAGCTTCCGGCCCGTGCTCGAAGACCCGGACGTTCCTTGGAAGAGCGCGATTTTCTCGGAAGCGCAGCGGCGCGGCGCACATGGGCGGTCAGTGCGCACTGCCCGGTATCGCTTTACCGAGTGGACGCCGCTCGAGGGCGATGATGACCCGCAATTCGAGTTATACGATCTGGAAAATGATCCCAGGGAGTACGACAACCTAGCTGGCGATCCAGAGCACCAGCCCACCATGGACCGCCTTGCCGCCGTCCTGCGGAACGGGTGGAAAGCTGCGCTACCCGGCGTTACCGAAGGTAGCGGGGATCTGTACTCCGCGGCCGGTGACCAGGCCGAGTGAAACGGTGACAAAAGAGATGAGCATCTTCTTTCAAATCGCTGGATACAAGCGGTTTGGCCCGAGGCAAGGATCGTGCATCTTCCGTATCGCGCTAGCGACCGCTCTGTTCGTCACAGCCGCGGTCGGCCAAAACACACCAAGAGCCGAATTCGCCCCGGTCGTAGATGACCCCGCACTTCCTAGGGTGCTGATCATCGGGGATTCCATTTCGATCGGCTACACTCTGCCATTGCGTGCGGCGCTTGACGGAATCGCCAACGTGCACCGCCCGCCGACGAACTGCGCGCACACGTGGAAGGGTCTCGAGTCCATCGACCAGTGGCTAGGGGACGGGAAGTGGGACCTAATCCACTTCAACTGGGGCCTGCATGACCTCAAGTATGTAGATGAAGAGGGCAAGCTCGCACTCCCGCCCAAGGGCAAGCAGGTCAGCACGGTGGGCGAGTATGCGGCGAATTTGGAGAAACTGCTCCAGCGGCTGAATCAGACCGGCGCAACGCTGATTTGGCGTCCCACCACACCGGTGCCTGAGGGAGCCCAAGGGCGGGTGCCAGCAGACTTGGCGAAGTACAACGCGGCGGCGAGGAAAGTGATCCAGCGGCACGGTATTGAAGTCGACGACATGAACTTATTTATTAGGGATCACAACGTCCCGCACGTGCGGCCTGACAACGTACATTTCTCCAAGGACTCATCGGCACTGCTGGCCGCGAACACCGCACAGCTGATTCGCCGGAAGCTCAAATCAAACTGAAGGGCGAGCCAGCGCTAGGTGAACTTGCCGCGCCTTCCGGCCCCGGCGATCACGGCCAACCTGTCGCGAAGGGATCGTCGACGCCTCTAGGTAGACGGAATCTACGGCGAATCTCTCCGACTCTGGGTCCGGCGACGTAATAGCGTCCTCGCTTCTCGCCGTCCGAGATCAGTAATCCGGCATCAACGAGCATCTTCAAGTCTCGGCTGGCGAGATTGTTGGAGACATCTGCACTAACACGGTAGGACGAGTTCCGTACTCTCCCGAACGCAGCTTGGAGCAGCGCCATCACAGTGCGCTCGGGGAAACCGTTGTGTTGAACTAGGTTTAGCAACTCCGCATAGATCCTTTCGATCTCTCTCGTCCTACGAAGGATTGTCTGCGACTGTCTGTAGTGGCCACTCAAGCAGAAGCGCACCCACGGCTTTGCGTTGCGCGTTGGATTCCACCCGCCACCCCCGACTTCTGAAAGCACGTCGTAGTACTCCTGTTGGTTGTAGCCAACGTACTCTTCGATGGAAGAGAATTCCGGAGCGACGATTCCGTCAGTTGCCAATACTGCGGTATGGATGCATCTGGCCGTTCTCCCGTTCCCATCGGTGAATGGATGCAGCATCACCAGGTTTAGGTGCGTCATAGCCGCTCGCAGAAAGAGCGACTCAACATCTCCTTCATTCACATACTGGAGAAGTTCTTGGATGCGGGGCTCTAGTTCGCCCCTATCTACACCTTCGTGTAATAGGTTCCCGGTTTGAGCGTTTCTAACTCCAACCCATCCGGGACGGTACTGGCCAGGATGCGCCGCTAGATCGGATTGGCAGATCATGAAATGAACGGCCAAGAGCACGTCTTCCGTAATCCTGAATGATGGGCTCTGACGGCGCTGCAGGATATAGTGCATGGCCTCGCGGTAGCCGATGACCGCTCGCCACGTGTCACGATCCGTGTTCGCGGGATCTTCACCGTCGATCGCAGCGATCGCGTCGTCGTGAGATACGTTGATACCTTCCACGCTGTTCGATGCGGCAAGGGCGCGAGCCCTCGTCATGCGCGCGAGCCAACCTGTCCATCGCCGCGGCTCTGCAGCTACGAGCAGACGCAGATCGGATCGGATACGGGCGGTAGCCTGCTCCACTCGTTTCTCTTGATCATCCAGAGAGTGATAGGTGAACAGCATAGCGACGTCAATTTGTAATCGATTTTACATCAAATAATAACTGATTTCAAGTCAGTTGAAATTTGGATATCTTGCATCTTCGGCAGGGGAGCTCGAACCAAAGACTGCTAGTTTTGCGGTGCGATGAAGCAGGTACGACTGGGAGGGTGTGCGATGGCTATAGCGTCAGACGCAATTCGTTCCCTCGTTGAATCGCCCTGCCGACTAGGAATTGAAGTACATCCAGCCCGTAGCTCGCGAGGCATGCGGTAAGGTGGCGGTGCAGCTGTCTGGCTCAAACGTAATGCTCATTCCGGTTCTTGAAGAGATCTTCCCCTTGTGGTCTAGCCGCCCGTCGAGCGGATGTCGGCTTGTCGGCCCGCTGGCGTCAGTTCTTGCCGCCTCCGTCCTCTGTTCCTGTGGTGGAGGGCCGCCCAATGTTGATGAGGGGATGGTTGAGGCTACGATCCGAATCGACGCTTCTCAACGCCTAAACCCCATCAGCGACCTGCTCTACGGGCAGTTCGCCGAGTTCATGTTCGAAGACATCAAGGGTGGCCTCTGGGCGGAATTGATCGTGAACCGCGGATTCGAGGATGTCGCCCCACCGCCAGCAGCGGCCCACTACTGGGAGCGCTATCCGGACACACGCAATCACGCCAATGGATTCCTGATGGGAGGCAAGTCCATCGGAGCCTCCGAGCAAGGTTACCCGACTTCCTTCGAGAACCGTGCCCAGGTCCTGGTCAACTCGCTGCCAGAACAGATGGGTCATGGCATCTACCAGTCGGCAATTCCTGTACGCTCCGGCCTGACCTACAGCGGATCCGTTTGGCTGCGTGCCGGAGGTGTCGAGCGGACTGCGGACGGACTCTCTGTGTCCGATGCCTTCGAGGGTTCGGTGCGTGTTTCCTTGGAGGAGGACCGTTCCGGCGGAAAGATCTACGCAGTCCATGAGCTGAGTGACATTCCGAGCGAATGGGCACGCTTCGAGTTCGAGTTGCCAGCCTCTGAGTCCGATCCGCTGGCGAGGTTTGTCTTTCGGATGTATGGGGTCGGTGCAATCTGGATTGACCAAGTCTCATTAACGCCCAGTGACGCTGTCAACGAGATCCGAGCGGACGTACTCGAGAAGGTGCGAGCGCTACAGCCAGCATTCGTGCGATGGCCAGGCGGAAACGTGGCACAGGACTACCACTGGGAATGGGGCATAGGCCCTCGGGACGAACGTCCGATCTGGGTCAACATGTCATGGGACAACGATCCTGAGCCAGCAGACTTCGGCACCATTGAGTATCTGGAATTTTGCGCGAGCATCGGTGCTGAGCCGAACATAGTCGTGAATGCCGAGGGACGCGGCGTGACGGTGCCTGAGGCAGCGGAACTGCGGGCCGCGGGCAAGGACATCCGCATTGACTCGCGTCCTGCGACTGCCCAAGAGGCTGCCAACTGGGTCGAATACGTGAATGGAGACGCTTCCACGCCTTACGGGGCGATGAGGGCGAAGCACGGGCATCCAGAGCCCTTTGGCGTCGTCTACTGGGAGATCGGCAATGAGATCTGGGGAGACTGGGTACGTGGACACTCGGATGCCGCCACCTACGCTGCGAACGCGCGGCGCTACATCCGGGCGATGAATGCCGTCGATCCGTCGATCAAGATCATCGCGGTCGGAGACGAAGACCCGAGCTGGAACCGCACTGTACTGACGGAGATCGGGAGCGAAATCGATCTGCTCGCGATTCACCACTACCGACCGAAGAAAGGCGATCCGCCCGGATACGCGGCTCTCATGGCCAGGCCTCTTTGGTACGAACGCCTCTACGGACAGATCCGAGACATGATTCGTGAGATCGTGCCGGGCAGGGAAATCGGCGTGGCGCTGAACGAGTGGAACACCACATTCGGCATTCCGCGCCAGCACACGATGGAATCAGCGCTGTACGGAGCCCGCTTGATGAACGTCTTCGAACGGCAGGGTGACCTGATCCGCATGAGCGCCGTGTCCGACTTGGTGAACGGCTGGCCGGGCGGTGTGATTCAAGCCAGCCGGCACGATGTGTTCACGACTGCGACATATTCGGTCATCGAGGCGTACAACGGCCATCGCGGCGATTGGCGCCTGAAGTCTGATGTTGAATGCGGTGTTGAATA
Source organism: Terriglobia bacterium (assembly GCA_009841225.1). Lineage (GTDB taxonomy): Bacteria > Acidobacteriota > Terriglobia > Bryobacterales > UBA6623 > VXMF01. The sequence goes on along the minus strand of VXMF01000002.1, from coordinate 95,705 downwards.
CGATCCCGGCGACCCTTCGCTGGGCACTGCAGTACCGGCGCTTGATGTATCCGTCACTGCAAATGACGAGGGCACTGAATTGTTTCTCAAGGTCGTGAACACATCGGCCGAGGATCCCATTCGTGCGAGGGTCGAACTGGAGGGGATCGAGGGACAGCTGGGAAACAAGGGGACAGCGACGACAGTGACGGCGGCGACGCTCGAGACAGCGAACACATTTTCGGAACCGAACCTCGTCTCAAGTCGCAGGTCGGAATTTCCGATTCCCGGCCCTCGATTCGAGTACGAGTTCCCAGAGCATTCGGTCACGATAATCCGTATCGCTGTATCCTTGCCGAGGTCGTAGATCAGGCTTAACCCGCTGCCAAGTGTGCTCCGGCGAAACGTAGCCTTGCTTGCAGATGCTCTGCAAGCTATCCCGACTACTCGCTCGCGGTGCAAGGAAATGGCACTGTATGGGGCATTGAAAGTCACGCGTTCTAGCTCCTTGGCGCGGAATCCGAACGAGACGAGACGCGGCCGATGAATCTTCCGCTTCCGTGATACTATCGCTGCGATCGATATGACTTCTCGACGTACGTTCATGCAGGCCGCCGCCGGCACATTGGCCGCTTCCGCCCAAGCTCAGACCGGCGGTCTCGACCGTCTGCTAGCCATTCCTGGCCCGGGTCGAGTGAGAGCTGTACTGGATACGGACACGTACAACGAGATTGACGACCAATATGCGGTTGCCTACAGCTTGCTGTCGCCGGAGCGATTGTCGATTGAGGCGATCTACGCCGCGCCGTTCGTCAACGATCGCTCGCCATCCGCTGCTGTCGGAATGGAGAAGAGCTACGAGGAAATCCTGCGGCTGCTGGGCTTCTTCGCCGAAGCCGACCCAGGCAACGTGTTCCGTGGCTCAAGCCAATTCATGGAAGGGAAGGGGCGGCCGGTCGAGAGTGATGCCGCGCGCGACCTGATCGAGAAGGCGCTGAAATCCAGCGACGAACCGCTCTATGTTCTGACCATCGGCTGCCCTGTGAACGTATCTTCAGCCATTCTGATGGAGCCGAAGATCAAGGAGAAGATTGTTGTCGTCTGGCTCGGAGGTACGACGCACTATTGGCCTTCTGCGAGGGAGTTCAATCTGCAGCAAGACGTGATCGCCTCACAAGTGTTGTTCGACAGCGGAGTTCCCTTGGTCCAGATCCCGACCAAGAACGTCTCCGAGCATCTGAAGACTACGGCCTCCGAGCTGCAGCAATTCCTACGCGGGCGCTCGCGGATAGGAGATTACCTGTATGGCCAGTTTCTCCAGTACCAGGCTGTAAGGACCAAGGGACGCAACACCGGATTTCCGTATTCCAAGGTCATCTGGGATATTTCCGCGATCGCATGGCTGAACAACCCTGCCTGGGTCCCCTCGGAGATCGTCTCAAGCCCCATGTTGACCGACGACATGCGTTGGGAAACCGCATCCGGCCGGCACGACATCCGAGTCGCGAACAACTGCAATCGCGACTTGGTCTTCAACGACGTGTTCTCTCGGCTCGCAAGCCTCAAGGACGTTGGTGTGTAGTCCGACGTAGTTGGACAACCTGCCTGAGGGAAAGAAACGCCAATCTCGGAATCAATTGCACGACCACAGTGATTACTCGGGCCCGTCTCGACCGGAGCTTCCGATGATTGCCCACAGAATCTGGATGAAGTTGCGAGTATGCCAAGATTGCCGAGGTGGAGGGGCTTCTGAGGGGAATTATACGAACGTCCCGAAATTCCCGTTGAAATCGCTTGACGGGCTTCGGGACACTGTTGTATAATTAGAGCGTAAGAGGTTGATATAACGATTACTAAGAAGGGACCGGGAAAGGCGTTCCGCAAGGGCATGAGCGTTGCCGAGTTCTTCCAGATGTTCCCGGACCATGATGCCGCCGAGAAGTGGCTGGTCAAGCAGCGCTGGCCAGACGGGATTTGCTGCCCGGAGTGCGGCTCCGTCAACGTACAGACGGGCGCGAAGCGCAAGCGCGCCGCGTTCCGCTGCCGCGAGAAGGTCTGCGGCAAGCAGTTCAACGTCGGGACGGGCACGTTCATGGAGGGCGCGAAGGTCAAGTACCGCGATTGGGTCTACGCCATGTACCTCGCCTCCACCAATCTCAAGTCCGTCTCCAGCATGAAGCTCCACCGCGATCTGGGCATCACCCAGAAGACCGCTTGGTTCCTAGCCCACCGCGTCCGCAGGGCGTGGAAGGCCGATCCCGAAGCGGCCCCGTTCGATGGTCCGGTAGAGGTCGGCGAGACCTACTTCGGAGGGCAGGAGAAGAACAAGCACGAGTCCAAGAAGCTCAAGGGCGGTCGCGGTCCCGTGGGCAAGGCGGTGGTGGTCGGAGCGAAGGATCAGGCCAGCAACAAGGTCGCAGCGAAGACGGTCGATACCGCGGACAAGCCGACGCTTCAGAGCTTCGTACAGGACAGCGCGAAGCCCGGAGCGACGGCCTACACGGACGGCAACCCGTCCTACGCGGGAATGCCGGGGATGGACCACGAAGCGGTGAATCACACCGTCGGCGAGTACGTCAAGGGACAGGCCCACACGAACGGCATTGAGTCATTCTGGGCGGTCCTGAAGAGGGCGCATAAGGGCACGTTCCACAAGCTGAGCCCGAAGCACCTGCAGCGGTACGTTGACGAGTTCGCGGGCCGCCACAACATCCGCGATCTGGACACCATCGAGCAGATGCGGTCGATGGCTCGGGCGATGGAGGGCGGACAGCTCCGCTACAAGGATCTGACCGCCCCTAACGGGCTTGATTCGGGTGCGAGGCTGACGGTGTGAGCCTCGGGCTGGCCCCGCCAGAACCTCCGCCCGTTCGGCCTCCCCCGCTTCGCTACACTGACGGCCATCTGATGGCGATAGCGAACTGGAAGAACCAGACTATCTGGACCGGGGACAACCTCGACATTATGCGGGGCATGAACTCGGAGTCCGTAGACTTGATCTACCTAGATCCGCCGTTCAACTCAAACCGGACGTACAGTGCCCCCATCGGGTCGGAAGCGGCGGGAGCCGCCTTCAAGGATACGTGGACGCTGGATGACGTAGATATCGCTTGGATCGGGCTAATAGCCGAGAAGGAGCCTTGCCTGCCCCACGTCATCGACACGGCCGGGATCGCCCACGGCAAGGGTATGAAATCGTACCTTGTGATGATGGCCGTGCGGCTATTGGAGATGCGGCGGCTGCTCAAGCCGGCCGGGAGCGTCTACCTACATTGCGACCCCACGGCGTCGCACTATCTCAAGCTGGTCATGGACTGCGTGTTCGGCGCGGGGAACTTCCGCAACGAGATTCAATGGAGGCGATACGGCGCGCACAACGACGTGGGCCAAGGGTCTCGCCATTTCGGCAGGGTGCACGACAAACTGCTTTTCTACGCCAAAGGGCCGGAGCCGACGTGGAACCAGGTATTTGCTCCGCTAGATCGACAGTACGTGGAATCTACCTATCGGTATGTAGAGCCGGAAACAGGAAGGCAGTTTGCAACGACTCCAATGACCGGCCCCGGGGGAGCGGCCAAGGGCAACCCCGAGTATGAGTGGAACGGACACACGAGATCGTGGCGGTACAGTCGGGAGACCATGCAAAAGTTGCACGACCAAGGACGGCTCTACTACTCCAAGACCGGCTACGCCAGAAAGAAACTCTACCTTGACGAGTCGCGCGGAGTTCCAGTGCAGGATATCTGGAATGACATCCGCTCGCTCTCGGGAGCCCACAAGGAACGAATCGGCTACCCGACACAGAAGCCGCTCGCCCTCCTGAACCGCATTATCGAAGCCAGCACCGAAAAAGGCGATGTGGTGCTGGACCCGTTCTGCGGCTGCGCCACGGCCTGCGTCGCTGCGCACGCCCTAGGTCGGTCGTGGACGGGTATCGATATCAGCCCCAAGGCCGCCGAGTTGATGGTCCACCGCTTGAAGCAGGACCGCGTGGGCCAGCAGACGGACTTCACGACGCAGGCTGTGAAGGTCATCCACCGCACGGACATCCCGCGGCGTACAGACGTGGGCAAGCTCCCGCCGTACAAGACGCACAAGCACACTCTTTACGGCAAGCAGGAGGGCAAGTGTGCCGGGTGCGGCCACCACTTCCCGTTCCAGAACTTCACGGTCGATCACGTCGTCGCCAAGTCGAAAGGCGGCACTGACCACTTGGAGAACCTCCAGCTACTCTGCAACCACTGCAACTCAGTAAAGGGCACGATGGACCAAGCAGCGTTCATGGCGAAGCTTAGAGCGAGCGGGCTGGACGCGTGATTGCATGACCAAGACGCCCGAGCGCTTCCACGACACGGACAGGGCGTTCCGCATCTACAAGCTGAGCGGCCTGATCATCGAGTCCTGCCCCGGCAAGCCGACGGTCTGCATCCTGCCGGACGACAGGCGGGTAGAGATGCGGGACGGCGAGGAGTACAAGGCGTTCCTGGAGCGTTGCGAGGAACTGGCCGGCGGGCGTCCCAAGCGGTATAATTCGGGGCCATGAGCAAGCCGAAGCGCAAGACGGTGGAGCTAGTGGACAGCGCGTACCAGCCGACGATGGCGGAGAAGCGGGAGGAGTTCGCGCTGCGCAAGCGCGACGGCTCCCGGCCGTCGATGGAGGAGGTCGCTCAGGCGGTGCTGCGCCCCGTCAACATCCGCCGGATCAAGCGCCCGAGGGACCGGCGGTGAGCGATTTCAGCGGGAATTTCGGGACGTTCGTATATAATTCCCCTTCTAAGGAATCGCACCTTTACCGTGCCTCCCGCATCCCTGCTCGATTTGTCAACCTGACTCTGGTCGGTCACAGCTAGCGGCCATAGCTTCGTCGTGTTCTCTTCTAGCCTTCTCAAGACGCGCCCATGCATCGTCGAATGATTTCCTCGCCGAGTCCCAAGCGTCTCTTAGCTCTTGCCGATAGTTGTCGCCGTGCGTTCTGCGCAATCTGTGGTGACGTTCGTTACTGTACGACGCCGCCTCTGCGTCCCGCCAGTCTTTCCCTGTCCGGTGAACATGCGCTTCAGCGCCGCGCAAATTGTGCTCCGCAGCCAGTAGCTTCTCTTCAGTTCGCTTAACGTCCATCAGAATTTCGATTCTACTCGGATGCTAGCAACCCGGTTAGTGCCACCCTGCCACCGCCTTCACGGCGTCCATGCCGCAGGTCACTAGCTGTTTGAACGACTGCTCCCTGCGGAAGTTGAGTGGGACATCCACCTTGAGCAGTCGCTCGAAGTGGAACGCTGCCTTGACAAGGCCTCACAACTCGGTGCGCTGGCGGTCTTGGGAACTGCCGGGCGAGGGGTGTGCGGGCCGCACAACCCCACACACTCAACAACAAGGGTGTCGACGTGGATGAATTCTAGGCTGTGAGCCTCGTATCCGGACTTGCGGATTGGGAATTTGCGGAAGTCTGTTCGCTACGGATTTCTGAACTGAATGCCCCAGAACAAGTTGGGCTAGCCTCTAGAGCCAAGCTTTCGCCGGGCAGCAGGTTGGAGACGGCTTCTGGCCGATCCGCTCAAGTGGGTTCGTAGTCTGCGGCGGAACTGAGAAGTACGCAGGTTTGGTGCCAGGCTAGTGCGCGATTGGCCTGCGGGGGTTCCGCAGGTCGTCCGGGATGATGCTCCAGAGAAACTCTATGGCGTGCTCGACCCTTCTCTTGATTGCCAACAGTTGGTCAAGGGAAAAGCGACCCGCTGATCCATGAGTGCCGTCGTTGAACTCGCGAAAGAGTTGCAGGACGTTCTTCATGTCCTCTTCGACGAAGTCTTCTAGGGCTCTTTCGGCCATGTTGCTCCGCTGGAGGAAGAAACGGATCTTCGACCGGCGCGTGGGAGAGCCGTTCGGCATCTTCTCGCAGGCAGGCATCTCGGCAAGGACAAGTAGATCTGGCGCTCGGGAGTCTAGGATACTCGAGAGGAGCTCTCGTGCGCTCGTACAGAAGTGCCGTGCAGCATCCGGGTTGCGGGGATTCAATGAGAACAGAGCGCCATGCCATCGCTCAGATAAGTCGGTGCCGATTAGCTGGAGGATGGGATCGAGGGCAGTCGACTGGATGCTTTCGTGACCGTCTACGCTCTCGGGATTCCCTAGCATCGCGTTCATGACGCTGGCGTTGTTGGCCGCCTCGCGCTCCGAGAGGTCGAGGACTTTGTTGAACCGGCTGTCGTACTGCGAAGTCTCGGCGTCGGACTCGAGTTGAACGTACGTGCGATGGACGTTCTCGGCGGATGTTCTCAACGTCGTGTAGACCGGTTTTGACGACGCCCGCACCAGCTTTTCGATCTCATGACGCAGACGGTTCCGGTTGGCGCGGACGCGACTGTTATGCGTGCGGACCTGTGAGTTATATTGATTGACTGCTTGGTTGTACTTGGCAACGGCCGACTTGACCTTCTGATTGTGAGCCCGTGCCTCACGGTTGTATCTGTCGATTGCCTGCTTTTGCTTGGCTTGGGCCTGCCGCAGCTTGCTGCGCAACTGCGAAAAGCTGACTCTCCGGGCCATTTCCGTTCCCGATTTCATGATAGTCGGTGGACGACGTGCCTGCCGTCGAGTCTTCGGCACCAACGGATGTGGTCGAGAATACAAAATTGGACTCGAGGGAGTTGGCGGCGATTAAGGGCCCTTTGAGGGCTTCGCTTGAAGTGAATCCGGTGGCTTGGTCTCCCAAATAGGGGCGTGAAGCAGCACTGGTGCCCTGTTGTCTGCATTCCAGATCGGTTCCTTGAGCCCCCAGTAGATATAGTGAAACCTTGTTCCCTCCTTTGACGTGCTCAGGTCATAGGAGCCAGATCGTGTGAAGACGAAGATGATATCTCCCTTTAGAATCCTCATATCCGCGAACCAGAGTGCATGACGGACACCATTGGTAACGGTTCCTGCCCGGTAATTGGAGCAGAGAAGCACATAGTCGCCAAGATCAATATCCGCGCGTACGCGCAACGACAGGCATTCGAGGTTCAGCTCACCTGCGTTGTAGGTATTTCCGATCTCGATATTCATTTTCCGAGCACCTTTGTCAGGATGGCAGCACCCAATAGCAATATTCCTAGTCCTCCTGTCGCGTATGCACCGAACGAGTCTCCTGACTCAAACATAGGAAGTGCTCGTCCTATCAATATCGAGCCAGATGCCAGCGAGAGACTGTACAGTGCTTCCAGCTTGGCACTCTTCTTTCTTTCGGACTGCAGGACGGCGACATCCTTGTCTGCCTCGTGGAACCTCTCTCGATAATTCTGGAGTACTGAGTTCTCCTGGTCGAGTTTGTAAATCTCCTCCAGCAAGAGCTTCTGAACGCCTGACGACTTGAGCTCGTCCTCGCTCAATTGCCTTCGCGTTCCGGCAAATGCTGGGCGCGCCTTGGGGCTTTCGGAAGAGCTCGCACCCTTTCCTTCCGCCATTGATTTTGCCCATGCAGCTAGCTGGGTGAATTCTCTTGGCTCCATCTCGGGGAATTCGAGCGGCTCGCCGGTCCCGGTCATGCCTCATATGCCTAGTGTTGATGCTTTAGGCTATAGACGAAGTCATAGTAGCACTTAGCTAGGTGGTCTCGCAGTCTGTTGTCTGGGCTTGCCCGTGGTTTGAATGATCTCACTGAAGCTGATTGGTGTCCCATGAAACCTCAAATGGTGGAGGCGGCGGGAATCGAACCCGCGTCCGAAAAAGGCCACTGCAAAAAGCCTACATGCTTAGTTCATTCCAAGATCTCAACTGCAGGCTGTGAATGAACAAGCGACCTGCGGCCCAGCCTGATTGATCTCAGCCCCAAGACTCCAGGCGGAAGCCTCGAAACCTATCTCGCAAGATGACGTCTTGTGCCGATGTGCGAGCCCAGCGGCCAAGACGGCTACCTAAGCTTAGGCAGCGTGTGCAAACTGCATGTCGTTGGCAGTTCTTTTGTTCCGATCGTTTAACGGGTGCTCGGAACCCGGCATGCCTCTAAGCAGCAACTGCGATCTCGTCGAATCCTGTACGCCCCCCCTTTAGCCACCTTCAACATGTGGGCGGCTATTCGCAGTATACAAGCCAGAGGGCGAATTTGCTCGCGCTTGGGTCTTGCTTCTTGGAATCACAGCGACAGCATCCCAAGCCGATGGTTTCTGTCTACCCCAAGTACAATGCCGTCATGTTGCGGGCCGAGTTCAAGATTGGCATCAAGGACCGGGAGTTCTCCCTTGTAGTCGGCGACATCACGAAGATCCCTGCAGATGCCATCGGAAACGCGGCCAACTCCAGGTTGGCGGGTGGTGGCGGAGTCGATGGCGCGATTCATCGCGCCGGCGGACCGGCGATCATGCGAGGCCTGGATGAGATCCGCGCCCGCATCGGGCAGTGTCCTGCCGGGGATGCTGTGGCCACAAGTGCAGGCAAGCTGCCAGCTCAATGGGTAATCCACGCAGTGGGTCCAATCTACAGGGATGGGCGGAGTGGGGAACCAACGGCCCTCCGATCATGTTACGAGCGCTGCCTTGAACTTTCCGACGAACTCGGCACTCGTACTCTCACGCTGCCTGCCATAAGTACGGGCGTATACGGCTACCCGATGGATCTGGCTTCGAAGATTGCGGTGGCCGCGGTCGCGAGCAAGCTAAGTGGTGGTGAGACGAGAGTTGAGCGCGTGACCTTCGTGCTGTTCGACGACACAGCCTTTCGGCAATTCGCCGCCGCTACCCTCGAAATCATGCCGACTGTAGCGTCTTGACTTCCGCGACCGCTTTGACGGTCATCACTATCCGCTCCGCAGGTCGCGGATCAGCCGCTGCGCGCATGTCGCCACTTGATGAATAGCATCGCCCCACCGGTCGCCATGCGCATCGCAGCGAAGACCGTAGTAAAGATACGCGGTGATAGACTCGGCATTGGCTGGAAAGACAAGAATCCTACTGGCGATCGTCATTGTTTCCAACGCCATCGGCAACGTCGTACTTAGTTACGGCATGCGAGCGGTCGGTGACATCAGCTCGTACTCGCCGGCCAGTCTGTTTTCCTCGGCGATAGCGGCCTTTGCGAATCCGTGGGTGCTGCTCGGCACGAGCTTGCTTGTGCTGTTCTTCGCGGCCCACACGCTGTTGCTGACCTGGGCCGACCTCAGCTACGTGCTGCTTGTCACGTCTTGTGGCTATGCACTCGTCGCCGCGCTCGGCGCGATCTTCCTCGACGAGTCGATCTCTCCGCTCCGGTGGTGTGGAATCGCACTGGTTTCGTGTGGGGTGGCGCTGGTCGCCTCAACCCCTGTATCGACATCCGAGGGACGTCCGTGACGGCCTTCCTATTGACGCTCGTTGTAGGGGGCGGGGTAGTCGGAGACCTGCTCAAGGCACACGGAATGCGCCTGCAGGGCGCGCCAGCGACACTGGGGCCTAGAGCACTAGCCGGATTCGGCATTGCGACCGTCCGCAATGCGTGGTTCTTGCTAGCCCTGGTGGCGTATGCGATCTCGTTCTTCGGCTTTATGGCCTTGCTCTCGATCCGGGACGTGAGCTTCGCGGTCCCCGCGACCGCATTGGGCTACGCCCTGGAGACCCTGCTCGCCCGCCTGTTCTTGCACGAGCAGGTGAGCTTGCGCCGCTGGGCCGGCGCCGCGCTGGTCGTTGCTGGGGTCGCGCTTCTCGCCTAAGTCGATTGGTCCGGGAGTTGCCTCTGCGAGGTTCTCGCCCACCAGACCGGTCGTCGGGCTCGGGCCGCGACCGCCTGCCGTCCGGCCGGAAGGATCGCGCCTGCGCCGGACGCCCGTACGCCGATCCGCGTGGCGTCCTCCGCGGGGGACGACGACCGTCGCTGGACCGGGTTGTACGCCCTCCTCCGTATCGCCTTTCTCCCGGCAGACTGGCGCTTCGCCGGATCGTCCCGCGCGGTCTCCGTTCTACCTCTGGTTCGTAATCCTGCTGGTCGCGTTCGGCGCTGGGCTCGTAGTTGCGTAGGCGCTCCACCTCTCTTGGGAGCAACTCGCGAACTTGGCGCGGTTCGAGACCTTTGAGCGACAAGTTTCCGATACGGACGCGCCGAATCTTTTCCACGAGGAAACCAATCCGTTCGAACATACGGTGGATCTGTCGGTTGCGACCTTGCGTCAACGTAACCTCAAACCACGGGTTCTCGGCCTGTCGGACAAGACGGATGGATTCAGGACGGGCCAGCCTGCCGTCCAATCGGATCCCCTGGCGCAGCTTCTGGATTGCTTCCTCGGGCGGAAATCCGCTGACCTTGACCGCATAAGTCTTGGGGATCCTGTTCTTTGCCGAGAGAAGTTCATTGGAGAAATCACCGTCGTCCGTCAGAATCAACAATCCCTCGGTGTTGTAGTCGAGCCGTCCGACCGGGTGCAGTCCCTTTGCGGCTCCTGCTCCCAGCAAGTCCATGACTGTAGGCCGCCCTTCGGGATCATCGGTTGTGGTGACGCAGCCCTTGGGCTTGTGCATTGCTAGATAGCGTCTCGTGCCGCTGTCACGCAGAACCTTCCCGTCGACGCGCACGGTGTCATGGGCAGCGTCCGCCCTAGAACCGAGTTGGGTGATGACCTCACCGTTGACCGTGACGCGGCCGGATAGGATTAGTTCTTCGGCCTTCCGGCGCGACGCGATTCCCGCCCGCGCAATAATCTTCTGCAATCGTTCAGACATGACACATAACTCCCCTTAAATGGGGAAACTTCTGGTTTCGGGCACCGTCGCATAGGCGGCGATCGCAGTCCCCGTCAGCTCAGGCTTCTTGCTCCCCGTCGGCGCCCTCGGCAACCTGTTGGTCCTCGTCCAGCGCGGCGCGGCTCAGTGCCTCCATTTCCTTCAGGGTAGGCAATTCGCTCAAGTCGCTGAGTCCGAACTGCAGCAGGAAGTCCGGAGTGGTCTTGTAGCGCATTGGCCGGCCGATGATCTTCTTGCGTCCGGCGGTCGTGATCAGCTTGTGGCTCAGCAGCGTGTGGACCACGCCAGTAGCATTGACCACGCCCCGAATGGCCTGAATCTCCGGCAGCGTCACGGGTTGGCGGTACGCCACTACCGCCAAGGTCTCAAGCGCAGCCTTAGATAGACGCAGCTTGGGCCTCACTGTCTTCACGAACGCCCTGACAGCCTCATGGTGCTCGGCTTTGGTGGACATCCGGTAGCCGCCGCCCACTGCGCGGATCTCGACCCCCCGCAGGTCTGACCGGTATGACTCGCAAAGCGCGCTCAGGTCGCTTTCCAGCTGCTCCTTCGGCAATCCCAACCCCTCAGCCAGCTGATCCACCGAAGGCGGATCTTCGGCAGCGAAGATCACGGCTTCCAACAGGCTGAGGCGCTGCTGGAGGGAAAGTTCCTCTTCGGCTGGCGTGGCTTGGCCAAGCTCCTCGGGAGTAGGAAAGGTCATGATCGCTTCAGTCATGCCGAATACTCCAGTTCGCTGTCGGAGGCAGGCAGCAGCTCGCCGCTGCGGAATGCTTGGTCGAAGTTAGCGTGCTTCCGAATCACGACTTCGCCGAATAGTTTGCTCTGACGGACCTCGATCGCTTGGGCCTTGACCATCTCCAGCAGCGCCAGAAACGTAGCGATGACCGCCCGCGGCACCCGCTGGCGCAGCAGAACATCGCGCAGCCTGACCGGCTGGTCGTCGCTTTGCAGGAGGTTCTTCAGGAATAGGATCCGGCTCGCCACTGAGACCGATTCTTCAGGCATCTCGACCACAGGCTGGCTCTCGAGTCGCTCCAAGACTTCGCCGAAGGTCTGGACTAGGTCAAACAAGCTGACTTGCAGCTCCGACTCGCCGTCATCTCCGGCGAGGGCATCCGCGGCGACTGTCGTCCAGACGTTTTCTTCAATCACGCGTTTCTCGCCCAGCATCTGTGCAGCCTGCACGAACTTCTCTCGTTCGAGCAGCAGCTTTACCAAGTCCTCGCGCGGGTCTTCCGGGGCATCCTCGTCCACTCTTGGCGGAGTTGGCAGGAGCATCTTGGACTTGATGTGGACGAGTGTGGCTGCCATCAGCACGAATTCCGCGTTGAGTTCGACATTGAGCGATTCAGCCCGCTTGAGCGATTCCAAGTACTGCTCGGTCAGACTGGCGACGGGAATATCCAGAATGTCTATCTGCTGGGCTTTGATCAGATCGAGCAGCGCATCGAGAGGCCCTTCGTACTGATCGAGACTGACGACGAACGTCTCTTGGGACGGAGCCTCCGCTACCAGCCGGGGCCGCAAGGCTTGGTCCTCTGAGCCGGTGCCCTGTTCGTCCGGCGCTGGTTGGGTGGTCGGCATCGCCTACCGTAGAGGCCAAACGGATCCAAGCGCTCCGCTCAAACCCAGCGGTGCCAGGGGATGCTCCGGGCGATCCCCCAGAACTCCACTGTATCACTCACAGCTCCGAGGCCGCGGTCCATTCCCAGATCCCCGGTTATGCGAGCCGCCGCGAGGAGTCTCTGCTATTTCGGCCGCTCGGCACGGGGCGTCGGCTTGTCAGGTGCGCCAAATCTCGGGTTCGAGCCGCTGGCTCCATAGTCGGAGTCGTTTCCGACCCGCACGGCGTGCCCGGTCCGCCGCCGCATCCCCTGCCTAGGCGCACCTCCGCTGAGCCCTGCTCCCGGCGGTTCTCGGTCGGCCCGGATCGAATGCCCGTCCGAGTGCAGCCAATACTGCCGCTGGCTGTTGTAACCCACCGCCAAACCATCTAACTGCCAAGACGTTTGGCCCCGCGGCTGAGTATCTTATCCGGGGATCAAGGAACGCGGGGTGCCCCCAATGAAGTAGCGGATAATGGGCAACCGCAGATCATCGGGACCGGAGATGCAACTCGACCTAGGCTGTTGCGGCGTGCGGTCATTCCGCGACTCGGACGCTCCCGAACTGGCCCGGCTGGCCAACAATCGGAGAGTGTGGCTGCAATTGCGGGACAGGTTCCCGCATCCTTACACGCTCGACGACGCACGGAGGTTCATCGCGCTCGCGCTCAGGGAAACTCCCGAGACGATGTTCGCGGTCACGGTCAACGACGTGTCGGTTGGCTCGATTGGCGTAGTCCTCCGGGACGATGTGGAGCATTGCTCCGGGGAGGTCGGTTACTGGCTCGGCGAGCCTTACTGGGGTCGCGGTGTCGCGACTCGCGCCCTAACCGGCTTCACCCGCTTCGCGTTTGCCGCCTACGATCTGGAACGGCTGTATGCCGTGCCTTTCGCTTCCAATTCCGCGTCCTGCCGCGTGTTGCAAAAGGCAGGATACCGGCTTGAGGGCCGCATGCGCCGGAGCGCCATCAAGGCAGGCACGGTGCAGGACCAGTTCCTCTATGCCATCTTGCGGGGCGATGCAACGACGGAATGAAGCCACTCTCGTGCTGCGTCGCTCAAGGGGGCCTGCGGCTTGGACCCTCTTGCTCGACGCCACGGCAAGATACAATCGCTTGAAATGAATCAGCATCCATCGAGACGTTCGGTGATGACCGCCGGCCTGGCCGCCGCCGCCACGGCTAGCACTGCGACTGGCCAAGTCGCCGGGGCCCCGCGGATTGGCCTGATAGGCTTGGGCAACCGCAGCCGGGCGCACCTAGCCGCATTCGAGGCGCTGGGCGGCGTTGAGGTCACAGCACTCAGCGACCTCGAAGGCGACCGCATGCGGGCGGCCAAATCGGGGCCCGCTGCTGCGGCGGAGCTATACGCAGACTACCGTGAGCTAATTGCCGACAAGCAAGTGCAGGCAGTCGTGATCACCGCTCCGAACTACCTGCACGCCGAGATGGCCATTGCCGCGCTGAGGGCAGGGAAGGACGTGCTCGTGGAGAAGCCGATCGGCATCACCTACCAAGAAGCCCTGCGGGTGGCCGAGGTTGCGGCCGAGACCGGCCAGATATTGGCCGTTGGCATGCAGCGTCACTTCAATCCGGCCTACCGCAAGATCATAGAGGCTGTCCGGTCTGGCGAAATCGGACAGCCATACTTATTCGCTCTCAATGAGTACCGCGGCGACTGGAACCCCCGCACTTGGGGCTGGACGGACCCGCAGAGCGGCAAGGCCACTCCCTGGCGGCACTTGCGAGAGTTGGCCGGATCCAGCCTGTTGGAGTTTTCGGTGCACTCGTATGCGTTCCTGTACGAGATGATCGGCCAGCCTCTCTCGTTCTGCGCCGCCACTGGTGGAGCCATGCACTGGCCGGAGCGCACTACAGAGGACAACATCTCCGTGATCGCAGAGTTCGGCGATGCGCGCTTGCAGCACACCTACTCCGGCTCCGCGCCTGGAGCGAAATGGCAACTGACCGTGACTGGGAGCGAAGGGTCGTTGCAGTACGACTTCAGAGAGGCGACCATTCGATCGTTCGGCCAAGATCCCAAGGACTTGCGGCTCGCCGACATCGACATGCCTAGGGGACAGCTGGAGCAGGAGATGTATCGCGACTTCTTCCGCGCCGTTCGCGAGCGCTCGCGGTCAGCACTGCATGCGGACTTCGCAATAGAGGCGAGCAAGCTGGCCTATGGAGCGTGGATCAGCATTGACGAGCGACGGATCGTCACCGCGGCCGACTTTGCCTAGTCTAGGCGGCATTCAGCGTTCCGGCTGGAGGGAGTCTGCCCAGGCGCTGAGTTCCTCCTCAAGGGCTAGCACTATATCGGGATGCGTATCAGAGAGATCTCGACTCTCGCCTAGATCTTCATCTAAATCATAGAGTTCCGGCCCATCGTTGCCGATCTGAACCAACTTCCACTTCCCCTTGCGAACTGCCGTTTCGGAACGGATACGCCAAAACAGCGTGCGGGACGCAAGCGGCTCTCGGTCAAGCAGCAAGCTCGCCAAGCTGGTGCCGTCCGAGGCGTTAGGGCTTGCAACGCCGGCGAGTTCGAACAGCGTCGGCATGATGTCGAACGTCGCGGCTAGGTCGTGGGAAACGCCCGGAGTGATCTTGCCCGGCCACCAAGCGATCGCCGGCACGCGGTGGCCGCCCTCGTAGACATCGGTCTTCTGGCCTCGTAGGGGACCGTTCTCGGAGATGTTGTGATAGCCGCCCTGATATGTAAGGTAGCCGCCGTTGTCGGAAGTGAATATGACCAACGTGTCTTCCTCGAGACCCTGCTCCCGCAACGTCTCGAGGATGGAACCCACACTTCTGTCAACAGCTTCAATCATCTTGTTAACGTTCGACGACACGTCGAGGCTGTCCAATTCGCCGAGTTTCGACAGATTGTGATAGTTTCCGCCCTCGACGCGATAGCCACTGTCGTCCGGTCCCTGCCAAGGGAAATGGATGGCCAGATGCGCCACATACAGGAAGAACGGCTTGTCCCGGTGGCGCTTGATGAAATCGACGCTGTGTTGCGTGATCAGATTGACGCCATAGCCCTCCTCGGGCGCGAGTTCTTGGTTGTGCCACCAGTCCGGGCGACCTGACCTGTCGATGTGAGAGTGGTGATCGCCATCGCCGCTCGCCAAGCCCCGAAAGTCATCGAAACCTTGATCTATCGGCATGTAGGGCGGGTGGTAGCCCAAGTGCCACTTGCCGTACATGCCTGAGACATAGCCCGCGCTAGCAAGTGTCTCGGGTATAGTCACCGCCTCGAGTGGAAGTCCGATGTCATAGTCTTCGATGCCCGACAGCGCGCTTTCGAACTGCTGGCCGAAGCGGTGCGGATAGAGCCCGGTTAACAGGGATGCCCGCGTAGGCGTGCACATCGGGCCGTTGGAATGAAAGTCACTGAAGCGCAGGCCTTCGCGGGCCATGCGGTCAAGATGCGGCGTGGTGTTGCGGACGCTGCCATACGTGGCGATATCCCCATACCCCAAGTCGTCGGCCAGAATTACGACGAAATTGGGCTTGACATGCTCTGGGGCCGAGGAGCACCTGGAGAATGCCAGAAGGGCAAGGCAGGCCATCAAGCATGACTTCATGGCCACAGTCTATCGGGGAACTCGACTAGGTCAACGGGACCAACTCCCGGACCCTGAAAGAGTCAGCCGAACAGGACAAGCACATCGTAGCGATACAGCAAGCGAAGACGATCGCTCAGGCTTGGCGAACCTTAGCCAAGAGCGCTTCGCCGCTCGCGCAAGTGAGCAGCCACTCGCCAATGGCACCGAGCCTCTCGGACGAACTGACTCGCTCCAATTGATCAGATAGCTCGGCAGCAGTGTCCGCACCGAAGCGGGCTCGCGCTTGCTGCACTAGGATTCTGCGTTGACCCTGGGCCATCGCTTTGTCAGACCACTTCACCATGTTTTCCTTCACCTCCGCTAGCTCCCGCACACCCTGCAACTGGCTCAGTTCCTCCTCGGGCAGGTAGGCCACGAGCACCACTTCAAGAAGCCACTTTGTGATCGTCGCCCTCAGCCTATCATGCTCAGGACCCTCCAGCACTACGATCAGCTGTTGCAAGGCGGCTGCGGCACCGCCATAGTCCCTTGCCCGGATCGCCCTAAACCATGCGTCCGCTACGTTCCGCCGCCCTGGGTCGAGTTCCCTGCAGTGGTGAATTGACACCACGCGGTAGCTGAACCGATTGGCATAGCGCTCCATCCCGGGCAAGCGGCCATCGATCAGTTCTGCCAGCTCCAGCGGCGCGTTCCAGACCCGCTCACCGCCGTAGAGCACCAGCGGCACCACATGGGGCAGGTTGCGGCCCTTGATCTGGCCCGAGCGAACAAGGGAGTCGAAGAGCAGGCCCACGTACATGTTCATCCGCGCTGCCATGAAGTGTTCGACAGTGGACTGGAATTCCATCATGACGACCACGTAGAGCGGGCTGCCGTCGCGTTTGCGCAGCTTCCAGACCATGTCGTTCAAGCGACGGACGTATCTGTCGTTGGTGTACTCCGTGTCGAGCGGTTCGACGCTGGAGAGGTCGACCTGCTCGAGCCAGGCCTCGTTAACGAAGCCCCGCAGCAGGTCTTTCAAGACGATTGAGAATGAGAGCATGAGTTTTGCGCTGGCATCTTGAATCATATTTTAACTCTATAAACTAGTTTTGTAGTAGTCAAATTTATTTATATGTATATAATAAATTCCATATATAGTCGATCATGCCGTCGCGTGTGTTGGCTTGACCGTATCAAGCGCCGGCGTTCTGGCACCCTGTCGCGGTAGCAGCACTTCGCGCCCGCGTCTTCTTTTCCCGGCTCGTTTGAGCACGCCCTGGTACGCCCGGAACGTGATCAATCGCGCCACGACCGAGGTCGTTGGAGCGAGGCGCTCGCGCACTCAGCGCGGCAGTCGACGCCGAGGGGGGGATGGATGGGGGCCAAGACTGCTGAATCACCATTCGAGCAGTGCAGTACCTCAATGCTCACGGCGACATCGCCGGGCGCACTCGCCCAACCTGTGTATACTCTCGCCAGCAAGATCTAGGCGACAGAATGCCAGACGACACACATCCCACGACACTGCAAGCGCCGCCGCCGGACCGGCTGCAACGCATGGCGAACTTCATCGGCGCCCTGATTCCCGATGCGATGACCATGGCAATCCTGCTGATGGTCGTCCTCGGCATCGGCGCACTCCTGAACGGCGACCCGTTTCTAAAGGTCATGGATGCCTACTACTTGGGCCTATGGATGCTGCTGCCGTTCACGATGCAGATGACTTTGATCCTCGTGCTGGGATCGGCGCTAGCTTCGACCCGCTTCTTCCGGCGCATGATCCTGACCCTGTCTAAGCTCCCCGGAAGCGAAGGGCAGACGATCGCGCTTTCGATGATCACCACTTGCTGTCTGGCGTACTGTTTCTGGGGGCTGAGCTTGGCATTGGCGCCGCTCGTAGCGGTCAGCTATGCCCGCCAGTCCGAGCGGAAAGGCCATCCGGTCGACTTCCCCTTCCTGCTGTCATGCAATGCCGCATCCGGTGCGATCTGGCAGTTCGGCCTATCGGCAAGCGCGCCTCTGTTGATGAACACGCCGGGCCACTTCCTTGAGGACGAAACCGGCCTGATGCCGCTGTCGACCACGATCTGGGCACCGGCCACGCTGATATACCTAGCGATCTACCTGAGCTGTGTCTTCGTTTTGGCTCGCTTGCTGATGCCAAAGAAGGCTCGACCGATCTCCCTGTTCCCGGAATCCGCCAAGCTCGGCGATGTGACCCTCGACGCGGCAGCCAAGCCCCCGGAGAAGGAACCACGCTCCGATCGCTTTGCCGAGCGCCTTGAAGCCAGCAAGTGGCCCTGTTCCATCCTGACCGCGACGTTGTTCGGCTGGCTGCTTTACCACGTGTTGGTCAAGGATGGCGGATTGCAGCTCAACTCCCTGATTACCGCGCTGCTAGCGCTCGGGCTGCTGCTGCACGGCACGGTGTTGAGCTTTGCTCGATCATTGCCGCGTGCCGTATCGACGGCTTGGCCGGTGATCGTGCTGTACCACCTGTACGCCGGAGTAGCGGGACTGCTCGAGAACACATCGATTGGAACGGACTTTGCCAACTACCTCGCTTCGGTTTCTAACGAGTACACGTTTCCGCTCTTGACGCTGGTATCGGCCGCCGTAGTGTCTATCTTCGTCCCATCCAGCGGCGGCCAGTGGGTGATTCAGGGATTCATCACGACCAAAGCGTCAGTCGCGGTCGGAGTCACCGCCCAGCGCGGCCTGCTGGCGCTCAGCGTCGGCGACCACGTGGGCAACTTGGTCTCCCCATTCTGGGCCGTCATCGCAGCCGGGATCGCACGCATGGATTTCCGCACGTACATCGGCTACAACTACGTGTGGGTGGTCCTCTGGGTCGGGTTCGGAGCGCTGTGCTTCACGTTCCTGCCTGCCTAGATTCCGCGGGCGCCATACGCCCTTCGCAAGCGTACACGGTGGCGGTCGTCCGGCTATGGCCAGCAGGGACACGAGGCTTTGGGAGCTTTCGCTGGCAGAAGGCGCGGCGGACTCGTTCGGACTGAGAATCCCTACGGGAGGCGGGATACTGCGGCCAGGATTCCGTTCGGCCATGCAGTCGTACGAGGCAACCGTTCCCGCACGCGCGACCGAAGTCAAGAGTGGGATCCTGTGCCAGTCCCAGGTGTCTCTCAGTCAGACCGGCCTGGCGCCTGACGGCACCTCCTTTTCAGTTCACGCAGCCGACATCGAGCTCCATCGCATCCAGCTCGACAACATAGAGATGCGCGATCTGCGGAGACGGATCGTCTCGATTTCCCGCCTTCAGGCGGGAAGGAACACAATAGAGATCCGAGCGACGGCATGGATGAAGTGACTATGGGGGAGTACGAGGTGACGGTGAATCGGGGCTGATTGTCGACAGGTACTCGACAAAGCACAAGCGACCGCAATCGCCAACCGTCTCTAACCAATTCGGCAATTCCAATCCGGATTCGGCGCGATCGAGTGCTTCGTTCCGATTGCATGCTCGACAGGGTAACCGTCCCGCCCGCCAGATCGTCCGCCGCCCCTCACATTGGGGTTACGATGAGCTCACCAGGAACGACACCGGTGAGGCTTGGCGTCCGCAATGCAGCATGGCATCTCGCAACCCGGACCGAATTGACGCCGGGGGCGTTCAGATACCTGGTTCTCATCGGGATTCGGGTAGGCCGATTCTCGTGTCTCGCCGTCCTTCTGACTGCAGGTTCTTCGGCCGCGCCGGAACTCGAACCGACTGTCGAATTGATTCCCGGACCGGTGCATTACTACGACGGAAGGGCCCATGGCCCGGAAACTACCGTCGAGATTGGGCACGTCCCTCGGTACGCAATCCGGTCTGTCGCTGGACGGACCGACGTTGTCGACGGCATCCCAGCCGTCACGGCCAATCTCTTCGGTCCGTGCGCCGCTGCAGTTGGACCGTCCGGCAGCATCTATGTGTCGGATACGTGGCACCACAGAATCCGAGTCGTGGATTCCTCCGGAATAATCTCCACCATTGCCGGGACCGGTGACTGGGGCTATAGCGGGGACGGAGGCGCTGCGACCCAAGCCCAACTCAGCTTTCCTTGCGGGGTAGCGGTCGACGCTGCTGGAAACTTGTTTGTCGCGGACGTCGAGAACCACCGGGTGCGACGGATCGACGGATCGACCGGACTGATCTCGACGTATGCCGGAACGGGAGACCCTGGATACGCAGGTGACGGCCGGCCTGCGGCGACGGCCCGCCTAGCCCGGCCGACCGGCGTGGCCGTCGACGGTGCAGGGCGTGTGTTCATCGCGGACTTTGGGAATGGCCGGGTGCGCATGGTTGATCCGGCCAGTCGCATGATCGCGACCCTCAGGGGCAAGCGGCCATGGGCATTGTCCGGAGATGGACGCCCCGCCCCGCCAGCTGGCTTTGGCGGTTGGGCGGTGGCTGTGGACTCATCCGGCCATCTCTACGTAGCAGATCCGACTCGCAGGTTGGTCAGCAGCTTCGACATCGCCTCGGGATCCCTCGAGATCTTGGCAAGCTCGATGGATCGTGGATACGAAGGCTATGGTGGTCCTTCGAACCGGGCGCGGTTTCTGGTGCCGCAGGGGCTGGCGGTGGACCCCGAGGGTAACGTCTACGTGGCTGACCCGCTGGGCGCCTCGGTCCACAGGATTGACGGTGCAACCGGAGCGATCACGAGGCTCTATCCTAACCGCCGGGGGCGTTTCGGAAGGGACGGAGGCTGGGCGGTCGAGCAACCGTTCCGATCACCGAAGGGAGTGGCCGTGGACGATGAAGGGCACCTGTACATCGTCGACAGCGGGGATCACCGGGTTCGGAAGGTTAATCAGGCGACTCGGGAAATCACCACGCTGGCCGGCACTGGTGCGTGGAACGAAGGGTGGGAGGGCGGCATTGCTGCGGGTGCGAGGTTCGCACGTCCCGAATCGCTCGCCGTGGACGGGGCCGGCAACGTCTTCCTCGTCGATTCAAACCGCGTCTGGAAGCTGGATCGGCAAGTTGGTTCCGTCACTGCCTTTGCGGGCACCGGGGAAAGGGGCTATAGCGGGGACGGAGACCTCGCTATCGACGCCAGCATGCGAGCTGTACGTGGCCTCGCAACGGACGCTCAGGGCAATGTCTACGTAGGTGAGTGCGGCAGGGTTCGAAAGATTGACACGTCTGGCATCATCACAACCGTCGCCGGGACGCGAGGTCGCGAAGGTCGCCTCGTCATCCTCGAAGGTTCGGTCCCGGCTCTCGAAGCCCGCCTGAACTGTGTCGAGAGCTTGGCGCTGGACCGTCTCGGAAACCTGTATCTCCTTGAGTCAGAGAACGGCGTGACCTTGCCGTACGTACTCAGAATCGACACGTCCGGCAAGATCGGCCTGTTTGCGAGCCAAGTCTGGGCGATCTCCGGTTGGAATGGTAGGCCTGACTTCGAAGTCGAACTCCGAGACCCCTCTGGCATAGCGGTAGACTCCGCTGGCAGGGTTTACGTCTCCGATGCGCGAGCCGGACGGATCCTGCGAATCGACACGACGGCTCGATCCGTCGAGAAGGTCTTGGCGACGAAGGGCTACAGACCAGAAGCACTGTCGGTCGGTCCTGCCGGAAATGTCTACGTCGGGGGCGGTCACCGAATCCGATTGATCAACTCCGACGGCTCTCTCGCCGTACTTGCAGGGAATGGAATAGGGGGATACTCTGGCGATGGCGGGCCCGCGGCTGGAGCGAGCTTGTCCGTGTCCGGCTTGGCGGTGGATCCGCTCGGAACGATCTGGTTCACCGACCCGAACAGTCGGAGACTCCGTATCCTCGAGCGCTGGCCCGGACACGACGGCGCCCTTTAGGCGAGACGACCGGCAGCATGTGTTCGTCCGGTGCCTTCTGATCGATATCGGCGGTTGTGCTAGTCTTTCGCAGAAATGGCGAAATCCAGAACTGGCAACCTCTCTCGGCGTGGATTCCTGGCCCAAGGAACCACTGCCGCGGCGGCAGGCACGGCAGCGGGCCTGAGCGGCTGCGCGGCACCCACTGAAGCTGGACTCTCGGGTGGCATCTGGGAACGGCCGCCCGACCAGCGGGGCAAGGGCAACCGCCAGAATCTGATCTTCCTCAACACCGACACGTTCCGCGCGGACAACCTCCAGGCCTACGGGGGCAACGGCTTGGTCAGGTGCCCGCGCTTGGACAAGTTCGCCGAGGACTGTGTGGTCTTCGAAGACTGCTACCCGGAAGGGATGCCGACGATTCCCATCCGCCGCGTGCTGATGACAGGGCGGCGGATCTGTCCCTACCACTACTTTCATCAGCACGAGCCGGTCCAGACTCCGGGTTGGCACGAACTGTACTACGAGGACCAAACAGTCTCTGAGACTCTTCTTGAGGCCGGCTACCACACGGCCTTCATTGCCGACATCCCACACCTCCAGCGGCCTGGCAAGAACTTCCACCGCGGCTACAGCTACTACGAGTGGGCTCGGGGCCACGAGGTCGACTCCTACGAGCAGGCCCCGGCGGAGCTGTCCGATGACGACATCGTGCCGGAGCACTACCCGAGGGAATACTGGGACCGCTGGCTCGAGTTGGACCCGGGACGTCCGGACTTCATGCGGCAGTTCTTGGCCAACCGCAAGCGCTACGAGACCGAGTGCGAGGCCATCATTGAAGTCACCGCCAAGAGAGTCATTGAGTGGCTACGCCGGAATCACGACAAGACCCCGTTCTTCCTGCATCTAGAGGCGTTCGACCCGCACGAGCCGTGGGATCCGCCCAAGCGATTCCTAGACGAGTACATGCCGGACGCCACGGGTCCAACTTGGTGGGAACCTCCGTACTCCAACATCGAAGTGCCTCAATCCGGCATCGACAGGTTGCGGGCCAACTATGCCGGCGAATCGATGTGCGTCGACTACTGGATTGGAGAGATCCTGAACACCCTGGAGGAGTTGGGCCTGTTCGATAACTCGGTGGTTGTGTTCTTCTCCGATCATGGCGCGCTGCTGGGCGAGCAGGGCGAGTTCCTCAAGGGCCCGACGCGCATTCGCAGGCAGGTCACCCACAACCCGTTCTTGGTGCGCCTGCCCGGCAAGGAGGAGGCTGGAACGCGCGCCTCCGGCTTCGTCCATCACCCGGACGTGATGCCCACGCTGTTCAGCCTGCTGGAACTGGATCCGCCGCCGCGCGCGACGGGCAAGAACCTCTGGGGCTTGGTCAACGGCGAGGCAAGCCCGCACGACGGCTTGGTGCAAGAGTACGGCTGGATCGGTGCCATCCGTACAGCAGAATGGCAGTTCTCCAAGGTCGTCGACCGCGGCAGGCTCGGCTATGACTATGACTCCCAGCTCTACAACCGGGCCGACGATCCGGACGAGCTGACCAACGTGGCGGATCAACACCCCGACGTCGTGGCAGAACTCGGGGCCAAGATCGACAGCTACCTCGAGTCGGGAACCGAAATCACGAAGGGGCAGTTCCACGCCAAGGAAGACTTCAACCCAAGGCGCCGAACGTAACTGCGACGGCCGGCACCGCGCCTTAGCTCACTTAAGGAGAGCACCCATGCAGCGACAAAAAGCAAGCGACTTCCACCCCGAGGTCTTGCGTCTGTTCGACGCCTACGTGCATGGCGGCATCAGTCGCCGCGCCTTTATTGACAAGGCAGGCCCGTTCACAGCCGGCACCAGCGCGGCCGCGGTCTTGGCCAGCCTGAGTCCGAACTACGCCTTGGCGCAGCAAGTGTCGGAGGACGACGCCAGCATCCGGACGGACCGTGTGGACTACGACTCTCCGCGCGGGCACGGATCAATCCGGGCCTACCAGGTGCGCCCGAGCACAGCGCAGGGCAAACTCCCGGGAGTGGTGGTTGTCCACGAAAACCGCGGATTGAATCCCTATATCGAAGATGTCGCCCGCCGCTTGGGGGCCGCTGGATTTCTCGCCCTTGCTCCCGACGGCCTCACGCCGAAGGGTGGCTACCCGGGCAATGACGATGACGGGCGCAGGTTGCAGGCAGAGTTGGACCGCGACAAGTTGGTCGAGGATTTCGCCGCAGCTGTAGAGCACTTGCAGGGACATGCCGATTGCACCGGCAAGGTGGGCATCGTCGGCTTTTGCTTCGGTGGATTCGTGGTGAACGCCATCGCCGTTCGCAACCCCAATCTTGCCGCCGGCGTGTCGTTCTACGGTCGGCAACCGCCTTCCGATGCTGTCTCGAAGATCGCTGCGCCGCTCATGCTGCACTACGGCGAGCTCGACCGCCGGATCAACCAAGGTTGGCCTGACTTTGAGAGTGCGTTGAAGGCCAACGGCAAGACCTACGAAGCGCACATGTACGCAGGCGCGAACCACGGCTTTCACAACGACACGACGCCGCGTTTCGATGAGGACGCCGCCAAGTTGGCGTGGCAGCGCTCGCTGGACTTCTTCGCGAAGAACCTGCGCTAGGCCGCACTCGGTGCGAGCGTGCGGTCGAGCTACGGCATGACATAGGACGTGAGTTCCGTAGTCAGGCTATTGGATCGATCGCTACTTCTCCATCGGTGATTTCCCAAGCCCTTCAGGTCTCTACGACGATGACCTGCTAAATCGAAATTGCCTCCGTCCATCGACGGGGCACTTTCGATGCTCCGACACGGTCGAGGCGATGAAAGACGATGTCTGCGAGTTTGATGCCGGATTGCTCTAACGGTTCCAGCTAAGTCCGTGATTTCGTGTTATCGGATCGCTATAGTCGGAGCCACGAGGCCGCAAAGCGATGGCAGCGCACTTGGTTCCGCTGTCCGTCGATTAGAGCTATACGAACCGGGCCACAGGCTGCTCTAGGCGGGGCGACTGGCCCGCAGTCCCCGGTCAGACCCAATTCACTGCGGCCGGGCTAACCTGCCAGCATGCCCGTAGTCATCCGACCAGCGCGGCTCGCATGCGGTTGCCGCGCTCGACAGTCGCGTCTTGTGCGGCGACCCTCACTCGCGACGCCGACCGGTCGAAACATCCTGCGCGGCTACCGCCTCGGTCTCACCCGACTCAGTGGTCGACTGCGCAGCTGTTCCTAGGACGGCCTCGTTGTGCGCCATTTTCGCGGATACCTCCGCCGACTGCCGGTACAGCTCGTCGCTCCGCCTCTGGAGGGCCTCGAACTTCCTGTCGCTGCGGTCCATCAGACCCCGAATTCCTTCCTCGCGCTTGGCGGCTTCCCTCTCGAACTTCTGCTCGCGCTTGGCGGCCTCCCGGTCAATCCGTTCCATGAGTGCCCGCGTCTCGGCTTCGCGCTTGGCGGCCTCGCGGTCGATCCGTTCCTCGAGTGCCCGCGTCTCGGCTTCGCGCTTGGCGGCCTCGCGGTCGATCCGTTCCATGAGTACCCGGGTCTCGGCTTCGCGCTTGGTGGTCTCCTGATCGCTCCGTTCCAACAGGATTTCGAACTCCCGCTTCCGGGCAGCACGCTTGGCCGCCCAGATGCTCACGATCAGCGCTGCAATCGCGACCAGGGTGGCCGCCGCCGTCGCTACGCTGCCGATCCACTGCGGCATCCCTCTACGATACATCCACCCAGAACTGTGCCTAGCTCTGCTTTGCGCGCACGTCGCAGAACGGCGTGTGTCGCCGACATAGCAGAGGCAAAGGCAGTGATGCAGCGATCCCCCGCGCGACATGACGGGCCCAAACCGACTCCCGCGGGGCTTCAGATTGAGAGGAAACGCTCAACCGGCACTCCAGCTTGTCTCAGGATTGCTCTAAGCGTTCCCTCAGGAATGGCTCCGCTATGATTCGGAATCGTCGTATATCGTTGTGTTATCGGGTGAACCCAGATTTCATGAGACCCCGCAGCTTGCCGATCGAAGCGAAAGCCGATGGTCCGAAGCTTGCGAGTGACACTCCGCTAGCTGAAACCAGCGAGTCGTCCCACTAGATTCCAACGACAAGTGGGTAGTCCAAAGAATCGTCAATGTTTTCGAGCATTTCGAGTTGCTCGCGCTCCGCCCGCGCTTCGAGTAGTTTCCGTGCTACGTCTCGAGCGATCTCGAGAGTCTCCACCACGGTGCGGCCCTGAGCCACTAGTCCTTGGACTTGCTCGGAAGTTGCGAGGTAGAAGCCCTCAGGCAGCTTTTCAATGTGGAGCCTGACAATGCGTTCCACGGCACGAGTTGCAATCCTGTAGGACCTGTTGCCAAGTATAGGTGACAGAGCTGGTTCGTTCTCGAGCAGTCCCGCAAGATATCTCCTTGCCAGCCGACGCTAGTCCTGACCAGCAGTTTCAAACGCTCACGGCTGAAAAAGTGCAAGCCCGAAACCGTTAAGGGAAAGTCTCATCCCCGCGCGAATGGGCGCGCGCTTCCTCTTTGAATACCAAGCCTAGGCCCAGTAGTCGTTCCAAGATCTGAAGCATCAGCCGCTCGCGTACCACTTCACTCGGGTCACGGTCGTAAGACGGCCACGCTTGGAATCTGCGGCCTGAGGTATGAGAGCTTTCCCCGCAAAGCTCGGAACCCGTCCGCTTTCAGATCGCATCAGGTCTCCGAAGATTGCTTGAACCCTGGAGCGCTTGCGGGCGACCGTCTCAGACCACCGTCACTGCGGATTTCTGCCGCACAACACGCGTTCGCGAGCTTTCGAGAATTCTACCGCCCATCTTGGAATCGCTCGTCTATAATCGGGGCGCGCCGCTCGCTCCGGCCACGACGCATCGAGCAAGGAGGGGGAAATGTCTCGCATCTCAACGACTCTAGCCGCCTTGGCGATCTTTTCTGCTGCCGTCGCGAATGCGCAATTCAGCGGCGCGGTCGAGGGGTTCGTCAAAGACGCCACAGGTGCCGTCATTCCCGGAGCGGAAGTCGTGGTGACAGACGAGAACCTCGGCTTGGAGCGCGCGATCACATCGAACGAGACTGGCTTCTTTCGCATCAGTGAACTGCCGGCAGGTTCGTATGCGGTCGGCGTATCCTCGCCTGGCTTCACCAGCTGGTCCACGACCGGTCTTCTCGTGCGCAGTGACGAAACCAGAACACTCTACCCAGCGATGGAGGTCGGAGAGGTGACGACCTCGATTACGATCGAAGCCGACACCAGCGCCGTCAACACCACCGAAGTCGACAACACGAACTATATCGACGAGGAATCGCTGAAGAACCAGCCGCTGCCGCGCAACACCATCTGGCAGTTGTCGACTCTGGTGCCGGGCGTTACCGGAACGGGCGAGACCAGCGGCACGAACGGTGCCTTCGTCGACAACTACCAAGGTGAGATGGGGCTGAGGATCAATGCGTCGGGCCAACGACAGGGGGCCAACCTCGTCATGCTCAATGGCAGCTATGCAGAGGTCCCGTCCCGCGACGGGACATTTATGGTCAGTCCGATCCCCGATTCGCTGCAGGAATTCCGAGTGGAGGCGCAGAACTTCTCCGCAGTTAAAGGTCGGTCCTCGGGTGCGTTCTTGGAACTGGTCACTAAGTCCGGTACCAACGAACTACACGGCACCGTGGGCTACCTGTACACCAACAACAGCCTAACGGCGCGCACGATCGCTCAGAGCGAAATCACGGACTTCGCGCAGAAGAATCTGTGGGCAACGGCCGGTGGCCCAATCAAGCGCAACAAGACATTCGTCTTCGGTGCGTTCGACTTCCTTAGGGCCAGCACTGCGACGACCAGGGTCGGGGTTGCCGAGACCCCCGAGTTCCGCAACTACGTGACCAGCAATCACCCTGAATCGATCGCTGCGCGGATCTTCCAGCTCTCCCCCGCTATCGATCCCACCAGCGACATCATCACCGTGGGCGAATTGAAGCAGCGCAATCCGGGCCAATTCGACGACCTTTCGATGATTCCGGATTCGCTCTCGGCCGTCGGCACTGCCACCGCGAACGCTTCCGTGCCCCGCCAGGGCCAACAGTTCCAAGTTCGAGTCGACCATCACTTTGGCGCCAAGGACCGCCTCTTCGGCTACTACTACAAATCAGACGGCCGCAGGCAGTTTGCCAATCTCATCCGGCCTTCCTACACCCGCTGGTCGCCGGTGCTGAACAATTGGACCAAGTTCGACTGGAATCACGTCTTCTCCCCAACGTTCATGAACAGCATGGGCTATCGGTATTCGCGCCAGACCGGAGAGCAGCAAGCACCACTCGGTGACGGAGCGGTCGATGTGCCGAACATCGGTATCTCGGGGACGCAGGGATTCGGCGCTTGGGGGCCCGGGGGCTGGACCACGCCCACTTGGGAATGGCGCGACATGGCCACACTGAACAAGGGCAAGCACACAGTGCAGTTCGGCGGAGAGTACGTGCGCCCCGACGACACTGTGCCTTGGCGCAAGACGCTGACACGCCCGACCTTCAGCTTCGCCAACCTGCTGGACTTCGCACAGGACATGCCGACCTCGCAGTTCGGGCCTGCGGTCAACATCGGGACCGGCGAGGTAGGCGGCGCGTTCCTCAGCTATCACACGTCGTTCATCGGCATGTTCGTGCAGGACAACTGGCGGGTCCGGCCTGGATTCTCGCTCAACCTTGGAATTCGCTTTGATAACTACGGTGAGGGCATCCGCTATACCGAGGCATCGGACCAAGGCTGCTACATGTTCCCCGGACAAGGGTCGAACGCCATGGAGCGGATCGCTGATGGCTATGCCGAGTGTCGGCAGACCGCCACCGACCGCCTCCCGTGGATGATCAGCCCAAGGATCGGCTTCGCGTGGGACGTCTTTAGTAACGGCTCGCTTTCAATTCGAGGTGGGTACGGAATGTACCGCGACCGGATAGCCCAGAACTGGTTCTCTACGCTCAATCTGCTCGGCCCGCCGGCGACAGCCACTCCAAGCCTCAGCGTGCTGCAAGGCGACACGCTGACCTACGGCCTCGGCAACTGGGGTGAATTGGACGCGCTCGCCCAAGACGCGGCGCCGGACATCTGGCCCAAGCCTGACGTTACGTACGAGTTGAACGAGCGAGGGGGCGTGCGAGGGTTGCGCTCGAGCATCCTTAGCGTCGATCAGCAGATGAAGATTCCTACCGCCCACAGCTGGATGCTTAGCCTCCAGAAACGGCTTGGGCCCGATTCGATGGCGGAAGTGAACTACACCGGCTCGGCTGACCACAACCTGACCGTCCACAGTGACATCAATCGGTTCGCAGGGGACCTTTCGGACGGGCGCCTAGACCGCTTGAATCCGTTCTTCGGTGCGGTGCAGAGACGCTGGACCGGTGCCAATTCAAGCGCGCACCTGCTTTCTCTGATGTTTCACAAGCGCCATACGAACGGCATGTCCCTCCGCGGCGTCTACACCTACGCGAAAGTCTTGGACCACTTCAGCACGAGTGGCCTGCCGCAAGCCTCGGTTCCGGCGACGCCCGTATTCGATGTCTGGAATCTACGCGCCCAGCGCGGGCGCGCCGATTTCGACGTCCGCCAGCGCCTGACCTTCGACGCCATGTGGGAAGTGCGCGTCGCTCAGGGCCGACTCGCCCCAGGCTTGCGTGCTTTGATCAACGGCTGGCGTTTCGGCACGGTCGGGGTGGTCCAATCCGGCCTGCCCTTTACGGTGCTCACCTCAGCCCCCTATCCGGCGGGGGACTTCAATGCGGACGGCCTGAACAGCGACCTGCCGAACACTCCGTCCTTCGGCAACTCGCTCAGCGGCTTATCCAAGAGTGACTATCTCTCGGGGATCTTCCAGGCATCCGACTTTCCCGTGCCGACAGACGGCCAGCAGGGCAACCTTGGCCGGAACACCTTCTCGCATCCTGGATTGTTCAATATGAGCCTATTGATCTCGCGCGAAATCAAGGTCCCGGGTGCCTCAGAGGACACGATCGTCCAGCTGCGCGGTGAGATCTTCAATGTCATCAACCGCACCAATCTGGATCGTGTCGTAAACAACATGACCAGCGGCCTCTTTGGCCGAGTTACTAACTCGATCGGTCCGCGCTCGGCACAGATCGGATTGCGGCTGCAGTTCTGACGGATAGCCCTAATGCGGGTGCGCAGCACTGTGATTGAAGGGTCGTTGCTCGGAAGCCGACAGGACTTGCCAGTTGCATCTGTCCCGTAGAGAACTGCTCGCCATGCTCGGGCCCGCGTGCGCGCTCGGGCAAGGTGTAGCTACCCGAAATGTACGCCCGCAGCGCGCGGGTGCGGCCTCTGGCCGTCCGTTCAACGCCAGCTTCACTGACGTGGCCCAGCGGGCTGGGTTGCGGCATCCGACAATCTACGGCCCGGTGGATCATAAGGACTACATCGTGGAGACCGTCGGTTGTGGCTGCGCGTTCTTGGACTACGACAACGATGGATGGATGGACCTGCTCGTGCTGAGCGGTTCGCGGGTGGCTGGAGCGCCGGAGGGCACCAGCAGCCGGCTGTACCACAACAACCGCGATGGGACCTTCACCGACGTGACCGAAGAGGCCGGCCTGCTGCGCGAGACTTGGGCTTCGGCCGTCACCATCGGGGATTACGACAACGACGGGTACGACGACATCTTCATCAGCGCCTTCGGCCAGAACATCCTGTATCGCAACAACGGTGACGGTACCTTCGCAGACGTCACCGCTGAGGCTGGGCTGCTCGACGACGCGACGCGCTGGGGAGCCGGCTGTTCCTTCCTGGACTACGACCGCGACGGCCACCTGGATCTGTTCGTATCAAATTACTGCCACTTCGACTTCGATGCCGTGCCCGGTCCCGGCATGGGGAACTGCAACTGGAAGGGAGTGCAGGTCCACTGCGGCCCGCGAGGGCTGCCATTCTCGCGGCATTCGCTCTACCGCAACAATGGCGACGGGACATTCCGCGAGGTCAGCGACGAAGCTGGAATCAGCCGAGCACGAGCCGGCTACGGCATGACCGTCGCTGCGGCGGACTACGACAACGACGGTTGGCCGGACATCTACGTAGCTTGCGATTCGACCCCCAGCCTGTTGTTTCGCAACCGCCACGACGGCACGTTCGAAGAGGTCGGTTTGCTCAATGGTGTGGCCCTCAACGAAGACGGCCAGGAGCAGGCCGGGATGGGCGTTGGCGTGGCGGATTTCAGCCTGAGCGGCGATCTGGACATCTTCAAGACGCACTTCGCCGACGACACCAACATCCTTTATGTCAACGATGGCTCTGGGCGCTTTAAGGACCGCACCGTGGAGTCCGGCCTAGCGGTCGAAGTCCGCTACGTCTGCTGGGGCGCGGGCATCGTGGACCTTGACAACGACGGCTGGCCAGACATCTTCTACGCAACCGGGAACATCTACCCGGAGATTGAATCGAACTTGCCCGAGTACCCCTTCAAGACCCCCAATGTGGTGTTCCGCAACCTCGGTCAAGGGCGGTTGGAGCGGATCACCGCGGAGGCCGGGCCGGCAATCGAACTGGCTCATTCGAGTCGAGGCTGTGCCTTTGGCGATTTTGACAACGATGGGGATGTCGACATCTTGGTCGTGAATCTGAACGAGCCCCCGTCGCTGTTGCGCAACGATATCGAGGGCGGCGGCAACTGGCTCAAGGTTAAGCTCACCGGGACAGTGTCCAACCGCAGCGCGATCGGTGCCCGGGTGACCTGCAGCTACGGCGAGCACCGCCAAGCACAGGAGCTGATGGCGCAATCAAGCTATTATTCATGCAACGATCCGCGGCTGCACTTCGGGCTTGGCGAGGAGTCTTCAGCTTCACTGCAGATTCGCTGGCCAAGTGGCACCACGGAGATTGTTGATAATGTTGCGGCCAATCAAGTCGTTTCGATCCGTGAGCCGACAGAATCGGACGCTGCCTAGCAGCCCGCGGCTGTCGCCGGCCGGGCCTTCGACCAGTGTGCCTGGACGATGAAGGGACGTATCTCGAGCTGCGGGTGCTGCACACATCACATGCTGAGCCTGCTAGCGAGGGTTGCGCTCATCGGCCTTGTCTTCTCGGTGTTCGCACTCCAGGCACAGGACCACGCGAAAGGCCTTGAGAGCCTGAGAGAGGGTCGCGTTGACGAGGCCTTGGCGATCTTCACAGAGAGCGTCGAGCACCGCCCCGACGATGTCGAGGCATTGAACATGGTTGGAGCCATCCTCTGCCTCAAGGACGACCCGCGGAGTTCGATTCCCTACTTCGAGCGGGCTCTCGCGCTGGCCCCGGAATTCGTAGCGGCCCGCAAGAACCTCGCCATGGCGGAGTTCGAGAGCGGGCTGTACGAGTCTGCCGGCGCCAACCTTCGGAAGCTGCTAGACGTGCCGGAAGCTCAAGCGCAGGCGAGCTTGTTCCTTGGCATGATCGATTCCCAATTGGGTCGGCACGAAGAAGCAGTGGAGCGCTTGGACGGACTAGGCGCGCTGCTTCAGACCCAGCCCCGCGCCCAGCTTGCGCTTGCGCGGTCCCTGCAACATGTGGGAGAGGTCGAATCCGCCCGCCAGCTGTTGGAGAAGCTGCGCGCTCAACCAGGCCTGAGTGGTCCCGACCTGGTCGATGCGGCCCAAATAGCAGCTATCGCCGGACGCTTTGACAACGCCTTGGAAGATCTTGAACGAGCCGAGTCGCTAGACGCCAGTCTGGAGGGTCTGGGCGTTCGAAGGGTGGAAGTGCTCACGCTGTCGGGGCGGCAGGACGAGGCGCTGGAACTGGCCCGCCAGCTTGCTAGCCGCACGCCCACCAGAGAGATCAAGTCTCTCGTGGCCGCCCTGTCCGAGGAGTCAGGTGACCTCGATGCAGCTGTGATGGCACTGCGCGAGGCGATTCAAGCAGACCCGAAGTCTGAAGAGGGATACATCGAACTGGCGGAATTCTGCGTCAAGTACAGCAATCCGAAACTTGCTCTCGAGATTCTGGACCTGGGCCTGGGCCAGCTTCCATCCTCATATCGGCTGCTAGTCCAAAAGGGAATCACGCTCGGGCAGGGACAGCGGTACGACCAAGCCCAACAGGCGCTGTCGCTGGCGCTCGAACTGACGCCGGATCACTCAGTCGCCCTGACGGCGCTGGCGGTGAGTCTGTTCATGTCGGGAGAAGTCGAGGAAGCTCTCGCGAAGTTGGCAAGGGGAGTCGTGCGCTTCCCGGAAGACTTCTACATGCACTACATCTACGGCTTCGTGTTGGATCGGTCTCGTCTAGACGGATCGAGCGAAGGAGGGATCGAGCTCGCCGAACTGCACCTGCGCAGGGCTCTCCGGCTCAATAAGGACTTCGCGCCAGCGTATTTTCGGCTAGGCAAGCTCCTGTCAGAAGCGGATCCGGAGGAGGCCATGCGCAATCTAGAGGCCGCCGTCCGCTTGGACCCGACACTGGTTTCTGCCAAGTACCAACTTGGGCAGCTATACATCGAAACAGGAGATCGAGAGGCAGGTGCCCGCTTATTGCGCGAGGTCGGAGAGGACAAGCAGCGGAATCTTGAAAAAGAGCAGATGCCAGGGTTTCGTGCCGTCAGGACAGAATAGGACCGGCATGCAAGCTGCTCTTCGTGAGGACTCCCTGCGGGCCGGTCCATCTTGCAGCGTCTCTATTCAATAGGTCGGGCCCCTTTGATCACATCACCTACCCGAACGCATCCTCGGCAGATGCGTGCCAGATGGAAGGGGTCGGTGCAGAGCACGGGCACGAGAATGAGACTCGCGGGGAGGATCGGCGCCGGTTAATGGTTGATAGCCCTTCGGGTCAAGCCTATAGTGAATCGACAAGCGCCTTCTGACGAAGTGGCCATTGGAAAAGGAGCATCAGCCGTCCTTGCGCCGAGACTCTTGTTGGTAGTCGCACTTGGCTTCTTGACGCAGGCGAGCACGTCGAGTGCACAGTCGTCAGGCCTGCTCATTCCACACCCCAACGACGCGTCCAAGCAGGTGGAGTACTTCATGCGGAGGCCGATTGGCGCGGGCCCGTGGCCGACGCTGATCTTCCTGCATGGGCATCAAGAGGGTCCTCGGATGGGTGGTGGCGTTTTCGTCGGATGGGGTGTGCTCGATCAGGCCGCCGAGCGAGGATATCTCGCCGTGGCTGTCTCGCAACCGAGCTACGGACGATCTACCGGAAAGGCGGACTTCTGCGGGCCCTTTACGCAGCAGGCCGTCAGGGCGGTCATCTCCAAGCTGCGCGCAGACGGATACGTCTCACCCAGGAAGCTTGTGATCGTCGGGACGAGCCGGGGAGCATTGGTGGCAGGGCTGGTAGCGGCGCAAGACAGCTCGGTTTCTGGAGTTGTCCTCATCTCTGGCTTGCTTGATCTACGTGATCTTGGGGAAGAAGCGAAGGCTAGCGAGATGAAGCGGGCTGTACTGGATGCTGTGGTTGCGGAGACCGGGGGAGGAGATGAAGCTCTCAGAGCGCGTTCTGTGATGTCATTCGCGGGCGACATCAAGGCGCCGACTCTGATCTTGAACGGCGGAAAGGACGATCGCACTGACGCGGACCAAGCCCGCCAGCTTGCTGACGAAATCAACCGGAAAGGGGGCGACGCGCGCGCGATCATCTATCCGGATCTTGGGCACCAGATTCCCGTCGAGATCCGAAGTCGAGACATTGATCCCTTTGTTGAGGAGATTCTTGGGAAGTAGACCGAGACCGCTCCCATGCGAGCGTTGGCGTGCCCGTCAGGCAGGTGTTGGGCTGATGCACTTGCGGCCAGCATGGACAATTCGTTACGGATCGGACCGGCAGGCTAAGGCCGTGAGATGGTCCATTGACGGTCCTTCCGAAGTCCAGTCTAGACTTTGGGATGGACCACCATGATTCTGGTATAACTTCAGTGTGAAGACTACTCTTGATCTGCCGGACGAATTGATGCGCGCGGTCAAGGTCCGGGCAGCTGAGGAAAACCTAGAGCTCCGGGAAGTCGTCACCAACCTTCTCAGGCGGGGCTTAGCCGCAACCTCAGCCGAGAAGCCAGTGGTCCGGAATCGCGTCCAGTTCCCACTCGTGAAGTGCGCACACCCGGCAAAGCCCGGCGATGAGCTAACGCCGGAGCGCGTTGCAAAGATTTTAGGGGAAGCGGAGATTTCCGATCTGGGCATTGTGCGATAGCAACGTCTGGTTAGCTCTGGTCCTTTCTGAGCACCAGCATCACCGTCTCATCCGGAACTGATTCGAGACCATCGAAATGCAAGGTTCTGTCTGCTGCTGCCGAGCAACGCAGCAGTCGCTGCCGAGGCTGGTTAGGACAGGAGCGGTAATGGGCCGCTACGGTGTCCCTGCGCTCACTCATCGAGGAGCATGGCGGTTATACGAGCGGATCTTGAGTGACAACCGGGTCGCTCTGCAGGCAAACGATCCTTCTCGGCTCGAAGCCCGCTGGAAGTCACTCGCTCTGCGAGACTCCGCAAGCCCCAAGGCCTGGATGGACTCGTATCTGGCCGGCTTCGCCCTTGCCAGCGGTTTCGGAATTATCACGACCGATAAGGCACTTGTCACGTTTCCAGGCCTCGACCTCACGCTACTCGGACAATACGAATAGGGTGCCAGCCGGCCCGGTTCGATTGGTCGGTGCCAGAAACAGATCCAGATTGGAACGGCTGGGCGCTGCCCTGAGGATGTCCAGCGGCGCCGGTCGACCGGAGGCCGAAGCAAGTGCGGGTCGATTCCGCAAGCGGAAGAACACCGCAGCGGTCGGCTGGGGCAGCGGAGCGGCTCGCGCTGTTAGCTCGAGAGCAGTTCCTTGATCACCTGACCGCCGGTCTGGGACAGCTGCTTGAAGCGGCCACCGTGGAAGTATGTCAGCTTGTTGTCATCCAGACCGAGCAAATGCAACAGGGTGACATGCAGATCCTTGATCGGATGTACCACATCCACCGCGGTGTTGCCGATCTCATCGGTTGCGCCGACCACATGGCCAGCCTTCACTCCGCCTCCGGCGAAAAACATCGACTGCGCGTGGGCATTGTGGTCACGGCCGATCGCGACGCCACCTCCTCGATGATGATTGTCGGGGCTCCGGCCGAACTCCCCGAGCCACACCACAAGCGTCTCGTCGAGCAGGCCCCTCTGCTTGAGATCCTTGATCAGCGCAGTGACGGGCTTGTCAATGCTGTAAATGCGCGCTTTGTGCGAACGTTCCAAGTAATCGTGCGAATCCCAGCCCCCGGAGAAGATCTGTACGAAGCGCACGCCTTTCTCGACCAATCGTCGCGCTAGCAGGCAGCGCCGCCCGAACGGTCCCGTCTCCGAATTGTCCAGCCCGTACATCTCCCTGACCGATTCCGGCTCGCCATCGAGGTCGATGATGCCTGGCACCTCGACCTGCATGCGGTACGCAAGCTCGTAATTGGCCATGCGCGCCGCAAGCTCGTCATGATTCGGATGCTTCGCTTGGTGCGATCGATTGAGATCGGCGAGCAGGTCGAGGTTCTTGCGCTGGTGCTCGCGGGTCTTCCACGATTGCGGATGGATGTCCAGGATCGGCGATCCCTCCGCTCGCAACGGGGTGCCTTGGTAGTAGGCGGGCAGGAAGCCGTTCGTCCAGTTGCCCGATCCGCCCTGCGGGAAACCGGCCTCGGCCAAAACGATGTAGCCCGGAAGATTCTGGTTCTCGCTGCCTAGCCCGTAGGTGACCCACCCGCCAACACCTGGGTCCCCGCCGAATTTGTTGCCTGTGTTGATGTGGTACAGCGCCGTTGGGTGGTCCACGGATTCCGACTGGCAGCCGCGATAGAAGCACAGCTCGTCCGCGACCTCCGGCAGATGCACGAAGTGCTCGCACATGTCCATTCCGGCGCGGCCGACCTTGCGGGACTTGTACGGGCTCTGCACGTAGTAGCGCACGCCAGAGGACATCGGAGAGAACTCTTCGCCAGCCCTCTCGAACTGTTGCATGTGCAACTGCTCGAGCTTCGGCTTGGGATCAAACGTGTCGATGTGGCTCGGCCCGCCTTCCATCACCAAGAAGATGCAAGCCTTGGCCTTGGCCGCATGATGCGGCTGCTTGACCGCCAGCGGCCCGGCCGCTTCCTTGGCCAGCAAGTCGCTGAACGCCACGCTGCCCAAGCTTGCGCCCAGCGAATAAAGGAAATTTCGGCGAGTGCTCGGCACCGCCGCGAAGTCTTGGCTGGTCATGTCGGCTTCTCCCTCTTGCGCATCGTGCCGTCAGTACACGTAGATGAACTCGTTGGAGTTGAACAGGGCCAGGCATACATCCGCCAGTGCGCGTGTCTCTGCGTCGACATCCCACGGCTTCACGTGTGGAACGTAGTCCTCGTAAACGTCCAGCTTTTCCTTGTAGTGCAACGCCAGGCCCGACATCTCTTCGACCACCGTGCGATCCAGCTCGCGAGCCGGCTCGATCAGCTCCGGTTGGTGCTGCTCGTGGTACGCCGCCATCTCTTTGACATGCGCGGACGTCTTGGCAATCTCGTCATCGGTAGCTGGGCGTCCGAGCGTGAGTTCGAAGGCACGCTGCAGCTGCCCCCGGACAGAATCTTCTTCCCTCTGCAGCCGCAGTGCCATGGCGATCGAGCGGTCGACCGAGTTGTCGCTGTTCATCAGCGTGAAGGCTTGCGGCGTCACCGTCGAACTGTCGCGCCGCTCGCAAGACAGGTCGTAGCTGGGCTGGTTGAACACCTCGAACAGCGGAGCGGTTTGCATCCGCATGCGGTAGGTGTAGAGCGAGCGGCGGTTGCGCTGCTCCAGCGTCCGCGAGGGTTGGTAGGCGGGCGCGATGGTCACTTGATTCATGCGCGGCTGAGCTTGAAACTCTGCATTGGCCTCGGGGAACACCGGCAATCCGCCCACCTCGGGATTGAGTTCACCGGAGACGGCCAACATGGAATCGCGAAGCTCCTCGGCGGTCAGCCGCCGCGGCCTGAAGTAGCTGAGCAGGTCATTGTTCGGGTCGCGCTGGGCAGCCTCTTCTTGGTCGGCCGGCCGGTCCGCGCGCTGGTACGCCTCCGATGTCATCAGCAGGCGGTGCATCTGTTTGAGTGACCAGCCGTCTTGGGCGAATCTCCGCGCCAGCCAGTCGAGCAGTTCGGGG
The DNA here is from genome assembly GCA_009841225.1 of Terriglobia bacterium. GTDB lineage: Bacteria > Acidobacteriota > Terriglobia > Bryobacterales > UBA6623 > VXMF01. The sequence goes on along the minus strand of VXMF01000002.1, from coordinate 57,997 downwards.
TGCGTGGGCTTCTTGCCCATCTTGCCGAGGTTGTTGGCGTTCTCGGCCAAGCCCCGCCCGAAATGGTATTGCCAGATGCGATTGACGATGGAGCGGGTGGAGAGGGGATTCTCTGGGTCGGCGATCCAGCGCGCCAGCGCTAGGCGCCGCCCTGTCATCGTGCTGGGAACTTCGTAGCGCCTGCGGGATGGAGCGGGGTCGTAGCTGACAGGTACCGCGCTCAGCACGCCCGGCGTCACCCTGTCGCCCTTGGAATACACCGAGCCGCCGCTGAGGATATGCGACTCCGGCGGCAGGCCGCGCATCTCCTCCGGCTCCGGCATGCGCAGCCGCTCGGAATTCTCGTGCTTGACCGGACCCTCGTATACGCTGTGCGCCATCGGCTGGTAGCGCTCCAAGCGCCGTCCCCAGATCTTGGCGTCGTTGCGGCGCACCTTGAAATAGCCCAGATCGTCAATCGTCAGGCCGATATGGCGCGGCGGTTTCTCGCCTTCGGGCTTGTCCTTGAGCTTCTCCCTGGGCTGGTACTCTATGCCGCGCTCTGCACTCCAAGCGCGGGCCGCTCGCTCTTCCTTGGCTTCGATCTTGGCAACGTCCGATTGGGCCGCCGCCAGCAGTTGCTCCAGCCGCGCTCTCTCCTGCTCGAAGTAGTTGCGGTTCTCGCCCTCGATGAACTCAACTGGCAGTTCGGCAAGTTGGGTGGTCTCGAACACTGCGTAGATGCGGTAGTAATCGCGGGTGGGAATCGGATCGAACTTGTGGTCGTGGCACTTGGCGCAGCGCAGCGGCAGGGACAGGAACGACTCTCCCACGCTGTTGGTGATGTCGTCGAGATAGAGCTGGCGGGAAGCTACCTTCTGCATCATGCCGGTGTGCTCCCAGGGCCCCATGCGCAGGTAGCCGGTTGCAACGCGCATCTCGGGGCTGTCCGGATCGAGGATGTCGCCGGCTAGCTGCTCCAGCACGAAGCGGTCATAGGGTTTGTCGGAGTTCAGGGAGCGAACGACGTAATCGCGGTAGCGCCAGGCATTGGAGCGCTCCCAGTCGTTGGAATATCCTGCCGTGTCGGCATAGCGCACGACATCGAGCCAGTGGCGTCCCCATTGTTCGCCGTACTGTGGGCTCTTCAGCAAGCGATCGACCACCTTGCGCCAGGCCGCGGCCGAGTCGTCCCGGAGGAAGGCTTCGACTTGCTCTGGGGTGGGCGGCAGGCCAGTCAGGTCAAAGGACGCGCGGCGAATCAGCATCCGCTTGTCGGCCCGGCTGGCGGGTGCCAAGCCCGCATCCGCCAGCTTGCGCTCGATAAATGCATCCACGGGGTGCTCGGCGCCAGTGACCGGTGGCTCGGCTGGACTCAACGGACGGAAGGCCCACAGGTCGTCTTCCTTGTAGCGCCGGTTGGTCCAGTCGTCCGACAATCCGCCGCTGGTCGGCACGATGACGCCCGCGGCGGTGCGGGCGTCGGCCAGATCGTCCTGCACGTACCTGCGCTCCGCTTCTGCATCGGGCCACGGAGCGCCGGCATCGATCCAATCGCGAATCTGCCACACCTGCTCCTGCGTCAGCCTGTCGCTGTCTTTGGGCGGCATCTGCAATTTCGGGTCTTTGCGCAGCACAGCCGAGTAGAGCAAGCTTGCACCGGCGTTGCCGGGCGTCAACGCGGGTCTGGCCGATGCGCCGCCACGCAGCATGGCATCCCGAGACGTTAGGTCCAAGCCACCAAGGATCGCGTTCTGGTCCTGCCCGTGACAGACAAAGCAGCGCTCGGCCAGCAAGGGCTTGACTTGGACCGCGAACAGCCGTTCGGCTGCTTCGTTCGCCGCGTGCGCGCTAGCAGCGCCAATCAGCAACAGCGCGGCGAGCGCACTGGCGAGTCTCGGAGGGTTCATGTCGCGCACCGGTTAGATCGCGCTTCAATCCTAGCAGCGATGCCGTCCTGTCGGGTCTGAACGCGCCGCCAGAATATGTTGCAATAGGTCCGCAGGAAGACGACTCGCAGCGACCGGAAATGTGAATAGGGCTGGTAGACTTGCGGTTGGAATGGACAAATTCTTGAGGACTTGGCTGGTGCGGCCGATGCCGACGTTGCTGGTATGTGCAGTCTCAGCCAGCGGCGCTGAAACCGAAAGCACCGACTACTTCGAGCGCTACGTGCGCCCGCTGCTGGCCGAGCAGTGCTACGCCTGCCACAGCGCCGCAAGTCCAGTTCTGCAAGCGGAGTTGAGAGTCGATTCGCGCGCGTCGCTGCTCAAGGGAGGGAAGAGCGGGCCCGCCATTGAACCCGGCAATCCCGATGGGAGCCGCCTGCTGCAAGTGCTGCGCAGCGACGAAGGCGTGCGCATGCCGCCGACAGGCAAGCTGGAGGAGACCCAAATCGAGCATATTGCGAATTGGATCTCGATGGGCGCGCCGTTTCCCGATGCCGCCGCAGCTGGGAGCGCAATCGACGCAACATCAACGCACTGGGCGTTTGTCTCGCCTAGCACGAGCGAGCCGCCCGTTTCCAAGACAGGCTGGGCCGAAACGCCCATCGACCGCTTCGTTGAAGCGCGCCTAGTCGAGGCAGGATTGCACGCGTCTGCGGAAGCTGATCCCAGGACTTTGATCCGGCGAATCTTCTTCGACTTGACGGGACTGCCGCCCACGGCCGCGGAGACCGATGCGTTTGCGAGTTCGCCGACTCCCGAAGCGTACGAAGCCTTGGTGGAATCACTACTGGCCTCCGAGCGTTTCGGAGAGCGCTGGGCGCGTCACTGGCTTGATGTGGCCCGCTATTCGGACGAAGGATTCCAAGCCCGTCCATTCGCGATTGCTTGGACCTATCGCGACTGGGTCGTGGACGCCTTCAACAGCGACCTGCCCTATGACGAGTTCGTCCGGTACCAGCTCGCAGCGGACCTGGAAGCTTCCGACAAGCGGCACTTGGCCGCAATGGGGATGCTGACCTTGGGCATCAACCTGCCTCGCCCGACAGACGTGCCGGAGAACCTCGACGACCGAATCGATGTCGTTAGCCGGGGGTTCTTAGGCCTGTCGGTAGCCTGTGCGCGTTGCCACGACCACAAGTTCGACCAGATCTCGCAGAAGGACTACTACTCGCTCTACAGCGTGTTCCTGAACTCTCCAAATGTTCTTGAGCCTGTGCCACTCGATGCGTTCGGCTCGGACCAACAGACGGAGTTCTTCCGGAAGAAACTTGCCGAGCGCCGAGAGTGGCTTGACACCTATCGCGAGGAACGGCTGCAAGACCACGTGCGCGAATTTCGCCAGCCGCAGGAACTGGCTCGCTACCTCGAAGCGGCCTGGGCCACTCGCGCGCAAGGAAACCGCGAACTCGAGGCGCTCTCGAAGGAGAAGGACCTTAATCTTTACGTGCTCAAGCGCTGGCACGAGTATCTCAACGGGTTGGTGGGGCCCTCAGTCCGAGCGTTCGCCGCGCTGGATGCACCGGGCGGGGCGGCCGAGCTAGCTCGACGGATCGTAGACGCCGACAGCGACTATCGCTGGCCCGACGCGGAACGCGAGGCCCTCCGGCTGGCCCTGCGAGGCAACGGATCCCCGACCGACATCCCCGTCGAGGATTTCTGGTGGGTCCAGAACGAAGGCGATTCCAACGTCATGAAAGCCCTGAAGTGGCAATACGATGCCGTGATGCGGGACTGGAGCCATCGAGGCGGGCCTCGCCATGCCATGGTGACCAACGATGCGAGCGTTCCCCTGCCAACGTATATCTTCGTTCGCGGCAACCAACACGACAAGGGCGACGAGGTCAAGCCGAAGTTCCTCTCCGCGCTGTCAGGGCCGCCAGAATTCCGCTCCGGCAGCGGGCGGCTCGAACTAGCGCGCCTGATAGGCAGCGCCGAGAACCCGCTCGCCGCGAGAGTGTTCGTCAACCGTGTCTGGGGGAACTTGTTCGGGGAAGGGTTGGTGCGCACGCCCAGCGACTTCGGCAGGCGAGGGGATCCACCCTCCCACCCCAAGCTTCTTGACTACCTCGCAACGGAATTCGCTGAGGGCGGCTGGTCCACCAAGAATTTGATCCGCCGTATCGTCCTGTCGAAGGCCTATCGCCAGAGCAGTGACAGCAAAGCTGAAGGCGTTGCCGAGGATCCGTCCAACCGCTTGCTGTGGCGACAGAACCGCACGCGGCTCAGCTTCGAAGCATTGCGCGACACGATGCTTTCGGTGGCGGGCAGGTTGGACACCACGGTGGGCGGGCCTCCGTTCGAGCTCAGTGCCCAGCCAGCCTCTCCGCGCCGCACGATCTACGCGTACGTGTCGCGCGAAGAGCCATCCGCGCTCATGCGAGCCTTCGACTTCTCCAATCCAGAGGAGCACACGCCCAGGCGTCAACTGACCACCGTTCCGCAGCAGGCGCTGTTCCTGATGAACAGCTCATTCTTAGCTGATCAGGCTCGCGCCACGGCAGCTGCCTGCGGCGAACCCGCGAAGTGTGTGGATGCGCTGCACCGCAAGATTCTTGGCCGCTCGCCGACCGACCAGGAACGCCACGACGGCTTGGCGTTCCTAGTCAATTCCGACGAAGCGCAGGCCGAAATTCGCCGTCAAGAGCGCGGCACGTCAGCATGGACGCATGGAACGGCGCGGCTTGACATGGAGGCAGGTGCGATCCAGGGGTTCAAGCGCATGGAGCACCTGGTCGGCGAGCGCGTGCAGTCAGCGCCGATGTATCCGGCACCAGAGGCGGGCCGGGCGAGCCTGACGCCGACAGGCGGGCATCCGGGCGATGGATTAGATAGCGCTGTAGTAAGGCGCTGGACAGCGCCACGGACGTTCAACGTCACCATCGAAGGAACGCTTTCCCACGTGCTGGGCTCCCAAGGGCGGCGGTTCAACTGGTCGAACGGGATCCGGGGCTGGCTGGTTTCGTCCGCACGGGGCGTGCTCGCGAGTTGGGTCGTGCGCGGATTCGAAGTCGAGACAGTCATCAAGGCTTTGGATGTCGTCGAAGGCGAGCAGCTCGATTTCGTGGTCGATTCCCTGGGAGACTACGAGTCCGATTCCTTCACTTGGTCGCCGCGAATCGAGGAGGTGCTCGCAGCGGAGCAGCGCGAGTCTGGAATGGAGCCGCAGTCTTGGAGTGCTGAAGAGGGCTTTCCGCGGCACCACGAGCTGCCGCTCACAGTAACCGAGCGCTATGCGCAAGTGCTGCTGATGACCAACGAGTTCGCCTTCAGGGATTGAATTAGGCACAGCGTCGCTGCCCGCGCCTTGCTACGATCAGCGTGGGCGATGTCCCATGCATCGATGGCAGGATCACATCACTACATCGGTGCTCGCCGTTTGCGGCGTGCTCGTAGGGGTCCCGGGTGCGGCACAATCCCGATCGGATAGCGAGGCGGCCCCCTTTCGGAAAACAGTCGCGCAATACTGCCTAGGCTGCCACAGTTCCGCCACCAAGACAGCGGGTCTTGACCTTGAGAGCTTGGCTGCGGCCGCTGTCTCGCACGATACCGACGCATGGGAAGGCGTCGTGCGCAAGCTGCGCGGCCGCCAAATGCCGCCGGTCGGCATGCCCAAGCCAGAGGACGCCGAATACCGGGCAGCGCTTCAGTCGCTGACCTCGGAATTGGATGGTCTCGCGTCCTCCGACCCCAATCCCGGCCGGACGCCGACGTTCCGGCGCTTGAATCGCACCGAATATCGCAATGCGATCCGCGACTTGCTCGCCTTGCAAGTGAACGTTGACGATCTCTTGCCGAGTGACGAAGCCAGCCACGGGTTCGACAACATCACCGTCAGCGACTTGCCGCCACTGTTGTTGGAGCGCTATGTGTCCGCGGCGGAGAAAATCTCTCGCTTGGCGGTGGGCCGCGTGGGACGGTTGCCCGACGCTGTCACGATCCGGCTGCCACCCGACCTCACTCAAGAACAGCACATACCGGGTCTGCCGATTGGCACGCGAGGCGGTGCCGTGGTGCCGCACACATTCCCCGTGGACGGAGAGTACGAGATCTCCGTGCGCTTGGCGCGCGACCGGAACGAAGACATCGAGGGCTTGACCAGACGACACCAGTTGGAATTGCTGGTGGACCGCGAGCGGCTGGCACTATTGGAGGTCAAGCCGCCACCTAGAGGCGACGACCAGCGCAACGCAGATAGGCACCTCCGAGCGCGCCTGAATCTCAAGGCCGGGCCGCGCGACATCGGTGCGACGTTCCTGAAGGACTCGTCGTTCCTCCTCGAGACGCAGCGCAAGCCCTACCAAGCGCGTTTCAACTTCTACAGACACCGGCGCGTACAGCCCGCGATCTTCTCTATCACGATCACCGGGCCATACGCCTCCAGTGGTCCGGGTAACACTCCCAGTCGCGAGCGCATCTTCGTCTGCCGTCCGGCATCGCCGGGCGAAGAAGACGCATGCGCCGAAGAGATCGTCCGCAACCTCGCCACCCAGGCGTATCGCCGCCCTGTCTCGGCCGCCGAGGTCAGCGGCCCATTGGGGTTTTACCGGCAGGCCCGCGCCGAAGCGGACGACGCGGAAGGCTTCGATGCAGCCATCGAACGTGCCCTTGCAGCTGTACTAGTGAGCCCCAACTTCCTGTTCCGCATAGAGCGTGACCCAGCGGGCATTGAATCCGGAACCGCCTATCACATTTCTGACCTCGAACTGGCTTCCAGGCTCTCCTTCTTCCTTTGGAGCAGCTTGCCTGACGCCGCCTTGCGCGACAGCGCCGTCCAGGGCCGTTTGCGCGACCCGGCCGTGCTAGAAGGCCACGTGCGCCGCATGCTGGCGGACCAGCGGTCTGACTCCCTGATCGACAACTTCTCCGCTCAGTGGCTGCACCTTCGCAATCTTGCCTCGGTCCGGCCCGACATGCGCATCTTCCCGGACTTTGACGACAATCTCCGGCAGGCATTCCGACGCGAGACCGAACTGCTGTTGGAAGATGTCATGCGACAGGATCGGAGCGTGCTCGACCTGTTGCGCTCCAAGCACACGTTCGTCAACGAACGCTTGGCCAAGCACTACGGCATCCCGCACGTATACGGCAGCCACTTCCGACGGGTCGACCTCGCTCCCGAGAGCGTCAGGGGCGGGCTGCTGCGCCACGGCAGCATCCTGACTGTGACTTCGTATGCGACGCGCACGTCGCCCGTGATTCGCGGCAAGTGGATCTTGGAGAACATCCTTGGCACGCCGCCTCCACCACCGCCAGCGGACGTGCCGGAGCTGAAGGACACCACGATCTCCGGCAAGCTTTCGGTGCGGGAGCGACTGGCAGAGCACCGTGCCAACCCAGCGTGTGCAAGCTGCCACAACCCGATGGACCCCCTGGGCTTCGCGCTAGAGAATTACGATGCAGTCGGTCGCTGGCGCACGGTCGATGGCGGGGAACCGATTGACCCTTCAGGAGAGCTTGCCGATGGCACGCACGTCGCCGGCGTAGCCGATCTGGAGCAAGCGCTGCTGGACCGCCCCGAGTTCTTCTCCAGCGCACTGGCTGAAAAACTGCTGACCTTCGCGCTGGGAAGGGGGGTCGAGCACCATGACGCACCGGCGATCCGGCAAGTAGTACGTGCTGCGCACGAGGACAGTTTCCGCTTTTCTTCGCTTATCCTAGGGATAGCTTCGAGCACGCCGTTCCAAATGAGGAGGTCGCGATGATCGTTACCAAGAAGGCGCTTCCGCGCCGCACTTTCCTCCGGAGCACCGGCGTGACGCTATCGCTGCCCCTCTTGGACGCAATGGTCCCGTCCTTGACGGCGCTGGCCAAGACGCCTGCCAAGCCGGTACGGCGGCTGGGTTTCGTCTATGTCCCGATGGGTAGTGACATCAGCCGCTGGACGCCTCCTGGAGAGAGCGGCAAGCTGGGCGAGCTCTCGTCCACGCTCTCCTCGCTGACTCCGGTGTCCGATCATCTCACCGTCCTTACGAACATGGAGTTGAAGAACTCCTATCCCGGCACCCACGCGACATCCAATGCCGGGTTCCTCAGTGCGGCGAAGGCGAAGTGGACCGAGAGCACGGACTATCACCTCGGCACGACGGTCGACCAAATTGCGGCCAAGCAAATCGGCCAACAAACCCGCTTGCCATCTCTGGAGATGGCCATGGACCTGATGTCGATGGTCGGGCAATGCGACAACGGGTTCGCATGCGTCTACCAGAACAACCTCTCGTGGTCCTCGCCGACCACCCCGTTGCCAGCCGAAGCCCATCCTCGACTGGTGTTCGAGCGGCTTTTCGGAGAAGGCGGGACCTCCAAGGAGCGACGCGAGGCGTTGCGTCGCAAGGCCAGCCTGCTCGACTGGGTCATGGACGACACAGCGCGCCTGCAAGCCGAACTTGGCTCGGAGGACCGAGCCCGGGTCGACCAATACCTAGACTCCATTCGCGAGGTCGAGCGCAGGATCCAGAAGGCCGAAGCCGAGACCGAGAACAGCGAACTGCCTGATCTAGATCGCCCTGCGGGCGTGCCGGCCGCGTACTCCGACCACGCCAAGCTGATGTTCGACCTGCAGGTGCTCGCGATGCAGGCTGACATCACGCGGGTGATCACGTTCCAGCTTGCCCGCGAGACGAGCACGCGCACCTACCCCGAAGCGGGTGTGCCTGAGCCGCACCACCCGCTGACCCACCACGGCAACAACCCCGACAAGATCGCCAAGGTGGCCAAGATCAACGCCTTTCACGTCTCGCTGTTCGCCGGCTTTCTCGAAAAGCTCAAGTCCACGCCCGACGGCAGCGGCTCGCTGCTGGACCACACGCTCTACCTGTACGGCAGCGGCATGGGGAATCCAAACGTCCACGACCACACCAACCTCCCGATCCTGGTCGCCGGAGGGGCGGCGGGCAGCATGCAAGGGGGGCGTCACATCAAATACGACGAGCCGACGCCGCTGGCTAACCTCCACCTGACGCTGCTCGAAAAGCTTGGAATTCATCTCGACAGTTTCGGCGACAGCCAAGGAACGATCGACGAGCTGTTGCAACCGCTCAGTATCTGAGTCAACGGGCGACGGGGGCACCAGACGTGCGCGAACTGGCGGAGCGGGTCGGGGGCCTCTTGGGAGGCTTGGCCTTGCTCGCGGTCTCGTTGCCGGCAGCCAGCACGTTACCTGCGCTTGCAAACGCAGCTGAGGCAGGTCAGCAAGATGCTGTCCGCGCCCTCTTGCAGCAGGGGGCCGATCCGAACGCCGGTCAAGCCGATGGCATGACGGCGTTGCACTGGGCCGCGCATGACAATGACATGGCAGTGGCGACACTCCTGCTCGAGGCCGGGGCGCGGGCGGGAGTTTCGAACCGCTACGGGATTACGCCCTTGTTCCTGGCCTGCCAGAACGGCAACGCCGCCATGGCGACGTTGCTGCTGCAGTCTGGCGCGGACCCAAACGTGACACTGCGCGGCGGCGAAACCGTGCTGATGACTGCTGCGCGGACAGGCGACGCCAACACCGTCAAGGCACTGCTCGCTCATGGGGCTGAAGTCGGGATCCGGGAGGAAATCAACGGGCAGTCCGCATTGATGTGGGCTGCGGCGGAGGGCCATGCGGAGGTTGTCCGAGAGCTTCTGGACAAGGGATCTAACGTTGACCTGCGACTGGCATCGGGATTCACGCCGCTGCTGTTCGCCGTGCGCGAGGGACACATCGAAGTCGCCAGGGTTCTGCTCAACGCCGGTGCTGACCCCAACGACATGATCCGTCCGCCTGCAGACGAGCCCAGCCAGGCGCGCGGATACCACGGAGCTCCGCCGTTTGGCGCGAGTGCATTGCTGCTTGCTGTCGAAAACGCCCACTACGAGCTCGCCACCGAACTCGTAGAAGCTGGTGCAGATCCTAACGCCTCAGTGACGGGATATACCGCGCTCCATGCGATCGCGAGGGTTCGGAAGCCCGGTCACGGTGACAACGACCCTCCTCCACCGGGTTCTGGGAGGATGAGTAGTCTTCAGTTCGTGGAATGGATGGCCCAGCACGGCGCAGATTTGAACCAGAAGATGAGAAAACACGTCAACCTTGGCAATACGCGACTAAGCAAACGTGGCGCAACGCCGTTCTTTCTCGCGGCCCAGAGTGCTGACGCGGAACTGATACGGACGTTGGCGACGCTCGGTGCAGACACTACTGTCGGGAACGCCGATGGAAGCACTCCGTTGATGGCCGCTGCTGGGCTAGGCACGCGCTCTCCTGGCGAGGATGCCGGAACCGAGCCCGAGGTGTTAGAAGCCTTAGAGGCCTTGCTAGAGCTTGGCGCGGACATCAACGCGGTCGATGCCAACGGTGAGACCGCGATGCATGGAGCAGCCTACAAGAATCTGCCCAAGGTAGTCGCGTTCCTCGATGCCAAGGGCGCGGAAATCGAGACATGGAATCGCGAGAACCGCTTTGGTTGGACGCCGCTGACGATCGCGACGGGCTACAGGTTCGGAAACTTCAAGCCCTCCGTCGTCACTATCGAGGCCCTCCAACGCGTGATGCTTGCTCGCGGTGTGGTGCCACCGGAAGACGTCAAAGGGACAACGCAGCAGATCTATTGACCGGCTTGACCGCCGCTAGGGAATTTGCAGGGTCCGGGCGAATTGTCGCTCAGCTTGTAGCTTATGCGGCTAGAATTGTTGCAAGAGGCGTAGTACTCCGACCTGCCTGACGAGTCTGTTGATTGATGAAGATGCGATCTGGTTCGACAAGGCGTGAGATCCTGCGCGATGCCACGATGGGCATGGGATCGTGCGCGCTGGGTGCCATGTTTGCATCCGAGGGTACCCTTTCGGGATCGAGCTACGATCCGACCAACCCGTTGGCGCCGAAGGCGCCTCCACTGGCTCCGAAGGCGAAACGCGTCATCCATATCTTTATGAATGGCGGACCCTCGCAGGTCGACACTTTCGACCCCAAGCCCGCGCTGCAGAAGTACGGCGGCCAGTCACTTCCCATCCATCTCCGGACGGAGCGACGGACCGGCGCCGCGTTTCCTTCGCCGTTCCAGTTCGACCGGCACGGCCAGAGCGGCATCGAGGTCAGCGAGATCTTCCCGCAAGTGGCGGCGCACGCGGACGATCTGTGCGTGATCCGCTCGATGCACACCGAAGTCCCCAATCACGGGCCGTCGCTGATGATGATGAATACGGGCACGACGCAGCAGTCGCGCCCGAGTTTCGGATCCTGGCTGACGTATGGCTTGGGAAGCGAGAACCGGAACCTCCCCGGGTTCATCGTGCTATGTCCTGGTGGCTATCCGATCTGGGGGGCGAAGAACTGGCGCGCGGCCTTCCTGCCCGGAGCCTACCAGGGCACGCACATTGACACGAAGTACACCACGCCCGACAAACTGATTGCCAACGTCAGAAGCCCGTTCGCATCGCAAGATGCCCAACGGCAGCAGTTGGACCTGCTTGCCAAGCTCAACGCGTCGCATGCTAGTGAGCGCGAGGCAGATACCCTGCTTGAAGCAAGAACGCAATCCTTCGAACTCGCCTTCCGCATGCAGATGGAGGCTGCGGATGTCTTCGATATTGGCAAGGAGACTCTTGCCACCCGCGAGATGTACGGTGACACGCTGCACGGGAGGCAAATGCTGATTGCCCGCCGATTACTGGAGAAGGGCGTCCGGTTCGTTCAGGTTTGGCACGGGGCGGGGCAGCCTTGGGATCACCACGCAGAGATCGAGTCGAACCACCGCAAGCTAGCCGGTGAATGCGACCAGCCGATCGCGGCACTGCTTACCGATCTGAAACAGCGCGGCATGCTGGACGACACGCTCGTGATCTGGGGAGGCGAGTTTGGGCGCACGCCAGTCGTCGAGCTCAGCGCGTTTGGGTCGAATCACGGCAAGAACGGCCGTGACCACAATTCTTACGGCTTTTCCGTGTGGCTTGCCGGGGGCGGCGTGAAGCGCGGCTATGTCCATGGAGCGACTGACGAATTCGGATTCCGCGCGGTGCAGGACAAGGTACACGTCCACGACTTGCATGCCACCCTGCTGCATTTGCTGGGTTTCGACCATGAGCGCTTCACGTTCCGCTACGCCGGCCGCGATTTCCGACTAACGGATGTGCATGGGCGCGTTGTTCATGATCTGATCGCCTAGCCCGGACTTCATCCGGACAGCACGTGCTGATTGCTTCTGCCATAGTGAGCAAGGATTTGACACGAATCTATCCAGCGATCTTGGCAATGGCACTGCTGCTGCCGGAAGCGCTGCCGCAGGCTCCCGCAGTCGCGTCCCAAGCAGCCCAGCGAGAGTTAGGCGCGCAGGCTGATTCGGGGCGCAGGCGCCGCAGGCCCCCCGACCCCTTCGCCGGTCAGGAGCGCATTCGCGCGCTCGTCATCACTGGCGGGTGCTGCCACGACTATGCCGGTGAAACGAAGGTCCTCATGGACATGATGGCGTCCGAGGCGCCCGTCAATTGGATGGTGGCGTTGGAGACTGAGGGCAGGTCGACTTGGACCACGACCAAGGCCCGTATCTACAACCAGCCCAATTGGTCGGAAGGCTACGACATCGTGGTCCACAACGAGTGCTATGCCAACATTGACGACGCCGAGTTCGTTCGCAAGATCGTCGCCGGACACAACGGCGGCCTGCCCGCGGTCGTAATCCATTGCGCGATGCATTCGTATCGGGCGCTCGAGTCCGACGAGTGGCGCGAGTTCCTGGGAGTGACCACCCGCCGCCACACGCGGCAACACCGGATCGCTGTCCAAGTGAAGGCCGCAAATCACCCGGTCATGAAGGGATTCCCCCTAGACTGGGTGACCCCGATGGACGAACTCTATGTGATTCAAAAGCTGTGGCCGGAAGCCAAGTTGTTGGCGTCCGCCGTCCATCCGGAGACCGGCGACGAGCACCCCATAGCCTGGACGAACGATTACCAGGGCGCGCGCGTCTTCGGAACAACCCTCGGACACGGGTCCGTGACATGGGATGATCCGGTATTTCGGGACCTTCTGGTGCGCGGTTTCAAGTGGGCGGTGAACTGGCAGGGACCTTAGTCGCAAGGCAAAATCGATGGGCTGGGCGAAGCGCTGGCCAGCATAGGCCGAGGCAGCCTGTCTAGCTCGTGACCAAGGATTTCTTGGCTTCGGCACGGCCGTCCCAGAAAGGAGGTCGGTGCCTCAGCCAAGCATATTACCAGACAGCTTCCGTGACGATGTCGACGCGACCGCTACCTGCATAAGCGAAGGACTATTGGCGTTCGCGTCTCAAGCTAATATAGAGACGAGGGCGGTGCTGAAATCAGAGCCGCTTGGCACCTGCCCTAGGGGGATGCATTGCAGAGATTCCGTCGCAAAGACCTCAAGCGTGACCGGTTCGTCGAAGAAGTCGGTGAACGGGTCGAGTACTTCTCGGCGCACCGCAAGCAGTTCGTTGGAGGCGGGGTAGCCGCTCTGGTCTTGCTCGTTGGAGGCGTGGGGTACGGCGGCTACGCGCGGCAAAGGGGAATCGACTCCCAAGCCGCCCTGCTGAAGGCTACTACCTTGTACGGCGGGGTGGTAACCACCGAGAGCGTTCCCGGACTCAAGACGTTCACTACCGAGGCCGAACGGATCGAAGAGGTCACCCGCGCCCTAGACAAGGTCACCTTGGACTACGCTGGCACGGCGGCGGCGGCCGGGGCGGCCTACTATTCCGGGCTGTTGGATCGCGAACAGGGCAATGCGATCGAGGCCAAGGCGCATTTCGAAACGGCCGCGCGCGGCAAAGGGGGCGAGTACCCTGCGCTGGCCAAGCTGGCCTTGGGCGGGATGCTCCTCGCCGAGGGCAATGTCGAAGCGGCCAGAGCGTATTTCCAAGAGATCGTCGACAACCCCACGCGGGCGGTCCCTAAGGACCGCGCGTCCATTGAGGTTGCGCGGACGCTAGTGCAGAGCGACCCGCAGCGGGCCCGAGACATGCTCTCCGAGATTCAAGCTGCGAACAGTCCCGCCAGCCCTCTGGCGGCGGACCTGATGGAAACACTGGGCGAGGGAAGCTGACCTCACGGACCGCGATGCTTTCCCGACTCCGGTTCCCGGAAGAGCAGTCGCTTTCGCGCAAGCACCCAGAGCCCCCAGATCCCGACGCCTATCGCAGTCTCTTCCAGCATGACCGCGACCGGGTGATTCATTCGCGGGCTTTCCGGCGCCTCGCCGGCAAGACGCAGGTCGCGACGCTTCCAAACTCCAGCCATAGCCGGACCCGGCTGACACACACCATCGAGGTCTCCCAAGTCGCCCGCACAGTCGCGACGGCTCTCGGGCTGAACGTGGACTTGGTCGAGGTGCTTGCCTTGGCCCACGATCTCGGCCATCCCGCTTTCGGCCATGCGGGGGAGTCAGCTCTGGACGAGCAGATGCGCCTCAAGGGTTCGTCTTTTGACCACAACTTCCACGCACTGCGCATCGTGGAGCACTTCGAACGCCGCTACGCGGCTTTTCGCGGCTTGAACCTTACGTTCGAAGTGCGCGAAGGATTGCTCAAGCATTCGCGCGAACTGGACCCCGCGGAGCCATCGCATCAGGAGTACTTGCCCCATTTGCGCCCGACACTCGAGGCACAGCTCCTCGATGGTGCTGACGAGATCGCCTACTTGAGCGCGGATCTGGAGGATGCCGTCGCAGACAAGTTCCTGGCCGTCTCCGACATCTGCTCGGCAGTGCCCGCGTTTGGAGACCTGCATGCCGACGTACAGGCAAAGTACCCCAGCGCGCCGGAACGGCGCATCCTCAACGAATCTCAGCGTCGGCTGATGGCAAGGTTTGTGCGGGGGCTGATCGAGGGCACGCGGGCCACTGCAGAGGCGGCCGGTGTCGAGAGTTGGCAAGACGTCCGCCACTTGCCGTCGCGTATCGCGATCCCAACCGAGGAAACAGCCGCGACCATGGGGCAATTGCGCTCTGTGCTGTCCAGCACCTACTACCGCGACAGTGCTCGGATCAGCCAGGAGCGCGGATACTCTAGCCGGCTCAAAGCGCTGTTCCAGCACTATCTGAAGCACCCGGAAGCGCTTCCGAGCAGCTACGTGGAGCAGCTCGCGAGCGAACCCCTGCACCAACTCGTGTGCGACTATATCGCCGGCATGACCGACGAGTTCCTACTCAAGTGCCACGATCAGCACCTCGGAGGCGGGGAGCATGAACCGCTCGAGCAAGCGCGGGGCTAGGTTCCGCGGGGGCCGGATAGCCCAGGTGTTGCTGCTGGTGTTCTTCGGCTTGGTGCCGCTTGTGCCGATGCCCGTGGTGGACTGTCCCTGTGATCACGCCAAACCGGGGAGCATGGAGAGCCGTGTTTGCAGTCTTTGCGGTACGGCCGAGCGGGCAACGGACGAAGTGTATTTCCTCAAAGACATCAATCCACACAAGCCTAATCGCTATCTAGCCCTGCCGAAGGCACATGTAGCGGGGTACCAATCAACTGCAGACCTCAGCCCGAAACTGCGCGCTGAGCTTTGGCGGAAAGCAGTAGCCCGTGCAGAAGAGCTTTATCCGGGAAGGTGGGGGTTAGCGCAGAACAGCCATTTCTTCCGTACCCAGTGTCACGCCCACCTGCACATCGGCCCCCTCAGCCCGGAGGTGGAGGATGTCAACGGGACGCTCGTTGGCAGGGTGGAGGACATTCCCAACGTCGGCCCGGAGCAGGGTATTTGGCTACACCCGAAGCAGGGCGGGATCTGCGTGCATCTCGACCGCGACTTGGCCGAGATCGTCTTGATCCGCTGAGTTATCGGCGTACTCGCCCTACACTGCCGGACGGACGAGTGCATGTTGCGCGCGTACTTCACAAGCTGGCCTCCAGATAGGGCCGCATCACCTGTTCTACCCGGCATGCCCGACCGTAGTCGAGCAGCGTGCCAAGGTTGAGCCCGTTGCGTTCCCGGTGGAGCCGTAGCGCCTCTAGCACGACGTCCATGCCGATCCGGTTGCGAAACTTGAAGCAGTCGGCCAGAGTCTTTTCGCGGCCATAGACCTTGACCGCCGCACCGTCGATCCGATGCGTTTCGATGCCAGCATCGTAGCTCGCCTTCGAGAACCGATGCGCCCGCACGGGAGGGTGTTCGAGCGATGGCAGGCGCGAGCCCCGGGGCACCGCCACGGACACCTTGTGGGGGATCTGGGTCGTGATGTCGTGAAAGGCCAGCGCCGAGACTAGACAGATGACAGCGTTGGGATAGCGCAGGCTCACCGTGACTAGGTCCGGATTGCTGAGCGGAGGCAGTCCCGCCAAACGGTCGATGCCTCGGCTGACCGGCTCGACGACACCCCGGTCCCTCAGAACATAGAGCATGTAGGGTGTGATCCCGTAGTCGAGGGCTTCGCTCAAGCGAAGCTGGCCGCCGTGTTCACGAAAGATCGCTTCGGCGCGTTCCTGCATAGCAAGCCCCGGATATATCGCTACCACTTGAGGATAACTGGTGACAATTTATCTAAAATGCGTCGACGAGACAATACAAAGCGCGGTCGCCTCGCTGAGATCGCCTCGACCCGCTGAGGTAGGGGCGTCGTCGCCCTACACGGCTTCCCAGCCACCGGATTCGGCCGAGCGGAACACTGCGTCAATGATCCGCATGCTCCAGACAGCATTCTCGAGCGGAAACTCCAAGGGCTCTGCGTTGCGAATCGCTTGCGAGATCACCTCTCCCTGAGCTGTGTATTGGTCGGTCACAGGCAGTTCCTCGACCGTGACGCCTTTGTTTCCGAGGACGCTGCCGTCGTCGAGGAAGATCCTGCAGGGGACGTCTACCGGCGCATTGAACGGAATCTCGATCTCGATCCGCCCTTCGGTGCCCAGGATCTGCATGCGCTGATACGGGGTGAGCTGGGTGGAACACGTGAACGTGGCGTGTCCGCTAGGGAACTCCAAGATCGCTGAAGTCAGCCTGTCGATGCCCCACTCGGGATCCCGCTCGATCAGGCTCACGACACGGCTCGGCTCGGATTCGAAGAGAAAGCGCGCGCCGGTAATGGGATAACAGCCGATGTCATACAGGCCGCCGCCACCGATGTCGGCAATGTTGCGGATGTTGCGCGGATCCCGGTTGTTGTAGCTGAAGAAGCCCTGGACCGAGCGCAGGGCCCCGATCTTGCCGGAGCGGACCAAGTCGCGTGCCCGCAGCCACTGCGGGTGGTAGCGCACCATGAAGGCCTCTTGGACCAACACTCCAGCGGCATCTCGAGCCTCGATCAGCTCGCCAGCCTCGCTCGCGGTCAAGGCCACGGGCTTCTCGCACAGCACATGCTTGCCGGCCCGCGCCGCTTGTACCGATAGCGGCACGTGCAAATGGTTGGGCAGGGGATTGTAGACGGCCTCGATCTCGGGGTCGGCTAGCAGTTCTTCGTAGGAACCGTAGGCCTTGGGAATCCCCAAGGCGGCCGCCGCTTCGCGCGCCTTGTTCAAGTCTCTCGACGCGATCGCGACGATATCGCAGAGGTGAGCCCGTTGCATGGCCGGGATCACCTTCTGGATGCCGATCTTAGCCGTGCTAAGGACTCCCCAGCGAACCGGCTTCATTTCTGCACCTCGGGATCGGGACGGGTCGAGAGGCGTGGGCGTGCGGACACTACATGTACCCGCCAGCCTTGCCAGCGGCGTGTGGCACAGCGGCTTCCATATCGGTTCGAATCGACCGGAACCCATTGAGCAGCACCGACATGTCCGTGCCGCAAACCAAGAAGCGCGCGCCGTGATTCCGGGCGCGTTGCAGCATCTTGGTGTTGCCGAAATGGACGCCCGGAGCTACTCCGACTTCATTGCAGGCCTTGACCATTCGGTCAAAGGCCGCCCAGAACTTGGGATGCTCGAATTCTCCCGGAATCCCCAGCGAGACGGAGAGGTCGAACGGCCCGACCATTGTGGCGTCCACTCCGTCTACCGCCACCATCTCCTCGATGTTGTCGACGCAGGATTGCGTCTCCATCTGAATGATGACCATAGATTCGCGGTTGGCAGACTCCATCTCGGCCGCGGCACCCTTGAAGTCTAGGTCTGTCACGATGCTGCGCAGACCGTAGCCGCGGCGCCCGTGAGGAGGGAACTTCATAGCACCAACGATCTTGCGGACCTCCTCCACGGACTCGGTGCGCGGGTTGATAATCCCCATCGCTCCGACATCCAACATACGGGCCAAGAAGAAGTACTCCGACTGGGGCACGCGCACGAGCGGCACGACGTCCGCCGACTTGGCAACCCTCACAAAGGCCTGCACGTCGTCGAAGCTGGTGCGAGCATGCTCGCTGTCAATGAAGAAGAAATCGAGGCCCGCTGCCTGGATGGCAACCACGATCTCAGGGTTGAAGCAGTCCGAGACGCAAGTGCCGAGGACAGAGCCTCCCGCCTGCAGGGCTGCCTTGATCTTGTTTTGCTTCATGGGAGGATCCGGTCGGCGCGCCAGTGCGAGGCATGCCCAGCTTCCAGTTGGAATGTCGAAGAGAAGTGGCGGGAGCGACGAGACTCGAACTCGCGGCCTCCGGCGTGACAGGCCGGCGTTCTAACCAACTGAACTACGCCCCCGCGCAGGGAGAGGCGCGGACCGACATACCGCCACCTCAGTGCTTCAAATCATACCATATCGAGCAACCCTTGGCGGCCCGGTGTGTTGTTCACTCGGGCGCGTGCCAGTGCTCGGCCTAGTTGGAAGACTGCTGGCCGGCGGCTTGCCATTCGTGCGAGGGGATTGTCGATGCGAATCAAGCATCTTGTCTCTCGACAGCCATGTCTAGCTGCTCCTCACGAGGCCACTGTCAGGATGTGACGATCCCTGCATTTGGCTTGGTCTGATCGTTCATGTTTGCCCCACTCTTTAACATGATTCGGAACGAGAGATCGCTCCGGGGGCCACGGCTACTGCAATAGACGCACGGTCAGCTTCTGGAGTCGCCAATCGCCAGAGGGCTCGTTGCCGTAGTGTGGGCCGCTGTCGAAGCGGAGTTCCTCACCCTTCTTGAGCAACCCGATGTCACTGAGGATTCCGCTCTGATCCAGGGAGTCAATATCGCCGTCGACGCAGTAGATCGCTAATGGTGCACGCGATCCAACACGGTAGTAGCCACCGACCGCACCATCGCCCGCTGCGATTGCCGCAGATTCGACAAGAACATCCTGATCGAAGCTGACCAGGATCGCCTCGCCCTCGTCAACTGCATCTGATCCTCCGCCGGATACCCCCAATCCGTTGTCGCTGAATGCTAGGTCACCGCCAACGGCGGAAACAGACAACTCCAACCCATCAATGCGAGAGGGCTCGCCGTGGGTCCAGTCAATCGTTTCGCTTCGGTGCGAAGCGATCTCTGCCAGACGGTGTCCGCCCGCATTGCGGTGGAGCACGGCTAATTCGGTCATATGCTCGACCAACGGCTTCAGGCCGGGGCTCGAGATGAGGTTGGACTGTTCCCGCGGGTCCTCGGCCAGGTTGAACAGCTCGTACGCTTTGGCCTCGCCGGCCCGCAACAACGACGAATCGAAGAAGAGCTTCCATTGGCCCGGAATAACGGTATCGTCGACGCGCGGAGAGTCGATACGAATGGCTGCCGCGGCAGGGTCTTCTTGCGCCTCTTTGTGGTCGTTGAAGATAAGTGCAGGGCGATCCTCCAAAGTGTTTCCCCGGAAGGCACTCAATACGCTGAAGCTGTCCTCGCCGCCCTTCTGCCCGGTCCTGACGTCCGGCAGTTCCGCACCGACGATCTCAGCAAACGTGGCGTACATGTCCGTCAAGCTGATTGGTGCCGGACTGCTCTCGCCGGGATCGGACGCATCGCCGTCGCCAACACCGCCTTGGGGCCACGAGACGATGAACGGCACGCGGTGCCCGCCTTCGTAAGCCGACCCCTTGTTCGAGCGGAATGGGCCGGTCGCGATATCGCTGTCCTTCTCGGCCCCGTTGTCCGACGTGAAGATCACGAGAGTTGTCTCGATTAGCCGAGAGTCCGGCTGTCGCGGATCGGGGGTCTTATCCAGCCAATCGAGCATTCGACCGAGGGCGACGTCGTTTTCGAATATGTAATCGTGTCTCGCGTCCATTGGCTCGCCGGACTTCGTGCGGGCGGCACCGGCCACCGCCACGCCACCGATTGTCTCGTCAGGCGTGTAGGGGCCGTGGTTGGCGTTGGCCGGGTAGTACAGGAAGAACGGCCCGGACGTAGTCGTTGCTTCGCCGACATGGCCGGACAAGAATTGCATCGCGTTGTCCGAATGACGGCTGCCTAGTCGCTCCAATACGTATGCGTCGCTCCCCGTGATGGCGAGCCGCTTGCCGTCTCCGGTGGCGGCGACTACCGTCCGGCCATGGACGTGGCCAGGACCCCTGCCGCTCGACTCTTGGGGCGCGTTCGGGCCCGAAGTGCCGTGCGAGCGCGAGGTGAACCTCGCGTGATCGAAGCCATGGTCAAGCGGTGAGGTGTGCAGCGGCTTGGTCAGGTCTGCGTCCTCCCAGCCGGCAGCGGGCGAACCGTCAGCGCGCCTGTATCGGAGGCCAACGTGCCACTTGCCGTACATGGCCGTAACGTACCCGTGGTCGCGCAGCATGGAAGCGATCGTCGGCCGGTCCGGCTCGATCATCGGATCGCCTTGAGCTCCGTACAGCACCCAGTGCTTCAACCGATTCCGCCATGCGTAACGACCCGTCAGCAGGCTGTAGCGGGTCGGCGAACACCGAGACGATGGCGTGTGGGCGTCGGTGAAGCGGACTCCCATGTTGGCCAAGCGCTCCATGTGCGGGGTATGAAGCTGGACCTCGTCCGCATTGCCCGTGAAGTCCTGATACGCACTGGTATCGCCCATCCCCATGTCATCAGCCATCATGAGGATGATGTTGGGCGGTTCGGGGGCGGGATCCGCGCAGGAAATTGCAGCCAGTCCGAGAATCGCCGGGAGAAGGGTGGGCGGTCTGCTCGTCACTCCAATACCTTACGCAACATCGCACTGAGAATTGCGGACAAGCATTCCATAGCTTTCTCGGAGGTGCTCGAGGAAGTCACCTGGAGCCGACGAGGTGGCGCACTCCAAGCCAGACCAGAACCGACGTCTGGATCGCCGCCCTGGCACAAAGCGCGCAGGAGCCAATTGCGAGACTTCCCTTTGGGGCCGAAGGGCTCTATGACAAACGCCGAGCTAGCCCGAAGTGGCGGTCACTGCACCTCCGAATCCGCTCCCAAATGCGAGCTTAGGAACTCGACGTAGGCATTGGACGCCGCGATTCGGTTGGCCTTCTTGCGGAAACCGTGACCTTCATCGGGGAAGAGGATGTACTCGACGGGAACGCCGGTCTTCCGGACTGCCTCGACAAGCTCGTCGCTTTCCGCCTGCAAGACTCGCGGATCGTTGGCGCCCTGAACAACCAGGAGCGGTTTCGTGATGTTGCCGGCGTGGAATAGGGGAGATATGTCGTGTAGGCGCTGTTCATCCGTGGCCGGATCACCCAGCTCGGCGTACAGCGATTCTTTCTGCGCTTCCCACCACGGAGGAATACTCTTGAGCGTGCGCAGCCAGTTGGTCACACCAAAGATATTGATGCCGACATCAAAGACCTCAGGCTCGAATGCGAGCGCGGCCGCGACCATATAGCCGCCGTAACTGCCTCCGATGATGCCAACCTTGGAGGAGTCTACCCAATCCAACGACTCCAAGAACCTCCGTGCCCAGACGCAGTCCTTCAAGTCCACATCGCCGTGCTTCCGGTCGTCCATGTGGTGGAAGGTCTTGCCGTAACCCGAAGAGCCTCGATTGTTTACGGCGAGGACGGCGTATCCGTGATTGACCAGGTGCTGAAGCGTGGGCGAGTAGCCCTTGCGACTCTGCCCGCCGGGTCCGCCGTGGACCCAGACCAGGGCAGGCACTTGGCTGGAACCGGAAGCGGATTTCGGCTTGTAGAGGAGAGCCGGGATCCCTAGGCCGTCGTAGCTCTGGTAGCGAACCACTTCCGACTCCACGAGGTGCTCGGACGCGATCGCCGGATTGAGGCTGTCAGTCAATCGCCGCGCCTGTAGGTCGTCGAGTTCCAGGACATGCAGGTTCGGCGGAGAGGCATCGCTGCTCAGATAGAAGGCAATCTTGGATTCGCTTCGAGAAAAGCGGACCCTGCCGACGTCGCCTGGCGGGAGATCTGGGATCTGCAGCTCGTTCCCGGTCTCCGTGTCGAGGATGCTGACGAGAGTCCGCGCATCCTGATTGATTCCCGTTACCCGATATCGGCCCGTCTCGGAGAACGACAAGAACATGACATCCCAGTCAGCCTCCACCACAGCCGCGTGCTCTTGGGTTTCGAGGTCATACGACCAGATCTGCCGGAATTCGCCGCGACCGTTCGTCGCGTAGTAAAACCTAGTGCTGTCCGGCGAAAACGCTACCGATGAATGCCGCACGTTTCCCTCGTGCGCGGTGATGTGGACCGGGCGGCTCGCGGGAGCTTGGGCGTCCCAAATGTAAATGTCGCTATCGGCATTCGTCCGGGGCTTGTCCAGAGAAACCCATCGTCCGTCGCGGCTGACGCCGCCCGGCATCCAGCCTTCCTCGTTCTTCATGACAAGCTCTCGCTCGTAGCCGTCGACCTCGTACTGGTACAGATCGAAGTAGCGAGGGTCACGCTCGTTAGTGAGGATCCAAAAGGAATTCCGATCACCGCTCCAACCGGCAAACATCGCCTTCAGCTGATCGCCTGGGGTCAGATCCAGGACGGAACCGTCGGTCTGGCGCACGTAAACGTGATTCAGTTCGTTGCCGCCCTGATCGGCCGTGTAGAGAAATCGGTCATCGTTTGGAAACCAGCTGACAGCAAATATCGAGTCGCTCTCCGAATCGGTCAGCTGTTGGGGCGGCCCCCCGTCAAATGGCTGGCTGTAGGCATTGAAGACTCCGGTGGCATCGGTCGAGATCAAGACTCGTTCCTCGTCGTGTGAGAAGGAATTGCCAGTGATCGCGGTGGTCTCGAAAAACGTCCTGGCGTCGTAACGCGGAATCGGGCCTTCTGCGGTCGGGCCGGTGCAAGAGGCGAACGTGAGTGCCATCCCGACGACCAGAGCTGCGATGCCAATGCGAGCATATTTCATTGGATTTTCCTCCTGAATGAATATACGCACTTACGGTCATTGGCAGCTGTGAGCAGCACCGCGTCCGGAGCGTGCGTCGGTTGGCGTGGCGCCAACACGGCTAGACGGTACAGCGCCTCGCTATGGCGAAGGAACACAGCCCGTCAGACTCCGGGCATCGCCTTCTTTAGGGGCTTCAGCAGCCCGGCCAGCAGGGCGCCGACCGCGAAGCACATGATTCCGAGGACCGCGAAGAACATCGAATGAGGCCAGCGTGTCCAGTACACGCCGATCGCCGTCAGCTTGTTTCCGACACCCGTGGCAACGAACCATCCGCCCATCATCACTCCGCGTAGGCGGGGCGGGGCCACCTTCGAGGTCAGGGAGAGGCCCATCGGGGAAAGCAGGAGCTCGCCCAGCGTGACGACTCCGTACGAGGAAATCAGCCATGCGGGGGAGACCCTGTAGGCGTACGGGTCCGCGCCGGTCACCGACGCCTCTCCTATGCTTGCCGCCCAGTACAGGACGATGAACGAAAGGCCGGTGAGCAGCATGCCGATCGCCATCTTTGCCGGAGTTGACGGTTCCATGCCCCTGGGCCCCAGCCAGCCCCAGAGCTTCAGGAGGGGGAATGTGAGTATCAGGATCCATGCGGGGTTGATCGAGGTGGCGATCGTTCCCGAGACGTTCCAGTCGGTGTTGTCGTCCGCAAAATACGTCAGCGTCGAGCCGTTCTGGTGGAAGGCCATCCAGAAGACGACTACGATCACGAAGACGACCAGCAGGGCTCCAACGCGACGGCCTTCCGGGACCGCGGACAGTTCTGCGTTCTCAACTGCCGCGCCTTCTCCGGCGACCCGTGGCTCGTCCACATTGCTTACGTGCTCTCTCCACCAGTAGAGCGTCATCAGCGAGATCACCATTCCGGCGCCCGCAACGGCGAAGGCCGGGTGGTAGCCGGCAAATTTCTTGACCACCTCCATGGTGACCCCTGCAGCGAAAGCCCCGACGTTGATCCCGAAGTAGAAGATCAGGAATGCTCGGTCCTTCAGGGGGCTGACCTTCGGATACAAGTTCCCAACCATGGTGGAAACGTTTGGCTTGAAGAGCCCGTTTCCAACGATGAGACACGCCAACGCCGCGTAGACGATCGTGATGGAGTGGAACGACAGCAAGAAGTGTCCAGCGACGAAGAAGACTGCCCCGATCAGCGTCGTTCGCAGGTGGCCGAGGTAGCGGTCCGCGAGCAGTCCCCCCACCAACGGGCTGACGTACACGAACGTCAGGTACCACGAGTACAGTCGTATGGCTTCGGCCTCCGTCCAGCCGAAGCCTTCGATCGGATCTCGCAAGTAAAGAACGAAGAGGGCCAGCATCGAATAGAAGCTGAATCGCTCCCACGCTTCCGACGCGAAGAGGACATACAGCCCCCGCGGGTGTTTGGCTTGGCTGGGGGACTGAGAAGAGTCCATGGTGCGGAGATCTAGTCGGGTCGGATTCCGCGCGGAGACAGCGCGAGCCAGCCCTGCAGCGGTTCCGTGTAAGTGTAGCAGCGCGGAACGACCGAGCCTCGAGGCCGAGCGGGTGCGTTCCGAGGATCGATCCGCCCATCGATCCAGCGTAGGAAATCTCCGTTCGCGGCAGACTTGGCCGGATTCTGTGGCAAGATAATGTGTCGGCGGCCGGCGGCCGTGCCCGCTCGGGGCGGGTCGCCGGACCAGCCAATGGACTCACCCCGTCGAAAGCGAGCGCGCGGGCTGCCGGCTCGCACGTTTCGCTCGTTCCGCTACCGCAACTTCCGCTGGCTTTGGTTCGGCGCATTCACCTCGACAACAGGCTACTTCGTCGCGAACGTAGCCGAGAGCTGGTACATCTACGAGCAAACCGGGTCCGAGAGCCTGCTCGGCCTGACGGCCTTTCTGAATGGCTTGCCGATCTTGCTGTTCTCAGTGGTAGGAGGCGTGCTGGCCGACCGCATGGACAGACGCTATCTCCTGATCTGCTCGCAGATCCTGCAGATGACGGCCTCGCTAGCCCTGGCAGCGCTGTTCTTCGCGGATAGCGTCGAGGTCTGGCACATCTTGGCAGCTGCCTTCCTGGCGGGACTGGGCCAGGCGTTCGGGGGCCCGGCCTATCAAGCCCTGATCCCGTCGCTAGTGCCGAAGAGGCACCTGTCCAACGCGATCGCGCTGATCTCTATCCAGTTCAACCTCGCGGGAACTGTCGGCAAGCCAATCGGCGGCGCGGTCTTCAAGTTTCTCGGCCCGGCCATGTGCTTCTTGGTCAACGGCTTGAGCTTTCTGGCGGTCATCGGGTCGTTGCTGACTTTGAGAATTCCTTTCACGCCTAAATCCGGCCACAAGAACATCTTCCGCAGCCTCTTGGAAGGATTTCGTGCAATCCATGCCAGCCTTCCCCTGCGCTCGCTCATGGCGCTCGCGGTCGTCTCAGCATTCTGCGGAGTGCCGATCAATCTGCTACTGCCCGTATTCGCGAGCGACGTCTACGGCCTTGACGCTGGAGGATTCGGTGTGATGGGTTCGGTGCTGGCAGTGGGCGCGGTGCTCGGCGCCCTGTTTGTCGCGAGTCTAGGCGACGCTCCCAGAAAGGGAAACAAAGCGTTGACTATGCAGTCGTTGCTGGGGCTTGCAACGATCGGATTCGCGCTGTCCAGCACCCTCTGGTTTGGCATGCCGCTGCTGTTCTTCTCAGGAGGCGCGATCCTCGGTGTCTTCACGTTGGTCAGCTCTCTGGTTCAGCTCAACCTCTCGGAGGACCTGCGCGGTCGGATCATGAGCGTCTACAACACCGCCTTCCGTGGCGTGATGCCGCTCAGCAACCTCAGCTGCGGCTTGGCGGCCGACAAGATCGGTGCCCGCAGCGTGCTCGGAATCAACGGTGCGATCTTGGTCGCAGTCTCGTTGCTATACGTGCTCAGCGGCAACGTGGTGAACAAGCTTTAAGCGTTCGGGCCCGCCAGGGGCCATTGGATACAATCAACGCCATGGCACGCCCAGTACCAGTCGAAGAACTCCAAGAGAACATCGGCAAGGAAATCGCCGTCAGTGATTGGTTCGAGATAACGCAGGACCGGATCGACAACTTCGCGGACACCACCGAGGACCACCAGTGGATTCACGTTGACACTGAGCGAGCAGCGACAGAGTCGCCCTTCAAGACGACGATCGGACACGGATTCCTGAGCCTATCGATGCTGGCCCCGATCATGATGGGCACGGTCAAGGTCGCGGGCGACTTCAAGCACGGCATCAACTACGGCCTCAATCGCGTGCGTTTTCCGGCCCCGGTGCCGGCGGGCGGCAGGATTCGGGGACATATCTCGCCGCACGCCGTCGAGGAGCATCCGTGGGGCGTTCAGACCATCTGGAACGTAATCGTGGAACTCGAAGGCGCGACCAAGCCGTGCGTGGTTGCCGAATGGGTCACCCGAGCCTATAAGTAGCCGCTTGCCGGCGGACCGAGCTACGGACCGTCGAGGTCCCGCATGTTCGGGCCCATCTTGATATCTACCACCAATGGCACGGCCAAGCTGGCCACGGCCTCCATCTCGGCCTTTAGCAGCTCGCTAACGGCTTCGACTTCGTCTTCTGGCGTCTCGACGAGCAGCGAGTCATGGATCTGTAGCACCATCTGCGCCCGCAGCCCCTCCTGTTGGAGCGCCGCGTCTGTTGCCAGCATGGCCCTCTTGATCAGGTCGGCGGCAGTGCCTTGGATGGGCGAGTTGATCGCGATGCGCTCAGCCATGCTACGGGCGGTGTGATTCTTGCTATCCAAGTCCGGCACGGGCCTGCGACGCCCGAACAGCGTTTGGCTGAACCCCCTCTGCTTGGTCTGCTCGATGGTGTCGTCCTTGAACTGCTTGACCCCGCTGTAGCGTTCGAAGTAGCGCTTGATGTAGTCGCGAGCATCGCCTTGCGGAATATTGAGCTGCCTGGCCAAGCCGAAAGCGCTGAGACCGTAGATGATGCCGAAATTGACCGCCTTGGCACGGGCACGCTCTTCAGGGCCCACCAGCATCGGCGGGATGCCGAGCACCTCGGATGCCGTGCTCTGGTGCAAGTCCTCGCCGCTGGCAAAGGCTGCGATCAAGCGGGAATCGCGCGACAGGTGTGCCATCACGCGCAACTCCACTTGGGAGTAGTCCGCCGAAACGAACTTCCATCCGGGCGGGGCTACCAGCGCCTTGCGGATCTCTCGTCCGAGCGAGGTCCGGGCCGGAATGTTCTGAAGATTCGGGTTGAGCGATGACAGCCGGCCGGTGGCGGACCCAGTTGGGTTGAACGTGGTGTGCAGGCGCCCGTCGGCCGCGACAAGCTGGGGCAGGGCATCGACATAGGTGCTCTTCAGCTTGGTGTGCTGCCGCCAGTCCAAGATCTTGGCGACGATCGCATGCTTGTCCTTCAGGCCTTCGAGAACGTCCGAGGCGGTCGAAGGGGCTTTGGTCTTGCCGCGCTTCTGTGGCTGCGGCAGGCCGAGGTGAACATAGAGAATGTCGCCCAACTGCTTGGGCGAGCCGATATTGAATTCTCGACCGGCGAGTTCGATGACCTCGCGGCTCAATTCGTCTATGCGGTGCCCCAGCTGGACGGAGAAATCCGCCAGCGAGGCAGAGTCCAGCATCACACCTTTCGTTTCCATTGCGGCCAAGACCGGAGCCAGCGGCAATTCGATCTCTTCATAGACCGTGCGCAGCTCCATCCGGTCCATTTCGCCTTGGAGCGTATTGCGAAGGGCGAGCGTTTGATTGGCTGCCACTCCCGCATCGTCACTGCCAGGGCTCCCCAGGCGCCGCTCGACAGATTTCTTCAACTCATAGTTGGTCCGGCTCGAATCGGCCAGAAAAGCCATCAGCATCGTGTCGTCGGCGGCCTGCGGAAAACCGACGTCAAGCCTGCCGAGCGCATGAATCGCGGACTTCCAGTCGTGAACCCAGATATCGCGCTGCCCGGATTCGATCACGGCCCGAGCGCGCGGAAGCAGGCCAGGCGGGAGGTTCCACGCTTGGTCCGCTTGCGCCGCGAACCCGATTCGTGTCTGCGGAGTGCCAGCCGGGTCGCTCGCTTCGTCGGCCAGCACAGCCATCGCGATCGGGCCGCTCTCGGCGGCCAGCCACTGTTCGAATTGCTCGGCCGACTCGAAAGTCTGCGGCTCGACCTCGGCAGCCGGTCCACCGGTCCCGCTCTCAAGCTGGCTCGCCAGCGTGCTGAACTCCAACTCGCGATAGCAGCTCAGCAACTCGTCAGTGTTCCCGGCCTTGAGCCGTACGGACTCTAGGTCAAGCCTCAGGCTTCCGGAGGCATCGAGAGTGGCCAACCGCTTGCTGAGCCGGACTTGATCCGCATGGTTCTGCAGGCTCTCGCGGTAAGTCTTGCGCTTCACCTCGCCCGCGTGGCCGATGATGCCTTCAATGTCGCCGTACTCGGCGATCAGCTGCTGTGCGCCCTTGTCTCCGATTCCTGGCGCGCCGGGAATGTTGTCCACGGAATCGCCCTTCAGGGCAAGAAGGTCCGTCACTTGGTCCGGCTTGACACCGAGGAACTCTTGCACGTCTGACGGCCTGTAGAGCATGTCCTTGGTCGGGTTCCACTGCGAGACACCTTCTCCCACCAGCTGCATCAAATCCTTGTCCGACGAGACGATTACGACTTCGACGCCCTGCTCGGACGCTTGGCGAGTAAGCAGAGCGATCGTGTCGTCGGCCTCGTAGCCGTCCTCCGACAGCACCTCCACGTTCCATGCCTTCAGGATCCGTTCGATATACGGCAGCTGTAGCGCGAGATCTTCGGGCATCGCGTCGCGATTGGCCTTGTACTCGGGGAAGATCTTCTCGCGGAACGTGGGGCCATGCCCCTCCCACACCGCCACGACGTAGTCCGGCTGCTGCACTTCGAGCATGGCCTTGAGCATGTTGTTGAAGACATAGATCGCCTCGGTCGGCATGCCGGCAGAGGTTCGCAGCGAGCCCACGGACGACCGCGCACGGCCGTAGTAGGCGCGGAAGATCAGCCCGAAGGTGTCCACTAGGAAGATGCGTGGCGAGACGACGCCCATGAGCGACCTAGTGTAAGCAATTGGGCCCGGATGAACCCCGGCAGTAGGCCGTCAGGCGCAGTACCGAGATGAGTGCCATACTAGAAAGACGGGGTTCATTGGGGGAGAGGAGACATGATCAAGCCCACGGCGAAGATCTGGTACAACGGCGCATTCATTGACTGGGACGATGCGAAGGTTCACGTCCTAACCCATGCGCTGCACTACGGCACCAGCGTGTTCGAGGGCATCCGGTGCTACGACACGAAGAACGGTCCTGGGCTGTTCCGTCTCGATGAGCACGTGCGGCGGATGTTCGACTCGGCCAAGATCTATCGCATGGAGGATCTGGGCTTCTCCCGCGAGGAATTCGCGCAGGCCTGCAAGGATGTGACGCAGGTCAACGGCCTCTCCTCTTGCTACATTCGCCCGGTCGTCTTCCGCGGCTTCGGGGACGTGGGCGTGCGCTCGCTCAACAATCCGATCGAGTGCTACATCGCCTGCTGGGAATGGGGTCGCTATCTCGGCGCCGAGGCACTTGAGCAGGGCGTGGACGTGTGCGTCTCGTCGTGGACGCGGATCGCGCCGAACACCCTGCCTGCGATTGCCAAAGTGGCCGCCAACTACATGAACTCCCAACTGATTCTGATGGAGGCCAACCAGCACGGTTACACGGAGGGCATCGCTCTCGACGCCGCCGGGTATGTCTCTGAGGGTAGCGGGGAGAACATCTTCCTGATCCGCGACGGTGTGATCTACACGCCGCCGCTGGGCACGTCCGTACTTCCGGGCATCACGCGCGATTCGATCATCCAAATCGCCCTCGACCTCAATTACCCGCTGCGCGAGCAGGCGATTCCGCGCGAGTGGCTCTATATCGCCGACGAGCTGTTCTTTACCGGCACTGCCGCCGAGGTGACTCCCATTCGCTCAGTCGACAGAATCAAGGTCGCCGAGGGCCGGCGCGGGCCGATCACCGAACACATCCAGTCCGAATTCCTAGGCATCACCTCAGGCGCAAAGGAAGACCGCTACGGCTGGCTCAGCATCTTGGACGCGCGCAGTTCGGCCGCGGCCTAGATCGGTGTGGCGCTTGCCTGAAGAACCGCGCGGCACCTCGCCCGACACGGACGGATCTGGCTCAGACCGCAGCCCTGACCGCCATCTTGGCGTGACTCTGCGACCCAGCGGCGGCATCGCTCCGCTGCGCCGCGGGCCGGCCCAGTGGATCGAAGAGGGCCTGCCGGAGCGGCCGCCGAACCTGGTGCAGCCCAAGCAGCGAGTCTTCCTCAGCTCGGTCCTGTTCCTGCTCACGGTCGCATCGACCAGCTACATCGTCTCGCCGACGTACTCGGCGTGCGTGTTGGCGATCCTCACGGCACATGAGTTCGGGCACTATCTGGCCGCCCGCTACTATCGCGTGCCGGCTACCCTGCCGTACTTCCTGCCAGCTCCGGTGTTGTTCGGCACGATGGGCGCGGTCATCCGCATGTCCCCGTTCATCCCCAACCGCAAGGCACTGTTCGATATTTCAGCGGCTGGGCCTCTCGCCGGCGTGGCGCTCGCGATCCCAATCTCGTGGGTGGGCGTGACGCTCTCTTCGCGTCTTCCGATCGGCGAGTCGGCGGGTTTGGTGCTTGGTGAGCCGCTATTGTTCAAGTTCTTCGAGTGGACGTGGTTCGGCAGCGCCGAAGAGGGCCTGACGCTCGTCCTGCACGACGTCGCATTCGCAGGTTGGGTCGGGCTTTTCATCACTGCTCTGAATCTGATACCGGTCGGGCAGCTCGATGGCGGCCACATCTGCTACGCGGTGTTCGCGAAGCGTAGCTTCAAGGTCGCGATAGCCTCGTTCTTGGCGCTTGTAGCGATCAGCATTGCCACGCAGGCCGCCTACGCACTGTTGCTGGTGCTGTTGTTCGTCACAGGCATCCGGCACGTGCCCACTATGAACGATTCGGCACCGATAGGCCGTGGCAGGCAGCGCATCGCAGCGCTGCTTCTGGTCATCTTTGTGCTCTGCTTCGTGCCGGTGCCGATCAGCCTCGGCCAATAGGCATCCCGGATTAGGCGATCTTGACGATTGCCTTGCCGCGCACCTTGCGGTTGGCCAGATCCCGGATGCCTTGCGGCACCGCCTCCAGCGGATACGCCGCCCCCACCGGGGGATCGATCTTGCCCGCTTGGAACATGTCGCACAGCTGGTCATGCAGCGATCTCATGTAGCCTGGGTGCTCGTCGCAGTGCCGTCCCCAGAACACGCCCACGAGCGACATGTTCTTCAGCAGGGCGCGGTTAGCGGCCAGCGAAGGGATGCGCCCGCTGGCGAAGCCTATCACCAACAGCCGCCCGTCTGGAGCGATGACCTTGGTGGAGAGGTCGAACACGTCCCCTCCGACCGGATCGTAGATCACATCAGCGCCGAACTTTCCCGCGATCTGCTTCACTTGGTCGACCCAGCTGTCATCGCGGTAGTTCAAGGCGTGCTCGGCGCCGTGCTGCCTGCAGAATTCAAGTTTCTCTTCACTGCCCGCGGTGGCAATGATCCGAGCGCCCATCGCGACGCCGAGCTGGATCGCTGCAACACCTACGCCGCTGGCGCCGGCGTGCACCAGCAACCATTCGCCGGGCCGCAGCTTGGCGCGATAGTCCAGGGCAAACAGCGAGGTCTGGAATACGACCGGCATAGCCGCCGCCTGCTCGAATGACATGCTTTCAGGGATCGGGTACGCACGCGATTCGTCGACGAGTGTGCATTCGGCGAAGCCGCCACCGCGGGGCAGGGAAAGCACCCGCTCGCCGACCCTGACGTGCTCGACGCCATCACCGACAGCTTCGACGATGCCTGACACCTCGGCGCCGATCGTGAACGGAAACGTCGGCCGAGACTGATACTTGCCCTGGCACTGGAGCAGGTCAAAGAAGTTGAATCCGCAAGTATGGTTGCGAATGCGAACCTGTCCGGCCGACGGGGCCGGCGGATCAACTTCCGCCAAAACCATCTCTTCTGGCTCGCCGTAGTGCGTAACCTGCCAAACTTTCATGCGCTGTAGAGTACCAGAAGGCCAAACGGCGGCCTGCAAGGGCTGCAGTGCCGTTTCCGGACGCGTCTAGGCCTTATTTCTTGGCGATGATTTGGTCGACCAGGCCATAGTTCTTGGCCTGTTTGGCGTCTAGGATGAAGTCCCGCTCCACGTCCCGCTCGATCTGCTCGATCTCCTGGCCAGTGTGACCGGCCAGCAACGCGTTGAGGCTCTGCCGCATGCGCAGGATTTCGCGTGCGTGGATGTCGATATCGGTAGCCTGGCCGGCCAGTCCGGAAAGCGACGGCTGGTGCAGCAGGAAGCGCGAGTTGGGCAAGGCGAATCGCTTGCCCTTCGCCCCAGCCGCCATCAACACCGCCGCCATGGATGCGGCTTGGCCGATGCACACCGTCGTGAT
The DNA here is from genome assembly GCA_009841225.1 of Terriglobia bacterium. Taxonomy (GTDB): domain Bacteria; phylum Acidobacteriota; class Terriglobia; order Bryobacterales; family UBA6623; genus VXMF01. The sequence continues at coordinate 25,546 of VXMF01000002.1, read as the reverse complement.
GTCGGGCTTGACGAACTGCATCGTGTCGTAGATGGCCATGCCGGCAGTGATCGAGCCGCCGGGAGAATTGATGTAGAGCCAAATGTCGCGTTCGGGGTTCTCGGCCTCCAAGAACAGCAGCTGCGCAGTGATCAGGTTGGCGATCGCGTCGTCTATCGGATACCCGACAAAAATGATGTTGTCTTTCAGCAGGCGCGAGAAGATGTCGTAGGCGCGCTCGCCGCGGCTGGTCTGCTCGACCACCATCGGGACGAGATTCGCTCTCGGTTCCAAGACGTCTGACATGAGCGCTCCCTACTCGTCCCCGGAAGAGTCTGCGGCCGAATCGGGCTGCTCTTCAGGCCCGTCGGAATCCTGCGGCTCCGGCTCCTCGAATGGTGCCCCGGAGTCGATGACCAGTTGCATCGCCTTGGAACGACGTCCGCGAGTGCACATCGAGGCTAGAATGCCAGACTCCTCCATCTTCGCCCGAGCGCGTTCCGGAGTCAGCTGCTCCGATTCCGCCCATCGATTGACGAACTCCTGAATCTCTTGATGGCTGAGGTCGATATCTTCAACGTCTGCGATGCGGTCGAGCACTTGCTCGGCGCACACTGCCATCGCCTCTTGCGCGACATTGAGCGGCGTCAGGCTCGGCTGCTCCGGGGCGCCTTCGCGGCCTGCCATCCTTGCGGCAAGTTGCTGGAGCCGCTCTCGTAGGTGCTGCCTCGGCACGTCGATCTGATGCGAGGTTGCGAGCTTGTTCATGACTGCGAATTCAGTGGCCGCGCGCGCTTCCAGATCGGCGCGCACCTCGAGCTCCTTGCGGACCGCTGCCTTCAAGTCGTCCAAGGTTTCGTGGTTCCCGTTGACGTCCTTGGCGAACTCGTCGTCAAGCTCCGGAAGATCCACCTCGAGGATCGAATGCACCGTGGCCTTGCACTGGACGGTCTTGCCGGCGATGTCAGGGTCCGGGTAGTCGTCCGGGCACTCGCAGGAAATCTCGGTCTCCTTTCCGGGCTCGAGTCCCGGGAGTTCGCGCGTGAACGGCAGGCCGCCGGGGCTCTGCTCGCGGGCGAGATCGCATGTCAGCTCTTGGCCGAAGAACGGCAGACTTGGCCCATGCTCGACTGCGCTGAACGTGACTCGCAGAACATCTTTGTCCTGAACTGGTCGCGGGTCCAGTGTTCGCACAGATGCGTGCTGCTGCCGAAGGCGCTCGAGCTCTTCGCCCACGCGTTCATCGGTGACGGATTCCGCTTCGTGGACGACCTTCAAATCCCTGTACTCGCCAAGCTCGAAGCGAGGGAAGACTTCATATTGGGCATCGACCTCGAACGGCCGGCCCTCGGCGAACCGAAAGTCGGTGATGAACGGACCGGCAGCAAGCTTGTGGTCCATGGAGCCGATCTTCTTGCTGAGAAACTCGGGTGCCAGTCGCTCTGTCAGGACGACCGAGATCTCCTTCTCGAAATACCGGTACAGCACGACCTCCGGGGCTCGCCCCTTGCGAAAACCGGGCACGGTCACCGACTGGCGGGCCTGCTTGACGTAGTCTCTACGCTCCTTTTCGACCACGTCCCAAGGGATCTCGACGGTCACGGTGCGCGCGCAGGGATCCTTCTGCTCAGCTCCGCTTTCCAAGACCTACTTCACCTATCGGCGGCGGCACATTGGAGGCCCCGCGTGTACCTCCAGTCTACAGCAGGGCCCTGTGGCGGCTCGGGAAGCCGCTGACGTCTCGCTACACTCGAACCGATGCAGGGCGGGGCCAAGCTCGGCCAGCACTTCCTCCACGACGAGGACGTTCTCGCTCGCATAGCCTCTGCGGCGGTCGCGCCGGGCGACACAGTGGTGGAGGTCGGCCCCGGCAGGGGAGCCCTCACCAAGCACTTGCTCGGAATCGCCCGCCAAGTTCTGGCGGTAGAACTGGACTTAGGACTCGCCGAGGCTCTGCCGCGACGGTGCGGTGGTCCTCAAGGGCTCACCGTGATCGCGGCGGACATCCTCCAAGTGAGCTTGACAGACATCCTGTCGGAGTCATCGCCCGGACGGTCTGTGGTCGTGGGAAACCTGCCGTACTACATCACCTCTCCGATCCTGCGGAAGGTGCTTGCCGCGCGCCATGAGTTCCGCTCGGCGACGTTCCTGATGCAGGAAGAAGTGGCGGACCGCGTGGTAGCGAGCGGCGGCACGCGTTCTTTCGGCTTTCTAAGTTGTTTCTGCCAGCTGCAGAGTGGTCCCGAGAAGCTCTTCCGGGTTCCGCCGGGTGCATTCGATCCGGCGCCCGCCGTCCACTCTGCCGTCGTGCGCTTCGACGTTGCTGGCGAGCCGCCGCCAGCAGGCCTGCTAGCTTTCTTGAGCGCTTGCTTCCGGCATCCTCGCAAGATGCTGAAGAACAACTTGGCAGCCCATTATCCGCCGCCGCTCTTGAACGCCGATCCGTGCGCGGCGATGCGGGCGCAGCAGCTCTCGCTCAGCGAGCTGCGCGAGATGTGGGAGCGACTCGAAGGCCCCTGAGGGGGTGATCGGCACAATTCCCCCAGTTTCGCCTTGCAATCCCGCAATGATGTGCTTCAATAAAGTTTCGGTAAAGCGATGTCGGGCAGAGTGCGGTCACGGGTGCTGGCTCTAGGCGTGGTCGTGCTTGCTGCTTCGGCGCCGGCGCAATTGATCGACCGGACCAAGGAACGTCCCGAGATCAACCCGGCGGCGCGGGAACTCAGCGCGGAGCGGCGCGGCGACATCTACATGGCCCGCAAGATGTACCGCGAGGCCGGCGACATCTACAAGGAGGCGCTCCGACTCGAACCGGATTCGGCCAAGCTGATCAATAAGCTCGGCATTTCCTACCATCAGCTACTGATGCTGAGCAGTGCGAGGCGGCAATACGAGCGTGCCTGGCGCGTGGATAAGACCTACAGCCAAGCACTCAACAACCTCGGCACGGTCCATCACGCTCAGGGGAACTACGGCAAGGCCATCCGCGCATACAAGCGGGCGTTGAAGGTCTCGCCCTATTCGGCCTCAATCCATAGCAACCTCGGCACCTCGTACTTCTCCAAGCGGAAGTTCAAGCTTGCGTCGCAGGCATACTTGAAGGCCCTAGACCTAGACCCGAACGTGTTCGAAACGAAGGGGACGTTCGGAACGATGCTGCAGGAGCGCTCGGTGGGCAACCCGGGCAAGTATTACTACTTCATGGCCAAAGCCTACGCCGGGGCGCAGCTTTGGGATCGGTCGATCCTGTACATCCGTAAGGCACTCGAGGAAGGTTTCGGCGGGCCTCGCAAGGTGGCGTCCGACCCCGCGTTCAAGCAGATGCATGAGATACCGGAATTCCAGAGGATCGCGTTTCCGGAAACCATAGCTTCGGCCGGCAATCCGAGCACCCCCTAACCGGCAGGGGGCCAGGTAGCTTTCCATCCCGACCTCAAGTCCGAACCGAAGCGTCGCGCTAGGAACAAGGCACATCGCAGCCATCCGGCTTGCCATGCTGCCCAGGTGCGGGCAGCGCTGCTCCGGGGGATCGGGGCCCTCGGCCTGGCGACGGGCGCGCGCGATATCCGGATCACGCGACAGGTAAGATAGGACGCTTGCAAGACACCTCGCACCCCCGCGAGCCTGAGGCTGCGAGTGCGCCGGCAGACGCTCGCAACTGGAACCGGATCTACGTCCTCGTGCTGGCCCACCTAGCGTTCTGGATCGTGGGCCTCTGGGCCGTCACCCGATTCCTAGGTCAAGCCTCATGAGCGCGCTCGACTGGTCGGTCCTAATCGCCTCACTGGCGGCAATCCTGGTCTTCAGCCTGAGACGCTCGCGCGGCGATCAGTCCGTCCACGCCTACGTCTCCGCCGGCAAGCAGATGCGCTGGTGGGTGATCGGCCTGTCGATCATGGCGACCCAAGCGAGCGCGATCACGTTTATCGGCACGACCAGCCAGGGATACACCGACGGCATGCGCTTTGTGCAGTTCTATTTCGGACTGCCGATTGCCATGGTGCTGATCGCGGCGTTCGCCGCCCCGGCATTTCATCGCAGCGGGGTGCAGACCGCTTACGAATACCTTGAACGTCGCTTCGACGCCAAGACCCGCAGGTTGGCCAGCGGGGTGTTTCTGGTCCAGCGCGGCCTAGGCGTTGGCTTGGCCCTCTACGCCCCAGCGGTGGCTCTGTCGGTCATCCTAGGCATCCCGGAAGCGCCGACCATTCTGATCACTGCCGTAGTGGTAGCGACCTATACGGTGTTGGGCGGCATCCGGGCGGTGATGTGGGCCGACGCCGTGCAGATGGGCGTGATGTTCGCCGGCATCGCCGTCGCCTTCTGCTTTGCATGGACCGGCCTGCCGGCGACCGTGTCGTTTCGTGACGCGCTGGCACTCGCGGGCACCGTGGGCAAGCTTGAGGCTGTGGACACTGCGTTCGATTGGAACAGCCGCTACACGCTGTGGTCCGGGCTGATAGGAGCCACGTTCCTGTCACTGGCCTATTTCGGCACGGATCAGTCTCAGGTCCAGCGCTACCTCACTGCGAAGTCCTTGTATCACAGTCGGATCAGTCTGCTATTCAACGCGATGCTTAAAGTCCCGCTGCAAGCGTTCATCTTGCTGACCGGCGTCTTGGTCTTCGCCTTCTTCCTGTACGAACCGCCGCCGCTGCTGTTTCACCCGGCCGAGCGGGCGCGACTCGAGCAGACGCACTCGGAGGAGCTCCGCCAGGTCGACGCCCGCTTCGAGCAAGCGTTCCAGCAGCGCCGCAGCAGCGCGGACCGTTTCGTTGCCAGCGGGGGCGCCCCGACTGAGCGCGATGCGTTCGCGACGGCCAACCAGCGCCTGCAGGGCGTCCGCAGCGAGGCCATCGCTCTCGCCGAGGAGGAGGGCGGCCCAGGCACGTACAACGACACCAACTATGTCTTCCTCACCTTTGTTCTCGGCTACTTGCCGAAGGGACTGATCGGGCTAATCATGGCCGGGGTCTTCGCGGCGGCCATGTCTACCATCTCGTCGGAACTCAACTCCCTCGCGACGTCCACGATTGTGGACCACTACGCCCGCTACGTTCGGCCGAATGCGGGCGAGCGGGGCACCCGTCGGGCCCTGCGCTGGGCGACCCTTGGGTGGGCTGCTTACGCAGCGATCTTCGCGAGTTTCGGGGGCAGGTTGGGCTCGTTGATCGAGGCCGTTAACTTCGTAGGATCGCTGTTCTACGGGCCGATGCTGGGCGTTTTTGCCGTTGCCTTCTTGTTCAATCGGGTAACGGCGAATGGAGCGTTCTGGGGCACGGCTTTCGGGCTCATCGCAGTCTGGCTGACCAAGCTCGCGTTTCCGGACCTGGCATTCCTCTGGCTCAACCCGCTCGGCTGCTTGGCTACCATACTGGCAGCCTTGTTCATTTCCGCTCCAGGCGGCGGTGCGGGTGTCGCGCGCAGCGATGCGATGCCCGAAGGAAGGATCTGATGCGACAACTCGCCCTACTCTTTGCGCTCCTCACTGCTGCAGTCGCGGCCAAGGCAGACGCTCCCAACGTTCTGTTCATCGCGGTCGATGACCTCAATGACTGGATCGAGCCGATGGGCGGCCACCCGCAGGCCAACACGCCCAACTTCGCGCGCTTGGCACGACGCTCAACGCTGTTCAGTCGCGCCTATACGGCGGCGCCAGCCTGCAACCCGTCCCGGGCGGCATTGATGACCGGAGTCGCTCCGTACCGCTCGGGTGTCTACCAGAACGACCAAGCCTGGCGTCCCGCCATGCCGGACGTGGAGACCATTCCGCAGGCCTTCATGCGGAACGGATACTGGGCAGGTGGGTCGGGGAAGATTTACCACGGCGTGTATCCCGATCCGGCCTCATGGCACGAATACTGGCCTTCGAAGAGCTTGCAGCGGGAAGCTGATCCGTTGCCCGCGAAGCGCCCGGCGAACGGGATTTCCGGCACCGGCAATTTCGACTGGGGGCCGCTGGAAGCAGCGACTAGCGAGATGTCCGATGCCAAGGTGGCCGCATGGGTGGCGGCCAAGCTAGGCGAGACGCACACCAAGCCCTTCTTCCTCGCCTGCGGCATCTTTCGCCCGCATCTGCCATGGTATGTCCCCGGCAACTATTTCCGGCGCTTTCCGCTCGAACGCATTGAACTGCCACTGGTGTTCAATTCGGACCTGGCTGACGTTCCGCAGGCAGGTGTGCGCATGGCCCGGCCGGAGCGTGATCACGCCAGTGTGGTAGAGCACGGGCAGTGGAAGCGCGCCGTGCAAGCGTATCTGGCGTCGATGAGCTTCGCCGACGACATGCTCGGAAGGGTGTTGGACGCGCTCGACGAGAGCGGCTATGCCGACAACACCATCATCGTGCTGTGGGGCGACCACGGGTGGCACTTGGGCGAGAAGCACCATTGGCGCAAGTTCGCCTTGTGGGAAGAGGCCACACGCGTGCCGCTGATGATCTCTGTGCCGCCGGGTGCGCCAGGCCTCCCTGAAGGCACTCGCGACGGGGCGATCTCGCCGAGACCGGTGAGTCTGCTGGATCTCTATCCGACGCTGCTGGAACTGGCCGGCTTGGCCCCCGCAGGCAAACTCGACGGACGGAGCTTGGTCCCGCTGTTGCGCAACCCCGAGATGCCGTGGAGGCCAGCTGTCATGACCTATGGCCGCTTGAACCACGCCGTGCGATCGGAGGACTTCCGCTATATCCGCTATGCCGATGGCAGCGAGGAACTCTACGACCACCGGGCAGATGCGATGGAGTGGACCAACCTGGCCGACGACGAGCTCTACGCCGAGGTGAAGCGGGACATGGCCGCTTGGCTGCCCGCCACGAATGCGCCAGAGCGGCCTGAGCAGCCGGCCGGCCGCCGCACCAACGAGGTAGCGGTACCGCGCTGACCTAGACGCCTCAGCCGGTCCAGCGCGCAACTTGGGCTCGCCCAGACTCGGAACTACGCGCCGAGCGGCTGGGAATCGGCTACGCTATAAGGCATGCGCATCTGGATTACTGTCTGCATTTCCGCTGTATTGCTGGTGGCACTCGCTGCTGCGGAGGACAACAAGCCGGTCAACTGGGAGGGCCTGCCGGAGCCGTTCCACACCGAGTCGGCGACCAACCGACCGAACGTGATCGACCAACCCTCTGGCGCCAGTCTGGTGGTTCCCGAGGGGTTCAAGGTCGAGGAATACATCACCGGCGACTTCAAGCGCCCGCGCTTCATGCTGTTGGGCCCGAATGACGAGCTGGTATTTAGCGACTCGGGCTCGCGCAATGTTACCGACGGCACTGTCTACGTGCATCACGACGGCACGACGCGCAAGCTGATCGAGAACTTAGATCGACCCTACGGCCTGGCCTTCCATGAGAAATGGCTGTACGTAGCCGAGCCGACGTCAGTCAAGCGCTTCGTCTATGACGCCGATGCCATGACAGCGGCGGATGGCGAAGAGATCATTTCCTACGAAGGACATGGCAAGGGCCACTGGACGCGCTCGCTGCTCTTCAACGACGACCACTCCAAGCTGTACGTCACGGTCGGTTCGGGCTCGAACATTGCCCTCGGCGAGGATCCAGTCCGCGCCGCCCTCCACCGCTACAACCCTGACGGCAGCGGCCACGAGACATTCGCGGAAGGTCTGCGCAACATCATCGGCCTGCGGTGGCATCCCGGCTCCTCGGAGATCTGGGCCGCGGTGCAGGAACGCGACGGCCTCGGCGATGATCTTGCCGAGGACTTCTTGGTCAACGTCAAGCAGGGCGAGTTCTACGGGTGGCCCTACGCATACAACGGGCCGCACGCCGAGCCGCGCCACGACGGCGCGGGCGCCGACATGGTGGCCAAGACGTTATACCCCGACGTGCTGCTGGGTGCGCATGTCGCTGTCCTCGATATCCTCTTCTACACCGGCACGCAGTTTCCGGAGAAGTATCGCGGCGGGATGTTCCTGGCGTTTCACGGATCGTGGAACCGCTCGGTCCGCACGGGCTATAGCGTGACCTTCATCCCGTTCAAGGACGGAAGGCCTCAGTCAGGGCCGCAGGACTTCCTCGGCGGGTGGATGCTTGGCGAGGACCAAAGGGAGGTTTGGGGACGCCCCGTCGGCCTGCTGCAACTCAAGGACGGCTCGATGTTGGTCAGCGACGACGGCGGCCGCAAGATCTGGCGCGTCAGCTACGGCGAATAGCCTCGGCGTCGGCCTGCTTGGATCGCCAGAATGGGATTGCTGAACCTGTTCCGCCCGAAATGGAGGCATTCCGACGCCGACGTGCGGATAGAGGCCATCGGGGACATTTCGGACCCTGAGACGCTAGCCGATATCGTGGTGGCCGACGGCGAGTGGTTCGTGCGCCACGAGGCCTTCGCCAAGCTGCGCTCGCTCGAGCCGGAGCAAGGCTACTATGCGCGCCTGATGCGCGAATCGAATGACGAGGAGATTCGCCGCAAGACGGTGAAGATCATGACCGATGTGACCGAACTCGAGCGCGTCGCCAAGGAGGATCAGTACCTTTACGTGCGCGACGCGGCTGAGCATCGCTTGGGCGAGCTTCGCACAGGGATCTGGGACAAGCTCGCCCAGTAGAGCGTCTTGCGCCGCACTCATCCGGCCGTCCGCGGAAGGCTGCCGCTCACCGCACCTGCGGTGCACGGCTCGCGGCGCCCGCGGGATCTGTAAGCGAAAGCTGTGATCAAGCACAACCCAGTTGCATCTGAACTTGGCGGCACGTACTCCGGCGAGGCCGCCCCCGTCGCAGCCCTGCCCGCGAGATCTGCCGGGCGGACGCGCGAAGCGTTCCTGCTCCTGCTGCTCACCCATTTCACGGTCGATTGCTTTTCCTCGACCCTGCCGACGATCCAGCCGATCCTGGTGTCCCGCTTCGAGCTGACGCTCGCGCACGCCGGGCTGCTGGGCGGTTTCTGGATGTTCGCGTCTTCGGTCCTGCAGCTGCCGTTCGGCCTGCTCAGCGACCGGTTACACAGCCGCCTGTTCACGGTGCTCAGCCCGCTCGCTGCAGCGGCCTTTCTGACAGCCACTTCGCTGGCTACGGGATTCTCCGGCGTGGTCGTGCTGCTACTGCTCGGCGGGATGGGAGTGGCGGCGTTCCATCCGCACAGTACCAGCCAAGCTGGTCACCTGGGAGGCCCGCGGCGGGGCATTGCCACCGCCGTCTTCATTACGGCTGGCACGGCTGGTCTGGGCGCGGGGCCGCTCTACTTGGCCGAGGTGATCGACCGTTTCGGTTACGAAAACCTCTGGCTAGCGGCGCTTCCAGTAGCAGCGGCCAGCCCGCTACTGCTGTGGCGCGTGCCTCAACCCGCGGTAAGTCCAGGACCTAGACGGCGGGGGGTGGACTGGGCAGTGCTTCATCAGCAGCGGCGACCGCTGCTCGCGCACTACGCGTTTGTGGTCCTGCGCTCGATCGTGCAGGTCGGAATGGCACAGTACCTAGCGCTCTACATGGTGCAAGTCCGGGGCACGGACTTCAAGGCCTCGAGCGTCGCGCTGGCGGTATTCTTCGCGAGCACTTCGGCTGGTTCCTTCCTTGGCGGGTCGCTGGCTGACCGCATCGGGGGCCGCAAGGTCATAGTCGGGTCCTGCCTGGCATCCGGGCCCCTGTTGGCGTGTTTCCTAGTGTCCGAGGGCTGGCTGTCGTTGCTCGCGCTGTTCGCCGGCGGCACGGTGCTGCTATCCACGATCCCTGTCAACATCGTCATGGCAAGGGAATTAGTGCCGTCACAGGCCGGTACCGCGGCCGCCCTGATGATGGGCTTCGGCTGGGGCCTGGCTGGTATCGCGTTCGTCCCGGTCGCAGGCCTGATTGCCGACGTTGTCGGCCTCGACCTAGTGCTTTGGGGCTTTACGGCGCTGCCGATCCTCGGGCTTCCGATCCTGCTCGCGCTTCCGCGACCGGCCCAGTCCAAGCGGTAGGCCACTGGTCCGAGCTGATCGGCCCCATGACTAAGCCGCAATGCGCAGGCCCTGGTGTAGCCGCACAGTGGCATAGTAGTCAAGAGTACGTCGACACTCGGTGCGGTGTGCTACAAAACTCATATCCACGACGGCTAGATACTTGTGCCCCCAGACCCGATAGAAGTGAGCGGAGCCAGCTAGCTCAAAGGGTTGAGCGGCCTCCGCCGGTGGCTCAGATGCGGATTCGAATCTCCCCCGGAGCTCTACATCAGGATGATACGAGAATGTCCTCTGTTACACTCCAACGGTGGCATCAGCGAGAGATTCCGCGCGTCGGGTTCCTTGCCAAATACAATAGCCCAGTTGCGATGGCGGAGTAGCTGCCGGCAGCGGTGCCAGTAGGCAGGATTTCCACACTCTGGCTGGATGTGACAAAGCCCAGCACCATGTCGTGTCAGTACCACATGACCAAGCTGCGTCGGACGCTCGGGACCCTTGCGGGAGCCCTCTTTCTGTGTCCGACTTTGTTGGGGCAGTCCTCGGAAGAGGAATGGAACCGATCACGCATCCTGTCTGCTTTGAGCGGGCTGCCTGTCTCTGTCGAATCCGAATGCTCCGTCGATGCCATAGCGTCCTCTGCGTGGGCGGGGAAGCACGACTCTATCGCTGAGCTTCATGGTGGGAGGCTCTCACCGTATGACGGAGTCGTATTCCCGAACTATCACTACGTCCAGATAGAGCACATCGTTTCCCGCAAGGAGGCGGACGAGTCCGGCCTGTGCGATAGGGGCGAGACTGCGAGAACTAGCTTCGCCACGGACTTCTTGAACCTCACGCTCGCGCCCGGATCGCTGAACGCATCGAAGGGTGACAGGGATGTCCATGACGTGCAATCTGCCGAGAATTCTCTGTTCCGCGACAGCCTGACAGACCACGCACGTTGCTGGTGGGCGGCCCAGACCGTCCGCGTCAAGTCCAAGCACGGGCTGAGCGTGGACTCTGACGAGAAGGTGGCGCTACGCTCCGTTCTGAACGCCTGTGCGGACGATCACGTATTCCGCCCAAGGCTGGCCCAAGGTGCGGACTGGACGTTCCGCCCGGAGTTCGTTGACGCTCTGACAAGAGAGCTCGAAATCGCTGCGTGTTACGAAACGGTCGAGAACCCTGCGGCTCTCCGTTCCTCCGCAATGGCCGTGTCATCCCACCTTCCCAACGTCGCCTGCATCCCCGGTGATCCGAGAGTCCTGCAGGAGGCCGCTCAGACGGCATGTATCGCTGCGTTGGAGGCCGGTGGCTATCGTACGAACTGCGATAACGTCGGGCGCTACTGCCCGGATGTGAGCGCGATCCTGCGGGGTGAGCCGCTGTACGATTCGTTGCGAGACGCTGACAATGACGGGATCGTTTGTGAGGGTTTGTGAACGAAAGACTCGATCAACTGCAGCGTCCCGCTTGTGCTATGCTTGGCCTAGGGCGTTCCGTTCTTCACGTCTATCGCCTCGGGCCAGTATGCCGCCCAGCTGGCGCGTATTTGAGCTTTGAAGCTACCGTCCGCTAGGACCACACCATGTCACGAATCTGCGTAGTTACTGGCAAGCGCCCGCGGACTGGAAATAGGGTTTCGCATGCGCACAACAAGACCAAGCGGCGCTTCCTGCCCAACATTCAGGACAAGCGCTTTTGGTCGCCGCGCCGCAAGCGCTGGGTCAAGCTGCGCACTAGCGCCAAGGGCATCAAGGTCATCAATCGCCGCGGCGTCGACCGTGTCTTGGACGAGTTGCAGAAGCGCGGCGTAAAGTTCTAGCCGCCAACTGCGAGACGGTCGCCGGCACGACCGCCCGAGCCTACGTTAACCGAGCTCGTCTACGAGCTTGCGTTACAGTTCGATCGCCTTGGCGAAGGTAACTGCGTTCATCCGGTAGAGACCCTCCAGCACGGACGCCGTCAGAGATTGGTCCGTGCGCACCAACGCCACAGCCTCGGCCGGCTTGTCGCTCGACTCCTGCTCGCCACGCCCGAGCGCGAAATCGGAGATGTTGATGCCCTGTTCGCCCAGCGCAGTGCCGATGCGTCCGATCACACCAGGCACATCCTGATTCCGCACATACAGGAGCGACCCGCTGAGAGGCGCTTCGACATAGATCCCGTCAATGCTCAGCAGGCGGGGCGAGCCGTCTGGAAAGACAGCCCCCTCGACGGCGCGGTGGATGTCCTCCGTCTTGAGATCCAGCTTCAGAGAGTCACTGAAGTGCGCCCGCCCACGACGGACTTCGGAAACGCCGAGCGCCCGGTCGCGCGCGATCTGGTAGGCGTTGATCAGGTTGGCCTTGCGCGACAGGAAGCAGTTCAGGATGCCGCTTAGGGCGGCATTGCGGATCATCGCCGTGTCGGTCTCGCCGAACTCGCCCAAATAGGTCAGCTTGACACGCACGGGTCGGCCTCTGGAGGTCTGCGCCACCAGCGAGCCCAATCGCTCCGCAAGCTTGAGGTAAGGTGCCAGCCTGCCGTACTGTTCGGCGCTAACCGAGGGCATGTTCACGGCATTTACGACCACGCCGGACTTGAGGAAATCGCGCACTTGGAGCGCTATGTTGAGCCCGACCTTGGCTTGCGCTTCGGCCGTCGAGCCACCGATGTGAGGCGTGGCCACGACCTGCTCGTGGGAAAGCAGGGAAGTGTCCTCGGGCGGCTCAGGGTCGTAGACGTCCAACGCTGCGCCGCCGACCTTGCCGGACTCGATGGCCGCGTCCAAGGCCGCCGAATCGATCAGCTCGCCGCGGGCGCAGTTGATGATCCGCACGCCGTCCTTCATCTTGCTGATCAGCTCAGAATTCACGAACCCGGCAGTCTCCGGCGTGAGAGAGAGGTGCAAGCTCAGGTAGTCGGCTCGGGCGAGCAGCGCATCGAGTTCGAGCAGTTCCACCCCGGAACCCTTTGCCGCGTCGCTGGACACGAACGGGTCGTATGCGATCACCTCCATGCCGAAGGGACGGGCGCGCTCCGCAACCTGCCTGCCGATGCCGCCGAATCCGATAATCCCGAGGGTCTTGCCAAAGACCTCGTTTCCCTGAAACCTCTTGCGCTCCCAACGACCGGCCTTGGTCGACGCGTTGGCGGCTGGCACGGAACGGGCCAGCGACAGCATGAGTGCCAACGTATGCTCGGCGACCGCGGTCGCATTGCCACCGGGAGTATTCATCACTACGATGCCGCGCTTGGTAGCCTCGTCGCGGTCGATGTTGTCGACGCCCACTCCGGCGCGGCCGATCACCCGCAGGTGGGGCGCACGGTCCATGACAGCTGCCGTGACCTTGACAGCGCTCCGTACGATTAGCGCCTCCGCACCTTCCAAGTGCGACTCGTACTCGGCCGGATTCGAGACGACGACATCAAACGCCTCTTCCGCTCGAAGTGTCTCGATCGCTGCCGTGTCCACTGCATCGGCGACTAAGACCTTCATCCCTGGCCTCCGTCCGCTGCGCCCAGCGCATCAAGGTACACCGCCTGAGCTGCCTGCACGCCGACGCCGAACTCCACCTCGCGGCCGAGCTTGTGGAGGATGATCTCCAGTTCGGCAATGGTCGCGAACAAGTCGTGGAAATCGAAATAGCCCAAGTGGGCGAAACGAAAGATCTGCCCTTTCATCGAGCCCTGACCGTTGGCGATGACGGCCTCGAAGCGGTCCTTGTAGGCGCGCACGATCTGGCCCGAATCCAATCCGTCGGGAGCCCGGATGGCCGTGACCGCCCCGGCCGGAATCGCGTTCCGGGCAAACAATTCCAACCCCAGGGCCTGTGCGGACTCGCGGGTGGCACGCGCTAGTAACTGTGCGTTCCGAACTAGCTGATCGCGGCCGAGTTCGCGGATGTAACGCAGGACCTCTGCCATGCCCAGAAGCAGAGACGATGCCGGTGTCCACGGGGAATCACCCTTGGGCCCCGCCTCAACGTGCTTGCGCAAATTAAAGTAAAAGTTAGGGTTGGTTGCAGTCTCGGCGCGTTGGAGCGCCTTTTCGCTGACAGAGCAGTACGCCAGGCCGGGAGGAATCATCAGGGATTTCTGGGACCCGCCGACCACGACATCCAATGCCCACTCGTCAATCTCAAGGACGCTGCTGCCAAGTCCGGTGATCGCATCTACCACGAAGATCGCATCCGTCGCGGCCACCAGCCGGCCCATGGCCCGCACGTCGTGCGAAACACCTGTCGAGGACTCCGTCGCTTGGACGAACACGCCTCGGGCATCGGGATGCTGGCGCAAGGCCGCTTCCAATTCCTCCGGCAGCACCGACTCCCCGTACGGCTTGGACAGCACTACCGTCTCCAGGTTGAACGCCTGCGCCAGCTGCACCCAGCGCTCTCCGAACTTGCCCGCGGCGCAGACGATCGCCTTGTCGCCTGGCGAGAACAGATTCGAAACGGCCGCCTCCATGGCCCCGCTCCCGGAAGAGGCGAACAGCGCGATGCCGTTGTCCGTGCCCATGAAGTAGTGCAGGTCGGCGATGACTCCGCTATAGGCCGCGCGGAATTCCGGTGTGCGGTGATGCAAGTCTGCCGCCCCCATCGAGCGCACCGCTGCTGGCAGCAGCGGCGTGGGCCCGGGGGTGAGCAAGCGACTCTTGCGGACGTACATGAGCGGATCGGTTGATGGTCTGGCGGGAATCCTGGCCGAATGTGAGAGGATCGCGTCGGGGTTCGGCGGCGAGGCCGTCAGCCGCCGAACTCGCTCTTGATCGATACTCCTAGGATGAATCCGGCCGACGGGAGTCAATTTCGGAGAGACTGCCAGACGGCCCGCTCCACTTCGTAGTCTAGCGTAGGGACCGCAGCGCGACCCGCGGTTCGGGCCCGCCTGGTTGTGGCCGAGTTCGGCTCACAAGCCGGCAGCTATGACTTCCATCCCGTCCTCGATCGAATCGCCGGGATAGGCGATCACTTGGTCGCCCTGCTCCAACCCAGCCAGCACTTCGGCTTCGAGTGCGTTGCGCCTGCCGATCTGGACTTCGCGGAGACGGGCCATGGAGAGTTCGTCGATCACGTAAACCGCCCAGTCATCCCCATTGCGGAAAAGGCTGCTCGAGGGCGCCTTCAGGGCATTGTCCTTCTCCCAGACGATGACCCGGATTTCCACGCGGTAGCCATCCCCGAGCGCCTCCCAGGCAGCCCGCGGATCCTCAAAATCGACGATGACGTTAACCCGCTGCTCCTCGACTCCAAGAGCCGAGATCTTGGTGAATCCAAACGGCTCCACCTGGCGCACGACGCCCTGCAGGGTCGTCTCGCCGCCCCACTGCTCGATCAGCACCGGGTCACCCGGGTCAATTTGCACGGCGTCCATCGAGAGCATGTCCGACACGATCTCGAGGTCCTCGGGATCGCCGACCTCGATGAGCGGCTCGCCGGACGGGACGACGGACTCGCTCTCGCGCAAGCGCTGCAAGATCACGCCTGTGATCGGAGACCGCAGGATGATCACGTCCTCTTGGTCGACGCCGGCAGCGCCGGCCTCGATCAGACTCGTACGAGCGCGCTCGAGCTCCAACTCTGCCACTACGATGGCCGACTCGGCGGCCCGTACCGCATCGCGCGCCGTCACAGCGCGCAAGCGCGCCGATTCGAGGCGATTGTCGGCTGTGAGACCCTCCGCATGCAGCTTCTCGTGCCGCGCCAGTTCCATTTCTGCATGGTCTCGCTCGGCCTTGGCACGGTCCAGATCAACCCGAGCGCGCTCGACCTGCGCCTCGCTCCGAGCGACCCTAGCCTGTGCCTCCGCCCGCGTCCTGGAGTTCAGAAACTCAGGCCGTGACGGCCGAAATCGAGCGAGAATCGTGGAACGGGCCTGGACGGCGTCACCGGGTTCGTGCTCGATCCGCAGCACCTTGCCGTCCACCGGGGCCGACACCACATAGCGATCCCGAACGCGGGTCTGGCCTTCCTCGTCCAGCGTGATCCGCAGAAACCCGCGCTCGACCGCCGCAGTCGCCACCTCTAGCGGCTTGGGCATGAAGGCCCACACGAAGGCGGCGGCGACGGCCGCAAGCACCAGCCAGACAAGAATTCGGGTCGGGCTCAACCTCCTCATCTGCTACTCCTTCGCCTTCAGGACTTCCAGCAGGTCCAAGCGGTCAAGCTTGCGGCGCACTATCAGGCCCGAGACCACCGTGGCCCCCAGAATGGTCAACGCGCATACCGCGTACGTCGAGGGCACGACCGAAAAGGGCAGCGCATAGAGCTCCGTTTCCATGGCCTTGGTGAGCAGGGACGTCAGCGCGTAGCCGAGAAGTAACCCCAAAGGTAGCGCAAGCAACGCCAAAATCCCAAGCTCTCCCAGCAAGATTGCGGAAATCTCCTGACGCGTGAAGCCCATCACGCGCAGGCTCGCCAATTCCCGGCTCCGCTCGGCCAACGAGACTCGGGCCGCGTTGTAGACCACGCCGAATGCAATGATCGACGCAAACAGCACGTTGAAGAAGATCATGATGCCCAGGTTGGCCGCGAATGTTTCCTGAAAGGATTTCAGCGCCGCCGCCTTCAGTCCGCTACCCGCGATCGCGGGAGTCTCCTTGATGGCTCTGAACAATTCCGGAAGCGCTTGTGAGTCGACGGTCAGGTAGCCGCCGGACAGCGTCTTGTCGTGGTGCAGCAGGCGCCGGACGGCGTCGATGTTCATATACGCGGCAAGGCCCATGTGCTGGCGGACGGTGCTTGTGATGGCGATTTCGCGCACGGGCCTGCTACCGATCAGCACCTCGGCAGTGATCGAGTCACCGGGCCCGACGTCCAGCACGTGTGCCAGTCGTTCCGCTAGTACGACACCGTCGTGAGACAGGTCAGCCGGACTCAGTGTTTCGACGTCGATGACCCGGAAAAGCTGCGGGAGATGCGGCAGGCCCATGATCGACAGTTGGCGGGACCGCTGCCCTGACCTTAGCCGGACTGGAACCGAAAGCACGGGTTCGGCCATCATCACGCCGGGCAGCCGCTGCAGGGAGTAGATCCCGTCTGGCGAGATTGGCTCGGTGAAGGTGAGCTGCAGATCCTGCCTCTGGGAAACGCGGAACTGCATGTCCATCATCAGGTCGAGCGAGTCGACCGCGAACATCCCCACGATCAGAACGGCTAACGACAGCGCGATGCCGCCGATCGTGATCGCCGAGCGCACCGGCTGGCGTTCGATGTTGCGGAGAATGATGCGAGCTGGCTGCGACAGCAGCCGCCGCAGGCCGAGCCGCTCCACAAGACTAGCTGAGTACTTCGCTGGCGGCTCCGGCCGCATCGCCTCCGCGGGCTGCAAGCGGACTGCCCGGCGAACGGATGTGCGCGCTCCGAACACCGCGGCAACGATGCCCAATACCACAGCCCCGGCCACCACAACAGGGTCCAAGCGATATTCGAGGACTGGGAAGCGGAAGAAGTCGTTGTACATAGACAGCATCCCGCGACCTAGAAGAGCGCCACAAACCGTTCCGATCAGTGTGCCCGTCAGGCTGATTGCCAAAGCCCAATACGTGTAGTGCAACGCAATCGAGAGCCGCTGATAGCCGAGGGCCTTGAGGGTTGCAATCTGCTCGCGTTGCACCGCGACGATGCGATGCAGCACGACATGCAGCAGGAAGGCTGCCACACCCAGGAACACTATCGGGATGATCACGCCAGCCACTCGGATACCGTTGAGCTCGTTTTGGACCGACCAGTGGGACAGCTGCAGGTCGCGAGGGATCGCGCCCCAGCCCCCATACGGCCTCAACAGCTCGTCGAGCTCTTGGATCACGCCTTCGACCTGCGTGCCGGGGCGCAGCAGCAAGGAGACATCGTTGAAGCCGCCTTCCATGTCGAATGCAGCGCCGAGCGCCCGGCGTCCCATCCAGAACACTCCAAAGCGGGCGTTGTCGGGGATCATCTCGCCGGGTCGAATCGTATAGACGTATTCCGGCGACAGTCCCACGCCGACGACCTCGAGATCCCGCCGACGGCCATTGAGAATGGCGCCTACCGTGTCCCCGGGCTCGAGCCGGTTGGCATCCGCGAAACCCAGGGAGATGATTGCCTCGTCAGACCGTCCGGGTTCGATATAGCGGCCCCGCACCAGCACGACATCGTTCACGATTTCTCGCTGGCGCTCGGGAATGGACACCAAGCGGCCCGTGGCCGGCTCGGCAAGCCCTTCCACATCCAATGCCACGTCGAATACAACCCGTGTCTCGGCCTGCGCCACGCCCGGAATTGCCGAGATGCGGTTTCCAAGCGACAGTGGTGCGCGTTTCAAGGTTGCGAAGACATGCCCGAAGCGCTGGCGCTCGTAATAGGCGTCCCGCGTGGACTGCAGCGAGTTGAAATTGCTGAGGTAGGCGATCAGCATCAGCACGCCGACGGCGATGACCATGCTGATCGCGAGCGCTTGGCCCTTGATCCGCCAAAGGTCGCGGAAGAGCTTGCGGTCAAGCGCCTGCATGGCCTACCACGTGAGGTCCCGTGCTGCGGTCTTGACGGGATTGCTGCGATCCGCCACGATCAGGCCATCTGAGAGCTGTACGACGCGGTCCGCGATGGACGCCACGGCGGCGTTATGGGTGATCACCGCCGTGGCTGTGCCCAGTTCGCGATTGATGCGCTCGATGGCCTCCAACACCACTACTCCAGTCGAGATGTCCAGCGCTCCAGTGGGTTCATCGCACAGCAATACTTCGGGGCGCTTAGAAATTGCCCGGGCGATCGCTACGCGCTGCTGTTCGCCGCCCGAGAGCTGCGCAGGGAAGTGGTTCATGCGGTCGCCGAGCCCAACGATTCGTAGCGCTTCCTGCGGCGGCATGGGATCGCGCACGATCTCGGTCACCAGCGCTACGTTCTCTCTAGCCGTCAGGCTCGGAATCAGGTTGTAGAACTGGAACACAAAGCCCACGTTGTTTCGGCGGTACGCCGTCCGCGTCGCGTCGTCCGCTCCGCTAAGGTCGCGGCCGCGATAGGTGACCGTCCCCGAGGTGGGCACGTCTAGGCCACCCAAGATGTTGAGCAGGGTCGACTTGCCGCTGCCTGACGGCCCGAGCAGGACGATGAACTCCGATGCACGCAGGCTCAGGTTCACGCCGCGTAGAGCATCGACGGTCACTTCGCCCATGTCGTAGCGCTTGGTAACGTTCTTGGCTTCGAAAACGATATCGTTGCTGCGAATGCCATCCGCGGCACTGGCTTGCTGGGCCGGATCGGGAATCGACGCCATCATCTTCGAAACTCCTGACTCCCGTACTCAAATCGCGACACGAACGCCGATTGTAGTGTAGGCAACTCAACTTCGGACTGTGTGTGGTCGACTTCGTTGCGACACCTCCCCGACAGCGACAGACCTAGCCGATCCTCAAGTGGCGAGGGGCGTGAGTATCTCGAGATGTTGCTGGCAGGCGGGTAAGGCATCGACCCACGCCGCAGCGAGCACTTGATCGGCCTTGGCCTCCCCTCTGGTGCGATTCTTCCTAATGCCATGCTCTGTCCCGTGCGCTACACTAAATTATGACCTATGTAGTCTTTTTTGGAAGAATCTCATGCTTACGGTTCAGTTGCGCGATGCCAAGGCCAAGTTGTCGGCCCTCGTGGAGAACGCCGCCAAGGGGAGGGCAGCCGTGATCACCCGTCACGGGAAGCCCCGCGCTGTCATCCTTGGGGTCGACGAATGGAATCGTCTCCGCCAGGTGCCATCCTTCGGCCGGCTGCTAGTGTCCGCGCCCCTCGAAGACGGAGATCTGCCGCCGCGCGATGCGACTGGACTGAGGGAGACTTCGCTTTAGGAGATGAGCTTGTATCTGTTAGACACCGACGTGCTTTCGAGTGCAGCGCCTAGAAGAGCTAGGCGCTCCCAAGAGCTGACGGATTGGATGGATGCTCACTCTGGAGATCTGTTCTTGTCGGCGGTCACGGTGGCAGAGATCTGTAGCGGCATCGCAAAGCTGAAGCGGGAGGGAGCTGTAGCAAAGGCCGCCAATATCGCTGAGTGGCTCGAACTGATAGTCCATCTATACGGGGACAGAGTCCTCGCGTTCGACACTCCCGCAGCGCGTTTGGCGGGGGAATTGATGGACAAAGCACGTGGGGCGGGGTCTTCACCTGGCTTTGCCGACATAGCGATCGCTGCTACTGCCAGTAGCCGAGGAATGACGATCCTAACCCGCAATCTGCGCCGTTTCGCCCCGCTCGGAATCTCCGCAATTGATCCTTTCCGTACTCTGCCGTAGACCCGCTTAGAAGGTGCTTTGGCCCAGAGATTTCGCAATCGGATGGTGGTGGACGGCCACTTCGCTCGTGCGCACCATCCATCGGTTCCGTACCGACGCATCGTGATGGAGTCTGCGGTCTGCCACGAAAACCGCAACCGGAGCCGCTGCCCCAACTCGCAGCGCCCCGACCCACTCTCGGGCAGAGCTTGGTGACCGGATTGCTGCGAAGCCTAGTGCGATCACCGGCCATCTTCGGAACGCTCGCGAAGCTCTTGGTGCACCCTGGCAACCTGCCACATGTAGTTTCCGGATTGCTTTAGCTGAACAGCCTTCGCAATGTGCGTTCGTGAGCTCGCGGCGTCTCCCGCAGCTTCGTGGTACAGGCCCAAATACAGGTGAGCGTAGAACTCCGGGCCTGTCCCGCTGCCGGAACCGGAGGCTCTTTCAGCCGCGTCCAACACGTCTTGCACTCCACCTCTGCCCCCGAAGAGAGCGAATACCTCCATCATCGGCACCCTGCCGTCCCTGTCGATCGGGATCAGTCCCGCACGCGCGGCGTCGAAGCCCCGGGTCGCGGCTACGCACAGGAAGTGCCAGACAGAGTTCTCCACGTCCTGCGGGTTGACCGTGCGGTGAAGCTCGAACAGGGACGCGCAACCTGCGAAGTCCCTCGCGTAGTATTGGGAGATTCCGAGCTGCCAAAGCTGCGCCCTCGCGTGCGCTTCCAACTCCGCTACGCGCTCGAAAGCGGCAACCGATCCGGCCATGTCCCCGTTACGGAACCTCGCCGCGCCCAGATCTAAGCTGATTCGGGCACTGTCAGGCTCCATCTCGGCGAGCCGCTCGTAGTCTTGGGCGGCTCCGGCGTACTCCTCAAGATGCGTCCGAGCCTGCGCCCGGATCCAGAACGCGGTGGGATTCGGTTCCGCAGAGGCCTCAATCTGCCCGCTGGCCACTTCAGCCGCGCTGGCCGCATCCCCGGAGCGCAACGATGCAATGGCATCCTGAAGCAGGCGCACGTCCTCCTGGGCGCCCGCGCGGCAACCGTACGCGAGCAGCGCCACGATGGCCAAAGCGATGAAGGACTTGGACAACTTGCTGGAACCCCGAACAATCAGCAGTCTAGCGCCTGACGCAACGGAGAACGGTCGCTCTCTCTTATAATCGTGTTCTGTTCCGGCCGACCGGCCTATGCCCGCATCTGATTTGAACCTAGGTCTCGTCGAGGGGCTAGTCGAGACCTGTCGCAAGCGTGTTGCCGGGCAGCTTCGCACGCGAGAAGGCTGCCTAGCGCTCGCAGTCTGCCTAGTCGGCTTCTGCGGCCTGCTCGTGCTCGGCACACGCTATGTTCCGTTCGTCACGCTTCCTTTAGTCGCCGGGCTCGGGGTCTGGATCGCCGCCCGGCGACTGGGCACTTACTTGCCAACGAGGTACGCGGTAGCACAGCTGGTGGACGCGCGTTCGGGCCTCCAAGACGCCGTGTCCACGGCGTATCACTTCAAAACAGTAGGGATCGATAAGCAGCACGGCCGCGTCGCGGCCGCCCAGTACGAGTCCGCCTCTAGGCTCGCTGCACACGTAGACCCCCGGCAAGCGTTTCCGGGCGTCGTGTCGCCGGCCCAGCGCGCGAGCGTCTGGTTGCTGGCGTCCGCTCTGGTTCTCTTTGGGCTTCGCGTCGGGCTGCAAGCGACCATCTCGTTCGAGCCTCCCTTGGCATCGCTGATCCTGACGGCCATCTTCGGCCAGCGGCCCGCTCCGAACGCGGACGAGCGGCAGCGAGCGGCGGCGATCGAGCGGCCGGACACGGATCAGCTCCTCCCGGGGGACGAAGAGTTCTTCGAACGACCTGCATCCGAACAAGACTCTCCCAAGTCTGAACTGCCTCGCGAAGCCCATGAGGAGCCGCCCAGCGAGGCGGTCCAGATGCCCGACGTGGAAGGACTGATCACGGTCCCCTTGGAGGAGCAGGGCCCCGAGGGCCTGCTCGAGGATTCGACCCTGCAAGCCGAGGACGCGGGTTTGTCGCCGGACGGCCAGGACAACAACCTGCCGTCTGACACCGGCAGCGACCTCTGGGACGAGGAGGCCCAGAGCCTGTTCGACAAGCTCAAGCAGGCGTTCGACAACATGCTGCAGACTCTGGACATGGCTTCCACCGAGTCTTCAAGCTCGGAATCGGGGCAGGAACAGGGCAGCGGCAGCACAGAAGAGACCGCATCGTCGGGAAATCCCGCCGACTCGGGAGAGGCAGAACAGGATCCGTCGGGCCAGGCGGCCGATGCATCGATGGAGGGTGGCGAGGCCGGGCCCGAGGCTGGCGAATCCGCATCCGCCGGAACCACTAGCGGCGAGGACAGCACCGGCGACCAGAGCGGTGGGGGAAACGCCTCGGCTGCTGGCTCAAGTGACGGTGACAAGGAACTGGCCGAAGCGGAGCAGTTGGAGGTGCTCGGCGCCCTCGAAGAACTCTACATGGAACGCGCCGAGAACATGCGGGGCGAGGTAACGATCGAGACTCGCCTGGCCGAGCAGTCAGCGTCCGTGCCGTACAATCAGCGTTCGACCTCCCACGGCGACGGCAGCGGGTCCGTAAGCCGGGACGAGATCCCCGCGTCCTACCGCACCTACATCCAGAACTATTTCGACACGTTGAGAAGGAACGCCGAGTAGATGCTGGCCCAAGACACGACGCTGCATAGCGCAACGGAACAGATCGACGCCGTTCGCGCGCAGATCCACCGCGTGATCGTCGGCCACGAGCGCGTGGTCGACGGCGTGCTGAACGCTCTGCTCTCTGGCGGTCACGTGTTGCTCGAGGGCGTGCCGGGCCTCGGCAAGACTACTTTGCTGAGGACGCTTGGGCGGGCGCTGCACTTGGACTACTCGCGGATCCAGTTCACCCCCGACCTGATGCCCGCGGACATCCTGGGCAGTGTCGTGATGGACACCAACGAGCTCGGCGCCAAGGCGCTCCGCTTCGAGAAGGGACCCGTCTTCGCGCATCTCGTGCTCGCCGACGAAATCAATCGCGCAACGCCGCGCACGCAGTCGGCGCTGCTGGAGGCCATGCAAGAGAAGACTGTCACCAGCGGCACGACAACGCACTTGCTCGACGAGCCGTTCTTGGTGATGGCTACGCAAAACCCGCTCGAGATGGAAGGGACCTACCCGTTGCCCGAGGCGCAGTTGGATCGCTTCTTGCTCAAACTGCTGGTGGAGTATCCCGAGCGCGAAGACCTCACTGCCATCGTGGATCGTACGGCGGATACCACTCCGCTGGAGGTCGACGCGATCCTAGACCGCGAGCAGATTCTCGAGCTGCGACGCGCCGCGTCCCAGACCTTGGTGGCGCCCCATGTTCGCGACTATGCCATCAGCTTGGTCCTCGCCACACAGCCTCGCCCGGGCAGGGAGCACGCCTTGGCGCGCAAGTACGTCCGCTACGGCAGCTCGCCCCGCGGAGCGCAGGCGCTCGTGCTTTGCGGGCGCGTCCGGGCGCTGATGCACGGGCGGCTGCACGTCAGCACGGAGGACGTTCGGGAGCTGGCCCTTCCGTCCCTGCGTCATCGGATCATCCTGAACTTCGACGCTCACGCTGATGGGCGGACCGAAGACGACCTCCTGCTCGAAATGCTCGAGTCCTTGCCCGAGCCCACGATGCCCTAGGTCGCCGCCGCCCGCCAGAGCCAAAAATTCCGGCTGCGGCGCTCAAAGCGGTCCCGAAACGGCCCTCAGTGCCGTAGAATATTGCGCGGCTGCCAGCGATTCTCGGTCCTACGTACTTGAGGGTCGATCCACTGGCAGCCGCGGTCAAGGCGGGCAAAGATGCGGCGACGCAGTTTTCTGCAGGGCTCTGGCGCACTCGCGGCAGGCCTTGGCACGACGCGCGTGGCCGCGCTCCCAGCGGCGGCCGACCTGGCAGCTAGCTCGAAGGCAGGAAGCATGAAAGTCACGGGTGTGAAATCGATCCTCTTGGACAACGTCCAGCCTTACATCGGCCATCGGAAGTGGCTGTTCGTCCAGCTGACCACCGACGAGGGTCTCGTCGGATTGGGCGAGCGACCGACGGGTGGCGTGACCAACCTGAAGTCGCAAATCGACCTGCTGCACGATCTGTGCGAGCGGTTTGTCATCGGCAAGAGCCCCTTCAACGTGGAGCGGATCTGGCAAGACATGTACACCAGCTCTCACGACTACCGCCACCCGAGCCTTTACTTCGTCCCCGCACTCTCCGCCATCGAAATGGCCTGCTGGGACTTGGTCGGCAAAGCTACCGAGCAGCCTGTGTACAACTTGTTGGGCGGCCAGTACCACGATCGGCTGCGCGCATACGCTTACATGAACACCCAAGGCGTCTGGGAGAACCCCGAACTCGCCGGCAGGCGCGCCGAGGAACTTGTCAGGGCAGGGAACACCGCGTGCAAGCTAGATCCGTTTCGGCCGATCACCGGCCCTCCGCGCGACTATTCCCTGAAGACGATCCGGCATGTGGCCAAGATTTTCCGAGCGATCCGCGATGCGGTCGGCGACGACCTCGAAATCGGCATCGGCACCCACGGCCAGTTCAGCACGGCGGGAGCGATCCGCGTGGCCAGCATTCTCGAAGAGTTCGACCCGTTCTGGTTCGAGGAGCCTGTTCCACCCGAGAACGTTGACGAGATGGCCCGCGTCGCGGCCCACACAAGCATCCCGATCGCCACCGGCGAGCGCTTGGTCACGAAGTTCGAGTTCTCGCAGGTGCTCGAGAAACAAGCCGCGCAGATCATCCAGTTGGACGTCGGCCAGTGCGGGGGAATTCTCGAGTCCAAGAAGATCGCCGGCATGGCCGAGGCGCACTACGCGATGATCGCGCCGCATATGTATTGCGGTCCCGTTGCTGCAGCCGCAGCGGTGCAGTTGGACACATGCTCGCCGAACCTGCTGATTCAGGAGTTCAACTCAAACGCTCTCCACAGAGAGATCTTTCAGGAGCCGATCGACTTCAGCAACGGCTTCATCACTCCGCCAACCGGGCCGGGCCTAGGGATCGAACTCAACGAGGAGGTCGTGAAGCGGCAGCTGTCCGCATGATTCCGAGCGGACTGCCGGCCTGAGGTCGGGACATCTCGCCCGCATTGCGTCGGGCCCCCGGGATGGGCTAAGATAACAGCACCGGCTGTTCCGGGAACCGGCGGCCGGCCTATTGCGAACCGTGACGCGGCGCAGCGCCCCTGCGGACGTAGGAACGGTGTTCACACAAATCCACGAGGGACGCGGACCAAGGTACCTTTTGCGGACGGGTGGCCGAGCGGTCAAAGGCAACAGACTGTAAATCTGTCGGGCTACGCCCTACGAAGGTTCGAATCCTTCCCCGTCCACCAGTGTTTGTGGCGCCCTTGAATTCGCGTTTCGGATCGCAGCCTAAGAGGACACAGAGACATGGCAAAGGAAAAGTTTGATCGCTCGAAGCCGCACGTGAACGTGGGCACGATC
>VXMF01000024.1 GCA_009841225.1 Terriglobia bacterium | reverse complement strand
GATCCATTCCGGCCCCAGATCGTCCACCATGATGAAGACGATATTGGGAGGTGCCACCCATACGGGAATGGCAAGCAGCAAGATTGCGAAGCGGAGCGCGGGTGCCATGGCAGTGACGTCCAGCGTAACCCGGTTCGGTCCTAGAGATGTCGTCGCCGAGGCGAGATGTTGTGCGCCTGCCGCGCACCGAGCCAGCCGAAACAACGCGTTTCAGGTGCGCTGCTGATCGGAATGGCCGTAGCCGAGAGAACAGACCAGAGGCCTGCCCAGACTCGCCGCAGCCCGCCTTAAATCGCAGTGCTAGCGCTTGGGTCCGCCAGATCGATGGACGCCTACCCGAACTCGATTGCCAGAAGTGCCAGCCACATCTCGCAACCGAGAGATTGTGGATTCTCGTTTCGATCCGGTCGATATCGAACTGTTCGGGTCCGGACAGATTGAGCTTTGAGGTCAATCTGTGGGGTAACGAGCGTCTGTGGCAGGCAAGGCGTGCCGAATCGCGCATGAGGTACGGGGCCGGACTTGGACCATGTAGCCTTCCCTGCGAAGCCGACGGCACAGGCACCCTATAATCCAACCGCAACGGTTGGTCACCATGCACACTCGCCGACGATTCGTCCAACGCACTCTCGGACCGCTGGTTGTCGGTGTCGCCAGTTCCCTCTCGAACCAAGTCGTTTATTCGCAGAGCAGGGGCCGATCCTACCCCTATTCGCTAGTCGTCAAGGGTGGCCGGGTGATTGATCCGTCCCAAGGACTATCCGTTTCTCGTGACATCGCGGTTTCAGGATCGAAGATCGCCCGGATAGCGGATTCGATCCCGGAGAGCGACGCGCTCCACGTGATTGATGCATCGGGCCGAATCGTGACGCCAGGCTGGATCGACATCCACGTCCACGTCTATGACGGTGTCGCTCCCTTGGGGATCCCAGCGGATCCCAACTGCATCGCCAAGGGTGTCACCACGGCGATTGACGCGGGGTCAGCGGGAGCCCACACGTTCCCTGGGCTCCGCAAGTACGTCATCAACACTGCCGACACCCGCATCCTCGCTCTCCTGAACATCTCGGTGGTTGGACAGTCAACGCTGTCGCAGGACAATCCGTGGGGCGAGCTGCTTGACCTGCGCTACGCCAATGCTGCGCTCGCCGCGAAGACCATCGAACGGCATCGGGACGTAATTGTGGGAATGAAGGTCAGACTGACTCGGAACATAGCGGGGAACCACGATCTCGAGGTGCTGAGGCGCGCCCGGGAGGCTGCCGATGCGGCCGGACTGCCGGTTATGGTCCATATCGGCGGCTCGCATTCGACGGTGCCAAGAATCCTGTCACTCATGAAGCCCGGTGACGTGATCACCCACAGTTTTCGGGGCGGGGAAGGCGGGATCCTCGATGATGATGGCCGGGTGCATGACGAGATCCTCGCGAGCGTCGCTTCGGGCATCCACCTCGACATCGGCCATGGCGCCGGAAGCTTCTCCTTTGATACGGCGGAAACAGCCATGGAGCAGGGATTGTTGCCCGGCACGATTTCCAGCGACGTGCATCAGTTCAACGTGCATGGACCGGTGTTCGACTTGGCGACGACCGTTTCCAAGTTCCTGCACCTAGGCCTGACCTTGGAGGAGGCCATTCGGAGAGTCACCTTGAATCCCTCGCAGGTATTCGGACGGCTGAACGAGCTCGGAACGCTGCGAGAGGGCGCCGAGGCGGACATCGCTGTATTCTCGCTGGAGGACGGGGAGTTTCGCTTGGTAGACGCTCTCGGAGCAACGCGGACAGGCCGTCGAATGCTGCGGCCCGTTGCCACGATCAAGGCCGGACAGCTTTACGGCTCGGCCAGCATCCCGACCGAGCGCCTATGAATGTTCCCGTTGATGCGGCGGGCGTCTCACCTACCTCCGTGCCATCTGTGAGGTCCTTCTGGTGAGACGCTCCATTGCCATGCGCGCCGGCTTCTTGGGCGCGACCGGCCTGGCCGCGATCGTCTCTTGTTCCGAGCAGGTCGAATCCCTCTTCCCTCGCCACACGGTCCAGCTTCATGTGGCCGTCCGGCGGTCTGATACGGGCGAGCCGATTCCGGCGCGCGTTTACCTGTTCAGGGGAGACCGCGAATTCCGGCTGAGTCCGGCCGATACGATGCTGCCGTTGCGTCCCGACCTGTTCTATCGAGAGCGCATCTGGCGTCGGGCGGACGACTCGCGTGTGCTGGAAGTCACTGCCCGGGACAGTTCCCATTTCGTCCTGCTCGAAGGCACGGCAAGCTTCAATTTGCCCGCCTTCGACGGATACCGGATCGAGGCGTATCACGGCACCTTCTTCCGGCCGGCCAAGGAGTCGTTCGCGCTGGAAGTCGGCGAGGATTCGGAAATCACTCTGAATCTCGATCCAATCGCTCCGGGCCGTCAGGAGCAGTGGCTCGCTGGGGACGACCACATCCATCTCGTGCGCGCCCCGGAGGACGACCCGATCTTCCTGCGATGGATGCAGGCCGAAGACCTCGCGGTAGCCAACTTCCTGGAACTCCAGCGGCAGCAGCATGCCGCCATGCAATGGGGATTCGGGGAAGAGGCCGAAGCGAGGACTGACGGATTCTCGATTCGGTCGGGGCACGAATCGCGCAGCCGCTTCTACGGCCACACCCTGTTCCTGGGTCCGAGCAGAATGATCGAGCCCCTCAGCATCGGGCTGGAATACGCCAACTCTGTCCAGGCGTTTCCCAATCCCCTGGTACTCTTCGCCCAAGGGCGAAGACTCGGAGCGCTAACGGGTTTTGCGCACTTCTACGGCAGCCAGCCCAACTCGACGCTCCTGATGAACTTGGTCCACGATGCGGTCGATTTCGTGGAGGTGTTCCAGTTTGGAGTGCTGAAGACCGCCGAATGGTACGAGCTGCTGAACGCGGGCTTCCGAGTCGTGGGCCTGGCGGGCAGTGACTTCCCGGCGAATCTCTCGCGATTCGCGTCCTGGCCCAGGGCTGTGCCGCTACTGGGTCCGGAACGGGCCCTAGTGCGAGCCGAAGCGGGTCAGTCCTCGTACGCCGCCTGGGCAGACGGGGTCCGCCGAGGCGCGGTCGTGCTGACGAACGGCCCCCTCCTCGAATTCTCGGTTGACGGGCAATCCCCGGGTGACCTCACGGTATGGGATGAAGGCTCTCGCGAGATCCAGGGGAGCGCCAGAGCTGCCTATTTCCGGCCGATCGAGAGCATCGAGATCGTACGCAACGGAGAGATCGTTGCCCAAAAGACCGGTGATGGGGCAGGGCAGGACCAGCAACTCGACTTTCGGCTGGAACTGAACGAGAGTTCTTGGCTCGCCGCACGTGTCACCGCTCAAACGCTTGAGGGGGAACCCGTCGTTCAGGCGCACACAAACCCAATCTATTTTCATCGTGACGGAGAGCCCGTCCGCGTCGGTCGTGCCCGGCAGGCGGTTCGAGAGCGATGGCGCCAAGAGGTCGCGTACTACCGGTCAGGGGCGTTGGAGTTTCCCGACGAGAGAAGTCTGCGGGACTTCCTGGCCGGTGTCGAAGAAACCTCCCGGGCCCTCGAGCACTGAGGGCAGGCCGGCGCGATGGCCCTCCGACCCACCCCTCCGTCGAAGCCATTGAGTGAATCGACGGCCATGTCGGAGTTGGACCCGCTATCATCGAAACCGGCGCTGACCTGGCGAACGATCCCGGCCGCTCTCAACCGCAGCGCAAGGGGCATCGCACAGGCACTCGTGTCAACGAGGAGACACCATGGCATTTGATCGACGAGAATTCCTCGCAGCCTCCGTCGCGGCGACCTTTGCGTCACTGCCGGCGCGAATGGCCCGCGCACAGGGGTCGGGAGCTTCGAATGAGGGGAAGCTAGGCATTCCGGGTCCGTATCCGGGGCGTGTCGTGGCGGTTCACCACCCCAACAGCATCGTCTCCGGCGTCTACCAAGGCGATCCGGTCGAGCAGATGATCGATCGTGGAATGCGGGAACTCACGGGCACGGAGATTCCGCTCGACGCTTGGCGAAAGTTCTTCCAGCCCGGCGATGTCGTCGGCATCAAGCTCAACCCGGTCGGGATGCCTCACGTGATCTCCGCCCCGGAAGTGTTGCACCCCATCATCCAGGCATTGGAGGAGGTCGGTATCCCGCGGCGCGACATTGTAGCCTACGACCGCTACGGTGAACAGTTCCAGAGGGCCGGATTCGTGGAATGGCTGCCGGCGGGTGTCCGCTGGACCTCGGGTTCGCCCACCGTTCCGAGGATCCAGCTCGATATGGACGGATACGATCCGGACGTCTACATGGAGATGCCACTGGTGCACCCGGCTTACGCGCCTGAGTACGACTTGAGTGACGCTCACGCCCGGCGGTCGTACGTCGCCAAGTTCTTGACCAAAGAGGTCAACAAAGTCATCAACCTCTGCGTGGTGAAGCATCACCAGTCTGCGGGCGTAACCCTTGCCCTCAAGAACATGTCACATGGCCTGGTGAACAACGTCAGTCGCAGCCATGCGACAACCACTGCAAATGCTTGCGGCATCTTCATTCCGGCGGTTGTGGATCTGCCGGTGATTCGAGAGCGGGTGGTCCTGCACATCCTCGACGGCGTGAAGGCCGCATACCACGGCGGTCCGGGCAGTAGCGTGGGGCGGTACACCTGGGAACACAAGACGATGTACTTTGCCACGGATCCCGTCGCGCTCGACAAGACCGGCTGGCAGGCGATCGACAAGAAGCGGGCCGAGGTTGGGAGGGCCCCGATCGCCCTACTGAAGCCCGACGAGGACAGCCGGTGGCTCAATGCCCAAGTCGAGCACATCGAGTTGGCCTCCAACTTCGGCCTCGGGGTGTTCGACGACGACAAGATTGACCTGAAACGGATCAACCTCGGGTAGGGCGGGCAGCGCGGGTCTGGGATTAGGTCCGTGCGGACTGGGCCGGAAAACGCCCGCATGGCTTGGCTGGGGTCGGTTTCGGATTCCGAAACAAGGGACCCCTGAGTTCCCTCGGGCACGCTGGAGTTCAATCTGGAGCTGCTGGGTCATCGGATTCCCTAATCAGCCACACTGGTAGGGAATGCAGGGACTATTCGTAGCGGATGATGCCTCGATCTTCGAGATTCGGACCGATTCCGAGGGTCCTGCGGGAACGTTGCCGCTCACGCCCGAGATGCTCCGCACGCTGCCGAGTGGCGACATCTTCGGCTGGACACAGGACGCCGGGATGGGGTGGAACCCGGCCCACCTCGGGCGGGACGAGTACCTGATCCTGAGCACCCAAGGCGGCATTCGCGCCCAGGACGGCTCTCCCGTCGCGCTGGGCTACCACACCGGTCACTTCGAGGTCGGGCTCCTGATGCACGAGGCGGCCGTCGAGCTTCGCCAGCGCGGAGCGATCCCCTTCGCCGGGTTCTGCAGCGACCCCTGTGACGGCCGCACGCAGGGCACGCCGGGAATGATGGACTCGCTGCCGTACCGCAACGATGCCGCCCAGGTACTCCGGCGCCTGATCCGGTCGCTCCCGACACGCAGCGGCGTCATCGGAGTGGCGACATGCGACAAGGGCCTGCCCGCAATGACGATGGCACTGGCTTCGATGCAAGGTCTGCCCTGCGTACTGGTGCCGGGAGGCGTGACCCTGCCGACGCGCGGGGCCGAGGATGCCGGCAGGGTGCAGACGATCGGGGCGCGCTTCGCACACGGTGAGCTGAGTCTGGAACTGGCACAGGAATTCGGCTGCAAGGCGTGCGGAACCCCAGGCGGCGGATGCCAGTTCCTTGGCACCGCCGCTACCGCTCAAGTCGTGGCCGAAGCGCTCGGACTTGCGCTGCCCCACACCGCTCTGGCGCCATCCGGACAAGCGGTTTGGAAGCACGCGGCCCGGAAGTCCGCCGAGGCCGTGATGTCGCAGCGCGAGGCCGGAATCGCGGTAGGCGATATCCTCACCGACGGTGCCTTGCGCAACGCGATGGTGGTGCATGCGGCTTTCGGGGGATCGACGAACTTGCTGCTGCACCTTCCGGCGGTCGCCTATTGCGCCGGGCTCAAGCGGCCCGGAGTGGACGACTGGGCGGAGATCAATCGACAGGTGGTGCGTCTGGTTGACGTGCTGCCCAACGGTCCAGTCGGGCATCCGACCGTTCGTGTCTTTCTCGCGGGTGGCGTGCCGGAAGTGATGCTGCACCTGCGGGCGCTGGGCCTGCTAGATCTTTCCGCGTTGACGGCCACCGGCGCGAGCCTAGGGGCGGTCCTAGACGAGTGGGAGGGCAGCGAGCGGCGCGGGATCTTTCGCGACCGCCTGAGAGAACTGGACGGTGTCGACCCCGACGAAGTGATCTTTTCGCCGGACGCCGCCCTGCGACGGGGCCTCACAAGCACGATCACGTTCTGCCGGGGGAATCTCGCACCGGAGGGCTCGGTCGTCAAGAGCACCGCGATCGACCCGGCGGTGATCGACAGCGACGGTGTCTACCGCAAGCGGGGCCCGGCCAAGGTGTTCATCCGCGAGGCCGATGCCACACAAGCGATCAAGGATGGGGCTGTCCAGCCCGGAGACGTGATGGTGCTGGCCTGTTGCGGGCCGCTCGGCTCCGGAATGGAAGAGATCTACCAGATCACGTCAGCTCTCAAGCATCTTTCGTACGGGAAGGAAATCGCTGTCATCACGGACGCGCGGTTTTCCGGTGTCTCAACCGGTGCATGCATCGGGCACGTCGGCCCGGAGGCTCTGGCTGGAGGGCCGTTGGGGAAGCTGGTCGCGGGCGATATTGTGCGCATCGAGATCGACTGCCGGCGGCTGCGCGGAAGCGTAGACCTCGTCGGGCACGAAGGGCGTGAGTTCGGGGCGAGCGAAGGCGCGAGAGTCCTCTCTGCACGGCAGCCTCGAGATGACTTGGCGCCGCATCCAGAGATGCCGGATGATACGCGGCTTTGGGCCGCGCTACAGGCCTGTAGCGGAGGGACTTGGAACGGCTGCGTGTACGACGTGGACGCGATTACCGCCGCGCTTGGCCGCGAGGCGCGCCGTGCGCCGGAAGAGCCGGCCCCTACGGGCGGATGATCGAACCGTCGCGGCGGCGCGTGGTGCCCCAGGAGTAATCGAAGGGCGTGTCATAGCGTGATTCGACGCTGTATTTGGCCGCGAGCTCTTCGTTGATCTCCATGCCCCAACCGGGGGACTCGTTCGGAAAGAAGAAGCCGTTCTCGAGGCGCGGGCACCCTTGGAAGACTTCATGCACCGACTCCGGCCAGGTCCGAGCTTCTTGGATCCCGAAGTTGTAGCAACTCACGTCGAGCGCGATATTGGCCAGGTGGCCGACCGGGGAAGTGTCGCCCGGACCGTGCCACGCCGTGCGGACTCCGAACCATTCGCATAGCGCCGCGAGCTTGCGCGCCGGCGTCAGGCCGCCGATCTGCGAGATATGCACCCGGATGAAGTCGATCAAGCGTTCCGCGATCAGTCCGGTGAACTCATGCGGCGAGTTGAACAGTTCTCCCATGGCGATGGCCGTGGTGGTTTGGGAGCGCATGTGTCTGAAATAGCCGATTTGCTCGGGTGAAAGCGGGTCCTCGATGAAGAAGGGTCGATACTCCTCGACCCGCTTCAGCAGCCACATCGCCTGGGCATTGCTGATGCGTTCGTGGACGTCGTGCAGCAGTTCGATCTCCTCGCCGAGATTGATGCGCATGTGCTCGAAGAGCTTGGGTACGCTCAGCAGGTAGGGCGTTGGCTCGTACATCCGCTCGGCGTGCGGGCCGCCGGAAGGAGCGCCGAGGAAGCCTTCCGGGTTGCCCCCCGAGCCGCGCGCGCCGTAGTTCGCGTTGCCTGCGATCCCGACCTGGATGCGGATGTGACGCACGCCCTGTTCGATGTAGGCGCGGGCGGCGTCCTCGACTTCCTGCATGCTCCCGCCTGATGCGTGGCGGTACACATCGGCGCCGTTGCGCGCCTTGCCGCCCAGCAGCGCGTAGACGGGCATGTTGGCCCGCTTGCCCTTGATATCCCACAGCGCCTGATCGACGCCGCTCATGGCGTTGTACAGCACCGGCCCGTTGCGCCAGTACGAGCTGACGTACATCGTTTGCCAGATGTCCTCGATATGGTCCGGGTTCTTGCCCTTCAGGAACGGGCGGAGGAATTCGTCAACGGCCGTGACAACCGCTTTGGCGCGCTGTGTAAACGTCGCGCAGCCGTAGCCGTGCAGGCCGGGCTCGCTGGTCTCCACCTTCACGATCACCGTGCGGGGCAGCCCCGGGGGTGCCGTGAGAATCGCCTTGACATCGGTGATCTTCAGATCGGGCAACCCCCGTGAGGGCCGCTGCTGCGCCGAAGCGGCGGGCACGGCGGATGGGAGCGCAGCAAACCCCGCACCTGCCAGCCATTTCAGAGCGTTTCTGCGTTGCATGGCGCCCATTGTAAGGCGGCCTAATTCTCGGAGGGCAGAATCAAGTGCCCGGACCCACCAAGATCCGCCACACTACCGCCGAGGACCGATGCGTCAGAAGCCTCGGCAGAGCTTTCTTCCCAATGCATGGAACTGCGAGCGGCTGGGCCGGCGCCGCGGGGCTAAGGCGCTACTTCGGCACAGTGTGTCGCACCACGCATGAGGAACATGTAGGGCGGACTGCGGGGCTCAGGGCATTCGCTAGAGCCCGCCCACACGTGGGCGCTGGTGTTGGATTCACCTGCGCTCGTGCGGGCCGGTGCCCGGTGTCACGCCGGGTAGTCCGTTCCCAGTGCCTCGTTCAGGACGAGCGCAACCGGCGCAGGCCAGACATCCGGATCTGGCGCGGCATCCTTGTCGGAGGGGTCGTAGCCAGCGATCTCTTCGAGCGCGTACGGACAATCCATAGGCAGGCGGGATCCCCACGCGCGCCGCAGCCGCCGCTCGTCTGCCGGATTCTCGGGACTGCCGTGCTCGGCCAGCTTTCTGACTGCAATTTCCCGTCCCCTCCGCCAAGCCCCGTCCAGCAACTCCGGTAGTTTGCCATTCATGCCGGGGTTACGATCGAGCTTGCCCTGCATCTCGCCGCGCCAGTCCCCGATTTCTTTACGCCAGTGGTTGAGATCCGGGCTCTTCGGCGAGTGGTGGATCTTCAGCAGGTGTGAGATGACGTTCTTGCAGTATGAAACCCATGCATCCTCGTCGCGCCCGGCCACGTCTCCGATCTCCTCGATCACATTCTCCCAGTCGACCGCGCCGAAGTCGCGCCGCCTCATCGCCGCTACCTGCTGGCGCGACCAAGACCAAGGATCCTCGTCGTAAAGCTCCCGGGCGCGGGTCTTACCCACAGCCCCGGCGGCCAACTCGCGCGTCAATGTTGCCGCCATGCCTGCATTGTAGGCGATCACAGGCCGTCGCGGCCGTGTCGGAGACGCGAGGCACGGATGCCCCCGATGCGGTGTGCGCCTCGTGCTCCGGCTCGCGGTTGCCTGCCCGCATACGATGAAGGCGGGGGCAGGCAGAACTTGCGAGTCGTTGTATCTGGAGCCGCCGGCTTCATCGGTTCGCACCTTTGCGACCGCCTGCTGGCGGACAGGCAAGAGGTGATCGGGCTCGACAACCTCAGCACCGGCCAGGCCGAGAACTTGCGCCATCTGCAAGGTCGTCCAGAGTTCCGCTTTTTCCGGCATGACATCTGTGAGCCGTTCCACGCAGACGGGCGGATCGACATCGTTTATAACCTCGCCTGCCCGGCGAGCCCGCGCGACTATTTGGCGGCCCCGCTCGAGACGCTTGCGGCCTGCTCGGAGGGCACCCGCAACATGCTAGACCTGGCCGTTCAAAATCGCGCCACGTTCTTGCAGGCCTCGACCTCGGAAGCCTATGGCGACGCCCTCGTACAGCCGCAACCTGAGACGTATTGGGGCAACGTAAATCCGGTCGGCCCGCGCTCGGTATACGACGAGGGCAAGCGCTACGCAGAGGCCCTCACGATGACCTACCACCGCGAGCGCGGCGCCCATACTCGCATCGCTCGTCTGTTCAATGTGTACGGTCCCCGTATGAAGCGGGGAGACGGGCGCGTCTTGCCTGCTTTCTTGGACCAAGTGTTGCGAGCCGTTCCCCTGACGGTGTTCGGCGACGGTTCGCAGACGCGGAGCTTTTGCTATGTCTCTGACATTGTCGAAGGCATCGTGCGATTGGCTGCCAGCGACGAGACGACGCCGGTAAACCTCGGTGGCCCGGACGAGATCACTGTGTTGGAACTGGCCAAGGTTGTGCAAACCATCGCCGGCGTCGACTGTGGCATTACCCACCTCGAATTGCCCCAAGATGACCCGAGCCGCCGTCAACCGGACATCGCCAAGGCAAGACGTCTGCTCGGTTGGGAGCCGGAGGTGGATTTGCGGCAAGGGGTGCGGTTGATGCTGGCATCTTACTTGGGTTGAGGTCGTCGCTGCCGGACGTTCGGCCCCGAGCCGACCCAAGCGCAGCCGCCGTGACCTGTCTGGGACAAACAAGCCGGATCAGACGCACTTAGACCAGCTTGTCGGGCCTGCTCATGTGAGATCATAGGGCGCCTCGAAACCATGTCACACGTCCTCACTCGTCGGAACTTCCTTGTCACCGCAACCGCCTTGTCGGCGGCGTCCTCATGCCAGTCTGGCGACCCGGGCCAGACGGAGGGCCCGGCTCGGCCCAACATAGTGCTGCTAATGGGAGACGACCACGGCTGGCACGAAACGGGCTACAACGGGCACTCGCACGTCAAGACGCCGGTCCTCGACGAAATGGCCGCGTCAGGATTGCGCCTTGATCGCT
The DNA here is from genome assembly GCA_009841225.1 of Terriglobia bacterium. Classification (GTDB taxonomy): domain Bacteria; phylum Acidobacteriota; class Terriglobia; order Bryobacterales; family UBA6623; genus VXMF01. Next base: position 101,688 of record VXMF01000024.1, on the reverse strand, counting down.
TCTACTCTGCCGCGCCGGTGTGCTCGCCGACACGCGGCAGCGTGATGACTGGTCGGCATCCCAACCGCTACGGCACATTCAGTGCGAACTGGTCGATCCGGCCAGAGGAAATCGGCGTCGCCCAAATCCTCAGCCAAGCTGGCTATGCCTGCGGCCACTTCGGCAAGTGGCACCTCGGTCCCGTGAAGGCCGATTCGCCAACGAATCCCGGTGCCTTCGGATTCGACGAGTGGCTCTCTCACGACAACTTCTTCGAGATGAACCCAATCCTGTCGCGAAACGGCGCCGCTCCCGAGATGCGCGAAGGGGAGAGCTCCCAAATCGTGATCGACGCGGCCAAGCAATTCATCGACAAGGCGAAGAGCGAGGGGCGACCTTTCTTCGCGGTCATCTGGTTCGGTTCGCCCCACGAGCCATACAGCGGTCTGGACGCCGACCTGCAAGCGTATGCGGACCTCCCAGAAAGCCTGCAAGAAGAGTCGGCTGGGATCACCTCGATGGAGACGGGCTTGCGCACGCAGGTGCGCTTGGACAAGATACTGCAGGCCCGCTACGCCGAAATCACTGCGATGGATCGGGCTATCGGAGATCTGAGAGATCACTTGCGGGAAACCGACCTGCGGTCCGACACGCTGCTGTGGTACTGCAGCGACAACGGAGCGCCGTCGGAGGCCCGCTTCTCGTCCCCCCTGCGGTCGAACAAGGGCCGGGTGTACGAAGGCGGGGTCCGCGTCCCGTGCGTGATCGAGTGGCCTGCACGGATCCCGGAGCCGCTGCGCAGCCCAGTCAACTCCGTGACCAGTGACATCCTGCCCACGCTGTGCGAACTCACCGGCCAGTCGCTACCGGGCCACCCGCTGGATGGCCTCAGCCTGGCCCCCATCATTGACGGGGCCATGCAGCAACGGCCGGAGCCGATTTGCTTCTGGAGGTTCGACGCCGACCAGGCAGGCACCGGAGAACCGTACATCGAGGCGACTCTGCAGGAGGGAACCACGCCGCTCGTCAAGTACATGGATGGCCGGCTGACGCGGAACTTCCGTAACTTTCATCACCCGAGCGTCGAAGAGTCCGACTTCAGCGGCCCAAGGGCGGTTCTCGACCACCGCTACAAGCTGGTAGTGGACGGCGGCGGTGCCGGAACGAGGGAGCTGTTTGACATCCGTGCCGATCCGGCTGAGAGCAACGACCTCGCGGACAGCCACCCCGATGAAGTCGCGCGCTTGGAGGCGCGCTTGCACGAATGGCAAGAGTCAGTGCTGCATAGCCTCTCGGGCGGCGACTATTCCTAGCGGCGGGATCAATAGGCCCAGGGCCCACGGGTGAACAGCCCGCCGTCAACCATCAGCGTTTGGCCGGTGATGAACTCGCTCTCGTTGCGGCACAGGAATGCCACTGCTTCTGCCACGTCGGGTGGATGGCCGACCCGCCCCATCGGTGTCAGCTTCGACCACTGTCCGGCATAGTCTGCCGCCTCGCGCTCGGTTCGCTCGATCAGGATGGCTCCGGGTGCCACGCAGTTGACCGTGATGCCGTAATCACCCAGTTCGAGCGCGGCCACCTTGGTGAGCTGCTCGATTCCGCCCTTGCTGGCCGTGTAGCTGACAAGGTTGGGGAAGGCGACCTTATTGCAGCCCGATCCGATGTTGACGATGCGCCCGCTGCCGCGCTCCTTCATAGCGCGCCCCGCCAACTGCGTGCAGAGAAAGCACCCCTTGAGGTTCGTGTCGATCACGCGGTCCCAGTCGTGCTCGGATAGCTCGAGCAGAGGAGCCCAGACCTGGGTTCCGGCGTTATTGACGAGAATGTCGAGCCCGGCGAATTCGGACAGCACTGTGTCGAACATGGCACGAACTTGGTCCGACTCTGCGACGGAAGCCTGGACGGGGAACGCTCGTCTCCCGATCTCCCGGGCAGAGTCTGCGACTTGCTCAGCGCCGGTGGGGTCGCTGTTGTAGTTCACCGCGACATCGCAGCCCAGGGCCGCAAGCTTGAGGCAGATCCCGCGGCCGATTCCCTTGCTGGCACCGGTAACCAGCGCTGTTTTGCCCGAGAGTTCCATAGAGTCTCGCTCGCAGTCTATCAAGCCTCGCCAGGGTCGCCCGGCGAGCCAGCGGCCCGCCACACAGCCGATCAGACCCCTTCCAGCGCCGTCGCGATGGTCGGGTATTTGAACTGGAATCCGGCACCCTGGGCCTTGTCCGGCACAGCCCGCTGTGACGCCAGCAGCACCTCGGCGAATTCGCCCAGCCCGAGGCGCAAGGCGAATGCCGGGGCCGGAAAGGGCGCCGGCCTGCCGACCGCGCTGGCCAGTGCCTTGGTGAACTGTCGGTTGGTGACCGGATTCGGAGCACAGCCGTTGACTGCTCCGGCCAATGTCTCGGATTGGGCGCAAAACAAGAACAGGGAAGCAAGATCGTCCACGTGGATCCACGGCATCCACTGCCGCCCGTGACCGAGCCTGCCTCCGGCGCACAGCTTGAACAGGGGGAGCATTCGGGCCAGAGCCCCGCCTTGCGCCCCGAGCACGAGACCGATCCGAATCGTGACGACTCGCATGCCCAAATCTTCGGCGGCAAACGCCTCCGCTTCCCAGGCGCGACACACATCGGCAAGGAAGCCCTCTGCCGCCGCGGCAGACTCGGCGAGGATCTCATCGCCGCGACTGCCGTAGAACCCGACCGCGGAAGCCGACACCAAGACTTCCGGCCGGCGCTCGAGTTTGCGCAGAGCTTCGACCAAGTGCTTGGTCCCCGCGACGCGGCTGTCTCGGATGTTCGCCTTCTTGGCCTTGGTCCAGCGGCCCTCCGCAACTGGCTCGCCCGCCAGATGAAACACGGCCTCACACCCGTCGAAGGCTTCCGCCGGCGGAAGTTCGCGGGCCGGGTCCCAGCGGAAGCACGCACTCTGCGCGAATTCCGGCGGGGCATGCTCCGGGGCGCGAGTGAGGATCCGCGGTCTCGTCAGCAGCGTGCAGAGCCGCCGCCCCACGAATCCCGTCGCTCCGGTGACCACGGCGTTCAAGGATTGCGTCACAGTCTGATTCTAGACGCCAACGAGGCCTACCCCCGTGCCACCGATGCACTGTGCTGTACGATGGGCGCCGATGACGAGATTCCAGTGTGCCCTCGCGTTGCTCGCCATGGTCTTGGCCGCACGTGCGCTTGCGACTGACAACCCGAACATCGTGTTCATCCTTGCAGATGACGTTGCGGACCAAGCGCTAGGCTGCTACGGCGGAACGTCTTACCAGACGCCCCGGATCGATGCCTTGGCCCAGGCAGGCATCCGCTTCCGCCATTGCTATTCCATGCCGGTGTGTCACCCTTCGCGCATCGCCATCATGACGGGCCGTTACCCTTACCGCATGGGTCGGCCCCCGTGGGGCACCTTCCCGCGCAACTTGGAGAGCGCCTCGATTGGCGTTGCCATGCGCCGCCTCGGATATGCCACTGCCATTGCCGGCAAGTGGCAGTTGACGCTGCTTCGCGATGAGCCCGACCATCCGAAACGACTGGGCTTTGACCACTGGTCCTTGTTCGGCTGGCACGAGGGGCCGCGCTACTACCGGCCGCTGATCTATCAGGACGGCAGGGTGCGCTCTGACGTCAATGACCGCTATGGGCCGGATGTCTATGTCGAGCAGCTCGTAGACTTCATGCGCGAGAACCGCGACAAGCCCTTCTTCGCGTTCTACTCGATGGCGCTGGCGCACGACGTGACCGACGACGTCGGAACGCCGCCCCCGCTCGGGCCGCAAGGCCACTACGACAGTTACAAGACGATGGTCGAGAACATAGACGAGCGCGTGGGCAGGCTCGTCGATGCGGTCGAAGAGCTTGGCATTCGGGAGCGCACGCTGTTCCTGTTCACGGCGGACAACGGGACTCCCAAGTCGTACTACTTCACTGCCGACGGCGGGAAGATGTTCAAGCAGCCGATAGAGCTCGTTTGGAAAGGCCAGACCGTCAAGGGGGGCAAGGGCGAACTCACCGATGGAGGCACCCGAGTGCCGCTGGTGGCGAACTGGCCGGGCAAGCTCGCGCCAGGGCAGGTTGTTGACGACTTAGTCGACTTCAGCGACTGGTTCCCGACTTTCGTCGACTTGGCGGGCGGGACCGTGCCTGATGGGCTGGACGGCGTCAGCTTGGCTGATCGCCTGCGGGGCGGCGCCGCTTCACCGCGCCCATGGGCGTTTGCGTCGGGCAGCGCGGGACGCTGGGTGCGCACGCAACGATGGAAGCTGTACGACGACGGACGGCTCTACGACATGAGCGCAGGCAGGGAGGAGGTCGCCCCGCTGACGATTAGCGGCGCCTCCGAAGAAGCGCTGCGAGCGAGGGCTGAGCTTGAGGCCGCGCTTCAGGGATTGGTGCCGCCAGAATGACACAGGAGGACTGAAACGACCGATTTCGGATTGCCTCTGCAATCGGCCGTGATATGAAGCGGTAGAGTCGCTCATCGGTCCGGCTCGAACACGAACTCGGGCACGACCACTTCCCAGTCCGGGCATTTGATGGAGTCGTGATACTGCGCGTCTGACACTTCGCGGCTCCAACTGACGATGGCGAACACTTCGGCCGAAAGGCACCGCATTCTGGGAGGCGGTTCGAACGATTTGGCTAGACGGCCGACAAGTCGGCCGTTGCGGCCCAGCAGCTCCCACCGCCCGCTATCTCGCCTCCGTACCCTCAGTGGTTCGCCAATCGACAATGCGGCGATAGTAGCGTGTATCGGATCGTTGCCGAGTCGACGCCCGGCAAATCCGACGTCAACATGTTCAAGGGTTGGCCGGACACTCCGGTACTTGACCGCTTCCGGGCACGGAGGTAGCTCTGCAACTTTGCGCCGTATCGTCGAAGTGTGCCCCGGCAAGACGTCTTGCAGAATCGGCGATCCGTTCAAGCGTGCGAGCATGAGCGTCTTGCGCGCACGCGTCATGGCTACGTAGTACAACCGACGCGGCGCGTCGGCATCTTCGTTGTGCCCGACTCGATTCCAGTCGCCATCTAGGACGGCAACGTGATCGAACTCGAGTCCCTTGGCTCGGTGGGCGGTGAGCAGCAGCAGTCCATGTTGGCGACGGCGTATATCCCGGCCCCACTCCGCCAGCCATTCGATGACGCTTGCTACTGGAATCTCGCCGCCACCGGTCTCCAGCGAGTGTTCCTCCAGCGCCTGTCGCAGCAGGTCGTGCCAACGATCAGAGGGGCGTGCGTCCGCCCAGTCGCGAAGAGCGGCACCATCGACGATTGGCTGCTTGCGACCGGTTAGCCATTCAACGAAGGCCCGGGTTTGCCTCAGGCGCCAGAAATTTGGGATCTCTTCATTCGCCATCTGCACCCGGATCCCATTCGCCTCGCAGAACGCCTGAACTGGAATCAGATACTTCCACTTGCGCGCGATGACAGCGCAACGCGACCAATCCCAATTCCGGGCGAGTTGGGAAAGGCGAATAAACTCTGCCATGACTGATCGCGCCTGATGGACGGGGCTCCCGCCCGCCGGAAGGATCTGTACTCGCCCTCGGGAAAGTGGGTCTAGCTCTGTCCACTCTCCGCCCGGCGGCTCCTTCGCACGAGCCCGATTCACACGGATGGGATGTGCAGCCTTCATACGGTTCGATGCAGGTTCGATCATCGCGTTGGCTGCCGCCACGATATGGGCTGTCGATCGGTAGTTGTCGGTCAGCCAAGTGGGCCGCGGCCCGTAGTCCGACTCGAAACGCCGGATGAACTCTACCGAAGCGCGGTTGAAGGCATAGATGTTCTGATCGTCGTCTCCTACCGCAAACAGAGTGAGCTTGCCCGCATCGCCACTCAACGTTCTACCGGCCAAGGCCGATATGAGCTCATACTGCTCGGGCCCGATGTCTTGGTACTCGTCCACCAGAATCCAGCGGAAGCCCGCTAGCAAGCGCTCGCGCCGTTCGTCCGCCTCTTCCGGCGGAAAGCCTTGGCCGCGCAGCAAAGCGATCGCACGCTGCAAGACATCCCTGAACATTTCGTCGTCAGGGCGATCCGCTTGGCTGGCGAAGCTGGCGCCCGTTAGACGCATGGCAAGGGCGTGTAGCGTCAGGACAGTCACGCCCCGAGCGTCATCGCCGATCAGCTCTGCGAGCCGACGCCTGATATCGACGGCGGCGTGACGGTTGTAGGCTAGGGCGAGGATGCCCCGAGGGCCCTCCCGTCTGACGCGTATCAGCCAGGCGATGCGATGCACCAAGACGCGCGTTTTTCCGGAGCCAGGGCCAGCGAGCACCAATACATTGATCTGCTCCCGATCGTCGGCCACGATCCGCTGCTGGATAGGGTTCTTTAGGCTCTCGACAATCGCACGCCACGAATCGGGCGTAGTCTGGCGGCCGATCTCCTTGTCTCGACCGGGCAACCAGCGTGCGAGAAAATCCTCCTCCTTCAGCGAGAAATAGTCCATCGCAAGGCGCAGTGCTTCACTCACGGAAGTAAGGCCACGCTCGGCGAACTCAACCATCACGTGGATCTGTAGTACCTGCCCCTTGTAGTGAAGTGCCAAGGGCTCGAAGTCAGCACGCGCAAAACCGCGACGGTCCCTGTGCTCCAGCCGGATCTTCATGGCTGGACGGAAGACCGCGAGGCCCTTATTGAGACGGAGCACTTCCTGCTCGTGGAGCCAGAGCAAGGCCCGGTCCAACAGCTTGGCAGGGTGCCGGACTTTACTCTTCAAGGCCAAGTTGGACTCGATTGCCTGCAACAGTTTGCCGACGGTGGTCTCGGCCAGCAGGTCCGTGCCTCGGCTCCCAGGCTCCAGGCAGCCTAGCAAGTGGTCCAGCAGGCAACCCGCCGCCTCGCGCCGGATTTCGGATGTAGTTTCCAGCGGGTCCCATTCCCGGTTCAACGTGATCAGCGCAGTCTCGGCATCGCGTTTGCGAACTGCGATGCTGCCCACGACTTGATCGTCCCCACCACGCCCGTCGTACGAGATGCTACGGACGATGCGCCAGAGCCGCTCTGGCAGCGGGTCGGCCAAGCCCTGATCCCGCAGCACTTGGGCGGCAATCCGTAGGTGGAGAGCGGACCATTCTCCTTTTTTCAGATCCGGCGCTGCCTCGCGCATGTGCGCGATCAGGGCGGTCTCCAACGCACACGCCTCCTCGAGGCGATTGCGGGACGAGTGCTCGACGCCGGTGTGAACAAACGCAGTCAGCGCCGTGTCGTTGCTGGCGATGCCGAAGCGTTCTAGGTCGTGCAACGCGTTGCACACGCCTTCGGGACTCAATCCCGAGACTCCCATCAATTCGTCCGTACTGACTCCTTCGTCGGCATCCGCCTCGATCAACGTTTCGGCGATCTTCAGCAATTGGGTGCGGTACGCAGCCGTTATGTTTGCCTTGGTCAGCCGCTGTCTGGCCTCGTCGACCGACTCTACTCGGAGTGACGACGGAAACATCTGAACGATGTTCTCTTCGCGGGTCAGGAGTTCTGACTCCTCGAGCCAAGCAACGGCGGTCCGGACTCTGGTGTCGTCGGTCGCGGAGTCCCTCTCGAACGCCTTGTCCTCGTCCTCGCCAAGGATTTCGCCCGCCGTGGCAACCACGTCACCACCGAAGCGTTTCTTGCGGTCGAGATTCCTCAGTGCCCGCAGGATGCCGTGGATTTCCTCGCGGCTTAGGCGAGAGCGTGCCGACATCCCGAACTGGCGCTCGACATCGTCGGTCGCATATAGCAGCACGCAGCGCGCCGAGGCCCGGTCGCGGCCGGCGCGGCCGGCCTCCTGCAGGTAGTTCTCCAGCGAGCCCGGAATGTCAGCGTGGATTACAAGTCTTACGTCTGGCTTATCGATCCCCATGCCGAAGGCGTTGGTGGCGGCGATCGCACGCAGTTCGCCGCCGATGAAGCGGCGCTGTACGTCCTTCTTTGTTTCCGGCGACAGGCCGGCGTGGAAACGATCTGCGGCCACCTGTTTCGCTTGCAGGTATTCGGCGACATCCTGGGTTTGCTGACGCGTCGCGCAATAGACGATCCCTCCGCCCGGCATGTCGGGCGGCAGATCCGACATTAGGATCTGATGGATGTGGGCAAGCTTCTCGCCTCCAGTGGTCGGTACCACCGCAAATGTCAGGTTGGCGCGCTCCGTCCCGCCATCGAACACTCGCAACTGGATGTTAAGTTCTTCGCGAAAGTGCCGGACTATGTCCTCGATCACATCGGGCTTGGCGGTTGCGGTCAGGCAAACGACCAGAGGCACCGGCTCGTTGCCCGCCTTCTCGCGTATGAAACGGCCCACATATCTGTAGTCGGGCCGGAATTCATGGCCCCAGCGCGACAAGCAATGCGCTTCGTCAAGCACCCAAGCGCCAATCTCGCGCTGGTCGAGCACGCGACGCACGGTGCGCGAGCGCAACTGCTCCGGCGAAATCAGCAGGATGCCGACATCTCCCATTCGGACTCGGTCGAGCGCGGCGGCACGCTCGGGCATAGACAGCAGCCCGTTGATCGTCGTGCAGCAGCCGATACCGCGCCCTTCCAGCCCGGCCACTTGATCCGCCATCAGCGCGACTAGGGGTGAGATCACCACAGTCAGGGCACCAGTCTTGTCGTATCGCGACAGCGCCGGAATCTGATAGCAGAGCGACTTGCCAGTGCCCGTCGGCAAGATTCCTAGCACAGGAGTTCCTGCCATTGCTTTCTCAACGATGACCTGCTGCAAGGGATGTCCGGTGGCGTCAGCTGGCTTGGGACGAAAACCATCGAACCTGAACCAGCGTTTCAGTTCGCTCCGAGCATCGTGGTGTTTCCGGCACCAGCCGCACGCCCGATCGGTACAAGCCACGTCTCTGAGGCGTCGCACCAACCGACCGGCTTCTGGAAACTGATGCCGCACCCAGGGCGGCATCACCGAATTGCCGCCGGCCACCGATAGCCACGCCAGGGCGTACGCAAGTTCCCAGCCGAACTTGTCCGCACTGGCCACGACCTCGCGCCCGTGTGTCGTGCAGGTGATTTCTCGCAGCATGCGTTGGATGGCCACCTTGGCTTCGGCAAGGGTTAGTCGGCGAGCTTCTCGGATTTGGGAAAAGAAATCGTCCAGTGCACTGTCCACGCCTGCGGGTTCGGGCGTGCATAGCCAGTGCCAAGCGGCGAGCAAGTCCGGCGAAGCCAAGCCAAGCCCCTTGCGTTGGTCACCGAATAGTTTCAGCGTGAGGCGGGCGTCCATTTCCGGGTCGTTCACTCGCCCACGCTTGAGTCCGCCGTCTTGGTAGTGCTTGACGAGGCCGTGGTACGGGTTGCGGGGGAACGCCAGTGGATTGAGCCGCAGAGTATCTACTGCGGGCAACTTCAGCAGCCTGAGGTTCGGCTTCGCTGCCGCTAAGATCGGCAGGTCGAAGGCGATCAAGTTGTGACCAACAACGAAGGACGCGCCGTCGGCAACATCGTCCAGTTTCGCAAGCGCTTTCGCCATGCCGCGACCGGAATGCACCAGCGTGCGGCCTGTATCCGGGCGTACGGCAGCCAGCGCCCGAATGTGGCTGCCATCCTTGCCGACTTCAAGGTCCAGCGAGAGGCAACGTGGAGGTGAGATCGAATCCATTGCGACTGAGTCAGGTTGTCGGCGAGAGTTGCTAGACCTTGATCAAGTTAGCCTTCTTCTCCCTCGATCCCTGGATAAGCTGGCCGTCGCCGCAGATCTCCGTGACTCTGGCCTCTTGGCCACGCAATTGGCCTAGCAGGACAGCCAGTTCTTGGGCTCGGGTGGCTGAAGCGCATGGACGCATGGACAGGGTCCACTTCGATAGTCGGTCGTCTCTCTTCCGCTGCCGTGTCCGGAATCGAGGAGCACCTCGCTCGGAGCGACCTTGCGGTCGATGCCTGCTGTGCATTGGGCCAGGTGCCACCCAATGCCGCTCAGGACGATTCCCTCCGGCGCCGTACATTGAAGGCCTTCCACTCGAGCAGCGGCTGGGTCTGGATGCGTTGCTGCAGAGCTTTGTCAGGCGTCAGGATCGACGCGTCGACCTCCCCGTAGTCCAGCAGCAGATCCAGAAATGAGCGCTCGGCGTCGGTGAATGGCAACACTGCCGATAACCCTTGCCTGCAGTCCTCAACTAGGGTCTTTCCATATGTCATCACCTCTTCCTGCCCTCCTATGGCGCCGACATGAAGTGATGGGGCAAGCTGGTTGACCAATTCTGCAACGTCCACGTCCACGTTCGCGGCCGATACCTCGCGCCAGTCCCTGCGGTTCATCGCGCCGTAGACCACGAACGCGAGTCTGAGCCTGCCGAAGTCGAGGGCGTCCATCGTGAGGATCGACCGGCTGTCGAACAGGTCCCTTGCCTTGCAGCGTGACAGCAGCGCCGAGAGCTTGGCGGCTGCGACTTCATGGAGGTCCATCACCCGAATGCCCGTGGCGCGCCAACTACCAAGCGTGCGCGAATCCATGGTTGCAACAGGCCACAAGGGCACGCGGTACATGAAATTCAGATCCACGTCGAGTCTGCTGCTCTGCCCGGACGCTCCAGCATAACGGAGCGACCACTTCCCACCGGCGTGTGCATCGGGCATCCGTCGAACCGCAAAGTCCTCGCGGCGGAACACAGCCTGGATTGCGGATTCGATCTTGGGACGCTCTTCCAGCATGGCGTCCCGGCTTGCGGCACCCACGTAGTTCAGATCGATGTCGACGGACAGTCTCGGGACATTGAAGACGAACAGATTCAGCGCCGTTCCTCCCTTGAGCGCCAGCTTTCCCTCGAGCAGGGGGTGCTCACGAATGGCGTCGAGCAGGGCCAGCAGTCGGACTGACTTTTCCAGCATCTCGGCCCTGAATCCGGTTGCTTCGGCTTCGGCAGCCAGTATCTCGGAAGAAATCCTCACAGGACATCCCCCCACGACCGTTCGAGCACGTCGTTCGGAACCAGCAGGCTCCAATCTGCCACCAGGCATCCGGGCCTTCGCTTGTTGCGGTCCAGATAGTGCGGTCGCCGGGGCCGCCGTTCGCGGAGGGGCCTGAGATGGCGCTCCTCGACCATCAGAGCGTCGCGGTGCTGCTCGAGGAAGAACCCCACCTTTGCGGCCGTAGTCGCGTTGCCGAGCAGAGACACATACTCCACAACCCGGTCGAGATTGAAGAATTCAACCGATTCTAAGGAACGCCAGACCTCCTCCCAGCCTCCCGCGAGGTCGGGGCGATGCAGGACATCCACCAGCGCCCGTTCCAGACTGGAAACGCGCACACGCACTCCAGATCGGTCACGGCTCAGAACGCCAAAGTGTTCCATTCCGGAGCGGCGAAGCGCCTCGGGGAACTTAGCGCCTTGGAATGCGTGCGAGCGGAACGTGAGCGATCCGACCGGCCGGGACGCTGAGTAGATCAGTTGATTCCAGGCCGAGTAGGCCCGGCCGTGAAACTCGAGTGCGGTGTGATGGGACAGCACGGCATCAGGGGTTACCTTGCCGGCGATGAGATACGGGTCGACGGGATAGGACGCGGTTTCGGCTCCCGGAGGAACTACGGCATACAGCCCACGCCGCACCCGAATGACACGGCCGGTCTTGGTGTAGTAAGCCAGAAGCGCTTCTTGGCTCCTATGCCCCACCGCGCCGCGAGACGCAAGATGGGTGGCCAACTCTTGGCCGGTGAAGACCGGATGCTGGCGGAAGAACGTCTCATGCTTCACGGCGGGCATATTTGACTTCCTGTTGCATTTCCCAGAATCGAAGTATGGGCTTCGCGTGCTGTCGTCCTAGAGGCCGGGGCCCTCTGAATTTGTAAACCTAACAGAAAACCCATAATTATAATATGGTTTTCCGGATCATTTGTCAAGTCCAATTGACCAGCGAGCGACACATCGGAGGTGGCTAGGGGATTTCGGACCATGCGCTCAGGTGGACTTCGCCAAAGTTGTAAGGAGACAACGGTGGCGAAGCGAGGGACATTCACGGCGGCGGTCAACGCGAGAGTGGAGATCTGCCTAGAAGCTGTGTATGCCGAATTCAGGCGGCGCGTTTGACCACTTGAACTCCGTCTTCGATTCTCACTCCTGCGATCACCTTGGGCAGGCTCTCCGTCCCGCTTAGTATGCTCCACTGCCCCTCCACCGAGCTTGCCATCCGGTACAGCATCGCGAACGCAGGCAGCCCCTCAATTAGTGTGGAAGGGGAGAGGATTCGGTGCGGCAATGGCGAACCCATCGATGGCGACACGCGACTCACGCTGGTATCAGACTGTCCGGGATGGCGCGTGCTAGGCCTGGCGGTTGACGGCTTGGTCAGCTTTAGCGGCTGGTTTCAGGCCGTCAGCGGCGCCTCCGTGGAAGCGCTGCGAGCGAGGGCTGAGCTTGAGGCCGATCTGAGAGGACTGAGTCCGGCGGACTGAACGGCAGCCTGCTAGACTGCGGCCTTGCGTACGATCCTGTTCGGCGCCGGCGGTCAACTCGGGGTTGACTTGGCGCGGCTGTGCCGCCAGCGCGGCCACCGCTTGCTGGCCCTGCTCCGGAGCCAGCTCGATATCACCGACGAGGCCGCGACCCGTCGGCGGATCGCACGCCACAACCCGGACTGCGTGATCAACGCCGCAGCCTACAACCAGGTCGACCAGGCCGAGAGCGACATCGAGACGGCCCTGCGCGTCAATGCACTGGCCGTGCGCAACATAGCCGCCGCCTGTGGCGAAGTTGGCGCGGTGCTAGTGCATTATTCGACCGACTACGTTTTTGACGGCGAAAAGGGCTCCCCGTACAAGGAGACAGACGATGCGGCCCCGCAGTCGGTCTACGGACTCTCCAAGCTTATGGGGGAGACGTTCGTGGAGGCCCATTGCCCTTCTCACTACGTGCTGAGGGTAGCGGGCGTCTTCGGCCCGCCGGGACGGCATACCAAACGCGGCAACTTCGCCGAGTTCGTGCTGCGCAATTGCGCCGAGGGAGCGCCTCTGCGCATCGTGGATGACCAGATCGCCACGCCGACGTTCGGCCCGGCGTTGGCTGCCCGGACGCTGGACGCGATCGAGCGCGAGGTCCCGTTCGGCTTATATCACCTAGCGGGCGGCGAACCTGTGTCGTGGTACGAGTTTGCCCGCAAGATCGCGCGCTTGGCACGCTGCGCTTCCGCGCTAGAACCGACTCCTCGGACGCGTTTCCAAGGGAAGGCGCGCCGGCCGCGTTGCGCGGCGCTTTCGAACGCAAAGGTCGAAGCGGCCGGAATCGCCAAGATGCCCAGCCTTGACGCTGCGATCGCAGAGTATCTGATATTGCGCGAGCGAGAGCGCGCGACACGGCGCTGATTGCTATCTCGGCAGCACGTAGGGTTTGCAGCCGGCGGCTTGTTCCAGCCCGTTCCGTCGTACCCTCAGCTACTAATCCCTACTATGTCGATAGGAATACTAGGATATCATTCCTGAGCCGTGTATAGTGGAAGAAATGTCTGTTGCTTCCTCAGAACTGAACGCGCTGGCTTCCTCTGGCGCACCGAGTCTTGCCGCGACGTTCCGGCAGCTGAGCGACCTGTATCTGCTGGCCGAAGGCGGATACGAGCCGATCCAAGGGTTCCTGAACAGTACCCAGACCCGCTCGGTCTGCCGGACCATGCACCTCACCACCGGGGAGCCGTGGAGCATTCCAATTATCTTCCCAATCGATGCCGCTACCAAGGAGCGCATCGGCGGAGCGGCGCGCGTGGTTCTGAAGGACGGGGACGCCCTCGCGGGCCTGCTGCATGTCGAGGAGATCTTTCCGATCGAGAAAGAGCTCTACGCCGCGAGCATCTTCCGCACGCAGGACGAGGCGCATCCGGGCGTCGAGTGGCTGAGCGGGGCGGGGGAATACTCGATCGCGGCTACGGCCGAGATCTGCTCGGACTGGAAGCTCGACGTTCCCGGCTCGCTTCCGATCTCGCCGCGCGAGACGGCGGCGCTGGTGCGGGCGAAGGGCTGGCGGACCGTGGTGGGATTCCAGACGCGCAATCCCATCCACCGAGCGCACGAGTTCTGCACCAAGATCGCACTCGAGACAGCTGACGGGTTGGTGATCCACCCCCTCTTGGGCGAGACCAAGGCTGACGACACGCCCGCAGAGGTGCGCCTGGCCTGCTACGAGGTGCTGCTGCGCAACTACTACCCGGCCGAACACGCGATGCTGGCGGGCTTTCCGGCGTGGATGCGCTACGCCGGCCCGCGCGAGGCGATATTCCACGCGCAGGTGCGCAAGAACTGCGGCATCACGCACTTCATCGTCGGGCGGGACCACGCCGGCGTGGGCGACTACTACGGCCCGTTCGACGCCCAGAAGATCTTTTCCGAGTTCCAGCCGGGGGAACTCGGGGTTGAACCAATCTTCTTCGACTTCGTCCACTACTGCAAGGTCTGCGGGGGCATGGCCTCGAAAAAGACGTGCCCGTGCCCGCCTGAGGATCACGTGCATCTCACCGGCCGCGCGGTCCGCCAGATGCTGCGCGAGGGCAAGCGGCCTCCCATAGAGTTCACCCGCCCGGAGGTCGCTGAGATCTTGATCGCTGCCGCGCGAGAATCCGCGTGACACTCCCGCTGCCGAAATTTTCGTGGCCGCCGCACGACGCATCGGCCCAGGAGATCTTGGGCTGGGCGATCGATGAGTTCGGATCGGGACTGGCGATTTGCACCAGCTTCCAAGCGTCTGGATCGGTGATCCTCGACATGGCGGCGCGCTTGGTCGGCGGCGATGTCAACGTCTTTAGCATCGACACAGGTCGCTTGCACGAAGAGACCTACCAACTGATCGCACAGATCCGCCGGCGCTACGGGATCGTGATCGAGTTGGTTCCGCCGGATGCGGACGAGCTGGGCCCGATGCTTACGCTGCACGGGCCGAATCTCTTCTACGAGAGCCCCGCCAAGCGCAAGCTGTGCTGCGAGATCCGCAAGGTGAGGCCGTTGCAGCGCCGCTTGGCGACGCTCGATGCGTGGGTCACGGGCCTGCGGCGCGACCAAGACGGCGGTCGCGAGCGAACCGAACCGGTGGCGATCGACGAAGAGCACGGCGGAATCGTGAAGCTTGCCCCGTTGGCCGGTTGGTCGAAAGAGCAGGTATTCTCCTACGCGCGGGAGCACGACGTGCCGCTACACCCGCTGTACGCCCAGGGCTACCCGAGCATTGGATGCCAGCCCTGCACGCGCAAGGTCAAGGCCGGCGAAGATCCGCGGGCGGGGCGTTGGTGGTGGGAGAAAGACGTCGAGAAGGAATGTGGAATGCACTTGGGCATGAGCGGCCAAATGCGGCGGGAGGTGGATGTGCTGCTTGATGAAGTTCTGCCGGCCCGCAGGCCGTTTGCGGTCAAGTAGTTGCGGGGATCTGCTCGGAGTATGATGAGAAATGGAGTATAAAGGGGCAACCATTTGGATGACCGGCTTGTCCGGCTCGGGCAAGTCGACTGTCGCGAATATGCTGGCCAAGCGTCTGCGCGCTGTGGGCGCGCGGGTCGAGATCTTGGATGGCGATGTAGTCCGGACCAATCTCTCAAAGGGACTGGGTTTCAGCAAGGAAGACCGCGACACCAATATCCGCCGCATCGGGTTCGTGTGCAATCTCCTGTCGCGGAACGGCGTGTTCGCAATCGCGGCGGCCATTTCCCCCTATAAGGCGATCCGCGACGAGGTCAGGGCTGCGGCCGGCGATTTCGTGGAAGTCTTCGCCGACTGTCCCCTGGACACGCTGGTCAAGCGCGACGCCAAGGGTCTCTACAAGAAGGCGCTCGCGGGCGAGATCAAGAACTTCACCGGAGTTTCCGATCCCTACGAACCACCCGAGTCTCCGGAGGTTCGGGTTGATTCGAGCAGGCAGACGGCGGAAGAATCCACCGATATCGTCTGGCAGTACCTGATCGAAGCCGGACTCCTGAAGCCGTAAGTGGCTTGTTGGTCGGCTCTTTAGTGTTCGGGTACACCCCCGGGCAGGAAGTAGTACCCGGCGACGATGTAGGCAAGGTACGCCACGAGCAGCACGACTCCGAAACCTCGGCGCAGTACGTCCTTCGACGCGAGCACGCCCACCCGGAACACGATCAGTATGAACAGCATCGACGGGTACAGCACCGTAAAGAAGTTGGAACCTGCATCGAGGCCTTGACGCGTCACGGCCGCAGCCGACCCGGCCACAAAGAGAACGTTGAGGATGTCGGCGCCGATCACGTTGCCGACCGCCAGTTCACCCTGACCTCGGCGCGCCGCCGTCACGGCCGTGACCAGTTCTGGCAGCGAGGTGCCGAAGGCGACCAATGTGGCAGCGATCACGCTCTCAGGCACGGACATCCGCGTGGCCGCCTCTGTTACTCCGGGAATTACAACTTGGGCTGATACGACGACGCCAGCGATTGCACCGACGAGCTTGAGGATGGTCAGCCAAGCTCTGGAATGCCCATCTTTGGCGTGGCGCCCGTGCTCCGCTCGTCGCTGACCGGCCCAGCGTATCGAAAGGTAGAGGTAGGCAGCGAGCAAGACGAGCAGGAAGAAGCCAGCCTCTTGGGGTAGCCGGCCACCGCTATCGAACATTTGGTCCAAATGTGTCCAGGGTGTGCTCAAGAGTACGAGCAGCACGCCGGACCCTACTTGAATCCAGCCCTGGCGGTTAACGATCCGCGGGTCGAGCTTCAGTGGCGCAATCAGGCACGCTAGGCCGAGTATCAGGCCGGTGTCGGCGATCACCGATCCGACTGAGTTTCCAAGGGCCAGTCCCGGTGCTCCTTCGATCGCCGCCAAGACCGAAACAGCCGCCTCCGGCGCGGTTGTGCCGAGGCTGACGATGGTAGCCCCGACGACCATCGGCGGAATGTGCAGGCTGTCGGACAGTTCGACCGCTTGATCCACCAAGATGTCGGCCGCTTTTCCCAGCACCAACAGGCTCGCAGCGATGCTCGCGAGCAGGATCGACCAATGGACTTGGGAAAAGAATTGCTCTAGAAAGGCTTCCATTGGGAGTCTAGGGGGTGGGCGCAGGACAGCCCGTTGGCACGGTGCGACGACCGCTCTTCCATTCTCTCAGAGCAGGGACGCTACTACGGGCGGGCGGCAGGGCAGGGTCTCGCGTGCCGTTCTGGTCGGCGATTCGCGATCAGGACGAGTCGGGCAACGAGCGCGGGAAGCTGGGTGCTACGCCACCACCCAACGCCTTGGTATCGTTGGCGGAGCAGTTGGGGCCGATGGCCCAGGCGCAGCGATTGATTGCAGCCGACCTTGCCGACCTGACGCACCGGGGAGAGATGCGGCGTCAAGACGTGCTGGCAGTCAATGCGTGTGCCATACCCTAAGTGCCGCGTGGCGAGCGATGTAGGTGAAATCCTGATCGCATGTCAGCATCACAAGGTCATGACGGATGCAGAGTTGGGCCAGTAGCGTGTCGATCGTTCCTACCTGAATGCCGCGGCGACGACATTCGTTGCGTATGCTGGCTGCTTCGATGTGGTCGTCTAGAGTCGGCATGACCATGGAGATGTCGGCAAGGCGATCGACGATCCGCTCCCCATCGCGTGGACCCGACCATCCCTGAAGCAATTCCTGCACCACCAAGCCCGTTGCGTGCACCGACTCGCCGTCCGTCAGCGCATCCCGTAAGCGTCTAACTTCCGGAACTCCTGCCGGAGAATCGCGCCGGAATGCCAAGGACCACACGCTGGTATCGACGAATAGGCTCATTCGCGGCTCCGTTCGTTCTTGTAGTCGTAGTCGCCGTCCCAATCTAGCGTTCCGAACAAGTCGAGCAGTCGTTCTTGGCTCCGGCGAACGATGAACTCCTTCAGTGCACGGTTGACCGTAGCCTTCTTGGTCCTTTCGCCTCCGATCGCGAGGGCCCTCTCTAGCAGGTCTGGATCGATGCCGAGGTTTGTTGCCATTGTGTGTATTCTTACACAAAATCTTACACAGAAATATCCCGGCGAAACCCAGCCGATGCGACTATAGGCCGGATACGAAGCGACGCGCGGGGAAATGGCCAGCCCAAACGGTCGTAGCCGGGCCCGGCGATGCGGATTAGAACTACAATGTTGACGTGACGGCTGATCTGGCCAGACGTATCGGAAGGGCTGTGCCAGCGCTCTTCTTGGGGCTCGCGCTTCTCGGCCCGGCTGTGCTGCAAGGAGCCGCGGATGAGGGAGCACTCGAGCACTTCGAGAAGCGAGTCCGGCCGCTGCTAGCGGAGAACTGCTACAGCTGCCACAGTGCTGACGCGCCAAGCGTGTTCGCCAACTTGCGGCTAGACAGCCGGGCCGGCATGTTGCACGGGGGTGACTCGGGTCCGGCCGTGGTGCCCGGCGCTTCATCTGCCAGCCTGCTGTTGCGCGCCGTTCGAGGTCAGGCCAAGGCCTTGATGCCTCCCACGGGACAGCTCAGCGAGGAAAAGATCGCAGACCTCGCAACATGGGTCGATGCAGGTGCGCCTTGGCCTGATGAACAAGCTCCGGGCCTGCCCGACCCTAGCGAAGCCTTCGACCTGGAGCGGCGGAGGCAGGAGCACTGGGCGTGGCGGCCTGTCAGCGCACAGCCGCCTCCCGCGGTCTCGGACACGGACTGGCCGCAGTCCGCCGTGGACAGGTTTATCCTGGCCAAGCTGGAGAGTGCGGGGCTGGACCCAGCCCCTGCGGCTGACCGCTACACCCTGCTGCGGCGCCTTTCGTTCGCACTGACTGGCCTGCCGCCGACCGCCGCCGAAATCGCGGCGTTCGTGGCTGACGATTCGCCCCGGGCAGTGCACACGGTCGTGGAAAGGCTGCTGGCATCGCCGCATTTCGGCGAACGCTGGGCGCGTCATTGGATGGATCTCTTCCGTTACACGGAGTCCCACGGCAGCGAGGGAGACCCGGACCTGCCGGACGCTTGGCGCTACCGGGACTACCTGATCCGGGCGCTGAACACCGATGTTCCGTACGACCAGCTCGTCCGGGAGCACATTGCCGGCGACCTGTTGCCTGAGCCGCGCCTGAACTCCGAGCGAGGCTTGAATGAATCGCTGATCGGCACGGCCAACTATCGCATGATCGAGCACGGATTCCAGCCGGTGGACCCTTGGGAAGACCGGGTGAAGTGGACCGACAATCAGATCGATGTTGTCTCCAAGGCGTTCCAAGGGCTGACAGTGTCCTGCGCGCGGTGCCACGACCACAAGTTCGACGCGATCAGCCAGCGAGACTACTACGCCTTGTTTGGCCTCTTGGCCAGCGCGCGGCCGGTACAGCGGGCTGTAGACACGCCGGACCTGCTGCGCACAAATATGGACGCGCTGCGCGCGAGCAGGGCAGAGGTCAAGGATGCTCTAGCAGCGCTCTGGCTGGAGGCGGCTGACCGCCTGCCGGCACGGCTTCAAGGCGAAGACCAGGCTGTCCAGACTGTCCTTGAGGCCACCGCGTGCGATCCGGATAGCCCGCTCTACGCCTGGCTGGAGCTGGCCGGTCGCGGCGGCGCCGAGTTTCGGGATGGCTGGCGGCGGATGGCGGAAGCGCAGTCCCGTCTGAGCGAGTCGCGCAAGCGATTCAACCAACAGAACTTCCAAGCCATCTGGCGGCCGGGGCAAGAACTTTCGGGCTGGGAGCACATCGGCACCGGCCTAGAGGGCGGTTCCAGTGCCGCGGGCGAGTTCTCGATCGTGCCGCAAGGGGAGAGGATCGTCGAGGGCGTCTACGCTCCAGGGGTCTACTCGGGACTGCTGTCTCGGCGGCACAACGGCGTGTTGCAAACGCCGCGTTTCACGATCGATACCGACTTCATCAGTTTTCTCGTGCAAGGCTCGGGCTTTAGCGTCGTGAGGCTGATCGTCGAGAACTACGCCGTGCCGCGTAGCGGCATCTACTGGCAGCGCTACTCTCCCAAGCGCGACGAGCCGGTCTGGGAAGGGTGGAGTACGAAGTACTGGAAGGGCTTCAGTGCCTATCTGGAATTCGCCACGATGCAGGACTCGACCAACTTCCATCTCGACCGCGAGGATGCCAGGAAGAACCCGAGGCCGAAACCGCTAGGCGACGGCCGTTCCCATTTCGGAGCTCTGGCCGTTGCCTTCCATGACGATGAGACGAAGCCGAGGACGGTCGATGTTCCCATCAACTACCTGTTGGAAGGGCCCGCGCCTGGGTCGCCTGGCGAGTTGGCCGAACTCTACGCCAGTCGGCTGCGCGAGGCGATTCAAGCATGGCGCAGCGGTTCCATCACACCCGCTCAGGTCGCTTATCTGGACGCCTTTGTCCGCTTGGACCTGCTGCCAGCCTCGCTGGGCCGCTCCGAGCGCCTTGATGCGCTAGTGAAGCAGTACCGCCGGCTCGAGGACGAAGTTCCCATCTATCGGCGAGCGCCAAGCGTGGTGGACGAGGAGGGGCCCGACCAGCGCTTGTTGGTGCGCGGCAGCCACAAGGACTTCGGCGACCCGGTGCCGCGGAGATACCTAGAGGCGCTTGGCAGCGAGCCGTACGGCGACCCGGCCACCGCGCGCTTGCGGCTCGCGGAAGAGATCGCCGACGCGCGGAATCCGCTGACCGCGCGGGTCATGGTGAACCGGGTATGGGCGCATCTGTTCGGGCACGGCCTGGTGTCCACGGTCGACAATTTCGGGCGCGTGGGCAGTGCCCCCTCGCATCCTGAACTGCTTGACTACCTTGCCGACCGGTTCGTGAAGGATGGCTGGTCCATCAAGCAACTGATACGCCGCTTGACGCTGACTTCGACCTTCCAAGCTGAGAGCTCGCCATCGCAAGCCGCGGCCGGTGAGGATCCAGGGAACACGCTGTGGCAGCACATGCCGCTGCGCCGCCTCGAAGGCGAAGCGATCCGTGACAGCCTCTTGGCAATATCGGGGCGTCTCGAGCCCGGTGCGCCCGGGCCGTCGATCAACGTCTACTACGCGTTCGCGAAGGGCAAGACAAAGGGCGACCGCGAGAAGGGTCCGCTGGACGGGCAGGGCCGCCGCAGTGTTTACCAAGAGATCCGGCGCAACGCGCACAATCCTTTCCTCGAAGTATTCGACCAGCCGAAGCCGTCCTCAACTCGCGGCACGCGCGACGTCACCAACGTGCCCGCCCAGTCCTTGACGATGCTCAACAGCCCACTGGTGATTTCCCAAGCGCAGCTGTGGGGCGAGAAGCTGGCCGAGAGCGCAGAGCCTCTCTCGGCGCGGGTGAAGGGCATGTTCCTCAGCGCGCTGGGGCGCCCGCCCGCGCCGCTGGAGCTGGATCGCAGCCTCGGCTATCTGGGGGACCGTCCGGGCGCGGCCGAGTGGGCCGATCTGGCGCACTCGATCTTCAACCTCAAGGAATTCCTCTACGTCCGCTAGCCCCTCGGTATCGGACGACTCGAATTCGGCATGGATGCCCGTCGAGAGCAGGCTGCCGCGATTCGGCCGATCTTGGGGGTTGGCGGCTTGGTCTTCGACCAAGACCAGATACTGCTAGTGCGGCGTGGCGCGCATCCGGCCAAGGGCGCTTGGTCGATTCCCGGTGGCAAGCTGCGTCTCGGGGAATCCATCGCCGACGGAGTGGCGCGGGAGCTGCTGGAAGAGACCGGCCTGATCGTCGAGGTGGGCCAATTCGTGGCCGTCTACGAGCGCCTGCCGCGACCCGGCGCGATTGGTGACGATGCGCACTACGTCGTGTTGGACTACATCTGCACGGCCACCGGCGGTCTGCTGCGTGCGGGAGACGATGCGGACGAAGCGCGCTGGTTTCCGATGCGCGATCTTGCAACGCTCCACCTCACCCCCGGGGCGGCCGCGGTGATTCGCAAGGGACACGGACTAACAGCCGGCCCCGAACGCTCCACGTAGGTGCCATGCTTCCAAACCCCTACGAAGCGCTCGAGTTCAGCAAGGTCGTCGAACTGCTCGGCCGCTACGCGGCCAGCCCGCTGGGGGCTGCTCGGTTGGAGCGTCTACTGGCTGAGCCGAGGATGGAATCGGCCGAATCGGTCGAGCAAGACCTCGCGATCGTCGGCGAGGCGGCCGAATGGCTCCGCTCGGCTGGCGTGGCGAACCAACGCGGTGTCCCTGCGCTGCCGCGCTTCAGCGGCATCGAGGACGTTGGCGACGCGGTCGGGCGACTCTCGGCCGACGGCGTTTCCCTTGATGCCTCCGAGATCCGGGCGATTCTGTCGGTGCTCGATGCGGCTCAGCGGATTCGGCTCGCATTGCTGGCGGCTGGAGAGGAACGGCCGCGCCTGCGCGCGGAAGGGGAGGGAATACCCGACCTGAGACCGTTAGTTGCCCGGCAGTCCGGCAAGATCCTGCCTGACGACGAGATCTCTAGTCTCGCCAGCACGGCACTGTCCAAACTCCGCCGTCATATCGAGCGGCAGCGGCAGCTAGTCGAGACTTCGCTGGATCGCTTCGTGCGCAAGCATTCGGCCTCGGGCATGCTCCAAGAGAGATACGTCACGATGCGCAACGGTCGCACCGTGGTGCCGGTAAAGACCGAGTGGAAGGGTCAGGTCGATGGCATTGTGCACGGCACCAGCGGCTCCGGCCAGACGGCGTTTGTCGAGCCGCTGGACACGATCGTTCAGAACAACCGCCTAGTGCGCCTGCGCGAGGACGAACAGCGCGAGATACTGCGCATTTTGCGCGAGATGAGCGGGGCGCTGCGGGCGGAGCGCGCGGCCATCGTAGCGACGCTGGCAGCGCTCGGCGCGCTCGACTATGTGTTTGCGCGGGGGCGATTCGCTCAGGAGTACGCCTGCTGCCTGCCGAAGTTCAGCGATTCCTCGGAAGCGCGGATCGTTCTCACCGAGGCGCGGCACCCCTTGCTGCAGGATTTGTTGGCGCAGGACCACCGTCGTCCAGTGCCCATGAGTCTTCAATTGGACGGGGAGCGCCGTGCCTTGATCGTCAGCGGTCCCAATGCTGGCGGCAAGACAGTCGTGCTCAAGACCCTGGGAGTGCTCTCTGCCATGGCCCAGGCAGGCATTCCAGTACCGGCCGAGGAAGCCGAGTTTCCGTGGTTCGACCAGATTCTGGCGGACATCGGCGATGCACAGTCGATCGCCGAGAGCCTCAGCACGTTCTCCGCCCATGTGGCTAAGCTGACCGGGATCCTGCAGAGCGCGTCTCCGCGAACGCTGGTCGTGCTCGACGAGCTCGGCACCGCAACAGACCCCGAGGACGGCGGGGCACTGGCGGTCGCGGTCGTAGAGAGACTCCTCGAATCCGGTGGTTTCGTCGCGATCTCAACGCACCTGCCCGAACTGAAGATGTTCGGCACCGGCGCCCCGGGCGTCGTCACCGCCGCCATGGGATTCGACGATGTCCGACAGCGGGTCACGTATCGCCTGCAGAGCGGAATCCCCGGACAGTCTGCCGGGATAGAGATGGCCTCTCGTTTCGGTCTGCCAAAGGAAGTCGTCCGAAGGGCGCTGGCGCTCAAGGGCGGCGCCCACGAGCAGTCCGCCAAGTACCTTGCCGAACTGCGCAAGCAAGCCGAGGAGTACGACCGGCTAGTGCAGCAGACGCGCGAGCGATCCAGAGAGTTGAACCAGCACAAGAGGCAGCTCGAGCAGCAGGCCGCAGCTCGCGAGAAAGAGCTCAAGGCCGAAGCTGAGGCCCGCGTCGAAAGGCTGGTGGCCAAGCTGGAGAAGCGCTTCCGCGCGGCGCTGGACGCTGCCGTCGCGCGGGTGCAGCCGTCAGTAGCGAGGAAGGGGGAGCGAGCTCAGGCCCGGCAGGCCACGCAAGACGTCGCAGCGTTCCGCCGCGCCGTCAACGCTGAGGTGGCAGCCGCGCTGGGTAGCAGGGCTGCCGAAGCCCTCGCCGGTGGCGAGCAGGAATTCGAGCCCGGCGCCAAGGTACGCCTAGCGTCGATGGGCACGACAGGCGAAATCGTGCGGCGCTTGGACAACGGGCGCTGGGAAGTGCTCGCGGGCGCGCTGCGGCTGCAGGTCGCGGGCGAGGACGTCGTCCCTTTAAGCGAAGAGATTGACCGGCCTTCCAGGTTGCCCGACGGCGTCAGCCTCAAGACCGTAGCGCCGGACGGCGGCTTGCCGGCGGAAATCAACGTGATCGGCAAGACCGCGGAAGAGGCCCTCTCCGACGTGGACAAGTACTTGGATCGGGCCGTATTGGCCAACCGCTCGAAGCTGCGCGTGGTGCACGGCTTTGGCAAGGACGTCTTGCGACGCGAACTGTGGAAGATGTTTGCGCGGCACGTGCATGTCACCAAGTACTACCAAGCCGAGCAGCACGAGGGAGGAGCGGGGGCGACCATCGTGGAAGTCGGCGATGGCTGACTTCTCACGCTTGCGGCCAGCTTGCGCGTCTCTGGGATCTGTAGCCAATGGCGGCTGCCCGCTCCCGCTGGGACCGACCCTGCGCAAGTGCTAAAATGGCCATTCGCCGCGGGCCGGCCCTTATGCTTCCTGGCTTCCTCTTTTCTGAAACCACCGTGCAAGAGAGCGGCTCCGGAGAGCCGGTCGAGATCGCTTCGGGCGGCGGCAGGGCGCTGCTTTCGCTGGGCATCACCGAAATCGTCGAGCAGCAGAGCCTCGACGTGTGCGTGCGGGGCTCCGTCGATGGCGAGGAGTGGATCGACGAGCCGCTGCGCTCGTTCCCCCAGAAGTTCTACGCCGGAGTCTGGCAGTTGCTATTCGACTTGGACGCCAACCCGGACGTGCGCTTTCTCAGGATTGACTACAAGGTGGCGCGCTGGGGCGTGGGCTCGCAAGTCGCGAAGTTCAAGTTCTACGTCTTCGCCGAGCCGTTCGGCGGCTGAGCGTTGCGGCTTCTGGGCTACGTGCGCCTCCTGCGGTTGCGGACAGCCTCTCTCGCCTCGTCCTTTTCGATCGCCTTGCGCTTCTCGTCGCGCTTGTCGTAGAGCTGCTTGCCCTTGGCGAGGGCGATCTCGCACTTGATCCGTCCGTTCGAGGCGTAGACCTTGGTCGGGATCAGCGTCAGGCCCTTCTGTTGGACCTTGGCCGCCAGTCGGTCAATTTCCCTGCGGTGCATCAGTAGCTTGCGCATGCGCACCGGTTCGGCGTTGCCGATCGTGGCGTGAGCGTACGCGCTGATATGGGCGTTGTGCAGCCACAGCTCGCCATTGCGTACGGTTGCGTACGCATCGGCGAGCTGGATCTTCCCCGCACGACAAGACTTGACCTCGGCGCCCGTGAGCACCATGCCGCTCTCGAAAGTCTCTTGGAGCGTGAACAGCCTTCGCGCCCGGCGGTTTTCCGCGAAGACGTTGCTCCCGGATCGCTTCGGCCTGGACATTCCACGTTACGGCCCGTCGCATCGTCATTACTTCAGAGCGGCCTGACGATGCGCACCGGGACCCTATACTCCAGCATGCCACCAATACGCCGGGGCCGCTTGGGCGCGGTGGCGGTGCTGCTCGTGGCGCTCATGTCGGTCGACGCGGCCGCCGCGGCTTCTCGCAAGGCAAGGGGCCTGTACAGCCGGGGCGTCGCGGCGGAGGCGGCGGGCGATTTCGACAAGGCGCTGGAAATGTACAGCCTGGCCAGCCAGGAGTCGCCGCGCGACAGCCGCTTTACGCTGGCCGAGCGCCGGATGCGCTTCGTGGCCGGACAGGCTCACGTGAGCGTGGGTCTGGACCTGCGCCAACAGGGACTGCTCGAAGAGGCACTGACCGAGTTCGAGCGGGCGTTCGCCATTGACCCCGCCTCCAGCGTCGCCGCGCAAGAGCGGCGTAGGACCATCGAGCTGATCGAGCAGCGGGATGCGCTTGCGGCAACAGGGGAGGCGCCCCCGGCGGTAGGGCAGAGCGCGCTTGAAGAGGCCCGGTTCGAACGGGCGCAAATGGTCGGGTCGATCACCGCGCCTGCCGATCTCGTGCCGCTCTCCACCGAGCCGATCAACCTGATGCTGAAGGAGCAATCGAAAGTCGTCTTCGAGACCATCGGCAAGCTCGCCGGGATCAACGTGCTGTTCGACCCCGACTTTTCCGACAGCGAGGTCGAGATCGAGATCCGCAATGCCACCCTGCCGGAAGCTCTGGACTACGTCGGCCTGCTCGCGAAAGCGTTCTGGAAGACCGTCACGCACAACACGGTGATGGTGGCCAACGACAACCCCAACAAGCGGCGGGAATTCGAAGACGAGGTGATCAAGACAGTCTACCTGACGAACCTCTCGACCCAGCAGGACCTCGCCGAGGTGTCGACCGCGATCCGGGGAGTGACTGATCTGCGGCGACTGTTCACAGTGGCCTCCATGAACGCTCTCGTGATCCGCGGCAGCCGTTCCAAGGTCGCCATTGCCGAGAAGATCGTCCACGACATGGACAAGCCCAAGCCCGAGGTGGTTGTCGACGTGCTGGTGCTGGAGACCAGCAAGTCCACCAAGCGCACGCTCGGCCTCGCGCCGACCTCGCCGGGTGGCAAGGGCTTGCAGTTCCCGATCGGCTACACCGGGGCCGATTCTGCTGGCGGGATCGCTCTGAATCGCTTCGGCGATGTCGGCGTGGGTAGTTGGTCGACCGTGTTGCCCGGCTTCCAGCTCACGGCGCTATTCAGCAATTCGCAAACGGAATTGCTGCAGTCCCCAAGGGTGCGCACCGCTGACAACCACCAGGCGGACCTGCGCATCGGCGACCGCATCCCGATCGCCACCGGCAGCTTCCAGCCCGGAGTCGGCGGCGTGGGCATCAATCCATTGGTGAACACCCAGTTCACCTACACCGATGTCGGCGTGAACGTCTCGTTGACTCCCAAGATCCATGCGAACCGCGACGTCTCGATGCATGTCGAAGTCGAGATCTCCAATGTGCGCGATTTCGTTGACATCGGGGGAATCTCGCAGCCTGTCATCGGCCAGCGCACGATCCAGCACGATATCCGCGTGCAGGAAGGGGAGGCCAGCGTCATTGGCGGCCTGAACCAGTCACAGATATTCAAGACCAGGGCTGGCGTGCCGTTCCTCGGCGAGATTCCCGTGATCGGCAAGCTCTTCAGCGATGAAGACGTGCAGCGCTCGGAGAGCGAGATCCTGCTGGTTCTCATACCTCATATCGTGCGGATGCCGGGAATCGAACAGAGCAACTTGCGGACGATCGCCTCCGGAACGGACCAGAAGTTCGAGCTGCGCTACGAGCAGCAGGGCAACGGCCAGCCCGCGCTGGGGGTGGGTCCCGGTGACGCTGTCGCAGCTCCCTCCGAGCAAGCGCCGACACCGGACCCTGCCGCGCCCCAACCTGAACCGGAGCCGGCCGAGCCGCAGCCACCTGACGACCCCGGGCAGGCCGCGCCTACGCCCGATGCGCCCGAGCCCCAGCCCGGTCGTCCCGAAGATCCCGTCTCCGCCGAGGTGCCGGCCCCTCAGGGGCCACGGCTGGGCTTGGAGCCGGAGATGGCAGTGATTCCGGTCGACCAGCGGGTGACCCTCTCCTTGCTGGTCGGGGATGCCGTCGAACTGGCCAGCATGCCCTTGCGCATTCAGTACGATCGCGAGAAGTTGCGCCTGGTAGGGATCGAAAAGGGGCCGTTCCTCGCCGGCGATGATGCCAGCGACATCATTTTCTCGCGCAGTATCAGGCACGCCAACGGGCTGGCGGCTGTCAACATCTCGCGTTTTCCCGGCGCAGGCGGCGCCGATGGCGACGGCGTGCTCGTCACGCTGACGTTCGAAGGGCTCGCACCCGGCACGGCAGAGCTCCGGGTAAGCGCGAATGCGCCGCGCGACGCATCCAACCGGACCTTGGATGTGGAGCCGCTGGAAGCTGAGATCTCAGTCGAATAGGGGCTATGGACGCGCAGCGAGGGACCGGGCGCTGGACGCGACGAGTGGCGCGGCAGCTTGCGCCGAGCTCGAGCGAGGCCGGCCTCACACTGATCGAACTGATCGTCGCGTTCAGCCTGATGCTGATCCTTTCCACGATGGCGGTGCCCGTGGCGCGGGTCAAGGTCCAGAGAGAAAAGGAGCGCCGCCTGCGCTCGGCGCTGACCGAGATCCGCGTAGCTATCGACCGCTACAAGGACATGGCGGACAAAGGCAGGCTAGGCCAACTAGACCCCGACAACCACGGCTATCCCACGAGCTTGGAAGAACTGGTCGAAGGCGTCGAAGTGGGCCCGATGGCCGGCGGATTGCCGACTGGCGGGCTGGACTCGGGCATGCCCGGCATCGGCCTAGAACCCTCGCGGTCGCTCGGAACCCGTCCGAATCCCATGGGCGGGATCGGATCGCGACGCCCGACCGGGTCCCAGATCGGCAGCGGCGGCGCGTTCGGGAGCGATCGCTCCCAGCAAGGCGAATTTGGCAGCATGCCCGAGGATCCGCTGGCGCGGGACGACGACGAGCCGCGTGCCATCCGCTTCTTGCGCTCGATTCCAGTGGACCCGATGACCGGGAGGAGCGAATGGGGGCTGCTCTCGGTGTCGGACCGTCCGGAGGGGCGGAGCTGGAGCGGCCGCAACGTGTTTGACGTCTACTCGCTGAGCCAGGGCATTGCGCTCGATGGCACGAGGTACGGCGAATGGTAGGTGATGCACCGGCTCCTCCCGCCGACTCTCGTGCGGGATTTACTCTCTTGGAGATGATGGTCGTGCTGACGATCATCGTCACGATCGTGTCGATCGCCGTTCCGTTCTACTCTTCGGCGATCGTCAGGGCGAGAGAAAGCGTGCTTCGCTCGAACTTGCTCACTATCCGATCGGTGATCGACCAGTACACATACGACAAGGAAACGCCGCCCCAATCGCTCGCGGACCTAGTTGACGAGGGCTACCTGCGCGAAATTCCGATCGATCCGATCACCAATTCTCGCGAAACCTGGGAGTTGATTAACGAGACCGGACCGACCGGCGAGTCAGGCCTCTTCGATGTGCGCAGCGGCTCGGACAAGACATCACTGGCGGGCACTCCCTACAACGAGTGGTAGCGGGAGCTCCGATGCGCGCGCCGCGGTGACCACCGTGGCCGGCTGCGCGTGCGGGCACGGTCGGGGAATGCCCGAAGCAGGCCGTTTGTACAATGAGCCATGCGGAGGCGGCAATGAGTCAATTCGTTAAGGGTGTGCTGGCCGGCATCGCGCTCGCAGTCGTGGCGGGCTTCGGCTTTTTGGTCTTGCTAGCCCTGGTGATCTCCCGGAGCGATGCCACCGAGATTGGGCCGGACTCGGCCGTCGTGGTAGCGCTAAGCGGGGACATCCCCGAGTACATCGACTGGGATCTGCCCGACTATCTGACCTTCGACAGCGTGGGAAAAGCCACTCTCTTCGACCAGGTCCGGGCGATTCGCCGGGCTGCCGAAGATGACCGCATCAAGGCCTTGGTCCTGCAGTGCGATGGATCGTACGCGGGCTGGGCCAAGGCGCAGGAACTGCGCTGGGCGATCGAAGCGTTCAAGGAGTCTGGCAAGCCGGTCTGGGCGTTTCTGGAATTGGCGGGCCGCGAGGACTACTACATCGCTGCGATTGCCGATCGCGTCGTGATCCAGCCCGAGAGCTACCTTTCGCTGAGTGGACTGCGCCTGGAGATCATGTTCTTCAAGGGCGCGCTGGACAAGCTGGGGGTGGAAGCGGATGTGATCCGCACCGGCCGATACAAGAGCGCTGGCGAGCCGTACTCGCGCGAAGAGATGTCACCGGAGTGGCACCAAGTGCTGGACGAGATGCTCGACGAGTTCTACGGCCAGTTGCTCGAAGGCATCGCCGACGGGCGCGGCCAGGATGCGACGCACTGGCGGGCTGTGATGGACCAAGGGCCGTTCGCGGCAGCGGAGGCTCGCGAGCACGGCCTCAGCGATGCGGTCCTGTACAAGGACGAATTCTACGAGGAACTCAGCGAGGCCGTCGAAGTCGAGGAGATTGATCGCGTCGCGATCTCGACAT
Source organism: Terriglobia bacterium (assembly GCA_009841225.1). GTDB lineage: Bacteria > Acidobacteriota > Terriglobia > Bryobacterales > UBA6623 > VXMF01. The sequence goes on along the minus strand of VXMF01000024.1, from coordinate 71,941 downwards.
ACGCCAGGGAGTCGGCCAGCCGCCGTTCTGGTGGCCCGAAGATCGCGATGGTGCATGCTTCGGGGACGATCTATAGCGGTCGCTCCAATCCGGCGCCTTTCGGGGGTCCGTCCGGCACTCTCGCATCGGCCGACTTCATAGCGCAAATCGATTCCATTCGCGAGGACGAGAGCATCGACGCGGTGGTCCTGCGCATCGACTCGCCGGGCGGCGACGCCATCGCATCGGAGCAAATGCTCCACGCGGTGCGCCGTTTGGGACAGGAGAAGCCAATGGTCGTTTCCATGGCGAACGTTGCTGCTTCAGGCGGCTACTACATAGCCGCAGTGCCCGATGTGCCGATCGTGGCCTATCCGGGAACGTACACCGGCTCGATCGGTGTCTTCACGATCCGGCTAAATCTGCGCGACCTGTACAACAAACTCGGCATTACGAAGGAGATCCTCAGCCGCGGGAAGTTCACCGCAATCGAATCGGACTACGGTCCTATGACCAGCGCCGAGCGGGAGAAGCTGCGCGGATACGTCGACTCGATCTATGAGACCTTTGTCAATCGGGTCGCCGAGGGCCGCGGCGATGATGCCGAGTCAATAGCCGAGTTGGCCGAAGGACGGGTCTGGATCGGCGCGCAAGCTGAGCGGAACGGACTCGTAGACTCACTGGGCGGCTATTTGGATGCAGTGGAGCGAGTGAAGGAGATCGCCGAGATCGATCCCGACGAGACGGTTAGGATCGTCACCTATCCCGAGCGGCGATCCATGCTGGAGTCGTTGATGTCCGGCGATCTCTCGGCTGCGGCCGCTCGCCTGCTCGTGCCGCGGAACTTCCGTGCCGCCAGCCGGGCTGCCGAGGATTTGGAACGTATCGCCAGTAGACTGAGCGACGGCGCCATGTACATGGCACCGTTCGAGATATCGGTGCAGTAGGCGCTCGGTTCGGAAAACGGCGCTCCGGGGGCTGCCGGGTCCAACGATACAATGGCACGGTAGGGTGCCGGAGCGTCACCGGTACGGCCGCAAGGGGGACACGACTTGAACGTACAAGCCACGCAACTGCGTCCGGGCATGGTGATTCGCTACAACGGCGACATCTGCACCATCCACAAGACCGAACACAGGACGCCGGGCAACAAGCGGGGCTTCGTCCAGGCGAAGATGCGCAACCATCGCTCGGGCGCGATGGTGGAATTGAAGTTCGCCTCGGAAGACTTTGTGCCGAAGGTCATGCTCGAGTCGCAGGAGATGCAGTACCTGTATGCCGATGGTGGCAGCTATCACCTGATGAACACCGAAAACTACGAGCAGATTGAACTCTCGGCGGCGCAACTTGGCAGCCAAGTGAACTACATGATTCCCGACACGGTGGTAAGGGTGCAGTTCATGGACGGCGTGCCGTTCAACCTAGACCTTCCCGCAGCCGTCGATTTGGAAGTCGTCGAGACCGAGCCGGCCATCAAGAGTGCTACCGTGACCAACGTCACCAAGCCGGCCAAGACTGAGACGGGGCTGGTTGTGCAGGTGCCGCAATTCATCAAGGAAGGCGAGTCGATCCGCGTCAACACCGCGGATGGCAGCTACCTTGGCCGCGCTTGAGTGGCGGCCAGCTTCTCTTCAGGCTTGCCCTAGTGCCGCCGCCACTTCCACCACTGCTGTGATGACCGACCTGTCGTCGTAGGGTAGCCCCACCAGTTGCACTCCGATCGGAAGGCCTTCGCTCGAGGTGCTGACCGGAATTGTAGCCGCGGGGGCGCCAAGGACGTTGAAGACCTGGCTGTAGACGAAGGCTCCCGGATAGGTGACCGGTTCGCCGTCGATCATCCAGCGGCGCTCGCCGTGGCGGAATGCCGGTATTGACGCAACCGGGCATAGCAGGAATGTATAACGGTCCATCAACTTCCGGAACCTGTTGCGCAGCTGGTCTTGTGCGACCCATCCCTGTAGCAGCTCCTCGTAGGTTGTCTCAGCGAATTCGGCGTCTGGTGCCATGGCCTCGTAGGCAAGCGGATGAAGGCGGTAGCCCTGCGGCACAGATCCCTCGATCAGCGTTCTGAGGCACTTGCCGAACATCAGTCGCCAAACGCCGGGGGCCCTCTCTAGGCCGACCGGATCGATGCGCTCCATCTGGAAGCCGCGCTCGCGCATGGCAGCAACAGCGGTTGCGACAGCAGCGCGCGTCTCCGCGGTCACGGGCGTGTCCCAAGCATGGTCGAACCAACCGACACGGACCACCCGAATGACACTGGGGTCATGCCACGGCGGATCGAATTGCAGCACGCAAGAGATGTCGTCCGAGCCATTGCTGCGCGTTATCTCTGTCAGCACGGCAAGGTCAGTTGCAGTCCGCGCGAGTGGCCCGACTCCTGCCAGCAATACGGAAGGACCCGCGACTGCGGGCCAATGCCCAGTGCGCGGAATCGTGCCCGGAGTGGGCTTGAAGCCGTAGAGACCGCAAAAGTGCGCCGGCACGCGCACGGATCCGCCCGCATCACTACCGATGCTGCCAGCCGAGATCTGCCCCGCCACCGCGGCCGAGCAACCGCCGCTCGAGCCTCCGGGCGTGAAGCCTAGATTCAGCGGGGATCTCGTCCTGCCATAGATGCCGTTGTCCGTCTCGTAAGCCATCAGGAATTCGGGCACGTTCGTGGTGCCGAGGACTATGGCTCCCTCACGCTTAAGGTCCGCGACAAGCGGCGCGTCAGCCTGGGCTACCTCACCCAGGCGCAGCCTAGTTCCGCACTCTTGGCGGAACCCCTTGACAGCAATCGAGCTCTTGATGGTGACAGGAACGCCCGCGAGGCTACATCGGGGTCCGCCACGACGTACATCCTCATCCACCTGGGATGCCTGTTCCAGCGCGCTCCCCGCCTGGAGATCGGTGATGGCGTTGATCGTCGGGTTCAGGTCGTTCGCTCGTTCGAGATGGGCTTCGACCACTTCGGTGGCGGTAACCTCTCTGCCATTGACGAGTTGCGCAAGCCGCGTCGCTGCGAGGGCAGTGAGTTCGGACATACACTCACAGGCTAACAACGCGACCCGAGTCGGGATGCCAAGATTGACATCCCGGCAAATGCTCGATACCGTACTACGGTAGGGCGGACAAGACCATAGAGATGGCCAATCCGACTCTGCGAATCGGAGAGTAGCCATCCGAGGCCCTGTTGAAGCATGGCCCCTTGCAACTTGATCCGGGGCGTTTCGAAGGCTCCTGTATTCTTGGGCTTTTCCCTGATCCTGTGTCTCGTCTCGCCCTGCGAGGCGCGGGCCGACACCGGCGGCGCGGACCATGAAGCGCTGAACGCCGATTCCGAAGCGTACTTTAGCGATCGCGTAACGCCGTTCATCAAGGACTATTGCATCCAGTGCCACCAGAACAGGCGGCCCACGCAAGCGGGGGTAAATTTTTCGCCGGCGCTCAAGGCCCCAGGTCACGCCGCCTTTCACGATCAGTGGAAGAGAGCGGTCGCCAAGGTGAAGGCGCATGACATGCCGCCGGAAGGCGCGCCCCAGCCGAGCGATGCGGATCGGCGGATGTTCGCAGATTGGATCGGAAAGCTCAAGTACCTCAGCGAAAAGGATCCCGGGCGTTTCGTCATCCGGCGGCTGACCAAGGCCGAATATGGCAACACCCTGCATGATCTCTTCGGCGTCGAGCCGTCGATAGCCGACGGACTGCCCGATGAAGTCAGCGGTGAGGGGTATCTCAATTCGCTTTCGCCTCTCCAGCTCGAGCAGTATCTGGCGATCGCGGATCGGGTGTTGGATCGGATTGTGGCACCGGAAGACGCCCCGCCCACCGAAGTCCAGAAGAGGCTATTCGGCGAACCTGCTGCGCCGGAGACAGGCTTCCGAGAAGCGGCGCGAGAAGTCGCCCGATCCCTTGCGAGGAAGGCTTATCGCCGGCCTCCAGCCGAGACGGAGCTAAATGTACTGGTGGAAGCGTTCGAGTTGGGAATGCAGAGCGACCTCGGTTACGAGCAGTCGCTTCACTTGATGCTCAAGGCCGTCCTCGTTTCTCCCCAGTTTCTCTTCATTACTCCGGCTGGAACAGTCGCGTCGAGCACGGGCATCGTTCCGCTGGATGACTATCAACTCGCTTCGCGTTTGTCTTATTTGCTGTGGGCCACGATGCCCGACGACGAGCTGACGGCCCTCGCCGATAGCGGGACGCTGCATGAGCCAGAGATTCTCGAAGCGCAGGTCAGACGGTTGCTGCTGGATCGTCGCTCGCGCGCTCTATTTGACGGGTTTGGCGCACAGTGGCTTGGCGTCGGCGGCTTGGAGAGCCAGGTCTTTGATCCTGCGGTGTTTCCGCAGATGACCGACGGAATGCGCGAGGCGATGTATGACGAAGCCCGCCTGTTTTTCGACAGCATCGTGCGTGAAAACAGGAGCGTCGTCGATTTCGTCGATGCCGATTACACCTATCTCAACGGGATGCTGGCTTCGATCTACGGCTTGGAAGAGACTGTGACGGGATCCGAGATGCGGAGGGTCCAGCTGGGCGATGGCAATCGCGGGGGAGTCTTGAGAATGCCCGGAGTTCTCGCGGCGACCTCCTTCCCCAACCGCACCAGCGCGGTCAAGCGCGGCGTGTGGGTGCTGGAACAGGTGCTCGGAGAGCACGTGCCCGCCACTCCTCCCAACGTTCCGGCACTGGACGAGCAGGACCAGGCAACAGTCGCCAACCTATCGCTGCGTGAGCGCACCGAGCTACACCGCACGAACCCCGTCTGCGCGAACTGTCATCAAATGCTCGACCCGATTGGGTTCGGCCTGGAGAACTTCGACGCCATCGGCCGATGGCGCGACCGGGACGACAATGGCGAGGTGATTGATGCAGCGGGCGAGCTTCCGGGAGGAGAACGTTTTTCGGGCCCTAAGGAGCTCAACGCCATAATCGCCGGACGAATCGGCGATCTTGCTCGCAATCTCGTGGAGAAACTGCTAGCGTACGCCTTAGGCCGAAGGTTGGAGGGCTACGACGAAATCGTGGTGGATGAGCTGATGCATGAAATCGCCGGCGACGGGTACCGCATGCAGGCGCTCGTCAGCGCGGTCGTCGCCAGTTATCCCTTTACCCATCGTCGAATCCTAGAAGAGAGGAGTTCCGATGAACAGAAGAGCGCTGATTGACCGCAGGGCCTGTCTGAAGGGGTTGGGCGTCTCACTCGGCCTACCGCTGATGGACGCGATGGGTTGGGCCGACACCGCCGCCGGGAAGGCGTACAAGCCGCCGGTGCGCCTCGGATTCATGTACATGCCCCATGGCGTGATCATGGACCAGTTCTGGCCTGCCGATGCGGAGAGTTTTCTCTCTTCGCCGCCGCCGGCGTTCGAACCCCTGCGGCCCATCCTCGATCAGTGTCTGACGATGAAGGGGATCTCCGGCGTTCCGATCGCTCCCTTCAACGGAGCGCCGCACGCGCTCGAACTGTCGACCTGGCTCACAGCGACTTTGCCGGCCGCCGACAAGCGGGGCGAGATCAACATCGCGATCTCGGCGGATCAGGTAGCCGCCAACCACGTGGGCGCCTTCACCACGCTGCCGTCATTGGAACTGGCCACCATGCCCCAGAACTGGAAGGAAAACCAGGAGGGGCTGAACGAGGGGTACTATTCGCACTGCAGCTATCGTTCGCCCACTCAGGTGGTCCCTGCCGAGACCAATCCACGCAACGTGCTCAATCGCCTGTTCCACAAACAGGATCCGAGCGGCGATGCGATGCAAGTGAATACCTTGGATCGAAGCCTGTTGGATATCGTGCTGGGCGGCGCGAGGGACTTGCGGCAGACGTTGCCCGCAACCGACCAACGCAAGCTGGATGAATACTTGGACAGCGTCCGCTCCGTGGAGCGACGCATCGCCGCCATCGAGTATCGCCAGAAAGAGGCGGCCCTGGAAAAGGCCGGCGTCCGCGCGAGCAAACGTGACGCCACCGATTCGCCGCCCATCGAGATCAAGATTCCGGAAGGAGACAAGCGAAGCGAGTACATGCAGGTGATGTGTGACCTGAACGTGCTGGCGTTTCAGACCGACACAACTCGCGTCTGCACCTACATTGGCTCCAGACCCAACGGCGCGTCTTATCCAGAGCTCGGGTTCAACGATCAGCATCACTCGCAAACCCATCACGGGAATGATCCGAAGATGGTCGAGAAGGTCGCAAAGATCACCAAATTCAACATCGCGCAATTCGCCTACATGGTCAAGAAGATGCACAGCCTGCGCGAAGCCGACGGCACGTTGCTTGACAACTGCATCATGATGTGGGGATCCGGCCTAGAGGATGGCAATCAGCATACGCGCGAAAATCTCCCGTTCGTTCTCGCTGGACAAGGGGGCGGTTCAATCAACACGGGACGCTTCCTGCCGGACACCACGGGGAACCAAGGGGATCTGCTGACCACATTGCTTGTTTGCGCCGGCATTCCGATAGACCGTCCCGTTGGGATCGCAACAAAGCAGATCGAAGCGATCAAAGCCTAAATAGCCCAGAGAGGTTGGAGGGATTCGGGAGGGCGGAAAGCCCAGCAGTTGACCCGCCCAGTGCGATCCGTCCCAAGCGCCGTCCATGCGCCGGGAAGATCAATGATGCCGTGGGCGACAGGCCTCGGTATCCTAGTGCCATGCTGAGATCGACTTTCGCAACGCTTGCCTTGGCATTGTGCATCGCGTGCGGCACGCCTGAACCACCAGCCGAGCAGCTATTCAACGGCACCGACCTCACGGGATGGCGGCACGTCGGACGGGGAGAGTTCACGGTCGAAGACGGCGCGCTAACCACATCGGGCGGAATGGGACTGTTGGTCTACGACGGCAAGCAGATCGGCAATGCCGTGCTGCGCGTTGTCTATAGGCCGGACGCGCCCAAGTCGAACGCCGGAGTCTTCATCCGCGCGCCCGAGAAGCCCCATGATCCGTGGTTCGCGGTGCATAAGGGCTACGAGGTGCAGATCGAAGACGGAGCCGACGAGTTTCACCGCACCGGTTCCATCTACTCACTCTCTCCGGCGGCCGAGTTCCCGGCAAGCGAGGATGGGTGGAACACGATGGAGATCACGCTCGACGGGCAGGTTACGCGGGTCTCGGTCAACGGCCGGGTGGTCAACGAGTTCGACGGCACTCAGGAAGTGCCGGAGCGCAAGAGGTGGTTCGAGCCCCAGCGGGGCCCGCGCCCGGACTCGGGCTACATCGGCCTGCAGAACCACGACCAAAGGTCGATCGTGCGCTTCCGCGAGGTCAGCGTTCGGCCCCTTGCGGACTGAGTCCGCCTCTGGCCGAGGCTAGCCCGCCGCTTGGCGCCGAGTGACCCGTGCGCGCAGTTGCCCCACTCCATCGATGCGGGCCTCCACGGTGTCGCCGGGCTTGATCCGCGCGCCCTTCGGGCAACCCGTGGAGAGAATGTCTCCCGGTTCGAACGTCATCACGCGGGAGTGGAACGCCGCGAGCTTGAATGGACGGTGCCGCATGTTGGACACGAAGTCTCGCGAGAACACCGCGGAATTGTGGATGGTCTGGACCTCAAGCGCGTCGACGTCGTCGATCTCGTCCGCAGTGACAATGACCGGCCCGAAGGAAAAGAACGTGTCGAAGCTCTTGGAGCGCTGCAGATAGCGGGTGTTGCGGGCCAAGATGTCGAGCGCGGTCATGTCCAGCGTCGTGGTATAGCCGAAGAGCACGCTAGGTACCTCTTCGAGGGGCACGTCCCGGCAGCGCTTGCCGAACACCAATGCCAGCTCGCCCTCGGCGTCCACATCGGAGGTCAGATCCTCGGGCGGAAGCTCGATCGCGCCACCGGGCTCGAAGAACGATGACGACGGCTTCATGAAGCTGCCGGGCTCCTCCGGCTGGACTTCGCTCAGATCCTCGGCGTGGGAGCGGTAGTTGAGGCCGATACACCATACCTTGCCGGGATTCGCATAGGGGATGCGCAGGCGGACGTCCTCCAGCGGGATCTCCGCTTCCACGCCTTGTGCCAAGGCACTCAGGGCTGGTGCCTCGTCGGACCGGATCAATGGCAGCAGCGCTAGGGGGAAATTAGCCCCTCGTTTGCTGTTGAGTTGGCTGATCGGAAGGACCTTGCCGTCCTTGAGAATGCCTGCCTCGGTCGCTCCGGAGTATTCGAACGTGCAGAGTCGCATAGCCCTCCCCATGCTATCGCGGCCCCTAGCGCTTGGTCATATTCGACGCAGGCGTAGATCCGAGAATCGCTGAGGCGTGCTCTCTGCTTGCGTCACATGGACCATCGTCCGCACGGGCGCAGAAGCCCGCCCCAGGACTTCGTCACCCGGCCCGATGGGAATGCTTCTCCGCCGCCAGCTGGCGCAGCGGATGCATGATGGACTGGTTGTAGGAACTCCTCACGTCGGCCCGCTCGGAAGAGGAGTGCGGAATTCCCTCAGGCGGCCTCGGCCGCGATCTCGGCATCCTCGGGGCCGGCTGCCCCGCCGGGCCATTGTCCTAGGCGGTTCCGCTCCCGTGCCAGATCGTACTGGGCTTGCCGCCGCAGCCACACATCGGCCGTGCCCCAGCCTGCCGCTTCCAGCTTCAGGGCCAGCGACACCGAGATGCCCGCCCGCCCGTTGAGCACGCGCGAGAGCGCTACCCGCGACACGCCGAGCTTGTGCGCCGTCTCGCTGACAGTCAGGCTGCTCTCTCCCAGCGGATCCTCCATGCAGCCGTGGTAGATATGCCGTCCCGGATGCGACGGGTGACGTCGCAGCCAAGCGTCGTATCCTACGCTGTCCTTGTTCTCGCTCATGATGCCCCCCTAGTGATAGTCCATCAGGTCAACATCCAGCACGTCGTTGCCCTCGACGCGGAACACGATCCGCCACATTCGCGAGACTGCCACGGCCCACTGGCCCTTGCGATCCCCCTTCAGCGGATGCAGCCGGTAGAAAGGCTCGGACAACTCGCCTAGGGCGTCTGCTCCGTCCAAGGCCAACAGGATATCCCGGATCCGGTTCACGTGCGCCGGATGCAGCTTGGACCTGTCTCCGTGTTCGAACAGCCGGCGCAAGCCTGCATGCCGGATATTCCGTATCGCCAATAGAACAAGTATATCTCATATCGCTACAAGACTGCCGCCTCCTGAACACACTTGAGTCAGGGCAAGGGTTCTGCCGCAAGTGTATGTCCGGGCGCTAGCGCGACTCGCGCCGCCCCACTTTGGCCGGAGGGCCCGTCCGGGCACCCCTTAGAAGGACAGTTCCAAGCTGAACTTGAAGGCCCTTCCGTCGTTGAGAGTATTGGTGATCTGGCCGAAATTTGGCGAGGTCAGCTCCCGTCCCGGCTCGGCGAATTGCGGGTGGTTAAACAGGTTCAGGCTCTCAGCCCGAAATAGGAGGCTAGTGTCGCCGGGGAGGGCCCATTCCTTGGAAGCGGCGAGGTTGATGTTGAAGATTCCGTCCTTCCGGAATACGTTGCGCCCTAGGTTGCCTGCCGTGTCGTGCGGCTGGATGAACTCGAACGCCGATTTTGGCAATTGCCCGGCAGACGTGTCTGGATCGTCCGCCGAGCGACCCAGGACGGCTGGATCCACTAGGTTCGGACGGTCGCTGGGCGAGCCATCGACGTTCCCGAAACCCTCTCCGTCCGAGCCGGAGATTACGTCGAACGGAGTGCCTGACTTGCCCAGCACCACAGCGCTCAGCTGCCAGCCGCCAAGCGCGGCTTGCAGCGCACCCGGCGGGGTCGGTGCACGCCACTGCAATTGGACGAGCATGGCGTGGGGCTGATCGAACGAGCTCACTGCCCGCAATTCGGCGTGCGAATTGAATTCCGACTGGCTGCGCCCCAGCCTGCCGGAGCGCCCTGACGCGGTATTGGAGAAGTCGTTCCCGAGGTCGATCGCCTTGCTCCACCAATACGAGGCGTCCAAGGAGAGACCTTTCCAAGAGGGGATGCGGAGCGTGGCCTTTCCCGCGTCGAAATACGCTCTCGAGCCATTGAGGCCCAACCGGTTGTCAAAGAAGCGGGCGTCGGGTCTTCGTTGGTTGACGGTGCGCGTGGTCTGGGGGATGCCGGGCACCGGCTGGGCGCGATTGGTGTACCACAGCGTCAGCAGCTTGTGTGTCCGGCTGCCCACGTACCCCAGGCTCAGGGTCCAGTCCCCGCCGAGCGGAATCTGCCAGTCCAGTCCGTATTGGTGCGAGTACGGGGTGGCCAGCTCGGGGTCCATCTGGAAAACGGTTGACCGTGCGTTGGGGTTGAGATCGGAGGGCTTGAGTCGATTCAGGGGCTCTACCAAGTCTGGGACTTGGACCGCGATGTTGAGGTTCTGAGGCGGACTGAAGCGCGACTGCCCGTACGTGACGTCGAAGATCTGGCCGTAGTGGATCCCGTAGGATCCCCGCAACACCCCGGCGTGGCGGCCTAGGTCATAGGCGAAGCCGAACCTCGGCGCAAAGTTGTTGCAGTCGCAGTCGTACGGGATTTCGGTCAAGCCTTGCACCTCAGCTGGCGCGGAGACGGGCTCGAAGCGCAGCCCGATGTTGAACGTCAGCGCCTTGGCGGCCTTCCATTCGTCGCCGACGTAGTACTGCATGGCCCAATTGCGGAATCCGCGATGGATGCTGCCGACGGCGACGCGGTACACGCTCGGCGTGCCCAGGCGGATGTTGGTGATTGCGTCTCGCCCGAAGTCGTTGCGGAAGAAGAACAGCCCGCGGTGGCTCTCAGCTTCCGATCCGTTGACTTGCCTGCGGGTCAGCTCTGCTCCGATCGTCCATTTGTGATTTCCAGCGAGGTGCTCGGCCCTCGCGGCGTAGGTGAAGCGGTTCAGGGCCCGGTCGATGGGTATGTTCGAGCTGGGTCCGAGGAACTCGACCACGAATCCGGTCAGCACGAGCGGCCCCACCGAGGATTCCTCGGGAACGAGCAGGCTGGCGACCCGCTCGTACGCTGCCGTCAGGCTGGTGGTCGTCGCTGGCGACCAAGTTCGGTTCCATGTTGCCGCGGCGACATGGTTCTTGGTGGTGGTGTCGGGGTTCTGGCCGCCCACCAGTTGGAATGCGTCAACCTTCTGTCCGGTGTGGCTGTAATTGAGGACCAACTCGTCGTTCTCGCGGATGGCTTGGCGCAGACGCACCGAGCCGCGGTCGTTGTTGATGGCTTGGATATCGTTCGTGTTCAGCGCGCGCGGGTTGATGTCGGTTCGGTTCGGCAGTTCGTTGGGGTAGGCGTCCAGCAGGCGCTGGACATACGCGCGGCGCGCCGGGTCCGTCGCTAGCGGCGTGCGCTCGTCCGTTGCTGGCACGAGCACGTTGCCGTTTACGTTGCCGCGGGAGCGCACTTGGCTGCCGTCAAGCATGAGCGACGCGCCGCTCCAGGCTGGCAGGCCGACCGTGAACCCGTACGAGTTGTCGTGGGCCGGTCGAACGCCGCCGGCCTGGAAGAACGAGCGCGCGCTCGTGACGCTGTTCTGGTGCATCCAGCGAAGAGTGCCGTGGGCCTGCGCAACCGGTGCCAACACCGCCTGTCGCAACCGCCTCGGTGGCTGGCCGAACTCGGCGGCGAAGTAGCGCTGATCGATGCGCACGTCGGTCGGGACGATAGCAGTGGTGCCCATCCGAGTGGTGAGCTCGCGGAGGACGTTGTTGTCGATCAACGTGATTCGGACGTTCTCGTTCCGCCGACCTTCGCCCCCGCCGGAATCCACTTCGCCCAGCAGGTTCAACGCCGTGCGCCCTGCGGCTGCCTCTGACTGTTCGGTTCCCGAATCGGTGTCGGGCTCTGGCTTGACTTCTTCTGTCGGCTGTTGAGCCGCGATAGCGGCGGCGAAGACCAAGGCCGCGGCGGTCGCTCTCGGACAGTGGCCCACGGACAGCGGCGGTCGCCTGCCGGGTCTGGGCCGACCGTCCCTGCCCGCACTCGAGGACTCCCTGCGAGCGTCGTGACAAGATTTCGTCATTCAGGCTGCATCCGGTCGATAGCGTCTTGATCGAACAGTAGTCCCAGCCCAGGCTCTTCCGACAAGACGAGTGTCCCGTCCTCGGCGGAGACTTGCGGCACCTCTTGGAACAGGGGAAACGCCCAAGGCATGTGTTCGGCAATCGTGCCGTTGGGAGCGGCCTCGACGCAGTGGCCTAGGATTTCCGGCGCCAGATGGCTCACCACCGGCTTGTTGAAGGCTTCCGCGGCGTGTGCCGCCTTCATCCAATGCGTGATGCCCCCCGCGCGAAGCAGGTCGACCATCACGATGTCCACTGCCCGGCGCTCCAGCAGTTCGCCGAATGGAGGAATCCCGTAGTGGTATTCGCCCGTCGCGATGGGGAGAGAAAGCTTGTCTGCGAGGTGTGCCAGGCCGCTATAGTCCTGATGGTGAATAGGATCCTCAAGCCAAGTCAGCTCGTAGGCTTCCATCGCCTTGCCTGCTACGAGCGCGAGCTCGACGGTCCAGCCTTGGTTGATGTCCACCATCACGTCGGTATCGTCATTGACCGCCGACATTAGCGCGTCCATTCGGTCGATTTCGTTCTCAAGGCTCGGCTCGTCTCCCATGCGGAATTTCATCGCTCGGAAGCCCTTCTCGATGAGTTCGGCCGCCGTATCGGCTAGCTGATCGCCGCTGTAGTTGCGCCAGAGATAGCCGCTGGCGTAAGTCGGGACACGGTTGGACTCGCCGCCCAGAAGGCGGAACAATGGCTGGCCTGCAGCCTTGCCCTTGATGTCCCACAGCGCCACGTCGATCGCGGCGGCAGCAGAGGTTACCATCCCCGCCGGTGCGCCCAGGCCGCCCATCATCATCAGTTTCGAGCTGACGGCCTCTACCGCGTACGGATCGGCACCCAGCGTCCATCCCGCCAGAGCGTCCACGGTCGCTTGAAGAGCCTTGAGCATCTCAACCCGGACGAAGCCGCAATAGCCGATTCCGGTCAAGCCGTCATCGGTCCTCAGCTCGAGCGTTACGAAGTTCGCCATTTGCGCGGCGATAGGCTCGATGGCCGGGTCGGCGCCCGCCGACGGGCAGGCCACTTGGGTCTGAAAAGACGTGATCTTCATTGCTATGTGTAATGCCTTGCGCGACGAGGCTGCCGAAGCTGCGATCCGTCCGGATCGTCAAGGCCAAAACCAGTATAGACAGCAGCCCGGGGCAGCCTCCTACGCGGTTTCCGAGCGTCTCCAAACAAGGCGCGTGCGGTACGAAGCGCTCCCGGACTCGATCGGCGGCGTCTCGATCGTCAGCGTTGCTCCTTCCAAGCGGAAGTGCCGGACTTGGTCGGTGCCAACCCAGTTCGGATGCCAGCTCCCCAGAACGCGGTGCGTCACCGTGCCGCTTTGCTCGTCCACCGCGTAGGTCCCGTAGTAGCCTAGGTATCCCAAGAAGGCTTCCTTGGCCTGTTCAGCGGACGCCTGGCGCGCGCCGGTACGGAACTTGGTCACGTCACGGCGCATCAGGTGCCCCGTGACGTACCCGTTCGAGGTGTAAACCAGCAGGCCCTCCGGATCCGTGCCATACGGGAGTTCCACCCGTCCGTCTGCCCATACGATTTCGCATGCCACGAGGCGGTAGGCTCCCGCAAGGCTCACTGGCATCGGTGGTTTCGTGCCGTCCGTCGCGGCGTTTCGGTCAAGGCAGGCCCGCTCCGGGAACATCGACAGCAATGGTCTCGACACGGGCGCTGCGCAGTTCCAGAGCCCGGCCGGGTTGGGTCGTTTCGGATGTGAGTGCGAACAAAGTCCGGCGGTCGGGGCCGCCGAGCATGCAGGCGATTGCCTTGCGGCCGACTTCGATGCGGCGCGCGATGCTTCCTCCTTGGCGCACGCGCACCAAAGCCCGTTCGGTCGGCGAGGCGACCCAGACGCACCCTTCCGCGTCTAGGCAGATGCCATCGGGAGCCATGCCGATATCGGCCCAGACGCGTCGGTTCGAGAGGGAGCCGTCGCGCTCAATATCGAAGGCCGTCAAGCGACGGCCGTAGCTCTCGCCCACGATGAGCGTGCGGCCGTCGTCGGAAATGACCGTGCCGTTCGGAAACATCAGATCCTCGGCGACTACCCGAGCGGATCCGTCAGTCTCGACGGCGATCAGGCTTGCGGGCTGGAAGCCAGCGTGGGAGAAGTGGTCGAAGCCGAAGTGCCCGACGTAGGCGCGGCCTTGGCGGTCGACCACCATGTCGTTGCATTCGCACGGTGCCAATCCGCTCAGGTCCGCATGTTCCACAAACCCGCTCGACTCCATGCGCAGCACCTTGCGATCGCTCATCGACACAGCCAGCATGCGGCCGTCGGGCAGCCAGCCCAGGCCGGACGGCCGCTGGGGCACGCTGGCGATCCCCTTAGCGTTGCCGTCCATGTCCACGGTCATGATCTGGCCGCCGTGCATGTCGGAGAACCACAGCCTGTCGTCCCGCCAGCGCGGGCCTTCCAAGAATGCGCCGCCATCGAGCAGCACTTGGGGCTTCATCGGTCTCCCCCTGTCAACGGATTCCGGCAGCCCCTCACAAGCGAGGCGAGACAGTCAGGCGGAGCCGCAACAGTTCCAACCGGACGCATGCCTAGATGTCGAGCTTGGCCATATTGCGGTCTCTTGACCCTTGGCGCGCAACAACCCAGATTGCTCTGGCCTCGGGCCTCTGCCGGGATGAACACGATGTTGGACGACTGCCGCTTGATCGCTTTCGCAGTTGCGCTCGCGCGAGTCAGAATTGCAGATACGGTAGCAGAGCGCTCGATGTGTTCACGAAACGGTCGGTGGCTTCTGGCGCTGTTCGATGATTGGCTCCAACGGCCGGCCCACGGCCATCGGATACATGGTCCCCAACGAGTCCACGTCCCAAACCGTGCCTTGCACAAGGCTCCTGAGTTTCTCGGAATGCTCCGCTGCGAGCTTCCGCGACTCGCCTTCCGCGACGGTTTCGTCGAGCCACGGTCTCGACGGCAAGCCCGCGGTCATTTCCGGGTGCGTCTCGCGCTTCTTGCTGGTAAACCCGCCGAGTCCCGAACTGGGCATTCCCGACTCGAGAGCCGTATTTGGCGCTTACACAAGCGGTGCCCGGATGGGCTTGCCTCGATTCGCCAGTCGGACGGGTCGGTTCGTCGGAGTGTGGTACTCCTTGTCGGGGTCGATGCCGAGGCGGTCGTAGATCGTTGCTGTCAGGTCTTCCATCGAAACGGGATTGTCTTTGGGCTCTCCGCCAACAGCGTCTGACGAGCCGTAAACCTGTCCCCCCTGGATGCCCGCGCCTGCAAGTACCACCGAGAACACCTGCGGCCAGTGATCGCGCCCCGCATTTGGATTGACCTTCGGGGTCCGCCCGAACTCGCCAGAAACGACGACGAGCGTCGATTCCAGCAATCCCCGCTGGTGCAGGTCGTCAATTAGGGTCGCAAATGCTGCGTCAAACTCGGGCAGAAGGACCATTTCGCAGCGATTGAAGTTGTCGGAGTGCGTATCCCAGATTGCCCTGGCCGCGTTGATGGTCACAAACCGGACACCACCCTCGACCAGCCGGCGAGCCAGCAAGCATCCCTGCCCGATCGGCGTTCGGCCATAGCGGTTGCGCAATGGCTCCGGCTCGCTGGCGATGTCAAACGCGTACTTGACAGCGGGCGAGCGGATGATGCTCTCGGCTTCCTGGAAGAACCGCTCCCGGTCCGCGAACAGCCCCTTGGTGTCGCGCTCCTTGAATCTCGCATCGAGCCTCTTAACCAGCCACCGGCGGTCCGAGATCTCGCTCCAGTCCATGTCCAACGGGATCTCGACATCATCGATTCGAAAGTCCGGGGAGCTTGGGTCGCTCCGCACCCAGAACGGAGAATACGCACTGCCAAGGAACCCCGGTCCTGCCGCGTGGTCCAAGGTGGCGTTGAGCACGTATGGCGGCAAGCCGTTGCGGGGCCCCAGTTCGTTGGCGACGACCGCCCCGCGGCTCGGAAAGTCCACCGACTGGAGCGGCATGAAGCCCGTCATCAGGTAGTAGACGCCGGTGAAGTGGATCGCCGTGTCGCCGTAGACCGAGCGTAGGATGGCGAACTTGTCGGCTTGGCGGGCGATCTGCGGCAGGTGCTCGCAGATCTGGATTCCAGGAACATTCGTGGGGATCGGCTTGAACAAGCCTGCAACGTCTGAGGGAGCCTCCGGCTTCATGTCGAATGTCTCGTGCTGCGGCGGGCCCCCATCCAGGACGATCATGATGCATGCCCGGTCGAGCACGCGCTCGGCCTGCGACGCGCCAAGACGGAGGTAGTCGCCAAGCCCGAGGCCGAGCGCGCTCAGCGAACCCATGCGCAAGAACTCCCGGCGCCCCCAAATGCCTGGGGGCGTGACGCCGTAGTAGCCTCGTCCTCGCATGGTGGTTCAGTGGATCAGCGTGGTACGGGATTTGCTGGATCGGGCATCCCGGTCGACCACAAGCGTTCCTCCTGACCGTTAGTGATTGTATAGGAACTCATTCGTGCTCACTAGTGCCCACAGGACGTTCTGCAACCCGGTCGACCGGTCCTTGGCACGGGAGATCACGGTCTGGCAGTCGTCCCGCTCGTTGGGCTCAGGGAGGCGGGACAGGGCAGCCAAGTAGAGGTGTTCGACAATCTCGTTGTCAGACTTGCCGTCTCGAAGCAAGCTCGCCAGCTCCCCTTTCTCCGCGCTCGTTCGGATTTTCTCGTTCACGGTGTCCCCGACCAGCAGATGCATTGCTTGGCGCAATGAAACGCTCTCGTTCCTCTCGCATTTCGCGGCATCTCTCTTGGGCCGGTCGAACATATCCAGAAACGCCGAGGGCACTCCCGGGTCGGCTAGGTCCACCGCACGGACCCCCGGATAGTATCCGAGGTAGTCCTGCGGAACGCCGGTGATCTGGACGATCGAATCGATCAACTGCTCCGCAGTGAGCCGCTTTAGGTAGTAACGCGAGTAATTGACTTCGTCGTCCCGGTTGCCCGGTTCGGGGGCGGAAGAGAGCTGGTAGGTCTTCGAATTAGCGATCATCCGAATCAAGTGGTGAAGATCGTACCC
This sequence comes from Terriglobia bacterium, assembly GCA_009841225.1. GTDB lineage: Bacteria > Acidobacteriota > Terriglobia > Bryobacterales > UBA6623 > VXMF01. The sequence continues at coordinate 54,981 of VXMF01000024.1, read as the reverse complement.
GTGCTCGACGAAGTCTTGGGCCAGCCGGTCAAGCAACGCTTCGTTCGTCGCCGGGTTGCTTGCCCGGAAGTCGTCCACCGGATCGACCAGAGGACGTCCCATGAACTGGTTCCAAAAGCGGTTAACTGTGGCGTGCGCGAACCACGGATTGTCGTTGGACGTCATCCATCGGGCCAGCACGGCCCGCCGGTCTTCCAGCGGCCGGATCAGCGGCTCCGAGCCATCCAGGAACCGCGGGCGCACGACCTGCTTGGTTTCCGGGTGGCGGAATTCCTTGTCGTACTCGATGTATCGAATTGATTCGACCGGCGGCGGCCGGCGGCCCTTCACTGCCAGCTGGGAGAAAAACGCCGCCATCGACAGAAAGTCCTCGCGCGTCCATCGCACGGACGGGTGGTCGTGGCAGCGGGCGCACTCGATGCCGAGGCCAAGGAATGCCTGGGAAGCCAGTGTCGTGACATCTTCGATCGAGCGCGAGAAGAAATTGACGGCACCCACCTCCCAAGTGCTTCCAGTCGAAGTCAGGATCCGCGTGACGAATTCGTCGTACGGCGTGTTTTCTTCGAAGGCCCGGCGAAGCCAGTCCTGCAGGTATGCCGTGCCGTCACTCGAAGTGAGAACCGAGTTGGCGAACAAGTCCCCCCACTTGACTGCCCAGAATTCCGCGTATTCGGGCCGCCGAAGCAGTTCGTCCACCAGCCTTGCCCGGCGATCATCGGAGGGATCGGCCAAGAAGCGGCGCGTTTCCGCCGCCGTGGGCACGATGCCGATCGTGTCCAGGTAGACGCGTCGGATGAATTCCGCATCCGTCGACAGCTGCGAGTGCGGGACATTGAGCTGGCCGAGCTTGTCGAATACCAGCTCATCGATGAAATTCGCCGGCTCAAGGGGCTGGCTGTCCGACGGTCCCGCTGCAGCCACGCCTATCCGCAGCGCTTGGACATGCCCCAGCGTGCGCACCAGCACAGTCCCTTCCCCTGCCGACCTGGCGGTGACCTTTCCCTCCAGGGAGACCTCAAGAACTTCATTCTTCTCCGTCGAGTAGCGAACCCTTTGCGTCAGATCTTGTTGGCTGCCGTCGCTGTAGTGGCCGACGACGACGATCTGCTGGGTAGAGCCTGGGCCCTCCAGCACCGTGAATTCGGTCGGATACACGTCGATCCGCTGGAGGCGGGCCACGTTTCCCGTATGCTTCGGGGCACCGTCGCGGATCCAATCGACCAACGTTTGGTAGTCGAAGCTCTCACGCTGGATCAGGTGTCCGCCTCCGTGAGAGATCTCGAACGTAGGCTTCATCAGCAGCAGGCTCTTGTCGGGCCGGTCCCGGTCGATCCGGCGTCCGTCGGAGTGGTGCACGATAGCCTCGAAGTCGGCGTCCGGGTCGTAGCCGAAGAGCGAGAGCTTGAATCCGCTCTGGCCGTTGAGCGCCCCGTGGCAGTTCGTGTTGTTGCAGCCGCGCTGGGAAAATATTGGCGCCACTTCCGTGGCGAAGTCAACCCGCGACGTCCGTCTCGGCTGGACGATGACGGCCGCCTCGGCCCGCAGGTCCTGATAGACGGCGCGCAGCTTGGCGAAGCCGAACTTCCGCGCTTCGAACGTCCCCGGGGAGATCTCTCGAACCACATCGGGTACATCGACAGTCACTTGGATACCGGGAGTTACGTCGCGTCGCGAGCCCTCCGAGTCGATTGCGGTGAACAGTAACGTGTGGGTGCCTCCGACTCCGCGAATGAACGCCACGTCCGGCTCGATGATCAGTCGCTCGGGTTCGAACGCATTCGGACTCGATGCCTGCAGGAGGATCGCGGCAGTTACCATGCCCAGGACAATCGCCATGCTGCGCTTGAACGAAGGCAGAGATTCGCCTCCGTGGCGGCGGCGCGAATGCATTGCAGCAAGATGCATCGTCGCCTCTACCTTGCCTGACACCCTAGTTGACCTGCACGGTGAACCCGCGTGTCACTTCGGTCACAGCGGTCTCGCCTCCGGTCGCGGTCGCCCGCAGCGCGATTCGGTGGGCCCGCGACTCGAGAATCGAGCGGTCTCCGATCAAGGCCACGCTCACCTGGCCGTGGTCTTCCGGGCCAGCTTCGAGCCGCAGTCCGGGCGGAAACTCCACAGCCTGAAATTCTAGGACCTCCTCGAACCCTTCGGCCCGGGCCACGGACACAGGGATCTGAACTCTTCCTCCCTTGGCGAGATCCATCCGGAAGCCCCGGAAAGGCTCCTCGATGTTCAGCGCGAAGCTTGCTGGCTGGACGAACGAGACTAGCACGTCGCCTCGCGGAACCTCGTTGTACCCGGCACCGTCTTCGGTGTAGAAGGACGGCAAGTCGGCGGGACGCGTCACTTCCCGGTCGCCGATCTTCGCCGTCCCGAAGACCCGCACGCGCGCCTGGGCCCATCCTGTAGCCCCGTCTGGGCGCGACGTATCCGCGTCGTGCCGAATCTCGAGAATGCCCGACGGGTCGTCCGTCCTCAATTGGAGCGATTCGGCGACCATCCCGGGCGGCAAGCCGTCCGCACGGACATCGACCATGCCCTTGAACCCTTCCTGGGAGCGTAGCGTGACCGGAATCCTTGCTACGCCTCCCAACGGTCCCCGGACGCTTTCCTGGACTACTCCGATGCGGAATCCCGGCACCCTCTTGCGCACCTTCAGGCGATAGGCGTGGTCCGGGCCACCACGCTTGGAATTGTCCCGGAGCTGCAGGACATAGTCCCCTGCCGCGTCGGCGTCGTTCGGATTCCCGGTCTGGAAATAGTGCCAGAACTTCGAATCCAGCTTCTCTTTCCTGCGCACGGCATTGAAGTACTGGCCGCAGTCCGTGCAGCGGTCGTCGCCGCGATCGATCAGCTCGCCGTCGGGACGGACCAAGGTCAAGTTCGGGTCCGTAATGTGCGAGCCGAGGCCCTTGGCGTCCACTTCGAATGCCAGTTCGTCGTACTGATTCACCGTGAAGAGAATACCGTCGATATCGCCTGGGCGGTCGATCCGTCCGTTCAGGACGAGAGGCAAGGAGATCCGCTGGCCTTCGTGGAGGCCGTCGTTCGGTTCCTGCTCGACTGACTCCGGCGTGTCCCCAACCGAGAATGCCATTGGCATCAAGGTCCCAGACGGGTCTGGGAAGCTCAGGTAGTGGGTCCCCAGAGGAGTGTCTTCGGCGATGTTGACAGCGAGCTTGTAACGGCAGGCGCAGGGATCGGGAAGCGGCTCCATGGAGGCACTCAACTTGCTGGTGCTGAATTGGGGTTCCGCCTCGGGGGAAAGAAAGTCGGCCCGGAGTTCGACTTCGACCGTGGCCCCACGCTTGCCGCCCATGGGGAACACGGACCACAGGATTGGGCTGCGCCCGATCGCGAGCTCGTATTGCCAATTGATCTTAGTGTCGTCGAAGAGGATCGTGTAGAAATCCGAGAAGCGTCTGGGAATGACGGTAAGGATGTAGTCTCCGTTCTCCGCGAAGGTGTAGTCCAGGTAGGGGTCTGTGCCGAAGTAGGAGAGATTTCGGGACAGGACGCGGCCGGAGGCTGTCATCAGGATTGCGACCACGTGGCCGCGCACCTTACTGCGCCCCGTGAGAACGTTGAACGCGAGCCGCTCCCCCGCGCTTGCACGAAACCGGAACATATCTGAGTCGTGGACGGTCTCGATCTTGCCTTCGACCATTACCGGTGTCGGAACGGACTGGGCCTCTCCGAAGCTGTCGTTCGGCTCGCTCTCCAGGATGCTGGGCCAGTCCGTCACGCGGAACAGGATCCGGTTCGAGGGCCCCTTAGGGGTCTCCACGACCAGGAACCGAGGACCGGGAGTAGCGGAGGCGCCGGATTCGATCCTCGCCTTGATCTCCAGCGGGTTGCCAGACAGGATGGTGGCTTTCAGATCCGCGCAGTCGCAGCGAATGCCCTGCACTTCGTCCAAGTAGTTCCCTCGGAAGGTGACGTCAGCAGCATGGCCGGCACGAACGCTCAGCGGAAACGCAAGCGCCACGTCCGGCCGATTGATCGCCACGTCGGCCGAAGGGGGCTTCGAAGCGGTGGCCGGCAGAAACCCCAGCAGACCGCAGCAAGACAGGCCCGCGATGCGAAAGAGCCGCAAATCGCGTTTGAACGCCCGTAGCGCCACTGAGCCTCCAACCAGATTATACGTGTTCGATGGGGGCTTATATCCGAAAGTGCCTATTCAGGCAACCCTCGCATACGGTTCTGGAGCAATGCACGGCCTGACGACCCACGTTGACGCTCCGGCGGCAATAACCCCGGCCGCCAAGATGTTGGTCGCGGCATTGACGTCGCGATCTGCCACTAGGCCACAGGCCCTGCAGCGGTACGTCTCACTGCGGCCCGGATCGTTCCGCGCGCCGCACCGGCTACAATCCTGTGACGTGTGCTTCGGGTCCACTTCCACATACTCCCGACCGGCCCATGCTGCCTTGTAGCGGAGCTGCGATCGTAGAAGCGACCAATTTTGTGCCAATACCTCCCTGTTGAGTCCGGCCTTGGCCTTGACGTTCGAGCCGGGCCGATCCGCCGTTCCTCTGGCAGAGCGCGTCATGTTCGTGACCTTCAGAGCCTCGACCGCGATCAGTCCGTGCTGGCGGATGATCCCGCTCGTTGCTCTGTGACAGGCGTTCCGCTCGCAGATGTACTGCTTGCGATCGAACCGTTGCAACGCCGCGACACGCTTGCGTCTCGTTGCCGAACCCTTCTGGCCGCGCGAGACCGAGCGCTGCAGCCTGCGCTTGCGTTTCCAGTCGCGCTGCGCTCGCGCCACAACCGTGCCGTCGGAACAGGTCATGCGCTTGCGGATGCCCAGGTCGACACCCACCGCCGCCACGGCCGGTGCCAACGGCTGCTTGTCGACCGCATACACCAGCGACGCTTCCCAGCGCTGGCCGCGCTGCGTCAGGCGGACGGCCTTCAGCGGCGCGTGCAGTGGCAAGGGCCGCGCACTGCGGGCCCGCAGACGGGGAAACCCCTTCAGCCGAATCAGGTAATCGCCGTTATGGAGCCTGACCATGCCGTTGTGCGGGTCGGCCACGTCGATGGTCCGGCAGCGGCTGATCGGCCGGAATCTTGGGAAGCCCGGAGCCTCACCCGCCCGCACGCGCCGAAAGAACGCCTGAAATGCGAGATCCAAGCGTTTGAGCATGCCCCGGCTGGCCCCGATCGCGATCTCGCCCAGTTGATGCTCGTTGGCTGTCCGCAGCTGGGTCAGCCACTTGCACTGGTCGTAGAAACTGAGCGACTCCTTGCGCTGCTCGTAGGCCGTCTTGCGGCTCTCCAGTGCTTGGTTATAGAGCCAGTTCAGACAGCCGAGGAGCGACTCCATCCGGCGGTACCCGGCGGGACGTAACTTCAGCCGAACCACGAATGCAGCGTGAGATTTCATCTTCTCTTGTTCTTATTTTATTCTATCATATCTGCATGCTTTCGCGCTAGATGAACGCAGCTTAACTGGGTACTTTCGTATATAATGCCCGTTCGATGCGTTCCTGCCGAATCCCTGAACTTGCAGCTGGAACCACCGCGGTGCGGCGAGGAGTGGGTGGGAGTGCGTGAGGGTGACCGCTCTCAAACGCCGCGTGGCCGCCCAGAGCCCAACGACTTTGCTCCGCCGCTGCGGGCCTCGCCGAGCCGCGGGAACGCTGTCCCGCCAGTCAATTGAATGGTCCGTCCGGCGCTTGGCTGGCCTGTAGCTCTGCGATCCTCGACTTGAGACGAGCGATTTCGAATTTGGCGTCCCGTCTCGCTGCAGCCTCGGCACTCAGCGCACGCTCCGGTCCCTGTCAGGCTGCACCCTCCGCTCGGAGCTGCCGTTCTGCCTCCCGCCGGACTCGCTCCGCCTCTGTCCGGCCCTCTTCCGCCCCCCTCAATGTCAGCCGGTCCTCCCCCGACCGTGGGTTCCGGAAGCGTGACAAGTCTTCCAGCTCTGGCCGATCATCCACCCCCACGTCAAGCCCTAGCACCTCGCTGGCGATCGATCCGTCTTTCAGCCGTGCGAGCGGCTCGTATCCGAGTTCGGCGAGCGTGCCCCCTCGAGGCGCGCTGCGGGTTTCGAGGCCCCTTCCAGCGCGCCGACCGGATTGAATGGCCAATACTCCGTGACCCCCATCGAAGCGTACAGGGCCGGCTTTCCCCGGGTCCCGGTCCTTGCTGGACGGCGAGCGCCATCCATTCTCGTATCGCCTGGAGATTCTTCCGCCACGCCCTCGGAACCTGGGATCGAAGCAATTCCCTTGCGGTTGGCAGAGTCGACTTGGGCGAAGTCTTGATTGGCCTCCACGCATTCCTGGTGCCGATTGGTACGCGCGGCCGGGCACTATCCGATGAGATCGTGCACCACGCGCCCGTGGACATCCGTCAGTGAAATGTCCCGTCCGCCGAACCGGTAGGTCAGCCGCTCGTGGTCGAGCCCTGCCAAATGCAGAATTGTCGCGTGAAGATCGTGCACGGTCATCACGTCCTCGACTGCGTGCACACCCAGCTCGTCAGTGTTGCCGTAAACCAGCCCGTTCCGGGCCCCGCCCCCGGCCAACCAGATCGTGAACCCTGTTTCGTGATGGTCCCGGCCGTCCCCGTTGCCTGTATCCGGCGTGCGGCCGAATTCCGTGGCCCACACCACCAGCGTCTCGTCGAGCATCCCTCTGGCCTTCAGGTCGCTGACCAGAGCTGCGACAGGCCGGTCGGTAATCCTCGCGTTCCCCTCGTGCCCCTTCTTTAGGTCAGTGTGCTGGTCCCAGGTGCCGTTGTTTCCGCCGTAGACCTCGGCGCAAGTGATTTCGACGAATCGAACCCCCGCCTCGATCAGTCGACGCGCCCTCAGGCACTGCGTTCCGTAGAGCCTTGCCTCCCTTTCTTCCGCCTCGAGTCCGTAGTTCCGCTTGGTCTCGGCATTCTCGCGGCTGAGGTCCAGCACGTCGGGAAGCAGTGATTGCATGCGGTATGCGAGTTCGTAGTTCCGGATCGCCGACTCGATTGCGTCGTCGCCTCCCTGCGACCTCGCGAGCAGGCGATCCTGCTCGATGATCGCGTCGAGCTTGGCCCGCTGGACCAGATCCATGTCGGCGGGAGCCAGATTGTGGATGGGAACGCCGTCAGCGGCGACCGAAGTGGCCTGATGGCTCGCTGGCAGGAAGCCGCTTGAGAAATTCTCGACCCCACCTGGAGGGACAGCTCCGCCATCAAGCAGCACGTAGCCCGGGAGATCCCGGTTTTCTGTGCCGAGGCCATAGGTGATCCATGATCCTAGGCTGGGATAGCCGCCGACGTTGCGGCCTGTATGCAATTTGATGTTGCTTCGAGGGTGCAGCGGAAAGTCAGATTTCATCGATCGCACGATTGCTAGATCGTCTACGCAGGTTGCGACCTGAGGGAAGAGTTCGCTAACCGCAGCCCCGCTCTGGCCGTGCTGCTTGAACTTCCACGGACTTCCCAGCCACTTTCGGTTGGGACCTGCCGTGTAGTTGTCGAGTGTTGCCTTGGTACCGTTTAGTTCCGCAAGCTTCGGCTTTGGGTCGAACGTGTCCATGTGCGAGACGCCGCCCGACATGAACAGGAACACCACGTTCTTGGCTGTCGGGGTGTGGTGCGGACCGGGAGTCGCAGCCAAGCCGGCGTACGCCGGATCAGCCATCAAGGCCGAAAGGGCCGTCATGCCAAAACCGGTGGACATTGTGGACAGCAATTCGCGGCGAGACAGCCCGTGAATCGTGCGTCCGCCGGGCAATCTGGTACCCGACGGTCGCTGCTGCGGATTCGCTCCTTGGGGTCTCATTCCGCCTCCGCTATTGAATGTAGATGAATTCCTTCAGATTGAAAATGGTGTGAGCGACATCGCGCCAGACCTGGACACTGGCCAGCATGTCTTCTTGGCTTTCCTCGTGCAACGTGCCAAAGCGCGAGACGAGAGCCTGCATCCGCTTGAGTTCGCGATTCGTAGGCAGCCGACCCAGCGCAGATCGGTACATCGTTCTGAGCCTGGCTTCAACCGACTCGCTGGATTCGGCGATCAGCGCTTGCGCCCAGAATTCCGCTTCCGCGAGTACAAAGCCGTCGTTCATCATCGTGAGCGCTTGGCGTGGGACGTTCGTGACATCCCTCCGTCCCCTCGCCATCGCCGGCGGAGGGAAGTCCAGGGCTTCGAGAAATGCCGCTCCTTCGTGACGAGTCACCTTCAGGTAAATGCTCCGCCGACCGCGTCCGTCGAGGGGGCCGGACAGGAGTTTTCTGTAGGCTTTCGGCTTCGCGCGGTAGGGATGGATGCTGGGCCCAAACATAGTCCTGTCGAGCTTGCCAGAAACCGCGAGGATGGCATCGCGGATCGACTCCGCCTCGAGCCGACGGGAGGGGTATCGATGGAAGAGCTCATTGCTTGGATCCGTGTCACTTGCCTCCGCCCGGGCAAGGCTGGCCTGCTGGAAGGCACGCGACAGCACGATCCGCCGGATGGTCTTCTTGATCGACCAGCCCTCCTCAACGAACCGGCTAGCGAGGTAATCGAGCAGATCGGGATGCGTTGGGCGCTCCCCGAATCGTCCGAGGTTGTCGACTGTGGCGACCAAGCCGCGGCCGAAGAGGTAGTGCCAGATCCGGTTCACCATCACCCGGGCAGTGAGGGGATTGCGAGGGGTTGCGATCACCTCTGCCATTTCGCGCCGACCGCTTCCTTCGGGCCGAGCGGGATTGCTCAGGTCGTCGAGCAGTGAGAGGAACCCACGCGGAACGGTCTCTCCGAGGTCTTTGGCGTTGCCCGAGAGGAAGATGGGGGTGTCCTGCCCCTTTTCCATGTCGGACATCCCTTGGATGACCCGAGGGAGGGGCAGTTTCCGCTCAAGGGCTCGGTACAGATCGACAGACTCGCGGAGTTTCGGTGTCAGGTACTTGGAGTTCGCCAGTAATCCGGTCTCGAGCAGCCACTGGAGCCAGCGCGCCTGGTCGTCGCTTGCGTCACCGTTTCCCCACGATTCGACCGCCTCGCGCGCGACCCCAGCATATCGAGCGGCCATGTCCTCCAGGTCGGCGGGAGGCCCCTGTTCAAAGAGGCGTTCCAGATGGGAGAGCTCGTCCTTCGGCAGCTCGTCGCAGTCATGAAGAACGGCGTGCGTGACGCCGAAGAATGAACGCGGATCTGCCACCTGCTCATCGCTAATGTCCTTCATCCGATCCGGGCGGTCGGGGAGGCGCGGGTTGTCATGCTTTGTCACGAGCTCCGCGTAGATCCGGTATTCGTCGTGCTTGTCGCGTAGCGGGATCTTGATCCAGCTGAGCCGGTCTTGGTCGAGGACTTGGTAATGCTCGCTGAGCATGCAGTTGTCCAGGACCGTGCGCCAGGCCGCAAGGTTCCCACCGACAACACGCAGACTCAGGAACTGCCTATCCCTCGGGAGATACGGGGAGCGAATTGCCCCGTTGAGCTTCTCCGACAGCAAGTGCGTGAACATGCCGGCAGGAAAGATCCCCGACACGACTTCGGAACCGGTTGCGGCAATCGAGAACGCGCCGCCGCGGGCCCTGAGCGAGTCGAAGGCTCGGCCCTCGGCATTCCAGCCCGGCATCATCCCGGCCCCGAAGTCGGCAACAGTGTCGAAGTTCTCTGCATTGAAGTCGGTGTGCACGCGTCGCTGGCGGGCGTACCGCTCCGCAACTCCCTCCCACAATTCCGTCACCGAAAGACCTGGGCGTTCGGCGCTTGCGCGGGCAACTTCCGACCAGGGAAGCAGCGGATTGTCGAACCCCAGTTCCGGACTCTCCACGAGTTCTCGAATACGCTCGCCGCGCTCCGGATCGAGGATCGGGCCGGATTCGCCCTCGGCCCCGGTTTCGGCCGAATGACCAAGCGATGCAAGCAGGTGGCTTGCGAGTTCCTCCGCTTCGCCCAGCCAGGCGCTGGCCAGCTCCCTGCGGACGGTCTCCTTGATCTTCCGCATCCGGTTCTTCAGGTCCTCGTTGGCATCGTGCGTGTCAACCGTCCGGGTCACCAGGCGCGAACTGTCCAGCACCCCGTAGAGACCGTAGTAGTCAGCCGTCGGGATCGGGTCCAGCTTGTGGTCGTGGCAGCGGGCGCACGAGATCGTGAGCCCTTGGAAGGCCTTGCCGAGCGCGTCGATCTGGTCATCCACCACATCGGTCCGGACTTCCCGGAACATCGTGCAGTCGTCGTGGCCCTGCTCGCCCAGCCGGAAGAAGAATGTCCCGATCAGGGATTCATTGACCCAGCCCGCTTCGTCGACCCGGGGTTCGTCCAGCAGATCCCCGGCGATGTGCTCGCGAACCAGCTGGTCGTAAGGGACGTCCGCGTTCAACGCTCGAATCATGTAGTCCCGGTACAGCCAAGCTCCGTTGTTCTCGTAGTTCCAGTCGTTTCCAAGCGTTTCACCGAATCTCACCACGTCCATCCAGTGCCGCGCCCAGTGCTCTCCAAAGTGCGGCGACTCGAGGAGGTTGTCCACGGCCTTGCCATAGGCGTTCGCCGAGCCGTCGTCCAGGAATTCCGCGACTTGGCGCGTACTCGGGGGCAGGCCGGTCAGGACAAAGCTCAGGCGACGGATGAGAGCGGCCCGGCCGGCCTGACCGTTCGGTCTCAATGATGCTTCGTCGAGGCGGGCTTGAATGAACCGGTCGATCGGGTGGTCGCTCCAGTTCTTCCGGCTCACACTTGGAAGGGGTGGATCCTCCACCGGCTGAAATGCCCAGTGCTCGTGTCGCATCGCCTCGTAGTGCCGGGAGACGTCGGACGCGGCGCCTCGCGGCCTTTCCGGCGTCCAGGGAAGGCCTCGGCGAACCCACTCTTCAAGGGACGCGATGTTCGCGTCGGAGAGCTTCCCGCCCAGGGGCATGCGAATCGACTCGTGCCTAACTGCTTGGATCAGGAGGCTGTCGTCCGGGTGCCCCGTTGAGACTGCAGGACCCCGATTCCCGCCCTCAAGCACCGCTTCTCGCGAGTCCAGCCTCAGGCCCGACATCGCGTTCGATTCGCTGTGGCACGAAGAGCACTGCGTCGCCAGGACGGGCCGGATTTTGCGTTCGAAGAACTCGAGATCCAGCTCTGACCATTCCGCGGCGCCTGCCAACGGCGCGCACGACAGTGCAGCAAGCAGGCAAGCAGGGCCTCGCCAGCTCGGGGAGCGCGTTAGCAATCGACGAAATCTAGGCACTCAATTCGTCTGGGCAGTGAGCCGTGGACGCTTCTACAGTACCTGAGCCGTTGCCTTCGAACAAGTAGCCCGGCCCGCTGACGTGCACCCAGCTGTAAATCATGCATTGACATCAGCGCAGACTGGTAGTAGATTGGCTTTGCTGATCTGTATGGGGTCAGCATAAACGGCGAGGGGTCATCGTACACGGAGGTCACCATGGTCCATTCAGCAATCTCGGCCGCCCGATTGGGGGCGGCTTTACTTGTCTTGGCGATGGTTGCGTTCGCACAAACCGAACGCGGAACGGTCCGCGGCACCGTCTCGGACACGACCGGCGCCAGCATCGGTGACGTCACCGTGACGGCGACCAACCAAGACACCGGAGTGGTGTCGGAAACAGTATCAACAGCTGCGGGCATTTACCAGATCCCGCAGATCCGGCCAGGAACCTATACGGTCCAGGCCGAGTTTAGCGGGTTCAAGACGTTCGTCCGCGAGAACATCCGCGTCGCGGCGGGAGCGATTGTGCCCCTCGACCTGGTGATGGAGGTCGGTGACGTGACCGAGAGCGTCACGGTTTCGGCTGCGGCCATAACCCTGAAGACCGAAAGCACCGAAGTCAGCACCGAAGTGAATCCGAAGTCCTTCGTGGAGTTGCCCTTGCAGGTGGTTGGCGGTAGCGGAAGAGCCGTGGAATCCTTCATCTTCCTCGCCCCCGGGACGAGCGGAAACACGTTCGATGCCCACATCAACGGCAGCCAGACCCTGAGCAAAGAGATCCAGATGGACGGGATGAGCATGACGACCGCCGAGGTGGGCGGCGATCCACGGGTGATTCTCTTGCCTCCCGAGGCAGTACAGGAGTTTTCGCTGCTGACCAACAATTACCCTGCCGAATACGGCAATAGCGGTGGCGGTGTTGAGCGACTCGTGGTGCGGTCCGGCACAAACGAATTCCACGGGAACGCGTATGAGTTCCTGCGCAACGACAAACTGGACGCGAGTGGCTTTTTCGCGCCCAAGCGATCAATTCAGCGCAGGAACGAGTTCGGCGCCAGCTTCGGCGGCCCCATTGTCAGGAATCGCAGCTTCTTCTTCATGAACTGGCATTGGTACAAGTACCGGTCAGGAGCGCTCAACCAATCCGGGTCTGTTCCGACGCCAATGATGAAGCGGGGTGATTTCAGCGAATTGATTCCAGCAGGGGAAGGAATCGTCTACGATCCCGGAACGACCCGACCAGTTGGAACAGGATTCGAGCGCGATCCGTTTCCCGGCAACCAGATACCCTCCAGCCTACACAGCTCGATCTCCAACAAGATCTGGGCCTTGGTCCCGGATCCCGACGGGCCCGGCTTATTCAACAACATATTCGCCCAGGGAAACTCGCGCAACGACAACCGCAACAACACGATCAAGCTGGACCACAGCCTCGCCGATTCCCACCGTCTCAGCATCATGTACACCTTCGGAAAGAATACTGACAACGGGCCCTTTGCGGTGCTTCCGCAGCCAGTTTCGGACGCGAGGCAGGGAGTGCGCGGCCCGGTAGCCAACAACGGGCGGATCAACTACGACTGGATTGTCAGCCCCACGATTCTGTTCCACATGGGCGCGGGAATCAGTCGCCAGGATCAGCTCCTCGTCAACGAGGAGACCGAGGGAATGGGGTGGAACGAGCAGCTCGGGATTCGGGGCACGGATAACGGCCCGTTCCCCGAGATCATAATCGACCCCTGGAACAGCTACGCCCGTCACCAGCGGGGGCTGTCCACGGTTTCCACGACCTACCTGTACAGTCCCAGCCTGTCCTGGACCAAGGGCAAGCACAATGTCAAGTTCGGAGCCGAGGTTCGCAAGCTGCAAAACAATCTTGCGCTTTCGCCGCATACCGGCAACTTCACGTTCAACCGCAATGAAACCGCGTTGCCGGGTGTTACGGGCACCGGCAACGTCCTGGCCAGTTTCCTTCTGGGCGATGTGGATAGCGGCTCCTTCAACATCCGGGCACGGACGGGCACTCGACATTCCTACACGGCTCTTTACGTGCAGGACGACTACAAAGTCCTGCCCAACGTAACCCTGAATCTGGGTGTGCGCTGGGACATCTTCACTCCGCTAACGGAGGTCAACGACCAGCACTCGGTCATGGATCCCAACTTGCCGAATCCCGGTGCGGACGGCTTTCCCGGCGCGTTGGTATTTGCCGGGGATTGCGACGTCTGTACGGGGACGAAGCGATTGGTCGGCAACAACACGACCGACTTCAACAGCTTAGGCCCTCGCTTGGGCGTAGCCTGGAAGCTGAATGACAAGCTGGTCTTCCGCACAGCGTTCGCGGTCAGCTACTTCCCGACCGGCGGATTGGGCGGCAGCAATGCCAAGGCCCCGTCGACCGGCTTCACATCGACAGGCCGATTCTTTTCCTCTGACCTCGGGGTGACGCCCGGCTTCAACTGGGAGGACGGCTTTCCGCAGGACTTCAAGCGTCCCCCGCTCAGGGACCCCGCTTTCGCCAATGGCCAGAGGGCCGACCTTTGGAACACCGGCGCGAACCAGCCGATGTACACCCAGAGCTTCAACGCGGGCTTCCAGTACCAGTTGGCGCCTACCTGGCTCTTGGATATCGCGTGGGTCGGCAATAAATCGACGCGTCTTCCGACCGGAGTCTTCAACCCAATGCAGGTGGACCCGCAACACCTGAGAGTGGGGAACCTCCTGACCCTGCCGATCGACCATCCGGAAGTCGCCGCAGCGGGATTCGGCCGGCCCTACCCGAGTTTCGAGGGCACTCTCAACCAGTCCTTGAGGCTCTATCCCCAATTCACCAGCCTGAATTTCACGCAGTCCGCAAACGTTGGGAACTCCTCCTACCACGCACTGCAGGTGAAGGTGGAGAAGGAATTCGACGAAGGGCTGTGGCTGCTGGCCTCATATACGTGGCAGAAGACCCTGACCGACGCGTCTTCCGCCCTCGGCGCATTTTTCGGGAGCACCGCGCGCGACCACTACAACCGCGGTCTCGAAAAGGCTCTGGCGCGCTTCGACGTCCCCCACCGGTTTGTGACGGCGTTGAATTTCGAACTCCCGTTCGGAAAGGGGAAGGCACTCGGTGGGAACGCCGGAGGTGTCGTCAACGCGATCATCGGGGGATGGCAGTTCAACGCGATCGTCTCCTACCAGGGCGGTACGCCTTCGGAGATCGGGCAGGCCAACAACTCGCCGCTCTTCGCGAGCAGGCAAGTCCCGAACATTCTCTCGAGCAATATCGACATGCGCGGCGGGAACTTCGACCCGGCGACCGACAAGGCGATGAACATCGGCGCATTCGAGGAGGTGGGTCCGTTCGATTTCGGCAATGGCACGATCTTTCTGGGCAACTCGCGCAACTTCCCGATTCTGAACGAGGACTTCGGCCTGATGAAACGCGTTTATGCAACGGAGGACTTCAACGTCGAGTTCCGATTCGAGGTCTTCAATGCGTTCAACCGCGTCGTCTTCGGAGGTGCCGCCGGAAATGTCAGTAATCCGGCCGGTTTCGGAAGCGTCGGCGGGCAAGGCAACGCACCACGGAGCGGCCAGGTCGCCCTGAAGATCAACTTCTAGCGAGGGAAGTAGGATCAGCGGTGCCGGAGGTTGCCTCGAGCGGACAGGGCGGCTTCCGGTTCCGCTCCCTGAGGCAGCGGAATCGCTGGGGTTGTGGGAGCCTGTAGGGCCCTGCAACTGGGTGCGGACAAGAAGAGCTTCGGGAATTCTTCGCCAAATCCGTGTGTGACGTCGGTTGCGAAGAGGGCCTATATCGCAGTCGTTGCATTCAGGCCAATAGATCGTCTGGGGGCTTATATTCGTGCAACGTCTCGATCAAGACCCGGTTTTCGCCAGAAGCGATCGAAGCCGAAGTAGAGCGGCCCGTGCACTCAATTCCGCGTTTAACGGGACGTTCCCTCGGGCTTGACGCGTCCTCTTCGAAATCGAATGACAGGGACGTAGAGGCCGCGAATCAACGCCCGTGAAATCGGAGGGACCCGAAGCAAGGAATCTGTCATTGCAGCGAGAGCTGAGACCCGCAAGTCACCTGTCCCAAGCTCGGCTGTATTGCGAGTCGGCCCCGTCGAGCTTGCACCTCCGAATCCGGTTCCCGACACCGCGGGCCGGGATCTAGCTTCCCTTGCCAAGCCCCGTCCCTCGCGCTTTGCGTTGCAACGACTGCTAGGGTGCACCCGGTCTGCGATTGGTCGGCGCTGTCAGGGGTTCACCGGATTCCAAGGCTTGCTTGGCCTGTCTTGCAAAGATGCTGTCGGGGATGTGTGCTAGGTATCGCTCCCAGGTTTGCGCCGCCAATCCCGGCTCATCGACGCTTGCGTAGATCTGTGCCAGTACCCGGTAACTTGACTCGACCAAGGGATCTGACTCGATTGCCCGCTCAAGGGCCTGGACGGCCCCATCGAAGTTGCCGCTGGCATGTAGGCCGTCGGCTAGGCTCTGAAGCCAGATCGGGTTCCTCGGCTCCACTTTGACAACATGTTCGAACAGTTCGGTCGCGAGTTCGGTTCTCCCGCGCAGCAGGAACATGCGGCCCAAGGCATGAGGAATGGCCACGTCGGTTTCTGGGAAGTCCCTCATCGCCGGAACGAGATTCCGAAGCGCTGCCTCGCTTTCCTGCTGCGGAGAGTGGCTCCGTTCTGCCAAGCGAGCATAGGCCAGGCCGAGATTCCTCTGCGCCAGAGAGCCCTGCGGTTCGCGCCACGCCTTCAGTTTCCATAAGGTCTCACCACGCGAAGGCTCTTTTCGCTTGCGAGCGATGCTGTGGTCGGTGAAGGCACTATGGCCGCTGTCGTAGGCCCGCCGGGAAGGCATGTGGCAGCCGACGCAGTCTTGCAGGGGTTCGGGATGTCGTGCGAGGGCTGTCGGAGTGTGGCATCCTTGGCATTTCTGCCGGTAGTAGTCCGACCCGTCATCTGGCTTTCCATGTGGGTCGTGACAGGTGCCACACCATAGGGAATCTCCGCTGACCTGAGCGCAACGACTCGCTGCGAGTTGCTCGACATGGCTGACTACTTTGAATTCCGGCACGCCCGAACTCGGGCTGGGTTGCTCGTAGAGATAGACCGAGAACACCTCTTCGAGTTCCATGCCGGGCCGGAAGTCCCCGAACGTTCGATTGGGGTTCAGTATGCGCGCCTCGCCGCTCAGGTGGCACTGCTCACAAATGCTGTCCCTGGCGCGGGCTGGGAGCTCGGAGGGGCTGAGGATCGTATCGGCTGACGGATTGGCAAGATGCTCTCGTGTCGCCCCGTGGCACCTGTCGCAGGAGATTGCTTCCGCGTCAAACGAGGGATTCCCGTACTGGTTGAGCGTTCCTCGAATCGGCCGGGGCCGCCCAGCGTGGCACCACACGCACTCCGCTGTCACCGGGCGTTCGAATTCAGGGTGGGCGTTGTCTTCGTATCCCGGAGCGACATCCCATAGGCCGCGTCTCGTGTAGTAGGAAATAGGGGACTGGAACAGGTGCCGGCCGCGCGCTACCAAGTAACCGAAGGCATGGTTTCCCGATCCGATCACGAACTCGACTCGATTCTCTGAGTCCCAACCGTCTCTCTCCACCCGTTGAAGCATTCCTCTTGCTGTCGACTCGACAACGAACCGGGATCCGGAGAATTCGTGACTAAACGAGGCGTCCAGCCGGTGGTGTGAGCGGCTCAACGAGCGCCCCATGCCGGTTTCCAGGTACGCTTCAACCTGCTTGGCGTGACAAGCAGTGCATGGCGAGTCGTCAGCGATGCCGGAACCACTCAGAACGGTCAGCATGGCGGCCAACGCGAATCCCAACGTGCGGATCCTGGTCTTGGCTAAGTCGTAAAATCCATGCTGGGGCTTTAGACGGCTTCGCCTTGCCGAGGCGAGCCCGGTGGAATACACTCTTGACCGGCGCGTGCACGGGGCAGCGAATCGCCATCGAACGCCCGGTCCCGCCCAACAGTCCATGCGCTGACTGTCGTGGTCGGCGTACCGAGCGTTGTCGGTGAACGCGGACGCGGATAGCCAACGATGGTGCTGATGCATTGTCCTCTCCCCGCCCAGCATGGTGTGGGAGACCAAGGGTAAGCCGGGAGACGTCAGCGACGCGAGAGCCGCAACTTCGTTTCGGTGCGGACTCAGGCCTCGTGGACCGCCTACCCTAGCGGCCATAACCCCACCCTTCGGTCTGTGGCTCGCGCAGGGTAGTTCAAAGTGTCCCGCCTCCTGATAGCCTGTAGCCACGTATTCAAGGTCGACTCCCTGCCTGGGCCAGCGCCTGATCATATAATTGCTGGATTCTCGGCGAGGGGACGGGTAGGATTTCCAGCGCC
This sequence comes from Terriglobia bacterium, assembly GCA_009841225.1. Taxonomy (GTDB): domain Bacteria; phylum Acidobacteriota; class Terriglobia; order Bryobacterales; family UBA6623; genus VXMF01. The sequence goes on along the minus strand of VXMF01000024.1, from coordinate 37,493 downwards.
CGCACCAAGACGAGAATTGCGTCCTCCCATCGTCCTTGCAGGGCATAGACTTCACCTAGGCGGCCAAGTGCCACAGCGTGTTCCGAATGCTGTTCCACCACCTGCACCAGATGCCCCTCCACCAGTTCCCAGCGACCGTCCTCGGCGTATAGGTCGGCCAGAAGCAGACGGGGACTTGGCTCATCCGGACGGAGCCTCACAGCCATCTCGAGCAGCGTTGCGGCCCGGTCCCGATCTCCCACGGCTGCATGCAGGCGGCCAATGCTCTCAGATGCATGGAAGTCGATGAATGCGTCTTCCGGAGCAAGCGAGCGGGCTTCGCGGAACGCCTGAAAGCCGTCTTCGGCCTGGCCGTTACCGAGGGCGAACGTGCCACGGTACAAGTGCCGCATAGCGGTTTCGCGGCGTTCGATCCGCCGGATGCTGTCGTTGACATCGGCACCGAGGGATTCAACGTTGAGCAGGGGCACGACGCTTGTCTTCAAGCGGGCCAGCTTCTGGATCGTCTCCCAGCCGTACCGCCTGTTGGTGTAGTCGTTGCGTGGAGCCGAGAACTCGATCCTCGGCCGGTCGTCGGTGTTCAACGGTGCACCGGCAACGAATTCCGCGAGTTCCCGCCCGCGCATCAGGAACGCGCAGAGCAGGCTGGTTTCATCGTTTCCGAAGACGAGCCCGTCGGAAACTGCCCGGTCCAGCAGGCGTTGGCGCAGGCGAGCGATTTCGAACAAGGATGAGCCGTTCCTGCCGACCAAGCCGACCACCGGGTACATCATGTCCGGATCCCCCAGCCAGAGTTCCGCCTCGGGGAACACTTCTAGGAACGTGGCGGCTATGGTTCGGAACTCCACCTCGGTCAGCTGGTAGAGCGGAACCCACTGGACCACGACGCCTCGGTCGGCGAGCCGAGACTTGGCGACCTCGTAGTGCTCGATGGAATACAGGCTTCCTGTGCCGGCGTCGGCCGGAAAGAAGATGTCGGCCACGATCACGTCGAATCGCTCGCTGGTTGTCAGCAAGAAATTGCGGCCGTCCCCGACCACGAAACGCGTTCGCTCGTCCTTCAGGATGTCGTGGTTCTGCCCGGAGAAGTACGGTGCTGTTTCCGCAAGGCTCTCGACCAGGTCAACGATCCAGATCGTTTCGACGGGATGCCTGGAGACAGCTCCGGCAGTCATCCCTGCGCCCATCCCGATCGTCAATACCTTACGGGGGTCGGGGTGCAACAGCATCGGAATGTGCCCCAGCCCCTGGGACGAGCGCGCCCCGAGCCTGCCTGCCTGGACCTTGTTGTCGATCATCAGCAGCACGTTGTCCTCTGTCTGCTCGACTCGCACGTTGGCTACCAATCCGTCCTTGTAATAGAGGAGTTTCCTCGCGTCGGCAGACGCGCCAATGCCAACGTAGAGGTCAGTCGCGTGCCCCGCTGCGAGACCGATGGCTGCCAGAGCCACTGTCGCGGCCATCACGGATCGCTTCGCCGCCCGGCCGGCACCAGACTCCAGCGCCAGCAAGACCAGCGCCACCGCGATACTGACGGCTGACACGAGCATCATTCCGTACTTCACCCCGATCGTCGGGATGATCACGAATCCGGCCAGGAAGGAGCCGGCAATTGCGCCGATACAGTTCACCGCGTAGACGCCGCCAACCGTCCTGCCTAATCCTTCCATCCCGGTTACGCAGATTCGGCTCACAAGCGGAAACGTGCAGCCCAGCAGTAAGGTCGGGATTAGCATGACCACAAAGCACAGCAGCAGTTGGAGGGCGATCATGATTCCCCAATCGGCCTCCGCGGGTTGGATGATTCCCGAAGCCAAGTTGGGCATCACGCGAAAGAAGTGAATCAGTGCCAATGCGTAGAGGCCAACTGCAGCCTGGATGGTTCCGAACAAGAAGACCGGTCGCCGAGACCGCTGCCAGTACTTTCCGTAGAGGAAGCTCCCTATGCCAATTCCGCACAGGAACGCTGCCAGAATCAACGTGAAGCTGTAGGTCGTCGAGTGGAAGGTGACGCCGAGGTTACGAGTCCAGAGGACTTCGTACCCGAGAGCTGCCGCACCGGAGATCCCGAACGCGCCAAGAACCAACAGGACGAGTCTTGGCGAGTACACTTCAGCGGCCGAGCCTTGTTTCGATCCGGAACGCGCCGCGCGCTGCGAGCCCCGTCCAAGGGGCCGTTCACGGCTCTCGCGAGACGACTTGACGCGAAGCCGCGAACCTTTGGGCGTCCGGGCCTCCGCGACTGCCGGGGCAGCGGTGCGGTGCAGGACCAGTGCGAAGCAGCCAACGGCGAGGTTCAGCACGATCGCCAAGGTATGGGAGGCCGAGACACCCAAGGTCTCGATCAGCAGGAAACCTGTCACCACGCAACCCAGCGCGGCCCCGATAGTGTTCACCGCGTACAGGTAGCCCAGGCCCCTGCCGATACGGTCACGGGCCTCGACAATAAATCTGCCAAGGACCGGCAGCGAGGCGCCCATGAGCGTGGTTGGCAGCAGCATCACCAAGAGACTGGCGAGAAAGCGCGCGAGCGAAACACCCAGGAACGAGTCCGGCGCGAGGTGGCTGAGATCGGCTGCGATGCCTTGGGCGTGCGGAATCAATGACGGCAGGAAGGCGGCGTATCCGCCGATCCCCAGTTCGAGCAGGCCATAGAGAAGTAGGGGCCTCCCGAACTGGTCGACGATCCTTCCGAACACCCAGCTGCCCAAGGCTAAGCCGGCAAAATAAGCAGCCAGCACCGTGCTGACCGCCAGGACGGTGGCACCGAAGACCACGGTGAACATGCGAGCCCACAGCAGCTCGTACACTAGCCCGGTGAAGCCGGTAACCAGGAATAGGCCTAGCAGTACCGGCTGGAGACGACGCATGTCGCGCGTTGCTACGGTCCGTGCCGAAGCGGAACCGTCTAAGCGACAAGTCACCGTACCAATTGTTGCAGTGTCCTGCAATGAAGGCTTAGCGGCAGATTTTCTGAAGCCTTCAATGCTCGCAACGACGAGGCAAGTGCCCGATGGCGAAGGAACTTTGTGCGCACCTACGTGAAACGTGACATTCCGCAACGGGGTGTTCGTGTGGGAAGCGTTACATTCCGGCGTCTTTACACAATGCTTGGCCACGACCAAGGTGGTGTGATGAACGCATGCGCTCTCGCTCGCAGTCTTGCCGTTTGGGTGCCGGCTGTGACTCGATACGTGGACCTTTTGATGGACCTAATGCTGGTTCGACGGATACCTGCCTTTCACGCCAGCGCGGGCGAACCGCTGATCAAGCCCCCCGGGACTTTGATAGGCGACAGCGGTATCCTCCACACCCTGTTAGGCCTTCGGGTGCTCGACGACCTCATTCCTCATCCGGTCGCTGGCCCGAGCTGGCAGGGCTTCGTCATGGAGAAGCTGATCTCCGCCGCTCCCCCGCAAACCGATGCATTCCGTTACAGGACGCGGGCCGGAGCGGGAATTGACCTGTTGCTACGCCTGCCGGACCGGCGTCACTGGGCGATCGGGGTCAAGCGCAAATCGGCACCCAAGCTGAGCAAGGGATTCCGAATTGCCGCAGCTGAGCCCTAATCCTCGGAGCAGTTCGTCGTCTACGCGGGAGAGGAAGAGTTCCCGATCGACTGCCGCGGTACCCTTGCCGGAGCTGATGAATCGTTTCCTGGCGATGGCCTTCCGCACATTGACGGGTTCTACGAGATAGCGCCAGCCAAGGCCATGTTTCGATCACTCGGGAGTCCCCCGCTCCTCAAGGGTGACCCACTGATTCGCACGGACGTTTTCAAGTTCCTGGTGCCTGCCCCGCGTCCATTCGACTGTCACGCGCCCCGGGACATCGCAGTTGCCAATGCCAACATGCACTCGCGGATCGCTTCTTGACGCGTAGCTGCCCCCGTTACGAACCGCAACGACTTGCACCTTTCCGCAGAATTCGACCTCCACCAGCGCGCCTATTCCTTCCCGGTTTACGCGAGTTCCCTGCAGCCTTACGCCTAGCCAGGAGTTCGGAGCAGTGGAGCGATTCCTCAGCACCGCGGGAATTCCGTCGATTGGCAGCATGAGCAGATCGATCCTGCCGTCGTTATCGAAGTCAACGCTTGCGGCTCCCCGGTAGGAACTGGGTTCTGTTTGCTCAACCGCACCTTCAGAGACGCCGAACCGGCCCTGTATGTTCTCCAGGATGCCGATGCGCTGGTGGTAGGAGGTTGTCGCCAACTCGCCTGCCGTAGGGTAGACGTGGCCATTGGCGACCCAGAGGTCGCCATCCCCGTCGTTGTCCAGGTCCGAGAACCCACATCCCCATCCGAGATACGGCACGGTGGCGTTCCGTAGCCCGACGCGGAAAGACACGTCCTCGAAAAGCCCGGGCTCCTGCTGCTGGAAGAGCGGGAAGTGGTCCTCGGAAAAGGTCGTGGTGAGAAGATCCGGGTCGCCGTCTCCGTCGTAGTCGCCCACGCAGACTCCCATGTCAGCCTGGGTCTCGCCATCGGCGTTGTAGGCGAGCCCCGCGGCTAGCGCGTCGTTCAGGAAGCTGCTCCCTCCCTGGTTGACAAACAGGAAATTCGCCGACGAGTCGTTTGACACGAAGATGTCAGGCAGCCCGTCTCCATTGAAATCGCTGATCAAGGGCGTGAATCCGTAGCCCGGCGTATCCGCCAGGACGCCGGACTCGTCCGTGATGTCGGAGAATGTTCCATCTCCGTTGTTTCGATACAAGACATCCACCCCAGGCTCGAGCTGCATTGGCCCGCAGAACACGTTCAGACCCCGGTAGTCGCACACTGGTGGCTCTCCCTCGACTGGAAGCGTGTCCAGCCTCAGGTAGGCGGCCACGTAGAGATCGAGGTCGCCATCTGCGTCGATGTCGCCGAAGCTGCTCCCGGTGTGCCACGCGTGGCTATCAAGCAAGCCAGACGCCACACCGGTCTCAGTGAACCTGCCGTCTCCATCGTTCCGATACAGCAGGTCCCTTCCGATTGTCGTGATCAGGACGTCCACGTCGCCGTCATTGTCATAGTCTGCGGCGTTGGCACCGGTGCTCCAGTATTGGCAGGCTAGCCCTGACTCCTCAGTGACGTCTTCGAATTCGCGGCCCTCGAGATTTCGGTACAAATACACGCGGCGGGCGGACCGGGAGGGTGTGCGTCCGGCAACGATCTCGCGAAGGTCGCTCATCGTCGCTCCGCTCACGATAAGGATGTCCATCCAGCCGTCGTTGTCATAGTCGAGAACCGCCGTGCCACTCCCATTGGCTTCTGCGATCCAGTTCTTCTGGGGCCCGCCGTGAGCGACCTGGGGAGTCAGCCCGACCTCCCCAGCGACATTGACGAACCGCAGGGGGGCGCCCGCAGCTCCTGAATAAGCATGAGGCGCGCCCAATGCAAGCAGGGCCAGAGAGGTCAGGGCGGCACATTTTTCGGCCAGCGAGGACGATATCCTCACGGCTCGCGGAACCTTTCGAACAGCGCGAGGTGCTTCCGTCCTTCGTCCTTCAGGCCGAGCTTCATCAGGACCCGCCCCAGCTGGTAGTGGGCATCCGCATCGGTGGGCTCCTCCAGAACAACCGCGCGGAGCTGCTTTTCCGCATCCGCCAGACGGGACGCAGCGCTGTAGGCGGCGCCAAGCCTAGTTCGGGTCTGCAGCGAGGACGGGTTGCGGGCGAGAGCCTCCTCGAGGAGCGTGACTGCTTTCTCGGTGTCCCCTTCGGCGAGCAATAGGGAGCCTAGGTTGTAGTACGGCCATTCGGACCGTTCCGCACCCTCCTTTTCGACGTGGATCGCGTCCCGGTAGGCATCTTCGGCCTCCTCGAATCGCGTCAGCCCTTCCAGAGTCTGCCCTAGGTGGTTGCGAGCTTTCGCACTCCGAGGATCCAGCTCGATGGCTCTTCGAAATGCGCTCAGCGCAAGTGTGAGCTTGGAGCCCTCGAAGTAAACGCGGCCGAGGTAGTAATGCGCATCGAAGTCCTGTGGCAGCAGCCTAGCTGCCCGCTTAAGGTCGAGCTCGGCGCCGGGCCGGTCACCGAGCATGAACCGGGCCAATCCAGAGATCTTCCGAGTCTCGCCCCCATCCGGGCGCTGGTCCAGATAGTGTCCAGTCCAGCCCAAGGCTTCGCTGTAGCGCCCTGCTGAGAACTCGAAATAGGCCTTGAGGTGGACTGCAGGAAGGTAGCCGGAATCCCGGGCGAGGGCGAGATCCAGATTCGTGTCGGCAGCATGTCTCCGGCCTTGTCGCGCATCGCAGACAGCAAGGTGGTAGTAGGCTTCGGCGGGCACGTTCGACGAGTCCTGCACCAAGGTTTCCAGGATCTTCCTTGCCTCCGCAAAACGCTCTTGACGGACGAGTTCCGCCGCAATCCCGAGGGACTCCCGCTGAGCAAGCTGGCCTGTCGCGACGCCTAGGTGGAGGAGCACTGCAACAAGCACCGATGCCGCGCCTCGCAGGCTTCCAGATCCGTGATTCATCGATACTTCCGGGCGTCCGGCTCCATCTTACTTGAGTTCTGCGGACGCCTGGCGCGGACGAAGGCTTGCTTGCTTCCAAGGGCGTTCTCTCGGATTTCGAGCGAGTGCTACCATCGATACCGCGATGCGGGACGTTCGGGCCCAATGGCGTCCAACTGCGGATCGCCCCAAGGGTGCTGATCGCCCGCCCCAGGGGTTTTCGCACCGAGATTTCTGGATCCGTTCCAAGCCTGTTCGGGCCTTAGTCGTCATGCTTGCGGGGCTCTGGCTGTGTCCGGGCACCGCACTTGCGCAGGAAGCCCGGCTGCGCGAGCTCTACGAACGAGCCCAGGCAGCTCAGCAGGCCGGCGACTTCCGGTCCGCGGCCAACCACTACGAAGAACTCCTGGGCCTCGTACCGGATCTTGCCGAAGCGCACGCCAATCTCGGCTCGATCTACTACCAGATGCGAGAGGACGCAAAGGCCAAGGCGGCCCTTGAGAAGGCGCTCGAACTGAATCCGCGACTAGGTGCCGGGCCCCATTTTTTCTTGGGAGTCATCGCCGCTCGGCACCAACAGCACGAGCAATCGATTCGTCACCTGGCTACCGCGCAGGGAATCGATCCCTCCAATCTGGTTGTCGCCTACTATCTCGGGGAAGCTTACTTTGCGACCGGCCGTTACTCGGACGCAATCGGGCCTTTTCGGAAGGCAACCGCCCAGCCTGAATTCCGCGCCGATTCCTACTACTACTTGAGCAAGTCTTACGGAACGTTATCCAGGCAAGCGATGGAAACGCTGGGCGCAAAGTATCGTCGCTCCTTTTATATTCAACTCGCTCGGGGCTATTTCGAGGAAGGGCGGAAGAACTGGCAAGAGGCAGAGGATGCGTACCGCATGGCCCTAGAGATCAACCCGGGAGCCGCGGGCGTGGAGGAGCGACGCCGATGGGTCAACCTCCACGTGGATTCCGACCGTCCCGCGGGTGCCCCGCCGCCGCTTCCCGACGCGGAGCCGACGATGCTGTCCATGCTGTACCGGCCGCCACCCGACCAAGCGATCGACACCCTCTTGGGCGAGTACGCGGACCGGTTGCAGCGCGCGCCTAAGCTCGACGGCACGGAGCGGGAGATCTACCGGATCGCGGAGGACTACCAGATCGCCTCCTATTTGGCGGCGCGCTGGATCAGCAAGAACGATCCCGGTTCCTACCGGGCTCACCAGCTCAGAGCGCAGCTGCATGAAGCGAAGGGTGAAGTCGATGATGCGATGCGGGAATATCATGCGGCTCTTAGGATCATGCCAGACCTGCAAAACGTCCATTTCGCAATCGGGACCATGCTCTGGGCCGCGTCGCGGCTTGAGGAGGCGAAACGCGAGTTGGAAGCCGAATTGCGGATCAACCCGAACCACGCCGAAGCGCACTATGTGCTGGGGGACATCCTGCAGGTCGACGGGCGCAAGAGCGAAGCGAAGACGCATCTTCTCGAAGCCCTGCGCTTGAAGGAGGACCTCTTCGAGGCCCATCTTGCGATTGAACGGATCTATTTCGCCGAAGGACGTTTCGACAAGGCGCTTGAGGAGCTGAGGATCGCCGCGCAACTGTCGCCGGATGACCCGACCCCTCACTATCGAATGGCGATGGTTCACCGCCGCCTGGGCAACGCGGAGGAGGCTCGAAAGGAACTCGAGACCTTTCAGCGGCTCCAGGGCCGCTAGGGCGGGTCAGCTGCGGAGGGCACCGTTCCGCCTCGTCGCCGGCGGCGTGACCTGACGCGAGGCGATTTCGGGCGCCTTCGGGATTTTTCCCGGGATTTCCCCTAAAGTTTCCCTGATGACATTGAGTTTTCGGGGTACGGTCGATTCCCAAAAGCGCTCAAATTCCACTCCTGGGAGGAGTGAGATGACTCATCTCATGTCCATTGCTGCACGCATTGCAGTGGGAGGCCTCGGGTTGCTCTTGCCTGTTGCGGGTCTCGCGCAGACATCCACATCCGCCATTAACGGCACCATCCAGGACACATGGAGGGTCTCGGACAAGCTCACGTTCAATTGGGGCGTTTGCTTCGACCACACATTGATTCCGGTCTACGGCAACGCCAGGGACAACAACGACGAAGTAGGAGACATGGACCTCGTCTGCGGGCGATACACCCTCGAGCCCGCATATCTCACGAACTTGGTAAGGATCGGGTTGCGGCGTCTTGGTCAACCTTCGCGTGCTTGAGTCTCCAGCTTTTGCTAGCCCGCGCTCTGCCACTTCAGGATCGGCTTGCGGGCCGCTCTGGTCTCGTCTACCCGGCTCGTGCGGGTCGTGACCGGGGAACGGCGGATCAAGTCCGGATCCCGCTCGGCCTCTTCGGCGATGGACCGCATCGCCGCGACGAACTCGTCGAGCTCGTGCCTGCTCTCAGTCTCGGTGGGCTCGATCATCAGGGCTCCCCGCACGATCAGCGGAAAGCTGACGGTATAGGGGTGGAAGCCGTAGTCAATCAACCGCTTTGCGATGTCGCCTGTCTTCACGCCATGCTTGGCTTGACGGCTATCGCTGAAGATGCACTCGTGCATCGAGGGAGCTTCGTAGGGAAGCTCGTAGTGGCCCTCGAGCCCCTTGCGGATGTAGTTTGCGTTCAAGACCGCATCCACTGTAGCGTTGCGCAAGCCGTCCCCGCCGTGCGCCAGGATGTATGCCAGCGCGCGGACGAGCACCCCGAAGTTCCCGTAGAAGGCGCGAACCCGTCCGATCGAAGCGGGACGATCCCAGTCAAAACTCAAACCGGATCCCGCCGCCCGGACGCGCGGCAACGGCAAATACGGCTCGAGGTGGCGCTTGACCGCTACCGGACCCGCACCGGGGCCGCCTCCTCCGTGCGGCGTGGAGAAGGTCTTGTGCAAGTTTAGGTGCATCACGTCGACGCCGAAATCGCCTGGCCGGGCGATGCCGACCAAGGCGTTCATGTTGGCGCCGTCCATGTAGAGCTGGGCCCCACGCTCGTGCAGTGCTGCCGCCACTTCCGCGATGTCCTGCTCGAAGATTCCGACCGTGTTCGGATTGGTCACCATCAGGGCGGCGACCGAATCGTCGACAGCGTCGCGCAGTGTCGCCAGATCGATCATGCCCAAGCGGTTCGAGGGGATCTCGACGACTTCGTAACCCGCGATGCTGGCTGTGGCGGGATTGGTCCCGTGAGCCGAGTCCGGGATCAAGACCACGCGGCGAGCATCCCCTTGAGACTCGAGGTAAGCCCGGATCAACAGCAGCCCCGTCAGCTCACCATGGGCCCCTGCTGCTGGCTGGAGAGTCACCGCATCCATGCCGCAGATTTCCGTCAGGTACGCTTCCAGCGTGCGCTGGATCTCCAACATGCCCTGAGCGAGGCATTCGGGCTGGTAAGGGTGGGCGTCGATGATGCCGTCGATGCGAGCCACCGCCTCGTTGAGGCGGGGATTGTACTTCATGGTGCACGAGCCGAGCGGATACATCCCGGAGTCGATGGCATAGTTCCAGCTCGACAGCCGCGTGAAGTGGCGGATCACTTCGACCTCGCTGACCTCCGGGAAGCCCGGGATCTCCTCGCGTACGTGCTCGGAGCCCAAGGTCTCCTCCGGATCAACCGAGGGTACGTCCAGGCCGGGCAATTGGTAGCCGACCTTGCCCGGCGAGGAACGCTCGAACAGGAGCCGTTCTTCCAAGGCCTGGTGCTGGCGGATCCTACCCATCAGCCGCCTCCCGGAAGCAGTCGGCGTAGCCTTCGATCTGCTCGCGCTTGGCAGTCTCTGTCGCGCACACCAGCAGCGAACCTGCCAGCTCGGGGTAGAAGCGGCCGAGATCCAAGCCGCCGACAATCTTCCGCTCTAGAGCGAGATCGTTGACCTCGCTGGCGGAGCACCCGACGGGACGGACAGCGAATTCGTTGAAGAACGGCCCGGAAAATGGCAGCTCCGCTCCCGCCGAGCGCAGCGCGCCGGCCAGGAAGTGCGCCTTGGAGAGGTTTTGCTCGGCCAGCTCGCGCAGGCCGCGCTTGCCTAGCAGGGCCATGTAGACGGTCGCCATCAGGGCGACCAGAGCTTGGTTCGTGCAGATGTTGGAAGTTGCCTTGGCCCGCCGGATGTGTTGCTCGCGCGTTGACAGAGTCAGGCAGAAAGCGCGCCGACCATCCGCATCCAGCGTCTCGCCCACCAGTCGGCCCGGCATCTGGCGAAGGTACTTGGCCTTCGTTGCGAGGATTCCTACGTATGGCCCTCCGAAGCTGGGTGGATGGGCGAACGATTGGAACTCGCCCGCGACGATGTCAGCCTCTTCGGGAGGCTGGAGCAGTCCGAGCGAAGCCGCTTCGGAAAAGATCACGACTAGCAGCGCCCCATGCCTGTGGGCGAGTTCGGCTGCTTCGCGGATGGGCTCGACAATGCCGAAGAAATTGGGCGACTGCACCAAAACCGCCGCCACGTCGGAAGACAGCCTGGCATCGAGATCCTCTAGGTCCAACCGGCCAGTCTGCGGGTCGTATGCCACGGTTTCCGAGGGCAGTCCTTGGTAGCGGTCGTACGTGTCCATCACTTGGCGGTACTCCGGATGGAGCGAACGCGCTACTAGCAGGCGCTTGCGCCGCGTGATGCGCGCGGCCATCATCCCGGCTTCGGGGACGGCCGTGGACCCGTCGTACATCGAGGCGTTTGCAACGTCCATCCCGGTGAGTTGGGCCACCATCGTTTGGAATTCGAAGATCGTCGTCAGGACACCTTGGGAAATCTCGGCTTGGTACGGCGTGTAAGCGGTCAGGAATTCGCCCCGCGTAGCGACCGAGTCGATCACCACCGGCCTGTAGTGGTGGTAGGCGCCGGCGCCGAGGAAGCACGCGTAGCCGCGTGCAGCGTCCTGCGCCCGGGCCTCGAAATAGTCCCGGATCTCGTACTCGGACTGCCCTGGCGGAATCGACAGCGGGTCTCGCTGGCGCAGTTCAGCGGGGATACTCGCGAACAGGTCTTCTTCGGAAGCCAGCCCCAGCTCGGCGAACATCGCCTCGCGCTCGGCGGGGGACTTGGGCAGGTAGCGCACGAAGTGGATCCTGCCCTACCCGTCGGTTTCAGCTGCGACGTATTCGGCGTACTGCTCCGCGCTCAGTAGAAGCGGGAGTTCATTGCTGTCGGCCACTGTCAGGCGCACCAGCCAGCCCTCGCCGTGGGGGTCCTCGTTGATTTTCTCAGGAGCGTCGATCAGTGAATCGTTCACTTCGGTAACGTCACCGCTGATCGGGGCGTAGATATCCGAGACGGCCTTGACGGACTCGACCGCCCCGAACGGGCCGCCCGCCTGCAGTCTCGTGCCGATGGTCGGCAATTCGACAAAGACCACGTCGCCGAGTTGGTCTTGCGCATGGTGTGTGATGCCTACGGTGGCCGTACTACCGGTGATCTGCACCCACTCGTGCTCTCGGGTGTAGCGATATTCCGCCGGATACTCCATGAAACTCATTGCCTCGTGCGCTTGTAGAACGGTGTGCGGACGGTTTTGGCCCCTACGGGCCGGCCCCGGATTGCGATATCGATCTCACGGCCGGGCCGCGCATGCTCCACCGGCAGCATGCAAAGGCCGATGTTCTTGCCAAGCCACGGTGCCGGAGAAGCACTCGTAACGTGGCCGAGCTCGTCTCCTTCGACCAGCACGCCGTAGCCGTCCCGGGCGATTCCGCGCCCTGTCATTTCGAAGCCGACAAGTTTGCGGCTTGCGCCTCGCTGCTTCTGCTCGGCCAGCACGTCGCGCCCGCAGAACGCCGGCTTGTCCAACTTGACGATCCAGCCCAAGCCCGCCTCGTACGGCGTGACAGTGGCATCGATTTCGTGCCCGTAGAGGGACATCGCAGCCTCGAGCCGGAGGGTGTTACGCGCTCCGAGACCGCAGGGCCGGATCGAGTGTTCAGCGCCTGCGTCCAAGATCGCCTGCCACACCGCGACAGCGTCTCCCGGAGCCGCGTAGATTTCGAATCCGTCCTCGCCGGTGTACCCGGTGCGGGCAACCAGGGCAGGCACCCCGGCGAACTCGCCCGACTCAAACCAGTAGTATCGCATCGCGGCTAGGTCGAGCCTCGTTAGCTTCGATGCCGTAACCAGCGCTCGCGGCCCTTGGATCGCGAGCTGGGCGTAGTCGCCGCTCGCGAACGTTACTTCCGCCTCGAACGAGTTGTGTTCGCTGATCCAGGCGAAATCCCCCTCCTGGTTGGCAGCGTTGACGCACAGGAAATAGTGGTCCGAGGCGATCCGGTGGACCAGCAGGTCGTCCACGAACCCACCTTGGGGATTGAGCAGTCCGGAGTACTGGGCTTGGCCGTCTTGGAGGTCTGCCGCGCGGTTGGAACACAGCGAGTCGATCAGGTCGACGCTCCCGGGGCCGCGGATCACAATCTCGCCCATGTGGCTGACGTCGAACAGCCCTACGCCCGAGCGCACGGCGTTGTGCTCGGCAACGATCCCGTCGTATTCCACGGGCATGTGCCAGCCGCCGAAGTCCACCATGCGGGCCTTGGCTTCGCAGTGGACGCCGTGCAGTGGCGTCCGCTTCAGCGCGGATTGGCTCTCAGATGTCGCCATGTGGCTGGCCCGCCGGATTCGAATGCGGTGCCAAGGACAGAAGCGTAACTTATCAGTCGCGCCGAGGGGTGTCAAATCCGCCAGTGCTGAAGCGCCGCCTCCGCCCGTTAGGCGTGCGTCGCGGTCTAGGCGCCACAGGTTTTCGAGCGCAGGTTTTCGAGCGCGGGTTGAATTCGAGTGGGAACTAGCGCAGACTGTTGAATGGTGCCGGTTGGGCGCTGCCAATGCAAGCCTGCCTGAGGATGGCGCTCTGCGCCGCCGCGAGTGTCGCGCTACTGGTCGCGAGCGAGTTCGAATCCAGCATCCGCCCGGTCTTGGTCGAGCACTGCGGCGCGTGCCACTCCGGCGGCACCGATAACCGGATTCGCTTCTTGGAGGCCAGGTCGGCAGATTCCGTCTCAGCGGAACCAAGCCTGTGGCGCAACGTTGCGATGCAGTTGCGCAACCGCACGATGCCGCCGACCGGTCCGCAGCCGTCCGAAGGCGACCGCATGCGCGTCGCGGACTGGATTGACCGCGCACTGCGCGCCGGAGCATGCGACCTAGGAGTGTATGCCGGTCCTGTAACCGTGCGGCGCCTCAATCGAGTCGAGTACCAGAACACTGTGCGGGACCTGACCGGACTGCCCATTGACGTCGCGGAGCTTTTTCCCGTGGATGGCTCGGGCGGGGAAGGCTTCGACAACAACGGCGAGACGCTGTTCCTCTCGCCACTGCTGGCGGAGCGCTATCTGGAAGTGGCGGACCTGATTCTGGACCAAGTGGTGATCACGCCCGACCTGACTCGATCGTTCGTAGCGACTGACCTCCTGCCTGGGCGGGAAGCGGACGAGCACAACTCGGTCGCCATGGCCGAAGGGGACTCGGTGAGTCGGACGCTCTCGTTCTACGAGGACGGGGAGTACGCCGTCCGCGCAGTGATCAGCTCGCCCGAAGCGAACCAGGAGCCGGTGATGGACATCTTGCTCGACGGTCGTCCCGCGGGCAAGCTTCGCTTCGCATGGTCGGCGGCAGAGGCTACTTCTAGCTCCAGGGACATTCCCGCCACCCGCGGCGAGCACACGGTCACGCTCAAGGTGGCCGACCAGAGCCCGATGCTGAGGCTCGTCACGCTGGACATCGCCCAGAAGCGCGACGATCCGGCGACTGCCAAGCGTGCAGCGCACCTGCGGCTGTTTGGCAGCGAGCCCGGGGAGACTGTGATCTCGCCGCGCGCCGAGGCGGCCCGCCTGCTGCGCCGCTTCATGACGCGAGGGTTCCGGCGGCCTCTCAATCCGGACGAGGAGGAGCCTTACCTGAGCTTGTTCGATCGCTCGGCCGAACGCGGCGATCCTTTCGAGGTGTCCATTCGGCTGGCTCTGAAAGCGGTTCTCGTCTCTCCTGCCTTCCTGTACCGCATCGAGGAACCAGCCGCCCAGCCTGGCATCAAGCCTCTGTCGGGCCACGAGTTGGCTACGCGTCTGTCGTATTTCTTGTGGGGCACGACGCCGGATTCGGAATTGATGCACCTGGCGAGCGCGGGCCGTTTGCAAGAGGACGAAGTGTTAGCGGCGCAGGTCGACCGCCTGATCGATCACCCGAGCTCGCGCTTCTTTGCGCGCACGTTTATCGGCCAGTGGCTGGGTACAAAGGATGTCGGCGGGCGCGTCGCGCCGACCCTGAACGAGATCCAGCATTTCTACACGCCGCGAATCGCAGCCGATATGCGCGAAGAGCCGGTGCTGCTATTCCAGAGAATGCTGGCCGAAGATCGGAGCATGCTCGAGTTCGTCTCGGCCGACTACACCTATCTCACGGAACGCCTGGCGCAGTTCTACGGCATGCCGGACGCTGTGCAGGGAAACAAGTTCCAGCTGGTGCATGTTCCCGGAGGCGAGCGGGGCGGGCTCTTGGGCTTAGGCGCTGCGCAGGCAATGAATGCCGGCTATAAGCGCACCAGTCCAGTGCTACGCGGAGTGTGGGTGCTGGAGACGCTGCTCGGCACTAAGATTCCCACGCCGCCACCGGACATTCCGGATTTGGAAGACAACGCAGGCGAGGACCATGGTCAGACGATGCGCGAAGTCCTGAATGGGCATCGTGCCGATCCCTCGTGCGCGGCCTGCCATGACTTGATTGATCCGATCGGATTCGGCCTCGAGAACTACGACTGGCTGGGCCGCTGGCGAGACGCTGACGAGGGCGGACGACCCGTCGACGCGACCGGCACGCTGCCTTCGGGAGAATCGTTTGACGGCCCGGCGGGATTGCGGAGGGTGCTGCTGGCCAAGCAGGACCAACTGCTGCGGCAGATCGCTCGCAAAGTCCTCGGCTACGCGCTCGGGCGGAGCTTGCTGGATCGCGACGAGTGTGCGATCGAGACCATCCTCCGCGAGTTGGAGGACTCCAACTACGGCACGCGATCGCTCATTCGGCGGATCGTGCTCAGCGTACCGTTTCGCTTTACGCAGAATGCAGAGGCCGATTCGCTCGCCTCGCGTGATACGATTGAGGCGCAAGTGAGGTAGATCTATGCGACAGGCCCTCTCTCGTCGGACGATTCTGCGCGGCGCGGGCGTCAGCTTGGCGCTGCCGTGGCTGGAGGCCTTGGTACCTGCCGCCGCCGTGGGGCCGGGCAAGCTAGCAGAACCGCCGCTGCGCCTTGCGTTCTTGTTCATGCCATGCGGCGTGAATCCGGACAAGTGGTTCCCGGAAGGTTCCGGGGACGACTACGCGATCAAGGAGCATCTCGAACCGCTGGCGCCCTTGAAGAGCGAGATCTTGTTGCTGGAGAACCTCTGGAACGCCAATGCGGTCGGCCGCAACGGCCACTGGGCGAAGGTTCCCGCTTGGCTGTCCGGCGGATATGTCGAGCGCTCCACGGGTAGGGACATCAATACCGGGGGCACTTCTGTAGATCAACTCATATCCGGTCGCATCGGGACGCACACCCCGCTGCCGGCCGTTCACTTTGGAGTGGATGCCCCCCGGACTGGCGTGGACAACATCGGCGGCGGGTTCGCGCGGATCGTTGGATCGTACATTTCTTGGCGAGACCCGCACACGCCGGCGGCCAAGGAAATCGTCCCCGCGCTCGCGTTTGACAGGCTCTTCCGCAATGGCGCTCCGGGGGCTGACGGGACGCCTTCGTCGCACCGGCGCGACGAGGCCAGCATCTTGGACGTCGTGCTCGACGAGGCCGCTGCCGTGCGAAGGCGCGGTAGCGGGCGTGACCGGCACAAGCTCGACGAATACATGGAATCGGTCCGCTCGGTGGAGACTCGCATCCAGGCCTCGATGAAGCCCCAGCAGCGCTGGGTCAACGAAGGCGACCTGGGAGTGAGACGACCCGACGACGGCATCCCCGAGAGCCACGAAGAACATGTACGGCTGATGCTGGATATCCTGCTGCTGGCTTTCTGGACTGACACCACCCGAGTCGCGACGTTCATGTATGGCGACGCTCAGACCGGCCGAAACTTCTCGTTCCTGGAAGGTGTAAACAGCACCTTCCACGGAATCTCGCACCATCGCGACGAGCCCGATCGGCTCGCCGAATACGAGACGATCATCAACTGGCACGTGCGCCAGACCGCGTACTTCCTGACCCGCATGAGGGACTTGGACGAGGGCGGCTCGTCCCTGCTGGACAATTCCATGGTGATGTTCGGATCCTCGCTGCGCGACGGCAACGCCCACGATCCGTCGAACCTGCCGCTGGTCTTGGCGGGGCGGGGCAAGGGCTCTCTGCGTCCGGGACGAAGGCTGGCCGCCAAGCAGGACACACCCTTGTGCAACCTCTACCTAGCCCTGATGCACCGGATGGGTCTGCACGACGCCCGTTCGTTCGGCGATAGCACGGAACCGCTGGCCGGGCTGGCGTAACGCGCTTGCTGGCACCGGCTCCGAGCTCAGGCCTCACTTGCGCCTCGTCTGAACTGTATAGGTTGGCGGGCCTGCGAATGCGGCCGCTCAGCGCGCGCGTGCGACTCGCTGTTCGGGGCCGTTGCCACGGCCGCTGGCTAGAATACGAAGCTAATGCCTGACTCCCGGCCGAACATCATTTTCATCATCACCGATCAACAACGCTTCGACACGATTCGCGAACTGGGCTATGGCCACATGGACACGCCCAATCTGGACCGGCTCGTGCGTGAAGGGGTCACTTTCACCAATTGCTACATACCCGCGGCATCTTGCGCGCCGTGCCGCGCGAGCCTCTTTACCGGTCAATACCCGCATTCTCACGGCGTGTTGCGCAACGGCGATCGCTGGAGGCATTGCTGGGTCGAGAACCTGAAGCGTTCCGGTTACAACACGATCAACATCGGCAAGATGCACACCTTCCCCTACAACGAACTGTTCGGGTTCCGGCAACGCTACACGGTGGAAAACAAAGACAGGCACTTGGAAGGCCGCTACTTCTTTGACGAGTGGGACAAGGCCCTGAAGGCTCGCGGGCTCAAGAAGCCCGGACGCCTGTCCTATCGCAGCATGCCCGATTACCGGGAGCGGCTGGGAGCCTTCGAGTGGCCCATCGACGAAGACATGCATCCGGACACCTTCGTGGGAGAGACGGCCACTTGGTGGCTTGAGAACTACCCCAGGACGGAGCCGTTGTTCCTAGAGATCGGGTTTCCCGGGCCACACCCGCCGTATGATCCGCCCACGCGCTATTCCGATCCATACATGGATAGGGATCTGCCGCTGCTGGAGGTCACGCAAGAGGAACTGGACAGCCAGCCCGCGGCATATCGCGGCATGATCCAGCACAACTGCGAGGTGGATCACGACTCGGTCGTGCATCAATGGCATCCATCGCGCGAGTTCCGGCACCGCCAACGCGCCTACTATTGCGGCAACGTAACCCTGATCGACGAACAGATCGGCAGGATCATGGAGACACTCGAGACCAGTGGATACCTCGACAACTCGATCGTGATCTTCACGTCGGATCACGGGGACTGCCTGACGGACCACGGGCACAGTCAGAAATGGACGATGTATGACACCGTGACAAGAATGCCCGTGATCGTGTGGTCGCCGAAACGCTTTCGCGGGGGGCGCAGGCTGGACGGGCTGTGCTCGCTGCTGGATCTGGGGCCCACGATTCTTGAGATGGCAGGGCTGGAACCGCCGCGCAAGATGGAGGCCGAATCGCTGCTGGGTGCGCTGCAGGGCGAGCCGTGGGAAGGCCGGGACCAAGTCTTCTGCGAGTCGGCTCGGGACGTAAACTTCACCACCAATGATTTCCAGACCATGATCCGAACGCGCGACTGGAAGTTGGTCCACTTCTTGGATGCCGATGACGGCCAGCTGTTCGACTTGGCCAATGATCCCGATGAAGTCCGCAATCTGTGGAACGATCACGGCAGCCAAGCTAAGAAACAAGAGCTGCTGGCTGCGCTGCTGACTTGGCGCATTCGCAGCCAGTACGACCATGCGGGCTGGGAGTTCGAGTTCCTCGATTCTGCGGGCTGAGTCAGCACGCCGGCACGGGGTCTCGTTCGAGCCCGCACCCTGCATCGTACACTTGGGGTCATGAGCAGTGGCGTAGCGCTAGGCGTTATCGGGGTTGGAAATCTGGGTGGCGCGTTGGCTGAGGGCGCCCTCGAGGCCGGAGCGGTGGCACGGGTCGTTGCTTTCGATGTTGCCGAGGAACGGCTCCGGGATCTCGCCGGCCGCATTGGCCGTTCGTTCGTCCCGGCGAGCGTTGCCGAGGTCGCCGGTCAGGCTGACGTGCTCGTGTTCGCCGTCAAGCCACACATCCTTCCGAGAGCGCTCGCCGAAGCTCGACCCGAGTTGTTGCCGGCCTGTCCGGTTGTATCGGTGGCTGCTGGTGTCCAGATCGGCCGCATAGAGGCGGAACTCGCGGACGAGTGGCCGGTCGTGCGGGCCATGCCCAACCTCGCCATGCTGGTGGGCGAAAGCGCTACGGCGATCTGCGCAAACCGATTCGCCACCTCGGAGCAGGTGTCGCAGGTCGAATCGATCTTCCGTTCCGTAGGCAGGGTGGTGCGCGTGGAAGAGCGCCAGATGCATGCCGTCACGGGCTTGACGGGTAGCGGTCCGGCCTACGTGAGTTTGATCGTAGAGGGCTTGGTCGCCGGCGCGGTAAAGAAGGGACTCCAGCCTGCGCTAGCTCAGGAACTCGCGTGCCAGCTGCTGTTTGGCTCGGCCAAGTTGCTGCTTGAGAAGGGGCTGCATCCCGCTGTGTTGAAGGATCAGGTCTCGACTCCGGGCGGAACGACCATCGCAGGGCTGCAGGAATTGGAATCACACGCCGTGCGCGGCGCCTTGCTGGCTGCAGTAGAGGCTGCCAGCGAACGCTCGGAAGAACTCGCCCAGGACTGACGAAGCGTCATAGCAGGACCTGGCCCTTCAAGCCGAAGGGCTTGGCTATTCCGAAGAAGTCGAGGATGGTGGTCGGCAGATCCATGATGTTGGGATGTTCGATGTTGACGGCGTGGCTGCTGAACAGGCACCCCGGCACAAGATCCCGCGCCATGGAATGATCTCCTGCCCACGCCCACGGGTTGAGGTTCAGGATCTCGCTGCCGCTCTCGCCCATCACCGACTCGGAAGACGAGCGGTACCCGGGAGTGTATCCCACTAGCAGCTCGGGCATCTCGCGGGAGAATTCGCCGCTGTAGACTTCTCCTTTGCGATATGCGCGGTGTACCGGGCGCTCGCCTGTGTCCGGGTCGCGGATCGCTTCGAGTTCCCCCGCGATGCGCTCTGCCAGCCGCCCGGCCTCGTCATCGCCCAAGATGCCTTGGCCCTCTCTGCCCAGGCGGTTGATATACAGGCCGTTGAACCCGATGCCGTAGGCTGCCGTGGCTGTCCAGTCGATATCGAGAACGCTCGCCTTGTCCTTGCTCGCGGCTTCGTCCTTGATCTTTAGGTAGCCCTGCTGGCGGAGCCACGAGTTGAGGTGGAACTGGCGGCCGAACGGCGCGAAACCGTGGTCAGAGCACACCAGCAGCAGCGTGTCATCGTCTGCTGCGGGCAGGACTCGGCCGAGGAGCTTGTCCATTTCTTCGTAAAGGTGGTGGATATACCCCGAGTAGCGGACATCGCTGGCGGCATGCATCGGATGGGTATCGTCCATGTTGCGCCACAACATGTGCGTGTCTTGGTCGGTGCTGGAGACGTAGAAGAAGAACAGGCCCTCGCGAAAGCGCTCCCACTCGTGCTCGAACAGGCGTATGCGGTCCTTGAGGATCAGCTCTGCCTGCTTGACATAGCCCTCGTCGTCCAGGATGCGGTAGTCGAGGGCCTTTGTGTCCGACGGCAGCCCCTTGGTCCAGAACGGCCCGATTGCGCCGGCAATCTCACCGCCGACCTCCTGAGGATGGGAGACAGGCATTGCTTGTGCTGCCGGGTCAATGTTGATGGGAGTGACATACAGCTGTAAGTGCGGGTGCGCCTGCTTGAGGTAGAAGCGGCAGATGCCAGCGACACCCACTAGGCCCGAAGCCATTCCGAACCGCACTCTCGCCCAGTCGCTGTACTCGCCTTCCTGGAGCAGGAACTGCTGGCCTTGGATAGAGACCAACACTGCACCGTTGACCGGATCGACATCAATGGTGAATCGGATCGAGGTGGCTGGCTTGTCCTTGTGAAGGGAGTCCTCGGGGCCGGCGAGTTCTGTCGTGACGCGGCCCTCGCTGAGCGTGACGTGGTGCACGATCCCGCCGGTCAATCCGGGGTACAGCTCCTGCCTATCAGTCGTGAAGTAGTTGAATCGACCGAACGAGTCTGCCAAGTCTGGCGTGCCCATGCCGCTCAGGGCCCGGGTCGCGGTGTCGTCGACCGGAAAATTTGTCGGGATCTTGATGACCGTAGACGGAATCCCCGCATCGGTGAGGTAGGTCCAGAATGGCACCCCCACGCGCTTGTTGACGATGCCCGGGCCGCCCATGGCGAGCTCGTAGTCGCCCAGGCTGAACGTTCGAGCGGGTGGGCTCGACTCCCAAATCGAGAAGTACGGTTCGTAGGTCAACGGATCGCGCATGATGAAGTCCGCGATCGTGTGACTGCCCGGATCCGTTCCGGTGATGAAGGTGCTCCAGGCCACAGGGCTCAGGGCCGGCATGGTCGTGCCGAGCTCATGGAACGAGCCCATCGCTGCCAGCTTGCTAAAGTTCGGAGCCCGCCCTTCGTCCATCAGGGCTCGGATGATCTTGGGGTCAAGACCGTCTAGGCCGAGCACGACCACGCGGCGGCCGTTTCCTGAGAGCTGCGGTTTCCGGCCGCAGCTGAGCCCCGCACTGGAAGCTCCCGCAAACAGCGAAGTTGCGAACGCCCGTCGCGAGATCATGATGGACCGGGCCGCGTCCAATCCGCAGCCACCGCTCTCCTGTACCCCTTAGACACCAGCGAGCGCGAGGTAGTCACGAACGTTGCGGAAGCACAGCCGCTGAACCAGATCGCCCACGAGCGCTTCGTCGTTCGGAATCTCACCCTTGACCATGTCATTGCCGAGCAGGTTGCACAGCACGCGGCGGAAGTATTCGTGGCGTGGATAGGACATGAATGAGCGTGAATCCGTCAGCATGCCCACGAAGCGGGACAGCAGGCCGACGTTGGACAGGCAGTTCAACTGCCACTCCATCGCCTCCTTCTGGTCGAGGTACCACCAACCCGAGCCGAATTGCATCTTGCCCGGGATCTTGCCGTCTTGGAAGTTGCCCAGCATGGTCGCGAAGGTGTAGTTGTCGTTTGGGTTGTTGTTATACAAGATCAGGCGCGGCAGCGCGTCTTCGTGGTCGAGGCGGTCTAGGTACCGCCCTAGGGCGTCCACTTGGGGCCAGTCTCCGATCGAATCGAAGCCCGTGTCCGCGCCGGCGGCGCGGAATCCCCGCGTGTTGTTGTTGCGGCGCGCGCCGAGATGCATTTGCTTGGTCCAGCCCTTGGCGGAATCCAGCTGGCCGAAGTACAGCATCATGAACGCGGCAAACTGGCCGTGCTCGGCTGCGGAGGCGGCAAGCCCGCGCCGCGCCGCGTCGAAGATCGTGCTGGCATGTGACTGAGCGGGAAAGTTGCAGAAGGCGTGATCCAAGCCGTGGTCTGAGAGGCGGCAGCCCATCTGGTCAAAGAAGTCGTGCCGCTGTTCCAGGGCGGACAGGAAGTCTTGGAAGGAGCTGATCTTGAGGTTGGCAGCTTGCTCGAGCTTCGCTAGCCAGGCGTTAAACGTGTCCGGTTGGTTCACTGTCAACGCCTTGTCCGGGCGGAAGGCTGGATAGACCTTGGTTTCGAGGTCCGATTCGGCGATCGCTCGGTGGTGTGACAGGTCATCTGTCGGATCGTCCGTGGTGCACAGCGCTCGGACATCGAACCTGCGAAGAATGCCGAACACCCTGAATTCTTCGGTCGCCAGTTTGTCGTTGCAGAGCTGCCAGACTTCTTCGGCATTGGACTCGTCGAGTAGGCCGTCGAAGCCGAAATAGCGCTTCAGCTCAAGATGGCTCCAATGGTAGAGAGGGTTGCGCAACGTATGCGGCATGGTCTTGGCCCACGCCAAGAACTTGTCGTGCGGGTCGGCCTCGCCCGTGCAATAGGCTTCGTCCACGCCGTTGGCGCGCATGGCGCGCCATTTGTAGTGGTCTCCTTCGAGCCAGATCTCGAACAAGTTCTGGAACTGCCGGTTGGAAGCCACGTCCTCGGGCGGCAGGTGGCAGTGGTAGTCAAGGATGGGCTCGCCCTTGGCATAGCCGTTGTAGAGCCGCTTGGCGTGCTCGGTCTGGAGTAAGAAGTCGTCGTGGATAAAGGACATCCGGCTGCTCTGGTGCAATTCCCATCATACGCACAAGGCGACCCGCCACGGCCGCAGGAGCAATTCGGGGCATTCCCGTAAGATTCCGTCCATCAACATTCATTTCAGCCACGCGTGGATGGATGGCAATGGCGAAGACCAATTGCCATCCGACGATGTTCTCCATCATGTCCGGCAAGATTCCATGGGCGGCCTCAACCTTCTATCGGTCCGTCAGTTCTGCTATCATATTTCTGACATCACTAGAGGCAGACCATCATGCCCGGCTTACCTCGTCAGATCGAAGACTATGCGGCGACTCTGCCCGAAGGCGCACCCCTCTGCCCCAACGCGTTGTTGCATCTAGGCAATCGTGCGGCGGTCGACCAGGCGTTGTCCCGGCTTGCTCGCCGCGGGCGGCTCATGCGGATCTGCCAGGGGGTCTACATGCGACCGGTTGAGACACGATTCGGCGAATGCTCGCCTGCCATCGAGAGAGTGATCCCATCGCTATCGAAGTTGTGGGGCGAGGTCATCGTCCCTTGCGGCGGCGGCGCTGCCAATGTCCTCGGCCTGACGACGCAGGTGCCCGTGCAACTGGTCTATCTGACCTCCGGGCCTAGTCGTAAACTCTGGATCGACGGCCAGCCGGTGGTTTTGCGACATGCTCCACGCTGGCAGCTGGTCGCTCCGAATCGGCTTGCTGGCAATATCGTCCGGGCCCTCGCTTGGCTGGGGCCCGAAGAGGTGGATGACGGATTGGATCGACTGGCTCCTCGGATTTCAGACGATGACCTTGCGGAACTCGCTAGTGCCCGTGCGGTCCTGCCCGCGTGGCTTGCGGAGCCGATCAGCAGGTTGGTGGCCCGTGCCTAGGACCCCGTTCCCGTCACTGTCGGCCAACGACCTGCCACTATGCACTTAGGGTTGCCGCGCCCCGGCGCGAGCGCCAATACCTACGAGGGCAACGCATAGATTCTGGTCTGGGCGTTGCAGCATGGCGCGGAGTACTCATATAGCGGCCGAGGCTGCCCAGTGGGTCAGCCGGTCCGCAGCAGCATCCGAGTCCAGCCGAACGCCATCGCAAACAATAGCGTAGCCAGTCCGGTGGCTTGCATCCACGGCTCGGCTACGACGGCCAGTTCTAGCGGTGCGACCGCAATGCGACTCCACCAGAATGCTAGTAGTCCGGCGACGGAACTGAGCATTAGTGGACGAGTCCAAGCCAAGAGCGCGTCAGCCCGAGAGCGCCGACGGATCTTCGCTTCAAATTGAGCGACCAGCAGAATCGACTGGGCACTTGGGATCT
This sequence comes from Terriglobia bacterium, assembly GCA_009841225.1. Taxonomy (GTDB): domain Bacteria; phylum Acidobacteriota; class Terriglobia; order Bryobacterales; family UBA6623; genus VXMF01. Next base: position 13,426 of record VXMF01000024.1, on the reverse strand, counting down.
GGTCTCGTTGCGCCTCGATTTCCCGGGAGAACGCCTGCGTGAGCAGATCTCGTACAGCGTCCCGAGGATTCTCGTGCGGTGCGCTCAAGCTGCGAAGGGGCTTCATGAACTGGTGTCCTCTCCCGGGACTAGGATGCGTTTGAGCTTCTTGCGGGCGCGAAAGGTCAACACTCGCACGCTGGCTTGGCTGAGCTTCATGATGCTGGCAACCTCCCTGTGCGAGAAACCCTCCGCATAGACGAGCCAGAGGAGCTGCTGCTCGCGCTTAGAGAGATTGGCCAGCGCCTCACGTAGTTCGATGCTCTCCAACGCAGATGTCGCTCGCAGTTGGGCGACCGGCTGTCTGGCAGACGCTTCGAACCGTGCTGCCCGTTGCAGTGCGCGGCCGTGGTCCGCAATGACGTTTGATGCGATCCGGTAAAGGTACGCCTTTGCTTCAACCGCTTGCGGCGTCTTGGCCATGCGACTGCGCAAGAACTTGCTGTAGGTCGTCTGGAACAGGTCGTCGATCGCATCGCGGTCGCTGCAGTGCCGTGCGAGGTAGGCCCGGATCTGTGCGGCCGTGGCCCCATAGAACTGTTCAAAGCCTTCGGCATCGGACTCCACTTGCGGCATTGAACCCGTATTCGGCGGTCGGCTTCGAGCTACGGGGCATCCGGGCCAGAAACACTGGATTGGGGTGGAGTGACATCGTCGCCCCCGCCGCTTGCATCTGTGTCGTCTCGGTCCGCGCGCCAGGCCACGTAGCTTGACACTAGGAGGGCAACCCCCACCGAACCGATGACGACTGCTGGGATTCTATAGACGTCATCCATCATGAGTGACAGCCCGACGAATCCAAGCCCGAGGGCGGTCAGAATCGAGCCGGGCACGAACAGACCAACCCACGCCCGCTTGGGTTGCTCTCGTGAGAGCGACAGAGCGTCGGCAAGCTTCGAGCCTTCCGGGCTTTGCATGGCTTGGGCGAAAGCCTCTCCAGTCGAGAACTTGTCGATGAGCTGCCGGAGCAGTTCGGCTCTGCGGTCAGTGTCCCGTCGCCGGGATACGGTGCCCAACCAAACCAGCACGGTGATCATGGCAAAGAAGGCAATCGGAATCAAGACAGATCCAAGCGGCATTGTTTTCGAGTCTCCTCGGGAGCGGCGGGTGGGCCAACGCTGGCTTGATGCGCTCCTCACTTAGCAAAACAGCGTTTCCGGCTGATGGGTTAACAGCAACTTGCAGATCTTGACCCGGTCGGTCGCCCGAACGGGTCCAGTTAATTGTGTACCAGCCGGAACTGGTCAGTGCGTGCTCGGGGCGCCGGGACTCGCCCTAGACACCCGCCACGGTGGCCTCGATCAGCCAGTCCACCACCCGTGTGAGCGCCTCTTCGTGCGTGGCACCGGAATCGATCGCCTGCCGATACGTCTCGAGCTGCTGATGCGAGCTGGTGCCTCGGGAAATGATCGTGCGGGCGTGCTCGATCTCGGCGACACAGTCGAAGTACTCGGAATCGTCGCCTAGGATCGTGATCAGCTCTTCCATAAGGTCCGCGAAGGGCACAATCTCGCCGCGACCGAAGTCGACCATGCCGCGATCCACGCCATAGCGCTGCGCGCGCCAGCGATTCTCATCGACGAGCATGCGCGCATAGACCCGCCAGCGCTGGTTGTCGCGCCGCAAGCGATACAGCATGCGGCACAGGCAGCGGTAGTATGCCGCGCAGCAGATCGCGTCTTCAACCCGCGTGCACACGTCCGTGATGCGCATCTCCAAGGTGGGGAACCGCGCGCTTGGCCTGACGTCCCACCAGATCTTCGTTGCGTCTTCTAGCAAGCCCGCCGAAATCATCAGATCGACGGCTCGGCGGTACTCCCCGTAGCTCTCGAAGCGTTCGGGCAGTCCGGTGCGCGGAAGCTCGTCGAATACGCACAGGCGGTAGGCGCGCAGGCCGGTGTCCGTGCCCTCCCAGAACGGGGACGAGGTGCTCAGGGCCAGCAGGTGCGGCAGGAAATACGCGACCTGGTTGAGCGTGTCGATCCGGAGATTGTCGTCCTCAATGCCGACATGCACGTGCATGCCGCAGATCAGCAGCCTGTCGGCGACCAGCTGCATGTCCTGTTGCAGCACGTGGTAGCGTTCCTTGTCCGTGCGCTTTTGGTCCTTCCAGCGGGCGAACGGATGGGTCGATGCGGCGATCGGGGCCAGGCCGTGCTCCGCCGACAGGTCGGCCACCGTGCGCCGCAGGCGCGTGACCTCCTCGCGAACCTCCTCGATCGTCTGGCAGACCGACGTGCCCACTTCCACCTGGGTACGCAGCATCTCCGTGCTGAAGTGGCCCTTCAGATGCGTCTCGAACGCTTCGACGAGCGCGGGCGGCGGTTCGTCAACCAGATCGCGCGACTCGCGGTTGACGAGCAGGTACTCCTCTTCGATTCCGATGCTGAAGCTTGGTTCGGGCAGTGGCACCTAGAGCACCTGCCAGTCGCACTGGGCAGCTTCAAAGGCCCGTTCCAGGGCATCGCCGAGCATGTTTGAGAAATATGTGATCCTGCGTGGACTGGCCAGCAAGTCCTCGCGGATCTCCACCAAGGCGTAAGGCAGTCCCGCAGTTGAGGCGTGGTGCATCCGAGAGAAATCGAACTTTCCTTGGGCCGAATAGGGCTGGTTGTCGCCGACCACGATGCCGGAATTGCGCTTCAGCTCTGCTATCAGCTGCTGGGCCAGGGTGGTGTCTCGGTCCCAAAGGACGCCGAAGTGCCACGGGCGCTTGAAGCCGTTCATCCGTGGAGTGAACGTATGCATGGCGATGTAGATCGGTGTTGCTCCGCCCTCGCGCATCTTTTGCAGCAGTTCGGCGATCGCGGCATGATAGGGCTTGAACAGTGCGTCTTCGCGCCTTTCCGCCTCAGACTGCGACAGGCCTAGGTTTCCCGGGATCGTCGTGCCGTCGCTCGTCTCGGGGATCGATCCCGGACTGCGCGGCGTGCGGTTGCAGTCGATCACGAGTCTCGAATAGCGTGTCATGATCGCCGGTGCGTCGAATCGCTTCGCAAGCCGGACGGTTGCCTCGGCCGCGCCGCGGTCCCAGCCGATGTGGCGCTGCAGGTCGCTTGCTTGCAAGCCTAGGCTTTCGAGGCTCTCTGGAACCGCCCATGACGCGTGGTCGCAGGTGAACAGCAGCGGCGCCCGGCCGTCGGCGTTCGCAATCCGGTAAGGCCGGGGTTCGTGCGGTGCCAGCAGCGGGCTGGTGCCGTGGAACGGCTCGTTCGTTCCGGTCACGTCTTTCTGCACTGGGCTCTCCCGGGAGGCGCGGAATCTCGGCTTCGAGCGGTCAGGGCTCGAGGAACAGCGGCTTGATGTGTCTCTCGTAGAGATTCTCGGTCACGTTCTTGGAGATCGTCTCCTCGCACTCGCCGAGCATGCGGAGGTAGCGGTCGCCCATCTTGGCCGCGATCTTGTAGCCCACGTGGAGGAGCTGTCGTACGTGGCGGTTGAATTGCGGGCAACTCTGGTCGTGCCGCAGCGCTGAGGTGTATTGGACGGCATCCCATCCAGCGACCTCTGCCGGGGCCGGAAGCTTGCCGGCGTCGATGTCGATGACGGCCGAGTATGGGGCGCATAGCGCCTCACGCGCTTCATGGGCCGCCGAGTACACGTCCTTGGCCAGTGCCAAGCCCTCGCCGCCGCCCTCGGCTAGGCCGATCAGTTCTTCGAGCCAGTTGGTGCCCGCGGTCTTGACGTGGACTCCCGCCCCGAACTTGCGGGTGCCACTGCGAATGGCGTCATAGATCGAGAACTTGTCCGAGCCCGAGTGGACGCTGAGTTTCAGGCCTGCGGGCAGGCCGTACTCCCGCACAGCGTGGCGGATGACGGCCATGTCGTCCGAGAACTCCTTGTTGAACTGGTCCGTGTCGCCGACATAGTCGACGCCCTTGTTGAATCGGCCCGTGAATTTCGGCGCGATCGTCTGGATCGGGATGCCCTCGTCGGCGATGGCCGCGAGGATGACCAATAGTTCGGCAGGAGTCTGCGGATCGTCGGTCTCGTCCATCGAGACCTCGGTGACGAAGTTCCCGCTGCCCTTGGCGGATTCGATGTGCCGGTAGATTCGACCCGCCTCTTGCACGGCGAACAAGAACTGGGCCGCAGTGCGCTCGACGCTCTCCTTGGAGGTTTCAAAGGCCTCGTCGATGCCCTCGATCTCGATCTTGCCGATGAGCTCGGGATGGCCGCCGATCAAGGCGTCGACCGCCGCCTTCTCGGCGGGCTTGCCGATGGCATACGCGACGTCGAGCGTGAAGAAGTCGCTCGTGTCAACGTAGCCGTCGACCGTGTCGAGGTTGATGTGGTCGGCATCGACGTAGTAGGCCTTGCTCCAGCCCAGCTCGCGGACGGCCTCGTCCGCCGCAGCCCGCACGCTGGGGGGCTGGGTGCCGACTATGAGGTGCTCACGGTGGGACTTGTTCCAGGTCGGGATCACCTCTACGCCATGCTCTGCGGCCAGCATGCAGGCCCGCAGCTGCGGTCGTGCTTGGTGAGCGAATCGGTCGCCGACTCCAAAGGTATACTTCTCGATTTGCATTGCAGGGAAACCATCCAAGGACGATATGCGACTACGAGGACCCGTCCCGGGCGGCTAGTGCCATCTTAGCGAACACCCCCGTTGTGGGCCGGCCGTCTTCCAGTCCGATACCGAGTCATCAAGCACAGGAAACGAGTGACTCGCCGTCCGAACGTAGGCTCGGGTGCAGACTGGGCCCAGCCCCGCCGACCAAGCCTAGGCGAACGCGCCGAGCGGCTCGAACTCCCCTTTCAGGATCGAGCGCGTGTCCGCATGCCCCATCCACTCGCCGATCATCGTCGCGTACACCCGCCGGAAGTCTGTGGTCATCTTCAGATTGCCGGCATCGGTGTCGGTCAGGCTCGGCGTGGCGCCGTAGAACCCGCCCTTGACGCTCTCGCCGACCAAGAACATCGGCCCGGCCGTGCCATGGTCCGTGCCCTCGCTGGCGTTTTCCTCGATGCGTCGGCCGAACTCGGTGAAGACCATCATCGAGACGTCGGCCGAGCGCCCGATGCGGCCCATGTCCAGCATGAATCCCCGGATCGCGTCGGCGGTGTACATCAATAGCCGGCTGTGCAGGTCCGCCTGATGCACGTGCGTGTCAAAGGAGTTTCCGCGGTACGCCACGTAATACACCTGTGTCGGCAGTCCGGCAGCGATCAGAGCCGCCACCTTGCGCAGATCGCTGGAAAGACCCCCAGCGATGCCGTAATCGACCGGCGTGCGGTACGAACTCCAGGCGTCACGCACCAGCGCCCCGCTGTCCGCTGCGTTGCGTGCGACGGAGCGCAGGAATGCCAGTGTCGGATTCTGCGATTCTGCGTTGAGATCAAACGCTGCGATCGAGCGCTTTTCGGTGTCCGACCCGATTCGCCGTAGCTGTGCAGGCTCGGCGAAGACCAGCGGTGGGTGCAGCTTGCCTCTCACCGCCAGCGATTGCGAACTTCCGATATTCACGATCGCGTTGCGTGTCCCGGGGGCCGAGTAGGCGTCCGCGAATCGCCCCACCCATCCCAAGGTCTCGCCGCCATTCGGCACGCCAGTGTGCCAGAAGCTCATGGACGAGAAGTGGGATAGGCTCGGGTCGGGATAGCCGCACCCCTCGACCACAGCCAGATTGCCGTCCTTGTAGAGCCTCTCAAAGCCCACCAATGACGGGTGGAACCCCGCTTCGTCGTTGACCGCGATGGCATCTTTCTTGCGGATCCCGATGCGCGGGCGCACTCGGTAGTACTCGTCGTTGCGATACGGAACGACAGTGTTGAGCCCGTCGTTGCCGCCGGTCAGTTCCACCACGACCAGAATTCGTTCCGGATTCGATCCCGGCTTGCCTTCCAGCGTGTCCGCCGCGAGCGCATCTGACGTAGTGCGGAGAAGGGCAGGCAGGCTGAGGCCGACACCAAGCCCATTCAGGCCCTGTCGCAAGAAATCGCGCCGCCGCGGCTCCTTGGATAAGTGACGCAGGTTCATGGTATTACCCCACTTGGTATTCCGGTGAGCACAGCACGACGTAAAGCACGCTCCGAAGCGCGACTTCGAGCTCGGCCCGGTCGTCTCCCAGCGCCTGCGATCCGATCTGTTCTGTCAGCAGGTCGACCAGCTGCTGTCTGTCGGCGGCCGCCAGCGGCGTGCGCAGAAAGCGCTTCACCAGGTGGTCGACCGCCTCGCTTGCAGTCGCCGCACCGGACTCTCGCACGATCGCCGCGAGCTCGAAGCCGGCCGAGTGACGCGGTACAAGCTTGACCCGCTCGTACGCCAGCACATAGCCCCGGTAGCCCCCGTAGCGCGTGTTGTACTCCTCGTCGGCGTCGGCCAGCATGCTCGAGCCCGAATCGCCCGAGCGGGTGGCGTTGGTGATGTTCATGCCCTGAGCCAGGCGCTGGGCCACGCGCGCGTAGATGCCTGGCAGGCGTCGTTCTGGATGCCCGAACGACTCTGAATCCTGCGGGAACAGCACGTCCCGCATTGAGTTGCCCCGCTCGAGCAGGGTCGCGGGCGTGATCCACGTGCGCCCCCCGGACCAGCCAGCTACGTTGGGTGGATAGAGCAGGGCCTGGCCCAATCGTCGCGTCTGCGCGTTGAAGTCCGGAATCGTCGGAGCCTCCGAGAGTCCCAGCTTGCGGTAAGTGGAAACGAGGAGCTGGACCGGGCTCTTAATCTGGGTGGCTACCGACGGGGCGCTATAGAAGTCCCGGGAGAGGAAGATCGCACGGAGCAGCGGCTTGAGTTCATAGTCCGCCTCGCGCAAGACACGCGCCAGACGGGCCTTGGTGGTTGGGGCCGGGCCTTCCCGCACGAAGAAGCGGTAGAGCTTCGAGGATACGAATTCCGCCGTCACGGGCTGGGCCAGGATGATGTCGATGATGTCATCCCCGTTGAAGGCACCGCGCTGCCCCAAGAATTCCTTGGTCCCGTCATCGTGCTTGTCCCGGTCGAATCGGAATTCGACCGCGTCGTTCGTCCAGCCGGTAAACGCGCGGGAGGCTTCGCGGATGTCGCGCTCGGTGTAGTTGCCAACGCCCATGGTGAAGAGTTCCAGCAACTCCCTTCCAAAGTTCTCGTTGGGGTGGTCCTTGATGTTTTGCCCGTTGTCCAGGTACACCAGCATTGCTGGATCGCGCATCACCGCCATCAACAGGTCGCGGAAGTTGCCGGTGGCGTGCTCTCGCAGCGTACGGTTCTGGAGCAGCAGCTTGCGATAGTCGCGCACCTTGGCTTCGGAGGTGGCGAAGTGCCCGTGCCAGAACAGAGTCATCTTCTCTTCGAGCGGGCGTGGCGTTGCTACCATGCGACCTGCCCACCACAGCGCCAAGCGACGCGTCTCTAGGGCATTAGCACGCAAGCCGTAGAAGAACTTGTCCACCACGGGCTGCAGTCGGCGGGTCGATCCCTGCGGCAGTACATCCACGCCCATGGCTTGCCCCTCGGCCCGTGCGATCCGCACCGCTTCCGCCCGGCTCGGTGGGAACGGGTCCATGCCCGGATCCCACAAGCCGGACTCGTCGAAGTCCTCCAGCGTCGATGCATCGATGCCCTCGTAGTTGACGACGTGGCCTATCGCTGCGGCCACGGGCATTTCGGCGAGTGCTTGGACTTCTTGCGGGGTGCCGCCCAAGCCCGCTCTCTCCAGCAGGTGGCCGGCCAGGTCGTAGCTCCAGTCAGCTTGCGTGATCGGGGTCAGGTCGTCGATCCAATTGGTTGCTTGCGAGCCTTCCGATCCTGCCAGCGCGGGAATCCACAATAGAGTTCCTGCCAGGCTCGTGCGAATTACTGGTGCACAGACGCGCCAGTACCGATCGCTGCTCTGCATCCGCGCCACCCTCAGCCCCGCGACGGGGACTTCCACCAGCTCAATCGTAGCCTAGTTGTGCCACAGCCGGATGGCTCTCCAGCCTTGTACCCCAAGGGGCTGTCTGAATCCCGGGCGTCCACGCTCGTAGGCACCAGATTGCCTCGAGAGTGCTTGCGGTCAGTTCTTGACGGGGAGTATCCCGATGGGATATTCAGTTTTGATAGCTATACTTGATATACATTGGGTAGTTATGCCGGCGATCTCCCTGAAGCTCTCGGAACGATTGCTCACTACGTCCGGTGAGTGTGCCGCAGCCCTGCGGTTGTCGCGTGCCGAGTACACTCGCCAGGCACTAGAGCGCATGAACCGCCACACGCGGGCCCATCTACGCGCACAGCGGCTCCGGGCCGCCTCTCGCCGGGTCCGTCAGGAGAGCATCCGCATCAACGCCGAGTTCGACGCCATCGAAGGGGACGTCGATGCCTGAGCGCGGTGAAGTGTGGATCGCGGATTTGAATCCGCGGAGCGGAACCGAGCCCGGGAAGGCCTGCCCCGTACTGATCGTGCAGGCGCAGGCGCTGCTCGATGCCGAGCATCCGTCGACCCTCGTGACTCCGCTCACGACTCGCTTGCTGGATGAGGCCGAGCCGCTCCGGATCAGGATTCCGGCGGCGGGAGATCTGCGACGGGACTCGGACGTCCTGATCGATCAACTGCGCGCGATCGACAACCGCCGACTGGTTGGTGGGCCACTCACTCAGGTAGGAGGGCGCCTCATGGCTAGAGTGGGACAGGCCTTGCTCGAGGTGCTCGACTTGGCCAAGGACTGAACGCTGGGAACGTGCGCAGCTTGGGCGTGAGCCCGTGGATCCGAGTTTCCAAGAACTGAGGTCTGCGGAAACCATCGTGGTCCCGGCCTCGCGCCTCTCGGATGCGTTCGGCCAAGACGTCACGGGTGGCGAGTAGCCCGCGGTCCGAACCTCGTGACCCATGCGCTTCGGCACCATGCGAGACAACGCACGGCTCTCCGCGTCTGACTAGGTGCCTGGCCAACCGCGGATTGGCTCGCCGCTGCCTTCTATCCGTCGGTGATTTCCCGCGTGTCCGGATCGAAGACCTTGCGTGTTCCGCTCCAGAGCGAATCGGCGGCCATGATGCCTGCGATCGAATGTCCGTAGCCCGCTTCGACCGGTGCGTAGACTGCGTCGCGGGCTCGTCGCCGAATCGCGTCCAGCCAGTTGGCCATGTGGTGCTCGCTTGGCTTCTCGGGGACCTCTTGTTCGTTGGAGAGCGCGTCCGGATGCTCGCTGCCGTCTCCGGACACCCGCCAGGTGTCTTCGACTTCCAGCATTCCCAACGTGCCCAGCACATGCGTGGCCCTGCCGCCCTTCGTGCTGAGGCAGACGGAGAAACTTGCCGGGAACTTCCTGTTACCGTGACCATACTCGAGAGCGACTTGAACCGTGTCGGGGTTTTCGCGGTAGTCGTGATAGCGATACAGGCCTCCGTGCGCCACGAGACTGGCCGGATAGAGTTCGCCAGTCAGCATGTGAACCACGTCGATGCCGTGGGACATCCACTGGTCGATGATCGCGCTCGAGAAGTCTCGGAACAGCCGGAACGAGCGATAGATCTTCGGATCGAACGGCCGGTGCGGCTTCCCCATCAGGAACGCCTCCCAGTTGATATCGCTTTCCTTCACCGAATCGAGGTCTTCCTGGGACTTGGCCCAGCGGTACGGGCTGTACATGTTCCAGACCACGTCCGCCTTGACGACTTCTCCGATGCGGCCTTCCCTGACAATATCGGCGGCGGACCGGTAGCGAGGGAAACTCCGCCGCTGGGTGCCCACTTGGATCACGCGGTCTGATCTCTCGGCTGCCTCTAATGCCTCGTTGACTTCCGACAGCACGTTGCCCATAGGCTTCTCGACATAGACATCCTTGCCAGCCTCCAGAGCGGCGGTCATCATTTTGGCGTGCGTATGATCAGGCGTGGCGATCATGACCGCGTCGAGTTCTTGGTCCGCCAGCATGTCCTCGAAATGACCGTACGATTTCGGCTTGGCTCCGTAGGATTCGCCTACCAGCTTGGCTGCTGCCTCGAGGTGCCTGGTCCAGGTGTCGCAGACCGCTCCAACGCGGGCGTTGTACTTGCTGCCGTATTCGATGCATTGCTTGGTCAGCTGCATGCCTCGAACACCGGGGCCGATGATGCCGACTTGGATGCGATCATTGGCGCCTTGGGAGGTCGCGGGCCCGCGTGTCGCAGTGAGCGCCAAGCCGGCGGAGGAAGTTCTGAGGAAATTGCGGCGGTTCATGGGGATTCGTGCATTATTTTGCCTGATCCGCTTCGTGAAAGCCCGCTCACATTCACGGCTGTGTGATCGTATGGCGAGTATTTGCTCGCCAGAGGGCGGGGAACGCAATCCGGCCGCCGGCCGGATTGCGTTCGCCATCTATAATTCCCCTTCTGAATCGCGGCAACCGGCCGCTGCGCGAAGATGGCGAGGTCTAGGGATTGATGGCGGATGTACTTGACGGCTTGCGCGTTGTCGACTTCGGGCGGTATATCGCCGGTCCGTGGTGCGCGGCGCTACTGGGTGACTTCGGGGCGGACGTGATCCGGGTCGAGAAAGTCGATGGCGGCGAAGACCGCTTCATCAGCCAGATCAGCCGCGAGGACTGCAGCGGCGCGATGTACCTCCAAGTCAACCGCAACAAGCGCTGCCTCACTCTCGACCCCACCACCGAGGCGGGCAGGGAAGTGCAGCACCGGCTCGTGGCAACGGCAGACGTCGTCGTCGCCAACATGCCGCAGCGCGCCCTCGAGAAGCTCGGACTTGACTATGCCGCGCTAAGCGCCATCCGCCCCGATGTGATCCTGGTCTCGAACACTTGTTTCGGCAACGCCGGCCCGTACGCGGCCAAGCTCGGATTCGACGGGCTGGCCCAAGCGATGTGCGGGAACATGCATCTCAGTGGCACGCCGGAAGAGCCGATGAAATCCTACGCTCCGTGGGTTGACTTCGGCACTGCGGCGCTGTGTGCCCTCGGCACTGTCGTTGCCCTGATGGCGCGCCAACAGACCGGTCGTGGCCAGGAAGTGCAGGGTGCTCTGCTTCTGACTGCGCTAACCACTGCCAGCCCGGCACTGATCGAGCAAGCCGTCAACAAGCCTGATCGCGTGGCGACCGGAAACCGCGGTCAGCTCAATGCTCCCTCCGACGTGTTTGAGACGCGGGATGGTCGCATCATGATCTTGGTCACCGGAACGCCGATGTACGCTCGCTGGGCGAAGTTCCTAGGCGAGCCGCACTGGCTCGACGACGAGCGGTTCCAAACAGACGATGCCAGGGGAGATCATGGCGAGATCTTCAGTGCGCGGATGGCGGAGTGGTGCGCTAGCAGGACTACCGAACAGGCACTCGCGGAGTTGGAGGCAGCGCGAGTGCCAGCCGGACCCGTCTACACGCCCCAGCAGGCCTTGGACGATCCCCAGGTCAAGGCGAGCGGATTTCTTGAGGAGTTTGCCTATCCCGGCGCCCCTGCGGCGGCACCGCTCGTGCCGACGCCAGTGCGGCTCGCCGACACGCCCGGCGGGATTCGGCGACGTGCACCGCAGCTCGGAGAGCACACGGGCGAGATCTTGGCGGAACTTGGCTACGCGCCGGACGAAGTGGAGCGCTTGCGGGCCGCGCGCGTGGTCTAGTCCCGGGCCAGCAGGGAAGCGAGCGTCTGGACTATGTCTGCCCGAGCGACCTCGCGCTGGCCGAAGCGGGCTGCTTTCCAGTCTTCGTGTTGATCGATCGCGGCCCCCGCTTGGTGAGCGACCTCCATCTGCTTGAGGGTTACCACCCCCCGCTCAGCCTCGTCGCTGCCCATCAGGACCGCGTACGGGATGCCGAGTCTGTCGGCGCGCTTGAGCTGCTTTCCGAGCCTGCCGGAACCCACGTGGATCTCGGTGCGAATCCCGGCTCGGCGCAGTTCGAAGGCGAGTTGCAGGCACTCTTGCCTCAGGGCGGCATCCATCACCGTCACTAGCACTTCGGCGGGGGTCCTGGCGGACTGGACCTTGCCGAGATGCTCCATGGCGGCCAAGATGCGGTCCACCCCTAGCGAAGCCCCGGTCGCGGGGATGGAGGGGCCTCCGAAGCGGGCGACCAAGTTGTCGTAGCGCCCCCCACCGAAAACTGACCCGAACTGGGGCGCGTCGAGTAACACTGCCTCGAAGACCGGGCCGGTGTAGTACGCCAAGCCGCGCGCGATGCTCACGTCCAGAGCGACGCGATCACTGCCGTACCCTAGCGCGTCGAGGTCGGACGAGATGCTCTCGATCACATCGAGCTGCTCGGCGCTCGTCTCGACGTTACGGAACAGCGAGCGCAGCTGTCCCAAGACATCCGCTCGGCTGGAGCCACTGATGGACAGGAACTGTTCGATGGAGGCGACTTGGCGTTCGCTGAGCCCTACTCCGCGGATGGTATCCCCTGACTCGTCTCGATAGCCGTGCGTGAGCTCTAGCCTGACCTTCGCGATCCCGATCTTCTCCAGCTTGTCGAGAACGCGGAAGACGTCTTCGGCCCGGTCTGTGCCGATGGACGCGTGCTGCAGCAAGAGGTTCAGGACTTCCCGGCTGGAAAGTCGCACTTGGTACGGCCCGACGTCAATGGCGCCGAGCGAGTCGCAGATGGCAGCAATGATCTCGGTGTCGGCCGTGCCGCAGGGTGCGCCGACTGCATCGAGGTCGAACTGAGTGAACTGCCGGTAGCGTCCGGGATGGGGCTTGTCGGCCCGCCACACCTGGGCGACTTGGTAGCGCCTGAACGGCAGCGTGACCTCCGGGTACTGGCTCACAACCCTGGAAAGCGGCACCGTCAGGTCAAAGCGAAGGCCGAGTTCTTCGTCCTCGGGGTTCGAGACTCGGAAAATCGACTGCTGCGCTTCCTGGCCGGCGGAGCCCGAGAGCACGTCGAGATATTCGATCGCAGGAGTGTCGAGGGGCGCGAAACCATAGGTTTCGTAGACCTTGCGAACCGTGTCGATCAGGCGCTGGCGGGCCAGCATCATATCGGGCAGCGAGTCGCGCAGGCCTCGCGACAGCCTTGGCTTGATGCTCATGGGAGGCTAACTCCGACCATATCATGAGCTTGTCGGGTGCCACCGTGCTCGGCTACCTTCCGAGGCCGGCTGCTACGTGGCCTGAACGTGCGGCCTTGGAAACAGCCGCCGTGCCTTTAGGTAAATCTGCATAGATTTCGTAACCCAGCACCTGCCGGTGTGCGCCATAATTAGGGGGTTAAAGCCATGTCTCGCCTAAACTCATCACGCTCAAGACTCGTCATGCCACTCCTGCTCGGGTTGGTGGTCCTGACCACGGCATTGTACGGTGCCGGGTTCTGGGACAAGAAGGACTTCAAGCAGTGGACGCCCAAGGAAGTGGAGAAGATGTACATGGACTCGCCGTGGTCCAAGCGCGTGAGCATCCCGCTGGGCGCACCGATGGCCGCGTTTGGTGACGCCGCGGGAGGCCGCGGCGGCCGCGGCGGCGGTGGCGGCGGTGGTGGTGGCGGTGGCGGCATTCCC
>VXMF01000056.1 GCA_009841225.1 Terriglobia bacterium | reverse complement strand
TTTCAGAACCTACCCGCACGGGTCTGGCCTTGACTGCCGACACGGAAGCTAGACTAGGTGGGCGTAGCGGTTCCTTTTCGTGGGGATGGTGAGATGAATGAGCAGCTAACTTCGCGAATCGCCGGTCGCGTCGTTGAAGGCGAGATCTTGCACGTTTGGGATGTCGAGCGGCTATGGCGACTATCCCGAGGACTTGAGGTCGTTGAAGTATCGATTGATGACCTGCCTGAATTCGACAGCGACGAGCCATGGTATGGCTATGGAGTTGACACGCCTACATGTCGTTCAGTAGCAAGGCATGCCAAGCAAATTCGGGATTCCGACCCGACGTTTCCGATCATTTTGAGTTTTGACAATGAAGTTCTTGATGGCATGCATCGAGTTGCGAAGGCGTGGATGCTGGGTCTGAAGAGTGTGTCTGCCGTACGATTCGACGAGCCGGTTGATCCCGACCTTGTTCTAGAGATGAAGGGCGACATTAGCCCTGAAGAGATCCTGAAACAGCTCTCGAGTAAGAGAGCTGAGGCACAGGATGAGCCGTGCAACACGGCCAGCAACCTCTCGGAGACGGCGAAGACCGAGAACTAGCCGTGTGGGCCATGTTCGATGCCCATTGACAGCCTCGTCATATGAGCTGACAAGCGCAAGGAAATTCCTTACAATGGGAGGCATGCCCAATCAAACAGAGGTGTGGTTTTGATCATCAGCAAGCTAACTTCCAAGGCTCAGACTACTATCCCGCAGTCAATCCGCTCAGCACTTGGGTTGCAGCCTGGGGACGAGCTGCTATACGAAATCATTGATGGCCAAGTGATTCTCACTAAGGCCCGGACCGGCGCCACGGCAGATGATCCGTTCCGCTCCTTCGAGGAATGGCACTCGGAAGCGGACGCCAGAGCCTATGCAGAACTTTGAGCGTGGTGACGTTATAAAGGTACCGTTTCCGTACACGGACCGCGCGACGCGCCAATGGCGACCTGCATTGGTCGTGTCAACGGCTCGACTCGAGGACTTACACGGACTGTTGTGGGTCGTCATGATTACCAGCGCCGAGAACAGGGGCTGGCCTGACGATGTGCCACTCAGCAATCTGAAGATGGCGGGCCTGCCTTCCCCATCCCTCATCCGTAGTGCCAAGATAGCGACAATCGAAGCGGCAGACGCCTTGAAGCTAGGTCGGGTGTCGGCGGGTCAACTCGGGCTGGTCACGGAGAAACTTCGACGGGGGATAGGAGCCGAGTGAACGGCGCTCTACGGCTCTACTATCGGGGTCGACCAGCTTTACTGGCGCAGGCGAAGTAGGTCTCCACCGCCTCGTCCCCCCAGTTGCTCGGCCTCCAGGGTGGTGCGTATGATGTACACCCCGTCCAGTTCCGCTTCCACCTCGATCCGGTCGGCTGGCCGCGACCAGCGGATCCCGTCCTCCCCGACATCGACCAAGGAGTGCACAGCGCCATCCTTACAGCTCAGGTCGCGGCTCACCCGCCGATTGATCGCCTCCCGCTTGCGTGCCCGGGCTGTGGATCTCGGCCACTTGGTCGGCCACCAGTTCGCCCGGCCGCAACGGGCCGAGTTCCTCCGGCCACGGCGCCCGCAGCCGGAGCCGGACCGCAACGTGCTGCGAAGGTCTACTTGTTGCTTCGAACAGACGCACCGCTATCGGAGTTGCAGGTGGTTCAAGTACTGGTCGAGACCAAAGAAATGTGATGCCGCATTCTTGAGCTCGCGAGCCGCGTGATTCCAGAAGGCTACATGCACAGTGAATCCACGCTGGACCAACGCCTTTACGGGGGGGACATAGTCTGCATCGCCAGCGGCCAGTGTAATGACGTCGCTGTCGGTCTCGGCAACTTCGTACGAATCAGCTAGCATCGCTGTGACTATTCCCGTGTCGACCTTCTTCTCTCTGTTTTGGGCATTGCGGTCTACTACGCGGACCTCAAAGCCAACACGTGTAGCGATCTCCCAAAGGCTGTCGTTGGGCGGTGGGCGGCTTCCGAACAGCATGCAGCGCTTAATTGCTGACATGTCGTCGCCGGCAAGCAAGCTGTGCAGCTTGCCAAAGTCAATCTTGTATCTCATGTCGAGGATGCGGTTGTTCATCGCGTCATAGATGTTGTTAGCCGCACCTGTGTCCACGGCCTTGACGCGTCTGCCCTCGATGAAGAGGTTCGAGTTATCGACATAGACGAGCTCGGCCATCCGTCCAACCTCCAGTCAACCAAGTTGAACCATGCAGATTATCAGACCAATCAAACGAACCGCTTCTTTCCAACTAGAGTTGTCGCACGGATCTAGGAACAGAAGCCTCGCGAGGCAATCAAGTGGTGCATCTTGGGCAAGCGCATCAACGACTGGTAACAAGTCGCCATCAAGATATGCTCGATGACGCCCACGAGACTCGCGCTTGTAATCGCGTTTGAACTGCTTGGCGTGCTCAGTCGCCCGCATCCAGATCGTCGAGCAGCTCCTGCACACTGCCGAATCGCTTCAGGCTGCCCCTGCGGGCTTCCTTCATCGCCTTGATCGTGACAGCATTGGGAATCAGTGACGCGAAAGGAAGAGCCTTCTCTTGTGCCACTTTCGTGAGTAACAATCGCACCGCGTCGGACACCGTCAGGCCCATAGCGGCTAGCACCGCTGCCGCTTCTTCCTTTACGGCCCCGTCGATTCGAGCTTGGACTAGTTGATTAGCAGCCATTGCTACGTCCCTTCTTGTCTGACGTTGTGTTGCATCCCACCAGATTGTACGGAGGTGAGTCTCACCTAGTTTCTTCAGCGAGGCGGGGCCATCCGCCACGTGCACTTGCAACCGGACGCAATGACCCTCGATCCAGCTCTATCTCGCTCGAGAGTCAAGCTGGTCGGCCTTGGCCTCCGGCAAGTCTTCAGCTGACTCGAAGACGACAGCGCCAAGAGGCGGCAGCGTCAGTCGAACTGAGTATACGTGGCCGTGAAATGGCACCTGCTCGCCTTCCACTAGTCCTTGATTGCCTATGTTGGACCCGCCGTAGTGCTCCGAGTCGCTGTTTAGCAGTTCCTTCCACCCTCCAAGTCGTGGCACGCCGAGGCGATAGCCCTCGCGCACAACCGGCGTGAAGTTGCAGACCACCAAGAGCGATTCTGCAGCGACCGCCCCGAGTCTCAGAAAGCTGACTACGCTGGCCTCCCAGTCCTGGCAGTCCACCCACGAGAAACCCCGATCCTCTAGATCGGTCTGGTGCAGGGCTGCCTTTTCCCGATAGAGCCGGTTCAGGTCGGCAACGAGGCGCTGCACGCCCCGGTGCGAGCCGTGCTCCAGCAGGTGCCAGTCCAGGCTCCGATCATGATTCCACTCGGCCCGCTGCGCGAACTCTCCACCCATGAACATCAGCTTCTTGCCCGGGTGCGTGTACAGGTACGTATACAGCAGCCTCAGATTGGCGAACTTCTGCCCCTCCCCGCCGGGCATCTTCTCCAACAGTGCCGCCTTGCCGTGCACCACCTCGTCGTGCGAGAAGGGGAGGAGGAAGTTCTCGCGAAACGCATAGAGCATGCTGAAGGTAAGGCGATTGTGATGGTGCTTCCGATAGATGGGATCTAACTTCATGTAGGCGAGCGTG
The DNA here is from genome assembly GCA_009841225.1 of Terriglobia bacterium. GTDB lineage: Bacteria > Acidobacteriota > Terriglobia > Bryobacterales > UBA6623 > VXMF01. Next base: position 111,522 of record VXMF01000056.1, on the reverse strand, counting down.
TCGTGCATCCAGCCCATGTTCCACTTGAAGCCGAATCCAAGGCCGCCATGCGACGTAGGACGCGTGACTTGGGGCCACGCCGTCGATTCCTCGGCCATCGTCATGACATCGGGAAAGTGTCCGTAGACCTGCTCGTTGAACGTCTGCAGGAAGCGGATTGCCTCGAAGTTCTCATTGCCGCCGCGGTGGTTCGGTATCCATTCCCCGTCCTGCCTGCCATAGTCGCGGTATAGCATCGAGGCGACCGCGTCCACGCGAATGCCGTCGACGTGATACTTCTCGCACCAGAAAATGGCGCTTGCGATCAAGAAGTTCGCAACTTCCGCTCGACCGTAGTTGAAGACCAACGTGTCCCAGTGCGGATGACGACCAATTCTAGGATCCATGTGCTCGTACAAGTGGGTCCCGTCGAAGCGTGCCAAGCCGTGCGGGTCGTCAGGGAAGTGAGCCGGAGCCCAGTCAATGACCACTCCGATTCCGCGCTGGTGCAGCGTGTCGACTAGCGCCATGAAGGCGCGGGGATCTCCGAATCGACTGGTCGGGGCGAAATAGCCAGTAGTCTGATAACCCCAAGAGCCACCGAAAGGATGCTCCGTCACCGGCAGCAGTTCCACGTGGGTGAAGCCCATCTCCTCGACATAGTCAGCTAGCTTCGTCGCCAACTCGGCGTACGTCAACCAGCGGTCTCCTTCGTGAGGGACGCGCATCCACGAACCCAGATGTACCTCATAGATGGCAAGCGGAGCGTCGTGCCGATTCCGCGCCGCCCGCTCGGCCATCCACTTCGCATCCGCCCATTCGTAGGCTTCTAGGTCGCAAATCTTGGAGGCAGTGCGCGGTGCCGCCTCGCAGGCGAACGCATAAGGGTCTGCCTTCTCAGCCTCATAAGCGTGATGCTCCGACACGATGCTGTACTTATAGAGCGCCCCGTCACCGACTCCCGGAACGAATCCCTCCCACACGCCGGATGAGCCCCGGTTGACCAAAGGGTGGCGGCTTCGGTCCCAATCGTTGAAATCGCCGATCACGGAGACGGCGTCAGCGTTAGGCGCCCAGACTGCGAAACGTGTTCCGGCAGACTCGCCGGTATACGCGGGATGTGCTCCCAAACTCTCGAAGCTGCGGTAGTGGGTGCCGGCCGCGAGCAGGCCGAGGTCCCACTCGGTGAGGAATTTCGGCTGCGCCATCGGGTCCATCACTAGTGCTGCTGAGCGGAAGAACGCCGGGCCCGCGCGATGCTAGTCAGTGCGGACACCACACCCTGGTCCGCTTGGATCTGTTCAAGCGAGAGCCGCGCCCTGCGCGTCCAGTTGGGACGCTCCTGATCCGTCCCGGGCGTGTTCTGCGGATCGGTCTCGCCCCAAAGGTCCTCTAACGTCACGATGACACACTCTGCTTCGGACGCGCCCAGCATGGTCAGGCAAGCCCGCAACACGGTATCGGCGGACGGCTGCCTTCCTTGGATCAAGCGAAGCTTGCGCAAGTGGCTGAGAAGGGCCTGCCGGAGTCGTGTTCGCCGCCTGCGGGCGTCGTCGGCGTGGTCATCGTCCAACAGGCCTAGGGCGACTTGGTCGTCTATGTCGCGGCCCGTCCAGAACGAAGCGAACATCGCTGTGTCGTGAGTATTCACCGAGGCCACGCTCTGGCGTGCCGGGGCGTCGTAGGGCGGGTCCCCGTGTCCGCGGTATTCGAACTGCGCAACGTACATGCGCCTCAGGCCGTGGTCGGCCATGCGCTGCCTTACGTATCCCGGCACAGTGCCGAGGTCCTCTCCCACGACGGCCGTGCTGGAGCGCTGCGATTCCAGGCACAGGATGGCGTATAGCTCTTCGGCGGGATACCGGACATAGACTCCTTGATCCCCGTCGAAGCCTTCCGGAATCCAGTACAAGCGGTGCAGTCCCATCAAGTGATCCACTCGGAGCACTCCCGCAAGCCTCATGTGGTGGCGGATGCACGCGATGAAGTACGCGTGCCCCTGCTCCCTCGCCAAGCGAGGATTGATCGGTGCGAAGCCCCAGTTCTGCCCCTTGCTGAAGAAGCGGTCGGGTGGAGCGCCTGCGGCGATGCCGTGGGGGAAGATATCCGCGTACCGGTGGCTGTCAAAGCCGCGCGGATGCGCGCCCAAGGGCAGGTCAAGGCACAGCTGGTGACCGTGTGCCGCAGCCCGCTCGGCCAACGCGTTGAGTTGCTCTTCAGTGATCCACTGGGCAAACGCATGATAGGCGCAGTCCGGATCCCCCAGCGTAAACTCCGGCGGCTCGCAAAGTCCGCGCTCGAGTCCGGCTCGAAAGGCAGCGTAGGCGCGCAACTCCGCACGCCGTTCCACGAATCGGGCGAACGATTCCTGCCGCTGCCCGTTCAATCTCGCCAGCGCCTTTTCTAGAGCCGCTCGCTTGCCGCGCATCAGGATCCGATAGTCGATATGCCGACCTGTGGGCGCATCGCCGACTCCTCCAAACTCGGGCGACCACTCGGGCACGGACAGCAGATCCACGAAGAGTTCGTTCCAGAAGCAACGGCTGACGGGCATGTACGGGCTCGGCTCGAACGGTTCGTCCAGGAACGAGGCGAGCAGTGGCAGCGTGCTGACAAAGCCGCCTCCCATGCTCCCCACCCATGCAGTCAATCGGGACAGGTCCGTGAATGTGCCAACGCTGGGGGAATTCCGCGAATGCAGCGCATACAGAGGCGCGAACGCTCCCCAGCCCCGTTTCAGGCCGAAGCAAGATCGCGGCGCGCGGACGAGCAGGCCAGCGGCCTCGCGCCCGGCCACGCTGACCCGATACCGGTAATAGCCGGCCGCCAAAGGCGAGCCGCCGATCGGCAGTTCGGCTACCGAGTAGGAGCGGCCATGGACAGTTGCCTTTCGCCTACAGGTCAGGCGTCGCAGTTCCGCCGACACGTGGCGTTGGGTACCGGATTCGTTCTCGATCGAGAGATCAAGCCGCTCGGCCTCCAAAGAGATCGGCAAGCGGAGCCGGATAGACACGCGGTCGGGCTCGGGAAGGCTCCCCTGCCCCACCCACGAAACGCTTACCGGATCGCTGATGCGCTCCCAGCGCTCGATCTCCGCGCGCCGGATCTCGCGCGGCACGTCGTCGGACTTGACAACGTCGGCCCCGAGATGCCGCAGCACGGCAAGGAGCGCCTCCTGCTCGGGGTATCGGTCCTGGCGAAATCCGTCCCGATGGCCAGCTTGGACACCGTAGAGGCGCGCCAGTCTCTGGAGCGAGGGATCAACCACCTTCCGCCCTCAGCAGCGCGAAGCTGCGATCGGTCAATTGGTATTCGCGGCCGTCCAAGTCGGTTGGTGCACAGCTGTCCTGCGCCGTATCGAGCTCGACCTTCCAGCCGGCCATCTCCGGCAGGCGGAATACGCACCGGTGCTCCGATCCGTTGAACAGCAGCAGCAACGCAGCGCCGCCAGCGGCGGCAACGAGTGCGCCGAAGCACTGCAGGCTGTCGCGGCTCCAGTCCCCGGCAGCGATCTCTTCACCGCTCGGATGAAGCCAGGTGACATCCTTGAGCCCGGTTTCAGGATCCATGCGCCCTTCGAAGAAGCGCTCACGCCGCAGGGCTGGTTCGTTGCGACGGATCTGGACCAAACGCCGCGCGAATTCCAGGAGCGTACTGCCTTCCGCCTGGGCCCAGTCGACCCAGCTGATCTGATTGTCCTGGCAGTAGGCGTTGTTGTTTCCCCGCTGCGTGCGTCCGAACTCGTCGCCGGCCGCGAGCATCGGCACACCCTGCGACAGCAGCAGGGTTGCGAGCAGATTGCGCTGCTGCCGCTCACGCACGGCCAGTACTTGCCCGTCTTGCGTCGGGCCCTCTGCGCCGCAGTTCCAACTGTGGCTGTTCGACTCGCCGTCACGGTTGCCCTCCCCGTTGGCGGAGTTACGCTTGCGCGTGTAGGTGACGAGGTCGGCCAACGTGAAGCCATCGTGGGACGCTACGAAATTGACGCTGGCCTGGGGCGAACGTCGACGGAGCCCGAAGACATCGCTGCTGCCGGCGAGGCGGGAGGCCAACCGCGGCGCCATGTGGGCATCACCGCGCCAGAAACACCGCGTCTCGTCGCGGAAGCGCAGGTTCCACTCTGCCCAATCGAAGGGGTAGTTGCCGAGTTGCATGCTGTCGTGGGAGTTGACATCCCACGGCTCGGCGATGAGTTTGACAGAGCGGAGGATCGGATCTTGGCTGATCGCGGCGAGAAGGGGCGCCCGGCGGTCAAAGCCGCGCTCGGTACGCCCGATGACGGTGGCAAGGTCGAACCGAAAACCGTCCACGCCCATTGCTTCGACCCAGTACCGCAGGCTGTCCATGACGAGGCGCACGACGGCCGGATGCTGGGCGTTGAGTGTGTTGCCGCAGCCGGTGTAGTCCACGTAGCGGCGCCTGTCGCCGGGCTCCAAGCGGTAGTAGCTGGCGTTGTCGATGCCGCGAAACGACAGTGTGGGGCCATCGTGGCCTTGCTCCGCCGTGTGGTTGTAGACCACGTCGAGGATGACCTCGATGCCCGCTTGATGGAAGCGCACCACCATGTCGCGGAATTCCTGCGCGACCGCCGCGCCGGTGGCCGCGGCGTAGCGCGGTTCGGGTGCGAAGTAGCCCAGCGGCTGGTAGCCCCAGTAGTTGGACAGCCCGAGCTTGGTCAGTCGGTGGTCATCGACAAAGTGCTGCACGGGCAGCAGTTCGACGGCTGAAACGCCCAGGCTGCGCAGGTGTTCCAAGACGGGCTCGGATGCCAAGCCTGCATAGGTGCCTCGCAAGCCCGGATCCACTTCCGGGTGGAGTCTCGTAAACCCTCGGACGTGCAACTCGTAAATCAGCGTGTCACGCCAGCTCGTGCCAGGGCGGCTCGCCGCGCTGAATGGAGGGGCCGTGTCGACCACGATGCCCAGTGGGGAGCAATCGCCACTGTGGAGGTAGCTCCCGGCTTGATCCAGCGCAGCTGGATTGGGATAGGTGTCGGACCTGTAGGAATAGACCTCCGGCCCCCACTTCGGAGGGCGTGCGATTGCGCGGGCATACGGATCCAACACGACCTTGCACGGATCGAATCGGTGGCCGGCGTCGGGGTCCCACGGTCCGCGCACGCGATAGCCGTAGATCTGGCCCGTCCTGATCCCGCCGAAACGCGCGTGGAAGACCCGGCCCGTACGCGACGCCAGCGACAGCACCTCGGTCGGGCGCCGCTCGCGGGGCGAATCGAAGAGGCACAGCTCGACCGCTTCAGCGTGTTCAGAAAACAGCGCGAAATTCGCGCCATCGGGGAACAGGCTCGCTCCGAGAGGGTGCGGCGTCCCCCGAGATTCGGCTCTGCCCATGTTCTTGCTAGCAGCGCTGGGACAAGGCGGTCCAGCCATGCGGGCCGCGCCCGGAATCCACGACCTCAGGCCATCCAGACCACCCCTGCGCGCGACCGAGAGCGTTCTCGGGCGGCAGGTTTGACGGCCGCCGCCGATACCGATAATATAGTCGAAGAGGCCGCTCCGTTCGCGTTGGCTCGGGAGGGTGGTGGTCTCTCTAACTTCGAGTTCACGCACGCAAGCCGCCGTCTGGATCATTGGGGGAATCGTGGCGTTGCGTAGCGTTTGCACTGTCGGTCGGGTAAGGTCAGCTGCCGCCTACGGCCCGCGGTTCGGTAGGTAGGTCTGAAGTCATGCAGAACACTAGGACATCCTTGCGCACCAAAGCGCCGCACGTCGTCCACGTCGCGCGGGAGTGCGCCGAAATTGTCGCTGCCGGTGGCGTCGGCGACGTGGTCCTGCAGCTGGCACTGGAGTGTGTCAAGCAGGGGCTTCATTCCACCATCTTTGTGCCGCACTACGGCCGTTACAGCCGCGAGCGTCAAAGGGCGCTGGCCGAGCGCATCTCCGCGATGTTGCCTTGGGAAGATCACGAGGTGCGCTATCTGGATCCCGCGGCGTACGACATCCCGATGGCCTACTCGGACAAGCCGCACCGAACCGAACCGGCGGCGATCGAGACGATCCAGTTTTCCGGACCAGTGCGCCTACAAGTGGCGCAAGTGGTCGCTGACCGCTTCGTGGGCAAGCAGCGGCCGTACACCTATACCGCCGGCGAAGTGAAGGCGATCCTAGAGGCCTCGCCAGCCGACCGGATGGTTTGCGGCGCGGAGCTCCCGCCCAAGGACTTCCCTCTCGAAGAGGGCAGCGGACACTTCGACTATTTCGCAATGAACGTGCTGCTTCAGAAGGCCGCCTTGGCTTGGATCGAGAGGCAGCGCCGACCTGTCATCGTCCATTGCCACGATGCCCACACCGCCATGCTGCCGATGATGGCCAAGCTGGCCGAGCCGCCCTCGCCGTGCGCGGACAGCCGCTTCGTGGTGACAGCCCACAATTGCGGCGTTTCCTATCGGCAGCGCTGCGCCGATCTGGGGTTCGTGGCGGCAGCGAGCGGCCTGCCCCTAGCGGCAGTGTCGCAGTGCGCGATCGAGGGGGAATTCGATCCGTTCGCAGCGGCTGCGTTGTACGCCGACCACCTCACTACGGTCAGCGACGGCTATGCCTGGGAAGTCCAAGGGGCACACTTGCACACCTCGGGCGGTGATGCCGACCTGCGCGGCTTCTCGGAGTTCCTGGCACAGAATTCGATCCCACTCGAAGGCATCGTTAACGGCGTCTCGGCCGCGCTCAAGGGCCCGGAAGCGATCCGTAGGCAAGTGGGCATGCGTCTCTCGGATGCCGGCGGCTTCGGTTGGAAGCCAGCCTTCCGCAAGCGCTTCGCGAAGCGGCTCTCCAAGCGCGAGCTGGACCCCACTTGGGGCGTGCGCGCGGCGGACCGCCACGGCAGCTTGCGGGGTCTGGCTGACAGCGGCTGCCTGTTCACATTCGTGGGCCGCTGGACTGACCAAAAGGGCGTGGACATCGCCGTGCGCGCCGCCCAGGAAGTGCTCAGCACGAACGCCGAGGCCGGCCTGTGCGTGTTGGGTGAGGGCAACCAGCCGTTCGTGTTCTCCGGCCTGCTGCGTCTGGCAGAGCAGTTTCCCGGCCGGGTGGCAGTGATCAAGGGGTTTAGCGACAGTCTGGCGGCCAGGATCTACGCAGCCGGGGACTTCCTGCTCGTCCCGTCCCGCTACGAGCCGTGCGGGCTGATCGACATGATCGCCCAGTTGAACGGAAACCTGCCGATCGTCAACCAAGTCGGAGGCCTGTCCAAGGTCATCGATGGCGTGACTGGCCTCGGCTACTTCGCCACCACTGATCGCGAGAACCTGCGCGGCTTGGCGAGTGCCATGCGCCGCGCGCTAGATTTGGCTGCAAATCCAGACGCCTTGCGGCGGATGCAGCAGGCGGCGGACCGAGAAGTCCGCGAGAAGTACAACTGGACAGCAACGCTCAACCGCTACGCTCGGCTGTACGGAGTGCGCATTCCAGCATCTGGCAGGGCAACTAGGCTGACTCTGTCGCGCGCGTCCGCCCGCACCGCCAGCGCTTGACACCATGACGGCAACACCGACCAACTCGCTCTCGGCAACAGGGCCGGGCAGCAGCTTGGCGGGCGTGGCTTACTTCTCCATGGAGATCGGGCTGGACTCGGCCATCCCGACGTATTCGGGCGGCCTGGGCGTGCTCGCCGGGGACACCCTTCGTTCGGCGGCCGACCTGGGCGTCCCGATGATCGGGGTGACGCTGCTGTACCGCAAGGGCTACTTCCGCCAGTCCATCAGCATTGCGGGGCAGCAGGCAGAACACCCTGTCGAGTGGACGCCGGACGGCGTGCTGGACCGCATGGATGCCAAGGTCTGCATCGAGATCGAGGGCCGCGACGTCACCGTGGGCTGCTGGCGCTTCAGCATCGCCGGCGCCACCGGCCACAGCGTCCCGGTGTTCCTGCTGGACAGCGATCTTGAAGAGAATTGCGACGCGGATCGCGCGCTGACGCACTATCTCTACGGCGGCGATGACCGCTACCGACTCTGCCAAGAGGCGATCCTCGGCATAGCAGGCCAGAGGATCCTGACCGCTCTAGGCCATGGCGGCATCGAGGTCTACCACATGAACGAGGGGCACTCGTCCCTGCTGGGCCTGTCGCTGCTGGAGGACCAGATTGAGTCCCGGCGCGGCAAGCGCCCCACGAAAGCGGATTTGGCGACGATCCGGGACAGGTGCGTGTTTACCACGCACACACCGGTCCCGGCCGGACACGATCGCTTTCACCGGTCGCTGGTGGAAAAGGTCCTTGGCGCGCCCAGAACAGACCTGCTGGCAGCCGCCCGCCTGCTCGAGGGCGACGTGCTCAACATGACGAAGCTCGCCTTCGAGTGCTCGCGCTACGCCAACGGCGTCGCGAAGATCCATCAAGCGGTCTCGCAGGAGATGTTTCCCGGCTACCGCGTCCACGGCGTGACCAACGGAATCCACCCGGTCACCTGGGCGGCCCCGGCGATGAGCGATCTCTTCGACCGCCACATCCCAGAGTGGCGCCGGGACAGCGTCTACTTGCGCTACGCCAGCGACATATCCGCCGACGAGATCCTCGCGGCGCACCATAAGTCGAAGCTAGCGCTGATCCGGACCGTGCGCGACCGCACAGGCGAAGTACTGGACGAGGAGACGTTCACGATTGGCTTCGCTCGGCGGGCGACGCCTTACAAGCGCGGCGACTTGCTGTTTCAGAACCTGGACCGGCTGCGCTGGATCGCCCGGCATGTCGGGCGGTTCCAGCTGGTGTTCGGAGGCAAGGCGCACCCGCGCGACCAAGGCGGCAAGGGAACAATCCAGGATGTCCACGAAGCGGCTCGCGCCTTGGAGGGACTGGTCAAGATCGTCTACTTGCAGAACTACGAGATGGACTTGGGCCGGATCCTTACCAGCGGGTCGGACCTATGGTTGAACTCGCCGGAGAAGACCCGCGAAGCGTCCGGGACCAGCGGCATGAAGGCGGCCCTGAACGGCGTGCCGAGCCTGAGCGTGCTGGACGGCTGGTGGCTCGAAGGCCATGTCGAAGGAGTGACCGGCTGGTCGGCGGCGAACTACCGAGGCGCGCTCGATGATCGGGTGAGTGTCGCGCACGCCCTCTACGACAAACTCGAGCGGGTTGTGCTCCCGCTGTATTACGAACAACGCAACGCCTACGCAGCCGTGATGCGCGGGGCGATCTCGCTGAACGGCTCTTTCTTCAACACGCAGCGGATGGTGCAGCAATACGTGTTCCACGCTTACGAGCGACGCTGACGCGCAGTACTTTGACTGAAGCTGCGCCACCTGGTTGTTGATCAAGGCGGTCCGCAACCTCGTCGTCCCAATCGATGGACTTGTTCGATGGTGCGACCAACTTGGATACTAACGGACGATCACAACCGACCTTAGTCGCAACTGATCGGCAGAAGTGCGTTGCATTCGTCAAGGAGGAGTGCGGGGCGGTGTTCTGTTACGATCCGAACGTATTGGTGGGTGCGCGGCTCATACCGGTATTGGGACAGCCGCTCGACGCGGGCCTATAACGAAGGACGCGGGAGAAATCGAAATGTCTGACATTCGCACGGAAGTTCACGAAGAGATCGATCGGATGACTGACAGGCAAGTCGCGGGCTTGAAGAAATTCCTAGCAACTTACCCGAGCCCTCTTGCTGCTGCCTGCCGCAACGCCCCGGAATCTGACGAGCCGGAAACCGAGGAAGAAGCGCGGTTGGTCGCGGAGGCCGAAGAATGGCTCAGGCAGAACGGCGGCAAGGGGATCCCGCATGAGGAGATCGAGCGAGAATTCCGCCTAGAGTGAGTTGCTCGTGGCTCGGAGCATCGCTTGGACGAGACGGGGCGGGGGCAGGGGGTAGCGGGTCCGCGAGCGTCGCGGTACAGCGACTGTCAGATAAACCGCGGTACACGCCGCATTTCCGAGCGCTGCAGGCTTCTGTCCTCCTGCCTCAAGTCCGCCTCACCCCTGCTCGAAGCTGATTCGCAAACGAGTACCCGTCGCTCGCGCGAACTTCGCCAGCGTCCGCATCGACGGCGGCACCCGTCCGCTCTCCATCCGCGCCACCGCCGACTGTGTCGTCTCCATCCGAACCGCCAACTCCGCCTGGGTGAACCCCGCGCGCGTCCGCGCCTCGATCAGTGCACGCGCCACCTCGAATTCCGGTCCTAGCCGCTCATACGCCTCGCGATAGTCAGCGTCCCGGCTCCACCGCTCGTGCAGTTCAGCAACCTTTGTCATCGCAATACCTCCCTCGCGCGCCGCAGCGCCGTCTCAATCTCCCGGCTTGGCGTGCGACGGGTCTTCTTCACGAACACGCGGACCACAACGACCCGCCGCTCCGCTGCGGCGACATAGAGCGCCCGGGCAATCCCATCCCGACCCGCGAGGCGCATTTCCCACAGCGGACCGGTCACGTGCCTGACATGTGGTGTACCCATTTGCTCCAAGCCAACCGTGGCAATCAACTGGCAAGTGCGCGCAAACCGCGCCCGGATGTCCGCGGGCAGCGCGTCGAACTCCCTGTCCACCGCGTCGTTCAGCGTCTCAACACGCCAGACCATACCGCAAGTATATAGCATGTATGCTATGAGACCAAGCGCCGATTGTTCGCGGTCTACGGTGGTAGCTGCCCCGCACGCGCTGCCCGGCCAATCGACTCACGTTCCGACGTTGCAGACCTAGAGCCCGGGCGTAGCCTAGGTATCCCCCGGCCTCCCTGGCATGGCAGCGGGGCAGCGCTGCCGCTGGTCCACGCGCGATTTGACGGCAGCAGTCACGCAATGGTCTGTTTGGATGATATGCTTACGACACACTGTTGATGCAGAAGCCAGTATGGATCTGTCTAATGCATGAGAAAAGAGACTACTAGGACACTTGGCATGAAGTTGAACTTCGAGCGAACGCACGGCGTAGTGATCGTTACCAGCTGCGCCCGCGTAGATGGAAGCAACGCCCTTGCATTCGAGTGTGCGCTCTGCGACATCGTCCAAGAGGGTGACCGTGCGTTGGTGGTTGACTTCGAGCTGCTGAAGTACATCAGCAGTGCCGGACTGCGCGCGATTCTCCTGACCGCCAAGAATCTCGAAGAGCGGGCCGTAGGGTTCTGCTTGTGTGAGATTGAACCGCATGTCCGTAAGTTGTTCGCGATCGGTGTTGACGAAGTCGTTTCGATCCATAAGACCAGGGACGAGGCTGTCGCATCGCTCAGCGGCTGAAGCGCTCTGGCCCGATCAATTCGTCGATGTCTGCGTTCAGGACCAGGCACATGGCGCAATAGAGCTTAGGTTCTGAGCAATCAGTGTGACTCCGCTGCTCCGGAGGACGGAGGAGGCTCAGTCGTTCCAATCGGGCTCGTCGCGGAGGTTCAACACGGCCGACCGATGTGCGGCTGTACCTACCACGAGGACGCGCTGCTCGACGCTGACAAGCAGCGATCTGGCGGGACGATCAGCGCTTCTTCACGAGCGTGAGGCAGTTCTTGCCGCCCTCGCGCCTGTACTCCATCTCGTCCATGAGCTCCTTCACGATATACACGCCTAGCCCTCCCACCTTCCGCTCATGCACGCCGGCGTCGATGGCCGGTTGCGGGGCATCTTGCAGTGGATCGAACGGGCGTGCTTCATCGACGAGCTCGATCTGCACCACCTCTGGGTAGGACTTGACCGTGATCTGAAAGCTGTGGCCGCCTGCTCCATACCCGTGATTGATCACGTTGGTCGCCAGTTCGTCCAGCGTGAGCTGCACATGAAATAGCAGATCGTCGGGCCATCCATTCTCAGCCCCGAACTCTGTGACCGCCCGCTCAATCTCGCCCAGCGCCTCAAGGCTGGACTCCAAGTTGAGGCTGAGCTGGTCGGCCATCGATGCCTAACCCCTCTGGCTGAGTGCTAGGCATGTGATGTCGTCAAACTGCGCTGCGTCTCCGGCGAACTCCCGTACCGCTGAGAACACCTCCGAGGTAGCCGTCCCTGCTCCCTTCGGTGCCTGCCCGCGGAAGGTCTCCCGTAACCGTTCCAAGCCGAACTGCTCGCCGTCGCTGTTCTGCGCTTCGGTGACCCCATCGGTATACAGCAGCACGGTGTCGCCTTCCTCCAGCGTCACTGATTGCGTTTGATACTCGATTCCCGGCATCACGCCCAGCGCGACACCCCCAGTGTGAGGCAGCAGTGTCGCAGTGCCATCGGCATGCACCACCAACGGGCTGTCGTGGCCTCCGCTGGCGTAGGTGTAGATGCGCGTCTCGGGGTCATACACCGCATAAAGCACCGTTACAAACATCATCTCGGCGTTGTCATCGCTGAGAACGCCGTTGACCGTGGTCAGCACGGTGGCCGGATCGCTCGATCCTATCGCCGCCCCCTTGAGCAGCGTCCGGCTCGACATCATGAACAATCCCGCCGGCACGCCCTTGCCCGACACGTCAGCTATCGCCACGCCCACACGTCCGTCGGGCAGGTCTTGCACGTCATAGAAATCCCCGCCCACCGCTTGGGCTGGCTCCATGTTGGCGTGGACCTCGAAGCTGTCCTCCTCCGGGAACTCGGTCGGCAGGATCGAGGCCTGCATCCGGCGGGCCACGTCGAGTTCACTCTCTAATACCGCCAGCTGATCGCGCGACTCCATCGCCTGCTTCCAGACCACCGAGTTTTCCAAGGTGCGGTCGATCGTCACCCGCAAGTCGCCGAAATCGATTGGCTTGGTGACAAAATCAAACGCCCCCCGATTCATCGCCGTGCGAATGTTCTTCATGTCCCCGTAGGCGGAGACGACCACGGCGCGCACATCCGGATCGACGCTCGGAATCCGTTGCAGCAACTCCAGTCCGTCCATCTGGGGCATGTTGATGTCAGACAGCACGATGTCGAAGCGATCCTGCCGGTCCAGCTTGGCCAGCGCTTCCAAGCCGTTGTGGGCGAACTCCATCACGTACTCCCCGGAGCGGATCTCGCGCCGCATCCGCTGCCGAACCAGTTGCTCCAGATCGGGCTCGTCGTCGACCACTAGGATGCGGTGTGGCCCGCCCGGTGTTACGTCCACTGCACTTTGCACAATATCCTCCCGCTAAGAGCCGTCAATGCCACGCCAAGGGCAAGAGCTCGCAACCTCTCAGCTGCGGGTCCCTTGCCTTTGCCCACAAAGTACCTACTGTGACTATTCTATACCCCGACCCGCCCGATTTCTGGCACGAGCCGGAACCGCTCTCGCCGTGGCGAACGGGCTAAATTTAGCGCCGCAGGCCGTCCGTCAGGCGGCTGCGGAATCTCTCCCGCGTGCAGATACACTCTCGATGGACGTGGCCCTACCGTCCCGGACTTCAGAGACGGTTCAGCTTCTGGTATGTTCGAGAAATGAGAACTTTCCGTAATGCTTCCCTAGTCTCTAAGGCTGCTATTTTCTGTACCGCCCTTCTGGTCGCTCCGGCGCAATCCGAGGCTGCTTGCGCGGAGCGCAGCATCGCAGCCAGCGCAGTGAGGACAGAAGCAGACGTCGAGGCGTTCGTGCACTGCGCCCACGAATTGATCGAAGAGGTGGGCGTCGATGCGGCCTACGAGCTTTTCCACAACGATCCGCGCTGGAAGAGCGGCCCAACCTACATTTTCGGCGTGGAGCTGATTCCTGACGGGAGCAAGGCCAGGTCGCTCTTGTTCCCTCCCATCCCGTCCCGGGAGCACTGGACGACCTTCGACCGCACGGACAGCTTCGGGGCCGATCGGCAGGCGGCGGCAGTGCGCGTGATCGAGGAGTACGGCGGCGGCTGGTACTACTACACCTTCAGGAATCCTGCCACCGGGTCCCCCGCGCCGAAAGCATCGTACATCCTGCCCGTCGATTGGAACGGAACGCCGGCCTACATCGGCTCCGGCGTGTATCGGCGCGACTTCCCGGGCGCTTGCGAGAGGGAGGAAGTCAATGCCGCCGGGCTCTCCGCCGAACCCTCCAACGCCAAGCTGCGGGAATTCGTGCGCTGCGCTGCACTGCAAGTCGAGGCAAGAGGGTATTTCGCGACCCAGATGTTTCGATCCGACGAGCGCTGGAAGTCAGGCTCGGTTTACGTGTTCGGAGTGGACCTGGCAGGCAACCACGTGTTCACCGGCCGCGGGCTGGCCGTGAACGGAGTGAGCCTTGCGGAATGGACCCGAGGCGGCTTGGCCGAGGATCCGTTCGTGGGTCGCGACGTGGCTGCCATCGGCGATGCGTTCGGCGAGATCTTTCTGTACTACGACACCATTAACCCGGCTACTGGCAGCATGGGGCGCAAGGTCTCGATCGTCCAGCGAGTCACAGCCTACGGCATTCCGATTCTCGTCGGCGCAGGCTACTTCGTCGAGTAACCGCGACAGCGCAACGCCCGGTCGTCCGGCCGGAGCTGGTTGGCCTGTGCTGACCAAGTTGCATGCGCCGTCGCGGAGCCTGCGGGACCAGGCATCAAGCTGGCTTGGCCGGACGGGGATAGTCTTCAAGCTCACTCGGGGGCGGGGCGCCGCAGAATGCCTTTACCGCACCGCCTGTCTCTTGGATCGTGTTCCAACAAGAGCCGACACAGGCGGCGCATGTGATTCTGAAGAATAGAGAAATATGGAACATACGATTCGAGCTACGGACCTCGCCCGCAACCTCGGAGATGTTCTGTCCAAGGTGCGCTATCGCCGCGACTCGTTTGTCGTCTGGCGGAGCGGAAGGCCCGTCGCACGGATCGTGCCGATCGAAGACGGGACTAAAGGCGCCACTCTTGGGGATGCGCTCAGCATTTGGTGTGACGGTGCCGAAAGCGACCCGGCGTTCGCCGACGACCTAGATGTAATCAACGCATCCGACAAACCTGCGACTAACCCATGGGAATCGTAGTCGACACAAGTGCGCTAGTGGCCGCAGAGCGTCATCGCGAAACCGACTCTTCGGGCACCCCACTGACGTGAAACAACACCGCGCCGCGATCCACTCTGGCTGGGCGCATCAGGCAGCCATCCGCTTGCGCTCGCGGGCGATATCCCATCGGGCCTGCTCCCACAGCCACCCTTCGGCGCTGCCCCATCCGGCCATCGCTAGGCGCACGGCCATGGCCGGGCTGATCGCGCAATGTCCGTGGATCACCCTCGATAGCTGGGCGGGGGTCCCTCCCAGTCGAGCTGCGGCGGCAGCTATCGTCCGCTCGCCGCCGTGCCGAGCCGCCTCCGGGCCGATGCAGCCATCCGCGATAGCCCATCCGGGATGCGGCGGGTCGCGGCGCATGGCCGCGTCCTGTCTCGCCGGCATCTCTGTGATGTGCACCCCCTAGTGGTGATAGTTTTCGTACCGAACGGCGCGGGCATCCGGACCGTCCGTGCTGAACGTGACGTGCCAACCGTGTGAGACGCGGATGCTCCATTCGTCGGCGCGTGGCCTGCGGGTATCAGGCAACAAGCCGAGCCGTATACCGAAACTGCGCTACACCCCTGCCCGACCGATGACGAGATCGGCCGAGAGTTATCCGCCGCCCCGTACCCGGTGTCCGTCCGCACGGTCAATCGCGTGGTCACCTAGACCAACGTCCACCGTGGCACCGGCTGGGCTCCAAACGGACCCTCCGTTGAGTTTCACCGCATCCGCCGGGATTCCAATACCGTTCGCATCCCGGTCACCCGATAGGACCCGGTATCCGAAGACCAACGTCGACGTACGCCTGCTGGAGAGAGTCGCCAGGCGCCTGCGGCCTCCTACGTCCAGCTCCAGTTGGACACCACGCGACGCCTCGATCGGTCCGGTGAATTCCACCCACACGCCAATTTCCTCGCCAGTCCCGTACGCCGATCCGTCCTGCGGTTCGGTACGGATTCCCAGTCTGCGCACGACTAGGATGGCTGGCTTGCTGCCGTCCACGGCATGCCCTTCCGCGTCGGCAATGGCCCGCGGCCCGAGGTCAAGCTCCGCGTCGGCACCGGTGGTCCCTCGGACCGTTCCGCCGTTCAGTGTCAGCGCGTCGGCGGCGATCCCGATGCCGTCGCTGTCCAAGTCATCGGACTGCACCAAATGGCGAAACCACAAGGTAGTCGTGCCGGTGGCATAGCGATTTGCCTGGCGTGTCTGGTCACCGATCGTCATTGCCAGTTGCGGAGTGCCGGATACTTCGATCGGTCTGTCGAATCGCACCCAAGCCCGGATCCATTCGCCTGCACCGTATGCCGTCCCATTTTGTGGATCGGTTGCAATCCCCGCATTGACCACCCAGGGCGGGAGCACCAAGCTGCCGTCGACGTTGTGGCCTCGCGCCGCAGCGATAGCATGATCGCGGAGAGCGAGACTCGCGTCCGTTCCGTCCAGACTCCGAATGGCACCTCCGTTGAGCGTCAGGGCGTTGGCCGCGATCCCGATGCCATCCGCGTCGATGTCCTCGGCCTGCACTTCGTAACGGAACAGGATTCGTTCGTGCCCCCCGCACTGGTTCGTGCTGCTCCCGGCACCATCCGCTTGCCGCGTCTCATCGCCCACGGTAAGAGCGATCCGTGGCGTCCCGGTGACCTGGACGGGTTCCCTGAAGTGCACCTCGACCGCGATCTGCTCGGCCTCGACGTAGGTGTTCCCCCTGCCTGGACGGCTGGCGATTCGGACACGGCTGATTTTCGGAGCGCTGGTGGTGCTGGAACTGCTGTCAATGATTCCCACTAGGACCGGGATCTCGATCCCTGTGGGAACGGTTCCGTCTTCGGTGACCCGGACAACTGTCAGCATCCCTTGGTGGGAACCGAGTTCCTGACCCGCGCTGTTGACAGTGACGGCGATGTCGGTAGTCCCGGATTCCGTTTGGACCCATTCGTGCGGGGAGGCCGTGACCGAGGCGAGGCTCGAATCGATCCGGTACCGGACCGAACCGGTCACTGCGTGACTCAGTCGGATCGTCTGAGGCGCGCGATCGCTCGTGTTGCTGCTGATGAACGTCAGCGCCGCCGGAGTCGCTCCTGTGATCCCGCTCCGCTGGACCTCCACCGACAGCGTGCCTTGGATTTCATTCTGTGTCGGATGGACCGCCAGGCCGATGGAGTAGATCTCGTTGAGCAGTGGCGGAATCGAACTCCGATTGATGGTGATGCTCTCGCTGGAGCCCGCCGTTTTCGACTCGAAGTCCGCAAGGATCGCTACGGTCTCTCCGTCGTCGCCTTGCCGCTCGGCAACTTCCCTGCCGAGAGCCATGTAAAGATCGACCTCGGCTCCGGGCGTGGTCGACTGGAAGGTGACGGTCAACGCATTCGCGTCGCTCGGTACAAGGACGTTGTAGCCGTCCGAACGGTTGTGGAGTTCGAGTTGATTGGTAGCCGCAAGCGTTACGTCGATCGATTCGCCCGGGGCCACTGGCTGGCTCTCGGTAAAGACCGGCCAAAGGCCTTTCGGAGCGTCCGCCTCGACGGTCTGGACCAACTCGGAACCGGATACGGCACCGACCCATCCGGCGAAATGCCGATCGGCCGTCGGAACGGCCGTCATCGTCACCTGCGTTCCTTCCTCGTAGTAACCGTCTTCGGACTCCGGCGTGATCTGGAGCGCTGCATCACTATCCCTTCTGCCGACCGGACGCGCGGCTATGAGGTACTCCCGGACGAGATCCAGTCGCAGGGATCCGCCTGTCGCAGGCACATCGACCGTGTGGGCGCGCTCCCCTCCGTCGCTCCAACCCTTGAAGCGGTACCGGAATCCGCTGCTCACGGGAATCGTCTCGGGGGCATCGACGCTGATGCCGTCCTGATGCTCCGCGGCGTGGAATGCGAGCGGCAAGTTCCGGGACCTGCCGTTGACTTCGATCCGCGCCTTGTCGACGTCAGTGTCGATGACGAAGAATGGACCGGCCTTGAAACGGGCTTCGTAGGTTGTCCAGCCGCTCAAGCGACTGACGCTCTCGACGGAAGCAGGATTCTTGGACTCACCGTGCCGCGTCGTGGAATTGTTCAAGTCCCAGTCCACGAACCGGAGGCCACTGTCCGGCTCCGAGACCGCTTCAAACTCGATCGGCGCCCCCAGGGTATGGAAGCCACCGCTCGATTCCGGACTCACTGTCACTTGACCCGCACCCGGCGGCGTGGCACAAGCGAGAAACTGCTTCTGTACGACGAAGCTGGCCTCGTGCCAGGTGACATCCGGGTCGGACGCGATCGTCCTCTCGGAACCGCCGCCGTCGTTCCAACGCCCGAAGACGTACCGCTCGGTTCCAAACGATTGAGGGGAAGGGGCCTGCAGTACGTGTTCGCTACCGGCAGCCCAGTCGAACGTGGCGGGCGTGACAACGCGCTGCCCGTCAACGACGATCTCCAGCCCCGGTGGATTCGTTGAGATCGTTGTCGAGGTCGGCGCCATTCCGTACATTCGGGCCACTCCGTCTATATCCCCCGCTGACAACCACGTCGACGACCTGATCGGCATGCCGGGAGGAATCGACTCGATTCCTCCGGTGTAGTGCATCACCGAGGCGTAGTCGTACTGTCCGCTCACCGGGCGGTTACTGGAATACGAATACCTGCTCGGCCCCGTGCGCAGCGCATCGGAAACCTGAATGTGTCTGTCCCGATCCTTGCGTTGGTGTTCATGGCGCAGACCTATCACGTGCCCGATTTCATGAACCGTGGCCGTCATCCCACAGCCTTGGGGGCCCCGAAGCGACACTGCGCGCGCCCCGCTGGCCCGGTAGCCTACGTTTGCGCTGCAGCCCGGACGCGACGGGGTTGACGATCGGGGTCGGAACTGGACGAACGACGGCTCGGTTGTCCGTGCCACGAACGTGAGGACTGTTCTGGAATTCCATTCGTGGATTGCTGCTTCGATGTCTTGCAGTGCTCTCGCAGTGAAGCCCGGTTCGATCTCGTACGGGACAATTCCATCCGGCCAGAGGTAATCCCCGCCCACGGCCGAGAGGTGCCTCCTCTCGGGCCAATGGCCCGGGAACGGCTTCCCGGACCGTCGTCGGCGAGTGGCTTCAACGACCTCCTCGACCCTGCCCAGAACCATGTCTCCGTCGTGAATTGCGAGGCCGTCGATGACTTCGTAGTGCAGTGCCTCGCCGCCGACTATGGCTACGCCCGTGAAGCCATTCGGTAGCTGTACCGATTCGACAGCGCCTTCGGCTGCGAAGAGTACGCACGGAGTGAGCAGTCCAGAAACGAAGACCGACGCGCCCAGGGTCAGGGCAAGCTGCTGTAGTCGAAGCGCGAACCGACGACGGAACCTCGCCCAGCCGCCTATTCCTTGAACCTGGAGGGGTCTCGGCATCGATGGACAGTGAGCTCGAAGTCGGGTTCTGCAACAGCCTGCCCCTGTCGAACGGCTTGAACTCGAGAGCGGGAAATGCATCTCCACATGCAGATACGACCACAGCATATTCCTTCGTTTCTCGTTCGCGGTCATGTCCCCGGAAGCTGTGGATGCGGGATCTTCGTTTTGGATCCCGCCAAGATTGGGCCTAGCTTATCGAGTTGCCACCGATTGGGGCTTGAACAGCTCATTGTCACCGCTGGCCAGCCAAGAGTCCAGTGTCATGTACTTGTACCCCTGCACGCCCACTCGCCGGTTTGTTCCGCTAGGATCGCTTCCACGACACGCCGGCCCCGGTGGCAACACGCATTCTTGGGGCTCTCGGTGCGGGAGGTTCCGCCCGCCGGAGGCGGTCTTCGCGCAGGTGGCTGTCGAGCAGGCCAGCCTGTCGTCGCCTCTCCCAGAACTCTTCCGTCACGAAATGAGCCTGGGTGGAGGGGATCATGCTTAAACTCTCATTGGAAAAGACTTGGCCCGCTAATAGTCGGCAACAGCAATGCCCTGTGGTCAGGAGCGACTCTCCCGCAACTGGGCGGGAATGATGCAGTCGACGGCTAGGGAGGCTCAGGCTGCTAGTGCGCGGCCCACGCCGTTCCGAGTCGGGGCGGACCGTCTGCCGACACCCGAGCAGCCGGTCAGGCTCAAATCGTCCAGTCTCCCATGGTTCTGTCTGGAGCAGGAGCGGGTGGTGGGAGCGGACCTGATGGGGAGCTTCGAGAATCGCTGCTTGCCTGCAGTTGAAGCGCAATCAGCCGATGTGGCCGGGGACGCGGGTGACGGCGGCTCCAAGGTCCTGTCGAACTCCCCGCACACTAGCGCCAGCGCCTGGGAGAGCTTGGCCAACGCGTCCGGATCTTCGATGGGGACGGCGAAGGCGGAACGGCCCGATTGTCGACACGCCCGAAAGTGTGCGAACTAGCATTGCCGCCAACATCCGCGATATCCGATCCGCGATGTGGCGGGTCGCGGCGCATGGCCGCGTCCTGTCTCGCCGGTATCTCTGTCATGTGCACCCCCTAGTGATGATGGTCATAGCGGACGGCGCGGACGCCCTGAAAAACACCCTGACTAGTGGACAATGGTAGGGCATCGGGCCGCAACGAATCTGAGGGCTTTTAGTCTCGCTGCTGGTGTGTCGTGACCAAGCAGTCCGAGTCCACTGCAATCCACCCCTTCTAATGCCGACAACGCCTACGTCCGGATTCAGCTCGCGCTTCCTCGCCATGTTCGCGCTTGTCTTCGGCGGCGAGATGATCTTCAGCCTGCCCTATCACCTGCCCCGATACTACCGGCCGACAGTCCTCGACGTGTTCGGGCTTTCCAACGCCGACCTCGGGGACGCGTTCGTATTCTACGGTGTCTTCGCCATGATCGGGTATTTCCCAGGTGGTATCCTAGCCGACCATTTCTCGGCGCGCAGGCTGATGACCATCTCACTGGCCACAACCGCCGCGGGCGGCGTGTACTTGATGTCCTACCCTGGGTTTGCAGGTCTCGCGTTTCTCTATGCCTTCTGGGGCGTTACCTCCGTTTTTCTGTACTGGGGGGCACTGATCAGGGCGACTAGGTCTTGGGGCGGCGAGGTTTCTCAAGGTCGCGGTTTTGGTCTGCTGGACGGGGGCCGCGGCCTCGTGGCAGCATGTTTTGCAAGCCTCGGCGTGATGCTGCTACGGACGGGCCTCGGCAGTGACCCGGCGCTGGCCGATGAAGCGACTCGAGCGGGCGCACTGCAGATAGTCATCCTCCAATACACGCTCGCCACCCTGGCAGCGGGAATTGTTGCCTGGGTGTGCATCCCTGATTCCTCGCCTGACGAACTCGAGCGTGGCCGGAATACTTGGCCGGCGATTCGGACGGTGTTCGGAATGCGCGCGGTGTGGCTGACAGCGGTCATCGTGACCTGCGCGTATTCCGGCTACAAGGGGATCGACTACTACTCCGGGTACGCCTATGACGTCCTCGGAATGAACGAAGCTGACGCGGCGGGCTTTACCGCCAACGCAGGCTACTTGCGCCTCGTTGCGGCAGTGGGGGCGGGCCTCTTGGGGGATCGGTTCGGAATCGCGCGCCTCACCTGGATTTCGTTCGGAGCCTTGGCGGGCTGCTGGGCTATATTGGATCTCCTCGACGCCAGCCCAGAAGTCCTCGCGATCGTGTACACCAACCTCGTGATCACGTATTTCGGCGTCTACGCGTTAAGGGGCCTCTACTTCGCGCTGCTCGAGCAGACCCGCGTGCCACACACGGTGACCGGCGTTGCTGTCGGCCTGATCTCGCTGATGGGGTATACGCCGGACATCTTCATCGGACCGATCGCGGGCCGGTTGCTGGACAACTTTCCGGGAGTCGCGGGCTATCAGTACTTCTTCTTGCTGCTTTGCGGAATCTCAACGGTCGGACTGATCACTGCCGCGGCTGTGAGCAGAGCGGCCGCACGCCTAGACGTAACTTCACCTTCTAGATCGAAGCTATCTGCAATGAAATAAAGGAGAGAGCGGCACTTCAAGCTGCCACGTTACTGGCAACAAATCGTGCGGGATCGACTCCCAGCAAGTCGAATGCCTTCTGCTGCACCGGAGTTGCTCAGGTCTGCAGCGGGAAGCTGTGCTCGGGTGCCTCTGGCAGCGCCACTTCGTTCAGCGTGAGGGTTCCCAGTGACATGGCATCGCAACGTGAAAACCACTGAGCGCTTGGCCAATGCAGCCGCAACGAGTCGCGACCGCTGCGCGGCTCGCGTGCAAGCGAGACGGCCTGCACCCGGACTGGCCGCGTGCGCAGCCTTACGGGACCAGATCGGCTCCAAATGCTCCTTCGAGCGACCCTAAGTCCCAAGTCCCGATCACGCCGCTCGGCCCGGCCGCGCCGTAGCCGACAAATTTCCCCTCGGTCTTGCCCGTGCCGTTATCTCTCTCAGAGCGGCCTAGATCGAAGAAGCGCGCCCGCACCGGGGAGATCCCGTCGAATTCAATGCGGTTTTGACTGTCGAGCTGGACGCTCGCCGAAGCGAATATGAGGTGACTGACGTCATAGCCGCCAAGTTGAAAGGGCTCGCCGCCATCGGTCGTGGACAGGTTCTCGATGATTGTGGTGACGCTAGAGAAAGTGGGGCCGTCGTTGCCCCACCGCACCGACAAGTGCACATCGCCGTCATAGAACCTAGGCGGCCTGTCCGACCTGGCATCCACGGCTACGGTGCGCCCGTAGTAGTTGGAGGTGAAGCCTCTCGGGAAATTCACGTCATTGGCTGAATACACTGTTTGGCCAATCCGGCTGTAGGCGAACGTGCCGGCGCGCTCGATCCTCGACGCAAGGGTCGCGGACGGGAGGGCTGTAGTACGGACCAGCTTGACCCACGCGCCGAATCGAGCATGATCCGTGTTGTCGTACTCGACCTCCACCCTGTAATCGGTCGCCGCGTGGATGTCCTCGAAGTCGTAGTCGCCGCGATCCAGTCTAGACTGGCTCAGGGTGTTTTCAAACACGCCGCCCTCTTGGACCGCATCTTCGAACCTCGCGGGGCTGGACAGGGCTACGACGGCATCCCGCAGCAGGTCGACGGCCTTGTCGTCGCGGTCATCTAGGCGGGATCCGGATCGCGGATAGGTGCGGCCCAGCACGTTCGGCCTGCCGAAGACGTTGTCCTGTAACGTCTCGTTCGCCTGTTGCCAGAGCGTTTGGCGATTGCGCAGCGCCGAGGGGTCATTCGGCCCTAGAACGTGGATGTAGACATCCAGCAGCCTGAGCAGGTCCCGCAGGTCGTTCTGCGTCTTCTGAATCAAGGATTCTCCGGTGACGACGTCCTCGCCGTCCGTGAACAGCTTGGAAGCCCGCAGCGCGATCCGGTTGTCTTCGGAGTCCCGCGCCGCGATCCGAATGTCTCCGTCGCTGTCTGGCCGGGCCGTTATGTACGTCGCCGCCTGCTCGCCCAGATCACTGGATGGGGGTATCGGCCGGACAACGGGCGGGGGCCGCCTAGGTGGCACGGATCGGTCCGCTCCGAATCCGCCTGTGAGGATCACACTCCCGGCCCTCGTCAGGCTCCAAGTGCCGATCGCGGTTCTGCCGGATTCTTGGCCGCGGCCCACGAAGCGTCCTTCGAACTCCGCGCTCAACGCACGCGACCGAGGGGCGCTTGAGCTCGAGAGCGAGAGTGCGGCGGTGCCTGGGGTTCTTGGCGTGAACGAGCCGTCGCTGGCGCTGATCCTAGCGGTGGGCAACGCGATCACGTCCACATCCTGGAAGGAATACCGCCACGCGCGGCCACCAGAGTCTCGCAGGGAGCTCACCAGCGCGGTGACTTGCCTGCTGGCGAACGTCACCCGCAGCTCAATAGCGCCCGTGTATATGCTCTGGCGTGACTCTCTGCTTGCTGCGACCGTCTCGCCGTAGTAGAACGCCTCGCCGCTGCGCGGCAGGCTGCTTGTACGCGTGGTCTCGAGCGGGCTGTAGGCGAATGCCCCGATGCCTGCATTGCCGGACGGGAAGCCAAGCCCCCTCGAGAGCGCGCTGCGTTCGCGCTTGGAATACGCCCCGTAGCGCGCCGCCGAACTCCAGCCAAACCCGAGACTCGTCAAGCTGCGCACGGCGAAGAACCTGTCGTGGCTGTCGTCGGGATTGAGCCTTGAGCGCGAGAAGATTCCGTCATCGAGCGCAAACTGAAAGGCGGAACTGCTGGAGAGTGCTGCGAGCACATCTTGAACGCGGTCAACGACCTCGTCATAGTCGATGCGGCCATTCCGCAGCTTGGGCGTGTTCAGCCCCATCAGCCGGCTGCCCTCGCCCGGGAAGACCTTGCTCAAGTGGGAGCTGATGCGATCCCAGCGGCGTTCGATATCGGAGCTTAGCCCGCTTGTGACAGATGTCAGGCCAATCAGGGTCTGGATGTCAGCGAGTTCGTCCGCGATCAGGCCACGCGCCTCTTCGGCAATGGTCACCTCGCGGAACTCCGTGCCGTTCGAGAAGAGCGAGTGCACGGAGTACTCCAGACCATTCAGCTCGAACACCGAGCCTGCGCGCGAGCCGCTGCCGCCTTCCTCGGTCAGTCTCACTCGCGGGCTGACCCCAACATAGGTTGCCAGCGTGTCGCTGATCGGCGGCGCACCCGGAGGGGGCGGCGGCCGAACCGGGGTCAGTGTCGCCTGCCACCCGCCGCCCGCCACCTGCCTTAGAAAGTACCTGGAGCTGCCGACCGTGATCGCGTCCCCGCTGCTGACCTCGCGCCCTTCGTACAGCACGGTGCCGTCCTCGGCTCTGGTTAGGGAAATGATCCCTGCCGTGCCCGGCAAGGGGACTTGAATGGTTACTGGATGTGGAACGGCCTGCCAGGTGCTGCCGACCAGAACCAACGTGTAGTCGTGGCCGTTTTGGCCTCGCACCGTGTGGCCGCTGAAGATGGTCCGGCCCCCCAGTGTCCAGAGGCCGTTCTCTTGCCGGGCCACCAGCACCGTGCCGCCGTGGGCCCCAAGGCTCACGATCTCGGGATCTGTCACGAATGTCGCAGACCAGCGCATGTCGGCGTCGAGTGAGAACCGGTACTTGGCACCATTGGCCGTCTCTCGCACCTCGCCGCTCCTCAGCGGCCCGCCATCGAGCTGGTGCGTGCCGTCTTCGAGCGTGGTCACCAGCACAGTGCGGCCGCTCGCACCTAGCGTCACCCGTTGCGGGGCCGACCCGACGAAGTCCGCCCGCCAGATCCCGTCGGTGCCAAGCGCCAGGGTGTAGCGGTTGCCGTTGGCGGCCCGCACCTCGTGCCCGCTGAGCAGGGGCGAGCCGCCTATCGAGAAGCTGCGGTCCTCGCGCCGCTCGATGTTCACCGAATCGCCGCTGGTGCCCAGAGCGATGCGCAGCGGGTCAGGGGGGAGGAACTCCGCGCTCCAGGTGCCGCTCTCGCCTAGGTTGAGGGCGTAGCGGTTGCCATTGC
Organism: Terriglobia bacterium; assembly: GCA_009841225.1. Classification (GTDB taxonomy): domain Bacteria; phylum Acidobacteriota; class Terriglobia; order Bryobacterales; family UBA6623; genus VXMF01. The sequence goes on along the minus strand of VXMF01000056.1, from coordinate 86,384 downwards.
GGGCGCTCACCACGTGGCCGCTGCTTATCGGCGCGGTACCGAGCAGGTAGCTGCCGTCCTCTTGCATTGCGAGGCTGACCTCGTCCCCGCTGCTGCCCAGGCGCACGCGCGTCGGGTCGCCAGGCACGAAGGTGGCGCTCCAAGTGTTGCCGGACAGCGTCAGGCGGTAGGTGGCCGCGTTCTGGCCGCGGACGGTCTCGCCGCTGCTGAAGGACTGGCCGTTGTGGGTCCAGCCGCCGGATTGCGTCGAAATCAGCGTCGTGGCGCCGCCTTTGGTCCCTAGCGTCACGACCGCGGTTGTTGGCACGAACGGTGGTGGCGCGGGGAGCCTCGGGGACGATTCACTCGCACAGCCGGACAGAATGGCAGCGACCGCTGCGAAGAGGACCAGCCAGTGCATGGACGCAGTCCTAGAATTCCAAGTCACTCGTTACGCTCCTCGATCCAGTGTAGTGTCCAGCGCATCTGGGCCGCCCATGACCTCAAGCCCCATGACCTCAAGCCCCATCGCACGGAGACATGCAAGCTCTCCGGCGACCAGCACTTCGAGGCGAAGTTCTGGGACGTGATCGGACTGTACCTAGACCCGCCCGAGAAGTTGGTCGTGCTGTGCTGCGACGAGAAGACGCAAGGCCAAGCGCTGGAGCGCACCCAGCCCGCCCTGCCGCTGGGATTGGGGCACGTGCACACCAAGACCTATGACGACATTCGGCACGGCACGATCTGCCTGTTCGCGGCGATGAGCTACCTCGAAGGCAAGCTGATCTACCGGACCGAGCACCAGCACACGCACGTGGAGTGGCTGCGCTTCCTGAAGCAGCTCCACCGGGAGGTGCCGCGGGGTCTGGACGTGCACGTGATTGCGGACAACTACGCCACGCACAACCACGGCACCGTCAAGGCTTGGCTCAAGAAGCACGGGCGGTTCCAGATGCACTTCACGCCGACCTCCAGTTCGTGGATGAACGTGGTGGAACGGTTCATTGGCGACCTGACCGAGGACGGCGTGCGGGAAGGCAGCTTCACCAGCGTGAAGGAGCTCAAGGACTCGATCGTGGCGTATTTGGAGCAACCCAACCGCGCGGCGAAGCCGTACCGCTGGAAGGCCAGCGGAGCGGAGATCCTCGCCAAGATCCAACGGGCGAGGCAAGCCTTGGAGCAGAGCGGGAGTTAATTACTGCCACCTGCAATACAGAGCACTACGTGCTGATATCGAGGGTGTCAAGGATGACCTCAGGTGAGTGCGAAAAATACGAGGTTTCAAGCGGATGCGGACCTTCGAACTTTCGGCGGCAGTCCGAGGAGCATTCGAGAGCAATTGTGACTGGGACAGATGGAGAGTTCTATTGCTGGACGATCTGCTGACGACCGGTGCCACAGCCGAAGAGTTTGCTCGGGGCCTATCCGCGAACAACCCATCGGAAGTTCGAATCGTCGCTCTGGGGCGGGATCAGTAAAGTTCTGGCGCGAGGACCTGCCCCGAGTGTGGAATGCCGATGCGAATCCACACCAACCGCTTCACGAATCAGTCTTGGGGCTGTTCCGGCTGTCAAAAAATACTGCGAGAACACTGATGGGATCTGATTGGATGGCACTGCAGTCGGCATGGTCTCGCTGACCGGCTATAGGTCAGAGATGTTCATCGGACGGGTTGCGGGCGGCTGCGGGACAACTCTCGTCGCGGGCTAACGGCACTGCTTCTTGCTACTGTGCGGAATCTCAATGATCTGCATGATCACCGCTACGGCTGTCAGCCGAGAAGCCTAACGCGCAGACGCCCCATTAGGTGACTCGTAGACACGGCTGCCGGCCAGCGCGCCTACTCCCACGCGCGGCATGCGATGGTCCTCCCATGCCTTCTGCTGGTACCGAGCCCGCGAGCCACGCGGAACGACCCAGCAGGCGCGTGCGGGTAGGCTGAAAGTGACGAGGAAGCGATGGCGGGCAAGATCGACGTCAAGAAACAGTACAAGCACCTGTTCGCGCCGAAGCGCGAGCCGCACTTGGTCGAAGTGCCGAGGTTTCGGTACTGGATGATCGACGGCAAGGGGTCGCCCGATGGCGCGGCGTTTCAAGACGCGATCAGCGCTCTGTATTCAACGGCTTACACGACCAAGTTCCGACTAAAGGCAGGCGGCCGTGCCGACTTCGTCGTGCCGCCGCTCGAGGCGCTCTGGTGGGCAGATGACGAGTCCGCGTTCGACGAGGATCGCGCCGATGAGTGGCAGTGGACACTGATGCTCGTCCAGGCTGATCATGTCTCCGAAGAAGACACCGCGGATGTCTTGGAAGTGCTGGACAAGAAGGGGAAGACCACCGCTGCCCATCGGAACATGAGAACGGAAGAACTGGAAGAGGGCCAAGCCGTGCAGTGCCTGTACGTCGGCCCATACGAATCCATGGGAGGGGCGATCTCCACCATGCATGCATTTGCGAAATCGAACGGACTCGAGCTTGCCGGCAAGCACCATGATGTGTATCTTTCGGATCCGAGGCGCACCGCACCGGAGAGGCTAAAGTCGGTGCTGCGTCGCCGTGTGCGCTGAAGCCGCCCTATCGGCGCCCTCTTGGGTGCGGATTCCGAGTGGTGGGCAGTGGTCAGCCCTGGAGGCACGTTGTTGGAGGCGATCCGTGATTCTCCGATACGGCACACGTCGGCGCTGGGGGACGTGAACGCCCGTCGCAAGGAAACTCCCTCCGCTGGCTCCGGCAATCGGCCTGCTACGGCGCGCCGAATCGGCAACCGATCTTCGTTTGACTCGGAGCCTTGCCCGCGCTGTCACGCCCATCCGACGTGACGGGAGTCGACCTACGGAGCCCGCACTAGGTCGGCACCAACGGCCCCGTTGATCGTGTAATTGGGGGTGGGATTGCTATCCGTCAGGCTCCAAAACCCGACCACAGCATAGGGTCCGTCGGGACCTCCACTGCCCAAGAACGTGCCCGTATGCGTCGCGGTGGTGCCAGACGGCAGGGCCACACCTTGTGTGCTCGTTGCATACTGGACTGTCGTTGTGCTCGCTGAGAAGGTTGTGCCGGAGGCAGTACCTTGAAAACCAATCTGCGTCACGGTCTGGCCGCCTAGGGTGAATCCACTCAAGCCGCTGATCGCCGCACTGATGGTGTCGCCACCAGAGTCCCAAGTCACGTTGAGTCGATAGCTCCCGTTGTACAGATCGCCGTCGGAATCAACCGCCACTGTCCGACCAGCGTATTGAGCAATTCCCCTGAGCGGGCGAAAATTGGTGCCGAAATCCGTTGGCCTCAACTGGCTATAGTTGAAGACCCCACTTGTCATCGTCGGACTCGCCGGGTCTGTATTGTCCACGAGTTTCCAAGCCCCGAAGCGAGTAAGAGACGTGGTCCCGAGCCGGAGCGTCGCTGTCAGTGGGGCAATGGTCCGGGTCGAGCTTGCAAGGCCAGCGAGCGGGTATACGTGACTGAATCCGGTGATCGTCAGTGTGTCAGCGGCCGTATCAATTCCGGTCGAGCCGTGATTTACAGCAGAGACAGGGGATGGAAGTGTCGCAGCATTCGTCCTGATGTGCTCTGCCCCGAACGATCCATCCAGTAGATCACCGACCTCCCAAGTGCCCATTGCCGCTACTCCCGGACTCCGGCCATCGCTGCCTCCCACAAACTGCCCATTCAGGGCAGATGCACCGACATCAACAAACGAGAGGCCGCCGAACTCGTCATAGACCACCCTAGCGTTAGCGCCGGTCCTCGCAAACGATCCGTTGTCTTGGAATTCGACGCGATTGATTTCGGGCAGCGTGATCTCTCGCACGGCCTTGCCGCTGTGCATCCAACTCGCGTTGGTGTCGCTGCGGCGCAGGTCCGAGACCGTCGCGGTGACCCGCTCGATCGCTATCGAGGCCTCCAATACGATCGAGCCCGAGTACAGCGCTAGATCGTCATCGACTGCCCAGGTCCTGCCGGTGTAGCGCGCGATTCCGCGACTGGGCAGATCAGCCGTCGGCGTAGCCGAGAGCGGGCTGAATGCGAAGGGTTCTCGACCGACCGTCTCATCCCCACCGGCCACGGTCACGGCGGTTGCAGTGTCAGGCAGCGTGGAAATCACGCCGAAGCGCGTATTGGCTGAAGATCCCAAGGCCAGCACCCGCTTTCTCGCGTTGAAGATCGTGTCGGCGGTGGCGTCAGCGTCGGCAGTAGTTGCCGCGTCGATCCGCGTCATGAACCTGCTTCTGAACTTGGCGACATCGGAGAGGTCTTCCCTTAGATCCTCGAGCTCATCCACGGCCTCGTCGATATCCGTCGCTCCCGCCCTCACGGGCTTGGTAAACGATATCGGGTCGCCACCGAAGATCGCATTTAACTCCTGCACCACCTTAGGCCAACCGGCATCAATCAGCACGCCAGCAACAAACCTCTGGGAGTCGTCCCCATCAGCCAGCCCCTGAGACTCGATGTCCTCAAGAATGCTGGCAATCGCCCGCAGCACGCTTTCGACGAAAGTATCGTCCTCGTAGCTTCCGCTACCGCTGTAGCGGCCGTAATCGACCCGGTCGCCATCGGCGTTCGTACCGCTGACGCCGGACTGGATCCTATAGTTGGCGTCAGTCGAAGTATCACTGGCACTGAACGCGCCGTTAGAGTCAATCAGTTCCTCCGGCAATGCGTCGAAAATGTTCTCCGCCCCGACCGGCGGCGTTCCGACACCGGGGTCGCCGCCACCGGGGTCGACCGTCGGGGGCACATACACGCTCGCCGTCCAAACTCCGCCCGCCAAGCGCAGCCGGTAGCGTATGCCCGTGTTGGGACTTCTCTGAATCGAGCCACTGCGCACGCGCCGGCCGTCGTACTCGTAGGTGCCGTCCGCATTCCGGGTCAGCTCTATGAGGTCATTTGGCCCGCCCAACTCCACAAAGATTACTCCTCGCAAGAATTGCGCGGTCCAGCGATTGTTGGCGAACTGCAGCCTGTAGGTGCTTCCGCCCACAGTCACCGTGTCGCCTGAATTGACCGGCTCGCCGTCGTAGAGATACGTGCCGTCTACCAACCGCGCCAGCTGGAAGGCTTGCGCATCCGACCCAACCACCTCAACCTCGACGGTCATCGGCACCGGCTCTGCGAACCAGCCGTCAGACCCAAGCGTCAAGACGTACTCAAATCCGTTGCTGCCCGTGACCCTGTCGCCGCTGGAGAACGAGGCAGATCCCCGTAGCCATGTTCCGTTTTCGTTGGGAGTCAAGCTGACGGTCCCGCCAGTACCTCCGAGCCGCACCGTGACCGGTTCGGGGATATAGGTTGCTAGCCACGAGCGATCCGGGCCCAAGGTGAGGCGGTAGCGATTGCCATTGCTGGCCTCAACCACCCGGCCGCCCAGCAATGGTTCGTTATTCAAGCGGAAAGTCCCGTTTTCCTGGCGGTAAATCAGCAACGGCGCATCGCCGCTTGTGCCAAGTTGTAGACGCTGCGGGTCGGATTCGACAAACACCGCGGCCCACATTCCATCACCGCCGAGGGTCAGCGTATAGCGGTTGCCATTACCTGTCGTGATCAGCGAGCCTGGGGCCAGCGGCACCCCGTTCACGATGTACCCGCCGTCCTCAAGTCGACTCACTTGGCGCGATTCGCCGCTCGTGCCCAGATGCACGAGCTGCGGCGCGGGGGGCACGTATTCCGCCATCCAAGTACCGTCGGAGCCCCGCACAAGCCGGTACTGGTTGCCATTGTCCGCCTCGACCACCCTGCCGCTTGCCAAGGGCTCGCCATCGACCTCGTAGCTGCCGTCCTCTTGGGCCTGCAGCAGTACCGCGTCGCCGCTCGCGCCGAGCACGAGTGGTTCGGGATCGGGCGCGATGAACTCGGCCGTCCACCTGCCGTTGGAGAGAGTCAGGCGGTAACTGGCGGCATTCTCGCCCGTTACAGTGCTACCGGTGGTAAAGGGCTGGCCGTTGCGCGTCCAGCCGCCAGCCTGCGTAGAGATGAGTGTGGTGGCACCGCCCCTTGTGCCCAGCTGCACCACAACAGTCTGGGGCTGGAATGGCGGCGGAGGCGGCGGAGTTGTCGGTCCTGCCGAGTCTCCGCCGCAGGAAAGAAAGAGCACAGCGGTTGATGCGGCGAGGCAGGCCCTCGCCAGAATAGGCAGGCTCCATTTACGCATCATTTTCCGTTCCCCTTGTTTTGGCCAATACAGTATAGCACGGGAATGTAATACAAGCCTCGAATTTTGATCCGAACTCCCTCACCGTCAAGAATTGCCGCCAATTCTGTCCTTTCCGCAGAACCACCGGCATCCAAACTAGCGAATACGTCCGCCCGATCCGGAGCACAGCTCGCCACTATTGACCGGAACTATCTTACGCAACAGCGGGCAGGCTCGGGCTCAATTCGAGTGCGGCGAGGCATCAACAGTCCGTCGCAAGAACGCAATAGACTATGCTGTAGTAAATCAAGGAGCATCACAAGTGAATCGGAACCCCAGAACCGCCGCCTTGTGCTGGGTGGTCCTCTCCGCGCTTGTCTCGGCTGTCTTGGTCGGCTGTGCGAGCGAACCCGCCCCCAGGATTCCCGCTCCCCCACCGTTCGTGCCCGCCGTCGTGGTCGTGACACTGGGCGAGCGGGGTGGCGCCACCACCGTGATCTCGACCCAAGCCGGGGGCTGGACGCACAACGGCCAGCCATTCACCAGCGGCAGCACCGTTCGCGGCGAGAACGCGGCCACCTACCGCCTGACTCTGTCCGGCGGCACATGGAGTGCCGCATTCGTTTCGCCGGATCCTGCACGCGTGCAGCTAGGCACCAGCGGCGACGAAGTCACCCTGGAACTCCAGGAGGACGGCACCTACCAGCTCGGCTCCTCTGCCGTGCAGAGCGGCCACGTAGTCACGGCCGGCAACGGCAACCGCTACGAACTGGAGCTCAGCACCAGTGGTAGCTGGAGCGCGGAATTCGTGGCGCCGGATCCTGTGCGCCTCGCGCTCGGCATCAGCGGCGACGCCGTGGACATCGAAATGCGCGAGAACGGCAGCTTCTGGCTCAACGATGCGGAGCTTCGCAGCGGCCACGTGGTGCGGGCAGCCAACGGCAACCGCTACACACTCGCCCTAGGCACAGACGGTATGTGGCAAGCACATTTCGTGCCATCGGAGCCTCAACGGGTGGCGCTGGGGGCGAGTGGCACGACGGTGCAGGTCACCAGGCTGGAAGCGGGCACCTTCGAACTCAATGGCACGCCGCTATGGAGCGGCGAAGTTCGCGAGGCGGCTGGCGCAAGATACAGGTTCTCGCTCGGGACAGACGGGCGCTGGACTGCAAGCTTCGTGACCGAGCCCGAGACGGTGCACCTAGGGGCATACGGCGGCGTGATCCGAGTGATTCGGCAAGAAAACGGCCAGTGGACTCTGGGAGACGATGCCATTCGCAGCGGCCACGTCGTGCGCTCCACCGTCAACGGGCACCGCTACCGGCTCACGCTGGTGGACGGGGCCTGGCGAGCCGAGCCGCAGCCCATGCCGATTCACGTCGTCCTGCCGGGCACCGGCGGAAGCATCGTCCTGACCCAAGTCGAGGACGGCTCCTATCTGTACGAAGGCGCCTCGGTAAGCAGCGGCGACGTGATCTCCGTCGGCGGTTCGAACTACGTACTGACGCAGGTCGCAGGCAGTACTTGGCGGGCCGTGCGCACGACGGTTCCACCCGGCAGGCCCGATCCCGGCGAGCCGCTGACAACTGACGCGCTGGTCACTTACGTTGGCGTCACTCCACGGGTACGCTTGACCAGCGACAGCGGCACTAGCACGCGCGAAGGCTCGATCCTCGAGGTGAACGGTCTGGAGTATTCGGTGCACGGGCTGTTCACGCACGGCCGGGCCGACCGCGAAGTGACCTTCGCAGAAGAAGCGCTCGCCCTGATCACGAACGAGCTCGAGGATCTCGAGGTTTTGATCGGACTCGCCGAATCGGCCCCGAGCCTGGCCACGACGATCGAACGGCGCTGGGACCGCATCGCCGATCACCTGAGCCTCGTCTTCCCGGGCGAGGGCAGAACGCTGCTGGGCCAGGACGCGCCCAAGGAGCGGAATGGCATCACCATTGACTACGAAGAGCTCATCGAGGACATCGAAGACGTGCTGGCGGCGCTAGGCAGCGCATCTGCCTTTCGCGAATCACTTGACAGCGGTATCTTTTCGCGCTCGAGGCTAGTGGATGCCGACGAGAGCGATGACACGTACTTCGCGGTGCGGAGCGCTACCCGCCTAGGATTCGGCTGGACTGGCGCGACACGCTACGGAGCGTATACCAAGCAGGAACGGAGCGCGGCCTCGCGTCCCCTAGACTTCGCGTCCGGCACGGAAGGCATCGGCGCGTTCGCCTACAGCCCTTTGGAGCCCACGCGGACCCGAGATCTGCCGGGCAGCGGGGAGGCACTCTACCTTGGCGAGACGGTCGCAGCGAGCAGGGAGTCCAGCCAAGCCATCTACACGGGCAACATCGAGCTGCGCGTGCGGTTTGCCAGCAGGCAGGTCACGGGCCTGGTTACCGACCTGCAAGACGTGACCGGCCGCCTGTGGCGCTACTCCCTGCAGGAAGTGGACACGATTCACTTGCCCACTGCCAGGCTCCATTCGAGTGACGGCTCGTTCGAACCGGCATCCAGTGGCACCGCCTCCGTTTCGTTCAACCCGCTCGCGGTCCGGTTTTCGCCTCGGTCGCTGAGCTCAGAGTTCGAAGGACGCTTCGTGGGCCGCGGAGCGGACGCAGGGCAATCTGCTATCGGCACTTGGAGCCTCAGCTCGCGAGGGAACGTGATCCTGGCGGGCGGCTTCGGCGTAGACTCCCACGGAACATCCACGCGACCCCCGCCGCCCGTTCGTCCGGTGGTCCCGACGCCCGATCTCGGCGAGGTGGCCGAGACCTGGCTGGTGGCCCGGCCAGATAGTGACGGGAACATCACGATCGACGCGCGCGACACCGACAACGACCGCATCGAGCTGCCCGCCGCCGAGCTGTCTGCCAGCGGCGGGACCATCATTGTGGGCCCCCGGCTGTTCCAGAAGGCGCAGGAAGAGCTGGACCGGCAGCTCAGCCTGCTGAGTATCTACATCAACATTTTCGACCAGAGCACGAGCACCGCGCTGCAGAGCCGCGAGAGGCTGTGGGAGGATGCGAACCAAACCCTGCAGGACTACATCTTCGGCAGTCGAACGGGCACCAGCGTGCTGCTGGGCACGCGCTACCCCTCTGGGTCAAGCCTCGCGGATCGCGACGAGGACGCCGTCGAGCTTCTTCAGGACGCCCTTGCAGCCCTAGCTAGTCCCGCAAGTTTCCGTGACGCGGTCGAAGACGGGGGCGTTTTCGACGGCACCCTGAGCCAATCCAGCCTAGATAACGGCGACTACGACTTCGAGGACATTTACGCGGCGTTCGAGTACGAAGTCGAGGTCAAGTACGACAACACCGACTACGGCCGATTCGGCGTGTGGGCCAAGCACGTTCGTGAGAACGCCCTCTCGCCGGTGGAGGCGGCGACCGGGAACGAGCGCAGCGGGGTGTTCGCCTATAGCCAGATTGGGCAAACAATATTCTCGACCGGCGACCCGAACTTCCCCAGGGGGTTCAACTCAACCTATGTCGGGCGCACGTTGGCCGTGGACGTCAGCTCAGACGGGACAGCGTTCTACGACGGTGATATCAGCCTCAGTGTTCGCTGGCGAAGCGATCGGCCGGATGGCTCAGCGGTCACCACGGTCATCGAAAACCTAGCGAGGACAGATAATGGCGGGCCGTTGCTGGACGCAAACTTCGAGGTCAGCCAACTCATCTTCGACGGAGCGAGCGTCCAGCTCGACACGCTAGACCGAATTGGGTTCAGCGGCACGTCTATTGTTCGAGTCCGCTATTTCGACCCGAGTCGCCGCGAGAGGAGTTTCATCACCGGCTCAACCACGGGTAAGTTCGTCGGCTACGACCCGGCAGGGCCGCGCGCCGTGGTTGGAACCTGGGAGTGGGGCACAATCGAGGGAGCCTTCGGCGCGGATCTAACCCCGTAGTTTCCTACGCGTAATGAGGGCCGCCCTGCGTTTCCGTCATTCGGTGTGCGTCCACATGACCCGATTTGGAGAGGCTGGATAGCGGCAGCAAACCTGCCTCAACCGCTCCACAGATAGGCAGATCCGTGATCTCGGCCGTAGTCGTGCCCGAGGACCGGCTCAACCTCGTCCGCGCAACCGGACTCGTGATCGCGTTCTGCGGCGTGGCGTGGGTGTTTACGGCGCACACCGAGTGTCCGCTGGCCCCGAATCCCGCGCTGGGCAACGCTCTCGTGCTGACGGCGGCCACGCTGCTGGCGATCCGCATGGTCTACACCCGGCAACTCGCGCCATATGCGCTCGATCACTTCGATCCAATAGGAACGACGGAACAATATAGCACTGTGATTGGCATATGGTGCGACCAAACGAAATCCTGTCGTCGTATAGTTCTCCCTTGGAATTCTCCGATTGCGCCCCCGCCGCCCTGGGCTCGCAGCGCGTAGCTATAGCGGTCGCTGGGCCCGGGAGAGAGCCCGGGAAGCCGCACGCTGGTGGAAGATCGCGAAACTACTCACGGAAACTGACTGCGACCACCCTCGCCTCCGCTCCGTATTCCAACAGAGGGACGTAGCAGTCAACCCGTCGCCCGTGCCCGTCCTTTGCACCTGTTTCATCCAGTCGGGGCGAGCACCCGACTCAAGAGGGTTAGGTCGCCAAGCGCTACGGTTCGTCCAGGTCCCTCGTTCCTATTGAGTCTGGACGAGCGGCCCTCGGCCGCTGGGCACGCTCACGAATGTCACATAGACTGTCTCGGCCACTCCGTCCCCCGCCACATCCGCTGGAATCTGACGGACCACGAGCTGGCCGCGATACGTCTCTGGCGGCATCCCGGCACTTGAGACGCTCACGGCGACCTGAGCACTTTCCCCGCCCGCTAGCGTCCCCTCGCTTGGGTAAGCAAACAACCACGGGCGGTCAGACTCGACCACGAACCGCATCTGCTGTTGGCTGTGATTCACTAGCCCAAGCACCTGCGGTTCGGGATCGTTCCCCGGCGGAGACACGAACGTCTTTGCCCGCAGACTCGCCAAGTCGCTCGCGATCGTCCCTGATCTGACCTCGCTTCCAACGGAACCGGAGTAATCAAGCACCCTCGACCGAAGATCTAGATTGGAAGTCTGTGCCGTGGTATCGACGGCCGTCGGCCGGACCTGCGCCAGTTGAGTGGCTTCGGCGAATCGCTCGACTACGCCATCAGGGGGGGAAATCTTGATTCGGAAGAGATCCTCGGCCGGTTCGGAGGGAGGCCAGAAGTCCCCCGTCATGCGTTCAGAACCCACAAGTCCTTGATCTAGGAACGGCTCTTCGAGGAGGCTTTCCTCGTCAACCTGCAGAGAACCGACTAGGGAGAAGGATGCCTTCAGATGGATGGGGCGGACCATTTCCAGCTGAGCCGCCGGGTCTACTGAGCCGATCTCGCCAATCCACCCGGCGAACGTCCAGCCGAAAGAAGGCCTGGCAGTGACACGAACGGCAGTGCCTTTGGGGTAATAGCCATCTACCGAGGCAGGCTCCACCGTGACTGTCCCGGTTCCGGATTGGGCCACGGAGAAGGACAACGGAACCTCGGGCACGATCTCGGCCGAGATCTCCCCGCCCTGCTGCGGCAGGACGACCTTCTGGGAGATTGCCCCGCCGTTGCTCCAGCGCTCGAATCGATGACGCAGCAGTCCCGGACCCGGAGCCGGACGGACTTCGTCGACCCTGAGTTCGACGGGATCGGAATGCTCTTCAGGGGAAAGCGCGAGCGGGCCTAGGCGCAGCGTGCCGTCGACATAGACAGTGAACGGATCCACCGTTGAGGTGATGCGGACCAAGGGGTGATCCACGAAATATGCATGGAAGTGTTTTTCCGGCCGGTCCACGGCCCAAGTCGCCGGATTCGACGAGCGGCCGTGCTCGCCGTGCAGGTTGCTGCCCCACTGCCAAAACTGGTACTCGCCGGAGGGATCCGCCTTGGCCTCGGCCCGCATCGGAGTGCGGATCGTGTAATACCCGTCCGGCGTACGCGGAGTGACCACGACTTCGCCCGCGTCAGGGGGACGAGCTTCGATTTCCACTCGGTGCTGGACGATGAAATTGGCCTCTAGCCACGTTCCGACCTGGCCGGCGATCACGTAGCGCAAGCGGTTCCCGCCTGTATTCCAGCGACCGAACAGATAGCGCGTCTCTCCCTCGACGACTGACACTGGCGGCTCGATCGTGTGGATGCTGCGATCCGGCCAGTCGAAACTCACCGGAGTGGTGTAGCGCACGTTGTCTACTAGGACGTCCAGACCGGGAGGATTGCTGGAAATCGTCAACTTCTCTGGCACTTGTCCGTAGAGTCGCGCCACCCCGTCGATGTCGCCGGCAGACAGTCCTGCAGCGGGGATGTCGATCCCGGGTGGGATGGTCTCCATCACGAATCCGCCGTTGGCAGTCGCGGTCAGAGGGCCATAGTGCATCACCGACGCAAAGTCATAGAAGTCACTGCCCGGATGTTCCGCCTTGAACCAAGCGTCTAGGGACCGGTCTAGATTACCGACTTCTATCGAGACGTATTTCCATCGGTCCACACGCTGGTGCTCGTGCCACAGCCCGATCGCATGGCCGATCTCGTGGGCGACTGCGTGGGCCGAGCAGCCCCCAGGCGGCAAGCCAATCGCCTGCTCCCCGCCGACCATGCCGACTCTGGACCTGCAGTTGCCCACGGCGATGTTTCGGAACCGCACATAGTTCGCCTCCGCAGTCCGCGCTACCAGCGAGATTACGGTCTTGCCATTCCATTCAGCGATGGCGCTCTCGACGTTCTGGCGCTGCAAATCCGAGAGGTCGCTGTCGATCACGTATGGAACGGTCGCATTGGGCCAGAGCTTGTCCGAGCTGGCGGGGGCGGTATCACGCCTTACCGGTATGAGCGGCTCGGAACGTTCGGAAAGGCCCGGGCCGGCTGAGGCGGCTTCGATGTCGCTAGCCGGACCCAGGACGATATCGCCGGCGTGGACTGCCATGCCGTCCACGACTACGTACGACAGTTCGCGCCCGCGAAAGACCGCTGTCCGCAAGTCCTGGGGCGCACGGTCGCTAGTGCCGGAAAGAGCCGTTCTGTCCTCGGCGGACGGTATGCGCGGTAGGTCTGCTGTCTCCGCACTCTGCGCCCATACGGGAGCTATGATCCCGCAAAGCAGCGCACGGCTCCACAGACCCCGAACCACGGCATCCAAAGAGTGTACCAACTAAGAGCCAATTCACTAAGACATTCGGACCGCTTATGTTTTACACGCTCGCCGGCTGTGGAGGCTCAGGCAGCATTGCGGACCCACCCGTCTGGCGAAGTGCTCAAGACGGCCGCAGTGCGACTACAGCGATAGAGTACGAGCGGCCGACCCGGCCCCAGTGCCTCCCAATATGCCCGCCGATCCGCTCAGCGCGAGCGCCCGCTCTCGGGCTCTGGGGCCCGATGCGGCACAGGGTAGCCCCTACCCAGTTTCTCGTTCAGCCGCCGAGCCACGGACGCGGGCCAGACGTCAGGCTCGGGCTCGGCCCTCTTGTCGACGGGGTCGTAGCCAACGATTTCCTCGAGGCTGTACGGGCACTCCAGCGGCAAGCGCCCTTGCCAGCCGCGCAAACCCCTCTTCCCCGCCACCCAGTCCTCGGGACCGGCTTGCTCGGCCAGCGCCTGCACGGCATCCCCCCTGCCGAGCCTCCACGCCCTATCCAGCAGCTCGGTGAGACTGCTCTTCATTCCGGGATTTTCGTAGAGCTTGCCGTACATCTCCCGCCTCCAAGCCACGATCTCTTTGCGGCAGTGGTCGACGGCCTCCGCTGCGCCGCTATGCTCGATCTTCAGCAGGTTCGAGATGACGTTCCTGCAGTGCGACGCCCATGCATCGGAATGACGGTTACCCACGTCTTCGATTTCCTCGATCACGTTCTCCCAGTCGATCGCATCGATGTCGCGCCGACGCAGCGCATCCGCCTGCGATCGTGACCAAGCCCAGGCATCGTCGAGGTAAAGGCCCCGTGTGCGGCCCGAGGCTTTGGAGGCGAGTTTTCCAATCGACGTCGCCGACATCCCCGCATTGTAGTGGACGGCTTGCTAGCCCGGCCCGCCTATGCCCTGCCCAGCATCGCAATCAGTTCGGCTTCTATATCGGGGTCTTCATCTAGCTTGCTAAGGTCCGACCAGCAAGATTCGCAAGTTTTGGCGCTAAGTGTGACAATCAAAGCGGTGGGAATGCGACTTAGGATGGGCTCTGCACCCATGCTCGGCGCCGCCGCGGCCACGCTCGTTGCGGTGCCGTGGGTGTCGGCAGCCCCTGCCACGTCGGGGATTGGCCTCTGCGACGCGCAGCGCAGCGCGGCGGAAACAGTCTTTCTCCACCAGCAACATGTGCTGCTCGATCCCAGCGCGCGGCAGCCGCACGTACCGTCGCGAAAGCTGCCGCGCTTGTCGTCGCTATCCGTCGTGCCGACCCGGCGTTCGCAAGACGTACCTCGTGTTCCTACCTCCGTCGGCGAGATCGCGATCATCGAGGCCACGCCCGAAATCGTGTCGCCGGCCAATCAGGTCGACCTTGAAGGGCGCAGGATCTTAATCACTTCACGGGACGAGAGTTTCCAGATAGAGTCATCGGACGCTACCGCCCTTCCGCCGATCAGTGCCCAGGGAGTGCCGCTCGATCTGGGTGACGACGACGCCGTCAGGATCGAGCTGCCGTTCGAGTTCACGTACTACGGAAAGACCTATCCAGGTGCCTATGTGCATTCCGACGGCAATCTGACTTTCGTCGCTCCGGAACCGAGTTCCAACTACCGCACCTACGCGCGGGCGGCGGGCGGGCCACCGCGGATCGCTCCGCTCTTCGAGGACATGGACCCCAGCGTTGCCGGACAAATCTACTTTGCTGCCTCGCCGGACCGCGTTGTGGTGACCTGGCACGGGATCCCGCTCTGGGCACGCGAGGGTGTCGGCAACCTCCAGACGTTTCAGCTGACCTTGGGCGCGGACGACTCGATCGAATTCCGCTACGGTGACATCGACCTGCCAGCGGCGATCGTGGGGATCTTCCCGGGCGACGTGACGCGACCCTCTCTGGCGGTCGATTGGAGTGCAGCGTCAGCGGACGTGTTCGACGAGACAGCGATCTTGGCCGAGGTCTTCACTTCAGCCACAACGATTGACGAGTTCGCGGCGTTTCACCAGTTCTTCCGCTCTCAAGATGACGCCTACGACTCGGTGATCCTGTTCAACGACCTGGGCCTGGATGCCAGCGTCCATACTCTGGCGCATGCCTACACTGTGCGCAACGAAGTCACGGGCATTGGGAAGCCCGTGTCCAATTCGGGACCTTACTTCGGTTCGCCGCGCCGCACGGGTTCGTTCGTAAACATGGGTCCGATCTCCGCTTACCCTGACAATCCACTAGAGCCGATCCCCTACCGCCCCGATAGCTCGCTGCTCACGGTGCTCGCACACGAGATCGGCCACAGGTTCTTGGCCAACGCAATCTTCAAGGATCCAGAGACCGGTCACTTCAACCCGACGACGCTAGGCCGGCAGCTGAATCACTGGAGCTTCTACTTCAACACGGATGCGTCCGTGCTCGAGGGCAATGCGATCCGCGACAACGGAGCCGAGGCAAACCCCCGCTTTGAGACCTTCGCCGCGTCTCAGACCTATAGCGCTCTGGACAAGTACCTGATGGGCTTCTTCGATCCAGACGAGGTCAAGCCCTCGTTTCTCGTCGAAGTTCCTTCGGCAATGTCCCACGGTGCCCGCTCGCGATCACCCGAGGCTGGCGTGAAGTTCAACGGCGTGCGCAAGGAGGTCCGCATCGAAGACATCATCGCTGCACACGGCGCGCGCAGGCCAGACACATCGGTATCGCAGCGGCACTTCCGGTTTGCGTTCGTGCTGGTGGTGGATCAAGGGACGGCTCCAGACCCGGACACGCTTAGGCGGCTGGAGCGGCTGCGCCGCCTCTGGCGCGGCTATTTCATCGCGCACTTGGACGATCGCGCCACGATCGCCACCGATTTAGTGCGCATGCTCCACCTTTCGACCTGGCCCGCAGGCGGTGTGGTTGCCGAAAGCACTGGCCGTGTACGAATCGAAATCGCCGACGCGCGGAATACCGACCTGACAGTCCAGCTGACCCTGGGCGACGCGATCGCCGCGGTGCCGGCGACTGTGACGATCCCGGCTGGAGAGTTGCATGCCGAATTCGAAGTGATCGGGCTCGAAGCAGGCGTGACCTCGCTCGTGGCCGAGGCCTCGGAACTCGGCTATGACCAGCCTCGAACTCGGCTGAGGGTGCGTTCCGGCCTCGAGGGCATGAAGATGCTGCGGATGCATCCGCCAGAACTCTACGGTCTGACCGGGGATGAACTGAGATCGCCGCTGGGATTTGTGCTGCGCGACGAGGATCACGTGCGGTACAGCGGTGTCGCAATGGAGTTTCTCGCAGCCGGTGAGGACAGCCCGATCATCGCGAGTCCGACAACCGACGCTTTCGGGGAGGTGTCGGTGAACTGGCAGCTGGGAGCGACGCTGGGCGACACAGAGTACGTGGCGCGCGTTAAGGACGCGCCGGAAGTGGCGGTTTCGACGACGATTCGATCGACTCCTGGACCGCCAACGTTCGAGGTCTCGAATGTCGTCAACGCCGCCAGTCAGGCGCCTGCTAGCCCGGGCCGTGGATTCGCGCCGGGGAGTCTGCTCACGCTGCGTGGTTCGCAACTGGCTCTGGAAGAACTGGTGGCCGAACCGGACACGGAGACGGAGGTCCCGACGCTGCCCGACCGCCTGGGCCTGATTCGCGTACCTATCAATGGCGTAGGAGCTCCTCTTGTGCGAGTTTCACCCTTAGAAGTGACGTTCCAGCTGCCATTCTGGGCGGAAGGCACATCGGTCAACGTCGGCGTGGCAACGCCGTACGGACGCAGCGCTGTCGCCGCGATTCCCGTGAGCGCCGTGCAGCCGGGAATCTTTCCTGAGCGGATCGGTGCAGCCGAACGCGAAGACGATCCCCTTACATTGCAGAACGAGGCACTGCCCAGTGCGGGCGAACGCCTGAAGATTCACTGCACTGGCTTGGGGGCGGTCAGCCCAGAGGGTAGGACCGGCCTTGCAGGCGACAGCGAGACACCGCAGCTGGTAGTCGCGACAACTCAGGCGTGGATTGACAACCGCACGGTTGAGGTCGAATCCAGCGGTCTTTCAACCCTCGAGGCAGGGGTATACGAGGTCATCGTGGTCCTGCCATCAGACCTCACCGTTGGCGAACACGAAGTTCAGATTGCCGCCGATGGAGTCAGGAGCAACACGGTGGTCTTTCAGACACAGTAAAGTACGGAGCGCTACGAATACACCACTTGGAAGCGTGATCGTCATCCCGGAAAGAGGGTCGCCAACAGACCGCTGGTGTCAACCACGACCGTCGATCAGTGGCGCCCAAATCTAGCGAGCAACTCGTCGACGCGATCCGCGGCTTCAGGATCCCCAAGCCCGCGACCGGTAAGCGGAATGC
The DNA here is from genome assembly GCA_009841225.1 of Terriglobia bacterium. Classification (GTDB taxonomy): domain Bacteria; phylum Acidobacteriota; class Terriglobia; order Bryobacterales; family UBA6623; genus VXMF01. Next base: position 68,809 of record VXMF01000056.1, on the reverse strand, counting down.
GCGGTCGGGGACGAGGATGTCGCAGCAGCACCTTCTCCCCGACTGCCTGGCGGATCAACTCCGCTTCCGAGGTCCCGATGTCACGGGCCATGCATCGCAGCGCAGTCTTGAGTTCGGCTGGCAGATACACGGTCGTTTTCTGCATGCCATACGTTCTACCAGACTTCGTGGGTCGCGGCCAAGGCTCCTTCACGTAGTTCAGTAACGGTGTTCGAAGCCAGAAACAGGAAGCAAGAAGCATGGTCCGCAGGTTGACGTCCGCATCGACGGCTTGCGCGAGGAGGGCCCGGATGTCGCCAGCCAGCGGCAGGGCCGCTGGATCTGCTATGGCTTCGACAAGGACGAGTCTCGACGTTCCGGCATCGAGATTTACAAGAATGGCGAGCGAATAGACTGCTGGCGACGCAAGCCGGATCCGGCCGGCGGTGCACCCTCCGCTGCGGCGGGTTCCTCCGTCGGCTCGTGTTTCAAGTCGACGCTGAGCCGGTAACCTCGCACCTCCGGCTTCTCTCTGGTCCGGCGGAGCGTGCCATTGGTGTCGGAGAATTGTACTGTGTTGAGGTGCTGCTCTGCTCTCGCTGGCTCCGGGTGGCTTACCGGCGAGGCCGCCTGTACGGGTTCTATGGCGGGACGAATGTCCGTTGCATTTCCTCAGGCTCGCGCGTCGCGCAATCGTTGGAACCGGCACTGCCACGGTAGAATGGGGAAACGGCCATGAACGCTCGAGTCTCTGTCGACCGGGAGAAGCTGGCGGAGTTCTGCCGGACCAACGGGATCGCCAAGCTGTCTGTGTTCGGCTCGGCACTGCGGGACGATTTCCGGCCCGACAGCGACATCGACGTGCTGGTGGAGTTTTCTCCCGACCGCATCCCGGGGCTTTTCGCGTATGCAGGCATGGAGATGAGCCTGCCGGCTCTGTTTGGCGGGCGCAAGGTGGACCTCAAGGTGGCGGAGGAACTGAGCCGCCATTTCCGACAATCGGTGCTGGACTCGGCCGAGGTGCAGTATGTCGAAGGACAGAGCCCGGCTGCTGGACATCCTTGATTGGGCTCGGGCAGCGATGAAGGAGGCTGCCGGGCGCACTCGAGCGGATTTCGATACCGACGAGAATTTCTTCCTCGCCCAGGTCAAGCGGGTGGAGGTTGTTGGTGAGGCGGCTAGCCGGCTCACTCCGGACACATGCAGATTGATGCCGTAGGTGCCTTGGGCTGCAGTTTCGGCGACGCGGAACCGCTTGGTTCACGCCTATCATGAGATGAGCAGGGACATTGTCTGGACTGCCATCGAGATCGAATTCCCCAAGCTCGTCGAGTCTGTGGAGCGCTTCCTGCGAAACGGTGGTGGGCAAGCCCTACCGGACGGCTGAGCTGCGCACTCGCGGCGCTGGTGCTGCGGGATTTGGAGGGAAATCGGGCCGAGCGGCCGCCGGGTACTCCCCGAACCTGTCCAATCATCGCCCCTGTCGCGCGTTATGACACCTCGGAACAAAGGGGTCGCAGCCCAGGTCTCCTCACGTAGTTCAGTAACGGTGTTCGAAGCCCGAAACAGGAAGCGCCGACAGCAATTCAGCGCGACAGTGGCAGAAGATGGCAGAGTCGTGATCCCGGCTGCACTTCGAGCGGTGCTTGGCATTGCCGGCCAGCGCACGGAGGTGTTCTTCGATCCGCGTGGGGACCACGTGACCCTCACGACGAGAATGCGGGAGTTGAGGAAAACGCAGGACCGGATTGCGCGAATCGCTCAGCCAGGCGGCAAGCTGGCTTCGGACGAATTGATCGAAGACCGGCGGGCAGAGGCTCGTAGGGAATCGGGCGATGCCTAGGGCAGTGCTCGATGCCTCGGCCCTGCTCGCCGTGCTGTATCGCGAGCCGGGCTCTGTCATGGTCGAGCCGTACTTCGCACAAGTAGTAGTATCCTCCGTCAATTTCTCGGAGGTCGCCGCAATACTTTGCGACCGCGGGATTGACAGCCAAGAGGTGCTCGAAATCCTGTCAGGCCTCAGCTTGGAAGTCCGAGGATTTGACACAGAGCAAGCGCTCATGGCAGGGGCCCGCCGCGAAGTAACGCGGCCTCTAGGACTATCGCTCGGAGACCGGGCCTGCCTTGCTCTGGGCATAGCTGAAGGCGCGCCCATCCTCACCACTGACCGGGCTTGGGCAGACGTGCCGATCGAGACAGCTGCCGAAGTTGTCATAGTCCGATAGGACAGGTCTCCGTGGCAAAGGTCTTTGACAGCGGCAGCGTCGGGTCGATCAACCCGTGCACTTCCTGCAGCGCCGACCAAGCGGACTTGCCGCCGTAGATCGCGACGGGCAGCAGGACTACTACGGCTTCCGCAGCCGGGGAATACCAAACTGGCGAAGCGTCCCCTCAAGGGTCGGTGGGTGCGTGCGGATGCGCTCGTCATTCAACAGGTACGAGAACACGTAGCCCATTCCGAGGATCAAGACCCCGACCAAGAAGCAGTAGATGACAAAGCGGTCCGGGTACTGGTCCCGCAGATAACCCATGTACAGCGGGCCGAATATGCCGGCCGCCGACCAGGCTGTTAGGATCGTCCCATAGATCGCTGACATCCGTTTGGACCCGAAGACATCCGAGACGAAGGATGGCATGGTCGCGAAACCGCCGCCGAAGCACAGCAGGATATAGCAAACAAGCGCCGCGAATATCCACGGATCTCTCTCTGACATCAGCACGCCGAAAACCACCATTTGGCTCGCAAGCAGAATCCGGAACACTCGAGTGCGTCCGAAACGGTCCGACAGAGATGCCCAGAACAGCCTGCCCACGCCGTTGAACAAGGAGCTAACGGCGATCAATGTCGCTCCGTACTGGGCGAGGGCTTCTGGTTCCGCCAAGGGCTCGCCGAGCCTCCAGACATCTTGGAATAACTGGGATTGCACGCTGATCACCGAGATTCCGGCGGAGATGTTGAAAAAGAAGACCAGCCACATGATCAAGAACTTCGAGGAGTACAGGCTGGCCGCAATCGAGTCGGAATCACTGGATTGGCCGGCATCGGTTGCGATTGCCTTCGCGGGTACCGGCGGCTCTTGCTTTTTCGGGGGATCGGTCAGAAGTAGGCTGCTGGGGATCAAGATGCAGCCGAAAATAATCCCCAGCCCAGTAAACACGAGTGCTAGGTCCCCATCTGTCAGCGTGACCAGATACGGGGCAAGGCCTTTGCTGAGCAGCGACGCGCCGAGCCCGAAACCCATGATGACTATGCCAGTCACCAGCCCCTTGCGTTCTGGAAACCACTTGGCCGCAGTCGCCACCGGGGTCACATATCCCAGTCCGATCCCCGCACCGCCGACGCAGCCGTATCCGAGATAGAACAGAGCCATTGACTCGATCTCTAGTGCGGTACCTGCCGCGACATAGCCAGCGGCGAACATCGCGCTGCCCAAGGTGGCGAGCTTGCGGGGCCCGAACCGTGGCAGAGCCCGGCCAGCCCAAGCCGCTGCGATGCCTAGCGAGAAAATCGTGATGCTGAAGGCATAGGCCGTCTGGATGTAGGTCCAGCCGAGTTGACTGACCAGGAGCGACTGAAAGAAGCTCCAGGCATAGACTGTCCCCAAACAGAGCTGCAGAAGCGTGCATACGACGACGATCACATGACGCCGTCCGATCGCTCCGGCAAGGCTCATCCGCCAAGCGCTCCAGACATGTCAGGATCTGGCCCAGCGGCAGTCGCTCGCTCGATCCTGTTCGGATCCTTAGCTTCCGAGAAATACAGGAAGAGCCTGGCGAGATGCCCGACTTCGTCGTCTCGCGCCAGCAACTTCTCGCTGCGATCGTCGCCGTCGGCTCGACCGCCCGCCAGCTTGACGGCGTAGGAGAGAAGCTGCGCTATCGGTTTCGCCGCCAGTCCCATGAGCCAGATGGCAGCGAATACGCCGCCGACGAAAATCGACGTGATCAGGTACACCTGCTGGCCGATCGCACCCTGAATCCTCAGCGACAGGAGACCCATGTCCATGCCCACGTGCACGTTCCCAGAGATTCCCGCCAAGATCGGGCTGCTTACCTCTACAAAGTCCCCGATTCCGGGCAGCCTCCGTTCCACCGTCTCGGTGCTTCCCGTGTAGCCGATCCTGATTTCCTCCGGGACTCCGGGAACGAACGTGTGGGCAAGGAATTCACCGGTCTCGTCGGTGATGTAGATATAGCTGATGCCTTGGATTTCGACGAACTGGTCGATCAGGGACTGCAGCACCGACAGATCGCGGTTCAGGATGATGTCCACGCTGGCATCCGCGATTGTCTTCGCGATGCCCTTGCTGTTGGCCTCGTACTCCCGCGACAGATAGCTGTCGACCGTCCTGATGCAAAGCACCGAGGTCGCGACACCGATCATGCCGAAGAGGAAGAAGATTCCGAAGAGGGTCTTCTGGAACAGTCTCTGGAGGCTCATCTCAGGCAAACCTGCGCTTCCAATCGTCCAAGGGGACGAAGCGTCCCGCGTCGACGATCGTGTAGTAGACGGTCTGCAAGCCTTGCCTGCGGTCCGGGGCGAACGAGACCAATTCCCCGATTCCGAGGTCGTAGTCTTGGATCGAGAATACCGCGCTTTCCAGGTTTGTTCGATCGGGGTTTTCGCCGAGCACGTCGAGGATCTTCACCATCATCTTCGCGTCGAGGAAACCCTCCAAGCTGACAAAGCTCTGGGGAAGAGGGCTGTAGGCCTGCTCCAGCAGGTCTTGCGGAGGATCCGGGTTGTACCGCAGCATTAGCTGGCGGTACTCCCGGATAGCCGGAATCCGGGCATCCTCGTAGCTGGGGACAACCTGAGAATTGACCAACAAGTCGGTGTAGCGGTCCCTGTCCGGGCGGGATTCGGTGATCAGCTGCAACAGGCTCTCGCTGCCCACGAAGGACAGGTTGGCAACTGGAACCTGCAGTCCGAGGTCGACCGCGTCCCGCAGGAAGGCCGCGCAGGCCGCATAGGCCCCGATGCAGATCACCGCGTCGGGATTCGCAGCCTTTAGAATCTCAACCTGCCGACCCATGGTACTTTCGAACCTCTGGCCCCGGCGATAGGTGGCTTCTGAAACAATCTTTTCCCCGTGCTCCCTCAGAGCCCTTCTGACGCCTTCCCAGCCGCTACGACCGTAGGCGTCAGCCTGATAGAACACCGCGATCCGCTTCCTGCCAATCGAGACGAAATTGTCGACGAGGCCAGCAGTTTCTTGCCGGTAGGACGCGCGCAGGTTAAATGCGAAGTCTGAGTAGGGCGGTTCCCGCTGAGGCTGGGCTCCGGTGAACGGAAAGAACAGGTATACGGTCTGATCTTGAAACTTCTTCAGCATGGGGAGGACGCGCGTCACCGTTGGCGTGCCAACATAGCCGAACAGGGCGAACACCCGGTCCTCCAGCATCAGCGTCATCGTGTTTTGCACCGACGGATCCGGCTGGTACCCATCGTCATAGGTCTTGAGTGCGATCTTTCGGCCGTGGACGCCTCCGCTGCTATTGACGTGCTCGAAGTACGCGCTGGCCCCTCGGTACAGCTCGATCCCGAGACCCCTAGTAGGGCCCGAGAATGCGGCTGACATGCCCAGGACGATTTGCTGGCCGTCCGCGCCACTGTCGCTTGCAGCCTTGCTTGTAGTTGTTGTCAACGGTGCCATGAAGACTCCTCCTAACGCTGATCGGATTGCGCCTCGCCTTGTCGTTCGGAACATGGCGGCTATCCGGAAACCTGCTGTCCGCGGAAGCCGGCTGTGGCCGAGACGCTCGAGACTTGCGTTCGGTCGAGGCTGCCGCCATCCGCGCCTAGTGTGACCAATAGAGTCCGACGAAGGGTGCTATGCGGTATTGCTCGCACGAGGCTGACCCGCTGCTCGCCGACAAGCTCAGGCCTGGACTGGTTTCCTCTGGGGAGAAGTCCAGTTCGCGCTTGCCGGCGAACGATACGAATCGTCATATCCCTTGCCTACCTCGAACCATGGAGAACACTCGTGCTCCCATATATTGCACCATCAGCCAGCGATTGGCTCCGCCGATGCGATCCGCTCCCAACGGACGAGCCTGAATCTCGGAACGCATCAGCCCTTCCGTGAGCGGCGGGCGCGTGCTGATCGCACATAGTTGCGGCAAACACCGACGAAGACCCTGCGAACGGTGCTGCGCAAGTCACCGACGGAACCGGTGGCCCTTCGCAGCCTGAATCGGACTAAGCTGCAGTTGCTGTACAGCAGTGTTCACCTGATATTGCAGCACAGCTAGGGAGTGGTTGCTACACCTCGCTGCTTGTTGCCCTGAGATCCGACCTGCGCCTGTAACCACATAGTAGGTGTTAGCCGGAGCGTCAGCGCTCTCGCGAGTTCTTCAAGGCGAAGGACGTACCCTCCTTCGGACACCCGACAGCTTCAGCGCAATGCGGCCTTGCGTTCGGTGTAGGCCTCCTCGACCAGTTCTCGAACGCCCGGTTGCTCGGTCTCAGCGACTGTACGGAGCTTTATGTGGCGCAGCTTGGCACCAGTGCCCTCCAGCAAGCCGTGCGGATCCATCAGCTTCGTGCCTTGGAAAAAGCCGAGGTTGACCCACGAGCGGAAGGGCATGATGTAGGCGTAGCCATCACTCATCTTTCGAGGTCCGCAACCGTACGAAGCCGCCTTCTCGCCAAGGCGAACCACTTCGCAGGCACCCGGATCGATTTCGAAAATGAGAGTCCGGACACTCTCCATTACAGGCCGGAGCGGTTCGCTGGCGAGTTGAAGGAGGTCACGGAATTGGCCGATCTTGGTTTCGGACATCTTGGCAGCAGCTTCAATGGTCGCACGTTGCTGAGCGATCCCGACGTGCCGGCATCGCTCTGGTCGGTCACGTCACGCTCTAGCGGCCGTTCTGGACGGGCGAGCTTCATTTCCGTCACGATCAGACTAGGGGAACAGAGCGAACTATCGGACGGGTCCGGATGGACTGCATTGAGAATCGAATGCGGTCAGGGCCTACTGCAGGCCGAGGTACTCGGCCCACTCTCTCATGAGTTCGCGACGGTGTTCAAGCAGGCTCGACCGCGCATAGGCTTGCTCGACGGCACTGCCGATCCGATGCCCGAGGCACAGTTCAGCGACTTCGCGGACCTTGCCCGCGTCCTGGCACCAAGAGCGGAACGCGCTACGGACTCCGTGAGCCGTCCCGCCGCCAGCCGAGAATACGCGTTGCACTGCCGTTCGGGATATTGCGAAGATCCGCCCAGCCCCCCTTGTCCGTGCATGCGCTCGGTCGAGAACGCCGATCGCTGCTCTGCTTAATGGGACGACATGGTCTCGATTGGTCTTCGCACGACCGGCCGGAATCGTCCATGATTGCGTCTCCATATCGACCTCGCTCCAGTCCGCCTCCAGAACCTCCATCCGTCTGACCGCCGTCAGAGCGAGAAACAGGGTCGCGGAATGGGCGGTCCTCGACCGGTCCAGCCGGGCGAGAAACGCGCCCAGCTCGGTATGGGGGATTGCCTTGTGGTGTCGGGTCCTGCCGTTGCCCCTGATCCGCGGCAAAGCGGCCCGGATGGGTGCCTCATCCGCCGGATTCTCGGCAATGATTTCGCGGCCCATTGCGACCGTGAACACGTAGCCTAGACGCTGTAGCGCTAGCTTCGCGGCAGCGGGCTTCGCCGTCCAGAGGATCTCGCCGCCTTCCACTCTCTCCTCAAACACGGCGATGACATCCTGTCGCCGGATCTCGTTAACTCGCTTGCGATAGAGCAACCGACAGTGGTTCTCGAACGTGCTCATCCAGTGCGCGCGCTGCACATCGCGCTTGAGGTCCTGGCGGGACTCGACTACCGACCTGGCGAATTCGCCGAAGTAGGGCACGGTCGAGGGGCGTGGCCACCGCATCTCAGCGATTCCAACGACCGCGTCGGGATGTCCGATCAGGACCCTGTACTTGTTGAGATTCGCCCATTCCCGCGCTTGCTCGAGAGAGACCGTGCGGGTCGGCCCGAGCCCGATATCCCTGCGGCGGCCGTTGACGGTAATACGCTGGACCCACGACCCCGTGCCGGATTTGCCGACACGCAGGATCAGGCCGCCCCCGAGCGAGTGCATCCGCACTCGCTCTCCGGGAACTAAGAGACCGCGGACATATCGAGCGTCTCTCAGCCGCTTCATACGATTGCCTCGCTGTTAGGGGCTCGGCCCTGCAGTCGGCGAGAGCATATTTCGATGCCGCCGTACAGAGATTCGTGGCCGGCTGGGTGAGCGGTGGCCATCGGGATGAACCGCAGAATCCGACTATTCGCCGATCGGCCCACTGCAACAGCCGTCGCGAATGCTGGGAGCGTCCCGTTGAAGGTCACTGTTCTGCACGCAGTGGGGCACTGATACTCGAAGATAACGCAGTGATTTGTCACCACTTTTTTGTATGTCACAGTGATGGACTTCGAACTGTGAGAATTTCGTAAATAATTTAGCATTATATATTTAGAAATAGTTTTCTTGCAGCCGAACATAGATCCACCGTTACCGCCGAGAACGGAAACATGTACACGGTGATGATCAGCGACGACGGCATGTTCACGGCCGAGTACGTCCAGCCGCCGGCGCTGAGCATCCCTCTGGGGATTTCGGGCTCGTCAGTCCAAGTCCGCCGGAATGAAGACCTTACCTTCTCGGCGATGATTGACGGCGAGTGGATGATGATCACGGCCGACACGACAGTGATGGCCGAGAACGGCAACGTCTACGCGGCGGTGCTGTCGCCGGAGGGCGTTCCGATCGGCGTGATGCACGTGGCGGCGATGGTGGAAGTGATGCTGGGCGAGCTCGGCGGCACGGTGACGCTGACCCAGGCCGAGGACATGACCTGGTGGATCGGCGAGATGCACGTCGAGAGCGGCACGGTCTACACGGCGGCGAACGGCAACGACTACGTGCTGACGAGTATGGAGCACGACGACCACGTCGATTGGACCGCCACCTACGTGAAGGTGACGGCAATGGTGGCGCTGGGCACGCAGGGCTCGATCGAGCTGGTGCGGGCCGAGGACATGTCCTGGTGGCTAGGCTCTGAGGGCGTCGGCGTAGGCAGCGAGGTGATGTCGGACAACGGCAACACGTACACGCTGTGGTACACCGACGGCGTGTGGACAGCGCGCTTCGAGCCCGAGTCGATGATGATCGAGGGCACGGGCCTGGTGGCCATGACCCGCGAGGCCGATGACATGTACGACGTCAACGGCAGCACCCTGCCCGAGACTGGCGTGGGCGACGTCACCGTGGACGGTGCCATGTATCACATTTGGATGGAAGACGGGATGCTGATGGGAGCGCGGTTTGACGCGGCCATCGACCCCGACACCGACCACTATGTGACCAACATGTTGCCCATTCCGAGACTGAGCACCAACGACGGCGATACGGTGGCCAACGAGGCGGGGACGTACCTTATCACGACGGGCACCGAAGACGACGGCGAGGGCATGTTCTCGATAGGAGACCTGCTGGGCAGCGGCATGGCGAGCGACGAGGGCGCGAACTTCGTGGCCGAGGCCGTGAAGGCGATCGAAAAGATCCGAGCCGACGTGGCCGCGCTGCTCGCCCTCGACACCAAGCCGAGCAACCTTGAAGGGGAGACCGGGATTCTCGGGGGCCAGTGGACCAAGCTCGAAATGGCGCTGGACAACATCTTCGGTACCGACAGCGATGCTGAAACCGATCCCACTTCGGCCGTCAGGATGACCCCGCCACGGGAGGAGGACATCCTCAACGAAATCGACGACATCCTCGACGCGCTGTCGAGCGAGGACGCTTTTGTCGCGGCGACGGCCGAGGACGGCGACGGGGTGTTCGAGAGCCAGGCGCTGGGCGCCGGCGCGGCGGCGGATGCGTTCAACCGCGTAATGTGGAGCGCTTCGGCGACGATGGGCATGACCGGCAGCACGCGCTACGGCACGGCGCTGCGGAAGACGTCCGGAAACGCCAAGGCCGGCGCGAGCACGAGCGAGTACGGGGCGTTCTCGTACTCGACGATGCAGCAGACCCTGCGGTCCGCGGACGCGGCAGCGGTCTCGCTGACGGGGATTGCCAGCTACTCGGGTGGGACCCGGGCTGTGACCGCGTCTGGCGATACCTACTCGGGCATGATGGATGTCCAGGTGCGCTTCAAGGCCAACTCGGTCAGTGGCGTGGTGAGCGGGCTGGAGGACGCCGACGGGCTGCCTTGGCAGCACAACTTCGCGGACGTGGACCGGATCGTGCTGGACGACGCGGACCTGCTGAGGAACGCCACGTGGACCACTGGCGCCGACGACCGCACGGGCCAAAACGCCGCGATCTTCTACACCGCCAACTCGGGGCTGCTGCGGCCCGTCAACAACCAAATGAATACCTTCAAGGGCATCCTGCTGGGCCAGGGCGCTGACGCGGGGAGCGAGGCCAACGGCACGTGGTCTGTCGGAGATCCGGATGGCTCGGGCTATATCACGGGCGGCTTCGGCGTGGTGCACGTCGCGGACGCGACCCGGCCAGTGCCTTCCGGAGACGACGGCTCGGCGGCGACCGCGATGCTGTTCACGAACGTCGAAGCCAACGCGGCGGAGAACCTGACCAGCGTGTCGATCGCGGACGGGATGCTGACGGTGAAGCAGCGCAAGTACGGCTGGGCCGGCCGCGACGGCGCGACTGCCCCGACCTACCAAGCGCTCGGCGAAGCTGCCGATGAGACTCTGATCACCGCCAAGTGGGACCTGGCGGCGCTAGCGGGGAACAACGGCGCGCAGATTGCGATGAACGGTCCGAAGTGGATCGATGGCGTTGTCTCAACACTCACGAGAGAGCGCGACCTGCTGTCAACCCTGCAGGGCCTCAACTCGGCCGACACGCAAACTGCCGAGGAGATGGCTTGGGTGAGAGTGCAGGACGCGGTGCAGTTCAACTTCTTCGGCGGACTGCTGCCGCTGAAGCTGACCGACGCCTACACCGCGCTGGATTCCGAAGCGGATGCGATTGACCTGATCAACCGCGCCTTGGACGCGCTGTCTAGCAACGCCAAGTTGGAGGATGCCCTCGATCCGGACGGAACGGGGATCTTCGATCACTACGATAGCGGCACGGCCGACGACCCCGCCACGGACGCACGGGAGAATGAAGCAGACTTCCGCATGTACGATGCCGCGGATAGGCGGAACGAGGTCAGCACTCGGACCATTGCCAACCTGAGAGGCGAGCGGGAGTACAAGGTGTTCTCGGCCATGGGGACGACGGACTACACGCGCTTCGGCTTCTGGCGGCGCGAGAGCACGACGAGCGCTCGGAGGAACGACGGCAATGTGGCGAACGTAATTCGCGGACCGCACGGCGGACCCGGCACGTATGCCTACAGCCCGCTGGATTCGACGAATGTCGGCACGCTGCAGAACCTGAGCTTCCCGCAGGACGGCAGCGCGACCTACACGGGCGAGACGATTGCGCTCCAGAACACGGTGATCCTCTACGGCACCGCCAGCGTGGACGTCAGCTGGGGGACTCCCGCCGACGTGAACGCGGGTACCACGGTTGGCACGATGGCGCTGACGATCAGCGGCCTGCAGTCCGCAGTGGGCGATCCACTGTCGCAGGGCGGCAGCGCGGATGTCACGGTAGCAACCGCGGCAGGCAACGAGGTCATGGATATCGTGTTCCCCACAATGAACATCATCGTGGGCGGACAGGGAGATTTCTCCAACAACATGATCGTCGGCGAAGCTGGCACAGCGGATGCTGACGGCAACATCCCCTACGGCGAAGCGAGCGTCACGGGTGTCCGGTACCGCCGCGCCCTCGCCGGGGCCGACATCGACGCAACTGGCACCAACAGCGTCAAGGCGCTGTTCGTGGGCCAGGGAGTGGACGGACCGCTCGGCGCGATCGGAACGTGGACATTGACCGACGACACGATCGGTCGTGTTGCACCCGACGGGAGTCATACCGACGACCTCGGTGTGGACATCTACGGTGCGTTCGGCGTCGAGGTCCCCTAGACTCGGCAAGATTCGTCAGAATCAACCTGCCAGGGGGAGCGGGCAACCGCTCCCCCTTTTTCGTATTGTTGGGTTGGTTTCGGAGAATGGACAGAGGAAGGGGAATCAACGGAGGAGTTTACTCTTGTGAGCGATTCTGACTCTGACAATGAAGTTCGATCGCCAAATGGTCTTGCAAAGTCTGGGAAGGGGAAGCACCATTCCGGCCGGGATCGTCGCTTGCGGCGATGACGAAAACTCGCTGCTTAGCGTTCTCAGATGAAATGTGAAACCGCGTTTGTCAGTGTTATTGGACGAGTCCTGCTTGACCACTTCCCTTGTTATCGAGAAAGGCAAGCTGGAAATTCGCTGTTCTGGGGCAAAGCGTGGAAATGGTTCCTATCAATGGTCAGGTGGCATATGTTCGGATCATTGGCAAGACTGGAGAGGAAGGCAACATCAACGGGATGTTTTGTAGCTCTTCCAAGGCAAACCTGACCGTCTCCCTATGGTCTCGAGCAACGGCGAATCTTAGCTAGGTCTGCAATCCGCTAGCTGTCATCTGTGGCAGGTCTGGATCTTGAAGAATTCTTCCAGACGACTCTCCGCGGCTGCGGGGTCCGCCTTGGTGGAATGACTGTTGACGGGATCCCTCATGGGACCAGAAATTGCACTGATGTGCTCAGTCTCCCGTAGCTGGAACGACTCGACCCGATAGGCCAAGTCCTTCTAACAGCCCTTCGACTCGCGCCAAGCGCTGCTCGACGCTAGCTAGCCGATCCTCTATCCCATCAATCCCCGCCGACAGTCGCAAGACCAGTCCGGCCAGTGCCACACCGACGCTCAGGATGCCGATCAGTTCTGCGCTCATCGATCTCACCATACCGAATGTACCCACGAATTCAAGAGTGTGTGAGCCTGAGGGTCAGGCTCGGCACTCCCACAGCTCGTCTCTATGAGCGGCTCGGCTTTCGCAGCACGCCCGCAAGTCCGATCATCCATCGGGTTAGCACCGAGTCGATTGTCATGCCTCTTAGCTTCGATCAGAGTGGTCAAGAGCCACGCTCTGTTGTGGACTAGAGCGAATTAAGGAGGAGCCGCTTACTGCCCTCCCCAGTAGTCGAACTTCGGCGGATCGGAGGCCGCCTTAGCTGTCTTGGCCCGCTTACGTAGCTTGCGCACAAACCGCGTCGTAGCTGGTCACCCGAGCGTTCACAGGCTAAGTGCCGTCAGCACCCAGCCTTCCAATACTTGTGCTAGTCGTGCCGGTAGCGTCACCGCCGAGAACGGCAACGCCTACACCGTCACGATAAGCGATGACGGCACGTTCATGGCCGAGTACGTCCAGCCGCCGGCTCTGAGCATCCCCTTGGGGATCTCCGGCTCGACGGTCGAGGTCCGCCGGAACGAGGATCTGACCTTCTCGGCGATGATCAACGGCGAGTGGGTGATGATCACGGCCGACACGACAGTGACGGCCGCGAACGGCAACGTCTACGCGGCGGTGCTGTCGCCGGACGGCATTCCGATCGGCGTGATGCACGTTGCGGCCATGCAGGAAGTGATGCTGGGCGCGCTCGGCGGCACGGTGACCGTGAAGCAGGCCGAGGACATGACCTGGTGGATCGGCGAGATGGAAGTCAAGGACGGCACGGTCTACACGGCGGCGAACGGCAACATGTACGCGCTGATGATGGACTCCGAGGGCATGTGGAGCGCCATGTACCAGAAGGTGATGGTGACGGTGGCCTTGGGCACGCAGGGCTCGGTGGAGCTGGTGCGGGCCGAGGACATGTCCTGGTGGCTGGGCTCTGAGGGAGTCGGAGTCGGCTCCGAGGTGATGTCGGACAACGGCAACACGTACACGCTGTGGTACACCGACGGCATCTGGTCGGCACGCTTCGAGCCCGAGTCGATGATGATCGAGGGTACGGGCTTGGTGGCCATGACGCGCGAGGCCGATGACATGTATGACGTCGACGGCACCACACTGCCCGCCAGCGGAATGGGAGACATCGATACGTCGCAGGGGACCTACCGCGTGACGATGATGGACGGAGTCCTAATGGGCACGCGGCTGGACAACGTCGCCATTGACGGCGACACGGACTTCAAGACGGTCGGCCTCGGCGCACTGCCGACGATTCCCGGGGACGAGGACGACACCGAGGACGTGAACGAGGCCAAGACGGCGCTGAAAGTGGGCGGCGACCTGTACTCGTTCAACAACCTGCTGCCGGACGGCATGTCGGAGCAGATGGGTGCCAACTTCGTGGCCGCTGCCAAAGAGGAGCTGGAGGGGATCAAGGCCAATATCCAAGCCTTGCTCGCGGTCTTCGAAACTGAAGCCGACCGGGACCTTCATGTCAGTCGACAATGGGGTACCGCCGGTACCGGCAATGCCAGCAAGAATGTCAAAGGGGTGCTCGATGCTGTATTCGGCGACGCCGGAATCACGGTCTCACCGGACGACGACGACGCAGTGAGCCGAATCGAGGATCTGATCGCCGCATTGTCAACCGAGGATCTGCTCGGAACTGCGCTAGCCGATGACGGCGTGCTTGAGAATGCGACGACGAACGGCAAGTCCGCGGCGGATATCTTCAACGCCACAAAATGGGAAGCGTCGGTGTCCTACGGGATGCTCGGGAATACCCGCTACGGGGCGATCATGAAGAAGGAGCGCGACAACGCTACTTCGGATGCGCAGCATGTCTTCGATAACGATGCCACCACAGACGGTCAGCAGGGCAGCAAGGGCGAGCTGGGCGCATTCGGGTTCGGCACCACCGCCGAGACGGCCCGGGCGCGTTACGTGCAGACAACCACGGGAACTGCGAGGTACATGGGCAAGACGCTCGCAATCTCCGGTGCCGGAACACATTTCTCAGGAGACATTGACATTCAAGTCCGGTTCACCACCAGCAAAGTCAGCGGACTGATCACAGGCCTGACGTCAGCCGGTGGGGACCCCTGGGAGTACCAGTACGGCGATGTGGAGGCGATCGTCCTGCCAACAATGACCATGACTAACGCCGGCGTCTGGGGTGGAGACATGTCAGATCCCACTGTGGTTAGCGAAGGAGCGAGCGTTACTTTCGCGCGTCGAGCGGGAAGCCCGATTCCGCAGTCCGTCGATGCGACGTTCAGCGGAAGACTCTTGGGAGGAAGCGGCAACCAAGCCGGAAGCGAAGCGGTCGGCACGTGGTCGGTCGGGGAGAACCCGGACAGCAACGACTACCTTGCAGCAGGCTACGGCGCGATGAGGACAGAGGACGACTCCGTCGGTCGGCCAACGCCGGATGACGAGGTGACTACGATCGAGGCCAAGCTACTGTCAGCGGCACCTGCTGACTTAAATGACGGCAATACCAACAACTACGTCAAGACCGAACTGAGCAGCGGCATGCTCAAGATCACAGTTGCCAAGTACGGCTGGGAGGCCGGTGGAGATGTAAACACCGGGGCGACCTTGAACGATCCCACATGGACATGGGGCCGTCTCGACGATGGGAGCGAGGACAACACGACCACGGACGATGCGACGCGGACCTACGACATCGCCTTGACTGCACTGAAGGCCAAGGAGTTTGCCGAGCACAACACTAACGGCGCCATCTACCGCGCCTTGGCGAAGGCGAGGATCGAGCAGCTACGCGAATCTCTGGCGACTCTGATCAGCGCGGACTTGGTGCCGGATGAGCAGAGGGACCTGTGGCATGAGGTGCAGCAGACCCTGCTGGAGTACGTGTTCCAACCGGACCGAGCCCACGTAGACCCAGGTACTGATGGCACAGATTTCACCGAAAGGCTACCGCATAGCGTACGAGGAGGCTACGACAAGGACACCGCTCTGTCCAAGATCGACAATATCCTGCTCGCGCTGTCCAGTGCCAGCAACTTGGAAGAGGCGCTGGATCCGGACGAGGACGGATTCTTCGTGAGGGAGGACAACAACCAGCCCTTCGTGACGAGGGGTTCGGGCGATATCTTCGGGGAGAAGGACTCGCAGGTGAAGACTTGGTTCGGGACTACGGACTACACGCGCTTCGGCGCTTGGCGTGTCAGGCGGAGCCGCGATGCGCAACGTAGTGGCGGCTGGGATAACGCAGAGATGGACACGTTCGCTTACAGCCCGCTGTCCGCGTCCAAGATCACCTCGCGGAATTCGCCGAACTACCCGGCTGGTGCCACTGCGAATTACCAAGGCAGGACAGTCGCGTTCGTAGGCAACGTAGGCTACGAGGGCGAAGTCGACGTGCGAGTCGAGTGGAACGCACTCCAAGATTCCGGCGGCACAGACCTCGCCATTGGCGCTCAGGTCCAGACGGTGATCAGCAATCTACAGAATGCCAACGGCGACCTCTACGTGAATGCAGACGAGGATGTGCGGGAACTCGTCTTCCCCGCGGTGGCGATGGTGGTTGCAGCAGATG
Source organism: Terriglobia bacterium (assembly GCA_009841225.1). GTDB lineage: Bacteria > Acidobacteriota > Terriglobia > Bryobacterales > UBA6623 > VXMF01. The sequence continues at coordinate 52,420 of VXMF01000056.1, read as the reverse complement.
ACGACTTGGTCGACTTTGCGGAGACATCTGGAAGTGTGAGCGTCAACTACGTGGACCGCAGCGTGACCCCGGGCACCTTGAGCATTACCAACCACCAAGGAGCATTCGTGGGATCTTCGGCAGAAGGCCCGCTGGGCTTGCTCGGCAGGTACAGCATGGGGAATATCAACGGCGCATACGGCGCAGATCTGCCGTAGCACCACACCGCGTCGTCGACCACCCACAGGTGGCGTGGCGACATGGTCATCCGGGGGGAGCGGGCAACCGCTCCCCCTTTCTGTCTATTTACGGCGCATGTCCCGTGCAGATCGAATGAACAGAGGGGGTGATCAATCCGATTCTCCTGCTGTCGGGTCTCGCGCGATGACCGCTTTGGAACCCAAGACTTCTTTCGCAGCAGAATCGAGCAGGGTCTTCGATGGATGGTACGGAGATCGTGACCTAACCCATGCCCAAAATGTGCAACGGAGCTTTCGAGGGAGCTTCCAACCAAAGTTGCTGACAAGCGACCTTGCGCCAGTGAAATCGCTGTGAGCTGTTCATGGATCGACCCGTCGCATCTTCGATCAGACTAGTGCCGAGCCGCCTTGGCCGCTGGACTCCTGTTGATCTTGGCAGCGTGGAGGGGGCACTCCAAAGCGAAACTGCCGGTTAGTCCGGTGTCAATTCGTCAGAGTCTCCGGTGGTCTGGCGAGCATGATGCGGCTTCATCATTGCCTCCTTGCCAGTGTCTCAGCCGGGTCAGGTTCGTACTACAGCCCCCATACCGTGATCGGACTCTCGCCCGGGTCAGGATCCTTCCGGAACACACGCTCTTCCCACGACTGGCCCGGTCGCCTGTCGAAGATCACCAAGTGCCCTGACTCTGCTCCGCACCTGTCCATGTACCAACTCGTCTGCTCCAGCCCGGACCGGACCACGCTCTCCTGGCCCTGTCCCGGCCGCACCACCTTGCACTCGATCACATGCTTGGTCACCTGCGCCGGATCCCACTGCCCGCCCTGCGGCCACAACACCAGCAAGTCGGTCCGCCCGCGTCCCAAGCCGTATTCCCGCTCCACGCGCCCGCCCCCATTCACGATCCGGTGCAGGTACGCTTGCAACAGCAGTTGAGGGCCTGCCTCCTTGTATTCGAAGTGCTCCACCCAATGCTCCACGTTCTCCCGGAAGTACCCTTGGAACGCCTCCAGTAGTTTCGCCAAGTCGAGTTGGCCTGCGGCATCCACGTACCACTCGGTCCGCTCCGGGATGTACCTCTCGCGCGAGTACGTCAGCTGCCGTGGAATCACTTCCCGGTAAATCGGATTCGCGATCTCGACCGCTCCGTTGCAGCGAATCAGGCCAAGGTCCGAAGCGTAGTCCAGATCTTCTTGGGCTGGGTCGCCGAACGGGACAGTTCCGGCTAGCAGTGGTTCGATGACGCGCCGCACGCGCTCCTCGCTGAGCGTGTTGGCAAGTTGGTCGAGGTGCGTCACGCGCCTGAGAATGAGCTGCTCCCGGGCTTCGTCGATGGCTTCGACGCGGATTGGCCGCGAACGGTCACGACCGGGCTCGGACCGAAAGCAAGCCTCATAGGCCAGCGCATTCACCAGCCACGGCTGGCCGCGCGTGAGTGCCCAGATGTGCTCGACGACGCCAGCCTCGAAGGCTTGGCCTCGCTCGGCGGCGTGCTGGGCCAGCAACTCCCGGAGTTCGGCTTCCGAAAAGTCGCCCAAGCGCAGCGACTCGGCCTTGATGTTGAACGCGCTGCCGCCCTTGATGTGTGTGCCCTCCCGGCTCGAATAGATCTGATAGTCGCGCACGTCGCGGACTCCACACAGAACCACACTCTGAGGGAATTGATGTGGACGGCGGTCATAGTTCGCTCGCAGCTGCCGCAGGACTGAGATCAGCGTGTCCCCGACGAGAGTGTCGATCTCGTCGATCAGCAGTACCAGCGGCCTAGGATGCGCGGCCGACCAGCGCACTAGCATCTCGCTCAGGGCCCCGTCGGGGCCCTCTTTTTCCAGGTACTCTGATCGCATCTCATCGACGAAGTCGTCCTGCAGGACATCGCGAGACCTAGAAGCGACCTGACCGAGCAAAGCTCGCATCGCTCGGGCGGTGTCCTCCTTGGCGGCTTGGCCTGCTTCCACGTTCACGTACAGGCAGCGGTACTCGCCTTCCGCGTTGAGCCGGTCTTGGAGGGCTAGCAAAATCGAGGTCTTGCCTGTTTGGCGCGGCGCGTGCAGGACGAAGTACTCCATTCCCGCGATCAGTTCGAGGATCTCGTCGAGGTTGACCCGGTTGAGCGGCGGGATGCAGTAATGCCGATCCGCAAAAACTGGGCCGGTTCTGTTGAACTTGCGCACGACAGCTTGAGTATGGCACGACTTGATCTAGAACGATTCGAGCCATGATCGCCCCTCCCGCTGGCTCATTCTTGCCCCCTGCCGCGTGAGGAGAGCAACGAACCGCCCATCCAACTATCCCAGCGGTCGACGCATCCAGCGTCACTCCTGATGGCGCTGAGGGTACTGCCGGCAACACTTCGGCACTGGAGTAGCGGATGTGGACTGCAGAGTGCCAAGTCGGTGCGCCCATCTCGCTCCCGTCATGCCCGCCGCGGAACTGATTCTGCGTATGGCTGTGAATGACCCGGCTTCTGGTGCGGCTCGCAGCAGTTCGGAGCTGCCAAGGATCCCGCTCCCGCCCCGCGCGGACTCGGCGATCCAAGCCGCCCCTGCCGGTGAGCACCTTGCTTTCGATCAGATGCCTGCGAGTGTATCGACCCTTGGCCCCGTGGTTGAACCATTCAACACTGAAGTTGTGGTCCCAGTCCCTGCGGTTCGGATCGCGTCGGTGCCGCCGGATCTCCCGCAATCACCCCGGGCCTCTCGCACAAGGGGCTCTACAGGGAGCGGATGGCGCGAGGGTGTCGAACTCTTGGTGGCCGCTACTGCGGACTTGGATGAGGCGCAAGCAGCAACGGCTGAAGGGGTGACGCGGCCACCGGCTGGAGACGATGGACCTTGGGGCGGTGCACGAGCAACTGCAGACGCGCTAGCACCTGACACTGCAGAGGCAGTGACAGGAATCCCGAGAAGAGCAGGTGGTCGGGTGTAGCTGCGGCCAATGCTGCAAACGCAACTACGAATGGTGGTCGCGCCAGAATCTGGTCGTGCTGCAAGGGCGCAAGGGGCTATGAGACGAGGTCGCTATCCGAGGGGATCCTTGGGCGTGGGCCGGGATCTAGCTGCGGAGGATCGGAGACCGTCGTTTCTGTCTTGTCCCGCTTAGGGACGTTGAGCACCGAACGTGCCGTAGATAGTCTCCCCAACGCCCACAGACTGACTGCGGTCAGCACCGAGCCTTCCGATACTTGTCCTAGTGGTGCCGGTAGCGTCACCGCCGAGAACGGCAACATGTACACCGTCATGATAAGCGATGACGGCACGTTCACTGCCGAGTACGTCCAGCCGCCGGCGCTGAGCATCCCGCTGGGGATCTCCGGCTCTGCGGTCGAAGTCCGCCGGAACGAGGATCTGACCTTCTCGGCGATGATCGACGGCGAGTGGATGGTCATCACGGCTGAGACGACAGTGACGGCCGCGAACGGCAACGTCTACGCGGCGGTGCTGTCGCCGGACGGCATTCCGATCGGCGTGATGCACGTTGCGGCCATGCAGGAAGTGATGCTGGGCGCGCTCGGCGGCACGGTGACCGTGAAGCAGGCCGAGGACATGACCTGGTGGATCGGCGAGATGGAAGTCAAGGACGGCACGGTCTACACGGCAGCGAACGGCAACATGTACCAGCTGATGATGGACGCAGAGGGCATGTGGAGCGCCATGTACCAGAAGGTGATGGTGATGGTGGAACTGGGCACGCAGGGCCCGATCACTCTGGTGCGGGCCGAGGACATGTCCTGGTGGTTCGGCTCTGAGGCCGTGGGCGTGGGCAGCGAGGTGATGTCGGACAACGGCAACACGTATACGCTGTGGTACACCGACGGGATCTGGTCGGCGCGCTTCGAGCCCGAGTCGATGTTGATCGAGGGCACGGGCCTGGTGGCGATGACCCGCGAAGCCGATGACATGTACGACGTCGGTGATAGCACGCTGCCCGCTAGCGGCATGGGCGATGTCATGGATGGCGACGCCATGTATCACGTTTGGATGCAGGACGATGGCACGCTGGCTGGTGCCCGCTTCGCGGCTGCCATCGAGGCCGATCTGGATACGCGGCGCGCCGTGGGCGACCTTGGCGACAAGGGGCTCCATGAGGAGGCCGTAGTCTTTGACCTAAGTGCAGACGACGCCGAAACGCCCGAAAACGAACTCCGCACGCATTTGGTTGTGGACGGCGAGTCGTTCTCCGTCGCCGACTTGCTCGGCAGCGGAATGGCCAGCACCATGGGCAAGAACTTCGTCGCTGAGGCTCTGAAGGCAATCCAAGACATCCGCGCCGACGTTGACACCCTGCTCGCCCTCGACCTACAGGACACGGCGCTGGATCCGGCGCTGGACCGGCAGTGGGGCAAGGTGACCACCGAACTTAACAAGATCTTCGGTGGCACCAACGGCGACGCGTATACGGGCGGACTCTCCGCGGGAACGGGGGCTGCCGGGACCAAGAACCCGGGCGAGGATGACATTCTCGAGGAGATCGACGACATTATCGACGCGCTCTCCAGCGCAGACGCCTTCACCGCGGCCACCGCCAAGGACGGCAAGGGCGTGTTCGACGATGCGGAGCTGAGCTCTGACGATGCGGCTGCGGCCTACGCCCGCACCATGTCCGCCGCCACCGCCACTTTGGGCGTGAGCGGCTCGACGCGCTACGGCACCGTGCGCAAGACCGCTACTGACGATGCCGTCACCAAGCTGAAGTATGCGCCGATGGACGACAATGACACGCCCGGTGACGATACCGACGATACGGCCCGAATCGGCCAGCAGGGCGCCTTCTCGTACTCGACGCTCCAAGAGACTCTGCGCACTCGCCACATCGTTTCCACGGGCAACGCCTATTACACGGGCGGCACCCACGCGATCAGCGGCGATGGCACGGTCTATATGGGCACCATGGACGTACAGGTGCGCTTCACCAGCATGACTGTCAGCGGCTTGGTGAGCAACCTTGAGAGTGCCGAGGGCATGCCGTGGGAGTACCGCTACGGCGACGTCGAGACGATCCGCTTGCCGGAGGCAAGGCTGTCGAGCAATGCGAGGTGGGCCGCGGCTCCCGACGGGATGGCGCAGGCAACCTTTGAGGCGCGGGCCGGCAGCCCGGTCCCGCAGAACATCAGCGGGGGCGCCACTTTCAACGGCATCCTGCTGGGTCGCGACGCGGCCTCGGGCAGCGAGGCAAACGGCACATGGTCGGTCGGCGCAAAGTCCGCCAAGAGCGACTATCTGGCCGGCGCCTTCGGCGTGATCCGCGGGGAGGATGTGGCTCCCTCGCTGCCCGGATCCGATGACGGGTCGGGCACCGAGACCAGCGTGGTTTCCATGATCGGAGATCCTGCCACTGCTATTGGCGGAGCGTCAATCGAGGACGGAATGCTGAAGCTGAAGGTGAAAGAGTATGACTACACCATCACCGCCCGTACTGACGATTCACTGCTGGACATCAGCACCTTCCCGACTTGGGAAATACAGACGACTCCTGATCCCGACGGCGGCACGCCGACCCAAAACACCGTCAATCTGAACATCGGCTTGGCCGGACTGCTCAGCAGCGGAACCGGGACCTTCAACAGCGCCAAGCACGTCGACGCGCAGGTCGAGGTGATCACAAAGCAGCGCGATCAACTCGCAGCACTGCAGGGGCTGGGGACTCGTATCGACGCATCGGAGAGGGAAGCCTGGCAGAAAGTGCAAGAGGCCATCTTCAGAGTGCTCGGCTCGGTGCCGCCCAAACTGAACAGGGCGTACGCGGATGTCAAAGACGAGGCCGTGGACCTGATCGACGACGCGCTGGCAGCCTTTGCGAGCAACGATGCTCTGGACGCCGCCCTAGATCCGAACGGGTCGGGGATCTTCAAGGGAGTCACGAACAACGTCGACAGCAAAGTCACCGTCGGCGGTGGTGGCGCTCGTACGCCGGCTCAGATCCGTGGCGCTAGGCAGTTTCAGGTGCGGTCCAAACTCGGCTCGACCAGCTATACCCGCTTCGGCGTGTGGCGCCTGAGCCGCCTCCGGAATGCGGTTCGCAGTGGCAGGGCCGGAGGTGCCGAAGAGAACCGTACCCGGACTCACGACAGCGGCGCCGACGGGCCAGGGATGTTCGCATACAGCCAGCTGGACCCGACGGTGATCGCGAGCGTGCAGGATCCGTCCTACCAGTCCGGCAGTGCGAGATACGTCGGCGAGACGGTGGCGTTGCAGAATACGACGTACCTCACCGGCGAGGTGGATGCGACCGTTAGCTGGGATGCTGCCACAGTCGGCGGCACACTGAACGTGACGTTCACCAATCTCGCGAACGACAATGGCGACATGCTGGCATTCGGAACGGCTGCGACAAGGGACGCCGATGGCGTCATCACCGCCGCAGCAAACTATAACGTGATCCGCGACGTTGTTTTCAACAACATCGACGTCGGAACCAACGCCGACAATGAGTTGATTTTCGACAACGAAGATATCGGCACTCGGACTGCCGGCACCTTCGGGATTCGCTATCGGTTCACGGATGCAAGCGTGGCTGACGATACAAGTGGTGCTGGCTTGATCGAAGGCAAGTTCGTCGGAGCGACCGTGGACGGCCCGCTGGGCTTGTTCGGAGTCTGGGAGTTGAACGCCAATGCCAGTCTCGGACGAGTCAATGATGTTGGAAATGACATCGTGGATCTGAGTCAGGCAATCTACGGCGCGTTCGGCGCAGAGGCTCCGTAAACGGGGCGGGACAGCCATGGCGGACGCCAGTCCGCAGAGGCTAGACTACCGGGGGGAGCGGGCAACCGCTCCCCCTTCGTATTGGTGCGCCGAGCAGGTTCGGCACGATCGGGACAGCGGGCCTCGCGGCTTCGCCCTTCCCACACTTATCCTGCTCGTAGGCGCGCTCGATCCATGGTCCTGTTAGAAGGTGGAAGTCCCTTGGACCACTTGATGGAGGTGAAGTCTTGGCGAAGCGCTAGGGCCTCGTCGCGAGGCGGGGTCGTAAGGAAGCGTGGAGCAAAGGGCGAGTCGATGGACAAGAACCGGATATGAGACTTCCGGCGTCGTCCGAGTCGGCGAGTGACAACGAAGTCTAGATCCATCTAGGGCACCGATTGCAAGACCGACGGTTGTACGCTGACGGTCGTGGAACTCACCTAGGCGGTTCTGCCATCCGTCTGGATCTCGAATGCCGGGGCCTACCGGTTAGCACTACAGGCCCCAAACCGTGACCGGACTCTCCCCTGGCTTCGGATCCTTCTGAAACAACCGCTCCTCCCACGAAAGTCCAGGACGCAAGTCGAAAATCACCAAGTGCCCTGCTTCCGCCCCGCACTTGTCCATGTAGGCGGCCGTCTGCTCCCGCCCCTCCCGAATCAGGCGCTCCAGGCCGACTCTCTCCGTACGCACCTTGCACTCGATGACGTACTTGCGGATCTGCACTTGGCCCCTTACAATCTGGCGCCATTCAAGCAACAGGTCGGTGCGCCCGCGGCCCACGGCGTACTCGCGCCCGATCCGGCCTCCGCTGTTCACCACCCGCTGCAGGTAGGCATGCAGCACCAGTTGCGGCCCTGCCTCGGCGTGCCCGTAGCGCTCCACCCACGACTCGGAGTTCTCGCGGAAGTAGCCTTGGAATGCGCTCAGCAGGCCAGCTACGTCGAGGCTGCCGTCGGCATCCACATACCACGCCGGATCCACTTGGGTCTCAAGCCCGGATTGCAGTACCGTTGTCAGCTCGCGCGGAACCACCTCGGCATAGATCGGGTTTGCGATGCGCACTTCGCCCTCCGACGCCACTAGCCCAAGGTCGCGGACATACTCGAGGTCACGGACCGAGTAGTCCCAATCCTCAGACCCGGCCAGCATCGGCAAGATCACACGCCGCACGCGATCCTCGCGCAGCTTGTCGGCTAGTTGGTGGAGGTGCGTGACCCGCTTGAGAATGAGCCCGTCCTTGGCTTGCTCGATCGCGTCGGCGCGGATCGGGCGACTCGATTCGCCACCAGCTTCACCCTTGAAGCAAGCCTCGTAGGCCAGCGCGTTGACAAGCCACGGCTGGCCGCAAGTCAGCGCCCAGATGCGTTCGATGGCACCGGCCTCAAAGGCTTGGCCGCGCTCAGCCGTATACTGCGCCAGCAAGTCCCGCACCTCGCCTCGCGAGAAGTCGCCGAGGCGCAGCGACTCGGCCTTGATGTTGAAGGCGCTACCGCCTTTGACGTTGGTCCCTTGCCGGCTTGAATAGATCTGGTAGTCGCGCACGTCGCGGACACCGCACAGGATGACGCTCTGCGGGAAATGGCTCGGGCGGCGGTCGTAATTCGCTCGCAGCTGTCGCAGGACGGAGATCAGCGAGTCTCCCACGAGCGTGTCGATCTCGTCGATCAGCAGCACCAGTGGCACCTGGCTAGTGGCGGACCAGCGCACCAGCGTCTGCCCCAAGGCTGCACCGGGGCCGTACTTTTCCAAGTGCTCTGACATCGTGCTCTCGACGAAATCATCGCGCAGAACCTCGAAACTCCTCGATGCCAAATCCGCAAGCAGCGTTCGCGTGGCACGAGCGGTATCCTCTCCAGCCTCCTGGCATCCCTCCACATTCACGTACACACAGCGATACTCGCTTCCTGCGTTGAGCCGGTCTTGGAGAGCTAGCAAGATCGAGGTCTTGCCCGTCTGGCGCGGCGCGTACAGGACGAAGTAGCGCCTGTCGGCGATCAATTCGAGAATTTCGGCTAGATTGACCCGGCTCAGCGGGGGGATGCAGTAGTGGCGCTCCGCCTCAACCGGGCCTTCCAAGTTGAATTTGCGCACGCCAGCTTGATTATGGCACGTGCTCTTTTGACCCTTCTGTCTCGGCCCTCAGGCTCGCCCTATGTGCTTTGGCAGCGCCAATCGAGATCGGTTTGCCATGTTCGCTCCGAGGACGCGCTGATCACAGGCTCGGACGTGCTCGCCATGGCCCGCGAGTGCCGGAATGACTGCGCCGCGGCGGGTCTGTCCACCGTGACGCCACGGGCAGGACTAGATCCCCCAGACCGTGATCGGACGCCCGTCCGGCTCCGGACCCTTGCGGTACAACCGCTCCTCCCACGAAAGTCCAGGACGTAAGTCGAAAATCACCAAGTGCCCTGCTTCCGCCCCGCAGCTGTCCATGTAGGCAGCTGTCTGCTCTAGCCCCTCCCGGATCAGGCGCTCCAGGCCGACTCTTGCCGTGCGCACCTTGCACTCGATGACGTACTTGCGGATCTGCACTTGGCTCCCAACCATCTGGCGCCATTCAATCAGCAGGTCGGTGCGCCCGCGGCCCACCGCGTACTCGCGCCCGATCCGTCCCCCGCTGTTCACGACCCGCTGCAGGTAGGCATGCAGCACCAGTTGCGGCCCTGCCTCGGCGTGCCCGTAGCGCTCCACCCACGACTCGGAGTTCTCGCGGAAGTAGCCTTGGAATGCGCTCAGCAGGCCAGCTACGTCGAGGCTGCCGTCGGCATCCACATACCACGCCGGATCCACTTGGGTCTCAAGCCCGGATTGCAGTACCGTTGTCAGCTCGCGCGGAACCACCTCGGCATAGATCGGGTTTGCGATGCGCACTTCGCCCTCCGACGCCACTAGCCCAAGGTCGCGGACATACTCGAGGTCACGGACCGAGTAGTCCCAATCCTCAGACCCGGCCAGCATCGGCAAGATCACACGCCGGACCCGATCCTCGCGCAACTTGTCGGCTAGTTGGTGGAGATGCGTGACCCGCTTGAGAATGAGCCCGTCCTTGGCTTGCTCGATCGCGTCGGCGTGGATCGGGTGACTCGAATCGCCCCCAGCTTCACCCTTGAAGCAAGCCTCGTAGGCCAGCGCATTGACAAGCCATGGCTGACCGCAAGTCAGTGCCCAGATGCGTTCGATGGCATCGGCCTCAAAGGCTTGGCCGCGCTCTGCCGTATACTGCGCCAGCAAGTCCCGCACCTCGCCTCGCGAGAAGTCGCCGAGGCGCAGCGACTCGGCCTTGATGTTGAAGGCGCTGCCGCCCTGGACGTGCGTGCCTTCCCGTCTGGAATAGATCTGGTAGTCGCGCACGTCGCGCACGCCGCACAGGATCACGCTCTGCGGGAAACGGCTCGGGCGGCGGTCGTAATTCGCTCGCAGCTGTCGCAGGACGGAGATCAGCGTGTCCCCGACGAGCGTGTCGATCTCGTCGATCAGCAGCACCAGCGGCTGAGGATGCGTGGCCGACCAGCGCACTAGCATCTCGCTCAGGGCCCCGTCGGGGCCGTGCTTCTGCAAGCATTCAGACATCGTCCTGTCCACGAAGTCGTCCTGCAGGATGTCGCGAGACCTTGAAGCCACCTGGCCGAGCAAAGCTCGCATCGCTCGGGCGGTGTCCTCCTTGGCGGCTTGGCCTCCTTCCACGTTCACGTACAGGCAGCGGTACTTGCCTTCCGCGTTGAGCCGGTCTTGGAGAGCTAGCAAGATCGAGGTCTTGCCTGTCTGGCGCGGCGCGTGCAGGACGAAGTACCGCCTGTCGGCGATCAATTCGAGAATTTCGGCTAGATTGACCCGGCTCAGCGGGGGGATGCAGTAGTGGCGCTCCGCCTCAACCGGGCCTTCCAAGTTGAATTTGCGCACGCCAGCTTGATTATGGCACGTGCTCTTTTGACCCTTCTGTCTCGGCCCTCAGGCTCGCCCTATGTGCTTTGGCAGCGCCAATCGAGATCGGTTTGCCATGTTCGCTCCGAGGACGCGCTGATCACAGGCTCGGACGTGCTCGCCATGGCCCGCGAGTGCCGGAATGACTGCGCCGCGGCGGGTCTGTCCACCGTGACGCCACGGGCAGGACTAGATCCCCCAGACCGTGATCGGACGCCCGTCCGGCTCCGGACCCTTGCGGTACAACCGCTCCTCCCACGAAAGTCCAGGACGCAAGTCGAAAATCACCAAGTGCCCTGCTTCCGCCCCGCACCTGTCGATGTAGGCAGCTGTCTGCTCCAGCCCCTCCCCGATCAGCCGTTCCAAGCCGACTCTGGACGTGCGCACCTTGCACTCGATGACATACTTGGGGATCTGCACTTGGCCGCTTACCATCTGACGCCATTCAATCAGCAGGTCGGTGCGCCCGCGACCCACCGCATACTCGCGCTCGATCCGTCCCCGCTGTGCACTACCCGCTGCAGGTAGGCATGCAGCACCAGCTGCGGCCCTGCCTCCGCGTGCCCGTAACGCTCCACCCACGACTCGGCGTGTTCCCGGAAATAGTCTTGGAACGCGCTCAGCAGACCTTCCAAGTCCAAGCTGCTGTTGGGCTGCACATACCAAGCCGGATCGACTGAGCCCGCCAACGTGGCCTCCAGCGGCAGCACCAGCTCGCGCGGGATGAACTCGGCATAGATCGGATTCGCCATTCGGACGGGGTAGTCACTCGCCACCAGCCCCAAATCGCGCACGTATTCCAAGTCCCGAACCGCCCAAGCAGATTCGCTGGACCCGGCCAGCATCGGCAGGATCACCCGCCGCACGCGCTCCTCGCTGAGCGTGTTGGCGAGTTGGTCGAGGTGCGTCACGCGTCTCCGAATGAGCTGCTGCCGGGCTTCGTCGATGGCTTCGACACGGATTGGCCGCGACCGGTCACGACCGGGCTCGGCCCGAAAACACGCCTCATAGGCTAGGGCGTTCGCCAGCCAGGGCTGGCCGCACGCGAGTGCCCATATGTGCTCGACAACTCCGGACTCGAAGCTCTGGCCGGATTCAGTGGTGTGCTGCGCCAGCAACTCCGGGAGCTCGGCCTCCGAGAAATCGCCCAAGCGCAGCGACTCGGCCTTGATGTTGGACGCGCTGCCCTCTCCATTCCACCGGACTTCCTCCGGCTGTCCTGCCAAAGTTAGTTACTCGCTTCCGGCTAGGCTGGCGCGCTACCCTCAAGCTTCGGCGCACCACGAAAAGGGGGAGCGGTCTCCCGCTGTCCCCGGTAGTCTAGCTCCGGCGGATCGGAGGCCGCCTTGGCTGTCTTGCCTCGCTTAAGGAGCCCCCGCACCGAACGCTCCGCAGATAGTCACCCCAACGTCCAAAGACTGAATCCGGTCAGCACGCAGCCTTCAAACGCGTGTGCTAGTGGTGCCGGTAGCGTCACCGCCGAGAACGGCAACATGTACACCGTCATGATAGGCGATGACGGTATGTTCACGGCCGAGTATGTTCAGCCGCCGGCGCTGAGCGTTCCGCTGGGTATCTCCGGCTCGACCATCGAGGCCAGGATCAACGAGGACCGCACGTTCTCGGTGATGATCGACGGCGAGTGGGTGGTCGTGACGGCCGACACGCAGGTGACTGCCGGGAACGGCAACGTCTACGGAGTGCAGTTCGTGGACGGTATTCCCATGCCGGTCTACACCGGCCACAGCCAACCAGTGATGCTGGGCGAGCTGGGCGGCGAAGTCACCCTGACACGGGCCGAGGACATGACTTGGTGGCTGGGCGAGACGGAAGTCAAGGACGGCTACGTTCACACAGCCGCGGACGGCAACATGTACGTACTAATGATGGACGCCGAGGGCATGTGGACGGCCATGTACCAGAAGGTCGTGGTGACCTTTGCGCTGGGCACGCAGGGCTCGATCACGCTGGAGCGGGCCGAGAACATGTCTTGGTGGTATGGCTCCGAGGAGGTGGGCATCGGCAGCGAGGTGATGTCGGACAACGGCAACACGTACACGCTGTGGTACACCGACGGCGTTTGGTCGGCGCGCTTCGAGCCTGAGTCGATGATGGTCGAGGGCACGGGCCTGGTGGCCATGACCAACGAGGCCAACGACCTCTACACCATCGGTGGCAACGACATGTGGGGACCCGGTGACGATGTCACGGACGGCGACGCCATGTACCACGTCTGGAAGCGAGCAGATGGCACCTTTGCCGGTGCCCGCTTCGACGGAAAGATCGGCAATACCAACCTGAGGGTGTCGGACCTTGACGCCAATGTTGCCCTGAGCGCCGACAACGAGAAGGGCCTGCTGGCAGCGATGGGGTACGGCGAGGACGTGACCGAGACCGAAGCCAATGAAGCGAATGCCTACCTTAAGGTGGCTGGCGACTACTATTCCATCGGCACCCTACTGGGATCAGGCTCGGCCAAGCCGGTGGGCGGCACACGGACGATCGTTGAAGACGTTAAGGCTGAGCTCGAATCGCTACTGAGTGAGGCGGAAGTATTGATTAGCGTCTTTGATGAACCAGGTCAGGCCGGTCCATTGCAAACCGCGATGAACAACCTTTGGGACAAGGCGAGGGATCAAATCGAGCGGATCTTCGGCGATACGCTGGACATCCCAACTACTCCGTCGCTCCGCAACGACAGAGTGCTGGACGACTTGAATGACTACATCGCGGCGCTAGCCAGCGAAGAGGCGTTTGCCGACGCCACGGCAGCGGCAGATCGCGGCGTCTTCGCGGCCGCCGAGCTGAGTTCTGCAGATGCCGCCAAGGCGTTCGTCGCCCTGCAAACCGAATCGGGCGTTGCGCTCCGGTCCCTGGGCAACATGCGATTTGGAGCCGCGTGGAAGATGACGCGCACCGACGCCACGGAGAAGCTCATGTATGAGTACGTCGAAGACGACCCGGGAGGCGGCGCCGGCCAGTTGGGCGCGTTCGCGTACTCGACGATCAACAAGGAAACGAGAGTGGCAAACATCGACCAAGGAACCGGCAGTGCTTCCTACATGGGCCAGACGCAGGCAGTTGACGGCAGTGGGACCTTTGTCTCGGGAGACATCACCCTACAAGTTCGGTTCAACGCAAACGAGGTCACGGGGGAAATCTCGAATCTCGTCTACGACAGCGGCGACAATGCCGGTGATGCCTGGCAGTACTTGTACGCCAACGTTGCCGTCGACTCCATCACGCTGCCAGCGGCAAGGCTGCGCACGCACAACGCGAGTTGGAGCGGCTCGGGATTGGCGGATGTGAACTATGTCACAATCGCAGGCAGCCCGCGGCCCAACAAGCAGAACACGACCTTTGCCGGGCAGCTGCTGCAGGGTGGCAACGAGGCAATCGGCACGTGGACGTTCGGGGACAACCCAAATAGCGGAAAGACCTATCTGGCGGGAGCCTTTGGTGCAGAACGAGGGGATGACGTGCCGGACTTCAGGCCTGACTCGGACGACGGCACAGGCATGGCAACCACATTCGTGACCCGTGGCGACCCCATCACTGAAGACGATGCCGAAGACAGCCAGGTCGGGCAGGTCATCGCGGGTGGCATGCTCAAGATCACCGTCCCGGCAGGCGCCGGCGCCTACGACACCAGCATTACTGAGGCGGATGATCGGGTACGGGTACACGAGGTTGACCTAGCCAAGGAATTCGGCAGAGCTGGGGCCACGCAGTGGGGTAGCAATGGAGAAAAGTTCTCTGCGCTTGCCACCAAGACCCTGGAATCGCAAAGGGACATCATCGCGCTCGATCTTATCCCGGAAGCTTCCAAGATAACCGCGTGGGATGCGGTAAGGACGGCCCTCGCAACCCGAATCTTCAACCTCACAATCGACCAACTGCCCGGCATTTTCGCGGCACAGTACTCTGAGTCCGGTAGCTTCAGGAACGAGGACTACGTGAGAGCCATTGACGAAGCGATCGACGCTCTCGCGAGCGCAGCCGCGCTCAGAACCGCCTTGAGCCACACAACTGGCATCTTCTACACCGACGCCACCGTGTTCGACAACGAAACCAACACGGCGGAGGCGAAGAGCATCTATCAGCTGTTCGGCACAGATAGTATTCCTCCAACTACAAACGGGTCGGGCGGGGGCGTCGACATTAACCTTGAGAAGACTGGTGACCTCACGGGACGCCAGGACTCACGTGTCCAGCTCCTCCTCGGAACCACCAGCTTCACCCGCTTTGGAGTCTGGCGACGGGAAGTTTCCACGCACGCGCGCCAAGGACCCGCTACACAACATTCGACAGCGGACACCGGCGAAGGCCAAGGTCCAAATGCGTTCGGCTACAGCCAACTCAGCCAGACCGTCTTCGAGTCGACGGCCGATCCGGCATTCCCGAACGGGGCTGTCCTGAACTACGTAGGCGAAACGGTTGCGGTGCAGCACAAGAAATACTTCTCCGGCACCATCAACATCGAGGTCAACTGGACTCCAACAGGCACCGCCGACAATCCCACAACCTGGGGCACCCTGTCCGCCGTGATATCCGGTCTGGAGGATGTGGCCAGCGGCCTCCCGCTGTATTTTGATTCCGACACCGGAGACAATGACTTGACGGATCTTGCCGGAGACGACGTTCCTGCTGCGGATCTTGCAGCTGCGGCCCTGTCTCCAGTTCGTCAGATCGTGATCGCGGGCGTTAACATTACCGACACCGACGGCAAGCTTGGGTTCAGTGACAGTACCCTTGATTTCACCGGCAGCACTACAGGCAGCGTTGGCATCGTTCACGGCAGCTTGGGCTCGCGAGCAGTCGACATTGGAGGCGGTACGGTTGAGGGCAAGTTCCTTGGCATCGGCCTGAACGGGCCCCTCGCCGTGCTCGGTGGCTGGTCGATTGCCAATGCAAACAACAACATCGGTGCGGAGCAGGCGATGGCGTACAGGGAAGCCAAAGGCGGAGTCAACGTGGACATCAATGGCGTGGACACAAATGTTGTAGAGGCAGTGACAGCTCGCGTGGGGTCCGTAACGGTAAGAAATTCGCCGATCATCGGTGCGTTTGGCGCAGACTTGCCTTAGGCGATCTCGTCAGTTCGTCCCGCGTTTCGGACAACTTCCGGGCGCGGGATAGGGATATAGCGGGGCGGCTCGAGTAGCCGCCCCTTCTCATATGTGTGCCGCATGCTCGGCACACAAATCGGGATCGAGGGAAGCCTCGCGGCTCCACCCCTCCGGCACATATCCTGCTTGCAGGCGCGCTCGATCCATCGTCCGTCGGTAGACTGGTTTTCGTCCGGTCGTCGCTCCGCGCACGGTTCGGTCCCTTCGCCTCCCGCTGCTGGGGTTTCACCCCCTCCCGTGACGGGCCCGGCCGCAAGCCGAGAATCACTAGATGGCGCCCGAATCTGCAACTCTCCTGTCCATCCACGAGGCCCCTGCTCGCCCCCCTGGCAGTACTAGCGATCCAAGCCGACTTTCGCCGAAATCACTCAGTACTCGATCACGTAATTGCGGACCCGCGCCGGATTACGCTCCCCGCCTTAGCACCATTCAATAAACAGGTCCGTGCGGCCGGACTTCGCGGGAGGACCATCGCGCCATTGCGGCGTCTGCCACTCGACGACCCTGCCACTTCTGCCTGTGGTTGTCCTCAGTGCCTCGATCGGGTGTCGTCTGCCCAAGGATCTGTTCGTGTCAGAATACGGATCAGTAGCTACACAGCCACGAATGGTGGCCCCATTTCGAATCATGGGCCGCGCTAGATAGCTGGTCTGACGGCGATTCCCTGCGTCGTCCATTCCTCAACGGGGAGCTAATCGGTTTCTGGAAAGAAGAGGGCCTATGGAAGAACAATGCGTAACACTCGAGAGCGCTTGCGCAGAATTCCTGAGGGATCTACGTGCACGAGGACTAGCGCGCTCGACCATCCGCGACTACGAATCGATTTTCCGGCCATTGAAGCGGTTCGCGCATGAGCGAGGAAAAACGGAACTTCGGCAGGTCGACGAGGCACTCTTGCGGGAGTGGCGAGCAGCATGGACTTGCATGCCAAGCACGCATCAGCTCAGGATTACCAAGCTGAAGGCGTTCTTTCGATTTGCGGTAGACGCGAACTGGATCGAGAAGTCTCCAGCTGCCCGGCTACGTGCGCCTCGGGAGCGAAGCCAACCCACGATGCCCCTTAGCCGTCTCGAGATGAGACTCCTATTCAAGGCAGCAGTTCCATACCAGAGGGAGCGCGCGCTGCTTTTGCTCATGCGCTACTCCGGACTGGCGATCGGCGACGCTACGACTTTGGAACGAGGTGCCCTCGCGGGAAGCCTCTTAACACTGCGGCGGGCCAAGAGCGACGAACTCGTTCTGTGTTCTCTACCGGACCCAGTACTCGCGGAACTCAACGCAGTAGCCAATCCAAGGAGGAAGCACTTCTTCTGGAGTGGCGAGTCCCAGCGCGAGACAGTGGCGCGGTACTGGAGGTCTCGCCTCCAACGAATCGCCCAGCTGGCCGGAGTCAAGAACTTCCGAACTCATCGCCTGCGCGACACGTTCGCTGTTGAGCTGTTACTAGCGGGTGTCTCGATCGAGGACGTGAGCACGCTCCTGGGGCATCGAAGCGTTCAAGTCACAGAGCGGCACTATGCCCCTTGGAACGGCGCACGCAGGGATCGTTTGGTGTCGATCCTCAACAAGGTCAATGCTCGCGACGACCTATTGAAAGAGCTGTCGGGATCCGCCAGCCATCGGACAAGCATTACAAGAAAATCACATTAGCCTGATAGAGACTCTGCAGCTGCGGCCGACGGCACCGAACGAGGAAATCTTGTCTTTCGTGATCGGAGATTGCAGTCCGATTCTATACCGTCTTTGGATGCAAGACGGTGCACTGATAGGCGCACAGTTCGACGCGGCGTTCGACACGGACACCGACATGAAGACTGGGACAATCGGTCTCCCGGTCCTGAGCGTCAACGATCCCGACACGGCGGCGAACGAATTGCGGACTCACCTCATCGTCACGGGCAGTGTCGCCGAAGACAACGAGGGCATGTTCTCGATCGGTTCCCTGCTGGGCTCCGGAATGGCGACCGACGAGGGCCCGCGGTACGTCGCCGGCGCCGTGGAAACGATCACGAAGGTCCGCGCCGACGTGACGTCCCTGCTGTCTATCGAGATCGCGGCATCCACCCTGCGGTCCGCTCTCGAGGGCCAGTGGGACGATCTCGAGATGGCCCTGGATACCGTCTTCGGCACCGACAGCGATGCCGCGACCGACCCCACGTCCGCGGTCCGGACGGACGCCCCGCGTCGGGAGGACATCTTGGATGACATCGACGACATCCTAGACGCGCTGGCCAGCGAGGACGCATTCGTCGCGGCGACTGCAGCGGACGGAGGCGGGGTGTTCGAAAGCCAGGAATTGGGCGCGAGCGCAGCCATGGACACGTTCAACCGCGCGATGTGGAGCGCCACGGCGACGATGGGGGCGACCGGGGCCACGCGGTACGGCACAGCGTTCCGCAAGTCGGCCCCGAACGCCCGCGAAGACCTCAAGAAGGCAGAGGTCGGGGCGTTCTCGTACTCCACGATGGCGAACACCGTGCGGACGTCGCAGGCAGCCGCCGTATCGCTAACGGGCATCGCCAGCTACACGGGCGGGACCGAAGCGGTCAGCGGGGGCGGAACGGCCTACTCAGGCACCATGGACCTGCAGGTACGCTTCGCCGCGAACACGGTCAGTGGCGTTGTGAAGAACCTGCTGGACGCGGACGGCCTGCCCTGGCAGCACAACTTCGCCGACGTCGAGAGAATCGTGCTGAGCGACGCGCGGCTGCTGAGGAATGCCACGTTTTCCAGCGGCGCCAAGACCGAGGGAACGGTGTTCTTCACCGCCGACTCTGGATTGCTGCGGCCGATATCGGGCTTGACCACCACACTCAAAGGCATTCTGCTGGGCACGGGCGATAACGCGGGAAGCCAGGCGAACGGCGTGTGGGAGATCAACACCAGCGGGAGCACGAACTACCTGACGGGAGGTTTCGGCGTGATGCACGTCGGAGACGCGTCCCGGCCACGCCCGGGCGGAGACGCGGGCGGCGCGTCGAACGCGACGCTCATATCGACGCCGACCACCACGGCAGCGCAATACGACGACGGGACGAGCCGCGACGCAATCGACATCACCCCGACGGTGTCGGTCGCGGACGGCAAGCTCACGGTGAAGGTGGCGAAATTCGGCTGGCAGCGCGGGGACAGCACAACGGACCCCGTGCAGTACGTGGTCACCACGGTCGACCCAGAAGACACGCCCACTAACTTCAATGACGACGTGGCGGCCCGCGCGACCGCGGAGTTCGACCTAGAGGCGCTGGCAGGGAAGGCGATTGGAGCGAAGACCACGGTCAACGGTCCGAAGCATGTCGACAGCGTGAGGGCGACGCTCCAAGCGCAGCGTGACCAGATCGCAACCCTTCAGTCGCTGGGGACCCGGACCGAATCTACCAAGTCGGCCGAGGTGGCCGCCTGGCAGATCGTGCAGGACGCCGTACAGTACCAGCTGTTCGGCGGCACTAAAGACCCAGACGGCAATGCCCCCGATAACGCAGGGGATACAGGTCTTTTCTTCCAGCCTGATAGATCCCAGCTTCCGAACAAGCTGGCTGGCGCCTACAACGAGGACGAGGCGCTGGGCCTGATCGACCGGGCAATCGAGGCACTGTCGAACGCTACCACGCTGTTCGCGGCCCTCGATCCGGAAGGGACCGGGGTATTTGACCGTACTGTAGATATTGACGGCATCCAATCCGACGGCACCATCGGCACCACAGATGGCACGATCGAGGCTGACCCGGACAACGACGCGACTACGAACGACACCGAGTTTGGCTCCCCCTACATCACGTACGACAATGGGGACCGACGCTGGGAGACTATCGCCCGGGGTCGAACTCTGGGCAATTTCCTAGGCGAGCGGGAGCACCAGGTGGTCGCGAGCCTCGGGACGACGGACTACACGCGCTTCGGCATCTGGTACCGGCTCGGCACGGAAAGCGCCGAGCGCGAGCCCAGCAACCAGCGTGGAAACCATACCGCTCCCGACGGTGGGCCCGGCGCGTTCGCCTACAGCCCGCTGGATCCGACGATGGCCGGCAATGCGACGAACCCGGCCTTCCCGGTCGGCGGCTCGGCGAGCTACGTGGGCGAAGCGGTCGCGCACATGCACACGGATGTGCTCACCGGCACTGCCAGGGTGGACGTTTCTTGGGCCGCTGCTACCGCCCTTGACCTCAGCGTCGGTGGCGACGCCGGCAACGACGGCGGCGCCCCAGACGACGTGACCAGCAACGCTGGCACCATGAGCCTTACGCTCGCTGACCTAGCGGACGCGGACGGCGATCCACTGACGTACACGGGCATTGCAGGAGCTCCGAACCAAGGGCACGAAATCGCAGAGATCGTGTTCAGTGAGATGGCGATTGAGGTGGGCCTGCCGGGTGGGCGCTCCGGTCAGCTGATCGTTGGCGCCGAGACGGAAGTGCCGGAGGCAGGTGAACTTTCCACCTACACCTACGGCGAAGGCACTGTTACCGTGGGCACGACGCTCGATGCCAGCAATGTCCGGTACCGCCTCGCGGCGATCGGCATGGATGACCAATTGCCAGCAAGCGGCGCCACCGCCAGTGTCGGTGCGCTGTTCGTCGGCCAAGGCGTGGACGGTCCGCTGGGCGTGATCGGTACGTTTACCCTGAGCGACTCAAACGTCGCCCGCGTGCACGCTGACGGAACCAAGGTGGAAGACCATCAGAACGTAAACCAGTACACCATCCGGGGCGGCTTCGGAGCCGACAGTCCCTAGCGGCAAGAATCAGCGAAATACCTGTCTACCGGGGGAGCGGGCAACCGCTCCCCTTTTCTGCGTGTGTGCCGAGCATGTTCGGCGGCTTGAGGGTGGAACCGCATTCGACAGCCTGATGGAGGTGAAGTTACCGAAGCGCACGGCCGTCGTCGGGAGGCGGGGCCTGGAGGAAGCGTGGGGCAAGGACGCGAGCCCATGGACAAGAACAGGATACGAGGCATACGGCGTCGGACGAGCTGTCGAGTGACGGCGAAATCTAGATCCATCGAGGATGCCGGTTGTGAGTCCCGCAGTTGTGAGCTGAAGGCTGTCGAACCTACCTCGGGAGATCTGCCGACAGTCCGGGATTTCGGACCGAATGAGCAGTAATCCGAACTGAGCGAGTAGTAGAAGTCAGCAGTGCAACCAATCCCTACTGGTCTGCCCGGCTGCTGAAAGGGGAATCTCGAGAAGAGGTCGGGACACAGAGACCGAATCGCGCACCTAGCAGCGATGGAACGACAACCCGCCCAGACGAGAACAGTGGATGGGACGGGCCTCCGACCGAATCAACTGCGAGCGGGAGCTTGGCGAGCAGCCCGAAATCGCGCTCGCCACACCGAAGACTCACTTCGTGAAGTATAGGCCACCGATTTCGACCTTCGGCAATAGCTCAACCGTTCGAACCGCTGCATGCGGACCGGAACTGCGGTGGTGTGGGAGGGGTGGAGCTGCGAGGCTTCCCCCTATCCCGATTGTGTGCTCTGCATGCAAACAGAAAGGGGAAGCGGTTTCCCGCTCCCCCTGGCAGATTGATTCTGAGGAATCTTGCCGAGTCTAGGGAACCTCGACTCCGAAAGCGCCGTAGATGGCTTGGCCTAGGTCGTCGGTATGACTCCCGTCCGGGGCGACACGACCAACCGTGTCGTCGGTCAATGTCCACGTTCCGATCACGCCGAGCGGTCCGTCCACTCCTTGGCCCACGAACAGCGCCTTGACGCTTTGGGTGGTGGGGCTAGGAGTGATGTCCGCCGCGGCAGCGGCTTGGCGGTACCGGGTGCCGCTGACAGTCGCTTCGGTGTAGGGGATGTTGCCGTCATCATCCGCTGTGCCAGCTGTGCCAACGATCATGTTGTTGGCGAAGTCTCCCTGCCCGCCCACAATAATCGATAGACCCGGGAACACGATATCAGCGATCTCGTTGCCTGCCGCGGTTGCCACCGTGGTATCTGCGCTGCCGCCCTGCGACAGCGGATCGCCCACTGCAGACGCTAGGTCGCTGATCGTCAGCGACAGCGTGCCAACCGACGTACCCGCGTTCACGTCGGCGGGGGTCAGCCAGCTAACGTCCACCTGGGCGGTCCCGGAGAGGATCGTCGTGTTCTGAAGCGCGATCGTCTCGCCGACGTATCTTGCGCTGCCTCCGGTCGGGAAGCTCAGGTTCGTCAACGTCCCGACATTCGTCGAATCCAACGGGCTGTAGGCATACGTGCCGGGCCCGCCGTGCGGGCCGCGGATTACGTTCCCAACAACGCCGTCGTTTCTCCGGGCGCTCGTCGTGCTCTCGCGCCGCCAGAATCCGAAGCGCGTGAAGTCCGTCGTGCCCATGGCCGAGAACACCTTGTACTGCCGCTCGCCGCGGATGTTGGCAATCGTCCGGGTGTTGACCTCGTACCGTCTGTCGTTGGCGTCATAGACGCGGTAGTTTCCGAGATCCTCCCGTTCGTCGGTAGTGGGGTCGTCGGCCGTGCCGGTGGGGTAGTGGTCGAAAATACCCGTCCCTTCCGGATCGAGGGCCGCCTCCAGCTTGGCGTTGCTCGACAGCGCGTCCAAGGCACGGTTGATCAAGTCAATCGCGTCTGCTTCCGATTCCAGGTCCGCCGTAGCGGCGTCGCCGTCGTCGGCGTAGTTGACGTTAAACTTCACCGGGATCAAGCCGCCGAACAGGTTGTACTGCACTGCGTCCTGCACCCTCTGCCAAGCGAGTAGCTCGGCCGCTTGTGTGTCGCCCGAATTGAGGCTCTGCAGGGTTGACAGCAGGTCGCGCTCCGTCGTGAGCGTCGAGATGACGCCGTCTATCCATTTCGGGCCGTTCATCGCAATCTGCGCGCCGTTGTTCCCCGCAAGCGCCGCCAAGCCAAACTTCGCGGTGATCAGCGTCTCGTCGCCAGCCGCGCCGAGCGCCTGATAGGTCGGGACAGTCGCGCCGTCGCGGCCAGCCCAGCCGTAGCTGCGCTGCTTCACGGTCAGCGTTCCGTCCGCGATCGACACGTCAGTCAGGTTCTCTGTCGCGGTCGCCTCGACCATCGTGAACAGCTGCGCGGTCGCCGATGAGCCGTCGTCCCCAGATGGTGTAGGCCGGGACGTGTCCCCGACGTGCATCACGCCGAAGCCGCCCGTCAGATAGCTCGAGCCGCCCGCTGTTCCGATGGACCACGTTCCGTTCGCCTCGCTCCCCGCGTCCGCACCCTCGCCTAGCAGGATGCCCGCGAAGGTGTTTGGCTGGTTGCTGACGGGCCGCAACAGCCCCGAGTCAGCCGTGTAGAACACCGTGGCGTCGGCGCCGGTATTGTTCCACTGCGCATTCCGCCGCAGTGTCGCGTCGTCCAGCACGATCCGGTCCACGTCGGCGAAGTTGTGCTGCCAGGGAAGCCCGTCGGAGTCCTCCAGCCCGCTCACCACGCCGCTGACCGAGTTGGCCTTGAAGCGCACTTGCAGGTCCATCATGCCCGAGTAGGTCTTGCCCGACCCGCTGATCGCACGGGTCCCGCCCGAGTAGCTGGCGATGCCCGTCAGCGAGACCGCGGCCGCGTCTACGGTCCGCACGGTCTCGTGCATCGTCGAGTACGCGAACGCCCCGTATTCGGTCGTGTCCGGGCCGTCCTTGGCGTGATCGGAGGTCTTGCGCAGCGCGGTACCGTAGCGCGTGCTGCCAGTCACGCCCATCGTTGCCGAGGCGGTCCACTTCACGCGGTTAAACGCGTCCGCCGCCGCGCCTGCACCCAGCGCCTGGCTCTCGAACACCCCACCGCCGTTAGCGGCTGTGGCCGCCACGAAGCTGCCCTCGCTCGACAGCGCGTCGAGGACGTCGGCGATGTCGTCGAGGATGTCCTCCTCCCGCGGGGCGGTCTGCCGGACCGCGGAAGTGCGGTCTGCCGCAGTCTCGTTATCGCTATCGGTGTTGAAGATGGTGTCCAGCGCCATTTCGAGCTTGGTCCACTGGCTTTCGAGAATCGTGTCCAAGCCGGACGGCTTGGTGTCCAGCGCGAGCAGGGCGGCTACATCGGCCTGGACCTTTTCGATCGACTTCACGGCCTCGGCGACGAAGTTCGCGCCCTCGTCGCTCGCCATCCCGCCGCCCAGCAGGTCTCCGATCGAGAACATGCCCTCGCCGTCTTCCTCATTGCCCGTCGCGATGAGGTTTGTCCTGTCGGAGTTCAGTCTCGGAATGCCCAAGTCATTGGTCGTGAAGTGGTCGGTGTCGGCGCTGATGGCCGCGTCGAAGCGAGCGCCCATCAGAGCCCCGCCTTGCATCCAGACGTGGTACATGGCGCCGTCCACAGTGACATCACCCATGCCGCTCGCGGGCAGGGTGCTGCCGTTGACGTCGTACATGTCATCGGCCTCGCGCGTCATCGCCACCAGGCCCGTGCCCTCGATCATCATCGACTCGGGCTCGAAGCGTGCCGACCAAACGCCGTCGGTGTACCACAGCGTGTACGTGTTGCCGTTGTCCGACATCACCTCGCTGCCTACGCCGACGCCCTCAGAGCCTAGCCACCAGGACATGTCCTCGGCCCGCACCAGCTCGATCGAGCCCTGCGTGCCCAAGGCCACCGTCACCATCACCTTCTGGTACATGGCGCTCCACATGCCCTCGGAGTCCATCATCAGCGCGTACATGTTGCCGTTCGCCGCCGTGTAGACCGTGCCGTCCTTGACTTCCATCTCGCCGATCCACCAGGTCATGTCCTCGGCCTGCTTCACGGTCACCGTGCCGCCGAGCGCGCCCAGCATCACTTCCTGCATGGCCGCAACGTGCATCACGCCGATCGGAATGCCGTCCGGCGACAGCACCGCCGCGTAGACGTTGCCGTTCGCGGCCGTCACTGTCGTGTCGGCCGTGATCATCACCCACTCGCCGTTGATCATCGCCGAGAAGGTCAGATCCTCGTTCCGGCGGACTTCGACCGACGAGCCGGAGATCCCCAGAGGGATGCTCAGCGCCGGCGGCTGCACGTACTCAGCCGTGAACATGCCGTCATCGCTTATCATGACGGTGTACATGTTGCCATTTTCGGCGGTAATGACCGTTCCGTTGGCAACCGCGCTGCCGTTGGACTGGTAGCTGCCGTCCTCGAGGCGCTCGATGGAGATCATCCCGCCCGTGGTGCCCAGCGAAAGCGACATCGCGTCGGGCATCTTGTAGGCGGCGCTCCAAGTGGTGCCGTCCAAGGTCAGCGTGTAGGTGCTGCCGTTGGCCTCGGCCATCACGTCGGTGCCGGAGGCAAAGGCCTCGCCGTTCAGCGTGAAGCCGCCAGCCTCTGTGGTCATCAAAGTCAGCGTATCGCCACTGGTGCCGAGGGCGACCTCGACAGCCTGCGGCACGAACGGCGGTGGCGCCGGCGGAGGTGCCGGCGGAGGCGCCGTCGCGGTGGGCTCGGAGCCGCCGCAGCCGGCCAAGCCGAGCGCGAGCAACATCAGAGCCAGGAGGCCGAAGCCCCAACTCGATCTATTGCGATTCGTCATGATTCTCCCTTGTGTCCTTCTCCACTGCACCCCGCCGGAAGGATCGCTCCTCTGGCGGATTGCCAACCGGAGGTCCGCTAGGAACCCCTCATAGCAAGTTCTAGCACATCATGCCATCCGCCCGCAACAGGTGTCAAGGGCGGCAGCAGAATATTTTCTTGGACCTGCAAGCAGGCCAATCCTTGCTGTGGCGTTCGAATCCAACCTCCACGCCTATACTAGCACACCCCCAGCCGATCGCGCTGGAGTGGAGTTTGCAACGTCCCTTCCCGCAGTACGGACGCCGCCACCGGAAACATTCCTGGCAGAGAGTGGCAGCGCCATACTTGCGCGGTCTCCCGTCCCCGCCCGCCGTCACGCTGTGCCGCTCGTGGTCAACGGCGAGATCTCCCACCCCCAACGGCTCGAGCTCGGAGTTGTACGATAGCTACTCGCCAATGCGACCGTCGGTGGTCGATTCAGAGAGAATACCGGTGCAGATCATGACAAGCGAGGCCTGCTGGGGGAGGTAACCAATGGGATTCCAGCTCAACCGCATCTGCATCCTCCGCCGAGGCACCGTGCGTCAGGTAGCCACCGTCGCGGTGCTAGCAGCGGTCGCCTGCGGTCGGACCGACGTACCGGCCGAGACGTCGGAGACCGTTGATAGCTGGTGCGTGGACGGGAGCGAGCAGGTGGAGGGGTTCCGGCTCGACAACGGCAAGACCGTCTCCATCTGCAAAACTGCTGGGTCGCCCGACCTGACTTACACGTACGGAGTTCTCGGAGACGAACCCGAACTGGTCTACAGTGGCCCACTGCTCGGGACGTTCGAGGGACTGAGTGGATACAGCTACGCCATCGCCGACCTCGCCGACGGCTTCGATACGGAGTTCTCTGGCCCTGACGTGTCGGTTGAGGCGTCTAGCGAGGCGGTGACCGCCGCGGCGAGCGGGCCTGACTCTCGGGGCTTCTTCTACATCCACAGCTGGGGGTGTTGCGGCGGCGAGGAGGAAGCCTACCTGTTCAAGCGCGGTGGATGGGAGTATGCCGTCAGCAGCGGTTACAGCCGCAACGTGAACCCGGACATCGCCGCAGAACTAGGCGACTACTCGGATTGGCAGGTCATCACCGTAACCTCTCCTGATGGAGAGAAGTTCACCATCGAGTGAGGCAAGTTACGCTCAGCGCAGGCTGGGCCCGAGACTGCACCTGGAGTCGAAGCTGTGAGCATAAGCATCGTCCTGCCACATCAGTCCGTCGAATCCATGCGGTGGCATGCGGCGCTCCTGGTAGCTCTGGTAGTCGCTGTGGCGAGCTGCGGATCAGGCAATGAGGGGCAGACCCGACGCTCCGGAGATCCAGACGCACAGGTGGGGGACGCCGTCGAGGGGACCCCTTCCACGTCGGTCACCGCGACGGGCCATCTAGGTCGTGTTGTCCGGAATCATCAAGAGGACGGCAGCGTCGTAGAGTACTCCATGTTCATCTTGGACGACTGCGGGCTCTGCCCGCGCGACCCCGATATGGACTGGCGCTCGGACTTCTCCAACAGCTTCTTGGATCAGGGGGAGTCTTGTTCCTACGCGCCTTCGATGCTTGTTGACGGCGATCAACTGACAGGCTGGGCGGAAGGCGAGGAAGGCGACGGTGTTGGGGTCGACGTGGTGGTCCCGCAGCTCCTCGATCTGACCCAGCCGGTCCGGATCTGGGCTGGCTACGGCAAGTCCCCCGACCTCTTCGCCGCAAACGGGAGACCCAAGCGGGTACAGGTGACCGTGCTGCGCTTGCGCGCGGCAGAGCCGGATCCGCACGACGCGACCGGCTGCAGTAGCTCCGCATACGTGGAGCCCGTGGTGGTCGCCGGTCATGAGGTCGCCTTGCGCGACTTCAACGGCTACCAGGCACTTCCAATCCCCGAGTTTCAGATCGAACACTACCTCGAGTACCCCATGGAGTGGTTGCTGATGGACGGCACGGAAAGGATGTCGTATCAGGAGAGGGTGGATGCGGGGGAGGCGGCGCCATTCGAGAGGGAGCCAACCGAATACGCCTACCTGCTCAGGTTGACGCTCTTGGAGGTATACCCGGGAACTCGGTACGCTGACACCGTGATCACCGAGATCGGCAACGGGCTGCCTTGAATAAGGACGGGTGTACCGCGTCTGGCCCGCCTATCAGACGATCCTACGGTGACCACGGCGGCTGTGCTGGCGGGCACCATGATGAACGGCGGCAGGCTGCTCCAGATGGGCCTCGGGATCGGCGATCCAATGACCGGCTCGGACTCGTGCTCAACCTCGAGAGCCGCGGCGGCATCCTCTCCTCCTAGAGGCGAAGCGGGGGTCCCGCTTCGATAGCGGCGCAGGGGCTGGGGGGCTCCTTAGTCCGACAGGTTGCTAGGGTAGTGCCCGCGGTTCGATGCCGCAACCCGGCACCATTGACGTCCCGACGTTGTCGGACCTAGCTACACCTCGTAGCGCCCCCCTACGGCTCCCACCCGCCGAACCCGAATTTCGCTCTAGCCCAGTGTTCGGTCTCTCTCCCTTCGACCACGACTCCGGCCAGCACCGCGGCGGCCGCTGTCAACTCCGTCACTTGCTCTTCATGGCCGCCATCTCCGAGATCCGCTTCGAGCCCGAATCCAAGGCGTTCTATGAACGCCTACGCTCCCGGGGCAAGCCCCACAAGGTCGTTCTGGTCGCCGTCATGCGCAAGCTCGTATCCGTGCTGACCGCCTTGCTGCGGGAGGATCGCCTCTGGCAGCCCGAAGACCCCTCACGCCTCTTGCCGCGACGGACGCGGTTCGATCTCGAACCGCAACGCTATCGGAGCGTTGGTGTGCTGGAACAAGACGGACAGGGCCGGAGAGGCTTGCAGACCTCAGCCCTCTTCGGCATCAAGTTGGAAACGCTCCCATCAGGCCAAGCCAGCGCACCGATCCCATCTGGATGCACATCTCGATCAGGCACGCCTCCTTCCAATCAGGTACTCCGTCCCAGTCGACGCCGCAGGCGCGCGGTGGAAGCAACTTGTCTCTACGATAGGCACGCCGACGCCCCTGGCTGAAATTCGGGAAGGCGTACGCAGGATCGGCAGCGCCAAGGCCACGATTCCCGCGCTGGGTGGCTACCTCCGATGTCGAATCGATGGCGAAGCCGGGGACAACGCCGGTCGTGGTCCGCCACCGGTGCGCCCGCAACGGACAAGAGCTGTGTCGCTCGAGTCTCCCGACGATGTGGACCGATAGGATCGTCCTGTGGCTCACATTCCGGTTCCCGACGACAAGCGATTGTTCCTTGAAATTATGACAATCAATAGTGTATTTTCAAGGAAAATTGAGTTCCGGCGTCCTCATTGACCGCTCTCGGGCGATTCTTCGCATCGTCAATTCCTTCCGTGTTCATCCTGCCGTGGCACTGATCGGCCCCCGGCAGTGCGGCAAGACCACATTGGCGCGGCTGATCGCTGCCAAGGAACGCGAGGTGGAATTCTTTGACTTGGAGCGAGCACAGGACACACGTCGCTTGCTTGCGCCGGAGCAGGCGCTGGCGCCGCTGTCCGGCCTCGTCGTCATCGACGAGATCCAACGGCAGCAGCAACTGTTTGAAACGCTGCGCGTGCTGCTCGACCGGCCCGAAGCGGGGACACGCTTCCTGCTCCTAGGAAGCGCCTCTCCTTCGCTGGCGAGAGGAGCATCCGAAACCTTGGCGGGCCGGATCGGTCTCGTTGACCTGTCGGGATTCGACCTCAGTGAAGTCAGTGGCTGGGCGAAGCAGCATCGAATCGCCGACTGGCGCGTGCTCTGGCTGCGAGGAGGCTTCCCTCGCAGCTATCTGGCACCGGATGAAGCGGCGTCCGGACTCTGGCGAGAGAGTTTCGTGCGGACGTTTCTCGAGCGGGACATCCCGCAATTCGGAATCCGGATCGCTGCGGAATCCTTGCGACGGTTCTGGACCATGATCGCTCACTACCACGGCCAAGTCTGGAACGCCGCGGAGTTCGCCCGAGCTATCGGCACCGGGCAGGCCACAGCAAGGAGATACCTCGACATCCTGGGCGATGCGCGAGTTGTGCGGATCCTCCCGCCTTGGCACGAGAACCTGAAGAAACGTCAAGTCAAGTCACCCAAGATCTACGTCCGGGACGCGGGACTGTTGCATTCGCTGCTCGAGCTGGACTCCTTCGCTGCCTTGGGCGGGCACCCCAAGGTAGGTGCGTCGTTCGAGGGATTCGGTATCGAGCAAGTCCTTTCCTGCCTGAATCCCCGCAGTGCGCACTTCTGGTCCACTCATGCAGGGGCTGAGCTGGACCTGCTGGCCACAGTCGGCGGAAAGCGTCACGGGTTCGAGTTCAAGTACAGCGACGCGCCAGGCACGACGCGCTCCATGCGTCTCGCGATGTCGGACCTGCAACTCGAACGGTTGTGGATCGTCTATCCGGGGACCAAGCGCTACGCGTTGGACGACGGCATTTCGGCCTTGCCTGTCGGGGCAATTCCGACCGCCTTCAGTGAGTCCGCAGCATGAACCGCTACCGGGCCGGCCTGGTCCAGGCATCCCCCTGAATCAACCGGCCCGCGGGACGACCTCTCGATCAGTTTCGGAATCTGCGATTCCTCTGCCGCAGACCGATGAGCGTTTCGGGAGTCAATGGCATCGAGCTCAGGCGGCTCGAAGTGCCAATGCCCACCGTTACAACAATGGGCGGGATTTCGGAACGGCCGGGCCGCGCCTCGGGATCACCCTCCCGCGGAGGGATTCGTGGTGTCAGCGCTGAGAGCCCGGAGTTGCTCCTCCAGTGCCCGCACCCTTGCGTCCGCTGCGCTGGCCCGCTGCTCTGCGGCCTCTCGCTCCCGCTCTGCGGCCTCTCGTTCCCGCTCTGCGGCCTCTCGCTCCCGCTGTGCGGCACTAGCCCGCTCTTCTGCTGCCTGTCGCTCGCGCTCAACAGCCAGTCGCTCGCGCTCGTCCGCGCTGGCCCACTCCTCCCCCGTGCGCGGGTCGCGGAAAACCAACACCGTCCCCCGTTCCCGCCGCTCGCCGCGAAGCTCCAGCCCCAAGACCTCGCTCCAAAGCCACGTCCGGCCTCCCGCCGCCACCGCCGGCACCGGCTCATAGCCGCCCGCTCTTGCCACGCAGCCCTCCAGCGGCTTGGCCATCAACTCCCCGGCCGGATCGAGCCGCCAGTACTCGCGCACGCCCACGCTGGCGTACTCGCCCACCTTGTGCTGCGCATCCCTGTCCGCCGTCGACGGCGACGCCACCTCCAGCACGAAGTCCGGCGGCTTCCCTTCTTCCCACACCAAGTAGGTGCTGCGGCTCGGGCTGCGCCCCACCCCGTGCACCACCTGCACATCCGGCTGCAGCCAGACCCGGTTGTTGCCACGCCGGTAGTAGACCACCAGTTCCATCGCCACCAGCACGTCCTCGCGCTCGCGGAAGTGGTGGCGCAACGAGCCGGTCGCCTGCTCGACGGCATCACCGTGCGAGACACTCTGCGCGACCCAATGGCCTTCGGGGTACTCGACCTCGTCGGCCTGCGGCACCTCGGCGGCCACATCTTCCTCTGGAACTGCAGGAACGTGCCTGTCTGTGAGGGTGCTGGCCGACATGAAGCATTCGCGCGTGCAAGCACGCACGCCATCGAAATGATTGTACAGCCGCCGCAGGCGCGCCGGGCCTGACACGGGTGGCAGCGCAGCTGGGAGATCCGTTACCGGATTGGCGAGCGCGCAACCTCCGGTTGCCGCCAGGCAGTTGCGCACTTGTCGTCACCGAACCGGCATGCGACCGGATCTCAGGAGCGGACGTTGCGCCACTCCCGGGCGAAGCGCCGGAACAAGCCCCGTGAAACCAGCCGTGCTGCTGCAGCTTCCTCGAGCCGGGCCGATTACGAGAACAGGGGCAGCTCCTCGGTGTTGTGGAACGGGAATCGCTGGCTGTCCGCGGTGTCCGCAACGCCGAGGTACTTCCTGAGTGCCTTGTGGATGTGCTTCGGGTGGATCAAGGTCCCGGACGTGTCGTCCCGCTGCAGCGTCGCCGCACTGATCTTGCGCGCGAAGTGCAGCTCGTCAGTCTCCCCCACCACACGATTGGTCCAGGTCTGATTCTTTTCCATCACGACGAAGCTGCCGATCGGCCAGTGGTCCTTGCCCGCCTCGGCGTTGTACTTGTTCGTGCGCCCGAAGTCTGATCCCATCACCACCACCAGCCGGTCCGCCACGCCCTGGAGCTCGGCGTAGTCCCAGAGGTAGTCCACCGCGCCCGTCAGGTTTCCCAGCAGCCAGTTCGCCTCCGCATCGTGGTTGTCGTGCGTGTCGAACCCGCCCAGGCGCAGGTCCGCGCTCACCGCGACACCTGCTCTGAATGCCAGCACTGCCAGCTGCGCCTGCCGCTTCAGCGTGCTCCGGAACAAGGCGTATTCCTCGACCGCCTGCAACTCGTCCGTTGGGGGGATCATGTCCGCGAACGAGCGCAGCCCCTCCGCCGCGTCCGGCTTCAGCGCCGCCGCGTACAGCTCCCGGTTGCGCGCGTCCCGCGGCATCAGGTTAGGCGCCGCAGCCAGCCGCGCCATGCGCGTGTCGCGATGTCTGGTGATCGAGGACCAGTCCTCGGCGCCGAAGTAAGGCCGCCGGTTCGGATCCCCGAGCACCAGTTCGGGCTTCGCAATGTTCCGGATGTCGCCCGCGTTGTTCAAGCGCGTGAACACGGCCACGCCCGCCGTGTTCGAGAACCCGCCGAAGCTCAGGTACGGCATCGACAGGCCGGCCCCGTTGTGCGCGGCCAGCAGCGCCGTGGTCGTCGGGTAACCCTCCGAAATCCTCCCGCTCCAGTTGTGGACCGTGCCCGCGGTGTGGGAATTCGTCTGGGCGTCCACGCCGTTCACTACCAGAATGCGCTGGTAGTACTTGTCGAAGAAGGCTTGGTTGCCGGCGAACGGTGCGTAGCGGATGTTGCCCGTCTGCCGGACCTCGCCGCTCGTCGCCCAGTTGTTGATGAGCGGCTCGCCGGCGACGTTCGTCTTGGGATCGCAGAAGCTGGTCGGATCCCAGCCGCCGTCGGCCTGGATAAACACGAACAGCTTGCCGTTGTAGTCTGCGGCGTTCGCCAGCGGCACCCGGAACCCCGACACGGCACCAACACCCATCATGACCTTCATGAAGCTGCGGCGATTCATTGCGTCCTCCCTTCGCTAGAAATACAGGTACCGGTAGTCGGTGAGCAGATACGCCAGAGTGACCACCCATGTCCGCACTGCATGGTGCGGATCGGAGAAGTCGGTGGCCCGGGTGAACGGGCGGATCAGATCGAAGTTCAACTGGCTGCCACCGTACTGGTTGTATCGCCGGGCACCGTCCACGACGCCCTCAAAGTAAAGATGGTCGCCGCCTTCGGTGCAGTGGAACCTCGAACCGGTAAAGGACTGGCTCTCGGAGTTTCGCTTGCGATTCCATACCTCAACGAAGAGGTTGTAGGCCTCATTGACATCCGGTGAATCTACCGCCACGGTCGCGCCAAAGAACCTCTGGTGCAAATCGGCCAGTTTTCGGCGGATCGCGATCTCTCCCTGCGAGCTCCCGTCCTCCGCTACCACCTCGATTGCCAGGCGGGCCGCTTCGTCACCGGCCTTGTCCTGATGGGCGACGACAGTGACGCTGTAGTCTCCGGAAGACGAGATCTCGACCGGTATTTCCACGGAGCAATTGCCCGTCATCCAGTAGAAGTCCCCATTCGGACGGCCGCAGTTCTTCCTGCCGAGGGTCTCGAGCTCGACTTCGGTCACGGTCGATGCGCTGCTGTTGGCGACCACCAGGCGATCCAGGCTCAGGTTGCGGTCGAGCGTGTTGCCCTCGCTGTCCTGCTGGCCGCCGGAAAGGTTGTTCGTGAAGGACAGGCGCACGGTCTTCGAGCCCGCGGCCAGGGGCACAGCCAAGCTGACCGGTTGCCGTGATTCCCACGACTCGGAAGTGATGTTGAACTGCCCGCCCGTTTCGGAGTAGGGAGTGTCGAATTTCGTGATTCCGTCGAACAGGACGCGGTTCCCTTCGGGCCAGAAATAGAACTCGCGGCGCACGATCGGGCAGCTCACCTCAGCGGCATGGCTCTGAGCGACGGCCGCCATCAGAGGCGTGATCTCGCCAGTGCGCTCGATGATCCCGTCGGAATCGATGCCTCCGTATAGAAGCTCGTAGCCGGTGTACCCCTGCGGGTCATGCAGCTTGCTTCGGGTCTCGCCGAGCCCGAAGGGCTGCTGGAATCGCCTGCCCCATACATACCCAGCGATGGCCTCCGTCTTCGCAACCAGCTCTTCCGGGGTGAGGAGCCGCGCTACGCCCGCGTCGCGGAGCGCGGTCGCGCGGGTCTGGTCGTCTCCAGTGACAGATTCAGCCCGGAACCAAGGAGAGAGCGCCATCTCGGCGAGGAGGTCCTTTGCGTTATAAGCGTCACCGTCACCGAATCCCTCCCGGAACGACTCCGCAAGCGCATCGACCTCCAAGGCCTGCGCGGCCGATGCGACGAGCAACGCATCGAACTCCGTATCGGCGCTATCGCTCGGGGGCTCGACGAGTTCCACGCCCATGACCGCCGGCCACCAGAACCTAACGGCCGCCTTGGCGAACCGCTCGTCCGCAATGAACTCTTCCACCAACCATTGCAAGCTGTTGTCCGCGCTTGGCGCCGACTGGCCGCTGAACCCCGGAGTGCGCATGTCGCGGAACCATGTATCGCCCCGCTGGTAGGGGGATACAGTTCCGTCTTTGGGGTTCCTGTACAGGTTCGGCAAGGCGTCCCGACCGGCGTTCTTGTCCCGGAAGAGCCCCATGTCGCCGTAGTTCTGGTAGGTGCCGGCGACCGGGTCCATCGGAATGTGGCATACCGTGCATGCCGGGTTGTTCATCGTGGGGTTGTTCGTATCCGCGAGGGCATCGGCGTCCTGCGTGCGTGCCGAGGACTTCTCGATGTCGAAGCCCAGAAAGTGGTAGTAGGTCCAACGGGAGCGGGCACGATTGCGATTCGTCGCTGTCGTGGGATAGCGTCGCAGGAACGCGGTCGTGTTGAGGACTCCGGCGTGGGGGTAGTCGGTGGACAGATTGCCGGGATTGATGACCCTCCAGACATTGGGAGGGTTTTCCTCCACGATCATGGACCTGTCGCGCCTGAAGTACCTCGCGATTTCCGACGGCTTGAATTCCGTGACATCCTCGGGATTGTCAAACTCCGTCGTCGCGCCGTACGCGGCCGCGGCCATGGGATTGGCCATGATGTAGTCCGCTGTGAGGATTTCCGTGTAAGGCAGGTCGTTTTCGACAACGTGTGCAATGAGCTCAAGCGGGGCGCGAGCGGCACCGTATTGTACGGCTCTCTCGTGATATCGAAATTCCGGATACCGCCGCGGGTTATCGGCATACCCGTTTGCGATGCCCTCCTGGGCCAGTTCCCAACGCTTGTTCGTCAGATCGACGAATCTCACCTCGGCAACCCCGATCACGTTCAACCGCTCCCGGTCAGTAAGCAACCGGTCGTTGGCGGACCTGATCAGGAAATCGTGGAATCCCGGGCCCGTCATCAAGCCCTTGATCGTCTGGCGGAGGCTGGATTCCCGGCCGTCGCTGACCGCGGCGAGCTCGGATTGGGTCGGGAGCCTGCCGGCAAACAGGAGTGCCGCCCGGCGCAGCGTCCTCCAAGGAGCGGCCATCGTCGCGGCTTCGAACAATGTGTCGGGATACAGCCCTCCCGAGACATCGCCTCCCAAGCCGCGAAGGAACCGCTCCATGTTGGCGAAGTCGGTTGAGCCGGCGACCAGTTGGACGCCCCCGCCATGGCCTTCCGCACCCTGAATCTTATTGAGGATCAGGTCGGCTCCGCCCTCAACGGTATCCAAGAAATTCTGGAACACGGCAAGGTTCGTTGCCTCGTGGCCGTCCACGCCGGAAGGCGTGAGCACGAGGCGTGTATGCCCGGAAGCGCCACCCGCGACATGGCAGTTGATGCACTTGGACTGCACGACCGAGTCCGATATGTAGTTGTCGAAGATGCCGCTCGGCGATTCCCCGGCCGCCGCGACGCCTCGCCAAGGTGACCGGTCGGGTGGCGGAGCGAATCTAGCAACGAACGGACTCGCGACTCGCTTGCGGAACGCACCCGGCTCGGGACTCAGGCCGAGATACGCCGGGCAAAACGCCTGAGGTTGAATCGAGCTGGCCCCGCTTTCGAGACGCGCGTGCGCTGATTCGCTCTTTGCCGCCAGCATGCTCTCAAGGAGCCAGGCGTGCTCGTGCTCGGCCCAAAGGCGCTCCTCCTCGGCCTGGTCGCGCTCGGGGTCTATGACGCCGAACTGCGCCTGGCACACCGCGATGCCGAGCATTGCGACCAAGCAATGGCCCAGTGCCCGCATGAGACGGGCGCGCGATCCACCAAGTCTAGCCATGTCTCAAAGCGCCCCGAACGAGCCTAGCGAATGCTTGGACGAATCGTCAATGCGCCCGGTTGCGTGGAGTGCACGACTCGGTCTCAATTTCCCGCTGAGCTGACATGAAGTCTCATCACGGGTGCGGGGTTTGCGTTTCGGATTCCTCCAGTATCTTGTGCTTAAGAGAACTCGAGACCCCGCGCGAGCTCCATCACCGAACTCACTACCGTTCGGGACTTGGCGGCACATCGTAGCTCCCACCCGCGGTACCGAAGTCTCGCTCTGGCCAGTCGCTATTTGACAGTATCTATATGGGGTCCCATCGAAACCGCCGACTTCGATCCGTTAAAGGCTGCTTCCCGAGACACCCCGAGACCGCCCACCCGCAGCCCGAGCTGTGCCCACCGAAGAGGTATCCGATGCGGAACTGCGGCATACAGGTGCCGTCGCTGGTGGCCTCATGCAGCGCACTGTAGCGGACTCCAGCCACAAGATCGTTTGGTCGGCCTTACTGCTTGGCGAATTACGAGCGAGTGGAGAACGGTGCATGATGCAACGTCGATCATCGAGGCCCTGCCCTGCCCTGAGTGCGGCGAGTGCAGCTGGTAGACCACAGCCGTGACCGCCGAGTTGATCGGCATCCTGAGCGTGGGCGCAGTGCTGCTGGGGCTGGGTATGCGACTGTCGTCTCGCTTGGATGGCGTGGATCGGCGACTTGCGCGTGTGGAAGGCCTGCTGGAGGGGCTGGGGCTGTCGGGCCGCGTTCTAGGGGTGGGGCGCTTAGGATCCCTTGAAGGATCCGTCTGGGCTGGATCCTTGATTCAGGTCGGCTCTGCGGTTGCGCTGCTAGCGTTCTTCACTCCAGACCGCGCCATGCAAGCCTCGAGGGCGCCAATCTTGCCGACCATGGGACACCTAATCCCCGCAGATCTGCAGAGATTGGAGTCGAGTCCGAGCTGGGCATCGACGCTCAATAGGATGCACTCTGGACTCCGGGTTGATCTCGCCTTCTGCCGCTGAGCGGCTTGCCCCCTCCCCGACCAACCGACAGCGCTCGTCGGGAGCTCCGCGCCTGTGCCGTTGCGCACTCGCCTTCAGGGCACATCCGCCAACACTCCCGTTGGCCTATCGACGGGTAGTAGGGTGTGCGGCCGCATGGGTGGCGAATCCCGAGCCGGCCTCCGCGTAGATGTTGAACACCTCCGACGCGCCGGCCCGCTGCAGCGACTCAACCTCATCCTTAAACCGTGCCGTGGCGGCGACCGGAACCTCGGAGGAGGCGGCCTTGAGCTGGTTGAGGACCGCTAGGCTCGAGGCGAGCTTCGGCAGCGCCACCATGACCAGTTCAAGGTTGTCGGCGGCGTGAACGCGATCCCAGAAATCGCCGTCGCTGGGATCGCCGAGCAAGACATTGCGGCCCTTCGAGAGGTGGTGCCGGACGGTGGCCGGATCGATATCTACTCCGACGACGGTCCGCCCGTGCAGTTGAACCAGCTCGTCATACGCCCCCGTCCCGACACGGCCCATGCCGATGATGGCGATCGCTACCCCACCCATATCGAGCAGCCGGTCATCGGCTAGGCGCGCCGACCGCTGCAGGCGCTGCCACGCCGAGCGGTGCCGGGCGTAGATCCGGTCTACGGAGATGTTGAGCCCTGCCGAGAGCGCGCACGAAAGCGCCAGCGCGACCGCGATGACGATCAGCCAGCGTCCATCGATCCAGTCGTTTGCAACACCGACGGCCGCGACAATGAGCCCGAATTCGCTGAAGGTGTTCAGATTCAGTCCGGCGAGCAACGAGGTCCGGGCCCGCAGCTTGAAGCCGATCATCAGGCCGAAGAAGAGAGCCGCCTTGAGGAACACGAGCGGCGTGAGGGCCGCACCGACGAGAACCGCGTCCCACGTCAGCTGTCCAGACAGTCCGATCATCAGAAAGAAGCCGATCAGGAACAGGTCCTTGAAGCCGAGCATGGCCTTCGTCATTTCGTCGGACTTGGAGTGACCCGCAACCAGAACGCCCAGAACGAGGGCGCCCATGTCCGACTTCAGTCCGACCAGCTCGAAAATCTCCGCCCCGCCAAGGGCAAGCACGAAGCCGTAGAGAGCTATGAGCTCGCCATGGCCCACGATGTCCAGAACCCGGGTCAGCACTCGCCGCAGTGGGATCAACAGCAATACCACGGGCGCCCATGCAGTCGGCCACGAGCCCGCCGAGAGCGCGAGAAACACCACGGCGACTAGATCCTGAGCGACGAGGATCCCGACGGCCACGCGGCCGTGCAGCGAGTTCGTCTCTCCTCTGTCTTCAAGCACTTTTGCCGCGAACACCGTACTGGAAAAGCTCAGCGCAAGCGCGATCAGCAGGGACCGGGAAAGGTCCAAGCCATCGAAGAACGGTGTGGCCAGAAGGGCGAGTACATAGATGGCGGTGCCGAAAACCAAGACCACAACCGACATGTGCAGTCCGGTGACCGCCCAGACCTGCGGCCGGACAAGGGTCTGAAGATTGAGCTTGAGGCCTATGGTGAACAGCAATAACGTGATGCCGAGGTCCGACAGCTTCTGGAGCATCTCCCCGCCAGCGACACCCAGCAGGTTGAGCACGAATCCCGTGGCGAGGAAGCCTACCAGGGGCGGCAGGCCGGCGATCCTCGCAAGCAGGCCAAGAACGAACGCCGCGGAGATCCAGGCGACGTCCCCCAATGCGATGGCGATCCACTCGAAATCCATGCTGCTGCTGTCGTTTCCCAAGCAAGGCGGATGAAACCGGCCTTCGCTCTCACATCGGTTGATCGCTCGCTGCTCGCGGTCGGTCCCTGCTCTGGCGATGTCCGCGATCGCCACTCCATCCTAGGCGCAGTCGCCCTCCGGGATCGGGCGAAACAGTGCTCACCCTCCAGTAACCGTTAGGCCTGCTGGAGACCCCCGGGGCCATCTATCGAATTGGCCCCCATCCTGGGTCTGCATCCGATCCCCCGGGGATCGACCAAACCGCGGATGAGCCGGAATGCGGACTGCCTGTCGGCATCAATGAGACTCTCGCTCGCCTTCCCAGCGCCAGATTCCAGCGGCCTGACATTTTTCCGCTGGCGTTGATACATCCGATGCATAATTTTTGTATAGTTATTGTATCAGTATTGAATAAGCATGAAAGCCGCCGCCTGCAGCAACTCCAAACGCCTCGGCACTACGCGTCCCGCAACGCGCCCTGCCTCGATGCCCGCCCGCCGGCGGTCGCGAGCCTGCGCCGCTCCGATCGCCACGGCGGCACCGCTCGACGAGCGCGAGCGCCGGGAGCGCACCCCGCCTTGGCTGAGGCGCTGGTTCGACAGCCGCTCGGAAGACAGGGCAGCAGGGTCGTCTAACGACGTGGACTGGCTGCGGTGCCTGCCGTTCCTTGCCATGCACATCGCCGCCCTGGGCGTTTTCTGGACCGGTTGGAGCCCGGTCGCGCTTGCTGTCGCGGCCGCTTCGTTCCTCGTCCGCATGTTCGCCATCACCGGGTTCTACCACCGCTATTTCTCGCACCGGGCCTTTCGCACGTCGCGGGCGTTCCAAGCGCTGATGGCATTCGTCGGCGGTTGCGCGGCGCAGCGCGACCCGATGTGGTGGGCATCGCACCATGCGCAGCATCACTCCCACTCCGACGCCCCCGGCGACCCGCACTCGCCGAGCCTGTCTGGCTTCCTCGGCAGCCATGCGGGATGGTTCATGACGGGCGAGGGATTCCTGACTCGCTCGCGCTTCGTCCGGGACTGGGCGCGGTTCCCCGAATTGCGACTCCTGAACCGCTTCGACTGGGTCCCTCCGCTGGTGTTCGCTGCTCTCGTCTACTTGGCGGGATGGATCCTCGAGCGCTGGCAGCCCCAACTCGGCACGAACGGCCCGCAGATGCTCGCTTGGGGATTCTTCGCCTCGACGGTCTGCCTGTACCACGCGACATTCACGATCAATTCCCTTGCCCACGGCTGGGGGCACCGCCGGTTCGCGACCGGCGACGATAGCCGGAACAACTGGCTCCTGGCTCTGCTCACGCTCGGGGAGGGCTGGCACAACAACCACCACCACTATCCCGGCGCGGCGCGGCAAGGCTTCTATTGGTGGGAGCTGGACATTACCTACTACGTCCTGCTGTCCCTTCAGCGCCTGGGGCTCGTCTGGAACCTGCGAACCGTACCCGAACACGCACTCGCACGCAATCGCGTCGACTCCCCGGCAGCAGGGGGTTCGAGATGAAGATCGCGATCGTCGGAGCGGGGATCGCCGGTCTCGCCAGCGCCTACTATCTTTGCCGACGGCACGAGCTGACAGTCTTCGAGGCATCCGAGCAAGTCGGAGGTCATGCCCGTACCGTTCGCGTCAAGGCAGGGGGCGCGGAATACGCTGTCGATACCGGATTCGTGGTCTTCAACGAGGCCAACTATCCCCTGTTCACGGGGCTGCTGCGCGAGCTTGGCGTGGAGACACAGCCGACGTCGATGAGCTTCAGCGTCCGTTCAGACCGTTCCGGGATCGAGTACAACGGATCGTCGCTCAACGGACTGTTCTCCCAGCGCCGGAACTTGCTTCGCGCCCGCTTCCTGCGCATGTTGGGAGACATCGCGCGCTTCCAGATCGAGGCGCCGACGCGCGCGCTCGGCCTAGCGACCGAGACCAGTGTCGAGTCGTTCCTGGCAGCCGGAGGTTATGGCCCGGGTTTCGTGCAGGAGTACCTTTCCCCGCTGGGATCCGCCCTGTGGTCGGTCCCACCGGGCACGTTCAGGGAATTCCCGATCCGCTTCGTGGTCGAGTTCCTCGCAAACCACGGGATGCTCCGCTGGAAGGGGCGTCCCGTCTGGCGGGTCATCCGCGGAGGCTCTTGCCGGTACGTACAGGCGGTGTCGCGGCCGTTCGCCCGGAGCATCGCCTGCCGGACTCCCGTTGCCGCGGTAGAGCGCGGCAAGGACGGTGCCCGGGTGGTCGACGGGCGCGGTCGGTCCGGCGTCTTCGACCACGTCATTCTTGCCTGCCACGCCGACCAAGCGTTGCAGATCCTCCGGGATCCCTCCCCAACCGAGGTCTCGCTCTTGAGCGCGTTCCCCTACCAGCGCAATGACGCAGTGCTGCACACCGACCCCGCACCCCTGCCCCGCTCTCTCCGGGCATGGGCCAGCTGGAACTATCGAGTCCGTCGAGAGCCTGCTCCCCGCGCCACCGTGACGTACAACATGAACCGCCTCCAAGGGCTGTCCGAAGACACGCCGCTGAACGTCACTCTCAACGATTTCTCGGGAATCGACGAGCGCCGGATCCTGCGCAGGATGCGCTATGAACACCCTGTGTTTACCTCTGGCCGTGCGGCGGCGCAGGCCCGCCACCGTGAAGTCATCTCCTCCAACCGCACGTCATTTTGCGGCGCCTACTGGGGCTACGGATTCCACGAGGACGGGGTCCGCAGCGCGGTCGCTGTCTGCCGCGCGCTCGACCCGGGGTCAGTGCGATGAACAGCTGCCTGTACGAGGGGTGGGTGAGTCACCGCCGGTTCGCGCCCGTGGAGCATTCCTTCCGCTACCGCGTGTTCCAGGTCTGTCTCGACCTCTCCGAACTGGACACGGTGTTCGCCGGGCGATGGTTTTGGTCGACCAAGCGGTTTGCAGTCGCGTGGTTTCGCCGCGAGGACCACGTCGGCGACCCGTCTGTCCCATTGGAAGAATCCGTCCGCCGCGAGGTTGCCGGGGCCACGGGGGTGCGCCCCGCCGGGCCGATCCGGCTGCTGACGCACTTGCGCTATTTCGGCTACGTCATGAACCCGGTGAGCTTCTACTACTGCTTCGACAAGGCTGGGCAACGGGTGGAGTTCATCGTCGCCGAGGTGCACAACACCCCCTGGGGCGAGCGCCACTGCTACACGCTCGCCGTTGATGCCGGCCAGCCTCAGGACGCACCCGCCCGCTTCAATTTCCCCAAGGGCTTCCATGTCTCCCCATTCATGGGCATGGACCAGCACTATCGCTGGACGCTGTCTGGCCCCGGGGACGCGCTGGCCGTTCAGATGCAGTCCTCGGAGGACGACGTGCCCGTGTTCGACGCGACGCTTCGCATGACGCGCATCCCAATCGGCGGCCGGTCGCTGGCAAGGGTCCTGCTGTCCTACCCGTTCATGACGCTGCGGGTCGTGGCGGGCATTTACTGGCAGGCCTTGCGGCTCTTCGGCAAGCGCTGCCCGTTCCATCCGCATCCCAAGCATGCCGCCCACTTGGAGGCCGAACTGCCGTGAGAGAGCGGATCGCTCCAATGACGGGGATGAGCTGGCGCGCGGTCCGCTGGGGCCGACTCCAGTCACTTGCCGAGCGAGCTGTCAGGCGCCGTTTGCACCACCTCAAGCACGGCGGGCTCACGATCGTCGGCTCGGACGGGGCGGATTCCTATGGCACCGCTGCCGACGTCCGTGCCGATGTCACAGTCCATTGCCCGCTGTTCTGGACCGACGTCGCCTTTGGCGGAACGCTCGGAGCGGCCGAGTCGTACATCCTCGGCCGCTGGTCCGCCGATGACTTGACCGCGCTCTGCCGGATCTTCGCCCGCAACATCGCCCTGACCGACGGGATGGAGCGGGGATGGGCCAGAG
This sequence comes from Terriglobia bacterium, assembly GCA_009841225.1. Taxonomy (GTDB): domain Bacteria; phylum Acidobacteriota; class Terriglobia; order Bryobacterales; family UBA6623; genus VXMF01. The sequence goes on along the minus strand of VXMF01000056.1, from coordinate 10,051 downwards.
CCGCCTCGCAAGCCGCCAGAATCCTGCACGCGCTCCGCCGGAACACGCGCCGCGGCGCCTTGGCGAACATCGAGGCGCACTACGACTTGGGCAACGACTTCTTCCGCCTGGTCCTCGACGAAACGATGAGTTACTCGTGCGCCGTGTTCGGGTCGCCGGGAGAGTCCTTGGAATCCGCCTCGCTGCGCAAGGTGGACCTAGCCTGCCGAAAGCTGGACCTCGTCCCGTCGGACCACTTGCTAGAGATCGGAACCGGCTGGGGTGCGCTGGCCATCCATGCGGCGACGCGTTACGGCTGCCGGGTCACCACGACCACCGTTTCCAAAGAGCAATTTCTCGTGGCCACGCAGAGGGTCCGCGAGGCAGGCCTCGCGGACCGCGTAGAGGTCATCCTGCGGGACTACCGCGACCTGTCGGGACGCTACGACAAGATCGTTTCGGTCGAGATGATCGAGGCCGTGGGCCACGAGTTCCTTCCGGGGTACTTCGCCAAGTGCAGCAGGCTTCTGGCGGACGACGGGCTGATGCTGCTGCAGGCGATCCTGATGGCCGAACACCGCTACGAGTCGTACAGGCGGTCGGCCGACTTCATCCAGCGCTACGTGTTCCCGGGCAGTTGCCTGCTGTCGATGGCGGCGATCGGCAGGGCGGTCGCCGCGGGCACCGACATGCGGATGATCCACCTGGAGGATCTGGCCCCGCACTACCCGGAGACGCTAAGACGCTGGCGGGGGAACTTCCGGGCCCGGCGGGCCGCGATCCGGGCGCTCGGGCACTCCCAGGAATTCGTCAGGCTCTGGGAATTCTACCTGTCCTATTGCGAGGCCGGCTTCGAGGAGCGCTTGATCGGCAACGTCCAGCTGTTGCTGGCCAAGCCCGGCAATCGGCGCCCGCCGATCACTGCGGAGGTCAGACTGGCGTGAGAACCCTGCTCAATCTGGGTTGCTTCCAGGCCACGTGGCTTGCCGCGGTCTTCGGGGCCGCGACTGGGCGCGTCTGGCCCGGGGCGGTCGCTCTGGCCATCTCCATTGCCGTTCAGTCCGCTCCGCGAGTCCCCGTCAAGGTGCCATCCACCGGATTTCTGGCCATCTCCGCGGCGGTTGGTCTTGCCTTCGATTCCGCACTGCTGCTGGCCGAGTTGATCAGCTTCCCGGAACAGGCCCCTGCCGGATGGCCGCCGCCGCTCTGGATGAGCGTCCTCTGGATCAATCTCGCGACCACCCTCGACGAATCCCTGGCATGGGCCGGCGAACGGCGGATCGTGGCAGCCTTGGCCGGGGCTGCCGGCGGACCGCTGACATACATGGCGGGCCAAGCGGCCGGAGTGGTCCGGCTGGAATCTGGGCCCGGGGGCGTGGTGGCACTGGCCATCTTGTGGGCGCTGGTGTTCCCAGCCTTGGCGGCCCTCGCCAAGCTACTCCGCAGCCGGGCCTTGTCGGCCGACCGGCTCGCGCCGCAGGGAAGGGTGCCATGAACCTCTTCTTCAGCTGGCTGACAGGCTGGGCGGCTGTCGCGGTGGCGATGGCCATCGTTTGGCTCGTCCAGCGCGCGACTCGCAGGGCGGACTGGGTCGACGTGGCCTGGACCGTCGGGACGGGCTCGCTGGCCGTGGCTTTTGCCCTCGCATCCGACGGCGACGGAGCCCGCCGAGCACTGATCGCCGCGCTTGCAGGTCTTTGGTCGCTCCGCCTCGCATGGCACCTGGTAGCCAGACTCCGGAACTCTCGCGAGGACGGCCGCTATGTTCGCCTGCGCCGCCGGCACGGCGATTCGGCCGACGCGTGGCTGTTCGGGTTCTTCCAGGCCCAGGCCCTGCTCTGCGCCTTCTTTGCGGCCCCCGCCCTCATCGCGGCCCGAATCCCAAGCCCTGTCGGATGGCCGGAAATTCTCGGAGCGCTTGTCTGGGCGGTCGCGGTGACGGGCGAGACTGTCGCTGACCGCCAGCTGAGGCGCTTCCGCGATTCCAGCCCGGAGTCGAGGGTCTGCCGAAGCGGGCTATGGAAGTACTCAAGGCACCCGAACTACTTCTTCGAGTGGCTCCACTGGTGGAGCTACGTCGTAGTCGGCTGGCAGGCTCCTCACGGGTGGCTGACGCTCGCGGCGCCGGCTGCGATGTTGCTGCTCATTCGCAAGGTGACCGGAATTCCACCCACCGAAGAGCAGGCACTGGCCAGCCGGGGCGAAGAGTATCGACGGTACCAGCGGGAGGTAAGCCCCTTCTTCCCATGGTTGCCAAGGGAGGGTTCCCCGTGACGGACACCCTGGTCTCCATCGGGCTCTTGGCGGCGGAGCGTGGAGCACTATCGGACGCTGCCGTTCGGTTCGGAATCCGCCGCCTGTGCGCAGCGCGGCTCCGACAAGAGGCTCGGCGCGCCGGGTCGAGCCGACTGGCGGCCGTTCCGGAAAGCGACCCCGTTGCTCCTGCTCCGGAGGCTGCCAACCGACAGCACTACGAACTGCCTGCGGCATTCTTCGAGAAGGTCCTCGGCCCGTCGGTGAAGTACAGCTGCTGCTATTGGGAACATCCGGACAGCACACTGCCAGAAGCCGAGGTCGCGGCACTCCACAGTACGTGTTCCCGTGCCGAAATAGAAGACGGGCAGGATGTGCTCGAGCTCGGCTGCGGCTGGGGCTCGGCGGCTCTTTGGATTGCACAACGGTATCGCCGCTGCACTATCACGGCGGTAACGAATTCTCGATCCCAGCAAGGCTTCATCATGGCCCGGGCCGCGCGACTCGGGCTCGACAACCTCAGGGTCCTGAAGGCCGACATGAACGAATTCGGCATCCGCGAGCGCTTCGACCGCGTCATCTCGATCGAAATGTTCGAGCACATGCGAAACCACGCCGAGCTCATGCGACGCATCGCGGGCTGGCTCAAGCCCGGCGGAAAGCTGTTCGTTCACATCTTCTGCCACCGCCAATTTGCGTACGAGTTCGAGGCGGCGGGTCCTTCGAACTGGGTGGGCCGCCACTTCTTCACTGGTGGCCTGATGCCGAGCAAGGACCTGCTGTCCACGTGCCAGGACCACCTCGAATTGCATCGCCAGTGGAGGTGGCGCGGCATCCACTATCAGAGGACTGCGCTGGCTTGGCTGGAGAACCTCGATCGGGAGCGAAGCGACGTGCTGCAGATCTTCCGCCAAGTCTACGGGGACGACGAGGCGGAGCTGTGGTTTGCTCGATGGCGGATCTTCTTCATGGCGTGCGCCGAGCTTTGGGGATACAGGCGGGGCACGGAATGGCATGTCGCACACTATCTCTTCGGAAAGCCACCCGCAGCGCACGTGGCGGATCTGGGACCGTCCGCAGGTGAATCGTCGGCGCGGGCGGATCCCTAGGGAGGAAACTGGAAGTTGTCGATGAAGCCCTCAGCGGAACCGGCTGCGCCGTACAGGATGGCGACGATCGCCAGGCTGACTGCATTCTCCCCGCAGCGGCTCAGGGCATGGGAACGCCGCTACGAACTGCTGCGCCCGAAGCGAGGGCCCGGAGGCCATCGACTATACGGCCGCAATGACCTGCGCGTGCTGAGGGCGATACGGCAACTGCTGGACGCCGGTCGCTCCATCGGGGAAATCAACGACATCGGCCGCGACCAACTCCTCGGCATGGCCCTACCAACAGCTGTCTCGTCCGACCGAGTGGAGGCGTGGACCCAAGGCATCGTTGAGGCCGCCTTGGGCATGGACGAGCGAACCCTGCAGGACACACTGGATGATGCGTTCGCCTCCCTGGAGCCGGAGCAGGCGATAGAGCGCGTGGTTCTGGCGGCGCAGCGGCGGATCGGCAGCCTCTGGTCGCAAGGCCAGTGCTCGATCGCCAGCGAGCACATGGCGACCGGGATCTTAGTGTTTCGCTTGCGAGGTCTGGTCGAGGTCGAGGAGTCGCAAGCCGCCGCCGGCGCCCCACACGCTCTGTGCGCGTGCATTCCTGGTGAACGGCACGAACTAGGTCTGCTCGCAATCGCCTATTCGCTCGCTCGCCGGGGTGTCCGCATCACGATGCTGGGCGCGGATGTTCCGTTTGCTGATCTGTACAAGGCATGCGCGTTGGTTGAGCTGCGGGCGATTCTGCTCTCCGTCTCCAGCCGAAGCCTTTTTGAAGCCAGCAAGGCCGAATTACTGGAATTCCGCCAGCACCTCGACCCAAGCACCGCAGTTGTCCTAGGCGGCAGCGGAGCGCCTCCTAGCGACCCTGAGCTGCAGGCATCTTCCGTAACTCTGGTGCCATCCGAGCAGCCACCCGGGGAAGCCGCTCGGTCATTGCTCGAGGGCTTCGGGATTCCCAGCCGTCCACGCAGCGCAAGAGCCGAATAACTCGATCCGGGACAGAGTCGGAGCTTGGCGCCCGCTGCTATCCGGCACAGCCTGACTGGGAACAGACGACCAGGCGAGAGCCGCGCTGACCAAGGCAATTGCCGCCTGCCAGACTCAAGACGATTCTGACCATGCAGCGCGAATCTTGCAAGAGGCTCGTGGTGTAGTTGACGCGTCGGCGAGCGCGAGTTGCTCGCATGGAGGTTCGATTTGCCGCAGAAAGGATTCACCTGTGTCCTTCTATTAGTCCCGATTGCATGGCTATCTGCCATATACGCACGGCATTTCGCTTAGCGCGCCTTGATTATATTTTGAAAGTATGATTTTTTAATGGCTGTGAGCCATCAAAAAAAGCAAAGGCTGAAACCGCTTCTCGACACGGTCCCACCCGGCTTCATAGTGGACACACCCTGGCTAAGGGCGCAGGGCCTAGACCCTAAGTCCATTCACGATTACGTTGCTCGTGGGTGGCTCGAACGGGTGATACGCGGAGTGTACCGTCGACCACTGCCCGAAGGCGTTCAAGGCGCTCATGAACCGTCTTGGGAGATCTGTCTTCTATCCTTGCAACGGCTCATGGAATACGCCGTGCACTTGGGCGGCGAGAGCGCTCTCGACTTTGCCGGCTATGCACACTGCCTGAGCCTCGGTGGACAGCCGCGCGTCCACCTGTATGGTGCCGTACCGTCCTGGCTGAGACGAATGCCGATGCCAACGCAGGTCGTCGTGCGCCGGCGCACGCTATTTGGCGACGATCCGATTGGTGTCCACGATGCCGACCGCCTGGAGAGGTCGAGCGGACCGATGGTCGATATATGGCGCTGGGCTGTTCAGGCATCATCTCCGGAGCGCGCCATCTTGGAGGCGCTCGATGGGCTGCCGCACCTTGCAAGCTTCGAGAACTTGGACAAGATTTTCGAGGGGCTGACGTCGCTGCGGCCAAAGCAGCTCATGGCACTGCTAACCGCTTGTCGTAGCGTGAAGGTGCGTCGGCTGTTTCTCGTCTTCGCGGACAGGCACCAGCATCGCTGGCGCAAGCACCTCGACACCTCAAAGATTGACCTTGGCTCCGGACCGCGGGCGCTGGCTGCGGGCGGGAAGCTTCACCCGACTTACCTCATCTATGTGCCGAAAGGATTGGTGCCTGAGAGGACTGCAAGGACACGCAGCAATGCTTGAGCAGTACGTTACACAAGTTCGACTGTTGCTGAGCGTGCTGCCGGACATCGCGAGGGAGCCCGTGTTCGCGCTCAAGGGCGGCACGGCAATCAAGTTGTTCTACCGGGACATGCCAAGGGTCTCTGTCGATATCGACCTCACTTACCTGCCGGTGGCAGGCCGCGAATCGTCGCTCGACGACATTGACGCTTCGCTTGACCAAATCGCGCAGGCGATCACTGCTCGCAAGCCACGGGTAAAGGCGCAACGCATTGCGGGTGGCGGAATCAACGACACACGAATCTTGGTGAGCGACGGCAAAGCACAGATTAAGATCGAGACCTCACCGGTCACGCGAGGCGCGGCAGTACGCTGCGATCGGAGTGCGCGAATACTGGCGGCTCGACCCGACAGGGGAGCTGACGGGGACGCCGTTGGAGGGCTTCCGCTCTCTGGGGGACCGGTTTGGCCGGGTGGAATCGGTCGCAGGCCCTGGAGAGGTCACGTACCTGCGGAGTGGAGTGCTGGGGTTGGACTTGCGCACGGCGCGCCGAAACGGCCCGACGGTACTGGTGACTCGCGACCCGCGGACCGGCGAGGAGTTCGATGGACGCGTGAAGAAGTACTACCGGCAGCGAAGGATCGCGGAGGCCAGACCGAGTGCCGCGGATGACGAGCTGAGCGCGATCCAGGTAGAGATCAGCGCGGCAAGAGAGCGCACGAGGATTGCAGAAGAGCGAGCGCGGGTATTGGAGCAGCGACTCCGGGAGCTGACGGGACAAGCCGGACCGATGGGACGAGATTCCTAGGGTTGAGAACCCCCTCGCCCTGCGAGTCAGACCAAGTACGCCGCCAAGGCCGCCAGCAAGGGCGCAACAGTCGATACTGCCACTTCCGTTTTCTGCACTAGGCCCTTCACGGAAGAGCCGGTTTCGAATGCCCTGCTCAGGAACTGGCCGAGCGGCATTCCCGACAGTGATCGCAACGCCAGTCCGTGCGGCGCGTACACCGCGACCAGCGTCAATGTAAAGACCGCGCCCCAGAACAGGCTCAGCACGTTGGCGAATCCCAGGTACTCGGCGATTCTCGCCTCAGCCCCCTCGCCGGTGCCGTAAAGCGCCGCGGGCAGGCGAAACGAGAGCGTCAGCAGCAGCGTGCTAGCGACCAGCAGGCCGCTCATCGCCATGAAACCATGAAGCAGGCGATTCACCGACTCTGCCGGCTTGGTCTCCCCCGACTTCGCCTCCTGCACGATCGCGATGGCGTGGCAGGATCCGGCGCACACTGCGGCAACGCCGGCGGAAGCCGGCAGCAGAATCGACGCCAAGTGGCGCGAGATGCCCGGGCCCAGGGCGTCGCCGGTCATCGCCGCAGCCACCGGATTGCCGGCCCGCTCGTAGATCGCGACGAGCGAGTCGTAGGCAATTGAGAAAAGCCGCAGGTCGAGCGAAGCAAGCCCCGCCAGCACCGCGTGGAAGGCAATCCAAGACACGATTCCGGCGCCTGCCACGGCGCGCTTGCTCGCCGCGGGCAAAGCGCTACGCGCGAAGCGGACCGAGAAGTACCCAAGCAGCGCCAAGCAGACGGCGACGTAACAGGCCACGACTGTGGACATTAGGACCAGCCCTCGGACGAAGGATGACACCGACTCCAGGCCGCGCCCCAGATCGTCGACCAGGATGCTGACGAGTTCGGGATCGATCAAGACCTCGAAAACAGCAATCGCGAGCGCGGCCGGCACGAAGCCGGTCAGGATCGTCCATTCAGAGTGCTGCCCGATCCACCGCACGTCCGGCCGTTCGCGAAGCGGCTGCGAGCGTTGGGTCGTGGACCGAGCCGCTCCGCCAGCATCGAGAGCATATCACGGTCATTCCGTGCCGAACTCGTGCTGTTTGGAGGGCTCGGGCGTCAACGAGGAGTCAGGAGTTGGCGCGGCCGCTCGTCCAAGTCGCGTACTGGGAACTTCACGCTCCTGCTAACGCGGAATTGCGCCATGCCGGATGAGGGCGGGCGGGCCATGACTTGACCGACGAGCACGCGTATGCCTGCGGCCAGAGGATCCCAAGAGTCTGCGGACCGCTCGGCGATGAGCGAGTTCCTCGCTCGCGCACCGCTGTTCCGATGTGGCATGGCCGACGACAACTAGAATGACCGGCTAGACACTACTAGAAAGTCCGCTTGAGCCTCGCGGTTGGTGGCTAGACTCACCCTTCGATTTGGAGGGTGAGGGCATTGATCACAGACCAACAAGCGAGGCTATTGATGAAGGAACTTGGACGAAACAAGCCGCTGGCGACAGCCGCGGCGAAAGCGGGTATGAGCGAGCGGACGGCGCGACGGTGGCGCCAGCGTGGAATGCTGCCCAGCGAGACGGTCAAGCCGCGGAACTGGCGGACGCGGGAGGATCCGTTCGCAGACGTGTGGCTGGAAGTGGAGGCGATGCTGGAGCTGGATGCGGGGCTTGAGGCGAAGCTGATCTTCGAGCAGTTGCAGAGGCAGTATCCGGAGCGCTTCCGAGCGGGCCAGCTGCGCACGCTCCAGCGCAAGGTCCGGCGCTGGCGGGCGCTGCAGGGCCCGGAGCGGGAAGTGTATTTCCCGCAGCAGCGGGAGCCAGGCTGGCAGTGCCAGTCGGATTTCACGGACATGGGGCAGCTGGGAGTGCAGGTCGGGGGCCAGCCCTACCGGCACCTGGCGTATCACTTTGTGCTGGCGTACTCGAACTGGGAATGGGTGCGGATCGCGCACTCGGAGAGCTTCGAGGCGCTGGCAGAGGGCCTGCAGGAGAGCCTGTGGACGCTGGGATCGGTGCCGCGGGAACATCGCACCGACAACCTCTCGGCGGCGACGCACGATTTGAAGACGAGTCACGGCAGAGGCTACAACGAGCGCTATTTGGAGTTGCTGGGGCACTACGGGCTGGAGCCGTCACGGAACACGCCGGGGCGGGCGCACGAGAACGGGGACGTCGAGGCGGCGAACCAGCACTACAAGCGGGCGGTGCGGCAGCGGCTGGTGCTGCGAGGGTCGTCGGAATTCGCCAGCGAGGAGCAGTACGGGCAGTTTCTGCGGGAGGTGGCGCGCGGGCGCAACCAGCGGCGCGGGGAGCGTCTGGAGCTGGAACGGGAGCGCCTGCGGGAGCTGCCGGCGAGGCCGCTGCCGGCGTACCGGACGGTGTTCGCAACGGTGACGAAGTGGAGCACGGTGCGAGTCGCGGGCAAGGCCTACTCGGTGCCGTCGCGTCTGATCGGACGGCGCCTGGAAGTGCGCCTGCGGGCGGCGCAGGTGGAATTCCGGCTGGACGGGGAGCTGGTGGGACAGTGCGAGCGGATCGTGGGCGGGCGGCCTTGGCAGGTGGACTACCGGCACGTGATTGGCTGGCTGCTGCGCAAGCCGGGGGCGTTCCCCAGGTACGCCTACCGCGAGGCGCTGTTTCCGACGCTGGTGTTCCGGCAGGCCTACGACGTCTTGCGCGCCAGCGGAAGGAGCGGGGCGGATCTGGAGTACCTGCGCATCCTGCACTTGGCGGCCACGACTCTGGAGGCGTCGGTGGAAGCTCAGTTGCAGCGGCAGCTGGAGGCCGGGCAGCGGCCGGACAGCGAGGCGATCCGGGCGGTGCTGGAGCCGGCCAGGCCGACCGCGGCGGAAGCGCTCGCCATGGTGCCGCTACAGCCGCAGCTGAGCGCGTACGACGAGTTGCTGGCGACGGTGCCGGCGCAGGAGGCGGGATGAGCGCGGCGAGCCAGAGAGAACAGCGACTGGAGCAACGGCTGCGCGAGCTGCGCCTGCCGTCGTTCCTGACCCACTATCGGGACTTGGCCGGCAAGGCTCGGGACGGGCAGTGGGAGCCGGAGCGCTACTTGGACGAACTGGTGGAGCTGGAGACCAGCGAGCGGGCGGACCGGCGCATCACGCGGTTGCTGCGGGAAGCGAAGCTGCCGCGCGGCAAGACGCTGGAGACGCTGCAACTAGGGCGGCTGCCGGAAGCGGTGCGGGGCCGGACACGCTGGCTGTGCACGGGGGAATTCCTCGAGCAAGCCGCCAACGTGTGCGTGTTCGGCAACCCGGGCGTGGGCAAGACGCATCTGATGGCAGCCGTGGGCCGGGCCTTGGTGGAGCGCGGCCAGCCGGTGCTGTTCGTAGCGGTGCAAGCGCTGGTGGAGCGGCTGGTGGAAGCGAAGCGGGACTTGCGGCTGGCGCGGGAACTGCGGCGGCTGGACCGCTATGCGTGCCTGTGTCTGGACGATATCGGCTATGTCCGCCAGGACCGGGCCGAGATGGAGGTGCTGTTTGCGCTGCTGGCGGAACGCTACGAGCGCCGCAGCGTGATGATCACTTCGAACCTGGTCTTCTCGCAGTGGAATCAGATCTTCCACGACGACATGACCGCGGCGGCCGCGATCGACCGGGTGGTGCATCACTCGGTGATCTTGGAATTGACCGTGCCGAGCTACCGGGCCGAGGCCGCCAGAGCTCGCACGCAAGACGAGGAGAAGTGAGGAGAGTAGAATGAACGCTGCCGGGAGGGGGGCGGCTCCGGTCGCCCTTCGGGCTCCCTCCGCCGCCCCCCTCCCGCC
>VXMF01000030.1:90227-403221 GCA_009841225.1 Terriglobia bacterium | reverse complement strand
ACCAATTATACCACGAAGCACGGCCTTATTCCCTGCCTCTGGTGAGATATCCGGGCTAAAGGCATTCTGTCGAGGTCAGCCCGGCAATGGCTTCACCCAAGCCGTCGTACCCGCTCGATGAGAGCGTTCAGCTGAAGAGACGCAGCGCGGCGACCAGCAGGCCAAGCGCGGCGAGACCCCACGCGGTCATCGCTCGCAAAGTGTCTAGCTTGGATTCCAGAGCGTCGAACTTGGCGCCCTGCGCGTCGAGTTTCGAATCGATCTTGGCGTTGTGAGCCTCAATTGCGGCGGTCACGGCCCGGCCGGACATAGTGCGCAGTCCCTCTAGCGCATTGTAGGTGTCCTCAGGGCTGAGCTCAACCCGGGAAAGCGCGTGCAGGACCGCGAGCGAGTCGGGATCCGTGGGAGGAGTAGAGGTAGCCATTTGCTTGCGCTATCCCGCGGCTGCATGAGTAGTGGCAGGTGGCGCTACTCTCGCCCTTGCTCCCAAGTTCGCTAGGCCAGCAGCACTGCCCGACGGAGCAAGGCTACGGTTGCCACCTCGTGCCATTACCCCAGAGGCGCGCTTTACATCAGCTGCAACACGACATAGCCGAGGTTGAGTACCGCGCGGTAGATCACTACCAGTGTTTGGCCGAAATGTGGACGGAATGTCCCGGCATTGCTCACGGCTGAATCTGTCGGATTGGTGCAACCAAGATTGGAGCTCTGCACTGCTCCGTTCGCGTCGAGGCGAACCCTGCATGGAGGCGGAACTACTCCTTTCTCCTGCGCGCTCGCGAGCGGTCTGGCGGCCGACCATTGTGCGTAGAATCTTGCAGCGACAGGGCTAGAATGGTACGCAGCGGCGCAAGTGCCGCCCGAATCAGTCGTGATCAGAGTCTCGGCGTCACTGGCGTTTTGCGTCGTTCTCGCTAGCGCACTGCCGCTTGGTGCCGTTGACGACGGCGAGCATCTGTTCGCCTTGGAGATCAAGCCGCTGCTGGCCTTCAAGTGCCTGGCCTGCCATGGTCAGGACCCGGGCGTGCTGATGGGGGGCTTGGACTTGACCACTCGCGTGTCTGCCCGGCGGGGCGGCCAGTCGGGACGCCCTGCGATCGTGCCGGGCGAGCCGGACTCTAGCCTCCTCTACCTGGCCCTGTCGGGTAAGGGCTCGACCCTGGTCATGCCGCCGAAGGAGACCGATCGGCTCGGCGCAAGCCAGATCGAGCGCGTGCGCGACTGGATTGCACTCGGAGCATCATGGCCCGGCGACGAGAGGGTGCGCGAGATAGTGTCTGCAAGAGACACGTCCGCCGCCGGAGTCAGGATGGCAACGAGCGGTGGGCAATCTGAGGATTGGACGCAACGGCTCTACAAGCCAGAAGACATCTGGGCGTTTCGCCCGGTCCGCAAGCCGCAGGTGCCTGAGGCTGCCGTCGCGAATCCGATTGATGCCTTTCACGTTGCGCGGCTGGCAGACGTGGGGATCGAGCCGGCACCTCAAGCGGACAAGCGCGATCTGCTGCGCCGCGCCGTGTTCGATTTGACCGGCCTGCCGCCCACCCCAGAGCAGGCTCGGGCGTTCCTGTCCGACACCGCGCCGGGTGCTTGGGAGCGGTTGGTCGACAGGTTGCTTGCAAGCCCCCACTACGGCGAGCAATGGGGGCGTCACTGGCTCGATGTTGCCCGCTACGCTGACACCGCCGGGAATTCGAATGACTACGAGCGGTCCAATGCTTGGCGCTATCGAGACTACGTGGTGCGCTCGTTCAACGCCGACAAGCCTTACGACCGATTCGTGATCGAGCAGCTTGCGGGTGACGAGTTACCTGGGAGCGATCCGGAAATGCTCGTGGCGACGGGATTCTTGCGCATGGGCCCGTGGGGCTCGGCGATGGTGCCGAAGAAGATGGCGCGGCAGGCCTACCTCGACGATGTGGTGCACAGCGTCGGCCAGACCTTCTTGTCGATGCCGCTCCGCTGCGCGAAGTGTCACGACCACAAGGTGGATCCCATTCCGATTCGCGACTATTACCGCGTCTACGCTGCCTTTGCCGGGACTCAGATGGCCGAACGCCCCGCCGAGTTTCTGACCGAAGAGAACCTGGCGAGGTTTGAGGCGGGGCGCCAGCACGTGACGCAACTGCGGGACTTCGCGACCGAGCGCAAGGAGGCGCTGGATGCCAAGGCCGAAAGCGCTGCCCGCGATTGGTTCGAGGAGCGCGGCTTGGAGTATGTACCGCCTGCCAAGAGGAACAATCTCCCTGACGCGGAGAAACCGCCGCGCCACTACGGCCTCACGTCCGCTGACGAGGGTCGGCTGAAGGTGCGCAGACAGGACGAATGGATCTGGACGCGACGCTTGGAGCGCTACGAACCGATGGCGCAGACCGTGTTCAACGGACCCGACTACATCCCGGGGAACGGGCGCAAGCTGCGCGTGCCCGCCAAGCTAGACGCTGACTGGCGGCCGGATTCCACGATCTTTGAAGGCGGCTCGGTGCATGCTCCTGGCGAAGCCGTGAGCCCCGGCGTGCTAAGCGCACCGCAACTTGCAGCCAAGGCCGCACCAGCCGAGAGCCCATTCGATCTGCCAACCTCCATGGGCGGTCGCCGGCTGGCCTTGGCCGAGTGGATCGTCGATGCCCGCAACCCGCTCACCGCTCGTTCCATCGTCAATCGGGTCTGGGCGTATCACTTCGGAACGGGGCTGGTCGCGACGCCCAACAACCTTGGCGGGCTGGGGGGAGAGCCGTCGCATCCCGGCTTGCTGGACTGGCTCGCCACGGATTTTGTCGAGAACGGCTGGTCCATCAAGCGCCTCCATCGCGCCATCATGACCTCGCAGGCATACAAGCAGACTTCCGAGCGGGCCGACATCGAGCAGGTACGGAACAAGGATCCGCACAATCGCCTGCTGGCCTACTTCGTGCCGCGCCGGCTTTCTGCCGAGGAGTTGCGAGACGCCGTGCTGCGGGTATCGGGCGAACTCAATCCCGAGCTGGGCGGCGTGCCGGCCATGCCCGAGATTAACTTGGAGGTCGCGTTGCAGCCGCGCATGATCCAGTTCTCGATCGCTCCTGCCTATCAGCCGTCGCCCAAGCCGGCCGAGCGCAACCGACGTTCCGTCTATGCCTACCGCGTCCGCGGCCAGGCCGACCCCTTGATGGAAGTCTTCAACCAGCCGAGCCCGAATGACTCGTGCGAGCGCCGGGATGCGTCCGCTGTCAGCCCGCAGGCACTCACCATGCTGAATTCCGACTACATGACCAAGCGCTCGATCGCCTTCGCCATGCGCTTGGAGCGGGAGGAGCCCGACGTGGCAAGCAGGGTCGAACGTGCCTACAGTCTGGCGTTCTCGCGTGCGCCCGAGCCCGGCATGAGCGCCAAGCTCGCCGAATACGTGGCTGCCATAGAAGCGCACCAGCGCTCCAGTACCCCCCAGGCGGCCGCGTACCCCACTCGCATCACGCGCTCGCTGGTGGAGGAGTTCACGGGCGCGCCGTTTGAATACGAGGAATGGCTCCCGGTCTACGAGGACTACCAGCCGGACACCCGTGCGTGGGAAGTTGGGCCGTCGACTCGGGCGCTTGCCGATTTCTGCCTGCTGTTGTTCAATAGCAATGAGTTTGCGTATGTCTACTAGCGCAACGGACCGCCGTCGCGGCTTTGCCGCTGCCGATCGCCGCGATCACGTGCAGCTGGGCAGGCGGGAACTGCTCTTCGGTCTCGGGGCGTCCGCGGGTTCGCTGGCGTTCACCAGCCTGCTAGCCGGGGAGTCCACATTGGCGGGACCGTTGGCGCCGAAGGCGCCGATGCTGCCGGCCAAGGCCAAGGCCTGCATCTTTCTGGTCCTCGAGGGCGGGCCAGGGCACATGGATACGTTCGATCCGAAGCCCAAGTTGCGCGAGTTGCACCTTACGGAGTCGGTCCGCGATCCGAACCAAGTGCTGGTCGAAGTCACTGCCAAGACCTACTATGTCGGAAGCCCGTTCGGGTTTCGCAAGGTTGGCAAGGCCGGCATCGAGATGTGCGACCGCTTTGTGCACATGGCGCATCCGGACGTAGCGGACGAGTTGTGCGTGTACCGGGGTTGTCAAGCCCAGTCGGTGAATCATCCCGATGCTCTCTTCCACCTCAACACAGGCAGCACTCTCGGGGCAGACCCCGGTGTCGGGGCGTGGGTGACCTACGGGCTGGGCAGCCTCAACCAAAACGTCCCCGGCTATGTGGTCATGACCGAACTGGCATTCCCGCAGGGCGGGGCCGGGAACTGGTCGAATGGCTTCCTGCCGGCTCACTACCAAGGAACGCTGCTGCGCTCCAGCGGGTCGCCCCTGCTAGATCTGGAGCCGCCCGAGTGGAAGACGCTCCAGCAGCAGCGCCACAGCTTGGACCTCCTGGCTGACATGAATCGCAGGCATGCCGAGCGGCGCCCATCGCATGACGAGCTTGCGGCCCGCATGGAGAGCTACGAACTCGCCTATCGCATGCAGGCCGAAGTGCCCGAAATGGTCGACCTCAGCCGCGAGTCCGAGGCTACGAGGGAAGCCTACGGATTGGACGAAGAGGCGTCGCGGGCCTTCGGGCGCCAGTGCTTGCTGGCCCGGCGCTTGGTCGAGCAGGGCGTGCGCTTCGTGCAGATCTTTTCTGGGGGCTGGGACAGCCATGACTTCCTCGAGCGCAACCACGCGGCTCGCATCGATAGCGTCGACAAACCGATCGCCGCACTGATCCGCGATCTCAGGCAGCGCGGCATGCTGGACGAGACGCTGGTGGTGTGCTCGGGCGAGTTCGGGCGGACCCCGGACAACAACCGGCGCGGCGGCGTGGACCCGAACGGACGCGGGCACAACGCTGACGCGATGGTGGTTTTGATGGCCGGCGGCGGCACTCCCGCTGGCTCGGTGGTGGGCGCCACCGACGAACTGGGCAACCGCGCGGTCGAGGTAGTCCATCCATTGAAGGACCTGCACGTGACTTGGCTGCGCCTGATGGGCCTTGACGACAACCGCCTGACCTATTTTCACGGAGGGCGCTTCAAGCAGCTCTCGCAAGTGGGGGGCCAGCTGATTCCCGAACTGATCGCGTGACGCGAGCCGCGGCTTAGGGTTTCTGGCGAGTCTCCCGCAGAAAGGCTTCCCATGTCACGGCATCGCCGTGAATCGGGGCGACCAGCGCCGGATCGAGATCGTTCTGCCTGGCATTGTTAAGCAGGGCGCGCTCTGCGGCGGTGGGCCTGGCTCGGCTGGCAGGCAGCAGGCCGGGATCGTACAGATCGGCTTCTACGAGGATTCGCTCGCGGGGAAGGTACGCCATTAGCATGCCCTCCACATGGATCCCGAGGCCCTGCACGTAATAGATCTCAAGGTACCGGCGTCCGTCGCCGAGGATGTATTTTTCGTCGATGTCCTCCATCGTGTACCCTTCCGAGATCTCCGTCGGCGGGTACAGCGAGACCATGTCCGGCTCAAGCATGCGCGGCACGTAGTTCAGCAACTCGGCCTCGTAGAACATGCGGTTGCGCTGGTGCGTGAGGATCGTCGCGCCTACGTGCAAGTAAGTGCGCAGGCCTCCCAAGTGGTCGTAATGGTCGTGGGTGTTGACGAGATAGCGAATCGGCTTGTCCGGGACCAGCTCGGTGATCTTGTCGATCACTGCCAGCGAGCGCCGCTCGTCAAGCGGTGCCTCGATCACCGCAACGAAGTTGGCGAATTCGACGGCCACGCTGTTGTGCGTACCGCCGCCCAGCAGCCAGACGCCCTTTGCAATTTCGGCGGGTTCCACGCGTTCCCCGGGAATGGTCGCTTCGCGTACGTGCTGCGGAGTTTCTGTTGGCCCACAGGCATTGGCGGTCATGTCGGGGAAGCTGCCGCCGAAGCTGTTGTGCCCGCCCGTGATGACCGGGACCTTGCGCTCGTCGTCCCAGCCGTCGTGGCGGTGCCAGCCCGCCGGGAAGAGGATGCCGTCGCCCAGATCCTGCCACTGGGAGTACTCGTGCTCGTAGTTCATGTCGCCCAGGACCGGGTGCGGCACCCGCGTCTGGATGCGCTGCACGAGGTTGCCGGCGCGGACCGTGGCGTTGACGCGGTACTTGCCCAGAACGGTCGCCGAGACGACCACCACCTTGGCGATGCCGCCCGTCGTGGCGCCGTCCCGACCGCTCTCGCCGAGTTCCCAGCGCCAGATCGCGGTGGGTTCGGCGCCCGGCATGCGCGCCGCCTTGACGAAGCCATGCGGGGTCATCCAGATGTCGAGCTGCCAGATCTCGGCGCTTTGCGGAGCTGCCACCGCCTGCTCAGATCCGTCGATGTGCCAAGCGTGTCCGCCGCTCACTGCGAATGTCTGGACTTCGTGCCGCTGCAGCGGCGTCCCGCCCAGCCAGCCGGGACCGTACTTCCACGAGGCCGGGTTGAGGCCGGGCTCGCGCGAGAACCGCTCGACCGAGCTTCCGCGTTCGTAGTCGATCAGGCGCGAATAGTCCTGCAGCGGATCACCGCGCGGCCAGTCGGTGTCTTGCGTCATGTTCTGCCCGACCATCCCGGCGTAGCCTTCGCCCGCGAGGCTGACGCAACGCAGCTGATCCACCCCCATAGCTGCGGCAGCCGCGTCGAGGACGGGCACGGGATCGATATACCCGGGCGGAAGGCTCTGAGCCACGCCCGGGGCCGCCAATAGCGCTAGGCACACGAGTGACGCGATAGGCCGGTGTCGTTGCACGGTTAGGCCCTGAGTATAGCCGCGCGGCTTGGGCGCGGGCATACACTATCGGAATGCCGTTCCAGCCTGACCGTCGAGAGTTCCTGGCATCGCTTGCTGCCGGAGCGGGGCTCTCGGCATGCGGCGGCGAGCCGACGGCCCCAGCGCTGGAGCTTTGGTACGCCCGGCCCGCCGAGCGCTGGGTCGAGGCCTTGCCCGTGGGCAACGGACGCCTCGGGGCCATGGTCTTCGGCGGCACGGCCAGCGAGCGCATCCAGTTCAACGAAGACACGGTTTGGCAGGGGGAACCGCACAGCTACGCCAATCCAAGCTCGCACCGCTGGCTGGGGCGGATCCGATCCCTGCTGTTCGAGGGCAAGCAGGCCGAGGCCGAGGAGCTGGCGATGGAGCGCTTCATGAGCGTTCCGCTGCGCCAGAAGGCGTACCAGTCCTTCGGCGACCTGCTGATCGAGCGAAGCGGCATTGACGAGGCCAGCGTCACCGGCTACCGCCGCTCTCTCGACATTGAGAACGCGGTCGCGCGGATCGAGTTTTCGGCCGGCGGGGTCCTTCACTCGCAGGAAGTCTTCGCCAGTTTCCCCAAGCAGGTGATCGCAGTCCGTCTCTCAGCCAGCGGCGACGGCAACTTGTCGTTTGCGGTCCGCTTCCGCACGTCCCATCCCGCGCAACTCAGAACGGACGCGGACGGGGGGGTGCGCTTGCTGGGGCAGGTCGAGGGCGGCGCGATTCGATTCGAAGCGCGGCTCGTGGTGCGCACAGACGGCACGGTCTCCGATGAGGGCGAGCGCGTGCGCGTGGAAGGCGCAAGCGAGGCCACGCTGCTGCTCGCGGGCGCTACGAACTTTGTCAACTTCCGGGACGTCGGCGGCGATCCGTCCGAGCGCAACGCCGCGGTATTGGCCAAGGCCGCAGCCATGTCGGGCAGAGAACTGCGCGACGAGAGCTCGACCAGCCACCGCCAGCTGTTCCAGCGGCTGCGACTCGATCTGGGCGAGACCGAGGCGGCTGCGGAACCGACCGATGCGCGTATCGAGCGGTTCGCCTCTCGGCCGGACCCCCAGCTTGTGACCCTGCTGTTCCAATACGGCCGCTACCTGCTCATCGCTTCGAGTCGGGGCCATTGCCAGCCGGCCAACCTGCAGGGCGTTTGGAACGAATCGGACCAGCCTCCTTGGGAGAGCAAGTACACGGTCAACATCAACACCGAGATGAACTACTGGCCGGCCGAGTTGACCGGCCTCCCCGAGATGCACGAGCCCCTCTTCGCGGCCTTGCAGGAGATCGCGCTGTCGGGCGCGGAAACGGCGCGCGAGCACTACCGCGCGAGGGGATGGGTGCTGCACCACAACTTCGACCTGTGGCGCGGTACCGCGCCGATCAACCACTCCAACCACGGCATCTGGCCGACCGGCGGGGCTTGGCTCTGCCAAGACCTCTGGCAGCACTATTTGTATGGCGGCGACGAGGAGTTTCTGCGCACGACCGCATATCCCTTGATGAAGGGCGCGTCAGAGTTTTTCGTGGACGCGCTGGTCGAGTCGCCGGACGGCAAGTGGCTGATCTCTGGTCCTAGCAACTCCCCGGAGAACGGGGGCCTCGTGATGGGTCCCAGCATGGACCATCAGATCATCCGGAACCTGCTGGGCAACACCATTTCGGCGGCCGCGATTCTCGGAGTGGACTCGGACTTCGCGGACGAGCTGCGGCGCGTGCGGGAACGCATCGCCCCGAATCGGATCGGCCGCCTGGGGCAGTTGCAGGAGTGGCTGGAAGACATCGACGATCCCGCCAATAAACACCGTCACGTCTCGCACCTGTTCGGTCTCCACCCGGGCGTCGAAATCACGCCCTTCGGAACGCCAGACCTATTCGCCGCGGCACGGAAGTCGCTGGAGTTGCGCGGTGACGGAGCGACTGGCTGGTCGATGGGCTGGAAGGTCAACTTCTGGGCTCGCTTGCTCGACGGTGACCACGCCTTCAAGATCCTGGGAGGACTGTTGGCACCGGTGCCGGACAGGACGGCCCGCAGATTGGACGGTCGGCGGGGCGGCCTGTACCCGAACCTGTTCGATGCCCACCCTCCGTTCCAGATTGACGGCAATTTCGGCGCGACCGCTGGCATCGCCGAGATGCTGCTGCAAAGCCATGATCCGCACGGCAGGCCGCTGCAAGACAGCTCGGTGCAGTCCGGAGAGACCGGTTTCCTGCACTTGCTGCCCGCGCTGCCAAGCGCGCTTGCTAGCGGCAAGGTTGAGGGATTGCGAGCTCGGGGCGGATTCACTGTGGATCTCGAATGGCGTGAGATGCAGCTTGTCCGGGCGCGTATCTTGTCACGCCTAGGCAAGCCCTTTGTGGTGCGCTATGGAGAAATCGAGCTGCGGGCGCAGGTGCCGCGCGGACAGACGCTGGAATTGGATGCGGCGGCCTTGTCGGGAACCGAGACTGCCTAACGCTTAGGCTGTCCGGTCACGCGGCGGCCTGTCGGTCGCGCCTGCGGTATAGCGCCCAGCAGAGCAGGGAGGCGAGGCAAGCCACGAGCAAGCCCGCTAGCGCGTCCACCGCATAGTGGTAGCGCCCATACACGGTGGCAAAGGCGATGCCTGCCCCGACAAGGGTCAGGGCGATTCCGTAGACTCTCCTCTCCGGCAGGGCCAGCAGCAGTCCGATCCCGGCGCCGAATGCCGAAGCCACGTGCCCGCTCGGAAACACGCTGGTGTGGATCCCTGCCTTTCCCAAGATCCACCAGTTCACTTGGCGGAAGACGGTGTCGACACCGCTGGACAGCTCGCCCGGGAAGATCGTGCGCGGCGGTTCGGAGGGGAAGAAGGGGTAGAGCGCGTACGACGAGACCGCTGAGGCCGCGAAACACGCGAGCATCCTGTCCGACCGATCGAGCCGCCCCGCAGCAGCTAGAATCGCTAGGGCGGCTGGCGCTGCCGCATAGGTCAGCAGGTATAGCAGCTCCAAGACGCTGGGCAGCAACGGTCCCGTCGAGTCGATCGCTCGGGTCAAGCCCCAGTCGGAGAGCAGCAGGCGATCCCAGTAGACCCAGCTCCGTTCCAGCGAGTGGGAGGATTGCGGCTGGGCAAAAAGACCTATCTGCTGGTAGGCCAGGAGCACGCCCGGCAGTGGTAGCGTCGTGCGCAGGACCTCCGGCATGAAGCGTGCGGGAAACCGACCCAAGTAGTGCAATGCCGCAAGGGCCGCCAGGCTGGCGCCGATCACTTGGAGCCGGATCGACGGTGCCAGAGGAAGCAGGAGCGAGAGCGCGGCTGTGTAGGCGAAATACCCAGCCAGGATCAGTTCCGCCAGCCTGGGGCGATTGTCGTTCGCGAGCAGAAACATCGAGTCTCGGAACTCCACTGGCTGCGAGCCGGTCGAGTGCGATTCTCGCAGGGCCCGACCGGCACAGGCCAATATCCGCGAACGTTCCCGATCAGCTTGCTGTATTGGTTGCTACTAATCATCGAGCGATCCGCTCAGCGAATCAAGGACCTTCAGCAACGGAAAACCACGAACATCGGTATCCCTGGTGCAAGTCTTACTGACGCTGTGCTCGCGCGTGGCCACGGCAGGGTGCAAGTCCTGGGCGAAATTGCCACCAACAGTCGGGTGTTCCGAGGGAGTCTGGGCCAGAACTCCGGCGTGACTTTGTCTTGCCGTGAGCACTTGGAAGCCCGCCAGGAATGCTTCAAGATAGCCTTTGCCCAAAGCGGTGCGCTTGACAGGAAAAGGGCTTGATGCGCGGGAATCAATCTGGCCAAGGACCGCTTGCGTCTTGATAATCATTCACGAGCTGAATGATTATCATTCATGACCGGTCTGATCAGCCACGCTGAGAACGTGCGAATCCTGCCTAGGCTGATCGCCGAAATGATTGACCGGCATCTTCAGATCATGCCTGCTGTCGTATTGAGCGGTGCTCGGCAGACGGGCAGCGGAAGATACTCTGGCTGCCGAGCGTTCTCGTCCACGACAGGCGGCTATACCAATCGTGGGTCCCCGGGCAACCGACGGGTTTCCGGTTCGCGACTTCGCAGTCGCTAGCTCGATCACGCCGTTAGCGACAGTGGCCGCAGCTGCACCCTTCGAGTGCCGTGAACTGCCTCCGTGTCGTTCGCACTCACGGCGCGCTCATGCGCTTTTGGATTTCCTCTAGCGGCACTCCCTTGGTCTCGGGCATCACCTTCAGCACCCACAGCAACTGCAGCACCATCATGCTCGAGTAGAACGCGAACGTGTGCCCGCCGGAGATGTCGGCGATGACAGGGAACGTCCACGAAATCGCCGCCGCGAAGACCCAGTGTGTGAAGCTGCCCAGCGCCTGCCCTTGTGCGCGCACTCGATTGGGGAAGATCTCGCTTAGGTAGACCCAGATCACAGAGCCCTGCCCGAACGCGTGCGAGGCGATGAACACCATGAGGCTGACCAGCACCACGGTGCCGCCTGTGGCGGTGAAGTCCGTGCCGTAGCGGTAGAATGCCGCCGCAGTCGCCGCCAGACTCACGATGTAGCCGATCGACCCGACAATCATGATCTTGCGGCGGCCGATCTTGTCGATCACCAGTAGCGCGATCAACGTGAAAACGAGGTTGGTGCAGCCCACGGCGACGGCTTGCGCCAGCGACGAATCTGTGCCCGCGCCGGCCATCCGGAAGATGTGGGGCGCATAGTACATCAGTGCGTTGATGCCCGACAGTTGATTGAAGGTTGCGATCGCAACAGCCAACTTGACCGGCCGGCTGTACTTGTGCTGCAGCAGAGGCTCCTTGCGGTTCTTCGCTGTCTCCGCGAGCGATTCCTCGATCTCGCTGAGCTCCCTCTGCACATCCTCGGCTCCGACCATTTCCAGGACCAAGGCGGCCGCGTCGCTGTTCCCCCGGGCGACCAGCCAGCGCGGGCTGCGCGGCGTGCCGAACATCAGGACGAGAAAGATCACGGCGGGTAGCGCCTCGATCCCGAACATGACGCGCCACTCGATCGCCCCGTATTGCATCTGGGCCACGCCGTAGTTCGACAGGTAGGCCAGCAGGATTCCCAGCACGATGTTGAACTGCGTGATCGCCACCAGTCGGCCGCGGAAGCGCGGTGGGGAGATCTCGGCGATGTACATCGGGGCGACGACCGAAGAAGCCCCCACGCCGAGGCCGCCCAGCCAGCGGAAGACCAGAAACGAAATCCAATCCCACGCCAGGGCGCTGCCGACCGCAGAAACAAGGTAGAGGATCGCGATCCAGACCAGCGTGCTGCGGCGTCCGATCCGGTCCGCCGGGTGACCGGCGAAGAGGGCGCCCAAGATCGTGCCGATCAGGGCGCTCGCTACCGTGAAGCCGAGTCCGACGCCCTCGAGTCCGAAAACTTCCCGGAGCTGGTCCGTCGTGCCGGAAATGACGGCCGTGTCGAAGCCGAAGAGCAAGCCGCCTAGGGCGGCGATGATCGAGCAGCGAAGCAGAGTCGCATTCATGGTGTTAACTAAACCCTAGGGGGACCGGTCGAGCGCGCCGCCGGCAGAGCGATCGTATAGCATCGCATAGTCGGCCGGTCCGAGGTGCCGGGCTTGTCAGCCCGGGCAGTTCAGCCTAGCGTCCATGTCCAACTGCAGTCCGATTCAAACCGGCTCGGCGATCAGCGCGCCAGGACTCGTTCGGCGCACGCGACTCTGCCTGACCCTGACGGCTCTCTTGGCGTTGGCGGGCGCAGCTCCGCCTTCGTCTCAAGCCCAGTTGTCGCCAGCCACGGACGCGCCGACCGAGTACACGGTCATTCTGGACACGCCATCGGTTGGCGAGCAGTTGCGGGAATCGAAGTCCGAACGCTCGCAACATCTGCAGCCGCGGTCCGCCACAAGTGTCAGCCTGATGCGCCGAGCCGTGGCGCGCGGCCAAGATCCCGTCAAGACAGCGATCAATGCACTCGGTATCGAGGTGTTGGGATCGGTGAGCAATGTCCTCAACGCGGTGTTCGTGCGGGCGACACCGGAGCAGGCAAGGGCGATCAGAGACCTGCCCGGCGTACGCGACGTGGTGCAGGGGAGGAGATACCAGCCGATGCTCAGGTCGGTGGCGAAGATCGTGCATGCGTCCACCGCGTACGTGCGTCCGGTGGGCCACCAGTTGTTCGGCGAGGGTTTGAAGATCGCCATCATCGACTCCGGACTGGACTTTGAACACGAAGCCTTCAGCGATCCCAGCCTCCCCTCGCTCGACGGATACCCGCTAGGAGATCCGCACTACGTGCACTTGGCAAACACCAAGGTGATTGTCGTGCGCAGCTACATCGAGTCGTTGGTTTCGCGCGATCCCGCCAGCTCCACTCCCGACGATCCCTCGCCCAACGATTTGAGCGGCCACGGCACGGCCGTTGCGATGATCGCCGCAGGGCGGCGCGTCCGGACTCCGCTCGGAATGGTCATGGGCATAGCCCCCAAGGCACGCTTGGGCGTCTACAAGGTTTTTGGCTCTCCCGGGCTGAACTATTACACCGCGGACCATGTCGTGATCGCCGCGATCGACGACGCCGTGGCTGACGGGATGGACATTCTCAATCTGAGCCTCGGCAATCCGGAGTTCTACCCGTGGAACGCCACCGGCCGCGACTGTAGGAGGAGCTCGTCGAGCTCGCCCTGCAACCCGATTTCGATGGCGGCGCACAGCGCCGTGCATGACTTCGGACGCGTGGTCGTGGCTGCGGCCGGAAACTACGGCCTGCGCGGCTCGCACACCGTGCCCGCCCTGAGCACGCTCCTGTCGCCCGCCAACACCCCGTCGGTGATCACCGTCGGGGGGACTGGCAACTCCTCATCGCGCCATGTCTCCGTCCGCGTCGCCGGCCACGAGTTCGTGGCCGAATCCGGCACCGGGCCAGAAGCCGACGGGCCGCTGACTGCACCCGCCGTGCCCACGTCCGACTTCGACAACCCGCTGGGCTGCGATCCCTACGAGCCGCAGGCGCTCGCTGGCCGCATCGCAGTCATCGAACGCGGCACCTGTTTCTTCCGGGACAAGGTGGAGCACGCCGACGCGGCGGGTGCCAGCGGCGTGCTGGTCATCAACCACGAGGGCGACGACTTGCTCACCATGGGACTGCTTGAACGCACCGATATCCCGGCGTTCTTGGTGGGCAGGAGCGCCGGCGAGGAGATTCGGGAGCTCTTGGCCGACCCGATGGCTTCGATCACACTTGACCCCCTTCCGGTCGCTACCGAGCGCGAGTGGGCGTTTGTGACACCGCAGAGCTCTCGCGGACCGAACCTAGCCCTGCAGCCGAAGCCCGATCTGGTCGCGCCTGGGCAATCCGTGTACACGGCCGCGCCGCGCTATAACGACGAGGGCGTCCTGTTCGCCTCGAGCGGTTTTCGAGAGGTGAGCGGCACCAGTTTCGCGGCTCCGGTCGTTTCGGGATCTGCCGCGCTCGTATGGCAGGCGTTTCCCGCGCTGACGGCACGGCAGGTGGCTTCTGCGTTGATCAACACAGCCAGCCCTGTGCTGCAGGAGAACGGGGAACGGGAACGCCTGTCGGCTGCAGGCGCGGGCGTGCTGAACCTATCCCGGGCGCTGCGCCCCAACGCGACTGCGGTACCTCCTTCCATAGCGTTCGGCTCTGTGCGGGAAGTCTCATTCCCGGTCAGGCGGCAGGTTGTGATTTCCAATCGGTGGCGCGGCCCGCAGTCGTTCCTGCTCAGGGTCGAGCCGCGCCAGGCTAGCGCGGATGCCCGCGTGACGGTCAATGGCGGGAGCGCCTACACGTTCCTGCTGGCTTCGGGGCAGACCGCAAGCATCGAGGTTCGCTTGGAGGGGACTCGTCCTCCGCCCGGAGCGTACGAGGGCCTCCTGCGGCTGACCAGCCTGAGCGGGCTGGGCGAGCTCTCCATGCCCTACCTATACCTCGTCGGCGACGACGAGCCGGCGAACGCCACTCGACTCCGCGGGCATCTTGCCACCGGGATCGCCGGCGAGGCGGCAACCGAGTCGATCCTGGCGCGTGTGCTGGATCAGTACGGAGTGCCTGTCGCTGGCAGAGAAGTCGAGTTCGTTGCTTCCGATCCTTCGATGTCCGTGGTGGCTCGATCCCCGAGGTCTGGCCCTACCGGCCTGATCCACGCCAGCGTGCGATACACCGGCGATCCGGGCACGCAAGTAGTCACCGCGCGAATCGGCAATCTGGAGATCCCATTTGAATACGAGGCCGTCGAGACAAGGCCTCAAATCGCCTCGATCGCCAACAGCGCGACTCTCGACGAGGAGGCCGGAGTCGTCGCCGGCTCAATGGCGACGATCAGCGGCTCTGATCTTGCGGCTCACCCGTCCAGCGAATGGCCCTCTCCGCAGGTCAGGCCGCTGCCGCTCACGCGCAAGGGCGCCACGGTCTCGTTCGACGGCTTGCAGCGAGAGTTCAGCGTGGCCGGACCGATCTATTCGATCACTCCCGACACCGTGACGGTCCAAGTGCCGTGGGAGGCGGCAGGTGCTTCACGAGCCTATCTCAAGGTCCGCAACGGGAATCCGTCGGAGCAGTTCGTTTTTGAGCTTGCTGAACTTGCGCCAGGCATCTTCAAATACGAGTCCGGCGGGCGTTCGTACGCGTTGGCCTTGCACTCGGACAGTTCAGCGGTGACGGCTGAATCTCCCGTTGCGAGGGGTGGTGTCGTCAGCGTAGCGATGACTGGAAACGGCCCGGTCGTAATGCCGCCGAGGACAGGCTCGGCGGGCGGCTTCTCCAACGAGACCGTGACCATGCCGACCGTCTGGATCGGCGATCAGCGGGGGACCGTCGTGTACTCCGGCCTGGACCCTGATCTGGCCGGGCTGTACTTGGTGACCGTCCAGGTGCCTCTCACGGTAGCTCCGGGCGAGCATTCGCTGCGCGTGGAATTCAACGGCGTCGCGAGCAACGAGGCCCTGCTCCCGGTGAACTAGGCGCCGCTACGGCGAGCCCTCGTCCAGCAGCTCCGCCACCTCCGACAGGTACGGCACTCGCCCGAGCTTGCACAGCAAGGCGCCTGCAATGCAGCCGAATCGCATGGCGTAGCGCTCGCTCCGGCCTTGCGCCATCGCGAGTGCGAAGGCGCCGTGGAACACATCGCCCGCGCCCGTGCTATCGGTCACCATCACCGGAACCGGCGGCATCCGCCCGCCGCTGTGAGCCACGCCGCGCTCGCCCAAGGTTACGGCGGCCCACGCCCCGAATCCTTCGATTCGCCGCAGCACCGCTTCCACGCCGCCGCATTTCAGCGCCAAGTCCTCATCGGCGATGACATGCGTGGCCACTTTGGCGATCTCCCAGATTTCGGGACGGTCTTGGTCTAGGTCATGGACGCACGGAATACCTCGCTCGCGGGCACGGGTCACAACGCGCATTCCGCCCTCGGGCCAGCGCCCGTCGATCAACACAGCGTCCGCGCGCTCGATTGCCGAGTCCGGAATCCAATCTGCCCCGGCCGGCATTCCGTCACCGAGATAGGGAAACAAGTAGCGCTCGCCGCCGGGCTCGATGAACACCTCGCAGGTTGGCGTTGTTCCAGGAAACTTGCGGTAGCCCGAAGTCTCGACTCCGGCCTCGGAAAGCAGCTGCTCGATGCGCTCGCCCGCGAGATCGTCGCCCCGGCGGCTCCAGAACGAGGCCGTTCCCCCCAGCCGCACCACTGCCACGCCCCCAACCGATGCAGGCCCTCCCAAGGCGTCCCAACGCTTGCTGGCGCTCTCGCGATGCTCTTTGGGCGGGAACCGCTCGACACATAGGCGCGTGTCGAGGAAGCCCATGCCGACACACAAGACATGCGGGGGACTGTTTCTGGCCATAGCGGGAAGCGGGACTGGCCCGGGTTTGGAAGTGGCAGTGTACCGACCTGATCAGGTCCCGCTCAACCCGCCGCCAATGCGGGGCTGTCGGGACAAGCTGCCAGCGCTGCTAGAGCACGACCCCGAAGCGCCCCCTGAGCAGATAGGCCGCCAGGATCGAGATCACCAAGAACCAGACCACCCAATGCGTCTCCAGTGCTCCGAATCCGATGTCGCGCGGCGGATAGTTGATGCTGAGCCGATCCACCGACTGTAGGGAAAAGCTGGCTTCTCCGGGAGAGAACAGGAACTTGTGCCACAGCGGTCCGCTGCGGCTGCTGGAGACGTAGTGCGTCCCCGATCCGACCATGGCCGCCATCTCGACGGAGCCGTGCGGCGTTTCGAGCAAGACTTCGCCACTGCCCTCGTGCACGGCGCGCAAGCGCCAGAACACTTGGCGGGAAACGGCGGATCCAACAGCGACGCTGTCGACCTCCAGCGCGCCGCTGGCTGTCACGGTGAGGTCTTGGCTGGGTAGCGTCGTGTTCACCGTCAACAGGGCCGATTCTCCGACAAGGAGGGGACGGTGACCGTAGACAGAGTCGAAGTGAGCAAAGAGCACCAGCATTGGCAGGGCCAGCACGAGCGCGGGCCGCAGCATATGGCCGAGATAGCGAGCGTTGTTGAGCAGCAAGTTGCCTTGCGCCCGGAACAGCAGCCGCGGCTCGTCCGAGTACAGGCGCATTTCCAACAGGCTGGCCTGCATGCGCTTCTTGGCTCGTTCGATCGCCCGCTGGTTGGACGTCTTGCCCACCACCCAGAGCATTCCGATGCCGAGCAAGACCGAGCAGAACGCGAGGCCGACGAGCGGATTGAACGCGCCGAAGATCTTTGCGAGAAACGAAACTGCGGCGCGTAGGAGCACTTTGCGGGTCGCGTCGAGGGCTGCAGCGAAGGGCCGGTCTCGGACCTAGTCGATATAACCCAAGCCCTGCAGCTTGCTCATGATCTCCTCGTCCGAGGCACCCTCCTCGATCTGGGCAAGCTCTTTCTCGATCACGTGCACCACAAACTCCTCAGGGGAGGAGTAGCCTGCGGCGTCCGCGCAGCGCTTGACGCGCTCAAACAGGGATTTGTCCAGCTTGATGGATGAGGACGAACCGAACATGGCAAGCTCTCATCATACGCTGGCTGACGGGTCAGCTATGCCGCTTTCGGCCGGATCTTCCGGACGCGAGGCTGGTGCCTCTGGGAGTTCGGCAATGCGGGAGGGCAGACGCCGTTTCAGAGCAGGCTCGCAAGGGCCGGAGCCGCCTCGGCTGCGATCGCGGCAATCGCATCCGCGCCGAGGTCTGGCAGGATCGGGACTTCCGCGAGCACGCGGGCGCCGCCGTAGCGCTCGATCGCAAGGCGGTTCTCTGCATTGGGTTCGCCTACCATGACCACGCCGGCTACGTCGATTGACCGTCGCGCCAGCTCGGACACCGTCAGCGACGTGTGATTGATGGTGCCCAAGCCGGACCTGGCGGCGACGACCGCCGGTAGGGAGAGCGCTCGCATTAGGTCGGCCATCATGGCGCTCTCGTTCAGCGGCACCAGCAAGCCGCCGGCTCCCTCGACGATCCAGTAGCGATCGTCCGGCAATCCCTCCGCGGTGCGCAGGAGGTCAGCCATTTCGATGGTCTGCCCGGCCAGTCGAGCTGACAGGTGGGGCGAAAGCGGGCGGGGCAGCCGAACGCCCACGTCCGCGATTTCTGCGCCGTCGCAAGCGGCCAGCCGTCGCACTTCGGCCGTGTCGTCGTCCTCTTCGATCCCAGTCTGGACCGGCTTCCAGTACCCGACCTTGGCGCTTCGCCGCAGCGCCGAGACCAGCAGCGCGGAAACCACGGTCTTGCCGACCCCCGTGTCCGTGCCCGTAACGAAGACTCCCCGCATCACGCTCTCCGTTCAAGCGCTCGCTTGAGGCTGCCAGCCACGCCAGCCAATTCTGCGCGGCTCAGGTCCGCGTTGAGCGAGACGCGCAGACGGGCTGTGCCAGCCGGCACGGTCGGCGGCCGGATCGCGCGCACGTCGTAGCCCTCGGCCCGCAATGAGGCCGCCGTTTGGACCGTAGCCGCGCTGGACCCAATTATCAACGGCACGATCGGTGCATTCGAAGGGGCCAAGTCCAGCGCCTCCCGCAGCAACGTTCCGTATTCCAGCACTCGGGCGCGGCGCTCTGGTTCGTCCTGCAACAGGTCTAGGGCCTCGTCGATGGCTTCTGCCAAGGCCGGCGGCGGCGCGGTAGAGAAGACGAACGGTCGGGCGCTCTGCACCAAGAGCTGGATCGCCCAACTCGGGCCGCACACGAACGCCCCGCTGACGCCCAAGGCCTTGCCCGCCGAGTTGATCGACAGGAACACGCCGTCCCCGCAGCCGGTCTCTTCGATCAATCCGCCGCCGTGTCGGCCATAGACCCCCACGGCATGGGCCTCGTCGACGACCAACGCGAAACCGCGCGCGGCCTGCATCTCGGCAAGCCGTTGCAACGGAGCGATGTCGCCGTCCATGCTGAAGAGCGACTCGGTGACAACAAACCGCTGGCCCGAGCACGGCTCGGACTCGAGCAGTCGCGACAATGCGTCGCAGTCACAATGGGGGTAGACAACGTGGCGCGCCCGCGACAGGCGCATCCCGTCTATCAGGCTGGCATGGTTTAGCGCGTCCGAGAAGATCACGTCTTCGCTTGTCGGAAAGGTTGAGAGCACGCCCAGGTTCGCGGCCCATCCGCTGCCTAGGTAGAGCGCTGCCGGAGTGCCTTTCAGACGAGCGAAACGCTCCTCGACTGCCTCGAATGCGGCCCTGTGCCCGCGAAGCAGGCGGGATCCGGTGGAGCCGACCCCAAGAGATCGTACAGCTTCGGCCAGCCGGCGGCGCATGCGCGGATGCCGCGCGAGCCCCAAGTAGTCGTTGGAACAGAGGTCTAGCCCGGCCGGTTCCTCCAGCGAGCGCAGCAGGCTCTGGTCCTGCAACGCTGCGAGCTGCGCTCGCACCCGCTGTTCGAGGGCCCGATTGGTTTTCAACATGGTCGCCGCGACTGTCCGCTGCAGTTCCTCGGGCGACAAGCTAGCCCTGCGGCGGAACAGCCGCAGTAAGCGGGTTCTCGCACAGGCGCATCCCCATTTTCTCGAGCAGCTTTGCGTCGTCGTTCGCTTCGGGGTTCGGCGTAGTCAAGAGCCGCTCGCCGAGGAACACGGAGTTCGCGCCGGCCAGAAAGCAAAGGGCTTGCCCCTCTTCGGACAGTTCCATGCGGCCCGCCGACAGGCGCACGATGGATCTGGGCATCACGATACGGGCGGTCGCGATCACGCGCGCGAAGTCGAGCGGGCTGACAGGCGCCCTCCCGCCGAGAGGCGTGCCGGCCACGCTGACCAAGCTATTGATCGGCACGCTCTCGGGATGGGGATCTTGGCGCGCGAGCTGCAACAGCAGGCCCAGGCGGTCGTCGACGCTCTCGCCCATGCCAATGATCCCGCCACAGCAAATCGTGACGCCGCTGCGCCGAACGCGCTCGAGAGTGTCGAGCCGTTCTTGGTAGCTGCGCGTGGTGATGACCTCTCCGTAGAATTCAGGGCTGGTGTCTAGGTTGTGGTTGTAGGCGGTCAGGCCCGCTTCGGCGAGGCGATCCGCCTGCCGCTGCGTGAGCATGCCCAACGTGCAGCAGGCCTCCATGCCCAGGTCGCGGACGCCGCGCACCATTTCGACCACGCGCTCGAACTCTTCACCTTCCGGGGCCTCGCGCCACGCGGCACCCATGCAGAAGCGAGTGGCGCCGCCCGCCTTCGCGGCGCGCGCCTTGTCCAGCGTCTCCTCGACACTGAGCAGGCCCTGAGCTTCCAGCCCGGTGTCGTAGCGGGCTGACTGCGGGCAGTAGGCGCAGTCTTCCGGGCAGTGACCGGTCTTGATGCTCAGAAGGGCGCAGCCCTGCACCGCTTGCGGGTCGTGGTAGGCGCGGTGGGCGGTTTGGGCCCTGTAGAACAGCTCCGGGAGCGGCAGCTGATGCACTTGCCGAATCTCTTCCAGGGTCCAGTCGTGACGGAGCATCTAGCCCCATTATCGTATTCGGCTGAGGCCCGGCCAGCGACGGCGCGGCTCGCCGGTCGGCAGCGAGCGCCGTTGGTACGATTACGGTAAGGCCGGGCATGGCCCGTTCACCGGCGGATCGTCCCTCGTCGAGACAGGCCGCGAACTGGTGTCTGGCCCGCCCCGCACCGGCGCGCTCCGCGCGTCGGCCCGCTCAGGAGGCTCCCCTTGGCTGCCCTGAATTCCCAGCTAGAAGATCTCCCCCTGCACTTAAGCGAGAGTGTCGAGCGACGCGCGGCAGGTTGGGCTGCCGACGGGAACTCACGCCGATTGTGGGACGGTGACGAGCGCTTGTGGACCTCGTCGGGCGAAGCGAACTGGCTGGGCTGGCTCGGGATCGCCGCGGACTGCCTGCAGCTGCGGAGACTTGCCGAAGAGGTGCGGGGCCGCTATAGCCACGCGCTGCTGCTGGGCATGGGCGGATCAAGCCTGTGCCCGGAGGTCCTGCGGCTGTGCTTCGGCGTGCAGGACGGTTTCCCGGACTTCGCGATCCTAGATTCCACCGACCCGGGGCAGATCGCCGACTGCGAGGCTGCCATCGATCTCGAATCGACGCTGTTCGTGTCCGCGAGCAAGTCCGGATCGACGCTGGAGACCGCGCTGCTGACCCAGCATTTCTTGGACCGTCTCGCCGAGGCCGTGGGTCCAGCGCGCGCGGCCTCGCAATTCGTGGCCATCACGGATCCCGGATCGGGCTTGGAATCGAAGGCCCGCAAGCTTGGCTTCGGACGTGTCTTTCACGGCCTGCCGTCCATTGGCGGGCGGTATTCGGCCCTGTCGCACTTCGGCATGGTGCCTGCGGCGGTCATGGGACTCGACGTGGACAGACTGCTTCTCGGAGCGCAAGCGATGCGCGCGGCTTGCGGCCCTGGCGTGTCGCCAGAGGAGAATCCGGGAGTCCGTCTCGGGCTCGTGCTCGGTGCCGCGGCGCTTGCCGGCCGCGACAAGCTCACGTTCGTGACGTCCCCCGGGGTGTCATGGCTGGGCGCATGGATCGAACAGCTCGTCGCCGAGTCGACGGGCAAGTCGGGGAAGGGCATCGTGCCTGTCGACGGCGAGACGCTGGGCGAGCCGTCGAGCTACGCCTTAGATCGGATCTTCGTTAGGGTCGCGTTGGATTCTGACATCGATCAGGCTCCTTGCCAGACCTTGGGAGCCTTGGCGAAGCTAGGCCATCCTGTGGTGCGGATCGGAATCAGGCAGTTGGAGGATCTCGGGCAGGAGTTCTTCCGCTGGGAGGTCGCGACGGCCGTTGCGGGGGCTGTGCTGCGCATTAACCCCTTCGACCAGCCCGACGTTGAGTCCGCCAAGGTCGCTGCGCGCGCGCTCACATCCACGTATGAGGCCGAGGGTTCGCTTCCTGCTGCGGAGCCGTTCTTGGAGGAGTCTGGCGTCCGGCTGTTCGCCGCCCCCGGACACGCCCGGCGCCTATTGGGGAGTTCCGGGAGCGGCGGGGTGGCCTCCGTGCTGCGTGCGCACATGAGATCTGCGGGAGAAGGGGATTACATCGCGTTGCTTGCGTACCTGAACCGCAACGCTGATGCCGAAGCTGCGCTCCGGCGCATCCGCGACGCTATCCGGCCCGCTTTCGGTGTCGCTACCTGCCTGGGTTTTGGGCCGAGGTTCCTGCACTCCACCGGGCAGCTGCACAAGGGCGGCGCGGACAATGGCGTCTTCCTCCAGATCGGCTGCGACTGTGGGAGCGACATCCCAGTCTCGGGACGCGGGCTCAGCTTCGGCGTGGTCGAAGCGGCCCAGGCGCTGGGAGACTTCAGCGTCCTGACGGGACTGGGGCGCCGTGCGCTACGAATCCACGTCGCAGCCCGGCAAGACGACACGCTGGCACGCTTGGAAGAGGCCTTCGCCGAGGCGCTTCAATAGGATCGCGGCAGGCCGAGCACTCTCTCCGCCACGTAGCTCAGGATCAGGTTGGTCGAGATCGGGGCCACTTGGTAGAGGCGCGTTTCGCGGAACTTGCGCTCGACATCGTAGTCCGTCGCGAAGCCGAACCCGCCGTGCGTCTGCAAGCAGGCATTGGCCGCTTCCCAAGACGCGTCGGCGGCCAAGAGCTTGGCCATGTTCGCCTGCGGCCCGCAGGGCCGCCCTGCATCGTAGAGTTCTGCTGCTTGGAAACGCATCAAGTCTGCGGCACGAACGTGGGCATGCGCCTTTGCCAACGGGAACTGTATGCCCTGGTTCTGTCCGATCGGCCGCCCGAACACAACCCGCTCGCGGGCATAGGAGCAGCCCTTTTCCATGAACCAGTCGCCGTCGCCGATACACTCGGCGGCGATCAGGATGCGCTCGGCGTTGAGCCCATCGAGTAGCGCCCTGAAGCCCTCGCCCTCCTCGCCGATCAGATTCTCCGCTGGCACTTCCAAGCCATCGAGGAAGACCTCGCAGGTGTGGTGGTTGAGCATGGTGCGCAAGGGGCGGACTTCGATCCCTTGCCCCGCTGCTTGCTCGAGGTCGACCAACAAGATGGACAGGCCTCGCGTCTTCTTGTCCACTCGGTCCGCCGGCGTGGTCCGCACCAGCAGCAGCATCAGGTCCGAGTGCTCGATACGCGACGTGAAGACCTTCTGCCCGTACACGACGTAGCGCTCTCCGCGGCGCTCCGCCCGGGTCTGCGTCTGAGTCGTGTCCGACCCGGTCGTGGGCTCGGTCACGCCGAACGCCTGCAGGCGCAGGCGCCCGGCGGCGATTTCGGGCAGGTAGCGCTGTCTCTGCGCCTCGGTGCCCCTGCGAGTGATCACGTCCATGATGTACATCTGGGCGTGACAGGCCGCGGCATTGCCCCCGGAGGCGTTGATCGCCTCCATGATCAGGCTGGCCTCGAGGATCCCGAGTCCGCTACCGCCGTAGCGTTCCGGAATGAGGGCGGCTAGCCAGCCGCCGTCGGTCAGGGCGTTGACGAATTCGGTCGGGTAGCCCTGCGTTTCATCGAGCTTCCGCCAGTACTCGCCGGGATAGTCGGAGCAGACCTCGCCGACCGCATCGCGGATCTGCTGCTGCTCTTCGTTCAGGCTGACGCTCATGGGCGCGCCTTTCCGCTCTTCGGAACCAGCACGGTCCGCTTGAGGGTCAGGACCGTTTCGTCTCGTTGGTTGAAGCCGCGGCTCTCAACGAATACCAAGCCGCGGTCGGGCTTGGACTTGGATTCACGCAGGCCGACGATGCGGCTCTGCGCATAGATCGTGTCGCCGTGGAATACCGGGCCCACGTGCTTGACCTCGCTGTAGTCGAGATTCGCTATGGCTTTGCCGCTGACATCGGCGACGCTCATGCCAACCACGATGCTGAAGACGAGCGGGCCGACGACCAAGCGCTGGCCGTGCTGTGTGGCGGCGGCATAGTTGGCGTCGATATGGACAGGGTGCTGGTTCATGGTCAAGAGCGAGAACCACGTATCGTCTGCCTCCGAAATGGTCCTGCCCGGCCAGTGGTCGAACACTTGCCCGACCTCAAATTCATCGAAGTATCGCCCATACGGCATCGCGTCCGCTCTCCTCTACGCCGCAAGGTGCTGGCATGCCTGCCCTTGCACAGCCCATTATGTATGGAAGGCGGCTGTGACTGAACTATTCCGCATCCGGAGCATTCTCTTCGTGCCCGGCGACAGCGCCAAGAAACTGTCCCGGGCTTCCAGCCTGCCGGCCGACCTGATCCTGGTCGACTGGGAAGACGCCGTTGCCGAGGCCAACAAGTCAGACGCTCGATCTGTGACGCAGCGAGCGCTGCCGAGCCTCCGCAGCGAGGATCGTCCCGTGCTGGTGCGGCCCAATCCGCCATCCTCAGCGTGGTTTGCCGAGGACTGCGCGGCGGTGCGCCGGTGCCGACCGGACGGAGTCGTGATTCCCAAGTGCGAGTCGGTGCGGGACGTGGAGCTGGCCGCCGAGGGACTACCCGACCTTGGCATCATCGTGCCGCTCGTCGAGTCCCCGCTGGGCGTGTTGCGGGCCGCCGAGCTGGCGTCCTGCTCGGATCGCGTGAAAGCGCTGCTGTTCGGTGCCGAGGATTATTGCGTCGAATCCAGGATCAGGCGCACCGAGGGCGAACCCGAAGTGACATTCGCGCGCAGCAGCGTGGTCAACGCGGCCCGTGCCATGCACAAACAAGTGTTCGACTCTCCGCCAATGCAGTACGAAGATGTGGCTGCGGTGCGGCGCGCGGCGACACGTGGCCGCCAGCTCGGCTTCACCGGGCAGGCTGCGATTCACCCGGCGCAACTGCCGGTGATCAACGAAGCGTATTCGCCCTCTGCGGCCGAGGTCGAGGAGGCCAAGACAGTGTTGCGCCGGTTCGACGAGCACGGCGGAGGTGTGTACTCGGTGCAAGGCTCGCTAGAGGACCACCCCATGGTCCGGGAAGCGCTGGCCGTGCTTGAGCGGGCTGGCGAGTCGACGTAGCGCCCCGTGCGAGCCGCGCTCAGACCCAGCCAGCGGCCATTGATGCCCAACCGAGCAGCGCGGCCCCGACGACCACCCATGCCGCCGGCCACCTCGCGACAAACAAGGCCATAGCTGCCGCCGCTGCGATGGCAACCGCGAAGACGGACGATAGGGTTGCGAGGCCAAGGTCGGCCGCAACCACGGCCATTAGCCCGACTGCCGACGCGTTCACCGCGTTCAGGAAGGCGGCGCTCGTCGGAGACTGGCGAAGACGGCGCACCAAGGGGTTCAGGATCCACGCGAACACGAATGCGGGCAAGAAGATGCAAAGCGTGGCCGTCGCTGCACCGGCGGCGCCGCCTATCAGGAAGCCGAGAAACGTCGCCGTCGTGAGCACCGGACCGGGGGTGAACTGGCCAGCGGCTACCGCATCGAGGAGCTGTTGGCGAGTCACCCAACCATAGTCATCAATCAGACCGCCCTCTAGGAACGCGATCAGGACGTAACCGGATCCGTAGAGCACAGAACCCACTTTGACGAAAAACAGCCCGAGCTTTGCAAGATCCGCTGACTCTCCGCCCGCTGCCAACAGGGTGCGGGTCGATACGCAGAGCGCCGCCACGACTGAGATTGCTGAACTCAGCAGGTGCGGAAAGCGCATGCAGAGCGTGCCTACGACGCCGCCGACCACTAGCGCGGGTACCTCGCCAAGGCCTAACCAAACCAGCCCGGCGACGCCGCCGGCGATTGCCCCCAGCCGCCAGTCCGGGACTGCCTTTCTGCCGAGCTTCCAAATAGCCCCCAAGATGACGACCAAGACCGCAGGCCGGATACTAGCCAGCACCGGAGCGGCCCCGGGAAGAGTGCCGAATTGGAGATAGCACCAAGCGAGCACTCCGGTGAGCAGAGCAGCCGGCAATACGAAGGAGGTGCCCGCCACGAACAGTCCCAGCGCACCTGCGCGTTCATAGCCGATATGCATCGTCATCTCGGTCGAGTTGGGGCCCGGGATCAGGTTCGTCGCGCCCATCAGGTCAAGGAAGCGCTGCCTGGACAGCCAGCCGCGCCTCGAGACGAATTCGTCCTCCAGCAGCGCCAAGTGGGCTGCCGGCCCGCCGAACGCGATCAAGCCCACTCGCAAGAAGGCCGTCGCGATTTCTGGCAAGCGCCCGATCCGATGCCCGTCCCTCACGACAATCCAAGTCCTAGGCCGACAACACAGGCCGGTGTATCACCGGGCCGAACATTGGCGCCTGCCGCGCCCTAAAGCCCAGCCACGAGTGGGCTCCGTGTTCTTGGCGGCCGATTCCATCAGAATACCCGCAAGGCCAGTGCGCTCAGCCGCTGCGCGAAGTGCCGCGCCGACGGATCGCCGGCGGCTATCCGAGGGGAGGTTGCACACCATGTTCGGCATGTATGCCCCGCGGACCGCCGCCACCAAGGGCCCGGAGTCCCCGCTAGCGCTCCGTCAAAGTTGACACAGATATTGGCAGCCATGCTAGTCGAGCTGGCAACGGCACCCGGAATGCCCCGCAGCCGGGTCGCGGAATAAGTGAAGATTTAACATGTTGATAATGAACAATTAACAGTCGTCGGCCTAGCTCGATCATCCGTCAAGCAGGCCGAAGTTTCTGAGATCGGGATCCAGACGCTGGCTGTCGATCCTCCCGGCCACCACCAGTCTCCGCGCAGTTCCCTGCCCATCGTGCCGCCGGGCCTGCCTAACGACGGATAACCTCTTTTCGTCCAACGGTTTAGGAGCGTGGGGATATCGTCCCCACGCGATCGGTCAACCAACAGCACAAGGAAGGAGTTACAGAAAACCATGAATGCAAAACGAATCTTCGCGTTGACGGTGGCCCTAGGGCTGCTGTCGGTCCCGGCTTTGGCCAACGGAGTGTCGGCCCCGGCTGGGCCGGGTCCGCTGTCGTGCGCGAATCGCTCCATCTCCGCCG
Organism: Terriglobia bacterium; assembly: GCA_009841225.1. Taxonomy (GTDB): domain Bacteria; phylum Acidobacteriota; class Terriglobia; order Bryobacterales; family UBA6623; genus VXMF01. The sequence continues at coordinate 376,275 of VXMF01000030.1, read as the reverse complement.
GAGGCGTCCGTGCGGTGGAGGACGTGCAGGCGTTTGTTCAATGCGCCTACGAGTATGTTCAGAACATGGGCTTCGCGGAAGCCAAGCGCGCCTTTCATGAGGATGCGCACTGGAAGAGCGGCCCGGTCTACGTCTTTGTTGACGAAGTGACCTCCGTCGCTGGCGCCTCGCGCGCGTTTGTATTCCCTCCGGACCCCACTAGAGAAGGCCTTCAGTGGGGGCTGCTCACCGACAGCTTCGGCACTGACGTCCTTAAGGAAATAGCCCGTGTCGTGAGCAGTGTGGGTGAGGGCTGGGTCTACTACGCCTTCACGAATCCAGAGAGCGGCATGACGGAACCGAAGATCTCCTACGTCAAGCGGATCGACTGGAGCGGCACCCCCGCCGTGATCGGGGCAGGCGTCTATCGACGGGACCTCCCAGGTACCTGCAGGATGGACGAGGTAAACGCTACGGACTTGGCGGCGAATCCTTCCAAGCAGGGATTGAGGGAATTCGTGCGGTGCGCTGCGATGGAACTTGAATCGAATGGCTACGCTGGCGTGCGAACTCTCTCCACAGATGCGCGGTGGAGAAATGGCCTGACGTACGTCTTTGGCCTAGACACATACGGCAACTCTGTATTCACCGGGTATCCACTAGTCGGAGCTCGCGTGCTACCTGCTGAATTGCCGGCCTCCAATTCCGGCAGCACGGTGTTCGGTGGCAGAGATGTCGTGGCCGTCGCGGACACGTTCGGAGAGACGTTTTTGTACTACCGGAGCTTCAATCCCATGGTCGAGGCCGAGCAGAACAAGGTCGTGTTCGTCAAGCGCGCGGTGGTCTACGGCTCACCGATTCTCGTCGGTTCAGCGTACTTTCTGTCAGATCATCCGGCCGAGCCGGGCGCTGGATCTGGCGGCGAGCCGGGTGAATCGGGCACCCAGTATGGATTGACGGACACGGCTAGGGAGGTTCGCGCCGGAGTTGAACTGATCATCCGATACGATGCGAGCCGCGGGGTGTTCGCCGGTACCGTTAGGAACACCACGAATCAGACGGTCGGGCAAGTTCGTGTCGAGGTCCACCTGTCGAATGGAATCGAGCTTGGCCCCACGCCCAACGTGGAGCTTCGCGCGGGCGAGAGCAAGAGCGTCGAACTTAGCGCCGGTTCAAATACCTTCACTACGTTCAGCGTGCATGTCGAAATTGGCGCGGGCGAGCACGGGGGCGGAGGTGGCGAAGGCTCCGAATCGCATGGCAGAGAAGGCACCGAAGGGCGCCAGGGAAGCGCAGGAGGGGGAGGCTAACGCCATCGCCAGCCAGCCGGAGTCTAGCGCAGTCTTGACACAAGTAGGACTTGGCGAGGAGAAAGGCAAGCCGCCAGAACCATTGGCTCTTGCTCGGGATCTCGCCAAGTCCGGATTCCAGACACGGTCCGGTCGGACCACGCCCGCCTGAAGCAGCCACATCACGCCCCCTTCCAGCCGGGACCAGCAGCGAGATCATCGCCGCCACCACGATACGGCCAGGCTCTTTCATGGCGGCTCCGATACGCACCGGGCGTTGTCACCGCTCGTTCGCTTCGTCGCTCCGGTGGCGCTGGGCTCGTGCCTTCTGTCCCGCGCTACACTCGCAGGGTATGCCTGAACTCAGCACGGATCGGGACGTTGCCAGCCTGATACACCCGTTTACGAATCCGGCCAGCCACGAGCGTGAAGGCGCCCTGGTCATCACCAGGGGCGACGGAGTCTGGGTCTATGACGAAGACGGAAGGGCGTATTTGGAGGCGGCGTCCGGGCTGTGGTGCGCGTCCCTGGGATTCAATGAGCCGCGCCTGGCCGAGGCTGCGGCCAGACAGTTCAAGACGCTGCCCTTCATGCACCTGTTCGGCTCGCGCAGCCACTCTCCGGCGATTGAACTGGCCGAGCGGCTCCTGAAGCTCGCACCGGTGCCGATGTCGAAGGTCTTCTTCGCGAATTCCGGCTCGGAGGCTGCTGATACCGTCGTCAAGATCGTCTGGTTCTTCAGCAACGCGCTCGGGCGGCCCGAGAAGAAGAAGATCATTTCCCGCCGCGACGGCTTTCATGGCTCCACCGTCGCCGCCGCGAGCCTGACCGGCATCTTCCGCAATCACCGCAAGTTCGATCTGCCGATCCCGAACGTCATCCACGCGTCACGCCCGCACTACTATCGCGGAGCGCGTCCGGGCGAGTCCGAAGAAGCCTACGCTTCCCGCCTCGCGAGCGAGCTGGACCAGCAGATTCTCGCCGAAGGGCCCGAAACCGTCGCCGCGATGATCGCCGAGCCTGTGATGGGCGCGGGTGGCGTGCTGCTGCCCCCGGTCGGATACTTCGAGAAGATCCAGCGAGTCACCGATAAGTACGAGATGCTGTTCGTTGCCGACGAGGTGATCTGCGGTTTCGGGCGGACGGGAAACCTGTGGGGGTCACAGACGTTCGGCATCAAGCCTGACATCCTCACGACCGCCAAGCAGCTCTCCTCAGCGTATGCGCCGATATCGGCAGTAGTAGTCAATCAGCGGGTCTATGACGTACTGCGGCAAGGCAGCGACGAGATCGGGACGTTCGCGCACGGCTTCACATACAGCGGCCATCCCGTCAGCGCGGCAGTGGCTCTGGAATGCCTCAAGATCTACGAGGAAATCGATGTGGTTGGCCGCGTGCGCCGGCTTGCGCCAAGGCTGCAGCAGGGCCTGCGGGACCGGTACGCCGACCATCCGCTGGTCGGCGAGATTCGCGGCGTCGGCCTGATGGCGGCCGTGGAACTGGTGCGGGACAAGTCGACCAAGCAACCCTTCGACCCGGCACTAGGGGTCGGGATGCACTGCATGGAGCGGGCCTTGGAGCGTGGCGTGATCCTGCGCGCCCTCGGGGACGCGATCGCTTTCTCGCCCCCGCTGATTGTCAGCGAGTCTGAGATCGACTTGGCCCTGGATCGCTTTGGCGAGGCGCTTGGCGACACGACCGAGTGGCTGCGCCAACGCTAGGTCCGCCCTCGCTCCGCGCCCACTAATGGCGTTGTGCCCGGGGCGCGGCAGGGCGAAGCCGCGCCCCGGTCCTGCATTTGCAATGGATCAAGATACCGACCGGCGCTTGAGCTTGGGACGCTCGTCCTGATCGTTTGCCGGGTCTACCGGGTCGTTCTCGATATCGGAGGGCAGAATCGGCTCGTCGCTCGCACTGCGACGCAGCGTCGGCCGGTTGGGGTCCCTCTCGGCTGGCTTGCGCCTCGCGTTCAGCTTTGCCAGGCGTACCTTGACGTCATCGAACTCGCTGCTGCTGACCGCGTATTCCGGCTGTTCCGGCAACAGCTGGTCGATCGTCTTCTGCACCGCCTTGATGCGGCTCTTCGTGAGCGGGTGGGAGCTGAACGCCTTGGCGATCGCGTTCTTGTTCCGCTTCTGCATCGCCTTGAGCCGCTCGAAGAACTGCACCATCGCGGCCGGGTCATACCCCGCTTTGTACAGATACTGGACTCCAAGGAAATCGGCTTGGTGTTCGAACTCCCGCGAGAACTTCAGCATCGTCATCGGAATGGCGAAGTTGGCAGCTTGCTGGATGCCGTAACCGGCCCAGCCGCCGATAAACAGCAGCGGAATGCTGGCGTACTGGACCAGTTGTGCCCGCGTCGCGCTGCGAGTGCCGTGGCGCGCGGCCACGTGCGCGATCTCGTGCGCCATCACGCCGGCCAACTCGGCCTCGCTCTGCGCCAGTTCGATCAGGCCGGTATTGACGAAGAAGTAGCCCCCGGGCAGCGCGAACGCGTTGACCTCGTCGGAATCGATCACCTTGATCGTGAACGGCACCTTGGCGTCGGAGTTGTTGACGATGTTCTGCCCGATGCGGTTGACGTACTCGGCGATCACGGGGTCGTCGACGATCTTGGCGTTCCTCTCGACATCGGCGGCCAGCTGCTTGCCGAGTTGGATCTCCTTTTCGAGGCTGTAGAAATTGACCGCCTTGCCAACGCCGCGATCGCCGATCTTGGAGACGTCCTCCTTGTCATTCTTGGGCTGGCGCTTGCTTTCTGGCACAGGCTGGCCCACCTCCGCTGGGCAGAGGCCTGCTGCTAGCAGCAGCACAGCGGTTGCAAGACAGGTCTTGGAGAATCTGCGTTTCATCGTGGTCCTCGGTCTGGGCGGCTCGCGCTCACCCAGCTGTCAGGTCAGACGGGCGGGGCCGGGGCAGGGTTGCAGCGGTGCGATTCTTGTCGCCGGCTTTACAATGCGACTTGGGTCGGCTGATGCTTCCGCGCCTTGTCACAGCGACCATTTCGGCTGCCCTGGCGCTGGGCGCGGCCGACGGTGCCGCGGACCTGCGCAAGATCCGCTCCCTCGAATTGGACCCGGAGCGCTGCTACCGCGTGCGCGATGTCTTCTTGGAGCGTGAGGAGGTCAAGCTTTACTTCACAGACGGACATCTGATCTTTGCCAAACCCGTGCTCGGCAGGACGGTTGCGGCGCTGTTCCTAGCCACTTCGCAGACCGATGTCGGCGAGGTCTTGGTGATCCCGCCGCTGCCGTCCGAGCGTGAATCGATGGCGCGGTTCCTCGACGAGACGATTCTCAACGAGAAATTCCGCAACGCCATGATGTTTTTCACCGACGACACGCCGGAGGCTCTCGAGGAGGCGATCGAGCGATCGGCTGCGTACAGCCTCGATGCCGAGGCGGGCGCGCGCATAGCGCCGAGATGGTCCGTCGTCCTGCGCAACCTGCTCGAAGGATCGGCCCTGCGGGTGCTCACGGACCTGTACTCGGCGCAATCGGCCGCTGCGGGATTCTTTGTCGCCGTGATCCGCGGCGCAACGCTCGGGCGCTTCGACGTCGTGGTGGACCACACGCTGCCAGAACAGGTGATTGCCGGGCAGATGGTGCGCTCGCAGGGCCGCGAGTACTACGAAATCTGGTCCCGCTTCGAAGGCCGCTCCGTACGCACCGGACGAAGGCAGGTTCCGCCACAGCCCGCCCGCTTGGAGGACTACCGCATTGCGGCGCGACTCGGTGCCGACCTCCACATGCAGGTCAAGGCCGAGGCGACACTGGCCCTCGCCGATCCGGCTGCCCGCGCGCTGAGCTTTGAAATCTCGGACAAGCTTGCGTTGAGCGCGGTCAGGATCGCCGGCGAGCCGGTCGAATTCCTGCAGCAGTCCCAGGCAGTGCCTAGGCATCGCCGCAGCGCCGAAGACTCCCTCGCCGTGGTGCTGTTGCCGGACCGGCTTGCGAACGCTGGCCGCTATCCGATCGAGTTCGAATACGCCGGCAAGGTGGTGTCCGATGCCGGGTCGGGCGTCTACTACGTCGGCGATCGCGGCAACTGGTACCCGCGCATCGGGTGGGAGTACAGCGATTTCGAACTGACTTTCCGCTACCCGGCCAACCTAGACCTCGTGGCCACCGGGGAGCGCGTCGAAGACGCCACCGATGGCGGCATGCGGATGTCGCGCTTCGTCAGCGGGAAGCCCATTCGCTTGGCCGGATTCAATCTTGGCAGCTATGTGTCGGCCAGCCGAATGGTCGAGGGGTATCGCGTCGAGGTTCGTGCGACCAAGAGCGTCGAACGGCGCCTGCAGCCGCCGCGCACGCCGGTCATCATGCCGGCGCCCGTGCTGCCCGGGCGCCGCCGCAGGCAGGTCGCGCCGCCTGTGGTGGTCCTGCCGCAGCCGCCCGTGGCCGATCCCTCCGAAGACATTGATCGGATCGCCGATGAGAGCGCTGACGCGTTCCGCTACTTCCTCGCGCGCTTCGGCGAGCCAGCCATGCCGGTGACAGTGGTGTCGCCTGTGCCGGGGGGCTTCGGCCAGGGCTTCCCGGGCTTGGTCTATGCCTCCACCTTGAGCTATTTCGAGAGGGGCGATAGGCCCCTGCGGGACCTGTCCGGGAGTGCGCAGCGGTTCTTTGCGGACCTCATGCGGCCGCACGAGATTGCCCATCAATGGTGGGGCAACGTGGTGACATCCCGGATGGATCGCGATGCTTGGATCATGGAAGGGCTGGCCACGTATTCGTCCCTGCTGTGGATCGAGCAGCGCAAGGGAGTTGCCGAGCGCAACGAAGTGCTCGCCGCGTTCCGGCAGAACCTCCTGCGCAAGGTGGACGGCAAGACCGTCGAGAGCGCCGGCCCGATCATACTGGGAAGGCGGCTGCGAACGTCGAAGCTGCCAGAGGCCTACCGTGTCATCGTGTACGAGAAGGGTGCCTGGATCCTGCACATGCTGCGCGGCATCGTCGGGGACGAGAGTTTCTTCACAATGCTGCGCCAGCTTTGCGAGCAGCGCTCGGGCGGGCCGGTGACCACCGAGCAGTTTCAAGCGCTGGCCGCAAGATTCGTGCCTGATGGTTACAACGACGCGGGACTGAGCGATTTCTTCGATCAATGGGTCCATGGAACGGGCATCCCCCGCCTTGCCGTGGAATGGGATCAGACCGCCAGCGGCGGCCGCCATCGATTCGAGATGCGCATCACCCAGACCGGGGTTCCCGAGTACTTCCCGCTGCAGGTGCCCGTGGAAGTGCATACCCTGCCGGGGCGCTCGCTCGTCAAGACAGTCAGCGTGGGCGATGGCACCGATCCGTCTCGCGTCTCCATCGTGCTGCGAAATCCGGCCTCGCGAGTTGCGATTGACCCGCAGGCTTCGCTGTTGGCCGACACGCCGTGACGGCGCCGCGATCAGTTGGGAACGCGCATGCTCCGCCGTCGCAGGCGCCAAGCGGAGGGCCGCGTGGGTTCGACCCGTGCTGCGGCTGTTGATCTCCCGATGGGAGTGACCCAGCGCTGGTCATCCACGCACCTGCGATCTGCGCCCGTCGGATTGTGATTAAGTGTAAACTCTAGCAGTAGAGGACTTGGGCGGGGGCGCGCTGGCGCGAAGGTTGGTATCGTCGGCGCACCGCCAGCCTGAGCTCTTGCGGGGCAGGAATGACCCGGCCTCGAGCCTAGCGATGGTCTAGTGCAGAAGCTGCGAAATAGTCCGATTTTCCGTGCCTATCGAGGCAAGCTGGGCGCGAGCCAGGATCTACGCTCGATACTGCTCATTGCCGCTTGCTGTCTGACGCTCGCCATCTTGGGAAGCGTGCAGTTCTCGTGGATCAAGCGGGCCAACGATGCTCACCGTGAGCAGGTGATGGCTGCGGGACGCTTCTCAATCAGAGTGTTCAACCGCAGCTTGCACAAGGAAGTGTCGCACCTCTTGACGGTTTTCCGGGCCGATCCTAGATGGGACGCTTCCGAGCGGGCCCGTCGCTTCGCCGAGTCCCTTTTCGTGTGGCACGAGTCTTCCGGCCACGGACCCGCCATCAAGCGCATTCTGTTCCATGATGCGTCCAATCGAGCCAAGCCTCGCTTAGCAGAGCTGAAGCTCGTCGAACAGCGATGGGAACCAGTCCAGCCGGAGCATGGCCACCAAGACCTCGAAGCTCGGCTGCGGGCGACGATTTCACGGCATCGCCGTGTGATCAGCACACCGTGGCTGTCGACGTGGCTGTACTACCCGGACTACTCGGCCTTGGTGAGACCGGTTGCCACGCTTGCTAGAGAACCCGTGAGCGGCGAGCGTGACTTGCAGTTCGAAGGCTACTTGGTACTGCAGTTGGACGTTGAGCATATCCGCCAGCACATACTGCCGGCATTGGTAAGGAGGCACTTCCGCGCCATGGCGGGCAACGTGTTGTTCGATGTTGCGTTCGTCGTGGACGACGAAGTCACGGACTTCTATAGGTCTGATCGTGCCGATACGTCGAATCCCTATGTTGGGACCGAGCCGTCTGCTTCTGACGCGGAAGCTTGGAGTGTCGGCGACGACCGGCCCGTTGAGGCTAGCGAGGAGACGGCCGACGTCCGCCGCCAAGTGCTGCTAACGATGGGCTCCGTGCCTAACCCGGTCGCGAGGCTCGGCGGTGTTCAGCGGGTCGCGCTGCGGTCAGATGTCCCCGATCCCGATTCCATTGAGATCGGTCGTTACCGTCGGGCTCGCCGGCGCTACGAAGAGGACGCTAGCGAGACTGGCGTGCTGCCGTTCACTCCAGACCGCCCGCGTTTGTTCTTGACTGGAGACCGCCAACATCGCGTGGAAGTCATAGTCAAGCACGTCGATGGTTCGTTGGAGGATGTTCTGGCGCTCCAGTACCAGCGGAGTTTGGCGATAGCGTCGTGCCTGTTGCTGCTTGTGGGCGGAGCCATGGCCCTGGTCGTGGTTTCGTTACGGCGCGCATCGAGGCTTGCCAACATGCGCATGGAGTTCGCGACGGCGGTTTCGCACGAGCTGAGGACTCCGGTCACGGCCATCCGCGCGATGGGCGACAACATCGCCGCCGGCGTATTGGGCACCAGCGAGAAGGCGCTGGGCTATGGCAAGTTGATTCGTGACGAAGGGCGGCGCCTTAGCGAAATGATCGAGCAAACCTTGAAGCTCGTCTCCCTCGACTCCGGTTCAGATCGCTACGACGTGGTCGCGGTTGACACCGCGGCGGTGGTGGACGATGCCGTGGAGCACGCGCGGCCGATTATTGATCGGGCAGGTTTCGTGCTGGAGCGCTCCGATGCAGATGAAATACCGCCTGTCTTGGCCGATGAGACCGCCCTGAAGCAGAGTCTTGGGAACTTGCTGAGCAATGCTGTCAAGTACGGCTTGCCAGGACGCTGGGTCAAGCTGGAGGTGGCCGCGACTAACGGCGATGAGACGCCCGAAGTGGAAATCAGCGTACACGACCGTGGTCCCGGCGTCGCGCCTAAGGAGGTGCGCAGCATCTTCGAACCTTACTACCGGTCTGTCAGCGCGAACGATTCCAAGGTGCCCGGCTCCGGGCTGGGACTGAATCTGGCGAAGCGCATGGTGCACGGCATGGGCGGTCGACTGACCCTGCGTAGCGTGCCCGGGCAGGGCAGCGTGTTCACGATCCATCTCCCTGTCGCAGGCTGATCGAGAGCCGTCCATATTCCGAAGCGCTTGCCGCTGTCGGTGCAGGGCTGACCGCCATGATCCGCAGTCTTTCCGACTTCGTCGCCGGCGTAACAACCACCCAAGCCTTGTTGCCCTCACCGAATACGGACCTCGCCACCGAAGGCCATTCGGAGACGCTAGCAGGGAATCGAGCAGGCATAGGAGACTACATCTCGCAGAGCTGGGTATAGGGCTCCAGTCGGTCGACGTTGCTACGGCAGGATCGAGTCGTAGCGCAGTGCGCCGCCCTTGATTCGCCGCAGTCCGGTGAATCCTGCCCCCGGTTGGGGAATCTCCTCGCCGTCGTACTCATCGAAGAGTGCCTTCAGTCTCTTCACGACTTCCGGATGCGAATCGGCAACATCCCGTTGCTCGGAAGGGTCAGCCTCGAGGTCGAAGAGCATCATGTCCTTGCGAGGATCTCCCGTCAGCACTCCCGGATGCCGCGTGGGGTGGGGTTGCTCGAATGGCGCGATGATCGTTGTGCCGTCAGGACTTCGGAAATTGAACGACGCATCGATGTAGCCTTGAATGTTCGCAGGGCCCCGCGACGCCCCGGGAGCGCGAACATGGAGCTTCCACTTGCCCGACCGCACAATGTGAATCCGGCCGCCGGACATTGCGAGAACGGCCTCATGCGGACTGCGGGCGCCAGGCGATGTCATCAGCGGGAGGATGTCACGGCCGTCTAAGGTGCGGTCAACGGGGAGCGAGGCACCGGCAAGCCCCGCAAAGGTCGGAAAGATGTCAATCGAAGCGGCAACTTCCTTGGAGACCAGGCGCGCCGGTATGCGGCCCGGCCACCATGCGATGAACGGAACACGGATTCCTCCGTCCCAGGTTCTCCCCTTCATGCCGCGCAAACCGCCGGTAGATCCGCCCCACGAGGGGCCGTTGTCGGAAGTGAAGACTACGAGTGTCATCCGGTCAAGATCGAGGTCCCGCAGCTTCGCGAGGATCTGGCCCACGGACCAATCCATTTCGCGAATGACGTCGGCGTACAAGTCATGCGGGGTGTCGGGAGTGTAGAACTCCTCCGAGGCGGCGAGCGGCTTGTGGGGCATCGCGTGCGGGAGGTAGAGGAAGAACGGCTCGTCGGGCTTGGATTCGATGAAGCGTAACGCCCGCTCCGTATAGCGTTTCGTAAGGGTCCCCTGAACGACCGGGTACTCGATGACTCGATCATCCTCGACGAGCTGGACCGGGCGCATGTCGTTCGAGTAGAGGATGCCGAAATAGGAATCGAAACCTCGCTTGATCGGGAGATATTCCGGGATGTGCCCGAGGTGCCACTTGCCGATGCAGGCGGTCGCATAGCCCTGCTGCTTGAGGGCCTGCGCGATGGTGATCTCGCGGGCCGGCAAGCCGTAGTCATTCACGCCGTTGTCCGGAGTAGGGTTGCCCACAACGCCATGACGGAACGGATAGCGGCCGGTAAGAATGGAGGCCCTCGATGGTGCGCAATAGGGCATTGGCACGTAGAAGTCAGTGAAGCGCGCTCCGTCCGCAGCCATGCCGTCTAGGTGCGGAGTCTGGAAAGACGGGTGGCCGTAGGAGGAGAGGTCGCCGTAACCGAGATCGTCGGCAAAGATGAGCACGAAGTTCGGCCGATCGGCTCCCTGCGCAATGCCTGCCAGAAGAGTCCCGATGCTCAGAAGAAGGACTGCCGAGGAAGCTCTCCCCATCACTTGTATTTCCTCCGTTTGGTGCACCCCAAGTCAGCGGACCCACCGCTGGACGAAGCCGCCTCCGGGATGGAGGGAACAGCAGTTAAGAGAATTCTTGGCCGCACGTGTTGATTGACTCTCGCTTCATCGCCGGTGGCTCCGAAAGGAACCAGAGCGGAGAAGGCCCCGGTGGCTGCCGCTGCCCGCATTCCAATCAGAAGGTGAGCCTCCGGCCGGCCTCCAGACACGTTGCGACCGCTCAAGCCCGAGGGCGCTGCCCGCAACTGTGATCCGGTCGGCCTGCCGGGAATCGGCATTTGCGACAAGCAAGCTGCACTGGGGAGTGTTGGTCGGATTATAGAACTCAGCGCAGCGCTGAAACAGGCCGCCTTCAGGCGCGTTGAAATCGTCCCAGACGACAGGGTTGAACTTTGTGGCGACCGAATCTTCGGCGGTCCGGATCTGCTGTCGGCCAGACCCGAGATTGACGATCAGGCGCTAGCGAATTGTCGCGAGGATGACCTATGCTTAGCTGTGGATGCGGCTATTTGGAGCAATCATGCATGTCATACTCGCATGGATCTTGACCCTGGGTGCCGCAATGATCCCGCTTGGCGCGGCTGCGGCGAAGCCTCCAACGAAGGAAATCAAGGATTTGGCGTTCGCGAAGCGGCCCGCCCAAGCGCGAACCCTGTTTGAAGAGCACCGTCCGAAGGACCAGGCCCTCGGCGCCGAGTGGCTCGAGGCAATGTCGTGGGTTGGCCGGGCCGGTGCCATCGCCGGCGATTGGAATCAGGCGGCGGACTACTCCGAACGCACCCTCAAGGGGTGTGAACTTCTCCTGGAAAGCCGAGACCTCGACGTCGACCCGAACGGTCCGCTGTCGATCGCGACCGGCGCGGCAATCGAAACGCTCGGCAAGTTCTACGATGCGATGGGCGACCGGGGCCAAGCAGTCGCGTTCTTGCGCGAGCGACTGCAGCAGTATGCCAACACGAGCATCGAGACTAGGCTGAACAAGAATCTGTTGTTCCTGGACTTGGCGGGCAAGCCGATGCCGCCTCTCGACACCAGCGCCTGGCTGGGACAGCGGCGATTCCAAGCCGCGGATCTCTCGGGCAAGGTGACGCTGTTCTTCTTTTGGGCGCATTGGTGTGAAGACTGCGAAGACCAGAAGCCCGTGCTGCTGAGATTGCAGCGTCGCTTTCGAGGCGAAGGCTTCCGAGTCGTAGCGCCCACGCGGCTGTACGGTTATGTGAAACGCGGTGACGGCGCCAGCCCCGATGCGGAACGCACCCATATCGAGAAGGGCAAGGTAGCCGAGCATCCCTTGCTGTCAATGGTTCCGGTACCGATTAGCGCCGAGAATTTCGTCGCCTTTGGAGTCAGCACAACTCCCACATTGGTGCTGGTAGATCGGCAGGGCGTTGTGCAGCTGTATAACCCCGGTTTCATGGAAGAGGCGGCGTTGGCCGAGAGAATAGGGAAACTGCTGTAAGCGACACCAGGGTTCCTCGCCGTTGAAAGCCGGCGCGGATCATGGGCGCACGGAGCTCTCGCCCAGGAGCGAGGGCTCGATGGCTGGCTCACGGCTCCACGGTGTGGAGCAGCGGCTGGCCGCGCAGCCCAAGGAGCAGGTTTCGGATCGATATCTCGGCCATCTGGCGGCGAGTTTCGATCGTCGCGCTTCCGAGGTGCGGCAAGATCGTGACGTTGTCCAATCCGAGCAGCGGATGATCTCTGGGCAACGGCTCGGGATCGGTCACGTCCAGCCCTGCACTGGCGATCTGTCCGTCCCGCAAAGCCTCGTACAGTGCCTGCGTGTCGACGATGGGCCCGCGGGCGACGTTGATCAGAGTCGCCGTCCGCTTCATCTTTCGCAGCGCCGCTGCGTCGATCAGGTGATGGGTCGCCTCGGTCAGCGGGCACGTCAGCATCACGTAGTCCGACTGCGCTAGCAGTTCCTCGAAGGACGCGTACTCCGCCTCCAGCTGCGTCTCGGCTCCTGCGAGCCTGCGACGGTTGTGGTACAGCACGCGCATGTCGAAGCCCCGCGCCCGGCGCGCGACTTGTGCGCCGATGTTTCCCAGGCCGATGATGCCCAGCGTGCTGGAATGGGCTTCGCGCCCTAGCATGTGGCCTGGGTCATAGCGCAAGAATTCGGGCGAGCGGGCGTAGCGGTCGCCCTCTACTACGCGCCGCGCCGCCGCTAGCAGCAGCGCAAGGCCGGTGTCGGCAGTGGCACCGTCCAGGATGTTGGGCGTGTTACCGACAGGGATGTCTCGATCATGCGCATCCAAGACGTTGATGTGATCTACCCCGACTCCGTAGTTGCTGATCACCCGGACGCCTGGGAGCCCGTCCAGCATGGACCCGTCGACGTGTGGGTGGCCGTACGTGTAAATGCCGTCGACCGGTGCCGGGAGGTCACCCGTGGGCTGGGGCCACGGCAGGAATTCGATGTCGGCCCCCGCGAATCCCATGACGGTCTCGTCCAGCGGGCCGTCTGCGATCACACGGAAGCGAGCCACGGGAAAGAGCTATTGTAGGCTGCCCGGCCCGCCCGTTCAGGGCCTCGTCCAATGCGTGATGCCGTCGACCAGCACTCGGCTCACCCTGCCCTCCAGCGCCATGTAGTGCAGGTGCGAGAGGGATTCTGCCATCGCGAAGCGGCGGTCCAAGAGATTGCGATCCTCTCCCCAGACCTGTCCTGCGATTGCGTACGCATGTTTCGGCTCGCTGTCCAGAGTGTCCGCGATGCTGTCGCAGCGATTCCGGTGGTGCTGACGAGTGTTCTCGATCCACTCGCGGTGGCCTTCGAACGGCCTGCCGTGCGACGGGACGACGCGGTCGACCTCGAGCCGGTGGAGCGCGCTTAGCGTCTGGAAGTAGTCGCCCAGTGGATCGTCTTGATAGAACCAGTGCACGCCGATGTTGGGCGTGACGGTCGGCAAGATGGCATCGGTGGAGAACAGCACTCTTTGCTCTCGGCAGTAGAAGCAGAGTTGGGACGGGGAATGGCCCGGCGCTGGAACCGCTTCCAAGGTGCCGCCATCGAACTCGATCCGCTCTCCGTCCGCGATGCCTCCGTCAACGTCGATCCGCTCGCTGGTGTGCGATCCCGCAGCCGCCGCGCGGCGCATCTCTTCCACGTGCGCGCGGGGCACGCCGTGGTCGAGCAGGAAAGCCGCCGCTTTGCCGAAGTACCTGCGATGCGGGCCTAGCGGCCTGACAAGGTCGGACTCTCCGAACGGCATTCGCACCGGCGCACCGCAGCGTCGGCGCAGCTCGGCGGCCGCCCCGATGTGGTCCGGGTGCAAGTGGCTGACCAAGATCTCTCCGATTGATCCCCAATCTGCGCCGACGGTTGCCAGCGACGCTTCCAGCGACCGCAGCGATTCGTCGGTGCGGATGCCGCTGTCTAGCAAGAAATAGCCGTTGCCGCGCTTGAACAAGAACACGTTGACGCTGGCCAGCTGCCACGGAAGGGGCAGGCGAATCTGCCATGCGCCGGCAGCGGCAGGCCAGATTTTTGGTGGGGGAGGTGGTGCAGCCAAAGTGCGGAAGCGTATCCGCGGCGGCCCCACGGAAGTCCTATCTTACCAGCGGGGATTCCGCGCTATGGTGATACTTTGGCTGTCGCCTGAGCTGGATGCGAGCGTTTCTGAGACTGCTGGTCTGTGTTGTAGTGGCGTTGGCCGGGATCGCTCATGGCCAGTCGCCGCGAAACGACGCGCTTAAGTGCCGCTCCGCGACGCTCCAGCCGGGCCTCGATTTCGATTTCCGCTTCGTCGCCGGCCACTGGTTCAGCTTGCCGGTCAAGCAATTCTGGCAACGCGAGGTGGATCTCAGGGTGGTCATGGAGGTCGAGCCCATCAACGGCACTCCCGGCGAAATGAAGCGGGTGGCGCACCGCCTCCAAGCCACGCAGCCCGTTCCTCAAGGAGTTTCCGGAGAGTTCAACTTCCCCAGCGCGGTGTCGCTCGGTGTCGGAGAATACCGCAGCAGTTGGCGCATTCGTGACAGTGACGGGCGATCGTGCCAGGGAGTCAAGGTGCTCAAGGCCAAGCTGTCCCGCAAGGAGCGCGGCATAGATGTAACGCTCGAGCCAGGCGAGATCGTGGACACGGCGATGTACATGTTTCGTAACGAGGAGGCGATCGAGCGGCCGCATCTCAGATCCCCGCACCGCTTGAAGATCTTCATTAGCTTGGACGTACTGGGCCGCCGAGGCCGCGTCGCCCGGACGCGTCTGGTCCACATCCTGCCCCATATCGCGGCGCTACGGCAGCTCGGGCGCAGCCAGAGCTTTAACCAATTCTCGGTCGTGGTGTTCAGCTTCGAGGACCAGCGCGTAGTGGCGCGTCAGGACTACCAGCCCATCATCGACTTTTCTCCAATGACCAAGATGATCCAGCAGCTGAGGCCGGACTCCGTCGACTACCGAGACCTCATGCGGGGAAGCGAGATGGAGTTCTTTCAGGAAATGCTGGTTGAAGAACTGCGGTTGTCCGAGATCCCTGATGGCGTGGTCTTCATCGGTCATGAGATGAACTTCGGCAAGCGGCTGCCGTCCAACATCTTGGCCGGCTACCGCGACCTAGGTATACCGGTAGCGTTCTTTGACGGCTCGCGCTTTGCTTGGAACGGGGCCATGGGCAAGTTCGTGCGCGCCATGGATGGTCGAGAGTTCGCACTGCGCAGGCCATCCGACCTGGCCAAGGCGATTTCAGGCTTTGAGGCGCGCGTACAGGCATTGAGGCCGCAATAGCGCGGGGCCGGATGCTGGTGGGGGGCATGCGACCGACACCGGGGCAAGTCCATGGCGGGCTGACGGCGAGCGAGCCCTCAGCCGGGCAGGTGCGGCGATGAGCGCGCTGGAGCGCCGCGACTTCCTGGCTTGGCTGACGGTCGGCGCCGCATTCCGACCGAGCCCGCTACCGGCAGCGGAAGAGTTTCCGGTGCAGTTCCGCGAGCCCGGGCCTTGCGACGACCTGCGAGGCTTGGTCGATCCTGCCGGCGACGCCTTCGAACTGGAAGCGGAGGGAATGAGAATCGAGCGGGCTCTGGCTGCGATGCTGCCTGACGGTGAGCTCCCGCTGGCGCAAGGCTTCCGCGGCCCGTCCCCGATGCCGCTGGAATACGTCGGGGAAGGGCAGGTGCTCGAGGCGCGCTTCGGCCCTGGCTCGGAAGGCTTTGCCACCGGCCTGCGGCGCTGGGCCGCCGCGCTCGGCAAAGTGCGGCGGGCCGGATTTCACGCGCTCCCAGACGACGTTGTGCGATTCGAAGTCGCCTCGGAAACTGCAGCCGGCCTCGAATATCGCGTGGGCCAGTGGCGCATGCAATGGTCGGGCGACCGGCTCTCCAGATTCGAACCTATCGCTGAAACCGTCACGAAGTCCCCACGGCCCTTGTTCGCCGACGTCACGGCGGAAATGTTTGGCCACCTCGACTCGTTTCGCGACCAGCTCGCCAGGGGCGTTCCCTACTGGCGCTCAAGGCTTGATCCGGCCTCCGGCATCGGAATCTACGGCAACCAAGGTGTCGCGGTCGGCGATATCGACGGTGACGGCTGGGACGAGTTGTACGTGTGCCAGCCGGGCGGATTGCCAAACCGGCTCTACAGCAGGGGGGCGGACGGGACCTGGGCCGACATCACGGAAGAGGCGGGAGTCGGAGTCTTGGACAACACGGCCCAAGCGCTGTTCCTAGACTTGAGGAACCTGGGGCTCCAAGACTTGATCGTGCTTACATCCGCCGGGCCACTGCTATTCCTCAACGATGGCTCGGGCCGATTTCGCTTCCGCGAGAACGCCTTCCGGTTCGATCAGCGGGCCCTGGGCACGTTCGCGGGCATGGCAGCCGCCGACTATGATCGCGATGGCAAGCTGGACCTGTACCTGTGCTCGTACCTGTATTTCCAGAGCGAGGATCAGTACCGCTATCCCTCGCCCTATCACGACGCGCAGAACGGGCCGCCGAACTTCTTGTTTCGCAACGAGCTGCAAAGCGACGGAGGCGGCGCTTTCGTGGACGTGACGGCGGAGTCGGGATTCGGCGAGAACAACGACCGCTACAGCTTCGCCGCCGCATGGTGCGACTATGACGAGGACGGCTGGCCCGAGCTCTACGTTGCCAACGACTTTGGCCGGAATAATCTCTACAAGTACTCGGACGGACGCTTCCGGGACATTGCCGACGAGAAGGGCGTGCAGGACATCGGTCCGGGCATGAGCGCGGCTTGGTTCGACTACGACGGCGACGGGCGCTTGGACCTGTATGTCACGAACATGTGGACCGCCGCCGGACAGCGCGTGGCTCGCGATCCGGGGTTCGGGCCGGTTCGGGACGGTGCCACGCCGGAAGCGTTCCACGGTCACACGAAAGGCAATTCGCTGTACCGCAATCGCGGCGGAGGATCGCTCGAGTACAGCGCGGCGAGGGAAGGAGTGGAGATGGGCCGCTGGTCGTGGTCCGGCGACGGATTTGACTTCGATCTGGACGGCACCCCCGAGATTCTCGTGACCGCCGGGATGATCACGCATTCGCCGGACAAGGACCTGTGCAGCTTCTTCTGGCGTCGGGTCGTGGCGCAATCCGCCTCGGACACCACGCCGATGCCCGATTACGAGACGGGCTGGAACTGCCTGAATCAAATGGTCCGCGAAGACTATAGCTGGAACGGCAACGAGCCAAACGTCTTCTACGCTCGGCGCGGGGGACGATACCGCGATTTTTCCGGGATCTCCGGGCTTGACCTGCCTGCCGACAGCCGGGCTTTCGCAGTGACCGACCTTAGCGGCGATGGCAGTCCTGACTTGCTGCTCAAGAGTCGCCTCGGGTTGCAGCTGCGGGCCTTCCGCAACGACTCCGCCGGTGGTCGCAAGCCCTTGGTGCTCGAGCTGGAGGGCACTCGCTCCAACCGCGACGCGATCGGGGCTATCGTCAAGGTGGAAACCGACGGCGGAACGCATGCCCAGTCGCTGTCGGCCGGTTCCGGCTACGTTTCCCAGCACACCAAGCGTCTGTCATTCGGACTCGGCGAGCAGGAGATTGCCCGCAAGGTCACGGTCCATTGGCCGTCGGGAGGCCGACAGGCCTTCGAAGATTTGGCGGCGGGACATCGCTACCGCGTTCGCGAAGGCGATTCCGACCCCCAAGTTACTCCCTTGGCAGCGGCTAGCGGTCCGGCACGGCCTGTTCGGCCGCTCGAGCCTGACAACCGCCTCGTGTTCGAGCCTACTTGGCTGGTGGACCCCGTACCGCTGCCCGAGCCCGCCGAGCCGGGATTTCTGGTCCTGACCGACGGAGGACTGGCCACAGCTCCGTCGACGGTGCCGTTCAAAGTCGTCGACTTGAGCGTCGCGCCGCCGGATCAAGCTGCCGCTTTCGCGATTTTCAGGAGGTATCTGTTCGACTACCGGACCGGACTCCGGCTGCCGCTCGTGATGCTGATCGACTCCCAGAGCAAGGTTCACAAGGTCTATCCCGGCCTCCCGAGCGAGGAGGAACTCCGGAGTGATCGCGAACGCCTTCTCTCTCGCACCCGCGGGGCAGGCCTGCCGTTTGAAGGGCGTTATTACATGAGTTCCGGCACGAGGAACCACTTCCGCATGGGATCGGCATTCTTGCAGGCGGGTTACCCGGCCCTCGCGCTGCCGTATCTGCGCGAAGCGGCGACGGTGCCCGGGGGCAACTTCAAGGCATGGCTTGCGATCGGCCAGATCGAGCTTCAGGCGGGCAATCTCTCCGAGGCCGAGACCTGGCTCGAGCGGGCGGTATCGCTGAAGAGCGACTCGCCCGAGCTTTGGAACAACCTGGGCGGCCTAGCCATGGCCCGCGAGGACTTCTTGGCTGCCTCGGAGCACTTTCAGCGCGCCTTGGACCTCAATGCGGACCTTCCGTACGCACTGGTCAACGCGGCGCAGGCGCGGAGCCGCCTCGGCGATTCGCCCGAGGCGGAGCGGCTGCTGCGCCGGGCCCTACAGCTGGATGCCGCTGACGCCGAAGCGGCGAACCAGCTCGGCCTTGTCTTGGCCAAACAGGGGCGCCTGCACGACGCTCGCGCACGCTTCCAGCAGGCGATCGAGAACCGGCGCGATCACATCGAGGCCATCAACAACCTAGCGATCCTGTACGTCCAGCTCGGCCAGGTCGGGGATGCCATCGCCGCACTCCGCTTCGGGATCGAGCAAGCGCCGGACTTCGCTACGTCCTATATGAACTTGGCACGCCTGCATGCCGACCGAGGCGACTACGAGAGTTCCAGACAGGTGCTGCGGCAACTGCTGGAGCGCAGTCCCGAACACGCTGCCGCAAGGCAGGCACTCTTGCAATTGCAGGGCCGCTGAGGCCCTGGCAGCGGGGCTAGGCGCCGACGAGGCTCTGCCACCAACTGCTCGAGGAGCCGTCCGGGGGCGTCCAGCCGGGGTTCTCTTGGACGTTGACCCAGACATGCACGTGGGGCGACCCGCGAAAATACCAGATCATCGTCGGGCTCTCCAGCTTCCAAACGTCCCACACGCCGTCGTTGCCGAGGTCCTGGTTCTGATAGAAGGCCATCGTCAGCTTTTCCACGCCGCCGGCGGCCTCGATGTGACGCATGGCCTCGTCTCGGTCGCGCTTGCGGAACGGCGAGAGCAGATCGCTCAGAGTCTGGTTCACCAATCCCCGCTGGTCTGCGGACATCTCCGACACCGGCAAGCCGTCCGGGGAAGCAGACGGCACGACGGTATGCACGCTGCGCTCGCGCGGCGCCCTGGGCCGCAAGGCCAGCGCCCGCTGCTTGCCGTCTAGAGCGCGAAATACTTCGTTCGCTTGCTGCGCCTGAAACCAATACACGTTGTTCGGATGCGTCGGCTTCTCATAGAAGCTCTCGCCTTCATGGCCGTAAAAGATCGGTCCGCCAAAGGCGGCTCCTCCCACCGAATCCCCATCGCAACGGGCCGTGCAGTGCCGGCCGGTGATGACAAACTCGAACTTTCCCGAACCCGGCGTTCCGAACAGCGCCACGGAAAGGTTGCGCACGCTGCCGAAGTCGTCCCTGACGTGCTTCCTGAGCGAGTCGGCGAATTCCGGCGCGTGCAGATCCATGAAGATCTGCTCGATCAGAGCCTGCTGGTCGGGATTGAAGAAGCGGCCCACCCGAGCGTCCGTGATGTGCCAGTTGTTCTCTACCCGCGAGCGCAGCGGACTGTCGAACGGCAGCACCATGGTTTCGGCCTGTTCCGACGTGAGGCTCTGGTGCAGCTGAGCGACCAGCGTCTCTGGCGTGGCAGCCGCGCCGAAGGCGGCGCCCGCTCCCAGTGCCGAGCTCGCGAGGGCGGCAGTGCCCAAGAATTCACGCCGATTCAATTTGCTGCGGGTCTCCATGGTTGCTGTAAACAATGGCTGGCCTGAAGCGGTGTTGGTTACCCCGAGAGGCGCCGTGATGAGCGGTGAAACGCTCCGTTAGCCTGTGCCGTCGCTGCGCGGCGATAGACGCGCCAAGCGGTACGATGTTGACCTCGGGCGAGAGGCCCGCGCCCGTACCAGCGACGGTTCTCTTGGGACGAGCAGGACCGGTGCCGAGAGTCAGTTGGTTGGTTCGTGGATACCGGCTGAACGAATGACCGAGACAGTCTCGATTCCGATGTGGCTGGCCGCCACCTTGGCCGCGCTGGCTATTTGGGCCGTGCTTGACCGGATCCTGATCCCGTGCGTCCGCAGGTTGATCCGCGGTCGGGTCAACCGCATGGTTGACCAGCTGAATACACGCCTTCAGCTCGGCATTCCTGCGTTTCACCGCACGAGGAGACGGGTGCTGATCGACCGGCTGACGAACGACCCTGCCGTGCAAGAAGCACTGGCCGCCCACTGCCGGGAAACTGGACAGTCGCGCGACGACCTGTTGCGCGAGGTCGAGGGCTACGCTCGCGAGATCGTGCCGTCGTTCAATGCCTATGCCTACTTCCGGATCGCGTATCGCGTGGCGCACCGAACCGCGCAGGTCCTGTATCGCATGAGACTAGGCTATACCGACCACGAGGCGCTCTCGAGGATCGAACCCGATGCCAGCATCGTGTTCGTGATGAACCATCGCAGCAACATGGACTACGTGATCGTCGCGTACATGGTCGCGAGCAGAACCGCGCTCAGCTACGCGGTTGGCGAGTGGGCCCGGGTCTGGCCGCTAAGGGCGCTGATACGCTCGCTTGGCGCGTACTTTGTCCGCCGCCAGTCCGGCAACCGGCTCTACCGCCGAGTGCTGGCGCGCTATGTGCAGATGGCGACAGAGGGCGGAGTCGTGCAGGCCGTCTATCCGGAGGGCGGGCTCAGCCGCGACGGCCTGCTGCGCGAGCCCAAGCTCGGCCTGATCTCTTACATGTTGTCGGCATTCGATCCTGATGGCCGCCGTGATCTTGTCTTCATCCCTGTCGGGCTCAACTATGACCGCGTCCTTGAGGACCGCTCGCTCCTTGAGGACCTTGAACCCGGAACTGCCCCGCGGGGCAGAGTGCGTGCTGCTCGCTACTTTCTCCGTTTTGTTGCGAAGAACATGGGCTTGATGCTGCGAGGCGGCTGGTATCGGTTCGGCTACGCCTGCGTAAATTTCGGATCGCCAGTATCGATGCGGTCGTATGCGCGGGCACGAGGGCTGGATTTCCGGTCGCTGGATCCGGGCGCCCGCACCGTCGCAGTCCGCCAGCTCGGAGACGAACTGCTTCAGGCGGTGGCGGCCACGATCCCAGTCCTGCCGGTTCCCTTGGTTGCCACTGTGTTCGTGCGGCACCTGGACAAGCGGCTCAGCGGCCTTGAGATCAAAGCGCACGTGCAGAGCCTCATCGACGAAGCCCAGCAGTCCGGCGCTTATGTCCACATCCCGCGGGCCGACCAAGACTACGCGATCACGGTCGGATTGCGAGGGCTCCTGCTGCGGCGCATCGTCGACGAACACGACGGCCTTTACAGCGCTCGCAGCGATGCCGAGCGCATCCTGCGCTACTACGCGAACTCGATCGAGCAGTTCCTGCGCGGAGAGGGAGAGAGCCCTGTTGTCAGGGCAGGGAGGGCCGGCTCTGTGCCGTGACGGCCGGCGATGGGTCCGGAATCGGCTACAAGCGCAGCTCCCATCCCTTTCGGAACTGGGGCTTGACCCACCCGTTCGCCTCTTCATCGTTGCTGAACTTGCCGGCCTCGTTGTCCCACGTGAGCTTACCCTCGAAATGCGAGGCGGCTGCTCCGAGCACCAGCCACTCCGTGAATGGCGCGGCCAGATCAAAGTTGGAGCAAGCCGGCGTCCCTCCCTTGGACGCGCGAATCCAGTCGTGCACATGGGCGGTGGTGTTACTGCCCGTGGAAGCTCCAGGGGAGCGTGACAGGAACGCCGGCGGCAGCTTGTAGTCGGCCCACCGAGAGCCAGGCAGCAATCCGACACCTTCGCCGCGGCCACTGGTGCCGAGGTGCCCCTTGGAACCCACGAAGATGCAGTTGTAGCCGCTGCTATCCGGCGACCCCGGGAATCCGGTGCGCCTCCCCCCGGTTGGGCCGACTTGCGGCCCCTGCCCGGGGATCTTGCGGGCCTGTGCCGCCGTCATGCCCTCCGGCAGATAGGCGTCTCCCTTGGTGTTGTGCCAGTAGACAGACACCGGCGGCATATTGCGCCGCGCCGCGAAATCGTACCGTAGCGTCAGCTCGTCCGGAAACGTGAACGCAGGCGAGGAATCCTTGTGGAGGCACTCGACGCTGAGCAGGCTTTCCGGCCCCAGTTGCAGCCCCCAGTTAGCAGGCCCCAGGATGTGAATGCCCCAGTCGCCGATCAGGCCGGAGCCGAAGTCATGGAAGCCGCGCCAGTTGAACGGAAGATAGAAGCCGAACTTCGACGTGTCGAACCCACCTCCTTGCGGCCGCGCTGGGCCTGCGTCCCTAGCGGCCTCGCCCTGCGCCCGCCTGGCGGGCCGTCGCGGAATCCTGACGCGGCCGAGTCTGTCGGCACGAGCGCTCGCGAACTGCCGATAGTCTTCATCGCCGGCCGTGAACGGACGCTCGGCAGCGCCGCCGAGCCAAAGATCCCAGTCAAGCGTCTCCGGCACCGGGCTTGGAGCCGCAACGCCGCGCATACCCTGGGGCCAGATTGCGGGACGCATCCAGGCATGCACCTCGGTCACGTCGCCGATCTCGCCGGACCATAGGATCTCGCACGCAACGCGCGTCGCGTCGTGGGAGTACCCCTGGTTGCCCATCTGGGTTGCCACGCCGTACTTTGCGGCGGCCTCTTTGAGAAACCGTGCCTCCCAAGCCGTGCGGGTGAGCGGCTTTTCGACGTAGACGTGCTTGCCAGCCTGCATGCAGGCGAGTGCGCAAGCGGCATGCATGTGGTCGGGAGTGCCGACCACAACGGCGTCGATGTCCTTGCCGGACTTGTCGAGCATGACCCGATAGTCCTTGTACTTCGCGGTCTTCGACCAGTACGCGAACCCCTCGGCCCCGCGGTCCCAGTCCACGTCGGCAAGGGCGACGACGTTCTGTGTCCCGCACTGCGTCAATACAAGTGCCGGCCTGCCGCCAGCGCCGATCGAGGCTATGTTGAGCTTCTCGTTCGGAGACTTGTATCCCAGCGCCTTGAGCGATGGGACAGCCCCGTAGCCGGCGGCTGGAACCGCTCCTGCCAGGAGGCTGCCAAAGAAGAAATGACGTCTCGAAAGTTCCTGTGCCATCCTTGAGTTCCCGTTCCCGTAAGTTCGCGTGTGGGCTGAAATCCCAGATTCCATCCATGATCGCGCATTCGCCTGCCGAGGGCCGACCCCTAGTGCTGGAGTGTGGCGATCACCTCGCCATCCATCCAATTCGGGCGGTTGGCTACGCCGGCTTCAAGGTGCCAGCATGTCCGCCCGAGAAAGATGTTCAGCAAGGGCGGCTATGTCCTCCGGGCCGATTCCGCAACAACCGCCGACGAAGCTGGCGCCTCGGTCAATGAAGCGCTGCGTCGCGCGCACGAATTGTTCGGTCTCGAAATCTGCCCGTGCCTGCACTGAGATCTCGCCGTCTAGGGTGAATCCCTTCGGCACGTTAAAGCGATTCGGGTAACCTCCGGTGGGCAGATCAGTCAACTGGCTGATCTGCTCGATGCCGTCCTCGATCGCATCGGAATGGGTGCAGTTGAACAGGAAGCCCGCAAGCGGCAGGTCCGCGAGAGCCGCGTGCGCATCTCGGATCCTCTCCCCGCTGCGCAGGCCTGTTCCGGGCTCTTCGTCGAGCGTCCAGGACACGTATACCGGGAGGCTTCGGGCGGCTCCGGCGGCCAAAGCTGCCTCGGCGGCATTGCGCGATTCGCGGATGCAGGACATGGTCTCGCACAGGAATAGGTCTATGTGGGGTTGCAGCTCCCGTGCCAGCGCGGCATAGATCGGCTGCGCTTCGGAATCATCGATCACGAGGTCGGGCCGGTAGCTCTCATCGAGCGGCGGCAAGCTGCCAGCGACCAGGACAGGTTCCGCCGATCCGTCCGCGGCCTCCCGAGCAAGTTGGCCGGACAACCCTGCCAGCTCGGCGAAGCGGTGGGATTCGCCTGTCTTGCCCAAGTAGCTGGGTACGCACGAATAGCTGTTCGTTGTAATGATGCGGGCACCGGCTGCGATGAAGTCCCGGTGAACTTCCACCACTACTCTGGGAGCGTCGATCAGCGCCGTCGCTGACCATAGACCGGATCGCAGCGCCGCGCCCCGGCGGATGAGCTCTCGTCCCATCCCGCCGTCCATGACTGTGACCATTGCTTGGCCAAGCGTATCACGCCAAGTCGGGGCCGCTTCGATCGCCATGCCCTTGTCAGCGATCTCCGTTCGGCACTGGGATTCGCTAGTGCCCGAGGCGATTACTTCAGGATCGCCGAGTAGACAAGAGCCGCGAATTTCTCCCGAAGCTTGAGTGCGCCGCCGGGACGGACCTGCACCATCAGGATCCCGATGAGTTGTTCGCTCGGGTCGATCCAGAAGACGGTGCCTTGGGATCCGCCCCAGTAGTACGAACCCTCCGAGTACGGGTAGTCCAGCTTGGCCCGGTCCGTGACGACCGCGACTCCCAGGCCGTAGCCCAGCCCTGGCCTGAAATCCGTTCCTTGTTCCAGGTGATTCTGCGCCATCCAGCTCACCGTTCGGGGTCCCAGCAGGCGCTTGTTCTGCAGTGTCCCGCCGTCAAGTAACATCTGGCAGAAGCGCCAGTAGTCTGCCGCCGTCGTGTGCAGGCCGCTAGCTCCAGCGATAAATGTCTTCGACTTCCCGGCTTCGAGCGGTTCGCGGGACACCCTGGTGGGGTCGTCCTCGCCATCCACGACCAGCAGCGCCCGGCGGTCCTGCTTTCTGGCTGGCGGCCAATAGTGGGTGTCCGCCATTCCCAGCGGATCAAAGACCCGCTCTTGGAGGAACGTATCCAATCCTTGGCCAGACAATCGCTCCACGAGGTATCCCAGCACGTCCAGCGAGTCGCCGTAGATCCACCGCGATCCGGGCTCGGCTTGCAGTGGAAGCTGCGAGAACTCCTTCATGTAGGCGTCCATCGTCGAGAAGGCGTACGTCTCAGCTCGACCGCGAGGGTCGCGCACGCCGGACGTGTGCGTGAATAAGTGCCGGATCGTCATGGTCCGCTTGGCCGGCGTCGGGCCGCCTGCATCAGCGGCAATCATGGGATCGGCAAACTCCGGCAAGTGCTTGGACACCGGCTCCCCGAGCGTGAACCGACCCTCCTCCAGCAGCATCAGCGCAGCCGCAGCCGTGATCGGCTTCGTCATCGAGGCAATGTCGAACAGCGCGTCAAGCGGCATGGCGTCGGACTCATCCATGCCCTTGGTGCCGGTCGCCCGATGATGCACCACCTTGCCGTGCCGCGAAACGAGGGTCACGAACCCCGCAGCCTGCTTCGCCTGCACGATTTCGTCCAGCCAGAGGCTGACTCGTTCGAGCCGCGCAGAAGACATCCAGACCGATTCCGGGTCGGCTGTGGGCAGCTCGGCGGCTGGGGCAACGAGTGCGGTGCATGTGATCAGGACGGTCAGCAGGATCTGGCGGAGCATAGCGTTCGGCAGCATAGCAGCGGTGCGTGTCGCGCCTATGCTACCAAGCTGTACCCGCTACACCACCAGCAATCCGTCACAGTTAATACAGGCGCCGAGAGCAGCGTGAATTCAGCATGACGAACCAGGCTTCAGCGGCTATCCAGGCAGACATCGACCACTTCATGCATGGCCTTCGTCGGCGGAATCCGGGCGAGACAGAGTTCCATCAAGCGGTCGAGGAGTCCGCGCAGTCGATCATTCCGTTCTGCCACGAGAATCCGGAATACGGGAAGGACCAGATCTTGGAACGGATGACCGAGCCCGACCGGATCGTCATCTTCCGCGTGACCTGGGAGGACCGGCACGGCAACCTCCGCGCGAACCGCGCTTGGCGCGTCCAGTTCAACAATTCGATCGGTCCGTACAAGGGCGGGATGCGGTTTCACCCGTCCGTGACGTTGAGCGTCCTGAAATTCCTGGGGTTCGAGCAGGTTCTGAAGAATAGCCTGACGACCCTGCCGATGGGAGGAGGCAAGGGCGGGTCGAACTTCAACCCGAAGGGCAAGACCGACCGCGAAGTGATGCGTTTCTGCCACTCGCTGATGGTCGAACTCTCGCGGCACATTGGCGAGGACACCGATGTGCCGGCCGGGGACATCGGAGTCGGGGAGCGAGAGATTAGCTACATGTTCGGGATGTACAAGCGCCTCGCCAATCGCTTTACAGGCACCTTGACTGGCAAAGGGCTCGCATTTGGCGGGAGTCTGGTCCGCACCGAGGCCACAGGCTATGGCAGTGTCTACTTCATGCGCGAGATGCTGGCCGCTCGCGGCGATGGAATCAAGGGCAAGACAGCCGTCGTGTCCGGCTCGGGAAACGTCGCCCTTCACACCATCGAAAAGCTGACGCAGCTGGGCGCCAAGGTCGTGACCGCTTCCGATTCGGGAGGGTTCGTCCACGACCCCGACGGCATCGGTCCCGAGAAACTCGAATGGCTCAAGGAGCTCAAGACTGTCCGGCGCGGTCGGATCCGGGAGTATGCCGAGGAGTTTGGCTGTGATTTCTACGAGCGGGAGCGTCCCTGGAATGTTCCGTGCGATTTGGCATTTCCTTCCGCTACCCAGAACGAGCTTCGCGAAATGGATGCGAAGGCCCTGCTGGGCAACGGCGTGGTCGGAGTCTGCGAGGGGGCCAACATGCCCACGGACCATGACGGCATGCAGCAGTTCCTAGATGCCCGGATCTTGTTCGGACCCGCCAAGGCGGCAAATGCCGGTGGCGTGGCGGTTTCGGGCCTGGAGCAGAGCCAGAACGCGCTGCGGATCTCTTGGTCGAGGGAGCAGGTGAACGAGCACCTCGAGCAGATCATGAAGAGCATCCACGAAAAGTGCGTGCAGCACGGGCAGGAAGAGGGCTGGATCAACTACGTTCGGGGCGCGAATGTCGCAGGCTTCGTGAAAATCGCGGACGCAATGTTGGCCTACGGAGCCGTCTAGCGGGCTTTCGATAAGCGGCAAATCCGAGATCGCGAGAGTATGCGAGGCCGTGCCCGGCCTACAGTCTCACCGGTTCGATGCCAGACCCGGCCTGCCCCACGTTCCGCCGAACACGAACTCGTCTAGCGGACGGCGCGTCCTCGGGCGTTCGTCCCTGGCGAGCAGACTGGGATCGCTCGTGCCGGGTTCGGCCCGGTATCCCAGTGCGAGCGCGGTGACTGCTTCGAATCCCTCGGGAATCCCGAACACATCGCGGGCCTCTTCGGGCATCAATCCGGCCATCTGGTGCACGTAGACTCCGCGACTTGTCGCCTCGAGGCTGAGGCTCGCGGAGGCCAGGCCGAGGTCGTGCTGCGCTACGCGGTTGGGCTTGTTGTTGCGGGAGAAGGTCCGGCGGATGCAACCTAGGGCGAGAGCGGGGGCCTCCTTCGCCCAGGTCCGGTTGCCTTCGAGCAGGCAGCTCAGGATTCTTTCAAAGTCATCTGTGCTGTCACGGGTTGCGAAGATATACCGCCACGGCTGCTCGTTGAACGAGGAGGCGGCCCATCGAGCTGCCTCGAAAATGGATAGCAGGTCTGCTTGCGGCACCGGCCGGTTCGAATAGCTGTAGGGGCTCCAGCGTTCGGAGATCAGCTCGTGGATCGGATGGTCCGGGGAGGCACCTCGGGACATGCACCTAGCCTACAGGAGGGCCCGGTACGCGCTGTCGCTAGCCCCCACGCCTAGGTCCGGGCCTTGCCAGCGCGCTCCGGTGTCGGTGCGCTGCCTCGGTACGGTCGCGTGCTCTCGGGCAAGCTAAACTAAGAGTTGCGAACAGCCGCAGGGCGCGGGGTTTCCTCACTTGCGGCAGACGCTCCGCTAGGGCAGGCCGCGTGCGGCCCCCAAGCGCTTCCCATGCCCGAAGACACGATACGGCTAGAGGTCGCAGTTCCGGACAGGCTCGTGCTGAACGAGGATACGGTCTCGGTCCAGTTACCGCTCACCACTGGCTATGCCGGCGTGCTGCCCGGACACGCGCCGTTTCTGGCTGAAGTCGGTACCGGCGTACTGACATACGCCGTGACGCACGGAAGGGAAGATCACTTGGCCATCGATGGCGGGGCGGTGGAGATCTTGCCCGACCGTGTCCGCGTCCTTGCCGAGAAGGCGGAGCGCGCCGACGAGATCGACGCCGAGCGTGCCCGCGAGGCGCTGGAACGCGCGGACGAGCGCCTTCAGCTGTCCTCGTTCGAGATTGACGTGGATCGCGCTCAGAAGGCGCTGGCCAGAGCCAAGGCCCGGATCGCGGCTGCCAAGCAGCAGTGATGTTGTCTTAGGTTGGACTTACAGGCTGGTCGCGAGCGCCCGGACCCGTGTCAGGCGTCCTCCGCGACGCATTCGTTGACCAGCACGCCGACACCCTCGATTCCTACCTTGCAGACATCGCCCGGCTTGAGATAAACCGGTGGCTTGCGGGCCATGCCGACGCCCGGCGGCGTCCCGGTCGACACGACGTCTCCCGGGTTCAGCGTCATCACCACCGAAAGGTACTCGAGCAGTTCGGGTATGCCGAACACAAGCTGCTCGGTGTTTGAATCCTGCATGATCTCGCCGTTCAGATCGAGCCAGATTCGGAGCTTGCCCGGATCCTCGATCTCGTCCTCCGTGACCAGGCACGGTCCCATCGGCCCGAACGTGTCGAATGTCTTGCCGATGGTCCATTGCGAGGTCGCGAGTTGGAAGTCTCGCGCGCTGACGTCGTTCACGCAGGTGTAGCCCCCCACATACTCGCGCCAGTCGCTGGCCTTGACGTGCTTGGCCTCCTTCTTGATGACGAAGGCCAGTTCGGCCTCGTAGTCCACTTGGCTCGACGCGGCTGGGAGCACGATCGGCTGGCAACAGCCGCACACCGCGTTGTCGTACTTGGTGAACACCGTCGGGATCTCGGGAATCGCCATGCCGGACTCAATTGCATGGTCCCTGTAGTTGAGGCCGATGCAGATGAACTTGCCGGGGCGCGGTATCGGGGCGCAGAGTCTTGCTTTGTCCAACTGCGTGGTGGGCTCGCTCGCGGCGATCAGGTTGCGGGCAATCGGGGTCAAGCGCTCCTGATCTCGCAGGAAGCCCGTAACATCGGCGCATATCGAGGAGAGGTCGTAGATGTCGTTGCCGACGACAACGCCTGGAAACTGCACGCCGTCGGAGGCTTGTACGCAGACTAAATGCATGACTATCCCATCCTACGACGTTGAGAGTGCGGGGCTCTAGCCATTCGAGAGGGGCTGGAACTAGGCACCCCGCAGGCGAAGCTGCAGCCGGCCGGGTGGGCCTCGATGTGCCACCTTCGCCGGGCGGGGGCTGAGGGTCACCCGGCGAACCGATGATGTTGTGCGCACTGCCGCCCGCAGCCAGGCACGGGACCCAGGACGACCCGTTATCGGAGAAGTTCGAACGCGTTCCTGAGATTGGGCCCGTACCGAAAGACCGCGAAGTCGTTATCGAATGAGATCACGCGCGAGATGCCGAGCCGTTCCATGACCGCAAAGGATGTGCGATCAACTAGTGAGAAGTCTTGGTCAGGAAAACGTTCCCCGATCGACCATGCGGCTTCGAGGTCTGCACCGGTCGTCTGCTCGATGGTTGCGACACCGCGTCGCAGGCCGCCCCAAAACGTGTTCGCCGCGTGGGCGGAGATGAAGTGGTGGATGAGACGCCAAGTCTCGATCACAACGTGATCTGTCGTGACCAAAGGCTCGGATGTCTGGAGCAATCTCTTTGCGGCGCTGTTGCACCGGTCTCCCCGATCAGCGGCGGCATACCAAGCCGAGCTGTCCACAAAGGCACTCATGGCTAGTCGGAATGGTGACGTTTCCCAGCGCTCATCGCGTCCGCTATCATCCGATCCTTCTCCGAGGCGATATCGCTTCCCCCGGTCGAACCGAGATCGAAGACCAGAGAACGGTCAACACTTCGCGGCGGTTCGATTAGATCTCGGGTTACAAGTCGGCGAATGTACTCGGCAAACGAGACCCCGCATTCGGATGCGCGTGCGCGAACCTGCGCGTGTAGTTCCGACGTCAAGGATATCTGGGTTCGCACCATCATAATGGTGACATCATGATATCACTAGTAGTGGCATCAAACGGATGCCCAGCCGGACGGACGGGAGAGCCTTCCGATGGGACAGTGCTACCGGCTGTGCTCAGCCGTGCATTGCCCACACCAGCAGAGCGGTGAGCAGCGCGACCGTTGCGAGCGCACTACCCGCTAGAACTTGCCACCGCGGCATCGTGAACTTCTCGCGGGCCGTTTCCTCCGGTGATTCGGTTGGCTCGGCCTGTTCGATCCTGCCCGGTGCCTCGATGGCTCGGCTACGAATCGCCTCGAGCGCTTCGCGGTTCGTGATCACTATGGTGCAGGCATTGGGGCCGACTGCGTTGTCCTTGAAACGGCTCAAGACCTCCGGCGGGCACTGCTTCAGCGAACTGTACGCTTGGTTCCCATCTCCTGTCCCGACGATCAGGCGGGAGGTCTTCATGACCCACTTCATGACGCAGTCCTCACCGCAGGCAGTCCTAGGCCGGTCTTGGCCGCGAACTCACTGACTAGCTTGATGAAACCCAGAGATGCCAGCGATAACGCCTTGTCCTTGCGGTAAATCAGCCCGATCGTTCGAATCATCGGCAGCGGCAGCAGCCGAATGGCCCTCAAGCGGCCCGAGACGAGCTCCTCACGGGCGCTTGTGACCGCCATGAAGGTCACGCCGAGGCCGGCCTCGGTGAAGCGCTTCTGCATCTCGCTCGATTCCAGTTCCATCGAGATGTGCACCTTGTCCTCGAAAGGGTCTAGGTATTCGTTGATACGGGTGCGCGTGCGCCCGGCCTTCGGCAGCAGCAGGTCTTCCTCCACGATCTCTTCCGGGCCAATCGTCTTCTTGCGCGCGAGCCGGTGATTGGCGCTGGTCATGAGCCGGATCTCATCGGAGTAGATCTGGACCACTTCAAGTTTCTTTTCCTGCAGTGGCAGCTGTGTCACGCCGAAGTCCACGGAATTGTCCACCACCGACTCGATGGTATCGGCGCCGTAGGCGCGGACGACTTGGATCCGCACTTCCGGGAACTGTTCCTTGTAGCGTGCGAACACGCCCGGCAGCACATGGATGCACGTCGCCTCGTTGGCGGCGATGCTCATCTCGCCCTTGGGCACGTGCTCGAGTTCGCGCACTGCGTCAAACCCCTGGCGCCGCAGGTCGAGTATGTTCCTCGCGTATTCGGCGAAGGTGCGGCCGGCGACCGTTAGCGTGATACGGCTCCCGAAGCGGTCGAACAGCTGCGTGCCCAGCTCCTGCTCCATCTGGCGGATCTGCGCGCTAATCGCAGGTTGGGTGCGGTAGCAAGTCTTGGCCGCCTTGGAGAAGCTGTTTAGGCGGACGATCTCGAGGAAGGTATGTAGCTGGTCGAAGTCCACGATGTGGCAGTAGCTAGAGGCGGGCAGGGCACCGGCGATCCTCTAGCCGCAGTATGACGCTTTGGTCATCATTCTACATCAGGGACGCGCGAGACCGGCTGAACCCGGCCAGAACGGCTGTTCCGATGGACGGCGGCCAAGCGCAGGCACAGGATCGGGCTATGGGACGCTGACACGCTTGGACATGGCCCAGTTCGCGGTCCGTCGAGCCCTCGCGACGAACAGGTTCGATGCGCTGTCCGTGGGCTTGTTTTCCGGATGTCCAGCGTGAACCGCACCTCCAGAGTCGCTTTGTGCCCGTCCCGAGCCCATCGGAGGGCAAGCGATAGAATGGAAAATCCCCGTCCACACATGAAGCCGCGGATCTTTTCGGGCATGCAGCCCACCGGTGCGCTGCACATCGGCAACTACTTGGGTGCGCTGCGCAACTGGGCGGAAATCCAGTACGACTACGAGCCGATTTTCTGCATCGTAGACCAGCACGCCATCACGGTTCCGCAAGATCCCAAGACCCTGCGGGAGAGCTGCGAGCAGGTGGCGGCCTTGTACTTAGCAGCTGGTCTGGACCCGAAGCAGTCGGCGGTTTTCGTGCAGTCGCAGATCCCCTCCCACGTCGAGCTGGCCTGGATCTTCACCTGCACGGTCCCGTTCGGCTGGCTCAATCGCATGACGCAGTTCAAGGCCAAGACGCTGCAGGCCGACGCCAGCCAGGATTCGGTGGGCACCGGGCTATTCCTCTATCCCGTATTGATGGCAGCGGACATCTTGCTGTACCAAGCCAAGGCGGTTCCGGTGGGAGACGACCAATCACAGCACATGGAACTGACGCGCAACATTGCGCAGCGCTTCAACAAGCTGTACGGCAAGACGTTCATCGTGCCCGAGACCAAGCTCCCGACTGTCGGAGCGCGCATCATGGGTCTGGACGATCCCACCAAGAAGATGAGCAAATCGACGGACTCTCCCAACCACTCCATCAGCCTGCTCGATCCACCCGGACGCGTCAAGAAGCTGATCGGCCGGGCTGTAACGGACTCTCAGCCGGCCGTGAACTGGGCCAAGCCGGGAGCCGGCGTCGCCAACCTGCTGACGATCTTCCAAGCCTTCAGCGACTGGACTGACTCGCAGATGCAGAGTCACTTCGCGGACATGCGCTACGGTGCCCTCAAGGGCGAGGTCAGCGAGATGATCAGCGCCAAGTTGGAACCGATCCAGCGACGTTACAACGAGCTGATGGACGACCGCACCCATCTGCGCGCCGTGTTGCGAAGCAGCGCCGAGCGCGTCGCTCCCATCGCTGCGGAGACCGTCCGGCGCGCTAAGGAACGCACCGGCCTGTATTCGGCGTGAGAGTCTGCGGAAGTGGCGTCCCAGGTCTCCCTGCGCGGCTACGCTCAACTGCTGAGGCACTCGCCCAACTTCCGCAGGGTCTGGATCGCGCAGCTAATCAGCGGCTCGGGCGACTGGTTCTACTCGGTCGCGATCTACTCGATGATCCTCGAGCTGAGCGGCCGTGCCGAGTTGGTGGCCTGGGCCGCGATCCTGCAGATCCTGCCCATGATGCTGCTGGGCCCCACGGCCGGAGCGGCCAACGACCGGCTGAGTCGCCGCAAGGTGATGCTGGTGAGCGACCTGTTCCGCGCCGGCTTGGTGCTTTGCATGCTCCTGATCGACCGGCAGGAAGAACTGCCTTGGCTCTACCTGCTGCTGACACTCGAGATCGGCACGGCGGCGTTCTTTGAGGCCGGACGGAGTGCGATCCTGCCCAGCTTGATCGAACGGGACGAACTGCCAACGGCGAATGCCCTCGGTTCTACGACGTGGTCGCTCACCGTGACAATGGGCGCCGCCTTGGGTGGCGTGGCCGTTGCGTACCTCGGGCGGGAGTTCGTATTCGTGGCGAACTCCGCGACCTTCTTGCTGTCGGCATGGTTCGTGTACCGCGTGCGAGCCTTCGAACGCCACTTGGCCGGCCTGCGCAAGCAGTCGTGGCTTGCCGCGCTCAGCTTTCGGCCAATCGTCGAGGGCTTCCTGTACATGATCAGAGACTGGCGCCTCGCGACACTGCTCACGCTCAAGCTCGGGCTCGGGATCATGGGCGCGAGGGTAGTCCTGACTACGATTCTTGGCAGCCGCGACTTCCCCGTTGGCGACAGCCCGGCCCTGGGGATGGCTGTGCTGTTCGCGTTCCAAGGGACGGGCTCGACCTTGGGGCCCCTGGTGATGGGGCGCCGATTCAGCAAGAGCCAGAACAGCATGCGCTGGACGGTCTTGATGGGCTACCTTGCTGCCGGTTGCGGCTATATGTTGTTCAGCCAGACGCTCTTGATGCCGCTAGCGGGGCTCTTCCTCGTGCTGGCCCACGGCGGCGCCGCACTGGTCTGGGTGTGCTCGACAACCCTGTTGCACCTCAACACCGAGAACCAGTTTCTCGGGCGGGTCTTCGCGGCTGACATGGGCCTGTTCATGGCCACCGCTTCGGTGTCGACCTACTGTATGGGCCAGCTTCTCGACGCGGGCCTGTCCGCCAGAACCGGGGCGCTGGGCTTAGGATTCGCGATGCTCGGGCCGGCCGCGCTGTGGGTGTTGTCGCTGCGCCGGTCGTGGGACTGATCGGGATCGGCGCAGGCCCGGGTCTGCAGCCCAAGACCGCTCAGGGCCACCAGTTCTTTCCATTCCGCTGGTCCTAGCCCCACCAAGTCTCGCCCTCGGCGAGATGGGCCTTGACAACATCGGGGTCGAGTTCGATGCCGAGGCCCGGCTTGTCCGGAACCTCGACGAAGCCTTCCTTCGCCAGCGGCCCATCGTGCACTATGACATCGTCCATCCAGCCACCGTCGAAGAACACAGTTTCGCAAGCAAAATAGTCGCGTATGGTCGAAGCCCAATGGATGGTCGCCATGCCATTGACGATGCTGCCGGTATTGTGGTTCGCCATCGGCAGGAAATACAGGTCGGCTAGATCGGCCATGCGTTTGTTCTCTAGAAACCCACCCGAGTTGCGCAAGTCCGGGTGCAAGATGTCAATCGCGGCGTTGACCACGAACGGCAGGGCGTCGGCGCGGCGCATCCAGTTCTCTCCCGTGCAGATGGGCACGGGAGACATCTCTGCCAACCGCTTCCAACTCTCGGAGTATGCGACCGGAAGCGGGTCCTCCAAGAAGCGCGGCTTGACGTCTTCCAACGCGACTGCCATGTCGATCGAGCTGCGCAGGTCGAATTCCCAGTGGCAGCCGATCAGGATGTCGTGCTCGAAGCCGAGTGCCTCGCGGCAGTTCTCGAATCCTTGGCGCAGCCGTCGCAGCTCGTCGCTTGAGAGCATGCGGTTGGATGGATCGCGGCCCGGGTCGATGCCGGGGCTGTTCCGCAGGGGTCCGAACTTGTGCATGTTGATCCCGAACGGGCTCTCCTTGACCTGCTGCGCCCAGTCCCGCAGGACGGCCTTATCGAAGAAGTCGTCCGGTTTCGAGTGATCGTAGAGGCGAACCCTGTCGCGGAACTTGCCTCCGAGTAGCTTGCAAGTCGGCACGTCGAGCAGCTTGCCAGCCAAGTCCCAAAGGGCCATCTCAATGCCGCTCATCGCACGCTGCTGTGCATGAGCGCTGCCGTCGGTATAGCGATATCCCGTATAGAGGCGGTCGATTTGCAGAGGATCCTTGCCGATGAACAACTCCCTCAGGCCGTGAATCTCTTCCTTGACTCCCAAGCCGGGAGAACCGTAGGCTTCAGCGAAACCGTGAACGCCCGCATCGGTGTCCACCCGCACCAGGACGTATGTCCGCGGGCCTTGCAGCACCATGGTCTTGATGTCGGTGATCCGAACCTTCTCGTGGTTCGCAGCTCTGACCTCTTGAAAGACAGAGAGCCACGCGGGAGCGGAGGCGGCTGCAAGAGTCGAGAGGAACGCACGACGGGTCGACGGGCTCATTTCGGTCGCCATTATAGAAGTGGCCAGAGGGCTTGACGTCCACAAGGGACAGCGACAACCACATCACCGCCCCCCATGGTGCCCTCTGGGACGCGGAACGTGATTCCGCTCGGCCCATCGGAGTACAATTCGACCGTTTCGCGAACTGAGCCATTCTCGAACTCGCGTGTAGCGTCGGCCATGCATGTGGCCGCTCTGGTCCGACCCGTGCCGTCGACCGGTACGATTCGATACCAGATCTATCAGGGCAAATATGCGCGCACGGCCTGTACTTCGCCGCCGTCCACGTGGAAGCGCGACGACTCGGCCGGGATCAGAAACGCGTCGCCGGCAGAGAAGCCCATGCCGTTCAGCGTTCCGGCACCCCGGACACAGGCCAGCAGCTGGCAGCGCCTTGGATCGGGCGAGTATACGAACGGATGTTCCCAGGTCAGCAATTCCGCTACGAACGACGAGCAGCGTCCCAAGCTCTCGACCAGACAGGGGCTGCTAGCGATCTCCTGGGGCGACGCCGGGACTGGACGGGCATGCGCCTTGGTGGCTGCTACTGCGCTCTTGATTTGGAGCTTGCGCGGCTTGCCGTCGAGTCCGAGCCTGCCGTAGTCGTGCAGCCGGTACGTGATGTCCGAATTCTGCAGGACCTCGCACAGCACTACGCCGTTGCCGGCGCAATGCACCGTGCCGGCCGGGACCAGCACGCATTCCCCCGGCACTGCCGGCACCCAGCGGAGCTGGTCTGCGATCGCTCCGCTTGCGGCTGCGCGCGCAAGTTGCTCGGCGTCGAGAGGCTCTCGCAATCCCAGGCCAAGTCGTCCGCCGCGGCGCGACGCGACCACGTACCAGAGCTCGGTCTTGCCGCGCTCGTTCCGCGCAGCCTGCGCCGCCATATCGTTGTCCGGGTGCGTCTGTACGGATAGCTGATCCTCGGCGAAGAGCAGCTTGGCGAGCACCGGGAACTCGGAGCGGGGCATGTCTTGGTACGCCAAGTTGGCATGTGGAGGCTTGACCGCGGCGCTCCAGCTTGGCCCCATCAGGCGCGCCCCGAATTCCTCCACTAGTGATCGGACGGTGCGACCCTCCAGCGGTCCGCTGGCGACCGTGCTGCCGTTGTGTACGCACCAAGCCTCGCCAATGAGGCGCTCTTGTCGCTCGAAGATCGGCGCGGGGTCGTTCGTGCCCCAGATCTTTTCGCGCAGCTCGGGGCGGAACTTCAGTGGCTCCAGTCGATTCACGTCAGCTTGGCGATGAAGCGGCGGATGCGCCGGATGCCTTCCTCTAGTTCCTGCATCGAGGCTGCGTAGGACAGCCGAACCTGCTCGGACGTGCCGAACGCTTCGCCTGGCACCACCGCCACGTGCTCGTCGCCAAGCAGCCTCTTGGCAAAGTCCATGGCGCAGTTCACGCCGCCCTTGCCGAAAGCGCAGCTGATGTTGGGGTAGGCGTAGAAGGCCCCGTGCGGCTGGGGGCAGCTCACTCCCGGAATCTCGTTCAGCGCCGCCACCACGTAGGCGCGTCGTTCGCGGTACTGCTCCAGCATTTCGTAAACCGGTTCCATCGGGCCGGTCAGGGCCTCCACGGCCGCCTTTTGCGCGATCGAGTTCGGATTGGACGTGGCGTGGCTCTGCAGCTTGTTGACGTTGGAGATCAGCTCGGCGGGTCCGAGCAGGTAGCCGAGGCGCCAACCGGTCATGGCGAACGTCTTGGACAAAGAACCAGTGACCACAGCGGCGGGCTTGGCGCCCTCAGCGGCGGCAATAGAGAACGGTTCGGCGCTGTAGACGAAGTGGCTGTAGCACTCGTCCGAGAGCAGCGTCACCCCGCGGCTCGATGTCAAGGCCAGGATCTTTTCGAACTCGGCCCGGTTCACGACGGCGCCGGAAGGATTGTTGGGCGAGTTGACCACCACTACCTTGGTGCGGTCCGTGAGGGCGGCCTCGATGTCTGATGCCGTCAGCGCGTAGGAGTTCGACTCGCTGGTTGCGACCTTCACCGGCGTCCCGCCGTAGTAGTTGATGACGTCGAAGAACGTCACCCAGTACGGCACCGGCAAGATCACCTCGTCCCCGTCCCCGACCAGCGCGGCGAGGCAGTTGAAGATGGCGTGCTTGCCGCCCACTGTCGCGATGCACTCGCTAGGCGCGTAGCCGGTTCCGAACTCGCGGGCGTGCCAGGCCACGATCGCTTCGCGCAGCTCGGGAATGCCACCAGCGGCCGTGTAGCGCGTGAAGTTGGCCTCGATCGCCCGGACGGCCGCCTGCTTGATGTGCTCGGGGGTAGGGAAGTCCGGCTCGCCGGCACCCAGAGCCACGACATCGACACCCGCCCGCTTTAGCCTGCCGGCTTCCGCGGTGACTGCCATCGT
This sequence comes from Terriglobia bacterium, assembly GCA_009841225.1. Lineage (GTDB taxonomy): Bacteria > Acidobacteriota > Terriglobia > Bryobacterales > UBA6623 > VXMF01. The sequence continues at coordinate 338,411 of VXMF01000030.1, read as the reverse complement.
GGTGGATTCGCTGATCCGCCCCACGCGTGCGGAGAATTCCATACTTCCAGACTAGCCTGTTCCACCCCTGCGATCTCGGCGCGCCCGGAGTGCCTCCGCGACATGCGGGGGCACGAAGTCGTCGATCTCGCCGCCGTGCTGGCAGACCTCCTTGACCAACCGAGAACTGAGGTAGCCGTAGGCCTCGCCCGGCAGCATGAAGACTGTCTCGACCCCCGGCGCCAGCTTGCGATTCATCAGGGCCATCTGCAACTCGTATTCGTAGTCCGAGACGGCGCGGATCCCGCGGACGATCAGGCTCGCGTTTTGCTGGCGGGCGAAGTCCACCAACAGCCCGTCGAAGCTGGCCACGCGGACGTTTGCAAGCCCGTCTACCGACTTGCGGATCATCTCCAGCCGCTCGGGCAGCGGGAAATCGGCGTCCTTGGTGTCGTGCCGCAACACGGCGACGACGAGTTCTTCGAACTGCGGAGCCGCGCGCCGGATTAGGTCGAGATGGCCGTTGGTGATGGGATCGAATGAGCCGGGATAGATGGCGACTCGGGACTTTGCCACAGCCGCCATTGTACTTGGTGGAATCCGCCCGCCGCCGCGCGTGCTACAGGTGCGCGTCGAACCACTCGACGGCGAGTTGCTGGGCGCGCTCGCGCGCCTCGCGGTATATGCCGTAGTGCTTGATTCCCGGCAGCGTGACCAACTTCTTCACCCCGGTCGCCGCGGCGTGCGCCTTGATGGCGTGGTCGCGGTTGTCGAACAGCTCTTCGTTCTCGGCGATCACGAACATCAACGCCGCGTGGGATGCTTGCCGAGCCAGCTCTACCGGAGCGTAGTGCATAAGCTTCTCGCGGATCGGCGCGCCCCGCAGCGCTCCGACCTCGACCGCTCCTGGCGCGGGGTACGGCAACTGGCCGCGGGCACGCTGGGTGGCTTCCTTCAGTGTTCTGGCCCGTGCCTCGTCGCTGGCTACGACGAAGCGCGAGTCCATTCCGCCGACTTGGCTGAAGACCGCCTTCACGCGGTGATCGTGGGCGGCGGCGTGGAGCACGTGGCCGCCGGAATAGCTGCTGCCCCAGACGCCGATGCGCTGCGTGTCGCACATGGGCTCGGCTTGCAGCCAGTGCAGGGCGTTGAGCCAGTCCCGGCCCTGCTCTACGGGATCCACCACCTCGCGGATCGCGATCACCTCGGCCCGGAACTTGCCTGGCTTGCCGTCCGGAGCGGGGTTGGCAAGGATGACGCGGGGACCGCTGTTGCCCCAGCCGCGGTAGTCGAACGCCACCGTAAGATACCCGGCCTTGGCGAAGACCGCCGCATCTCGCCGGAGGCCGCGCACAGTGCCGCCCCAGCCGTGGGCCATTAGGATGCAAGGGAGCTTCTCGCCGTCCCTGTCGCTCGGCGAGAAGATTTCTGCGGCTAGCCGTGTGCCTTCGCTGAGAATCGTGTCGGTGCGCCAATTGACGCCGGCCGGTGCCTGCCAATCCTGCTGAGCGAAGGCACCGCCCCCCGACAGTGACAGACAGATCAGAGCGACCAGAGCCGCGCGCATGCCACCCATGGTAGCCGCTAGCGCAACTTGCGATACAAGAAGTCGGCCATCGCGATGTCTTCTACAGCGAGACCCTGGGATTCGAACAGCGTGATCTGCTCGGCGCTGGTGCGTCCGGGACGATTACCGGCCAACACATCGTGGAGTTCGCAGGCTTCGGCCCAATCGAACACCCCGTCCTGTTCCGCCTGTGCGAGGTCGCCCGCTTCCATCTGGGCCTGCTCCATGGAATCCACTGCGATCAGCGATGCCATTCGCACCGCGTCCCCGTCGATCTCCCTGCGCAAGACGTGATTGCTGCCCGCGGCGTTGATGTGGGTGCCCGGCCTGAGCAGGCGACCCGGGAACACCGGGCTGCGGGCATTGGTGACGGTAATCACGATGTCGGCCCCATCTAGGGCTTCCTCGGGCGACTGGGTCGCGGTGACGGAGAGATTCAGCCGCTCGCTCATGCGCTCGGCGAATGCTTCACGGCGTTCGGCTCTGCGACTGAAGACGCGCACTCGCTCCAGCTTGCGGGCACAACTCACAGCCTCAAGCTGGGTTTCGGCTTGGAATCCGCTGCCGAAGAGCGCCACCCGCGATGCGTCCTGTCTGGCGAGGTGGCGGGTCGCGACCCCGCTCGCGGCCCCGGTGCGGATCTGCCCGAGGATGTTGGCCTCGATTTCGGCCCGCAGTTGCGCGGTGTTCGAGTCGAACAGCAGCACTCTGAAGTCGGGCGCCCCCACGGCGGGGTTTGAGGCATATACTTTGATGCCCACCAAGCCGCTTTCGTTGTCGCCCCCCGCCATATAGTGCAGCAGGGTGCGGCTTTCCATGGCGACGCGGCGGCGCGGATGGTTGACCGCTTGGCCGGTGGCCAAGCGCAGCAGCATCCGTTCGACCAGATCCATGGCCTCTGGCATGGCGACCGCCTCTTGGACTTGTTTCTCAGTGACGCGGATCATAGGACTGCTAGTCTAGTCGAGTCTGTACCGGGGCAGCGCGCGCCGGAGGCCCTTCGACGCGCCGACAGGTGTGGAGTTGGATCCGTCCCGCAATGGGCATTGCCGTGATCGGGGACTACAATCTCAGCGACTCGAATGCCCTCGCAACGAGCTCCTCCAGGGTCCTCCCAAGGCCGAGGCGGAGTTTGCTCCTGGCTACGGGCTGCCTCTTTCTTGCGGCAGGATCCAGCACCGCTCAGCAAATGCCGACCCGAGCAAAGATCCGCGCCCTCATAGTTGACGGGGTCAGCAATCACGACTGGCGCAAGACGACCGATTTCATCAGGGCGACCCTCACCGATACGGGCATGTTCGAAGTCGATGTCACGACTACGCCTGGCGATTCCGACGATCCGGCCTGGGGCACTTGGCGTCCGACCTTCTCCGGCTTTGGGGTGGTGATCGTCAACTGGAACAACGTTCGCAGGACCGAGCTGCGCTGGCCGGAGCCGGTCGAGCGCGCGTTGGAGACCTACGTTCGAGGCGGCGGAGGCCTGCTGGCCTTCCATTCGGCGAATAACGCCTTCCCGCACTGGGCCGAATACGACCGCATGATCGGCCTCGGCTGGCGCGACAAGGACCACGGAGTCGCGCTGCAGCTCGATGCCGCAGGGGCAATCCGGCGAATCCCGGCGGGGGAGGGCGAGAAGACAAGTCACGGCCCACGCCAGGATACGGTTGTGATTCGGCTCGGAGACCATCCGATCACCCGAGGCACTCCCGAGCGCTGGCTGACTCCCGACATCGAGGTCTATACGTACGGGCGCGGTCCGGCCGAGGAGCTCACGGTACTGACGTACGGCCGCCACGTGGCCACCAACCGCTACTGGCCATTGGAATGGGTCGTCTCGTATGGAAGCGGGCGGGTCTACAGCTCGTCGTTCGGACACATCTGGGACACCGACGTCGGGATTCCCGAGCGCGTGCTCTGCGTGGGCTTTCAAACGGGCCTGATCCGAGCGGCGGAATGGCTCGCCACGGGCGCTGTCAGCTATCCGGTGCCGGACGATTTCCCGCGCGACGACGCGATCTCGCTGCGCCGCCGCTGATCGCCGGCCCGGCGGCTTGGGTCCGGCAGGTCTTGCGGGACGTCTGTCTAGCGCGTTGCGGACGCGGTCTTCTGCAGAGCTCGGCGCTTGAGGTTCTCTCAGTCGAGGGTATAGAACCCGTATCGGATCGACCAGCGATCAGACTGCCCCGGCGCGAGCTTCAAGTCAATAAATGGCTCCGGGCACAGAGTAGTCCGCGGCGACCAGTACTGCAGCTTGGCCAGCGGCCGGTCGGTGGCGACGCGCACTCCGGCCTTCACCTTGCGGTTTTCGATCGTGAACAGGTGGTCTTCGGCGGTGGCACCGTAGCCCGCGAGCATCGTGAAGATGCTCTCACCCGGCGGTATGTGCTTCTCGTACCGGAGTTGCTTTCCGCTGATGCTGACGTAGCCCCCCATCTGGCGGTCCGCTGTCAGTTCGAACGGAAACTCCACCGCGAAGTCCGGCCCGGTGGGCTGGTTGTCGATCACGAAGAAGTTGTGGTTATACACATTCGTCTCGATCGTCTTGCGGCCCGTGTTCTCCAGCGCATGATCGATGACAAGCTCGGGCTGTCCCGGTGTCAAAGTCAATCGCTTAGTCAGGCGGTACCCGTAGCCAAGGCCTGGCTCGGCAACTTCGTGAGTGAACTCGATCCAGTTCGCCCCTTGCCGGATTGTCCATTCGCCAGGGTCGACGACCTTGTAGCTATGCCGCCAGCGGTAGCTGTCTTCCTCGGGCTTCTCGACGACGCCTACGCCGATGCGCAGGAAACGGTCCCCGCCATCGTCATAGCCGAGCCCCTTTTCGGCGGTGCGGTACTCCTCGACCGGTCCCGTGATGCGGTCGTGCAGATAGGGATCGCTCGACTCCTGCCACTCTCCGAAATACTGGTGGCCGGCGTATTTCAAGCTGTAGATTGCTCCGGACCAATCGAAACGCGTCCCGCGGTAGTATCCGTTCTCCGGATCCGGCAGGTACACGTGCGCTTCGATCACTTCGTTGGCGAAGCGTGCCGAAGGATGCTCGGCGGCTGGCCAAGCAGGAGCGAGTGCAAGACAGGCGACTGCAAGTGCAAGGAGACGCATGAACCAAATCGTAAACCATCCTTGAACGTGCCGGTGCTGGATCGATCTCCGCCGCGGAGCTGTGAATCACGCTCTTCCAGAAGGCGGGCCAGCGGAGACGACGAGACAGCGGATCCAGTGCGTTCGAAGCTGCGGCCGCTTGTCTGCCGCCGCGGGCCTTGCGCGGCACGACGGAGATTCGAGCGTGTACCATGAAGCTTGAGGGGCGGCCGGACGATCGGGTCGCCTTGGAGGATCTGTCCCAAGAGGGGGGTGTAGAGGTTTTTGGCCGAGATTCACATTTCATCCGATGAGATGCTGGAGTCTGCCCTGCGCCGGTTTAAGCGCAAGGTGCAGCAGGAAGACATCATCAAGGACGTAAAGAGGCATTCGTATTACATGAAGCCAGGCGAGAAGAAGCGCCTCAAGCAGGCGCTCGCTCGCAAGCGCCTGCGCAAGCGGTCGCGAGCACCACGCGATTAGCTGACAGCGCTGTTCCGGGCGGGACGGTCTGAGGTTCCTTGGGGACACCTCGGATCCTTCCGCCCTTTGTGTTTCGGGCGGCCGTTGCTTCTACGATTCGAGCGGAGCGCCCGAAGGATCCACCCACGGCACGCTGTGGTCGCCATCGACCGCAAGCGTTTCGGGCGGGGAGTCGATGTGGAAGATCGACCATGGCCCGGGGATGAACGGGTAGCGCTCGACCACCGATTCGTCGACGTCGACGCCGATGCCGGGTTTATCCGGCATCACGACATGTCCGGCCTCGAGTTGCAGGGGTTCCGTCAGGATCTCGTCCGCGACCGGGAAGGCATACATGCCGGGCTTGCCGTCATTGGAGTGCAGCGGGTATTCCAGCCACTCCACGACGCCCTCGTCCCAGCAAACTCCTAGCTGGGCGGCCGCGATCACTTCCAAGAGTGTTCCCCAGCTGTGGAACGCGAAGCGTATGCCTTGCCGTTCAGCGGCCGCGAACACGCGCTCGCCCATGGCAAAGCCTCCCTGGCAGCAAACGTCCATTTGCACGAAGTCGACACCGCCAGACTCGATCAGGTCTTGAAACGATGCCTCGTCGGGCTCGTGTTCCCCCGATGCCACCGGTAGCGGCTGGCTGTCGTGCAAGCGCTTGTAGCCTGCGTGATCGTCCGGTCGTAGGGGCTCTTCGATCCAGTAGGGCCCGAGCGGTTCGAGGTCTTGGCACAGCTTCCGGATCGTTGCCGGAGAGTAGCTGCGGTCGCCCATCCGCCACCAAGCGTGGCAGTCCAGCATGATCCCGAAATCCGGCCCGGTCGCGCTGCGAATCGCTTCGGTCGTGCGCATGTCGCCCTCCGGTCCTGCGGCGGGCCGGAGTTTGTAGGCGGGAAATCCCAGAGCCTGAACAGCCGCGGCCTCGGCTGCGTAGCCTTCAGGGGGCATGTACATGCCCGCAGAACCGTAGCACTTGATGCGATCGCGCTTGGCGCCGCCGAGCAGCGATGACATCGACACGCCTTCCGCCTTGGCGGCTGCATCGATGACGGCCACCTCTACCGCGTGGTAGGTCTTCTGAGTATCAAGCCCCGCCGAGAATCCGTAGTCGCGCCAACCCAGCGGGTCGCGCCCCTCTAGGAACGGGCCGATCGTGCCGTCGATTTCGCGCACGGCGCGTACATGTGCAGGCCCGGGCGCGAATCCCACGATGCCCGCATCGGTCTGGACCCGAATCAGCATCGCATCGCGCTTGAGAATGGTGCGCAGCCCGCCGTAGAACGGCAGGCGAATCGGCTCTTCGAAGGGGCAGGACATCAAGAGCCCCTCTACCTTGGTGATTCTCACGTCATCTCCTCGATTGCCGGCCTACCCCACACGCCGGCTAGAACGGGACGGATCCCTAGGTCCATCGTAGGACTTCGGGCCGCTTGCCTCGGGACGGGGCACGGCATAGTCTGAATCCATGCGAATCCTAATGGCCTTCTTCGCCGTCGCCATGTGCCTGCCTGCCCAGACCGTCCCGTGCGCGGCATCCGATGAACTCGCGGAGATTTACATCGCCGACCAGGATGACCGCAAGGAGAGTCCGACCGATTGGAGCGTTGTGGGCAGGCGCGACCGGGAGCGCCGGGAGCGCGTGGGGGAGCTGATCGCCGCCGCTGAGCTGCGATGTCCCGTGGATTTTTTCCACGCGGCAATGGTCTATCAGCACGGGCACTCACCTAGTCACTTCTTGCTGGCCCACATCCTCGCGACGGCAGCGGCGTTCCAAGGGCACGAATCGGCAATCAAGCTCTCGGCCTCGACGCTTGACAGATACTTGGGCAGAGTTGGCCAGCCGCAGGTCTTCGGAATGCAGCTGCACAAGATGCCGTGGGAGGACGACTTCTCTCCGGAACCGTTCGATCGCGACATGTTGCCTGACTTCGTTCGCCAGCTCTATAACGTGCCTAGCCTGGCCGACTTGGAAGCGCGTCTTGAGCGCATGAACCAAGGTGCCGAACCGTAGTTTGCTGCTGGACATGCAGCTGGCGCGGGTTCAAGTTCGCGCTCTCGTCGCAACCACACGATCGATGCCGGCCAGATCAGGCAGGAAATCGGGACCCTGCCACTGGGACCCGTCGAAGAGCGCCGCGACCGCATTTCTGGTGCTGAACCCGATCTCAGCAAGCAGCCAGCCGCCCGGCTTGAGGACGCGGCGGGCGTCAGCGACCAGCCTCCGGATGACTGCTAGGCCGTCCTCGCCTCCGAAAAGGGCGACGGGCGGCTCATGCCGCAGCTCGGCTTGCAGGCCCGGGGCATCCCTGAGCGGAACGTAGGGCGGGTTCGACACGAGCACGTCGACGTGACTGGCTGCTATCGCACCAGTCACGTCGCCCAAGAAGAACTGGACGCTGACGTTGAGTCTTGATGCATTGGACTTGGCGACACGAGCTGCTGCCGGAGAGATGTCGCTTGCTATGACCGTTGCGCCGGGTGCGTGCTTGGCGAGGCTGACGGCGACCGCGCCCGATCCCGTGCCAACGTCCAGCACGAGGTCTCCCGGACGGATTCGCTGGAGAGCAGCTTCGACGACATGCTCGGTCTCTGGGCGCGGAATCAACACATCGGGATTCACGTGGAAATCGAGCCCGTAGAACTCCTGCAGCTCCCGGATGTACTGCAGGGGAACCCCTTCGCAGCGTCTCCGCACTGCCCCTTCGTAACGCTCGCGGAGGCTGTGTTCGATCTCATCGTCGGAATGCGCTACCAGCCAGGCCTGATCACGGTCGAGGAGATCCGCCAACAGTACCCGAGCTGTCAGGTCTGGAGCATCAACGTGCCGCGTCCGCAGACGCTGCGCCGCTTCACGAAGCGAGGCTGCGATGTTCATCCAGTCTTCGATCCCCAATCTCGGAACCACGACCGAACCGCTTGGTGATGAACATGATTCGGTCAAGCCAGCGCGATCAAGACATTGGCGTCAAGCAGTGCCCTCACAACCATTCACCGAGCGCCTTGTAGACCTCGTCGCTGGTGATGGGCTTGGTGTCACGAGGTACGGCGAATCCTGGCAAGCCGTCACTCTCGACAACTGCGGCCGTTGCATGTTGGCCGCGCCGAGCGAGTTCCGACAGCGCTCGGCCTAGACTGACCGCGTTCTGCTGAGCCAGTGCCCTGGCGATGGCCAAGACGTCGTCATCTATCGCCACCGTCGTGCGCATAGTTGCATCGTACCGTTCCATCCTCACAACATCTGCGGCGGCTTGCCGGCCCAGCGGCCGATGAGACCTGACTCAGAGCGTCCAGAAGCGACGCCAGGCGGACGTGAGGAGCGGTGGCTTCGTCAGAGCCCTGCGGGCCGTACGGCTTGTTGCCGGGATTCCCCGAAGGGAAGCGACACAGCGGTAGAGCCTGCAGACCGCATTCTGCAAGCGTGGCACGCGGCCAACGTAGCCCGATTGTTTGGAGCCGCATACGCGATAGAGTGAGTGAAGACATCGATGGCCCTCGGAGAGCCAGCGACATGCCAACCTCGATTCGACTTGCCCCTGAGACCGAGCGACGGCTTGATTTCTTGGCCTCGCAGACCGGGCGCACAAAGGCCTTCTACCTGCGCGAGATCATTGAGCGCGGCCTTGGAGAGATGGAGGACTACTACCTTGCGGCGGACGTACTGGAGCGCCTTCGTCGAGGTGAAGAGAGAGTTTACTCCTCAGCTGAATTGAGAGACGCCCTCAGCCTGGACGATTGAATATACCGGCTCCGATACGGGTCAACTTCGCAAGATCGAGAACCACTGCGGTAGGGACAAGCATGCCTGTCTCAAGCCGCGAAGCCGCCAAGCGCGAAGCGATCATGCGCACGTCCCGCCCCACCGCGATGTCCTAGCCGAAGATTCTGTACGCTGCGAATCCTGTCGCGTAGGCCAGCACCAGCATGTAGGCGAACTGGATTACCGGCCACTTCCAGCCGCCGGTCTCGCGGCGGACGATTGCCACGGTCGACATGCACTGCATCGCGAAGGCGAAGTACATCAACAGCGCGATTGCGGCCCCGAATGACAGCTCGGACTGCAGGGCTTGCTGTAGGGCGGGGGAACCCTCGTCGGCTTCCATGCCGTAGATCGTTCCCAGCGTGCCGACGATGACCTCGCGAGCCGCCAGCGAGGTAATCAGGCCGATGCCGATCTTCCAGTTCAGGCCGAGCGGCTCCACCAGCGGTTCGATGGTCCTGCCGATCGACCCAGCCAGGCTTTCCCCGATCGGCGGTGGCTCGCCGTCTTGGTACGGCACGCTGGCCAAGAACCACAGCACGATCGTGGTGACCAAGATGACGGTACCGGCGCGGCGCAGGAAGATCTTCGCGCGATCGATCAGCCGGAAGGCCAGCGAGCGGATCGTTGGCCAGCGGTACGCGGGTAGCTGCAACACGAAGGGCGCGGGCTTGCTCTTCAGCACCATCGATTTGAGCAGCCAGGCGGTGCCGCAGGCCGCGAAGAAACCCGCCGCATACAGTCCAAGAAGAACGGCAGCGCGCGTGCCCAAGAACGGGCCGAGGAGCGGACGTTCGGGAATGAAGGCGGCGATCAGCAGGGCGTACACCGGTAGCCGGGCGGAGCAGGTCGTGAGCGGGGCGATCAGCAGCGTGGCCAGTCGGTCGCGCTGATTCTCGATCGTGCGCGCGGCCATGACCGCCGGGATCGCGCAGGCGTAGGACGACAGCAATGGGATGAACGAGCGTCCCTCGAGCCCGACCGCCCGCATGGACCTGTCAGCGATCACGGCCGCCCGCGCCAGGTAGCCGGAGTCCTCCAAGAGCCCGATGAACAAGAACAGGATCAAGATCTGCGGCAGAAACACCACCACCGCGCCGACTCCGCCCCAAACTCCGTCGAGCAGCAGTCCCTTGAGCATCGAATCTGGCAGCAGGGCTCCGATCCACCCGGCGGAAACGCCGATCGCGCTCTCGACCGCATCCATGAGTGGCACAGCCAGTGTGAAGATGCTCTGGAAGACAGCGACCACCACCGCGAGGAAGATCAACGGGCCGCCGAGCGGGTGCAGGAAGATCCGATCCAGTCGACGGCCCCAAAGTGAGGGCTCGGGCGCGTGATAGCTGCTCCGGGCTGCGACCGAATGCGCCCATTTCCGCTCGGCGGGTATGTTGTTGATCACTGGGAGCTCGACCTTGCGCGCGGGAGCGAAGCTTCCCTGCAAGAACCGCACCACCTCTTTCATTCCGGCGCCGGTCACGGCGCTGGCCAAAACTACCGGAGCGCCAATCTGTGCCGACACCGCCTCGACATCGACACTGCCTCCGCGCGCCTCCAGCTCGTCCGCCATGTTGAGCACTACCAGGGTGGGCAGGCCTAGGCCGAGGATTCCCGGCACCATGCGCAGGTGGGCCTGCAGGTTGGTCGAATCCAGCAGTAGGATCGCTGCCACGGGACGCGGAAGCGTATCGCTCCGGCCGCGCAGAATTTCGACGCAGATGCGCTCGTCCTCCGAGCGCGGGTGCAGGCCGACAATGCCCGGCAGGTCGATTAGGTCGACCTGCTCTCCCTCTTCCAGCCTGAGGCTGCCCACGCGCTTCTCGACGGTAATGCCGGGATAGTTTGCGACCTTCTGGTGCAGGCCGGTGAGGCGGTTGAAGAAACTGGACTTGCCCACGTTGGGTGGGCCGCAGATGGCGACCGCCCGATTCTTGCGAGGCAAGCGGTGCTGCGTCTCGGTATGGGGCTCAACCGCCGTCGGCATCGGGGTTCCTCCCTGCGCTGCTGGGCTGGAGTGTGATCCGGGCCGCGGTCTCTTTGCGCAAGGCGATTTGCGTGCCCTCGACCTGGAAGATGGCAAGGTCGCCCAGAGGAACCACGCGCTGGCAGGATACCGAGGATCCCGGGATGAAACCCAGTTCCATAAGCCGGACGCGATCGGCTTCCTCGAAGTCAAGTGCCGCGATCACGGCCGTAAGGCCAGGGGACAGACGATCGAGGCTATCCGATTCCGTGCTAGGCATCGCGGGCTCACTGCCTATCGTAGCCGCAGCGCTGCCGAGGGTCGAAATGCCGGCGCGGGCCGCTGGTTGCACGCGAGCTAGGACCCAATAGCAGCACTCGAACCGAAGATTCGCGCGGCGAAACTGCGGAGCGAGTGACATGCACCAGGCTGCGTTCGCTGCGCCGTCAGGCTCTCCCGGCCTCGGCGCGGAACGCAGAGGCGACTGCTCGGAGGCCCGACGGAGAGAAGTTACCCGTCCCCGAAGTCGCTCTGGGGCTCCCGCAGACCGCGTGGAAGCGCGAAGTTGCCCGATCGCGCTTAGTTCCTAGGGGTTGTATCCCGAGCCGACCAGTAGTGGAACTCCCTGCGCCCGAACGAGCTTGAAGAATCCCACCTTGGGTTCGACTTCGCCTGTCGCGGGATTCTTGAAGCTGTAGTACCAGAATGACTCCCCGAACAGCGCGGCGGCCTCTACCGCGTCCCTGCCGTCGAACAGCAGCTCCGGGATCCGGCCCGAGACCGCGAAGGCGCTCCTGCTGCCGCTGAATTCGTGCATGCCCGTTTCTGCATTGATGCCGGCTACGTAGATCGGGCCGTGCTTCCAGCGCGGATCGCTGGACAATACAGGACCGGCGAAGTAGCCGGAGGACGAGACCTCCATGGCCGCGCAGCGCACGAATTCCTGCAGTCGCTGGTCGCCCGGGTTGGCCGCCAGGTCCGCAGCGTTGACCTCGCTCGGGTCGCAGGCTCCCGGAAAGTCCCGCGAGTAGATGCCGGCCCCGATCGCCGCCCGGTCGCCGTTCCACTCGAGCTCCATCACGTACGAGCTCTTCGGCTGGCTCCGACCCGTAGCCGGGTTGTTGAACGCGTAGTAGATCCAGCCCTCGTCCACCAGCGACAGGATCCGGTGCAGCTCGTAGTAGTAGTCGCTGCCGAAGGTGTCGATCGAGGTTCCCCACACCGAGCCCTCCCGGCTCGGGTCCGGCGGGAACACGTGCGCCACCGCGATCTCGCCGGACGGCTGCACTTCGTCCACGAACAGGTAAATCGGGCCGGACTTCCAGCGCGCGTCCTCGTTGAAGGCCCGCCGCGCTTCCTCTTCGCCGTGCTCGTGCACGTACTCCGCCGCGCACTGCACGAACGCCTGCAGGTCTGACTGCGTGCGCACGGCTGCTGCCGTCACGTAGTTGTCCGCACAGCCGTGCCCGTGCCCAGAGTGGTGCTCCTCGGCGTGTTCAGGGTCGTGCCCGGCTCCGACCAGCAGCGGGACCCCGTGCGCCACGACCCGCTTCAGGAAACCCACCTTCCGCCCCTCGAACCCACTCCGCGGGTCGTTCCATCGGTAGTAGATGTGGCTCTCGCCGAACGTGCCGCCCATTGCAGCCATGTCGCGCCCGCCGAACTGGTCCCCGCGCCCCCACTCGTGCGGGGCCTTGCCGTTGATCCGCAACTGCTGGCCGGACATGACTTGGTTGCCCTGCATGTCCAAGACGTACACATAGTGCGTCCCGTCTGTCCAGCGCGGATCCCGCTCGATCTCCTGCTTGGCGAAGTAGCCGCCCGCCTCGACAACCATCGCCGCGCAGCGTACGAACTCGCGCAATGCCTCCACGCTCGAATCGGCGTGCAGGGTCGCCGCGCTCACCTCGTCCGCGTAGCAGGTGCCCGGCCAGTCGCGCGAGTAGATGCCGGCCCCGATCACGGCCGGCTCGCCGTCCCAGTCGATCTCGATGACGTAGGAGGCCTTGGCCGACTTCTTGCCGGTCGCAGGATTGGGGAACGAGTAGTAGAGCCAGCCAGAATCGACCAGCTGCGTCATGCGGTAGGCCTCATAGAAGAGGTCGTTGCCAAAGTCGTCGATCGCCTCGCCCCAGACCCCGCCCTCACGGGAGGGGTCAGGCGGGTAGACGAAGGTCTTGGCGTCTGTGCCGGACTTGGCGATGCCGTCGACGAACACGTAGGTGGGCCCGTGCTTCCAGCGCTCGTCCTCGTTGAAGGCGCGGCGGGCTTCGGCCGCGCCGTGCTGGGCGAGGTACTCGGCGGCGCACTCCACGAACACCCGGATATCGCTTTGCGTGCGCACCGCGCTGGCAGCGATGTTGCGATCGGAGCAGCTGCTCGTCATCATCGCTCCGCCGGTCGAGCCCTCTTCTTGGTACAGGCCCGAGCCGATGATGTAATCGTTGGAAATCTCGCCTAGCACCGGGTGCCGAAACGTGATCGTGCGTTCGCGAACGAATGCCAGTTTCGGTACGTCGACGTTGTCGGTGTCGTCGTCGGGATTATCGAAGTGGTACTCGACAAACCCCCCTTCTTCACTCTGTGTCGCTGCGCTGATGACCTGCGGTAGGATCGGCTCGCCAGTGACGGCGTCCAGAACGGTCCCGGTCAAGAGCTTGAATTCGTATTTGTCTGGAAATGCCCCGTGAAACAGGGTGTAGCCGGTGCGATCGATGATGAACAGGTAGACAGGGCCGGCCCTCCAGGGACCGTTTTCGTCACGCAAGACGCCTCGAAGTACACCGGCGGAGTTGAAGCCGAGCGATTCGACGAGACCCTCGAAGTGATCAATCGCCCCGTTCACGAAGGCACGCAAGGTCGGGCGGTCCACGACCTCGCTCGCCGATACCTCCGGAGTGTGGTCTATGTCCAGCAGTTCCGGGCCAAAGTGAGACTCCTCGATCTGTGCGCCAGCAAGCAGGATGAACGGCCCGTAGAACACGGCGTGCCCGCCAACCCCTGGTTGCGGACAATCGAGCGCTAGGCAGGCGACCGACGGGACGGCACCGCCGCTGGCTTGGTCGCTCGTGGCCGCCGCGAGAATCTCCTTCGCCGCGGATTCCTTCAGGAGCCTCCCCGAGGTCGCCATATCGGCCGAGTGAAAGAGCACCCGCATGTGGATCGGAGCCTGCGGGTCTGCGAAGACCGCAGGATCTACGGATAGGCTGACAGCAGAGATCTCGCCGGACCGCCAGTCTCCGTCTTCCAGACGCATGAGGCACGAAGCGTACGCCAATTCCAGCTGGGTGGTGATGCTTGACAGGTAGTCTCGCGCTGCGACGGCGAAGTCCCTTAGGTTCGCGGCTGTTGGGTCTGCAACTACTTCAGCGGCCGTAATGCTCGGTTTCGAGAGCGGGTTTCCCTGATAGCCGGCAGGCGGCGGACAAGTCTCGCGTGCTTCGTGTGCTGAGAGCTGGAAGACGCCGAAGAGCAGGAGTCCGACTACCGCAGAGAGTTTCCTTACCGCTCCGGTATAGCGACTACTGTCTGAGTCTAGGTTTCTAGTGGACATGATCACCTCTGTAAGCTAGCCATACTAGCAAACGGTCCGGCTCCGGACATAGATTCCACATCGTTTCCACATCATCTCCCCATCGGCCCCACATCGATCCCACATCGATTCCGGGACCGGTCGCCGGAAATCCCGTTTTGCTCGCACACGCCCAAGGGGCCTCACACGAGGCGCGCCGGTTAGGTTCGAGCTGATGCGATCCGCCGCGCACGGGAGCCGACCTAGCGTTCGAAATTGCGCAGGCGTGTGAGCCTCGCGGGGGATATCCCCAGGTAGTAGCCGAGGATGCATAGTTGGTGCTTGCAAGTCACGCGCCACACACCGTGCTCGCGCCAGCGCCGGGCCGACGTCACAGACGCGCTCTGGGCGATCTGGATCCTGCCAAGCCGCTTGAGTCGAAGTACCAGATCGAAGTCCTCCATCACGGGCAGGTCCGCGAAGCACCCTACGTGTTCGAACGCTGCGCGCGACATGAACAAGGCCTGGTCGCCATAAGGGAAGGCGAAGAGCTTGCAGCGGATGCCGACCATGCGTTCCACCAAGCTGATTCCGAAGCCAGATGCGTCGATTCTGAACCTGAACGCCCCGGCGACCGCGCCGGGCTCGTCTAGGATGGCCCGGATCTGCGCGGCGAAATCTCCGGGCAGCCGCGTGTCTGCATGCAGGAACAGCAGAATCTCGCCGACCGCACGCGCCGCCCCTAGGTTTTGCTGCTTGCCCCGGTTGGCCGGGCCTCTCACGACATGCGCCCCAAGTGACTCTGCGATCTGTACTGTTTCATCACTGCTGCCGCCATCGACGACGATGATCTCGGCCGCGCCGGCGCCTTCTAGCTGTTGAAGTGTCGCGCCGATCTGCGCGGCCTCGTTTAGGGCGGGGATGATGACCGAGATCGGGCGCGGCTGTGTGTTTTTCGGCATCGAGATCGGCGCCTGCGGCACTGCCTCATGCCTGCAAGCGAAGCATCGCGCGCAGCAGGCGCTGGACGCCGGGAGAGAGACGCGTGCGCTGGTAGGCATCCGCCGCCTTGCGGATGGCCTCCGCCTGAGTCGGGTAGGGGTGGATGGTGGCGGCGATGGAGCGCATGCCCGCGCCAGCCGTCATGGCCGTGGTGACCTCGGAGATCAGTTCGCCGGCGTGGGAGGCAACGATGGTCGCTCCGACGACCTTATCCGTGCCGCGCTTGCAGTGTAGCTTGACGAATCCCTCGGCTTGCGAGTCCAGCACGGCCCGGTCGACGCTTGATAGTTCCGTCCGGTAGGTGTCGATGGCGATGCCCTGTTCCGCTGCGGCAGGTTCGCTCAGGCCCACATGAGCCAGCTCGGGATCCGAATACGTGCACCACGGAACATTCAGTCGGCTGGCGCGCGAGCGCCCAAAGAAGAGCGCATTGCCGATCACGATGCGGGCCATGGCATCGGCCATGTGAGTGAACTTGTAGCGCGAGCAGATATCTCCGGCCGCATACACGCGGCGGTTGGAGGTGCGCAGCCTGTCGTCTACCAGAACGCCCTCTCGCGGGTGAGATTCGATGCCGGCCGCGTCGAGCCCGAGGCCTTCGATGTTTGGCAAGCGGCCGGCCGCCACCAAGATTCTGTCGGCGCGAACCTCGCCGTCGCCGCTGCCTGAAGTGACCTCGAGCACGCTCTCGGCGCCGTCCTGTCGCACAGCCCTGACGCTGGTGCCCAATAGCGTCTCGACGCCATCTCGTTGCATGGACGCGGCCACGATCTCCGCGGCGTCGCGATCCTCCCTGATCAGGATTCCCTGCTCGACTTCGATCAGTGTCACCTGCGATCCGAATCGAGCGAAACTCTGCGCGAGCTCCACGCCGATCGGGCCCGATCCGATAACGGCCAGCCGATCCGGCTGTTCCGTGAGCGTGAAGACGGTCTCGTTGGTCAGGGGATCGGCTTCCTTGAGGCCCGGGATCGGGGGCATCGAGGCTCGCGTTCCTGTGGCGACGCATGCCTTCGAGAACTCCAGCTTGGCGCCGGCCACCCGCACAGTCCGATCCCCGGTGAACGCTGCTTGGCCGAGGTAGACGTCAATCCCTTGCTCGCTGAACCGCTTCGCCGAGTCATGCGCACTGATGCCCGCGCGCAGGCGTCGCATGCGCTCCATGACCTTGCCAAAGTCGACGACTGGTCTCTGGGCCGAGACGCCGAATTCCGCAGCGTCGCGCACGCTGGCGATGGCGCGGGCGGCCCGGATTAGCGCCTTTGACGGCACGCAGCCTGAATTCAGGCAGTCTCCTCCCATCAGGCTGCGCTCGACCAGAGCCACTTTGGCACCCAGTCCAGCGGCGCCGATAGCGGTCACCAGCCCGGCTGTGCCGGCTCCGATCACAACCATGTGATAGCGGCCTCTCGGTTCGGGATTCTGCCAGTCTTGCGGGTGTACGTTTCTGATTAGGCGTTGGTTGTGCTCGTCGAGAGGTCGGGCTGGAGCGAAGGATTCGGCGAGAGCGGGCACGGACTACAATCGGGATTATAGCCCCCGAGAGTCAAGGTCACGGGCCGGGTAGAATGTCCGGCAAACAGAGATCTTGGCAGGGCTCTGCAGTTGTTTGGCCCAGTTGCCGCGTCAATCCCGAGGTGTATGAATCATGCATAGCATCGGCTCTCGTCGAACGATCTTCTTGAGCAGCGGAGCGCTAGCGCTTGCGCTGCTGGTCGCTCTCAACATCGTGCCCGCCCTTGCCCAGGCTCCTGACAGCACAGCGCTTCGTGCGCGTGCCGCCTCCCAGCGGATCGGCGACGGCTCGTCCCGCTCTCCAGTGTTCGAAGCGATGGCCCAGGGGCAGGCGCCGGACCGCCTGTTCATCACCTGCTCGGACTCGCGCCTGGTTCCTGCTGCGATCACATGGACGGGTGTTGGCGAGCTCTTCGTGATTCGCAACGCGGGCAACATCGTGCCTCCCTTCGACACCCGCCCGGAAGGAGTTAGCGCCACCATCGAGTACGCGGTAGCCGTGCTCGAGGTGCCGACAATCGTTGTCTGCGGCCATACGTTTTGCGGTGCGATGAAGGGCGCATTGGAGCCGGACGGCCTGGATGCGGTTCCGAACGTGAGGAACTTCCTCAAGTTCGTCGAACCGGCCAGATTGGCGGTGGAGCAGCTGCACCCGAACCTCGACCCTGACACTCGCTGGCTTCGACTTGTGGAGCAGAACGTCCGTCAGCAGCTCACGAATTTGAAGACCCATCCATGGGTGGCGGCTCGCACGGCCACCGGCGACCTAAGGCTTGAGGGCTGGGTATACGACCTCGAAAAAAGAGAGACTCGTGTACTGCCTTTACCTTGATCTACATTGATGCCCTCCGATCCCCCGGGCGCGGGTCGGCGGCTCGCGAGTGATCCTCGGGCCACTGTGCCATGGCTCTCTTGCGGAAGTCGGGGTTCAAGACCCCGAAAGAGTTTCTAGCGCAGGCCAGTTTACGCAGTGGGGTCGAAGGCCCGCTCAGGGGCACAGTGGGTCTGTAACGTGATTTCCCGCTGAATTCATCCCGCGCCGGTATTCGATCTGGTACATTGGCGGCGAAATGAACCCGCGCAGGCGCCAATTCATCCGGGCCGGTCTCGCGATGGCTGCTGCGGCTACGGTCCCGAGCTGCCGGGCAGCCGGACGGAATTTCACGATCGCCTTCGTCCCCGGCAGCATCGGCATCGAAGCCGATCAGGGACGCTCGATCGAACTAGCCTCCAAGCATGGCTTCGAGTCTGTGGAGCCTTTCGGAATGCAGCTGCTGAAGGACGGCAGCGGCCGCTACGTCGATGCCTTGAAGGCCGCTGACCTCCAATGGGCTGCGGCGAGGCTCACTGTTAGCCTGCGCGCTGATGCTGCGGCCTTCCAGGAAGGCTTGGAGGAGCTTCCCGCCGTGGCGCGGGCGCTGCGAGGGGCGGGCGTGACCCGCGTAGGGACCGCCGTTTCCTCGTACAGCCAGGAGCTGAACTATCTGGACAACTTCAAGCTTCACACGAAACGCCTCCGGGAAGTCGGCACCGTGCTGGAGGACCAAGGCCTTCGTCTGGGGCTGGAGTATTTGGGCACGAAGCGGCTCTGGACGGCGAGCAGGCACGCGTTTGTTCACTCGATGGCGGAGTGCCTCCAGTTGATTGGGGAGGCGGGGAAGTCCAACATCGGAGTTGTGATCGACAGCTGGCACTGGTGGACGGCTCGAGAGACCGCGGAGGACATCACGAAGCTGACCAACAGCCAGGTCGTTTCCGCCGATCTTAACGACGCTCCCGCCGGTATCGAGCGCGAGGACCAGTACGACAATCAGCGCGAACTGCCTGCCACAACCGGAATGATCGATGCGAGAGCGTTCCTCGACGCACTGCTGCGGATCGGCTACGACGGTCCGGTCCGGGCAGAGCCCTTCAACCAGCGGCTCAACGAGATGGACGACGATAAGGCTTGCCAGGCCACCGTAGCCGCGATGAAGAAAGCGTTCGACCTGGTTGGCTAGCGGAATGGCAAGGCCCTGATCCACACGTTAGCCGGACGGCCGCACGACTATCCGATCCAAGCAGTCGAACCTGCACGACCCGCGCCTTGCGCACGTTCCGGGCCGGGCCTCGTGACCGGCCTAACACTAATCGCGCGAAGTTGCCAGGACGCAGAGTCTGTTAGTCGATGTCTCCGCACTATGGACCCTTGGCTGGAAATACCGGCTGCACCCAGGCCTTGCCCCCGTTCGAATCGGTGATTGTCGCCCGCACATAGCCATCTCCGGGCCGAATCCGGTAGATCGCTTCGACGCCGGTCTGTCTGGCCAAGATACGCCCGCCCTTGCCGAAGAATACAGTGCGGTACTGGCGGTCGCTCTTCTGTGCGACCTTGATCTGCAGCTGCTCTCGATCACGCCGCAACTGCTCAAGTTTCACCCCGGTGGATGCATAGAACTCGCCCCGGCCGACGGCGTCGAGGATCGCTGCTTCCGAGAGTTCCGACGCAAGCACCTCGACCCAGCCGCCACCCGGGTTTGACCGTCCGGGTCCGAATCGCTTGAACTCGTGGGCATCGTCGACGGCGATCCCGTAAATCTCCCTGCCGGCCGACAGCGCACTGTCCCACATTTCTTCCAGACCCCACTCGTTGTTCGTGTCGGGATGGGCGTTGTAGACCTCGAACAATCCTAGTTCCCGAACCCCCGTGAGAGTGGCAGCATCGATGGCCCAGCCATCCTGGGGGTGGTTCAAAGAAGGGACCGCTCCGGCGTCGCGGATCGAATCGACGTTTCCCTGTAGAGTTGACAGGATGCCTTCGCCGAAGAATGGTTCGATCGTCTGCTGGAGACGGAACGCGTTGACGTGGACAGGGGCCTTGCCGTAGTGAGAGGTCACCTCCTCGCCCGTAATCAGAAGAAACCGATCCTTGGCCCCTAAGAAGGCTTCGAGACCCTGCGGGTCAGTGAAGTAATTGTGGTCTGTCAGAGCGAGAAAATGATAGCTTTGCTCCTTATACCAGCGGGCGACAGCATCAGGGGAGCTGTCCCCATCGCTGTTGATGGTGTGAGAGTGTAGGTTGCCCTTGTACCAGTGCAGATCCGGGCGCTGGCTGGGCAATCGGGCATTCCCCGCAACCCAAACTAGGGCAGCGACGACAAACAGGCCGATTCGAACCTTTCCGGTCCCCATTGCGAGTTGACAGCCTAACACGCCTGGAGACTCGGCTTCGGTGCGAGCATCTCCGCCTCAACCATGCGGGATTCCTAGTTCGAGAGAAGGCATTGTCGGGCAGGAGACCGATGACCGGGCAAGGGGCTCGAATTACAAGTCGCGCAGGGGTGCCAAGCCGGTGCCGGTAGCTGCAGGTGTGCGCCGTTCGTTCGTGAGGCAGCCGATCCGTACGGGTGTAGTTCTTCCGGTGCATTGCGCAGGGTGGCGAAGTAGTGCGCTACGGCCCCAGCGCCGAAACGAGCAACCGCTCAAAGTTCGAAGCGTACTGAGCCCAAGCTTCTTCCAGAACTACCGACTCAACGACGCCGCTGATCAGCCTGACAGCACCCTTGAGCTCGAACTGTGCGTAGCCGGCGTGAGTTCGGCTTGCTGGCAGCGGCTTGGCAACGTTTCCTCGCTGGTACGAATCCCGCCCGGCAACGGTCGCTTCAGCCAGTAGTGATCGGAGTGGCCGGGGGTGGTAACGACAGACAGAGGCTTCAATACGAGAGGGCTTGGCCTGGGTCCGCCGTGGTTCTCCCGTGCAACTCACCGCCGGCGCTGTTGAGCCACTAGAGGTCTCGTGGGCGATGTACGCTTGAGCAGGAGGAGGGTGTTGAGGGAATTGGTGCGACGGTGCTGAGGCAAGGTCGGGGGTACGCGATCAGTGGCGGCAATGGACTGGAAAGCGGACGTTGACGCGGTGCTTGTCGAGCAGCGATGGCTCGCAACATTGGACTTGCAGGCTTGGCCGATCCGCGAATTCGTGCCGGAGTAGGGCGCGCCAAAGCTGTTCGAGGCAGCGGATAGGGACACGAGTAGGATCTCGGGGAAATCCAAGTGGTGCGCATCTCGGCGCGACGAATGCGGGCGGGGTCAGCCCGGTCGCTCGTCAGCTAATCCGGTGATACGAGGATTCCTATGGCTGGGTCAGTTTCGGTTGGAAATGAGCAGGCAAGCTACCGGCGCGGGCGTCGCGGAACTACGCCACGGTGGTATGTCGATGCGGTCGGCTTATGGTGCGCGCTAGGGTACGCGACGCTGGCCGTCCTCGGGCGGCAGCCGGGCGAGCCACCACTGACGGCGTTCTTCCTCCTGATCGTCTGGACTGGCCTTCCGCCGATCGGACTCTACCTGCATTTCCGTCGACGAGAGGAAGCGTTTCCACTGAGTCGCCTGCTCGTCTGGGCGGTGGTCTTCCGCATCTGCGGGCTGGCCGGTGGCCCGTTCTACGAGGACGACTTTTACCGGTACCTGTGGGACGGCTACCGCTTCGCCACCACCGGCACTCCGTACGGGGCGGCACCGGAAGACTCTTTCATCGACCCCGGTGTGGCGCCGGTCATGCAGTCTGTCCTAGACCGCATCAACTATCCCGAGCTGCCGACTATCTATGCCCCGGTGACACAGTCCGTCTTCCTGCTCGGCTACTGGCTGCAGCCCGGCAGCGTCGCGGCGCTTCAGGCGATCCTGATTGCCTTGGACCTAGTCGCAGTGGCGTTGCTGCTGCGTTTGGCTCCGCCGAGAAACGTGCTGCTCTATGCTTGGTGCCCGCTGGTGATCAAGGAGATCGCGTTTACCGCGCACCCGGATGGCGTCGGCACTTGCCTGCTGCTGGCGGCCATCGTGCTGGCACGGAACCGCCGCACGCAGTTCGCCGCCGTCATGCTGGGCCTCGCCACAGGTGCCAAGGCGTTCGGCCTAGTCCTAGCTCCGTTGGTGCTGTCCCGCGCTCGCATCCGGCACTGGTTGCTGTTCGCGGCTACGCTCGCCGCGGTGTATGCGCCGTTCGCGTTGAGCGGCGGGAGCGGGTTGGATTCGTTGCAGGAGTTTGCGCGAGGGTGGGAGTTTAACTCGTGGCTGTTCGGGTTGCTGAAGACCGCGCTGCCTCCACTCGAGGCCAGACTAGCCCTCGGACTTGCATTCGCGGCATTCTGGGGGTGGTACTATGCCCGCTACGTCCGAACTCCCGGACGGCACGTCCCACGCGGCGACTGGGTCTTCGGCGCACTGATGGCAGCATCTCCCGTCATCAATCCTTGGTACCTGCTTTGGTTGTTGCCATTCGCGGCGGTTTTTCCCAGCATCTGGGCGTGGACAGCCTCGCTCGCCGTGCTGCTTAGCTACGTGACCGGGCTGAACCTGCAGGACTTCGCGATGCATCCTTATGCGCAGCCGCTGTGGGTGCGCTGCCTGGAGTTCGGCCTGATTGTGTGCGGCTTCGGCTGCGACCTGATGTACCGTCACTGGGGTCTTCGCAACGGCCGGACGGCTGCAGCGGCTGACCTCACTCTACGTACCAGGCTCTGAGCATTGGCGCGATGAGCCTGTCGCGGGGCAGACAATTAAGGGACCACTAGAGAAACGGAACTGAGATGGTAACCTCACGCTCCAGACGCAGGCGCTCCAGGAACGCGTGCCTGCTCGGCCTCGCGATTCTGGCAATCGCCTGCAGTCCGCCGCAGGCGGAACGGATCTCCATTTGGGATGCCAGCGACGAGTCCAATGTCGAGCAAATCGATCACGGCCGGTGGCAAGACCTGTTGGATGGATACGTCAGCACCGACCCGTCTGGAGTGAACGTCGTCGACTATGCCGCGTTGGCAGGGAATCCAGCAGATGCGGCGATTCTAGCGGGATACCTCGAGTTCCTGCAACGGATCGATCCCCGCGATTACGCGCGAGCGGAGCAGATGGCGTACTGGATCAACCTCTATAACGCGCTCACCGTCAAGGTCGTGCTGGACGCCTATCCCGTGGATTCGATCAAGGAGATCCACGAGGGCGTCGTCCCGCTGACAGGCCCTTGGAACGACGTGCACGCAAACGTCGCCGGCGAGGATCTGACCTTGGACCATATCGAGCACGGCATCCTCCGGCCCATCTGGCGAGACAAGCGGATTCACTATGCGGTCAACTGCGCCGCCTATGGCTGCCCGCATTTGATCAGGATGGTCTTCACCGCCGCCAATACCGAATCGCTGCTCGAAAGAGGCGCGCGAGCCTACGTGAATAACCCCCGGGGTGTCGACGTCGTCGATGACGATTTCATCGTCATTTCGAGCATCTACGACTGGTTCGCCGTCGATTTCGGCGGCACCGAGGAGGCGGTGATCGAACACCTGATCGACTATGCCGACAGCGAACTGGCGGCGTTTCTCGAAGCGTTCGATGGTGCGATAGAGTACGACTACGACTGGAAGCTGAACGAGCCGCAACGCTAACGAACGTGAGCCGAACGAGCCGGCACGGGCAGGTCTTGCGAACTGGCTCCATGCTGAGGAGGTAGGGTTTGCGTGGGATGTGTTCCATTGGCTTGGTTCTGGTCTATCGTGTAACGAGACGTATTGATGGCGTCGCGACGAGGCCGTCAGGCGACCCCGAGCTGGATCGTTCATGAAGGCTTGAGAGGGGAGGGAAGACATGAGGCAATTTGTAGTTGCGAGCGCGCTCTTTGCGGCAGGTGTCGGGCTGTTCCAGGTGTCGCTTTCGGCCTCCGGTTCCGTCGGACCGGGTGCTGGCAAGGTGAGCCCGCGCGCGGCATACTCGCAGGGCAAGGCTCTGACGTTTGATCTGCTGGTCTGCGATTCCTGCCCGCTGGCGAAGGGCGATCTGGATCGTGCCCGGGCGAGTAGCCTCGCGGCCAGCTTGGTGGCCGTCTACGATGGCAAGGAGACTGGATCGTCGGACGACAAGGCTGTCACCGCGCTGTGTGGCGATGGGGCCGCGGAGGCTGAGGACTGCAAGTTGAAGATGGAATTGGTTCACTACTTTCTGGCCCGGCGCTTCAAGCTCTAGCGCCAGTTTTTCTGGGACTTCGCTCGCTGTAGACGCAAAAGGGGGAACACCCAACGATGTTGTTCAAATTTCGGCCCTGCTTGACTCTTCTCTTCGGTTCGGCGCTCGCGCTCTGCCTGTCGATCTCGCCAGTACTTGCCCAGGGCACGGCATGGCTGGCTGAGCCGGGAACTGGCACCGTCAACATTTCGTACTTCAACCAGAACGCCACCGAGTTCTACCGCCAGACCACCAAAGTGAAGGGCCCTCTGGAGGCGACCGGGGCGAATTTGGCGCAGAACACGATGTGGTTTGGGGCCAGCTACGCCATCAACGACGCGCTCGCTGTCGATCTGCGGTCCGGCTGGGCACGGAGCTTCGTGGCGGGCGGGGTCGGTCCGTCGGGAGGCCAGGAGAGCTACAGCGGACTATTCGATTCCAATTTCGCTCTCACGTGGCGGATCGTCGACGAACTGGTCACCGATGCCCCGAGTGTCGCGGTCCGGGTGGGCGCGATCGTGTCCGGCGGCTACGAGACCGGCTACATCAACTCGCTCGGGGACGGCGGCAACGGAATCGAGACGTCTCTCATAGTTGGCAAGTTTGCCGGGGCGGCTGGTGTTTCGGCGGAGATTGGGTACCGAAACCGCACCAGCACCCAGGTCAACCGGTCCGCGGTTGGTGGTGCGGCCGGCGCGGAGAGAGTCGACATCCCTGCGGACGTTTTCGTCAACCTCGGCCTATACGTCCCGGCCGGCGACAGGTTGACAGTCGGCGCCGACTACCGCATGGTCAATGCCCTGTCCGGCATTGACATCGGCGGCGAAGGCTTCTCACCAAGCCGCTTTCCAGCGTTGCAAGAAGACGCGCACATCGTGGGCGGTCGTGTGGATGCCAGCGTCACCGACACAATTAGCGTGAACGGGTTCTTTGGGCGAGTGGTGGCAGGCCGCAACACGGCCGTGTCGCGGATCATCGGCTTTGGCGTCAGCTTCAGCTTCGGCGGCGGCGAGCTCGGGTTCTAGCGTCTCCAGGCACCCGGTTCGTGTTGGACTGGCCCGATCGCAAGATCGGTGACCGGGATCGAAGCCGTCTCGGCTAGGACCTCGCTGTGAAACACGCCGTCCTGCCGCTCACATGATCCCGCAGGAGATCGTCGAACTCGCTGCAGTCGAAACGTGCCCTGCCAGAGTCTCCTGCACAGCGTTCGGCCAATCCGACCTCAGGCGGCAAGAGCAATAGCCGTAGCGAGGCCCGTCCCTTGAAGACCACTCCTGCCGCAATCAAGCAGGCCAGAGCGACGACAAACGCTAGCACAGCTTTGGGCGCGGATCGCGGTTGGCTCGCTGCGGGCGTTTCTGCGGCAGCCAAGGCCGTCGTTTCCGGAGCGTGGCTTGCCACCGCCCTCGCCGCGATCCGCGCGATGCCTACAGTCACGACAAGAGTCGCGACCAGGCCGGTCAGCTGTAACGCCAACCGCAACGTGTTGGCACCTTGGGCACCGCTGACCGCTGCTGCGGCTTCACCCCCGGCGAATCCGATGTACACATACAGGAACGTACCCGGCAGGATAAAGGCCGCGCTGGCTAGGACACACGGTAGGAAACGGATGGCGGTCACGCCGAAGAGATAGTTTTGCAGGCCGAATGGGAAAACCGGCGACAGGCGCATCAACGCGACGATCTTCCAGCCCTGCTCGCCCACGGCCCGATCCACGGCGGCGAAGCGAGGTCGCGTGCTCGCCATCGCTTCGACTTTGTGGCGCGCGGCATAGCGAGCGATCAGGAACGAGAGCACGATGGCGATATTGGCTCCCGTCCAGACCACCGCAGTACCGAGCCATAGGCCGAACAACACGCCCGCAGCCAGGGAGAGTGCGGAGCCGGGCACAAAGAGCGTGGCAGCCAAGCCATACATCAACGCGTACGCGAGAGGTGCCCAGTTGCCTAGGCCCGCGATGAGCGCTTGGAGTGCGTCCATCAGGTCGCCCACAGGCAGGGCGGCGATAAGCAGGCCCACCGCTAGCAGGAAGCAGGAGATGGTCGCCCACCTGATGCTGGTGGCCCACTTGTCGCGCACTTGCTTGGTCCCCCTTAGGCCGAGTCCTCGGAGAGTGGCTAAGACTTAGTCTTGGCCGGACCACGGGGGCGCGACGTGGCAAGAGAGGTCGAGCCACAGTCGATCAGGATCGTCTCGGCCGTGATCGCTGTCGCGTCGGCCGCCAGGAACAGAACGGTCGAGGCCACTTCTTCTACAGATGCAATCCGCTCCAGCGGAGAGTGCTGCCTTCCCTGCTCGAACGCCTCGTCCGGCCAGCCTGCGAACCGCGTATGCACCAATCCGGGAGCGATAGCGTTGACGCGGATGTCCGGGGCCAATGCCCGGGCCAAGGACTTGGTCATGTTGACCATGGCCGCCTTGGAGGCCGAGTAGACGATGGAACTGCCGGCTGCATTGTAGGCCGAGGCCGACGCGTTGTTGACGATGGAACCGCCCCCGTTCTTGCGCATCAGCGGCACCGCAGCGCGGCTGCAATAGAACGCCCCTCGCAGGTTGGTGTTGAGCGTGCGGTCCCAGATCTCGTCGGTGAGGTCGTCGAGTTTCCAGTGCGGCGTGACCTTGCTCCAGCCAGCGTTGTTCACCAAGATGTCCAGCCGGCCCCAGCGGGACTCGACAGCATCTACCATTGCCTGCACTTCGTCATCATGCTGGACATTGGCCGCGTGGGCGACCGCCTCGCCGCCCTCGCTCTCGATTTCCGCGACCACCTCCTTGGCCGCATCGGCCGAGGCCCGGTAGTTGACCAGCACCTTGGCGCCCTCCGCAGCAAGCAGCGCGCAGATCCCGCGACCCATTCCCGTCGCGCCACCCGTGACGATGGCAACCTGTCCTTGGAGCTTCATGTCGACCGCCTTTGGCACCGAATACCGATCAGTCTAGCGGAAGTCGGAAGGGCTGCTTCTCGAAGGCCGCTGGGCCCAGTCCCAGCTAGTCGGGCGAGCGCCCTGACGGGTATTGCGCCGCTTGACGGCATCGTCTCGATCACGTCTCATGCCCGGCTACGGGGCTCGACACTGGATACGAGGCGAGCCCTCTCTTGGACAGGTGTGTCCACGGCGAACTGTGGCATTCTCATAGTTCAAATGGGATCCCGCTCGGAAGCATCGCCGTGACCCACCGTCGCTCAACGCCCATGCGGCCATCCAGGCGTTTCGCGCGAACCAAGCGCGCATCGCTTGGGTTCGGCCTGTCACTATTGGCGCTCCTGCCGGTCGCGCTGCCGCTGGCGGCTCAGCAGTCGTGCCCGTGGTGCGGCCCTGGCGAGGTCACGCCGGTCTCGGTGGAGGGCGTCGTGGACCTGCATGTCCACAGCGCTCCGGACAGCGGGCCGCGTTCGGTCGGCGCGCTGGAGCTGGCTAGGATTGCGCGTAGCGCGGGCATGCGGGCTCTGCTGCTGAAGAACCACTATGCGCCTACCGCGGGATTGGCCTACGCGGTCGAGCGGGCGGTGCCCGGGATTCGCATCTTTGGCGGTATCGCCCTCAATGCTTCTACTGGCATCAACGTCGTAGCAGTGGACCACATGGCGCGCACGACCGGAGGTCACGGCAAGGTGGTCTGGATGCCCACCTTCGATTCCGAACATTATCACCGTGTTCTGCGGCCCAATCCCAACCGCGTGCCGATCTCGGCGGATGGTGCCCTGTTGCCGAGCGTGCTGGCCGTGCTTGACAAGATCGCGGAACACGATCTGGTGCTGGCGACTGGGCATTCTTCGCCCGCGGAGTCGCTCGTGCTCATTCGGGAAGCCCGCCAGCGCGGAATCGGCCGCATCATCGTGACGCATCCGCTACCGCCGCCAGTCAGCATGTCGATTGAGCAGCAGCAGCGCGCGGCGGCTCTGGGTGCGCTCTTGGAGTATCCCGTTGGGACTGCCCTCGGCGCGAACCCTACTTGGGAGGGGACGAGCGAAGAGAAGCTGCGCGCCTATGTCGAGGCCATCCGGGCGGTCGGGCCCGAGCACGTGGTGATCTCGAGCGACTTGGGCCAGTCGATGAACCCGATCCATACCGACGGATTGGCTGTCTTCTTGGCTCAGCTCTTGCAAGCCGGCTTCGCCCGCGGCGAGGTCGACCAGATGTCGAAGTTGAACCCCGCGAGACTGCTGGGGCTATAGCCGAGCATGCTCAGGCCAGATGAGTCCGGGATCTTGCGAGTGAGCGGCTGGACCGATTGGGACTGGTTGATCCACGGATTCTCCACGCGCCCGACCGGGGACTTTCTCGCCTGGCCGAGCGACGGCGAGATCTGCGCGAGGTTCGGCGCGGACTCTGCGGAGACGGCAATGCTGAAGCAGGTTCACTCCGGCCGCTGCGTCCGGGCGGACCGCGCCTGGAGTGGCGATCGTCCGGAGGCGGATGCGGTTTGCACCAATCGGCCCAACGTGTTGGTTGGCGTTCGCACGGCGGACTGTCTTCCCATTCTGCTGGTGGATCCTCGCCGCCGAGCGGTGGCGGCCGTCCACGCCGGCTGGCGGGGGGCCTCGACGCGCGTGCTGCCGAGCGCGATCGAGTCAATGGAGTCCGAGTACGGTTGCAGGCCCTGTGACGTCGAAGCTGCCATAGGACCAGGCATCGGGCCTTGCTGCTTCGAGGTCGGCGAGGAGGTTGCTGGCCAGTTCTCCGAGGAATTCGTCGACCGCGACGGCCCCAAGCCGCATGTGGATCTCGCGGGGATCCTAGGGGCGCAGCTACGGCAGTCGGGGGTCGAACGCTGCGCGACCGCCGGGGACTGCACCAGTTGCGATCTTGCGCGCTATTTTTCCCACCGCGCAGAGCACGGCGACACGGGCAGGATGCTGGCTCTGGTCGGACTGCGAGAGGGGTGAGGGAGGCAGCAATGACCCAAGCTCGGCCTGCGAACCCGGGTCCGGTGCTGATCTCGAAGAGCGAGATCGCGGCCCGCGTCAAATCCCTTGCCGCCGAGATTTCCCGGGACTACCAGGGCCGGCGCATCAAGGTCGGCGTCGTGCTGGCCGGAGCGATCGTATTCGCGGCCGATCTCGTGCGCCAGATCAGCCTGGACGTCGAGATCTTTTTCATCCAAGCGTCCAGCTACGGGGATGGCACCGTTTCGTCCGGCCAGGTCCAAGTGCGGCGCGACCAAAAGGTGGACCTTGCCGACGCGCATGTGCTTGTCGTCGACGACATTCTCGACACGGGGCATACCGCAAGGGCGCTGCTGGACAACCTAAGATCGGAACGCCCGGCAACGGTGCGGATGGCGACCTTGCTCAACAAGCAGTCGAGGCGCCGGGTCGATGTGCGGGCGGACTATGTGGGTTTCGAGGTTCCGAACAAGTTCGTCGTCGGGTATGGCATGGACCATAGCGGTTCCTTCCGCCACCTGCCCAGCGTCCACGCTCTGGACTGAAGCGGGGAGAGCAAGGCAGAGCTCACCCGCTTGACTGCATTCAATCCCGACCATGACCGACGATGCCAGAGACGGCGGCGAACAGCCCGTCGTGCTGATTACGGGTGCTTCCGGCTATATCGGAGGCCGCCTGCTGGCGAAGCTCGAGCAAGCCGGACACCGAATCCGATGCCTGAGCCGGCACCCGGAATACCTGCAAACGCGTCTCGGTCCCACGACTGTCGCCTTGCGCGGCGACGTGCTCGACGCCGAATCGCTGCGGGCCGCGCTAGCCGGCGTGCGGGTTGCCTACTACTTGGTTCATTCGATGGCGTCCGGGGCTCGATTCAGGGACCTTGACCTCGACGCGGCCCGAACGTTCGGGACTGTCGCCAGGGAGCAAGGCGTCGGCCGCATCATCTATCTCGGTGGACTGGGGTTCGGAAACGACCTTTCACCTCACTTGGAAAGCCGTCAGGAGGTCGGGCGAGTCCTGCGTGCATCAGGAGTGCCGACCCTGGAGTTCCGGGCCTCCATCATCCTGGGCTCGGCGAGCATTTCCTTCGAAATCGTGCGGACCTTGGTCGAGCGCCTCCCCGTGATGGTTACGCCGCGCTGGACGCGCACTCTCGCCCAGCCGATCGCTGTCGAGGATGTCATCGCGTACTTGGTGGCGGGCTTGGATAAGGAGATTGCGGAGAGTGAGGTTTTCGAGGTCGGGGGGGCCGACAGGGTCTCGTACCTGGACCTGCTTCGGGAGTACGCGAGGATTCGCGGCATCCGCCGGATCATTCTGCCGGTTCCGTTCTTGACCCCCCGGCTTTCCAGCCTCTGGCTAGGACTGGTGACCCCCGTCTACGCCCGGGTGGGGAGGAGCTTGATCGAAGGGGTCCGCAACGAAACGCTGGTGCGGGACGACAATGCTCTTCAAGAGTTTGACGTCCGTCCCATGAGCGCTGCGACTGCGCTGGAACGGGCCCTGAAGAACGAGGATCAGGAACTCGCGCAGACGCGTTGGTCCGATGCCTATCCGGCCTTGCGTGGAGACGCCAAGTGGGGAGGCGTGCGCTTCGGGCAGCGGGTCGTCGACTCGAGAACCGTGCCTGTGGCCCTTCCTGCCGAGCAGGTATTCCCGCTTGTAGAGGCGATTGGGGGAGAGACAGGCTGGTACTACGGCGACTGGCTGTGGCGCGTGCGCGGCTTTCTGGACTTGCTGGCAGGGGGCGTCGGGCTACGACGGGGCAGGCGTGATCCCAAGCGACTCCGCCCAGGCGATGCCGTCGATTTCTGGCGGGTGGAGTTGCTGGAACCCGGCCGACGGCTCCGGCTCCGCGCCGAGATGGTTCTCCCGGGACGGGCCTGGCTCGAATTCGAGGTCGAACCGAACGGATCGCGCTGCACGCTGCGGCAGACGGCCGAGTTTGATCCTTCGGGCTGGCTCGGACATCTGTATTGGTATGCCCTTTACCCAGTGCATGGGCTGATCTTCGGCAACATGCTGAAGCGTATCGCCCATGAGGCCGAGTTGCGTGGACAAGAATCCTAGCGAGACGCTGGGGCTCCGGATAACGGTGCCGCCCCGCCGCCTTCCCGCCTCGTGAGAGTTTCTCTTCTGACAGCGCGGCAGGGAACCTCGTTCTTGGGACTCTGGGCCCTGCTCCGAGAAGTTCAGCTCAGGATCGGTCTCACAGCAGGTCCTCGTCGACTTGTTTTGGCTAGCGTCTGGGGATCTGTTCTGCCGCAGGAGCGCGAGTGCGTAGGCAAGAGAATGGGGGTTGTCGCGGATGCTCGCTCCGCAGGATTGCCTCCCGGGCGGGCGGGCGCGTCCTGATTCTGGGGGTTTCTGGCCCAGAGAGGCCCTAGACCGGTCGATTTCTTGCTATGGTTGAGCCATGCTGACAATTCCGAATCGTCACCTTGCCCGATTCTGCGATGGTTCTACCCGCAGGGACCTGATGAAAGTCGGCTCGCTGGGCCTGTTCGGCCTAACGCTGCAGGACGTGCTGCGCCTGCAGGAGAAGGCCCGGGCCTCGACCGGCACGGGGCGCTACGACGGCTCGACTGGGTATGGGTCCGCCAAGTCTGTCATCGTGCTATTCCTGCAGGGCGGCCCGTCGCACATCGACATCTGGGATCCCAAGCCCGATGCTCCGTCCAACGTGCGCGGGGAATTCAAGCAGATCAAGACCAAGATCCCTGGCATCCACCTCAGCGAGACGATGCCGATGCTGGCCGATACGGTGGACAAGTGCACGCTGATCCGCTCGATGAGCTACACCCCGGCCGGCCTGTTCAACCACACGGCGGCGATCTACCAGATGCTGACGGGCTACGAACCGACCGAGGTCTCCCCGTCCGGCCAGCTGGAGCCGCCATCGCCCAACGACTACCCGACGGCCGGTTCGTGGATCACGAAGTTCCGCCCGCCCTCCGACCCGGTGCTGCCGTTCGTGGAATTGCCGCGCCCGCTGCAGGAGTCCAGCGTGATTGGCAAGGGCGGAGCCGCCGGGTTTATCGGCAAGGCATACGACCCGTACCGGCTCTACCAAGACCCCAACAAGCCGATCCAACTCGCTGACCTGGAACTGCGCAAGGAAGTTCCGGCGGAGCGCCTGCAGGGTCGCTTCGAGCTGCTGAGGGGCATCAACGGCTCGATGCCGGCGCTGGACAAGGCGGTCAGCAGCTATGCGCTGGACAAGTACTACCAGAACGCATTCGACCTGGTGCTGTCTGGCAAGGCTCGCAATGCGTTCGACCTGTCCCTGGAGTCCGATGACATGCGCGACAAGTACGGGCGCTTCACCTTTGGCCAGGGCGCCTTGATGGCGCGTCGGCTGGTGGAGGCGGGCACCCGCATGGTGCAGTTGAACTGGCCGTCGGTGGCCAACGGAGATCCCGAGACGACGGCGTGGGACACCCACGCCGCCAACTTCGGCCCGCTGCGCGACCTCCACTGCCCGAAGTTGGACCGCACGCTGTCGACCTTGCTGACCGACATGGACGAGAAAGGGCTGCTGGACGAGACGCTGGTCGTCGCAGTCGGCGAATTCGGACGCTCGCCGCGGCTGGGGGTCTCGACTTCGGGCAACACCAACTCTCCCGACGGACGGGACCATTGGCCGTACTGCTACACCGCCATGGTGGCGGGCGCGGGCATCCCGGGCGGGCGGCTTTATGGCGAGTCCGACGGGACGGCCTCTTCCCCGAAGGAGAAGCCCGTGCATCCCAACGACCTGCTGGCGACCATCTACTATGCGCTCGGCATCGACCCGAACCAAGAGATCCACAACCACTTGGAGCAGCCGCGCGACTTGGTCAAGGGCAAGCCACTGATGGACCTCTGGGTGGGCTAGGCCCGGGTCTTGCGGCCTGCCGCGCCCGCCACATGGCGGGGCAGGGGCGCGAATTCCCCGGCGCTGGGAGCCCCGGCGCCTACTTGCCGGCCCAGACCGGCTGGCGTTTCTCCAGGAAGGCGCACATGCCCTCCTGGGCATCCGCGGCCAGAGCGTTCATGCTCATCACTTCCTTGGCGTAGTCATAGGCCTTGGGCTGGTCGAGGTCGATCTGGGAGTAGAACGCCTGCTTGCCCAGCCCGACTGTCAGCGAGCTTGCTGCGGCGATCTCCATGGCCAGCCTGCGCGTTTCCTCGGCCAGGCTCGCGCGGGAAACGACATGGTTGACTAGGCCCCATTCCGCCGCCTGCGCGGCGTCGATCATCTTCCCGGTGAGCAGCATCTCAAGAGCCCGCTTCCTGCCGATGCTGCGGGTGAGCGCGACCATCGGGGTGCTGCAGAAGAGGCCGATCTTGACTCCGGGCGTCGCGAAGTGCGACACCTCCGAAGCCACGGCGAGGTCGCAGGTGGCCACCAGCTGGCAGCCGGCCGCCGTCGCGATGCCGTCGATCTGGGCGATCACGGGCTGCGGGATCGCTTGGATGGCGTTCATCATCTCGGTGCAGCAGTCGAAGACGTGCCGGTAGTGCTTGAGGTCCCCCCCGGTCATCTCTCGCAGGTCGTGCCCGGCGGAGAAGACAGGCCCCTCGGCCTGCAGGATCACCGCCCTGACGGCCTCGTTCGCGCCGATTTCGCGGACCGCTGCGGTGAGCGCCGCCATCACGTCGAGCGACAGGGAGTTGCGCCGCTCGGGGTTGGCCAGCGTGAGCGTTGCCAATGGCTCGGCTACGTCGATCTTCAGAGCCGGAATTGCCATAGTGTGCTCAGGATACCAATCCGTTGTATTCTGTTCGGAACTCATGCACCCGATTCTGATCCTGCTGATCGCGATGGCGTCGGTGTTCCTGCTGATCATTCGCTGGAAGATCAACGCTTTCGCCGCTCTCATCCTCTCCGCAGTCCTGATCGGCCTGCTCTCTCCGCACGTGGCCGTCGAAGACATCATGGGGGCCGTCACCGAAGCCTTCGGCGGCTTGGTTGGCAGGATCGGAGTGGCGATCGCCATGGCCGCCGTGATCGGGCAGTGCTTGATGGAGAGCGGCGCTGCCGAGAAGATCACGCGGCGCTTCGTGGCGTGGCTGGGCGAGAAATATTCCTCGTTCTCGATGGTGATCAGCGGCTACATCCTGTCCATTCCGGTGTTCCACGACACGGTGTTCTACCTGCTCGTGCCGTTGGCCCGCTCGATGAGCATGCGCGTCAAAGGCCGCAACTACCTGCTGTACACGCTGGCGATCGGGGCGGGCGGCGTGACGACGCACATTTTCGTGCCGCCCACCCCTGGGCCGCTGGCGATGGCGGAGACGCTCGAGATCGACCTCGGCCTGGTCATTATTGTCGGCCTGATGGTGGCCGTGCCTTCGGCGCTTGCATGCTGGGCCTATGCGTGGTGGATCGACCGCAAGCTCAACATACCGATCCGCGAGGCTCCCGGCCTTTCCCTCGAGGAACTTGAAGAGGTCGCTCACCGGCCCGAGAGCGAGCTTCCTGGCTTCGGCGTCTCGCTCTTGCCGATCGCCCTGCCAGTGATCCTGATCACCGCCAACACGGTGACCAACACGTTCTTCCCCGGTAGCGCCCTCAGCGATGTCACAGCCTTCCTGGGCAATCCCAACCTAGCCCTGATCTTGGCGGCCGCGACCGCGCTTGGTGTGCTGGCCTCGCACAAGGGACTTGGCCTGCGCGAGTTGGCCAAGCCCACAGAAGAAGCCATCAAGAGCGCCGGCCTGATCATCCTGATCACCGCCGGCGGCGGGGCGTTCGGGAGGATGCTAGTCAAGGCCGAGGTGGGCACGGTGCTCGGCGAGTACGCCCAGCAAGCGGGTCTCTCCCTGATGTTGCTTGGATTCGGGGTCGCGATGCTCTTCCGCATCGCGCAGGGCTCTGCCACGACTGCAATGATCACGACGTCGGAGATCTTGGCACCTCTGATCCTGGCCAGCCCTCCCGGCCATCATGCCGTCTACATCCTCACGGCAATCGGATCCGGGTCGATCGTCGGCGGATGGATGAACGATTCGGGCTTCTGGGTGTTCAAGACGATGACGGGTCTCACCGAGGTCGAGGCTCTCAAGACCAAGACGGTCTCGCTGTTCGCGCTAGGCGGTGCGGGCTTGCTGGCTTCCTGGCTAGGGGCGGTCTTCTTCCCCTTGGTGTAGGCCGAAGCCTCCATTCGGTCCCTCCGGTGGCGGCCTCGTAGTTCTGCCAAGATGGCGCCTTCCGCCGCTTCCAGTAGATCGGCTAGCGATCATCTCGGCCTGCATGCATTGAAGAGCGTCACGACGGGATCTGCGCTCCCATTTTGCTGATATGATCCCTTCGTTGGCGCAGGAGGCGGTTCTGTCTTACAGCCTTTTCCCCGATTCCTCTGAAGCGCTCCGAATCGCCTTTCGTCTGGCGGCCGGAATCGCTTGCTGCGTAGCGCTCAACGGCCAGACGGACACAGGAAGCATCGGTGGCTTCGTTTACGACGAGACAGGTGCGGTTATTCCCGGAGCCGCCGTCACCGCTCTCGAAGAGAACCGCGGCATCCGCAGGGGGTCGGAGACAACAGAGGCCGGCGAATACTCGTTTCGATACGTCGATCCGGGAACCTATACGCTGAGGTTCCAAGCGGCGGACTTCGCTCCGCTTTCAGTCGATGGCGTCGAGGTTCGCATCGGAGAGACCGCCACCGTCTCTCCGCGGCTCACAGTGGCTGCGGCCGAAGAAAGCGTCGTCGTGTCCAGCGAATCGGTGCGGTCCGCAATCGAGCCTCAGAGGGTGCAGCAGTCCAACCACATCGACTCGGTGCGCATCCAGAACCTTCCCATCAATCGCAGGGACTACCTCTCGCTGGGACTGCTGACACCGGGCGTGGTGGACACGGCCTACGTCGGCAACGCAACGGACCGCCGTATCCCTACGACGGGCAGCTCCGGGCTTGGCATCGGCGGCACGAACGGCCGCGGCAATACGTTCATGATCGACGGTCTTGACAACGTCTCGATCGTGGGAGGCGTGCGATCCCAGATCAGCCAGGAAGCAGTTTACGAGTTTCAGGTCAACAGAAACTCGTTCTCGACCGAGCAGGGCGGGGCGCCTGGCGGCGCGATCAATATTGTGACAAGAAGCGGTACCAACGAGGTCCACGGATCCCTGTTCGGCCTCTTGCGCAACCGTCGGTTTCAGGCCCGGAACTATTTCGATCCGGGCAAGAGCGCGTACACCCGAGCGCAGAGCGGAGCTTCGATTGGGGGGCCGATCGAACGCAACGAGACGTTCTACTCGGTCACCTACGAGCGGCTGGACCGCCACGAGTCCCAGATCGTTCCCTTGCTCTCTGACAGGTCCTTCCTGACTTCCTTGACGGAATCCCAGCAAGACTTGGTCAATGTGCTGGGCGCTGCCGGGCCGGCCCCGCTACGACCACTGGTGGGTCAGCTCGCCGCAGCGCTCGTGCCGGCCAACCATCCCGGCGTCGTGCCTCTTTTCGAGGAAAACAGCGGAGTCTTTCCGTTCTCGGAAGAACGGCAGCAGATCCTGGCAAGAATAGACCACACCTTGCGCGATGGTCACAACGTGTTTTTCCGCGGGAACTGGACTGGGCGAGACAGCGACAGCACATCGTTCGGCGATCTGAACGCGCGCAACCGCGGCTCATTCCAGAGTCTGGACGAGTTTTCCCTAGCGCTCGGCGATACGTTTGTGATCAGCCCCAAGTGGGTTAGCGAGACACGGCTGGGCTTTTCCTATCAGGATTCGGGCTCGACACCCTACGAACCCAACGGCCCGTCCATCGAGATCGCCGGATTCGGCAACTTCGGCAGGGACTTCTTCCTTCCTATCCGCGGTGTCGAGCGCGTCTACCAGGCGCGGCAGAACTTCATCCGCGTCACTGGGCGCCAGACGCTGAAGTTCGGGGCGGACATCAACCCGGTCCGCAACTGGGTACGGTCCGAGACGTTCCTAAGCGGCCGATTCATCTTCGGAGAGGCGGTGCCTCTTGCCAGCGTCATCGACAGCGCCGCCGGAACTGGAACGTCCGGGCTGATCAAGGGCGCTCTCGAAGCTTCCGGCCTAGGCCCGCTCGCGGGTGCGGTAGACGCGCCGATCTCGGCCCTGCAGGCCTACGCCCTAGGGCTGCCGACCGTATACCAGCAGGGCTTCGGCAATCCGTACTGGCTGGGCTGGACGAACCGCACGAACTACTACTTCGAGGATGCGGTGCGGATAACCCCGAAGTTCCTGCTGACCTTCGGCCTGCGTCACGAACTCGAGTTCAAGACCCGGTTTCCGCGCGACAACAACAACCTGGCACCGCGGGCCGGGTTCGCTTGGAGTCCTGATCCGAAGACCGTCGTGCGCGGCGGGTACGGGCTCTTCTATGCCCGAATCGAGGGCCAGATCTCATATGTCAACGATCTGCTCGGCGAAAAGCAGCAGATCTTCCAGGTGTTCATCCCCCTGACGGGGTTGCCGGGCATTCGCAGCACTCTGACGGGCCAGCCAGTGAGCTCCGCGGAGATCTACCAGACGCTGCGGGCAAGAGGGGTCATCGGCCAGCGAGAGATTCGCCGGGAGGACTTGCTGGTCCACGGCGTCGATGCCGGCCCGGGCTATCCGTTCCGCGTCGGATTCCGACTCGCCAAGGACACGGTCAACCCCTACTCCCAGCAGGGAAGTTTCGAAATCCAGCGGCAGATCGCTGACTATTCGTTGTCTGTCGGCTACAACTACAACCGTGGCCTTCACATCATGCGGCCCCTCGACGTAAATGTCTTCCAGGCGGGGACCAACGAAGCTGGGCGGCCGATCGTAGGCTTCCGGAACCCCCTCATTCTCCAAGACAACGTTTATGGGAGCTGGGGTAGGTCGTACTATCACGCCATGATCGTGCAGCTCGAGAAGCGATTCACGCGGGGCTTCACCCTATCCGCGCACCACACTTGGAGCAAGACGATCGACGAGAACACCGACTACAATTCCGCGTTCGAGCCACACCTCCAATGGGACGCTCGCAATGAGCTCGCCCTATCGGATTATCACCGCGGGCACCGGTTTGTCGCCCACGCGGTGGCGCAGTCTCCATGGAAGGCCGCCAGAGGCAGGGGCGCTGCGCGCAACCTGCTGGCTGACTTCACCGTTTCCGGGATCGTCATCGCCCGGTCCGGCGCGCCCTTCAACCTCAACGCAGGTGTCGACACGATCGGCGATCGCCACACTGACACGCATCGTCCGTGGGGGCTCGGGCGCAATGTCGGCACGGGACCGAGCTACTTCGGTTTCGACATGCGCCTGGCGCGGTCGTTCGTGCTGCGGGAAGGCGTTAGCCTGCAGGCGGTGGGCGAGGCCTTCAACGTTCTGAACCACACGAACTTCCGCGGCGTGAACGGCGTGGTCGGCAATGTCGCCATTGAGGACCTGCCGGAAGAGCTCGTCGGTCGCCGAGGCCCCGTCACTGAACCGTTCTCGTTCGCATCGGCATTCGATCCGCGACAGTTCCAGTTCAGTCTTCGCCTGACGTTCTAGCCAGGCTCGGGTAAATCGGGCGACGGGAAGCTTCCAAGCGACACTGTCTCCCCAGCTGCCGTCTATCGCGCTCAGAATCACACCGGGCATGTCCGTGCCGATCCAAGGAGGGTGACCTTGTACAGAGTGGGTGCACGACCTCAGATAGCACAGGCCTGACCAGAAGTGCGGCGCCGTATGCACAGAGATGTCGCGCGCCCAAGGCGCGGACTGCAGTTGCGTTGATCGGCTGCCTTTGTTAGCCTCAACTTGCCGGGGGCGGCCCACGAGAACCTTAGTTCGATCCTCGCCTTGCGCTGGCCGGCTGGCGTGCCTGCTTGCTGCCTACGGAGTGCTCTGTGCGCTCCATGCACAGCGGAGCGATCCCCACCAACGGTTCGTAGGCCAGTACTGCACGGCCTGCCACAACGAAGACGTGGCCACCGCTGGTCTCGCACTCGATGCGGCCGCGCTACGGCCAGTCCCGGAAAATGCGGCGCTTTGGGAGCGGGTGGTCGGCAAGCTTCGCAGCCGCCAAATGCCACCCCTTGGCGCCACGCGGCCAGACGAGTCGACCTACGACGACGTCGTGCGCTCGTTGGCGGCGGCGCTGGATGAAGCCGCCGCCGTCCGTCCCGATCCTGGCCGCACTGATACCTTCCGCCGGCTGACGCGCACCGAGTACCAGAACGCGATCCGGGACTTGCTCGGGATTGAGTTGGACTTGTCCTCGCTGCTGCCACGAGACGAGTCCAGTTCGGGCTTCGACAACATTACGGTCGGAGATCTCTCGCCCGCGCTGCTGGAGAGCTACGTGCAGGTCGCGGACAAGATCTCCCGCCTTGCGGTGGGCAGGCCAGTGCCCGC
Source organism: Terriglobia bacterium (assembly GCA_009841225.1). Lineage (GTDB taxonomy): Bacteria > Acidobacteriota > Terriglobia > Bryobacterales > UBA6623 > VXMF01. The sequence goes on along the minus strand of VXMF01000030.1, from coordinate 299,378 downwards.
GCTCGAGGTCGAGAGGGTCAATATCAAGCCCGACGTCACTCAAGAATGGCATGTTGACGGGCTGCCGCTCGGCACCCGCGGGGGCACGCTCTTCAGCCACTACTTTCCCCTGGATGCCGAGTACGAGATCGTCATCCGGCTAGCCCGCGACCGCGACGAGCAGGTGGAGGGCTTGCGCCAGACCCACCAGGTCGAATTGCTGCTGGACCAGAGGCGTGTCAAGTTGTTCGAGGTTGTCCCCCCGCGCCACGTCGGCAACCACGTGGCCGTTGACACGCATCTCACGGCCCGCGTTCCGGTGCAAGCTGGACCGCGCCAGATTGGGGTCACGTTCCTCCAGCGACCCTGGAGCGTGCTCGAGACCGACCGCGAGCCGTATCGGGCGCACTACAACGTCTATCGCCACCCCAGGGTCCAAGCGGCGGTCTACGAAGTCTCCATCGCCGGGCCGTACAATCCTCGAGGTCCCGGCCATACGCCCAGCCGCGACCGAATCTTCGTATGCCGCCCTGACGGTGCCGGGGAAGACGAAAGCTGTGCGATGCGCATCGTCGCCAGCCTGATGCGCCAGGCTTTCCGACGTGAACTCTCGGAAGAGGACTTTGACAGCCCGATGGAATTCTACCGGCGCGGCCGCGCCGCCGACGGGTTCGAGGCTGGAATTGAGATGGCCTTGGCCGCGATCTTGGTCAGCCCGGAATTCCTGTTCCGCGTCGAGCGCGACCCCCCGGGCTTGCCCGCCGGCACCCCGTATCGGATCAGCCCGGCCGAGCTGGCATCGCGGCTTTCGTTCTTCCTGTGGAGCAGCATTCCCGACGAGGAGCTCCTTGCCGCTGCGCTGCGCGGGGACCTGACCCAGCCGGAAGGCTTGGAGCGGCAGGTGCGCCGCATGCTGGCGGACCGTCGCTCGCAGGCGCTGCTGACGAACTTCGCCGCGCAGTGGCTGCACTTGCGGAATCTCGAGTCGGTTACGCCTGACATGCGCCTGTTCCCGAACTTCGACGACAACCTGCGCCAGGCGATGCGCCGCGAGACCGAGCTGTTCTTCGAGAGCGTGATCAAGCAGGATCGCAGCGTGCTGGACCTGCTCTCGGCTGACTACACGTTTGTCAACGAGCGTCTGGCCAAGCATTACGGGATTCCTCATGTCTACGGATCGTGGTTTCGGCGCGTTGAGCTGGACGACGATAGTCGGCGGGGCGGCTTGCTCCGACATGGGAGCATCTTGGCCGTGACCTCGTATAACACCCGGACGTCGCCGGTGATCCGAGGGCATTGGGTGCTGGAAAACCTGCTGGGCGCCCCACCCCCGCCCCCGCCGGCGGACGTGCCGGCGCTTGAAGACAAGACCATCAGCGGCAGTCTCTCCGTGCGAGAGCGCCTGCTGGAGCACCGCGCCAACCCGGCTTGCGCCAGCTGCCACAGCCTGATGGACCCAGTAGGATTCGCGCTGGAGAACTACGACGCGGTCGGCCGGTGGCGCGATTCCGAGGGTGGTCGGCCGATCGACGCAACGGGCAGTTTTCCCGGCGGAACGAGCTTCGAAGGCGTCTTGGGACTAGAAAAAGCCCTGTTGGACCGCCCGGAATCGTTTGTGGGAGCGCTAGCCTCGAAGCTGCTGACGTATTCTCTAGGTAGAGTGGTCGAGCATAGCGACGCACCGGCTGTCCGCAAGATCGTGCGCGACGCGCGTGCGGACGAGTTCCGGTTCTCGTCGGTTGTGCTTGGCGTCGTTCGCAGCGAGCCGTTCCAGATGAGGAGGTCGAGATGATCGTCACCAAGAAGGCGCTGCCGCGCCGCACCTTGCTGCGGGGCATTGGTGCCGCCGTCGCCCTGCCCCTGCTGGACGCCATGGTGCCAGCACTTACGGCCGCGAGGGCGACGCCTGCCCGTCCCGTGCGCCGGCTCGGCTACGTGTTCATCCCGATGGGATCGGACACCAACCGCTGGACCCCTCCTGGCGAAGACACGCTCGAGCAGCTGTCGCCGATCCTGCGCCCCCTGGAGCCGCACAAGGACCAGCTCACGGTCCTGACCAAGATGGCGTTGAAGAACGCCTATCCCGGCACTCACGCCACCTCCAATTCCGCCTACCTCAGCTGCGCGAAGGCGAAGCTGACCGAGAGCAGCGACTACTACCTCGGCACCACGGTCGATCAGGTGGCAGCCAAGCACATCGGCCAAGACACGCAACTTCCGTCGCTTGAGCTGGGCATGGACTTGCTCGAGATCGTGGGCCAGTGCGACGACGGGTTCGCCTGTGTCTACCAGAACAGCCTCTCGTGGTCTTCGCCGACCACGCCGCTGCCCTACGAGGCGCGGCCGCGCAACGTCTTCGGACGCCTGTTCGGAGAGGGCAGCCCGGAACAGCGTGCCAAGACGCTGAAGAAGAAGGCCAGCCTGCTGGACCGCGTCAAGAGCGACATCTCGCGCCTGCAGGGCGAACTGGGCGCGGGTGACCGCGCCAAGGTGGAGCAGTACTTGGACAGCGTGAGGGAGGTCGAGCGCCGCATCCAGATCGCCGAAGCGGGCGTGGCGAACGGCCCTCGCCCGGACATCGATCGGCCGATCGGCGTCCCGGCGGCCTATGCCGACCATGCGCGGCTGATGTTCGATCTCCAGGTGCTGGCGCTGCAGGCCGACATCACTAGGGTGATCACTTTCCAACTGGCGCGCGAAGGGAGCACGCGGAGCTACCACGAGATCGGAGTGTCCGAGCCGCACCACCCGTTGACCCACCACGGCAACAACCCCGAGATGGTCGCCAAGATGGCCAAGATCAACGAGTACCATGTGTCGCTGTTCGCGTATCTGGTCGACAGGCTGAAGTCCACGCCCGACGGCGATGGCACGCTGCTCGACCATTCCATGTACATGTACGGCAGCGGCATGGGCGATCCCAACAAGCACGATCACATCAATCTGCCGATATTGGTCGCCGGCGGCGGAGCGGGCACGATGAAGGGAGGCCGTCACATCCGCTACGCGGAGCAGACGCCGTTAGCCAACCTGCACCTGACGCTGCTGGAGAAGGCGGGTGTCCGCATGGATTCATTCGCCGACAGCATGGGCAAGGTTGACGAACTCCTGTCGATCTAGCTGCGCCGGGCGGGTACGAGCCATGTTGCGAGGCAGCGCCGGGGTCTGGGTGGCGGCCTGCCTGGCCGCGGCCGGCGCGGTGCAAGGGGCGGAAGCTCCGTTGGCCGACGCTGTTCAGGCGTTGGACCGCCAGGCTCTGCACGCACTGCTCGACGCCTCCGCCGACGTCAACGCGGCTCAGGTGGATGGCATGACGGCCCTGCACTGGGCCGCCCGCCATGACGACCCGGCGGTTGCCTCACTGCTGCTGAAGGCTGGCGCCGATGCGAGCGTTGCGAACCGCTACGGCGTGACGCCGCTGACCATCGCCTGCATCAATGGCAGCGGTCCCGTGGTTGGGCTGCTACTAGAGGCGGGAGCGGATCCGAACACGGCCCTGCCGGGCGGTGAGACCGCGCTGATGACCGCATCGCGGACGGGCAGGCTCGCACCGGTGAAGGCGCTCTTGGTTCGCGGTGCCGATCCGCACGCGACTGTGCTGGGGATGGGGCGACAGGAGGGCGCGGGGGCGAACGCGTTCCTGCGGCGGATGGAAGATCCCTCCATATTCGACTTCAAGCTGAAGTCCGAACAGACCGCGCTGGTTTGGGCGGCTTCGGAGGGCCATGCCGAGGTCGTGGCGGAGCTGATCGAGTTCGGCGCCGACTTTCGGCGAAGGTTGGAATCTGGCTTCACCCCGCTCCTGTTTGCGGTCAGGGCGGGGCATCTGGATGTTGTCGAGACGCTGGTGGATGCCGGTGCCGATGTGAAACAGCGGATCGAGCCGAGCAAGGAATGGCGCCACCGCGGCTATATCGCCAGGCTCCGCGCGAACTCGACCGCCCTCCATGTGGCGATAGAGAACGGCCATTTCGGACTGGCGGACTACCTATTGGAAGCCGGTGCCGATCCCAATGCGGCCGATCCGGTCGGCTACACCCCGCTGCACGCGATCACGAACGCGCGGCGGGTGGCTCTGGGCGATGCCAACCCGCCCCCAAGGCCTACCGGCGGCCTGACAAGTCTTGACTTGGTCCGCAGGCTGGCCGCCCATGGCGCGAACCTCAACGCGAGCCTGACCGGGCCGGGTCTGCTGAACCTAGGCACCCAAGTGTACGGGCCGACCGCGTTCTTGGCCGCTGCCCACACGGCCGATCTTGCATTCATGCGGACTCTTGTCGAATTGGGCGCGGATCCGTTGCTCACGGACCGGAACGGTAACAATGCCCTGATGCTGCTGGGAGCGCGTACGGGCAGCGAAGCAGAGGTTGTCGAAGGGATCGACATGCTGCTCGCGCTAGGGATCGATATCGATGCCGTAAGCAAGAGTGGCGAGACGGCGATGCACCACTCTGCATACAGGGACAGGAGCGCGCCTATCAAGCTGCTGGCGGCGAGGGGCGCGGACATCAGTGTTTGGAATCGGGACAACGCGTTCGGCTCGACTCCGCTGGCGCTGGCAGCTGGATACCAAGGGAAGCGCACGATCCGTCCCCACCCCGTGGCCGAGGCTGCCATCCGAGAGGTGATGGTCGCCGCCGGCGTGCCGGTGCCGGAAATCGTAGCTGTCACCACGCCGGCAAAGCAGGCCTATTAGGCGGAGCCTCACGACACGCTGTACTCGCGCTTGTTTCTCCCGTTGAACTGAACGATACGACTGACTAGGAGGTCTGCCTAGTCCCCGGCGTCGGCAGACGCAAGGTCCATGAGTTCGAAGAGTACCAACCCTATGCGGGTTTGCCGGTGTTCTGGCGGGAAATCGGCAAGTATGTAGACGACGAGGTTGCACGTCTTGAGCGGTAGGTGAGCATCGATTGAGCGGTTGCCTCGGCAGGTGCCCCATTGTCTCTCGGAGCGATCCCGGCGCTAAGGCTCGCTGTCCCACGGCCGGGGTCTCCAGCAGCGGGTGACCCGCGCTGCTCATCTGTGCGCGAGTGACCACGTGGCTCGGTGGCCCCTCGCGCTAGTCGCCGCTCAGTTTCGTGTGTTCATATAGCAACTTGCCGTTTTCGTCGTAAAAACGGAATTCAGCGCGTGCTCCCCCGCCGACGGGTGCAACCGAAATGATCAGGAAACCGCCGCTAGCCTCCGGAGAGTGGAAGGGCTGCTTGATCTTGCCGTCTGGATCCGTTGTATCTGGATCCCCAGGAAAGCTGCCGAGAATCGCGTTGGCGTCGACCAAGGCTCCGGAAGAGAACTCTTCATAGCCGTCGGGGCGGATCGAATGGTACTGCCAGTGCCTGTCGCCGCAGGCGATGAAGAACTCCTTGTTCGTAATCTCGTTCTTGGCCAGCCACTCGAAGAACTCGTCTCCTTCGTGCCGGTAGCCGTTGAAGTTGGTGTGGTTGTCGCGCTTGCTGCTGGAATCGGGGCCCACCATGGGAGTGGATGATATGAGCAGCTTGAAGGTCGCGTCGCTTTCCTTGAGCGTCTTCATCAGCCAAGCCTTTTGCTGGGCTCCCCAGATGGTCTTGCGGGGCCCGTCCGGCTGGTCGAGCGGGCTGCGGTAGTCGCGCCCCTCGACGAACCACACTTGCAGATCCCGGCTCATCCGGTGCGTGCGATACGTGACCGGGTCGCGTTCAGCTGGGTCAACAACCGGCATCTGCTCTTGAAACACGTCGATCCCCAGCTCGTGCGAGGGCTCGAAGCCGGAGCCGGATTCGCCCTCGTGGATGTTCGTGCGCGGATAGTAGTCGAGCTGCTTGGCGGCCCGGATCCGCACGGCGTTCACTGCGTCAGAGTCGTCGAAGCGGTGGTCGTGGTCGTCCTTCATCCAGTACGTTGCCACCTGCTGGAACAGCTCGAGGAACCGAGGCTGGGAGTACTGCTCGTGGTGTTTCTTCCGCATCTCGTGGCGGGTCTGCGCTCGGCCGCGATGCCCGGGGTGGTCGTAATAGACGTTGTCACCAGTTCCGACGAAGAAGTCGGGCCGGAGCTTGAGCATCGAAGCCAAGGCAGGGTAGCCGAGTTCCTTGTCGGGTCCTGAATAGGGCGGTGTCCGGCTGCTGCCGGTGTAGTGGAAGAACGAGTAGTTCATTCCCGTCACGATGGCGACGCTGTACGACTCGGCAACCGAGCTTCCCCCGAGCGTGCGAAACTGCGCCGTGTCGGAGACGCGAAAATCTTCGCGGTCCGAGCCGTAGTGCAGGCGGTAGTAGTAGCGCGTGGCGGCCTCGAGGTCGCTGACCTTCACCTTGACGATAAAGTCCGAGTACGGAGACGCCTCGATCCAGTCCGTAACGCGCGCCGAGTCGAAACGATCGTTGTCGGCGATCTCGAAGCGCGCCCAGCCGTCTGCCCCGCGCACCCCCTCCCAGCGGGGATCCTGGCGCGGATTGGACGAGGTCAGGCGCGACTGCAGGATTGCGGAAGTCTCGCCGACCTCTCCGGCCATGATGCCTTGGCGCAAGTTGATGGGGAATTCGGGAGCTTGAGCGAGTGTTGGCAGCGCGAGCAGCAGTCCGGGAACGATCGTTCGAAGCATCGGGTTTCGAGCGGTCACTGTGTGCCGCACGTCCAATCCTACACGAGAGCGCACCTGGCCAAGGTCAGCGAGCCAGCGAAACCTCGCGGTTCGTCGCAGCGAGCGAACCCCGGCCCCGTACGCAATAGCGGGCGCTTTCGTAAAGAAACAAGGTAAATGTGTAAAAAATTCACTGCCGCATTAACACTTATTAATACTCTTGCTTCCACAAGTGCCTGTCTGGGTGGCTGCCCGAGGCGCGGTAGCCCGACATCGCCACGTGCGTTTGAGAACAAGAGGCGGTGCCGACCTCCCGGTGGAACGGGACTTCAGCTGCGGGCGGAGAGTGTGCAATTTTCGGTTGCCAAGAGAAGTACGCCGAGCCGTCTGCTCCGTGCACCTCATCCCAGCGGATACCCCAGAGCGGGCTTGTCGTTAACAACACGCAACAGATAGTCACCCAAGCGGCCCGGAAGGATGACCTGCGAAGCTGCGGTGCTGCGCTCTGCCAGGTCGCGACTGTGTCTCTTGACGGCACTGAGAAGGCCGCCGATGCGGAAGGGACAGATCGACGACGGCGGCATCTGCTCATCTATTTCCGGGACACAACACTAGCCGTATTTGTGTTAAATTCAGATGTAGTAAAAGGAATACTAAATGTTGTTTTCGTCAAGAATGACCGACGGCCACGCGGAAGGACGCTGCGGGCGGCGTCGTCCGTCGCGAGTGCCGGTGTTCCGGCGGGCCGCGGAGCGTGCCACCCCGGCAGGGGAGGCCGCATGAGGCCCACGGACGACCTGCGGAACGAGAACAAGGCCCTGCGCGAGCGCTTCTCCACCCTCAACGCGGCCATCCTGCGGATCAACGCCAGCCTCGAGCTCGATACCGTCCTCAACGAGGCGGTGGCGAGTGCCTGCGAGCTGACAGGAGCGCGCTTCGGCATCATCACCCCGGTCGACGAGGCGGGCGTGCGCCTCGAATCGGTGTTCTGGGGCTTCACCGCCGAGCAACGGAGGGCGACGGCCGCGTGGCCTGACAGGGTCCCGATGTTCGAGCACCTGTCCCGCTTGCCCGGGCCGTTCCGGGTCGCGAACCTTGGGGACTATGTCCGCTCGGTCGGCCTTGAGCCCGCCCCGACGTTCTCGTGCACGTTCCAGTACGCACCGATGCGCGACCGGGGCGTGCACGTGGGCCACTTCTACCTCGCGGGAAAGGCGGCCGGGCAAGAATTCAGCGACGAGGACGAGGAGGTGTTGGCGCTGTTTGCGTCGCAAGTCGCGGCGGCGGTCGCCAACGCCCGCGCGCATCACGGCGAGCGGCGTGCGCGGGCCCGCTTGGAGGCTCTGGTCGAGACCTCGCCGGTCGGTGTCGTGGTCTTCGATTTGCAGAGCGGCCGGCCGGTGTCGTTCAACCGCGAGGCGCGGCGGATCATGGATAGCCTGCGCCTGCCGCGCCGCCCCCCGGAGCAATTGCTAGACTTGGTCCAGTGTCGGCGGACCGACGGCCGCCAGATCTCCCTGAGCGAGTTCCCGCTCGCACCGCAACCCGGCAACGGGGGGACGGTCTGGGCCGAGGAGGTCGAGCTGGCGGCGCCGAACGGGCCCAGCGTCCACACGCTGGTCAACTCGACCCCGATCCAGTCGCCCGGCGGGGGCACGGAATCGGCGGTGATGACGCTGCAGGACCTGGCGCCGTTGGACGAGATCGAGCGCCAGCGGGCCGAGTTCCTGAGCCTGGTGAGCCACGAGCTACGCGAGCCGCTGACCTCGATCAAGGGCTCGGCAGCGACGCTGCTGGAGGAGGGCGAGGCGCTCGAGGCGGCCGAGCGGCGCGAGTTCTCCCGCATCATCGTCGGGCAGACCAATCACTTGCGGGGGCTGATCAGCGACCTGCTTGACGCGGGGCGCATCGGGGCGGGCACGCTGACGGTCACGCCTGAACCGGTGGAGGTGGTCGACTTGGTAGAGCCGGCGCGCAGCGCGTTCCTGAGCGGCGGCGGCAGGCATGCCATTCTGGTCGACCTGCCGGCCGACCTGCCGCGCGTGATGGCGGAAGGCCGGCGCATCGTGCAGGTGCTAGCGAACCTGATCGCCAACGCCGCGCGGCACGCTCCGGAGTCGTCTCCGATCCGGGTGGCGGCAGCGCTTGAGGCGGCGCATGTGGCAGTTTCGGTCACCGACGAGGGGCGTGGCGTGGCACCGCAAGAGCTGCCGCACCTATTTAGCCGGCACGTCGGGGGCGAGGAGGGGGCTCCGCTGGGCCGCGGCCTAGGGCTAGCGATCTGCAAGGGGCTGGTGGAGGCGCACGGTGGGCGCATCCGGGCGGACAGCGCCGGCCGCGGCCGCGGCACGACATTCACCTTTACGATCCCGACGGCCGCCGAGCCCAGCGGCGCGGTGCCGGGCCGCTCCGCGGACCCTCCGCGGAAGGCCGTGGGCAGCGACGAGCCGCCACGCATTCTCGTGGTGGACGACGACCCGCAGACGCTGCGCTTCGTCCGCGACGCGCTCTCGCGGGCTGGCTACGCCCCGCTCGTGACGGGCGTCCCGGAGGAGATCCCGCACCTCGTCCAGAGCGAGGGGCCGCAACTGGTCCTGCTCGACCTGCTGCTGCCGGGCAGCGACGGCATCGAGCTGCTGGGGAGGATTCCCGAGCTCTCCGACCAGCCAGTCATCTTCATTTCCGCCTACGGCCGCGACGAGACCGTCGCGCGGGCACTCGAGTCCGGCGCGGCCGACTACATCGTCAAGCCCTTCTCGCCGACGGAACTGGTCGCGCGGGTGCGGGCGGCGCTGCGCAGGCACATCGAGCCCCCGCCGTTCTCAGTCGGAGCGCTGGTCATCGACTACCAGCGGCGCCGGGTGACGGTGGGCGGGACCGGCGTTGATCTGACCGCCACTGAGTACGAGTTGCTGCGGCTGCTTTCGCTCCAAGCGGGGACGGTCGTGACTCACCAGACACTGTTGCGCAGGGTGTGGGCCAGACACGACCGCCCCCAAGCCAACCTAGTGCGCATCTTCGTCCGGAATCTCCGCCGCAAGCTCGGCGACAGCGCCTCAAGGCCGACTTACATCATTAACGAGCGGGGAGTGGGCTACCGGATGCCTGCGTCCGGTGACCTGTAGGCCCTCGCCGCCGGGTGGGAGAGGCCGGCTACGCGTGTCGGAACTCCGCGCGCGCCGACTTCGTGGCCGTCGCCGGATACATCACTGAATCGATCTGGGCCTTCCGCACGCGCCTATCGGTCTGCCGACTCTGGCGGCCGGCCGCTTCCGGCGCTGGCCCGGCCACGAAGACCCGATCCTTCACCAGACCGGCAAATGTCCGGGCGGCTGACCGAGAAGAGGTAGGCCGGCTGCGCTACGTGCGTGAGAGAACAAGAGGTCCTGCGGACCTCACGATGGAGCGGACTTCAGCCGCTGGCAAAGGGTCTGCAATTCTCGGTTGCCGACAGCAGCGCGTGATCTTCGATGGACATGGACAGCCAGAGGCGGCCGCCCGCGCGATGCAGGGACGGGCGAGGATGCGCGGTGGAATCCCAGTCCTTGATTCCAACGCAGTTGTCGGATAGGCTTGCTCCGAACAGGGAGGCGTGACTGCGGCGCGTTACTATGGGCATGCCGGCCTGTTGAACGGCACCTTAGGCTTTATTGACCTCTTCTGGCCGGGCATGCTCCTCGTGTGATGGAAGAGCGCCAGCTCCACCTCGAATCCAGCCCGGGGCGCTTCGGGAATGTTCTTGAAGGGTAGTAAGGCCTCGTTATTTCCCTGCTCGCCATAAAGATCGCCGCCATTGTTGCGATTCTCGCAGTGGCCGCTGTCGGCGGCGCTATTCCCATACTCGCTACTCGCCACCATGCTAGTCACCGCCTCTTCTCGTTAGGCAATTCCCTGGCTGGCGGAATCTTCCTCGGCGCGGGATTCATTCACCTCCTGCCCGAGGCGGCAGAGTTGCTTGGCAGTGTTGTTGAGTACCCACTTGCACCGCTCTTGGCCGCAGTTGGCGTGGCCTTGCTATTACTCATCGATCGTGTTGTGTTGGAGACTCGCGTTGGTCCCGATCAAGATACGGCAAAGAGCCGGCCGATCTATCCCTACGTCTTGCTGGTTGTGCTATCGATCCACTCGGCTACCGCCGGCGTGGCCCTTGGGCTTCAGTCTGAAGCCGTCACGTCTCTGCTTGTCATCGTCGCGATCCTGTGCCACAAGGGATCGGCTGGGTTTGCCCTCGTAGTCAGCATGGTTGCCGCGGGTGCCGAACGGAGACAGCTGTGGACTGTGCTTGCGATCTTTGCCTCGATGACGCCGTTGGGGATTGTGCTAGGAACGATCGCATCCGGCCTGCTTGAGGGTCCGACCGCGGTGCTGGTCGAGGGGAGTTTCAACGCCTTGGCGGCGGGTACGTTCATCTACATTGCGATTCTGGATGTCATCAACGCGGAGATGTCTAGTGCCGACGATCGCGTCGCGCACTTCGTGCGCAGCGCGATGGTCGGAGACGACGACCTGCCCATGCCGGTGCAGGACACAGACAGGGTGCTCAAGTTTGCCTTGGTGGTCGTTGGTCTGATCAGCATGGCGGCGATTGGGATCTGGATCTAGTTGCGCCCGCGCTGGCGAGCGTGGATCCGGTGCGAGCGTCCATGCTTTCCCCGCGCGGGGGGGCGGCATCGGGCCGTCGTCGCCCCAGCCAAGCAAGTTTGGGGCGTGCCAGTTGTCGCGCTGTTGCGAAGGACGCCGGACCGCGCCGCCGCGGATTCTGTAGTGGGCCTACGGCGGTGGTCTCGCAGCCGTCAAGGCAAGCAGCCGCCGACAAGGCGGTGCGCCAGTCGGCACCGAGGGCTCGCGCGGCTAGGGCCGCATCGGCCTCAACTGTCGCTATCGCGCCGGTCCACCTGCTTGCGCAGCCTGCGCAACTCCCGATCCAGTTCCGGCAGCTTCGCGTAGACCGCTGTTGACCTTAGCCACCTGCGGTTGTCGAACGCGGGCGAGCCAGACACCATGGCGTGGTCCGGCACATCGTGCCCGACTCCGGATTGGGCCGTGATCACGACACTGTCACCGATCTTGAGGTGGTTGATCACTCCCACCTGTCCGGCTAGGACGCAGTTCGCTCCGATAGAGGTGCTGCCCGCGATGCCGACCTGGGCACACAGGATGGTGTGGGCGCCGATCTTGGCTGCGTGGCCGATCTGCACCAAGTTGTCGATGATCGCCCCTTTCCCGATGCGAGTCTCTCCCACGGCCGCGCGGTCCACGCAAGACCCGGCTTGGATCTCCACGTCATCTTCGACGACCACCCGGCCTGTTTGCACGATCTTCTTGTGGCTGCCGTCGGGCCGACGGGCGAACCCGAATCCGTCTGAGCCTACCGTGACCCGCTGGTGTAGAGTTACCCGGTTGCCCACATGGGTGCCATGGCAGACGGTAACGCCGCAGTGAGCCGTAAAATCTTCGCCGATCTGACTGCCCTCTTCAATGACCACATGGGGATGGAGCACGGCCCGCGCCCCGACCCGCACGTGGCGCTCGACGACCACGTATGGGCCGATCGCCGCTCCAGGGCCGACCTGGGCGGACGAGTCGATCACCGCAGTCGGGTGGATTGCAGGCTTGGCGGGCTGGGGAGGGTGGAAGAGTTCCAAGGCGCGCGCGAAGTCCAAGTACGGGTCCGCCGAGAGCAGGAGCGCGATTTCGAGGCCCTCCACCGGGGCCGCAGCCAACAGCGCCGAAGCCCCGGTCTGCGTTGCGAGCGCTGCATAGCGCGGATTCGAAAGGAAGGTCAGTTCACCGGGCCCAGCCTGATCGAGGCCGGCCACGCCTGAGATCTCCAAGTCCGGGTCGCCTTCGATTCGGCAATCCAGCGCTTCGGCAATCGTCTTTAGTTTCATTCCAGCACCAGGTCCCAGTATCGGTTCAGGATATCGTCTGCGCAGAAGCTGGCTGCGATTCCGGCGAACGCCAGATAGCTCCCCAGCGGCAAGGGCGAACGCCACTGCTGGCGACCGGAGAGAACCGCGGCGGTGCCGTACAGAGTCGCCAGCAGGCAGGCGGCAAGCAACACCAGCAGCGCCTCCGAGCTTCCCTGAAACGCCGCCAGCATGGCTACTAGCTTGACGTCGCCGAAGCCGAGACCCTCTACGCCTCGAAGCCGGTAGAAGATCTCGCCCATCACGTACAGGCCCCCTCCGAAGACGAGCGCGCTTGCCAAGGATTCGATGAGCGAAACCGCCCACGGGGCGGGGTAGAGGCCCAAGAGGTCACAGCCGACTTGGGCAATGCCGGCCCGCAGGGGCACGAACGGGCTGAGCGCGACACCTGCAAGTAAGCCAGACAAGGTGACTTGATCGGGCAGGACGAAGTGCTCCAGATCGGTGAAGAACAAGATCGTAAGCAAGGCCGCCAGCAGCGCCACTTTGAAAGCCACTAGGCCCGTTCCGAACTCGAGCACTGCCAGTGCAAGAAGGACTGCAGTCGCGAGTTCGACCACGAGATAGCGCGGCGAGATGGCGGCTCCGCAGCTGCGGCAGCGGCCGCGCAGCACGATGTAGCTCAATGTGGGAATGTTGTCGTGCCATGCGATCTGACGGTCGCAGGCGGGGCAGCGCGAGCGGGGCGCAATCACGGACTCGCCTCGTGGCCAGCGGTGGATGCAGACGTTGAGGAAGCTTCCGACCACCAAGCCAAGCAGGAAGGCGAGTGCCGTCATGCGGAACCTTCATCCTGAGAAGCCGCTGGAAGCCCCAGCACCCGAGCGTACACTCGCGCGGTCTGTTCAGCCATTCTATTGCGATTAAATTTAACTTTAACTTTCTCAAAAGCCGCCTTCGACATGCGTTCCCGCATGCCGCGGTCCGTGCGCACCCGAGAGATCGCTTCGGCGATGGAAGCGACGTCGTTTTCCGCCAGCACCCCGGTAACTCCATTCTCGACCGCTTCCGGGATCCCGCCGACGTTGCTCGCGACGACCGGCAAGCCGGCCAGCATCGCAATCAGGATGGCCGATCCCAGGCCCTCGGACTTCGAAACATAGAGCAGCAGATCCGCCCATGGGACGTCCCTTGCAAGGTTGTCGGAGACGATCAATTCTGCGCCCGACCTGAGGCAGGCCGCGACGGCGAGGTCGCGTCCCTTCAGCGGGTCGTCCGAACTCGGCGTAACAACGATGAAGTCGTTGCGCCCCGCTCGCCGCTCAGACGCGCCGCTCGGCGTGTATGGGCGAAAGATCTCCTCGTCGGGAGCAGCGTCGTACACGACGCTGACTCTTTCCGGCGGGACGCCTCCGCTGGCGAGCGTGTCCGCCACGTGTCGGGAGATGGCGATGAAATGAGCGGCCTTCCGGTACTTCCATCGCGACGCCGGTCCTCGGCCGATGGGGAACGCGACGCGACGTGCCACCACTACTGGCTTGCCGCGCCCATGGATCAGCGCCAGTGTGTGTGCGCGGGCATCGTGGGCGTGAATGAGGTCGCACTTGGCGGAGTGGCGCCGGATGGAGGACAAGGTTATGGCTTCAAAGCCGTGGGTCGACCGGATCGCGGGGCCGGCCAGCAGGGTCTGCTCGCAATCTCGCTGGGCGAGGGACTCGTGCAACAGCAGCGCTTGATGCTGGCCGCCGCGCATTTCCCGTCCCGTGTCGAGGTGGAGTATGCGCATGCCTTCCCTTGCCTAACGGCGCGCCAGAACACGCGCCTTGGAGTATTTCAGGTGGACGTACCGGGCGGCCATGCGTGCGATCGTCATCCCGGCGCGCCCGTCGAGGAAGCCGAACTGCAACAGGTAAGCTTTGACGAACGAATAGACCGGAGCGAGCAATGGACGCAGGGCTCCCACCCGCCTGCCGGACTCGTGGAGCTCGCGGGCGGCCAAGTCCGTGTAGCGTTCAAGATTCGCCCGGTGGGCCTCGATGGAGTCGCAGGTGTAGTGCAACAGGTCGCCGTCTAGGTGGCCGCGCTCGCCGTCGAGCTGAACGGACTCATGCACGTATTCGCCCACCCAGCGTCCCTTGGTCCTGTCGTAGAGGCGGATCTTGCGGTCCGGATACCAGCCGGAATGGCGGATCCAGCGTCCGCAGTAGCGTGCCATGCGCGGGAAGTCGTAGCCAGAGCAGCGCGCGGAGGTAGGCGTCAGCAGCTGGATGCTGGTCGCTAGCCTCGACGTCACGGCCTCGTCAGCGTCGAGCGACAGAATCCAGTCGTGTCGGGCTTGCCCGGCCGCGAAGTTTTTCTGCGCCGCGTAGCCCGGCCAGTCCCTGCAGATGACCGTAGCGCCCATGGACTTGGCGATCGCTACGGTCTGGTCGGTTGAGCCCGAGTCAACCACCAGGATCTCGTCGCAGAACCCGACCGACCGGATCGCTCGGGCGATGTTGTCCTGCTCATCGCGGGTGATGATCGTAGCTGTGATTCTCACAACTGCCCGCCGGGATCATTGAGTGCCCGGGAGCACTCTCCTGCGATTGCCAGCGGTGTCGCCCGGGCGCACGATTCAGGCTGCCAGCGCTGCCTGTCCGGCCATCGTTGGCAGGCGGCTGGTCATCAGCTCGGTCGCTTCGCCGACAATCCGATCGAACAACTGCTGCACGGTGGGTACGTCGCGGATCATGCCGACGACCTGGCCGGCCGAGAAGACGCCCTGGCTGAGATCGCCTGTCTCAATCATCTTCTTGCCCTCGAGCCCCGACATGAACTGCTTGATGTCCTGGATGGTGGCGTTCCCGGTGGCCTCGATCTCGAGCACCTTCTCGGCGTTCTCGTTGGCCAAGTAGCGCGCCGTATTGCGCAGAGTGCGCATGAGCAGTCGGGTGTCCCGTTCGCTGGCATTGACCAAGGCTTGCTTGACCGCGTCGTGAATGGGGCATTCGACAGTCGCGACGAAGCGGGTTCCCATGTTCATGCCATCGGCCCCCAGAGCCAGCGATGCAACCAGCCCGCGCCCGTCGCCGAAGCCCCCCGAGGACACCACGGGGATGCTCAGGTTGTCTCGAGACAGCGGGATCAGGATCAGGGACGTGACATCGTCCTCGCCCGGATGCCCGGCGCATTCGAAACCGTCGATGCTGACTGCCGCGCAACCGATCTTCTCCGCCTTGATGGCATGCCGCACCGAGGTGCACTTGTGGATGACCTTGATGCCCGCCTCGTTCATCATCGGCATGAACGCTTCCGGATTGCGCCCGGCGGTCTCGATGAAGCGGACCCCCTCGTCGATGCAGGTCTGAACGTAGGCCGGAAAGTCGGGTGGACGCAGGGACGGCAGGAAGGTTAGGTTGATGCCAAAGGGCTTGTTGGTCAGGCTGCGAACCTTGCGGATCTCGTCGCGCAGCTTCTCGGGGCTGTCGTGCGAGAGCGCCGTCATGAATCCGATGCCTCCGGCTTCGGCCACGGCAGCCGCGAGTTCGGCTCGGGCCAGCCACATCAGCCCACCTTGGATGATCGGATACCTGATCCCGAACATTTCTGTGATTCGTGTTTGGAACATCCTTAATTCCTGAGGACCCGGCACGGTCGCCGGGCTTCCGTAACAACATACCCGATTCAGGAAGGCGGCTGCGTGACGCAAGCAACGGGTGATCCCAGCCGCTGGTCGATCGACGATCGTCCAGGCCCGGCGATGCTGGCTGCGCAGGGCCTGCTTCGCCGTAGTGCCCGCATCGACGGCACGTGCGCGGGAGCCGACGCGCGCCCGACCGCAATAGCGAGAGCGCTTTGTTGCCGGCGCGATAGCCCGCCTGCCGGTCTACGTCAGGAAGCGGTCTTGGACGGCCCGGTCGGGCGTCGCGCACGCGCCGGCCCCGCGGGCTAGGTGGTGCCGGTTGCGGGCGACGGCATCGTAGCAGCGGTCCAAGAAGCGTTGCGGCAGGATCCCGAACGCAGCGAAGCCCTTCCATGGCCAAGCCAGCCCGCGTGCAATAAACAGGGCCGCTGCCGCGCGGTCGAGGACGGATTGACCGTTGCGCCGCCAGTCGGGGAGCACGTACATCGTGCCCGCCCCGCTCGGCGCGATTCTCCGCTCGGCAAGCAGCTCGCCAGCTAGGTCGCTGTCGAGCGAGGCGAATTGGAACGCTCCCGCCAGATCCAGCCGCGCTACGGAAAGCACGGCGTTTCGGCAGAATCCGCAGGCGCCGTCGTACAGGATCAGGTGACGGGCGGCGGGTGCTTGCGAGGCCGTGCTGGGCGAAGTCTGCATGCGACTTAGGGCTGATGGATGGACTGCTCGCGGGGCGCTTAAGGATTCAAGAAGCCTAGCTAAGGCTCACCTGATCCCTTCCTTGTCCCTATTAGGGTTGCACGTCAATCGGCCGGGCCAGACTGGGCCGGCCGGATTGTGCCCCCATATGCTTAGCGGAGACCGCGGCACACGTGGTGCCGCGGTATCTGGCACCATGATGTAGGAACCGGCCGTGCGGCAGATCGTGATTGGAATCAGCGGAGCCAGCGGGGCCATCTATGGGGTCAGGCTGCTCGAACGCCTGGCGGCGATCGAGGGTGTCGCGACGCACCTGATCGTGACCCGCCCCGCAGAGAAGACACTGCATCAAGAGACTGGGCGGCTGCTGGGGGATCTGCGTCCCCTGGTCGAAGAACTCCATCCGGTGGACCAGATCGGCGCCTCGATCGCCAGCGGATCGTTCCTCTTCGACGCCATGGCGGTGGTGCCGTGCTCGATCCAGACCATGTCGGCCATCGCCGGAGGCCTGACTTCCAACCTCCTGACCAGGGCCGCCGATGTGGCCCTAAAGGAAAGACGCAGGCTAGTGCTGGCGGTGCGGGAGACTCCGTTGCACCTCGGACACATTCGGAACATGGCGGCGCTATCTGAAATGGGAGCGATCATTGCCCCGCCGATGCCGGCGTTCTACACGTTGCCTGAGACCATCGACGACCTTGTCGATCAGCAAGTAGGACGCTTGCTGGACCTGCTCGGAATGCGGGACGAGCGAACCAAGCGCTGGTCCGGAATCTAGCGTGGCGGGAATGCGTCGTCACAAGTCGGCCGGTTCGGGCCAGGCTGCGCGTTTGCGCGGCAACCGACCTGCGGGCCGCCTAGCGTCGACCCGGACCTTGGCAGCGCTAGCGCTGATTGCCGCATCTGCAGTCGGCTGGGGGCAGGACTGGCCGCAGTTCCGCGGCCCGAATCGGGACGGGGTGGTGCCGGGGCGCGAGTCGCTGCCGCAGTTTCCTTCCAGCGGCCCGCAGATGGTTTGGGATCGTACGGTCGGATCGGGGTTCAGCGCTCCTGCCGTAGCTGGCGAGCGGCTGCTGCTGTTCCATCGTCAGGGCGGCGACGAGGTCGTCGAAGCACTCCGCGCCGCCGATGGAAAGAGCCTGTGGAAGTTCTCCTATGAGACCACCTACAAGGACGATTTCGGGTTCGAGAACGGCCCGCGGGCCACTCCGGTGATCGCGGATGGCCTCGTCTATACTTTCGGCGCGGCCGGCGTGCTGCATTGCTTGGACTTAGGAACCGGCGCGAAGCGATGGAGCGTTGACACG
The DNA here is from genome assembly GCA_009841225.1 of Terriglobia bacterium. Taxonomy (GTDB): domain Bacteria; phylum Acidobacteriota; class Terriglobia; order Bryobacterales; family UBA6623; genus VXMF01. The sequence goes on along the minus strand of VXMF01000030.1, from coordinate 281,339 downwards.
CACGCCGAGTTCGGCGTGCGCAAGGGCTTCTTCGGAGCGGCGTCGACTCCGCTTGTGCTCAATGGCAAGGTGATCGCCAACATCGGCGGTCCAGACGGCGCTGGCATCGTCGCCTTCGATGTTGACTCCGGAACAACTGTTTGGACCTCCACGGATCACGACGCCAGTTACTCGTCGCCAGTGGTGGCGCGCATCGACGGCGCGCTCCTCGCGATCTTCTTCACGCGGGAGGGCTTAGTGGCACTGGAGCCGGACACTGGCCGGGTCGTCTACCAGCGGCGCTGGCGATCGCGAAGCCACGCCTCAGTGAATGCTGCCGCCCCAATCGTCCTCGGAGACATCGTGTTCCTGTCCGCCTCATACGGCACCGGTGCGATCGCCGTGCGGCTGCGCGAGGGCGGGATGGAAGTGCTGTGGTCCGGCGAAGACGTGATTGACAATCACTACTCGAGCTGCGTGCGGTCCGGAAGCACGCTGTTCGGCTTCCATGGCAGGCAGGAGTACGGCCAGTCGTTTCGCGCTGCTGATTTGGTCACCGGAGACGTGCTTTGGTCTAGCGAGCGCATGCCGGCGGGTTCGGTCATCCGGGTTGGAGACAGGTTGCTGCTGCTGCTCGAATCGGGCGAGCTGCTGCTGGCGGCCGCCTCGCGCGAGAAGTTCGAGGTGCTGTCCAGGGCGCAGGTCCTAGGCCGCGAGACTCGCGCTTTCCCAGCGGTTGCCGGCGGACTGCTGTTCGCCCGCGACAAGGACACCCTTGTCTGCCTGCGGCTTTGGGGCCAGTAGGGCGAAAGGCCGCAAGCTAGGCGATTCGGCTGCGACTAGGTTTTCGCTAGAATAGCTGCGAACTGTCGGCGAGATTCGGCAGAGGGGAGGAAGGTTTTGAGATTTCGAATCATCGGCTGCGCCCTGGCGGCCGCGCTGGCGGTCGTTCCGTTGGTTGCCCAGCATGCGGACGACACCATCAGAAACCCATTCACTTCCGACAGCGACGTCGAAGCTGGCGGACGCTTGTATCGATCCCATTGCGCGGTCTGCCATGGCCTCGAGGGCGAAGGCGGCCGGGGCGTCGCGTTGACGACCGGGCGTTTTCGCCACGGCTCTTCGGATCGGGGGCTCTACAACACCATCTCGGTGGGCATCCCAGGCACAGAGATGCCGGGCATCTTCTTCAACGGCAGGCAAATGTGGCAGCTGGTCGCGTTCGTGCGCTCCCTCAGCGAGGGCAAGGCGGCCGAGCAAGCGACCGGAGACCCGGAGAAGGGCAGTGCCGTGTACGCTGCCAACGGCTGCAGCGGCTGCCACCGCATCCGCGGCGAGGGCGGTCGCTTGGGTCCGGACCTGACCGACATAGGCATTCGCTCCATGGGGCACTTGCAGGCGTCGGTTCTGAATCCGAACGAATCGGTGCTGCCGCAGCACTGGATGGTGCGGGCCAAGTCCAGCGACGGCAAGCCGATCACAGGCTTGAGGCTGAACGAGGACACGTTCTCGGTGCAGCTGATCGATGCTTCCGGAAGCTTGCTTTCTCTGCACAAGGAGGACTTGGCGGAGTTTGAGGTTGACCGCACTTCGGGCATGCCTTCCTTCGAAGGCAAGATCCAGGGAGACGACTTGGACAATCTGATCGCCTATTTGGCGAGCCTGCGGCTGGGGGATCCGAATGATGCATCGCAGTAGCCAGCTAGGAATCGCCGCCTGCGCGCTGTTGCTGAGCGCCCACCTCGGCGCGCAGGTGACCTACGAGCGCATTTTGCGCGCCGACGCGGAGCCAGGCAACTGGTTGACTTACAACCGCACCTACGACAGCCGGCACCACTCCTTGCTCGACGAGATCAACCGCGAAAACGCCGGCGATCTTGAGCTGAAGTGGGTCTTCCAAGCCAAATCTCTGGAGAAGTTCGAATCCACGGCGCTGGCAGTCGACGGCGTGATCTACAACGTGCAGATGCCCAACGACGTAGTGGCGCTCGACGCGGTCACGGGCCGCAAGTTCTGGCAATACACCCACGTCATGGCGGAGAAGGTCAACGTCTGCTGCGGCCGGATCAACCGCGGCCTCGCGATCTTGGGCGAGACCCTGTACATGGGCACGATCGACGGCAAGCTCGTCGCGTTGGACGCCAAGACCGGCGCGCTGATTTTCTCCAAGCAAATCGTCGACCCGTCGGGAGGATACTCGCTCACGCACGCCCCGCTCGTGGTCAAGGACAAGCTGATCGTCGGGTCTGCGGGCGGCGAATACGGGATCCGCGGCTTCATCGCGGCGCTCGACCCGAAGAACGGCGACGAATTGTGGCGCTTCAACACGATTCCCGGTCCCGGCGAACCGGGCCACGAAACGTGGTCCGGGGATTCATGGAAGCGCGGCGGCGGGTCCATCTGGCTGACGGGGTCGTACGATCCCGAACTGAACCTGACCTATTGGGGGGTGGGCAATCCGGCCCCTGACTGGAACGGCGACGTGCGCATGGGCGACAACCTGTACTCGGATTCCGTGGTGGCCCTGAATCCGGACACGGGCGAGCTGGAATGGTACTTCCAGTTCACGCCGCACGACGAGTGGGACTGGGACGCAGTGCAGGTTCCCGTCCTGGTGGACCGAGAGTGGGAGGGCAAGCCGCGCAAGCTGATGCTGTGGGCCAACCGCAACGGCTTCTTCTATGTTCTCGATCGCGCCACCGGAGAATTCCTGCACGGCAAGAACTTCGTCAAGGTGACCTGGGCCAAGGGGCTGGACGAGAACGGTCGCCCGATCAAGATCCCGGAGGCGTCTCCGACGCGCGAAGGCGTGCGTGTCTGGCCGGCCGTGCAGGGCGGCACTAACTGGTACTCGCCGGCATACAGCGAGAAGACAGGCCTCTTCTACGTTTCTTCTTGGGAGTACTCAAGCATCTATCACAAGGGCGACCCGCTGTATACGCGGGGCAATCGCTACGTGGGCAGCCTGCCGCAGGGCGTGTGGCCGAACACGATGAAAGACGAGGACGAACAGCAGGGGCACGGCGCGATCCGGGCTCTATCGCCGGACACGGGCGACCTGGAGTGGGAATTCAAGATGACCGGCGTCGGCGAGAGCGGCATTCTCTCGACGGCCGGGGACATCCTCGTTACCGGCACGATGGACGGCTACATGCTGGTGTTGGACTCTTTCACGGGCAAGAAGCTGGTCTCGCTCAACTTGGGAGGGAAGATCGCTTGCTCGCCGATCACGTTCACCGCCCAAGGCAATCAGTACTTGGCCGTCACCTCCGGCAACGCCATGTTCGTATTCGGGCTGCGGTAGCGACGGACTTCACGTAAGTCGTTTATAACAGTCAGCTTCCGGCCGAGCGCACGGCCCGGACTCTCTTGCCGATTCTCAGGCTTCGACGGGGAATCGACTATCTCGCGACGAGTGCTCCCTGCACATCGCAGGGAGGCACCGTGGAGTCGGCTGAGTCGCCGGGCCTGCGTATAATTCCCCTATGAAGGTGTTTCGGAGCTTCCCGCTATGGATCGTGCTGACGATCCTGTGCGGAGCCTTGGCTTCATTCAGCGCATCTGCCTCAGGCAAGCCGAATATTGTCCTGTTCTACATAGATGACTGGGCTTGGAACGGAACACCCGTTTCCATGGATGCTTCCATGGGCAATTCCCGCATGCCTGCCTTGCAGATGCCAAATCTGGAGAGGCTGGCCAGTCAGGGAATGACGTTCCGCAATGCCTATGGTTCACCCCAGTGCTCGCCTGCCCGCGTCTCCCTGCAGACGGGGCAATCGGCGCCGCGCAGCGGCTTCACGGTCTACCTCGGGTCAAAGGAACCCTACTACGACAAGAAGCGGGAATATCAGCGATTCCCGTTGATTCCGAACGTGTCCGACTTGGAGCTCGACGAAGACGCGGTCACCATTGCCGAGGCGCTCAAGCCGCTGGGATATGCCAGCGCTCATGTTGGCAAATGGCATATGAGGGGAGATCCGGGAAAAGAGGGCTACGTATTGCATGATGGCAATACGAACAATAATCCCGGCAACACCCAGGCTGGGATGAGGCGAATGCCAGAGGTCGTAACAGACCCTAAATTGATGTTCAGCATTACCGAAAAGGCGATTGGGTTTATGGAGGAGCAGGTCGAATCGGACAAGCCCTTTTACCTTCAAATCTCCCACTACGCCATGCATGCGGGTCGAGAGTGCCTGCATGAAACTCGCGACAAGTACGTGAAGCACCCTCTCGTGCAGGCTTGGTACGAAGAGAACAAGAAAGATCCTGAGACGGTCAGCCGGAAGGCCGATCCCGCGATCTGGCTTGGGATGGGCGAGGACTTGGACGGTCGGATCGGCGCCGTGCTGGACAAGATCGCGGAATTGGGGATCGAGGGCAATACGTATGTCATCGTCGTCGGTGACAACGGCTACCGACACGAGGAACTGCAACTCGAGCCCAGCCTGAAGCAGCCGCTGCACGCTAGGAAATGGTGGTTGTGGGATGGCGGCCTCCGCGTTCCGATGATCGTCAGTGGGCCGGACGTCAAGTCAGGAGCCGTGTTTACCGGTAACGTGGTCAACTATGATTTCTTGCCAACTTTCGTTGACTGGGCCGGGGGTGACCCGGAAGAACTGGAAGACATCGACGGTGTCAGCCTTGCAGGTTACATGGCTGGTGAGGAACCGAATGAGGCCTTCCTGAACCGCAATCTCTACTTCCACTATCCGCACTATCGGAACAGTGTGCCCCATTCCGCCATGATCTCCGGTGCGTTCAAGCTCATCCACTTTTATGGTCGACCGGAAATTCCGATGCTGTTCGATGTGTCAGTCGACATCGGCGAAGTGACGAACATTGCAAGGCGGCAGCCGCAGACACACAAGAAGATGTACGACGGGATGATGCACTACCTAGAAGGAGTAGGAGCTCGATTCCCAAAGGTAAACCCGGAATACGATCCTGACGTTTACCGCGAGCACAAGGACTTTGAAAGGCGCACGATGTGGGGACCGTTTGAGGGCCGACGGACTCTGGAAGATGATGAAATCTAGAGTGTCTGGCGGAAGATAGGAACGTCGAGCGGCACTTCGCTGACTCAGTCAGCCGGCAGCGTCCGCGACCAAGGCGATACTGTAAGTCTTTGTATCGTGGTCACTTGCAACGGAGTTGCCGAGGTGCTCCCACGAATCTTCAGCAGTTCGATGGCCGCGCCGTGCCGACCGGCAACGAACGCCGACAAGGCCCGCCGACGGCAGCCGTCACTGGAGCCTGAGCCAGCCTCGGGGATTGCTCTCGTTTGCCGCGTTCATGTCTCGGACCACCCGCTCGAGCTCCGCTCGCTCGCGAGGGAATCGCGCGGACACGTCGTAGGATTCGGACGGGTCCATGCTGAGATCGAACAGGAACGGCCCGTGCTCGGCGATCCAGTAGGCGCTGTTCTCGCTGCGGTGTCTGCCAATGTACTTGAGGTTGCCCAGACCTCGGACCCCGGCGAACTCCCCGCCTCGGACAAAGAACAGCGGCCTTTCGGCAACAACCTCCGCCTCGCCCCTCAGCAAGGGCAAGAGATCCGCGCCGTCGACGATTCGATCCCTGGGTGTAGGCAGCCCTGCTGCTCCGAGGAAGGTCGGAAACAGGTCAATGTTCATGGCCGGGGCATCGTTCGTTCGGGAGCCTGGGATCGTTCCCGGCCAAGATGCGATGAAGGGCACGATCTGGCCTCCGTCGAAGCTGTTGGCTTTCCGGCCGCGATGCGCGCCGGGAGAACCCTCGTGCCAGGGGCCGTTGTCGCTGGTGAACACGAACAGCGTGTCCTCGAGCAGGCCCCGCTCTGCCAGTCTTGCGCGGATTTCGCCCACGCTCCAGTCCAGTTCTTCCACGCAGTCGCCGTAGGAGCCGGCATTGGACCGGCCTGTGAATCGCTCGCTGGCATGGACTGGGACGTGGGGGAACGGAGATGCGTAGTAGACGAAAAACGGCCTGCCGGAACCCCGGTCGATGAAGCTGAGGATCTCGTCGGTCAGCATCCGGGTTAACTGCGTCTGGTCGACCGGCGCCTCGATCGCCACATCGTCGTTGCGGTACATGGCGTAGGGCTCCATGTCGTTGGAGTAGTAGCTGCCAAAGAAGTAATCGAAGCCCTTCTCGGTCGGGAGATGGGGGCTGCGGTCGCCAAGGTGCCACTTGCCGAACATGCCCGTCTCGTAGCCTCCGGCTCGCAGTGCCTCTGCGACGGTGACCTCGTCCGGTGGAATGCCGCGTATGCCGTGAGGGAACGTGAACGTGTTCACGGCAAGGCCCATCGCAGTTCCCGACGGAAAGAAGACCGAGTGCATGAATCCACGAGTGGGGTAGCGACCTGTCAGGCAACTGAATCGCGAAGGAGTGCAGACCGGACTAGCAGCGTAGAAGCTGGAAAGGCTGACACCGTCACTAGCGAGAGCATCCAGATGCGGCGTCCGAATGGCCTCCGAACCGTAGCTCGCGATATCCCCGTAGCCAAGATCGTCAGCGAAGACCAACACGATGTTGGGAGCCGCGGGCGCAGCATTGCCGCTCAACCCCACCAAATAGTCGCGGTGCTGGTCGACGCGGATGTCGGGATCGCCCCTGGCGATCCACCAAGCCCAGACGAGGGGAACCATGGCCAAGGCCACTAGCAAACACGCCACAATCAGGGTCCATCGATGAAGCGCTCGCATGTTCGTGCCTTGGACTAGGGTACGTTTGGACGGGATCGTCGAATCGGTCGCTGTCGTGCCGGGGCCGTGCCCGGTCCCTACTGCACTACCCTAGCGGGGCTGAGATGAACTGCCGGACAACCGGGATCGACCGGTTGTGAACGAGCCCTTGATTGAGATGGGCCGAGACCTCAGTCGAGTGTCAACGAGGATCATCTACACGCCCGCGCATTTCGCCGAGATCGCCGTCCCACCCGGCTCCGCGCATTTGACGGGCTTCATCGAGGTTGAATGGCTCCGATGCGAGCGAGCGCAAGGCGAAATTGATGGCTTCCCGCTTAGTCGCGAAGCAGTACTGCCGCATGACCGCTGCACACGCGTCGTCGTCGATATCCACGTTGGTGCGTGCCATACGCCGATGATGCACCACTATGCTGCCCGATGCTGTGGCACGGGAGCTGCTGAGATTCGGAACGCGGTCGGCCACGCCTGTGCCAATACGGCACCTGAGAGAGCGAGCCAGCCTTCCCGCTGTGCGAGAGATCGCAAGGGGCTGCCGACCCTAACTTGGTTGGGCTGGCGCTATGACAGCCCGGTGACCTTCCGGTCTGGCCGGGCTGGTTCATCATTTTCTGCTGGCTCAACGTGAGGCTGGCCGGCGCAGGTGACGCGGCCAGAGCTAGCTTGACGTCTGAATCGCTCACCCCGAAGTGCTGTGTTCGACAGCAGCCGCATTGCCCGCCATTCGAGAGTTCGGCAGGCTCATTGATGGTGCCGGCTCATGCTCTTGAGAGCCGATAGAACGGGCTGGTCGCAAGCGCGATCAGGACGCAACTCAGGATCCCTACCGCGCCATAGAGGAAGAAGTGCAGGTCGGTGTGCTGCTGGACCCAGAACAGGATAAACACACTCGCCACAGCGCCGGTCATCGCTCCGGCGCCGTTCGCGCTGCGGAAGAAGATTCCCAGCGCGAACAGCCCGGCGAGGCCTCCCCCGAGCAGACCCATCATGCCTTGGAACGTGTCCCAGAGCGAGCCGATGTCGAACGTGGCCAGAGCGATCGAGGTGGCCGTTGCCAACACGCCCAGACCAGCCGTGAGCAAGCGCGCTAGCAATAGCCTCCTCGAATCGGGGGCAGACGGCCGGAAGCGCACGTAGAAGTCCGTGACCAAGGCCGCCGAAACGCTGTTGAGGCTGCTGTCCAGGGTCGACATCGAGGCTGCGAACACGGCAGCGATGAGTAGGCCCGCGATCCCAACCGGCAGCTGCTGCGCGATAAACAGCGGGAAGATGGAGTCGGTCGGCAGGGCAGGGTTGAGCAGCTCGGGGTTGGAGCGGTAAAACGCCCACAGGCCCGTGCCCAACATGAACAGCGTCAGCGTGGAGGGCAGCAACAGGGCTGCGTTCGTCCAGATCGACTTGGCGGCGGCCTTCTCGTCCTTGGTCGTAAAGTAGCGCTGCACTACCGCCTGATCGGATGTGTAGGGCACGAGATTGAGGAAGAAGTTTCCGACGATCACAACCCAGACCGCGGTTGTGGTCCAATCCCATGTCCAGTTGAACATGTGGAACTTGTCGTAGTCGACGCCCGCGGAGACGATGGCCGCGAGGCCGCCGTCGGTCTTGAAGAGCAGGATCACCAGGCTCAGCAGTGCCCCGCCGTACAGCACGAACACCTGCACCACGTCCGTCCAGATCACGGCCTTGATGCCTCCCATGACGGTATACAGGGTCGCCAGCACGCCCATCAGCGCGATGCAGGTGTAAACGCCGATCCCTGTTACGGTCGAGAGGGCGATGGCGGGCAGGAACAGCACGATCGCCATCCGGCCCAGCTGGTAGAGGACGAACGAAACGCTCGCGTACATGCGGACGGGTAGGTTGAAGCGCTTCTCCAGGTACTCGTAAGCGCTGGTCATCTTCGCCCGCCGGAAGTGAGGCAGATAGAAGAACACCACTGGGAAAGCGACCATGATGATGGTCATTTGGAGCAAGAAGTAGACCCAATCGGTGGAGTAGACCTTGGCGGGTACGGCCATGAAGCTGATCGATGACAGCTGCGTGCCGAAAATCGACAGGCCGGTTGCCCACCAGGGCATGCGTCTGCCGGCGAGGAAGAAGTCCTCAGTGCTGGACCCTTGGCGCGCGAAATACAGGCCCATCATTACCAGCACGACGAAGTAGGCGATCAGCGTGATGTAATCAATGATCGAGAAGCCAGACGATGGCGGCTGGATTCTGGCAGAGAGGATCCGACCGTCTGGGTTCGCGACGCCTGCGTCGTGGCCGGTGAAGACCAGGCTCTCCCCCCACGTTGCAGCACTTTCGCTGGTGAGTTGTTCCGGGAGAACTCCTAGGTCGACCCACGTGTCGGTGACAGAGTGGTATGCGGCAATACTGGTGCCGCTCCCGGCCGCAGTTCGCATAGCGAGATGAGTGGGGCCGATCGGCAGTGCGGTGGTCGGCAACGCTGCGCTCGGTAGGTCCGCAATCGCAGTCCATCCTGGTCCAGCGGCATAGCGGTGTGCGTACTGTCGGCCCTGCAGGCCGGCTTGCTGTGCCAGTCGCGCACCCTCGAATAGGAACAGCGCTCCATCCTGCGCTGCTAGCACGGGAAAGCCGCGGACATTGCCGGGCGGCGCGGGCGCGGCTAGCCACTCCGGATCCTCCGCGTTCAGGTCCAACTTCCACATGACCGCGGGTTGGCTGGCCTCCGTCTCTGCGGAAGCTGCGGAGACAACGTATAGGACACCGTCAAGCACGGCCGCGCCGCCTGCAAGCGCGTCAGCCGGGAGATTGGGCAGTCGGTCGTACGAAAGCTCTTCGTCTTTGAGGCTGACGCGGAATACGGATTCCCGACCGGCTCCGCTGCTCGGTGATGAACCGCCGACGATCACCGCGGATTCGCCATCGGTCACTGCCACTCCGAATGAGGACAGTTCTGGAAGAGGCGAGGTCTCGCGCCAGTCCGCGTCGGCGGAGTCCAGGATCCATGCGTCTCTGATCGCCGGGCCGCCGTCCTCCAAGATTCCGCCGGCCACGACCAGGCGTCCGCCCACTTCTGCCACGAGCGCTCCTCGGGCGAGTCCACGGGTTGGTGGTAGGGGCAGTTCCGTCCATTGCAGGTCGCTGCCTTCGGCAGCGTCAAGCGTGCTTGCGGCTAGCAGGACCGTCAGCGCCAGTTTCAATCGCATGGTGCAGGTCTCGAGTGCATGGCTAGACCTGGAATTTTTTCCAACTGCCGCGGCGGAACAAGATGTAGCCGATGATCGCCCAGGTAGCACCGGAGATCACCACAGCTGCGTACACTCCAGCCACGCCGAAGCCGAAGGGTTTCGCCAGAGCGTAGCCTAGCGGCAGCTGCCAACACCAGTAGCACAGGAAGTTCACCCAAGCAGGCGTGGAGGTATCGCCCGCACCGTTGAATGCCTGGCCGAATACCATCGAGAAGCCGCCGAAGATATAGCCTGCGCTCAGGATCTTCAGACTCTGCACTCCATTGCTCACGACCTCGGCGTCAGTGGTGAAGACCTTCACGAGGGGCTCCGCGAATTGCCAGAACGCTAGGCTGATCACACTCAGCATTGCGAAGTTGACGAAACCGGTTAAGATCACCGCCCGTTCGGCCCTCTCCGGGCGCTTGGCGCCGAGGTTCTGGCCAACCAGCGTTGCCGTTGCGTTGCTCACGCCCCATGACGGCAGGATCGCCACGTGAATCAGGCGGAGCGCTAGGGTGTAGCCGGCCAGCACTGTCCCGCCGAACAAGGCGATGATGCGCGTCAGCCCCAGCCAGGCTGCCGTCGCGACGAAGAACTGCACCATGCCCGTGACGGAGATCCGTAGCAGGCTCCAGAAGACCGGACCGTCCCAGCGCATCGATGCGCGCGAGATCGAGACCTTGCGGCGCCCACCGAACAGCACCGCTAGCTGGTAGACCACTCCTATGCCCCGGCCCAGCGTGGTGGCTAGAGCCGCTCCCGCCAGCCCAAGCTCGGGAAACGGCCCGATGCCGAAAATGAGCAGCGGATCGAGCGCGATGTTCAGAAGATTGGCCAGCCAGAGAGCCCGCATCGCGGTGACGGCGTCACCGGACCCACGGAAGATCGCGTTGTTGAGGAACAGCAGGAAGATCGTCACCGAGCCTGCAAAGAGCACGGCAGTGTATCGGTAGCCCGCTTCGATTTCCGGGCTCGCGCCCATCCAGCGCAGCAGGTCGGGAGCGAGCAGGTAGCCCGCCAAGCTCACGGGCGCTGCGCCCATGACCCCGGCGAGAATCGCTTGCCAAGCGGCCAATCCGGCGGCTTCTGGGTCGCCCTCGCCGATTCTGCGCGCCACGGTCGCCGTGGTGCCCATGGACAGCCCCATGACGATCGCGAAGACCATGATGATCACGGATCCGGTCAGCCCCACGGCGGCGATGGCCGGCGGGCCGAGCTTGCCCACGAAGTAGATGTCGACGAGCCCGAACGTCGACTCCATGACGAGCTCGAGCATCATCGGGATCGCCAACAGGACGATGGCCCGTGGTAAGGGGATCCGGGTATAGTCTTCGCGCGAGCCGCGAATCGCGTCGGGAACCGCGCGCCAGAGGGACTGCTCGGCCTTGTCCGGGGCTGTCCCAGTCCCGCCGGGCCTATCGTTCTCTAGCATGCGGAAATCGGTGGCGTCGGCGCTGGGCGGCTCAGGTGTCTTAATTTTCACACAGCGCCCCGGACACCGATGGGCGCGCGGGGCCGGGACTAGTCCGCTAGCGTCTCGGGGCGGATGCCGAGGGCGCGCATCTTTCGGTGCAGGTTGCTGCGCTCCATTCCCAGCGCCGTCGCCGCGCGCGTGACATTGCCTTCCATGGCCGCGAGCGTGCGCTCGACATAGTCGCGCTCATATGCAGTGCGGGCTTCCTTGAGACTGGCAAACCCTAGGGAGGCTGGCTGCCTCGCCTGGTGCCGGCGGTTCGAGCTGGGAAGGTCGGCCGCGCCGACATCCTCACGGTCGTGCAGGATCGCGATCCTCTCCATCAGGTTGCGCAGCTCGCGGACGTTCCCTGGCCAGGCGTGGGCAGAAAGGGCCTGCAGCGCCGATGGCAGCAGGCGCTTTGGCTTGCGGCCGTAGGAGCGCGAAAACTCGTCCAAGAAGGCTTCGGCCAGCACCGGGATGTCCTCGGCGCGTTCCCGCAGCGGAGGCACGTAGAATGGCACGACGTTGAGCCGATAAAAGAGGTCTTCCCGGAAGTTTCCGTTCGCGATCTCATCCTCTAGGTTCTTGTTCGTCGCCGCGATCACGCGGGCGTCCACCTGCACCGTCTGGCCCGACCCGACTGGGTCGAAGCGCTGCTCCTCGATCACGCTCAGCACCTTGGCCTGGGTCTTCAGGCTCATGTCGCCCACCTCATCGAGAAACAGGGTTCCGCCGTCTGCCAAGTGGAACTTCCCGGCTTTGGCCGCCAGCGCGCCCGGGAAGGCGCCCTTGACGTGCCCGAACAGCTCGCTCTCGATCAGATCCTCCGGGATGGTCGCGCAATTGACCTCGACGAACCTAGCCGAAGAGCGCTGGCTGCGGGCGTGGATGGCATGGGCCACCAGTTCCTTGCCCGTGCCGCTTTCGCCGAAGATCAGAACCCGGCCGTTGGTCGGGGCCATCAGCTCGATCTGCTGCCTCACGGCCTTCATGGGGACGCTATCGCCGAGGATGCGGTACCTGTGGCCGATCTCAGCCCGCAGCGAGGAATTCTCGGAGAGTAGGTTGCGATGCTCCACCGCGTTGCGGACGGCCACGGTGACCTTGGCTACCGAGAGGGGCTTTTCGAGAAAATCGTGTGCTCCGAGCTTGGTTGCTCGAACCGCGCTCTCAACGCTGCCGTGGCCGGAGATCATCACCACCACCGGCTTCCGGGCCATGTCGGCGTCCCGGATCCGTTCCAGGGTTTCCAAGCCGTCAATTCCGGGCAGCCAGATGTCGAGCAGCACCACGGCATAGGCCCCGGCCGAGAGCATCTCCAAGCAGCGCTCCCCGCTGTCGGCCACTTCGACCGCGTAGCCCTCGTCATCAAGCACGCCTGTCAGCATCTCGCGGATGCCGACCTCGTCGTCTACGACCAAGACGCGTCCAGGCGCGCTCATACGAGGGCCTCCCGCAGCTTCACCGGCTCCTTCGTGACAGCGGGCAGTTCGATCACGAAGCGTGTTCCGGCGGGCTGGTTGTCCTCGACTCGAATGGAGCCTCCGTGTTCCTCCACGACGCTGCGCACGATCGGCAGGCCTAGGCCACTACCCCGATTCTTGGTGGAGAAGTACGGCAGGAACAGGCGCTCCTTGTTCTCTGCAGAGATGCCTGGACCGGAATCGGCCACGATCACCTCCACGGTGTCCGAATCAGGGCGCCCTTGGGTGGTGACGACAATCTCCTTGACCCAACTCTCCTGGAGCACGTCGGCGGCGTTGTCGATCAGGTTGACGATCGCCCGCTTGAACGCCGGCGGATCGATCTCGGCCTGCGCGACTTCGGGATCGGTGATCAGCCTTAGGTCGATGCCTGGCAGTCGCCCGTCAAACACGCTGACCGCGTCCCGCACGACCGCGTTGATGTCGTTAGTTTCCGGGCGAATCGTCGGGAATCGCGCCACGTCCGAGAAACTCGAAACCAGGGTGTTCAGGGACCGCACTTCGCGGTCGATAGTGTGGGTCAGGCTCTCCAATGTATTGCGAATCGTCGCCCGTTCTGCGTCTGTCTTGGCTGCCGTGTAGCGGTCCAGCTGGACCTCGATCCTGCCCGCCGCCAGTGCCACTGGGGTGAGGGGGTTCTTGATCTCATGGGCCAGTCGCCGCGCCACTTCCTGCCATGCTTCGGAACGCTGGGCGCGCACTAGCTCGGTGTTGTCCTCGAAAACTACAACGAAGCCCGACTGTGCCTGGCCGGAGTCCAGCGATGAGACTGTGACGCTGAGGTGCTGCGGCTCGCCGCCGCGCTTGACCTCGAACTCCCTGGTCGCGACGCCGGTTCGGCGCGCGCTGCCGAACATGTGCTCGAACGCAGATCGCTGGGGCTCGTCCAGGACTTCGACAACGGAGTCCAGCGAGGACAGCGGTCGCTTCCCGGTGAAGGATCGCGCCGATTCGTTGTACTTGAGGATCTTGCCGTCCTCATCGACCGAGATCACTCCGGGAGCGATGCTCTCGAGGATGGCGTCGATCATTTGGCGGCGCTCGTCGATCTCGGCGTTGGCGCGGGCGAGGTCGCGGTTGCTGCGCTCCAGCTGCCCGGTCTTGGCTTGCAGCGCCTGCCCCATGCTGTTGAACGACTCGACTAAGGAGCCCAACTCATCGATAGCTGCTGTCTGGACGCGGTAGTCAAGGTGTCCGCCCGCCAGCTCGCCCGTGGCGTCGAGTAGGGCCTTGACCGGGCGCGTGATCTGCCTAGACGCAAACTGCGCCAGCCAGACTGCGATGAAGAGCGTGAAGATCGTGATGAGCGCCAGCGTGTACATGTAGGTGCGCCAAGCCACCGGCCGCGCCGCTTCGAGCTGCTTCCACTGGGCTACCTGTGCTTGCACAAACGCTTGGTCCTGCAGGATCGACGCCGGGATCTTGCGTCCCACCAGCAACGTCGCCGAGCCCGCTTCTGCCGCGCGGATGGGCACAGTGGCATAGAACCACCCCTCGGCGACGCCGGATTGCCCGGCGGCGGAAGGGTCTTCCAGCAACCGCGCCAGAACAGGCGGGTGCTCTTCGTCAGAATTGACTGTGGCATGGGTCGCTTCCCCGCCGTTGCCGCTGATTCCGACGTAGTGTGCGCCGGCATCTTGGAGCAGGACCCGCAGTGTCTCCTCCTCCCGGGCCATGCCATGCTCGACGGCCTCGGCGGCGCGTTGTGCACCTCGCTCCAGATCCGCGAGCATTTCTGCCGAAGCGGCCTCTATGAGGCTCTGCGCACTCTGAAATACGCCAATGGTGGGCTGCGAAAACCACTTGTCGAAGTTTCGGTTCAACAACTCGAGCGAGTAGACGACATGGGCAGCAATCGGCAGGATGCTTAGCGTGAGCACGCCGATGACGAGCTTGGTCTTCAGCTGTGAGCCTACGACGTTGCCGCGGCGCTCGATGTAGAGCTTGAGCAGATTGCGGAAGAGCAGGAATCCGAGGGCAACGGCACCCAAGACGACGCACGTGGAAAGGGCCCAAAGAACGTAGGTGACCGTGGAATTCTCCGGCCTGAAGTCGCCGAAGTCCAAGGACGTGAGCCAAAAGCAGACCGCCAGCAACGCCAGCAGAGGCGTTGCATAAGCGACGATCGTGAGGAGTTCCTTGCGCTTGGTCAAGTTGAGGTCATTCTAGCGAGACATGGGCAGTTGTCGAGTGCAGCAGCCTTGAGAGCCGCTCGCAGTGGGCGGCTAGGAGCGGCGCCTCGCTATGCGGGCGGGTCACCGCTGGGGACGATATCGGCATATACATACGTCGGATGAAGATCGCGCACTTGCGCGGAATCGCGGCTGTCAGCGGGAGCTACGACTTCGCGGCGAACAACGCGGCCCGGCCTGGCATCGATGCGTGAGGAGAGCATCGGACCGTCTACAACGCACGTATGGAACTCGCCGTTTTCGCCCAGGGGATCGACGCCGAGAGGCAGATCAGCAAGCAGCTCTCGATCAAACCACCGACCGGCGAACTCGGTCGGAAGAGCTGCGGGATCGACGGATGTGACGATCGCCTTGACGCCGGACGCGATCATCTCTTCCGCTAGCGACGCAGTATCTCGGCCCCAGACAGGGAAGATCGGATCGAATCCTGTCCCGCTGAGCCTCTCCTCCCGGTAGCGGCGGATGTCTTCGAGAAACAGGTCACCGAACGCCAGGTGTGACGCTGCGAGATGTTCTGGGAGGTCTCGCGTTCTTGCCAGGAACTGCTCCATCGCGGATTCGTACTGAGCGTTCGAGCAGGGGTACGGAATCGGAATTTCGTACAGTGGAACGCCCAGCCGCGCTGCCTGTGCGCGCAGGACCCAAGTGGGTGTCGAGTGAATCGAAACGCGCTGGAACCTCTCGGTAACCGTAGTGAAGACTCCCCTTACGGAAAAGCGCTCGGGCTGCATCCTGAGAACGTGGAGGGCCCAGGCCGAATCCTTCCCGGACGACCACGAAATTAGGACGGCAGTGGGGTCCATCAAGACAAAACTAACAGGCGACAGCTACACTCGTCGAATCGCCGAGGAAGCGCGGCCGACAGTCGATCTGTTTGGGACACTGTAGTCCCCATCGCAGCGGTCGAAGCGCAGAGGGTAGATCACTGTGGGGAGGCTCAAGATGCGGAAGGTTCGCTATAGCTGCGCCATGAGTTTGGACGGATACATCGCGGGACCTAACGGCGAGTATGACTGGATCGTAATCGATCCCGACTTCGATTTTCAGGCCCTGTCCGAGCAGTTTGACACTTACCTGCTTGGCCGCAAGACGTTTGAGGTGACCGGTTCACAGGCTTTTCCGGCATCGTCTGGCATTCGAACGTACGTGTTTTCGCGAACGCTGCGTCAGAGCGACTACGAGAACATACCGATCATCGGCGAGAACTGGAAAGAGGTGGTGCGGTCGCTGCGCGAGGAAGAGGGCAGGGACATCTGGCTGTTTGGCGGAGGCTCGCTCTTTCGCAGCCTCGCCGAGGAGGGCCTTGTTGACACGGTGGAAGTCGCCATCGTGCCGGTATTGCTCGGAGCAGGTGTTCCACTTATCGCCGAGCCGGCCACGCGTATTTCGCTCGAGCTGAAGGAACACAAGCTCTATGAGAAGACGGGTACGGTCAGCCTCATTTACGAGTTCAAGGGGCCCAGCCCAGAAGGCGGAAGTGCCTGAACCAGGGCGGTCGAAGCTGGTGATGAGATCCGTCGCTATAGGGGTTCTGGCTCACGGACGCACTGGAGGCGAAGAGCCGCAGCGGCGAGGACAAGACGCAATGGCTTACCGGTTTGTGGATCACGCCTTCAACTAAGCGGCCTTCGGGTCAAGTGAAAGGGAGAAGCCCTGTGTCCGCTTCTGAACGGCACGCCGCAGCAGCTGCTACGGTGTGCCCACGCCAACAGACGTTAGGAGGTCAAGAGTCGTATCTCGCATGACCGGGCTCAGGCATTCCCGGTGCTGGAGTGGCGCGGTCTGGGAGAGCCTTTTGGCGGGGTAGCGTCCCCGCGAGCAGACCTAGAGCGGAAGCAACAGTAGTCCACTACAAGTGCTGTTCCTCTCGCTGCCAGCAATGCGGTCGAGCCTCGTCTCAACGAGGCTCGACCGTAGCGCAAGGAGGGCGCGTTACCATTTGCAGCAGGCAGTGTCGACCCGCCTCGGACAGGCTCCCGTCATTTGCGAAGAGAAGATATGAATCTAGAAAACGGCTTCTCTAGCCCTGCCAATTCGCTTCGACCAGCCCGCCTCTGCGGCGTTGACGATTCGGCCGCGCCACCACCTCTTCGTCGTCGCCGGTGAACTCCTCGCCGTCCGCCTCCTCGGCTAGGAATAAGTTGCCCACGTCGGCGCCCCCTGGAAGGTCCGCGAGAACCTCCGCGCAAGCGCTCTGCACGACCTCGGCGAGCACGGTGTCGAGCTCGAGACTCGCGCTGATGCGCGGGATGGCCGAGCTGAGGGCGGGGAGGCGCTCGCGCAGCGCTGCGTTCTCCGGCCACAGCCCGGCGGCGTGCGTCAAGGATGCCTCCCGCGCTGGGGCGGAACTCGCGATGGATCGGGAGGCTCCGGAGGCCCGCAGCGCGGTCGCAGACCGATATGAATGAAAACAAAACTAATATTTTCTTTATCGATATCTGAAATTAACACCGCCATGTCTATCATGCCTGTATGGTTCGGAGCGTTGGCGCAAGAACGCCGTCGCGGGATCCGTTGCCTATCGGGCGGCGGCGCTATCGCGCTGATCCTCGACATCTTCCTCCCTTCGGGAACAGGAACGGTGAGGCAACGACGATGCTTCTCCAGGGGGCTCTTCAAGGCAATCCGCAAGCGCGCCGCCGCAGCCGCCGATGAGCTTGATTCTCGGTCATGCGAGGAATGATGCACGGGGCTGCTCGTGGCGCAATTCTGAAGTCGGGAGTCGCAAGCTTCGGAACGTTGATTCTGGTCGGGTCAGTCGCTCTCATTGCTTAGTGCCGTGGATACGGGGGCAGTCCATCCTGGCAGGGTCCGGGGGGGCTGACTTCGACGGGAGCGGGGTGGAAGACCTCGTTACCGGTTTGAATAACCCAGGCGGATTGGTGTTGGACGACGGAACGATGTACCGGACGCTAAGGTCATCGGACCAGTTCTACGTCTCGCAAGCAAACCTCGGACGGGAGCGAGATCGCGTATCTCCCGTCGACACGTTAGAGCGCGTGCCTGTACCGGGTTCTAGCGCCACATGGAGCGCACGATGCTGAGGTTTGCCGAGGAAATCCTGATTCTCGTCCTCGACGAGGGACGGGGGGACCTGGTCGCTAGCCTGCCCCGGCGCTCACTCGACCTGGGGCTCGCCGGAGCCGTGCTGATGGATCTCGCGCTCGAAAACCGTATCGACACGGATCCCGAGCGACTTATGCTCGTCGACGCGACGCCTCTCGGCGACCAGATCCTCGATCCGACGCTGGCGGAGATCGCGAGGGAGAGCCAGTCGCGGGACATCCGCTACTGGCTCGGGCGGATCGCCGATCAAGGAGACCAGGTCCGAGGTGCCGCGCTGACCCGCCTGATCGAGCGCGGCATCCTCAGGTCTGAGGCGGAAGGACTCCTGTCTATGGTTCCCTCTGTGTCTCGGTCGCGGCACTACCCGGCCGTCGACGGCCCGCCGGTCGAAGAAGTCAGACTGCGGATCATGCGTGTGCTGTTCAGCGACAATGTCCCGGATCCGAGGGACATCGCGATGATCGCACTGGCAAACGCCTGCGGCGTCTTCCGTACCATTCTGTCATCGGAGGAACGGGCGCAGGTCCGGGATCGCATCGACCTGCTGACGAAGCTCGACCTGATCGGCCGAACGATGAGCCTTGCGATCGAGGCGCTCGAGGCGGCCGATGAACCACCTCCGAAATCACGGCCCCAGAAGAAGATCCCGGTGGTACCGGGCCTTCCGCTGCTGGGCAACGGCCTGGCCATCCGAAAGGGACTCGTGAATTTCCTTACGCGCCAGTACCGCGAATTGGGCCCGATCTTCAGCATACGCGTGCCCGGACGCCGGTTCGTTTGCATGGTCGGTCCTGAAGCGGCCAGTTTCTTGGCCTCGCACGGAAAGGCCGTCTTCCGGTCGCTCGAGCCGATGGCCGAACTCCACAACCAGATGGACGCGTCGCGTTCGATCGTGACAATGGACGGAGTCGACCACGTCACCACACGGAAAGCCCAAGCCAAGGGGTACGCGGCCCGTGTCATGAACGACCGCGGGACGGAAGTCGTCGACATCACCCGCGCCGAGATTGCCAAGTGGCCGGTGGGAAAGCCGTTCGAGGCGCTGCCTGAGGTCCAGAACGTCATCGCCGAGCAGATGGGCTACGTGATGGCGGGAGTGTCGCCCCGGGGCTACACCCAGGAGCTCAGTGCGCTCCTCGGCGGGCTGCTTCTCAGCGCGGCAGGGTTTCCGCGAGTCATGAGGCTCCCGCGATTGCGGCGTGCCCGATCGCGAGCCTGCGAGCTGGCTCAGGCCGTTCTCGCGCACAAGCGGAAGGTGGGTCCGCGCAGACCGAACCCAGACTTCATCGACCTCATGCTAGATCTGCGCGAGGCCGATCCCCAGCTCCTGCCTGAGACCAACCTAAACCTCACGGTCCTCGCACCCTACATGGTCGGACTGGACACCACGGCCAGCACCTTCGCCTTCATGCTCTACAACGTCCTGAAGCGCCCGCGTCTGATGGAGCGTATGACCGCGGAAGCAGACGCTCTCTTCGACGAGGGCCTCGTGTCTGGCGAGGGGTTGCGGCGGCTCGACGTCTCTCGACGCGCGGCGATGGAGACGCTGCGGCTCCACCCGACGTCGCCCGCCGTTCTCCGGACGGTCGCCAATTCCTTTGAGTTCGCAGGCCACACCGTACCAGCAGGCACTTTAGTGATGGTCGGCACAGCGGTGGGACACATGCTCGACGAGTACTTCCCGGATCCGGAGCACTTCGACATCGACCGTTACACCAAGGATCGGGCGGAACACCGGCAGCGCGACGCTTACGCCCCGTTCGGGACCGGCAGCCACCGGTGCCTCGGCAGCGAGCTCGTCCCGCTCCAGCTCAGCCTGACCATGGCTACGATCCTGCGGGAACTCACTCTGGAGCCGCTCGCTCCGGAATATGTGGTGCGCGTGAGATCGTTTCCAACCATGCAGCCAGTGGGCTTCCGGATTCGAGTGGTAAGGCACAGGACACACAACGCCCCGACTGCGGGGCAACTCTTATGACCGGTGCTCGGCCGCCGGCCAGCCCGTCACGTTTCCATTCGCTCGACGCGCTGCGCGCGGTCTTGATGATGCTTGGAGTGGTTCGACACGCCGCAATGAGCTATGTGCCCACCGTTTACGAGGGCTGGCCGTACAGGGACGCACAACCCGACCTCGTGGCTCGCTGGGTGATCGTCTTTATCCGGGCGTTCCAGGTACCGGTCTTCTTCGCTATAGCAGGGTTCTTCGCAGCGTACCTAGTGGAGGCGCGCGGCGTCCGGGCATTCCTGCAGCATCGATGGAGCCGGATCGGCGTGCCTCTCGTGGTCGCCTGGCCGGTCATAGCGGTCGCGATCTTCTTCGTGGCGCGGTTCGTTTCCCCGTTCAGCGCCGTCCCTTCAACCATCAGCTACGGCCTAGCCGCCGAGAACATGCCTCTCGCGATCGACTTCCTGTTCGTGCATCTGTGGTTCCTCTACGATCTGATGATCCTGTCCGTGGTCGCGAGCGTGCTACGGATGCTCACCGTTCGCATCCCTGAGGGCGTGCGTGCCCACGCGCTCGACCTCTTCACGCGCTTAGCGCACCGGGGCGGCGTTCTGGTGCTGGCGCTGGCCGCGGGCCTGCCGCTGTATCGGATGCAGTCGTGGGACATCGACTATTACGGCGGCCCGTTTCCGGCACCACGCCTCGTCGCACTGTACGGCCTGTTCTTCGCATTCGGCTGGATGCTTTTCCGGCGCCGGGAAACTCTAGAAGGGTTCAAGCGCCCCGCGTGGCTCCATCTCGCCGCAGGTGTCGCGTGCTTCCTGGTCCATCGCTACTTCGTCGACAGCGGCTGCCAGCCTGGGCCGGACAGGATCTGCACGGGGACTGCCGAGGGCCATCATCTGGGTGCGATCGTATTCCTGGCGCTTGCCATGTCGTTCTTGGCCTACAGCCTTTTCGGACTGTTCCTGCGCTACGCAGACAACCCGAGCCCGCGCTGGCGCTACATGGCGGATGCCTCATTCTGGATGTACCTTGTCCACATGCCGGTCGTTATGTTGCTGCCCGTGCTTCTCGCAGACGTGCAATTGCCCGGGATCGTCAAGCTCGCAATGGTCGTGGTCGCGTCGGTGGGCCTGATGCTGTTGAGCTATCGGTACTTCGTGCGGTCGACGGCCATCGGAATGCAGCTTAACGGCCGGCGCTACCCGAGGGGCGCGACCTGGTAACTACAGGCGAGCGTGACGATGCGAACCGACAAACCGGACCGATCGCCTACGTGACCTGCTGTGGTGCCGGGGCCTGCTTTCTGAAGATCGCGGGGTTCGCCGCAAAGTGCTGTTCAGCCCACGCGAGCAGTGCCCGCATCGTCGTCATGGATCAAGGTCCCCGCCTGGAAACACCCGCCGCCGCCTTACACGAGCTTGCGCTGCTCCAGGAAACTGAGCATCAGCGCGATGCACTCTTGCGGTCGTTCAAGTTGAAGGAAGTGAGTCGTCTCGGGGACAAAATCGTAGTCAAGAGCTACGATTTGGTTGAGGTCCACGCTCGGCAGGAATGAGAATGGCTCGGTGGGGTCCGCGCCGATGACTTTCGTAGGACAGGAGAGATTCTCGATGTCCGCCGCTACTGCCGAACTGTAGAGCTGCTCGAACACCTGAGCCTCGTACTCGCGCGGGCAGCACAACTGGTATCCGGTCCCCCCGTCGACCTCACGGCGTAGCGTCGTCCTCGCGATCAAATCTGCTGTTCCGGGAACGAGTCGGTTGAAGGCGCGCGTGCGATGGAGGCGTTCCGCCAGCTCCTCGCGGGCCTCGAATCGATCCTGCCGCTTCCGCGCCCGCTCCGCTAGGCGCCTCGCCACCGCTCTGATGTCTTGAGACTCGCGGGCGTGAGCAGAGGTAGGGGGATCGAACAAGACGAGACCCGAAAACCCTACGTCTTCGGCAGCCCGAAGGACTGCCGTCACCGCCGACATCGAATGAAAGACCCCAATCTTCGGCTTGTCACCGAAATTCCGGTCGATGGCTCGGACTACAAACGCGTTGTCCCGGGCGAACGTGGGAATGTTGTGCGTGCGGAGATCCCCGACCGGATTCCACCCGTGATTCCGAAAGTCGTAGAGGACAAGATCAAACCGGTCGGAGAGCAGTGACCAGAATGGATAGTACGAATCTGCCGACAGTCCGTTGGCGTGGCTGAGCACCAGCCGAGGACCATCCGGGTTGCCATGCCGCCTAAGCGTGATGGGAGCGCCGTCCTGCCCGTGCGCTTCACAGACGGCAAGCGGCTCCGGGATCCTCCAACGCGGGGCCTGCTGGCTGGTCCCAACGCCCCTCAACGGTTCGGACAGCTCCCCAGCGTCCGGCGTCCCCGCCATGGGCCCGACAGTATACCAGCCCTCGGGCGATGGCCCGCCGCACGGCGATTCGCGTAGAATCAAGGGCGACCGAGAATGGATCCATCGATCCCGAATAGGAACGTGGCAAGGAGGCTTACATGTGCGATGAGATGACCGTTGCTGACAACGACGCGTACCTGAGCGCGAAGGAAATGACGAGGCGACAGTTCGGCGCCGGATCGGCCGGAGTGGGACTGGCGGCGCTGTTGACCAGCACCGCGAATGCCCAGGCCGTAACCGAATCCGATGTCGACGTCGAGACCCCCGATGGCGTAGCCGATTGCTACTTCGTGCATCCCTCGAGCGGGAGCCACCCCGGTGTTCTGATCTGGCCCGATGCCTTCGGATTGCGGCCAGCGATGAAGCAGATGGCCAAGCGGCTTGCCGAGTCGGGCTACTCGGTCTTGGTGGTCAATCAATACTACAGGTCGCAAAGGGCCCCTATCGTGAACAGCACGAACTTTGCCGAAGTGCGTGACACGGTCAGGCCTCTGATGGCATCTCTGAATCCAAACACCCACGTGACGGACGCAAGGGCGTTCGTCAGTTTCCTTGACAGCCAGCCGTCCGTTGATGGCGCTAGGAAGATCGGGACGATGGGCTATTGCATGGGTGGGCCGATCACGATGCGGACGGCGGCAGCCGTACCCGGCCGGATCGGCGCTGGGGCCTCGTTCCACGGAGGGGGGCTGGTAACCGACCGGCCGGACAGTCCGCACCTGCTCGTCCCCAAGATGACGGCGCACTATCTGTTTGCGATCGCCGAGAATGATGACACCAGACAACCTGAGGCAAAGGATGTTCTACGCGACGCGTTCGCCGAGGCGGGACTGCCAGCGGAGATCGAGGTGTACGAGGGTGCGATGCACGGCTGGTGCCCGCCGGACACTCAGGTGTACCACGAGGCCCAAGCGGAGAGGGCTTGGAGTCGTCTGCTCGTCTTGTTCGAGCGGGCGCTCGGCTAGCGAGCATCCAGCCGACATAGTGCTGCGTGATCGATCGAGCGGCCTCTCGCGTTAGGCGGCAGGGAGTCTGGCTGGAGTCTATCTGCGAGGACGTTTCGACCCGTGACTGGGTACCCTGTCCGGGGACTAGTCTTGTACGTTTTCGAAGTAGATTGACTCAGTACAAAATGTGCAGGCTAGCATTGCCGCCAACCAGAACAGCAAAGACTTCATGGGCTTCGGGGGAATCAAGACCGTGACGATCGACGATATCCAGCATTTCCCAAGCACGATGCCTAGCGGTGGAAGGCATTGCGCGTCTTGCCTGTGAGGTAGACGTCGACTTCCTCGAGGAGACTGACGCCGTCGTGCCATTAGATGCACGACAGGTTGATGCCGAGAAACGCCTCTCTGCAGGGCACGGTTAGCTCGTCGTGCGTGTCGAGTTGGTGCGCCATCCCCAGTCGTGCCCGTGATCGTGCGGCGCCTCGCCCTGCCGGTGTTCCCCGGTTCAAGTTCCCAGCCGCCTCGATTGCCCCCGCAACGGCCATCCTACAGGTTCCGCGAGTGTTCGCTGGTTTCACCTGTACGAGCCTGCGCCCCGTTCTGAGAATTGCCCCTCAATAGCAACAGAAATCGCATATCTCTGTAGGATTCGACATACTCTATACTTTTTGCTGATGAGCGGCTTCCGAGCCCACTGCGCCACTCCATTGCAGTCTGTGGGAGCGGCCGAGTAACGTCGCGCGTTTTTGTCGGGCTGTCTATGTTGAACCTGATCTCGGACCGATGGATCCCCGTGCTCCGCAGGTCTGGATTTGACACGATCCGTCCCGACCAGATTGTCGAGCCGGATGTGCTGCGCTTAGACTGGCCGCGGCCTGACCTGAACCTCGCATGTCTCGAGTTACTGATTGGGATGGTCTACCTGGCCCGTCCTCCCCGCGGCCGCGATGACCGCTTCAGCCCGCCGGATCCTCAGGCGCTGCGGCAAGCGTTGGAGCCACTGGCACCGGCCTTCGACCTGCTGGGCGATGGCCCGCGGTTCCTGCAGGACTTGGAGCCATTGGAAGGCAGGGAGAGCCCACCTGAGATGCTGTTCATCGACAGCGCCGGCGACAGCACCGCCAAGAAGAACGCCGACCTGATGGTGCGTCGCGCCCGATACGAATCCCTGCCGCTGCCCCTCGCGGCGATGGCGCTGTATACGCTGCAGGCGTTCGCACCATCAGGCGGGGCGGGCAATCGCACGTCGATGCGTGGCGGGGGGCCAATGGTGGCGCTCGTGAAGCCGCCCGCCGAGGGGCTCGGGGAACTGGTTTGGGCCAATGTCCCGACAGGAGAGCCGCTCAGCGCTAGCAACTTGGACGAGCTGCCGTGGATGCGACCGACACACACGTCCAAGCCGATTGGCAAGCACGCGCCGACAAGGATACCGCCAGTCGGCAACAGCCCGTTGCGTTGCCATCCAGAGGTGTTCTTCGGCCAGCCCCGCCGCCTGAGGCTGGTCGCCCGGGGCGATGCGATAACTGCTGTCGTCCAGCAGCCTTGGGGCACAAACTACGAGGGCTGGAAGCATCCGCTGACGCCGTACTACGGGAACGGAGCCGGGACCTTGCCTCGTCGTCCCAAGCCGGGCAGCTTCAGCTATCCCGACTGGAAGGGCGTAATTCTTGCAAGTGAGACCGGACAACGTCCCGCGACCCTGCTGCGGCACCTCCGCGACATCAAGGGAGCCCGCTGCAGCCTGATCGTGGCGGGCTGGGTGATGGACAACATGAAGCCGCTCGACTTTCTCTGGTCGGAGCAGCCGGTATTCCCATTGTCCGAGGAGGGCGAGGGCAATGCCGAGCGGGCGGTCCAAGCTGCGGAACAGGTTGGTTATGCGGTGTCGGTCTGCGTGCGTGACGGCGTGGGAGAGAGTGACCGGACATCGGGTGCCGGGAAGCGTGCGCAAGAGGCGTTCTTCGCGGCCACCCAGGGCGCGTTTGAGGAGATGCTGGAATCGCTGTCGTCGGGCGCGCCTTTCGCCGCCAAGACCTGGCTGGCGTCAATGCGGAATGCGGCGGTCGGGGTTTTCGACAGGGAGGTCATGCCGGGACTTTCGGACTTGGGCGAAAAACGCCGTCAGAAGGCCGTTGAGGCGAGATCGAAGTTGATCGCCGATTTCGCAGGGCTAACGAAGTTCTCGAAGAGAATCTTCGATCCGCTAGGACTGGAGCTGCCAGCAAGACCGTCAAGGAGACCACGACAGGGATGACAGAAACGAAGGTGTTGGCCAGCGCTTGCAGAGACTGGTGGGTAGCATGTGTAGCCGCCGACACCGAGGCTGCGCGACAGGCGCGGGCCCAACTACGGCGGGCGGCGAGCGTGGCCGCCGTGCTCGGCGTAGGGGCCACCCATGAACTAAACCGTTACCTGGCCGATGCCGGATGCGACATACGCGGGCGTCGGGACGGGCCGGACCGCTTAGCCCTGATCGCTATGGCGTTGGCACAGGTGACTAACGATGCCAGGGCCACAGCCGCCCAGCAATTCGGCGCGGGCGATCCGAAGGCGCTGAGCAGCCTGCGTTTCAATGCCCTGGTCCGGACGAAGGAGCCACGTCAGCTGATGGAGCCGCTGGCACGCGCTCTCCGAATCATTGAGGGGAGCGCAAACGTGCGCAGGCTAGCCGCGGACCTGTATTGGTGGGGTGACGCCATTCGCACCAACTGGTGCTTTGACTACCATGGCGCGACGCGCGCCAGGCCAGATCGGGAGGAGACCAAGGCATGAGCCGATTCTTACAGTTGCATTACCTCACCATCTATCCGCTATCCAACCCCAATCGCGACGACCTAGGCCGCCCAAAGACGGCGAGCTACGGCGGCACGCCGAGGTTGCGGATTTCGAGTCAGGCCCTCAAGCGGGCGGCGCGCTTGTCGGATGTAATGCAATCCGAGCTTAGAGGGCACCTTGGAGATCGGACGCAGCGGATCGGCGAAGTAGTGCGCGACAGCATGGCAGAAATCGGCGCGAGTGAAGAGCAGGCCGCTGAGATTGCGAAGCAGGTGGCCGACGTCTTCGGAAAGCTGGATGAGAGGGCCGCCAAGGAGGGCAAGATTCGGACGCGGCAGTTGGCCTTCATTTCTCCCGACGAACGCTCCGCGGCGATCGAGCTGGCGCGCAAGGCCGTAGGCGGGGAGAAGCTGCCCAAGGTCGAAGATCTCGCGAAGCGCGTGTTGCGCACGGCCGACGGCGCGGCGGACGTAGCGATGTTCGGTCGCATGTTGGCCGATGATCCTGTCTTTAATCGAGAAGCTGCGGTACAGGTCAGCCACGCGCTGACAACCCACAGCGCGCTGGTCGAAGACGACTACTACACGGCTGTCGACGACCTAAAGCTACCGGCCGAGGATGCCGGGGCAGGTTTCGTAGGAGAGGCAGGATTCGGGTCTGGAGTGTTTTACACGTACGTGTGCGTGGACACTGATTTGCTGGTTGAGAATCTCGACGGGGATCGCAAGCTGGCCGCACGCGCCACTGGAGCCTTGGTGGAGGCCATGGCTACAGCGACGCCGTCCGGCAAGCGCAACAGCTATGCCCACCAGACTCGAGCTGGCTACGTTCGTGTTGAAAAGGGTGACGCGCAGCCGCGCAGCTTGGCGGGCGCGTTTTTCAAACCGGTCGAGGGCCGAGACCTGATGGCGGCTTCTGTGAAAGCCCTTGAGGAGATGGGGGCGAGCATGGATGCTGCCTACGGCGCTTGCTTCGACGCCGCCGAGACGATGAACGTTGGGGAAGGGCTAGGAACGCTCGCGGCAGTCAAGGACTTTGCTTCCGCTACCGTGAACCATGCCTAAGTTCGTCATCTTCACCTTGGCCGCTCCGATGGGGGCGTTCGGCGACCTCGCCGGCCACGAGCGGCGCAGCTCGGGGTCATGGCCCGCTCGTTCCGCGGTTCTCGGCTTGGTGGGGGCGGCTATGGGGGTGCGCCGGAACGACAGTGCGGCCCAGCAAGGCCTCTCGGGTTGGAGGGTGGCTGTTTCCGTCTTGTCGCGTGGCATGGCGTTCCGTGACTTCCACACTGTCCAAACTGTTCCGACAGCGCGGATCAAGAGACCGGCCACTCGACGGGACGCACTGGAATCCCTTGACATCGGAGACAGCACGCTGATCACGTGGCGTGACTATCGGAGTGACTGCACGTTCGGTGTGGCGCTCTGGGGCCAGGAAGGACTCTCCGCGGTCAAGGAAGCCCTCGAGCATCCATGTTTCGTTCCCTATCTGGGGCGGAAGAGCTGCCCTCTGTCCGCCCCGATGGCACCTCGAGTTGTCGAGGCGGGCAGTTTGATCGAAGCTCTCGCACAGATCACGATTCCGCCCTTTGTGTCGATTGATCCGAATCGGCCCTTGCTTGTGGCTTCGGACGAGCCTCTGGGAGCAGGGTGGCAGGAGATCCGCTGGGACGAGCCTGTCGACCGCACGTCTTGGCATTTTGGTCCTCGCACGGTGCATGTCTGCCGTCCGGCCACCCCGGAGGACAGCGAATGACACTGTATCTGTCGCGGCTCGCCTTGAACCGAGCCGCGCCGACCGCGGCACTGCTCCCGCTGCTCAACCCCTCCGAGGCGGGATTGGCCGCAGATGCCCACCACCGCCTCGTTTGGTCGGTGTTTTCCGACCACCAGAGCCGTAAGCGGGATTTTCTGTGGCGCCACGACGGGGAAGGCCGGTTTCTTACGCTCTCCCGGCGCGCTCCGAAAGCTAGCGATTTGTTTGCTCCCCCTGAGACAAAGGTGTTTGATCCCGACTTGAGGGTTGGTGACCGGTTGCAGTTCGCACTGCGTGTGAACGCCACCAAGGACCGTGCCGCCATCAGCCGGATGGATAAGGACGCTCGGCGTGGAAGGAGCCGCCGGGTGGACTTGGTAATGGACCTTATGCGGGCTACTCGCTCGAACGAGAGGCGCTCGGACCTGCGGGGACGGATGGCGCAGATTGCGGCCGGAGACTGGATGACCCGGCAAGGTGCGTCGAAAGGATTCGCCTTGGGCACGACGATAGTTGAAGGCTACTCAACCATCGAGCTGGGCCGCAGCCGCGGGCAGGGGGCCACCTTCGGCGTCCTTGACTTGCGCGGAGAGATCGAAGTCACCGATCCCAGTACCTTCCTTTCCGCTATGGCTGTGGGCTTTGGGAGGGCCAAGGCTTGGGGCTGTGGCCTGATGCTGATCCGGCGAGCGCGCTGACGCTTCCCGGCCTGCTGCCCCGAAGCCGATTACGTTGAAGGAGCGAGCAGCGCTCTTCGTTGTCCAGCGCGCCCAGATTCATCTCGCAGGCGGGGCATTCGCTGTGATCGACGCCCACGTCATGGGCACGCATTTCCCGATTGGTGGCGTAGCCTGCCAGATGCCCAGAGGTTTCGCCGGCCTGAGACTCGCCAGCTTTGCAGCAGTTCGAGCAGACGGAGGGTCGTAGCGGCATGCGTCACGTGAGCAAGGATCGTGTCCGCGATTCCGGCAAGAAACGGGACTGCGCGACGGTATGTGTAAGATCAATCACGTCGAGGCTAGCCTGTTCCCCGCCGGCGCGGGGATGAACCGGCTGCCGAGCTACACTCGGACTACCGTCCATGCTGTTCCCCGCCCACGCGGGGATGAACCGGGCAGAACGCGCTCGCTGTAGCGCTCGATCGTCTGTTCCCCGCATGCGCGGGGATGAACCGCGACCATACGGCCGACACGCCGAGAGGCCTCGGCCGGGATGATTCGTTTGTGACGATCGCCATCGAGCGGAGAGCCCGAGCCAAGTGTGCCGCTGCTTGCGCGGATGGCCAGGCGCAGTACGGCTAGTCCGTGCTACGCACGCAGCGAATCCCGATATTGGGACTCCGCTCTTCGGGTCGCGCGTAGCTCCGCTGCGCGCAGGTCAGGAACTTCGGCACGTCAGCCCAGGATCCGCCGCGCAACACTCGGTACCTGCCATCGGCTGCCCCCGTTGGGTTCTTGGCCGGCGAGTGGCTGTAGTAGTCCTTGCCGTAGACATCCGCCGTCCATTCCCAGACATTGCCCGCCATGTCGCACAATCCGAAGCCGTTCTTCGCGTAGCCGCAGACCGCCTTCGGGCCTTTGACCGAGTCGTAATGAGCCTTGGTCTCGTCGACCTCGTCGTCGCCCCAGGGATACTGTGCAGACTCCAAGCCTCCTCGACAAGCCCGTTCCCATTCGGCTTCGGTCGGGAGGCGCTTTCCGCGCCAGTGGCAATACGCAGCGGCTTCGTCCCACGTGACGTTTGCCACGGGGTCATCCGTGCGCCCATCGGGCGGTCGCCCGTCCGGCCAGTAGTGCGGCACCCGCACGTCGCCTCCCGAGGCGGCGACGAATTCTGCGTACTGGCGATTCGTCACCTCATGCACGTCCATATCGAACCCGCCCAGCGTCACAGTATGGACCGGGCGGTCGTCCCGCAAGATGTGCGGCACCCACTTCAGGCCGTCGTCGGGAAGGGCATGTGAGCGGCCCATCTCGAAGTCTCCGGCCGGGATGCGGACCATGTCCGCATCTTGCCCGAGAGCCGACGCGATGGCTAGCAGAGCGAATGCCCCGAGCCTAGCCATAGATGGAACTAATCTCGTCGGTCGGAATCCAGCCGGGCGCGCCCAGCTCGTCCACATAGGCGTACGTGCGCTTTGACGGGGTGTCGTGGACCTTCTTGGACCAATCGATGCCGAGCGCGGAATACATCGTCGCCACCACGTTCTCAATGCGCGGCTGCTCCTTGCGGTGCCAGCCGGTGTCCAGGCACTCCGCGCCATCGGCGTCGGTTTCGCCCAAGATCAGGCCGGGCTGCACGCCCGCGCCGCCGAACAGGGCAGGGTAGACCTTGTTGTAGTGATCTCTGCCCTGCAGGTTGTTGAGTGCGCCTGGAGTCCGGCCGAATTCGCTCATGGCAACCACCAACGTCTCGTCGAGGACGCTCTTGTGCGGGTTCGTTGGCGAGGCCATCGTCGCCAGATCCCCGACCAGGGCCGAGAAGGCCCGGTCGAATTCGGCGCACAGCTTGTAGTGATTGGTCTCCTTGGAATGGTCCCAGATGTACTTGTGATGGTCCCAGCCGGGGTGGCAGATATGCACGTAGCGCGTTCCAGCGTCTGTGGCCAGCACGTTGCGGGCCAAAATGCACGAAGTCGCCACGTCAGTGTCCCCGTAGCGCTCGCG
Organism: Terriglobia bacterium; assembly: GCA_009841225.1. Lineage (GTDB taxonomy): Bacteria > Acidobacteriota > Terriglobia > Bryobacterales > UBA6623 > VXMF01. The sequence continues at coordinate 250,784 of VXMF01000030.1, read as the reverse complement.
ATCGATGGCACTGATCTCGAACGCTTGTGTCCAGCGCTGGTCTGACAGTAACTGGTGCGCGGCGTCGTAGAAGTTCTCGTAGCTGGCCATGCGGCGCTCGAAGCCGGCCACGCGCCCGCGTTGTGCCTCGCGCAGCTTCGCCAACAGCTGCCAGCGTTCGTCCACCAAGTCCAGGGCCGCATCGCTTAAGGACGAACCCTGCCCGGCGATCTCGGGGTTGATGTCCACCACGGAGAAGCGCGGGTCGAGGAATCCCGTGGAGAGCGCGCCGGGGAACGCCTTCTCCAAGTTGAACGACATGTACGTGGGGAAGGTGTCGTTCGAACCGCGCCGCGATTCCAGTTCCATCGCCACTACCGACCCGATCGCCGGGATCTCGCTGGCAAACGCGAGATTCAGGGGCCTTCCTGTCTGCACGTACGTCTGCCCGCGGAAATGCACCTCCTCGTGGCTGAGCAGGGTGCGCAGGATCGCGAACTTGTCGATGTGTTGCTTGAAGCCCGGAAACAGCTTCTCGGAAAGGTACAGGCCTTCGCGATGCTTGGTCACCGCGAGGTCGTCCGGAGTCCCGGCGGTCTCCTTGAAATCCCACGACTCGAGGTGGCTGATCGCGCCGTTGATCTCGTAGAACAACACGTTGCGAGCGTTCCCGCGCGGCGTGACGTTGGATCCGGCGGAAACCCTCTTGGGCAGAAATCCATCCACCGCGGCGGACGCCAGGCCAATGCCGCCCAGCCGCAAGGCATCCCGCCTCGTTCCAAACGTTTCCGCAACGGTCTTCATGGGTTGGCCCCCGCTCGCAGTCCTAGTGGTTGAAGAAGAACTCCACGTTGTTGATCAGCGCCCACTGCAGGTTCTCCGCTCCTCGCGTGCGGTCTGTAGAAAGCTCCGCCAGGGCGACTTGCTTCTCGTCTTCCGATGGCGAACGTGCCAAGGTCGCGAGGAACAGTTCGTTCACCACCTTCGCGTCATCGCTATAGCTGTCCAGCAGCCGCTGCACGCGGCTATCCTTGTCCGCCTTGACGCGCTCGCTCAGGATGGGCGATTGCATCAGAGCCAGTGGCTGGCGCACGGAACCGTTCAGAGGCTTGGGAGGATTGCGCCTGGTCGACTGTCCGAACGTTCGCAGCAGGTACTTCAGGTCGGTCCCGCCCTTCGGCTCGCTGAGTTGCATGGCCATGCCCACTTCTGCATCGCCGAACTGGAACTTGCCAGGCCGGCTGGTCGAGATCGCGATAGCGTCGTGCAGCTCTTCTGCCGTCAGCATCCTCACGAACTTCCTCGCGAAGTACGACTTGTAGTTCGGATGCCAGTCGCCGGGGAAGCTGGCCGAGAGCTGGTAGGCGCTCGAATTGCAGATCCGCCGAAACAGATGCTTGAGGCTGTAGCCCGACTCCCGGAAGTCTGTCGCCAAGGCGTCCAAGAGCGCCGGGTGGCTGGGCTGAAGCTGCCAGCCCTCGGGTAGGTTGGCGGGATCTTGGCGGGCTAGGTCGAACTCGTCGTACGGTTCGACGATGCCGTACCCCATCAGCTGCTTCCAGAACAGGTTGGCTGTAGCCTTGGCGAATTGCAGGTGGCCGGTCAGGATGCGAGCGAAGCCATCGCGCGGGTTCTCGCTCTCCCGCGGCTCTTCGTCAGTGAGCACGAACTTCGGCGATGACTCGCCGCCCCAGCGAGCCACCCTGAGCATGCTCTCCCCGAGTGTGTCGTAGCCGGGAGCCAAGTCGTCGACGAGGAACTCGTTGGCCTTGACGTCGCCGTCCTCCCAATACATCATGTACCGGGTATTTCCCAAGAACGCCGCTTGGCGGTGGAAGTCGTTGCGCGTCTTGCCTGTGAGGTAGACATTGACTTCCTCCAGGTGGTTGACACCGTCGTGGCAGGAGATGCACGACAGGTTGATGCCAAGAAACGCCTTTCCGTAGAGCACGGTCAGCTCGTCGTGCGTGTCGAGCTGGTGCACCATGCCCCAATCGTGCCCGTCGTCCGGTTGCGCCTTGCCCTGCACGTGTTCGCGCGCGATCACGTTGGAAGCGGCCAGCACGTTGCTGCTCTTGCCTGCCGAGGCGATGATGGCGCGAACCCATTCGTCGTAAGGGCGATCCGAGCGCAGGTTTTCCTTAAGCCAGTAGTGGAATAGCTCACGCCCCCGGCCCATCTTGCCGTTCGCCCGGAACAGATCCATGTAGAAATATGCCCACTTCTCGGCGAAGGCTTCGCGGGCAAGCAACTCCTCGATCTTTGCCGAGCGCTTGCGCGGATCCTCGCTGGCTACGAATGAGCGCACCTCTGCTGGTGTGGGTATGCGCCCGATCAAGTCAAGCTGGACGCGTCGCAGGAACTCGGCGTCACCCGCGGGTGGAGCGTGAGGAACACCGTCGCGCTCGATCTTGTCAAAGATGTGGTCGTCGATGAAGTTTTGACGCGCCGCTGGATCCGAGTCGGCAACCTCAACGTTGCCCGCGACCCGCTCGGTGAGGGCCGCGGCGTCGTTACCGGTGTCGCGTCCCTTCACCAGCGGGGCATGCGCCTCTCGGAATTGCTCGGGCGTGATGGACTCTTCCCGGAGGGGCGGCTGATCAGTCTGCTGGGCGACCGAGCCGAGCGCCGTAGCAAGGAGAATCGCGATAACCCTCATCGAAACCTGCATGTCAGGATAGTCGTATCCCACATGGATTATTTCACAATTCCGTCCACTTGTGTTCCTAGAATTCGCCGTCAGTCGGACCGTCACAAGGGAATCGTGCAGGAAATCGCGGTTGGCGTGTGCCAGCGTATCGCCGGCCAGTCTGTCACGCAGAACGCGCGAACGCCCCAACCGCTTAAGGCTGCCGCCTCGTCGCGATGTCAGCAGCTGCTGTGCGAATCGCCGCGAATGTGCCTCCAGCAGCATCGAGCCGCGTTCCGTGGCGACTCCGCCAATGCAGCGTAGTCTTGGAACGGTGCAGGGGACTCCCAGAATTGGGACGCTAAGCTATTCATGCTGGAACTGAGGTGAAACACGATGAGGATCCCGCTCCACCTGCTCTTTTGTATGACGATGGCCGCCGCTGTGTCGGGTGCCGATAGCCAGTGGACGCGGCACGTCATCGCGACCGGTTTTCCGTGCCAGACTGCGGTGGCCGCCGACTTCACCGGCGACGGCCGACCCGATGTCATCGCCGATGCCCACGGCGAGACGCACCTCTATGTCGCGCCCTCTTGGGAGAAGGTGGTCATTGACGCCAAATGGCCGTTTCGTCCCGGAGAGCGCAACACGATTCACAGCGAGGTGCTCGATGTTGATTCCGATGGCGATCCCGACTACATCGGTGCGGTGTACTCTCCCGGCCCGGTCTTCTGGCTCGAACGGCCCGACGATCCCCTGCGCGACCGCTGGATCATGCGGATCGTCGATGCCGATGTCAACGGCACCCACGGGCTGATCAAGGGCGACATCGACGGCGATGGCCGCCAGGACTTGGCGGGCAACAGCGCCCAGCCGAAGGATCCGTATCCGAACTCGCTGGTCTGGTGGCGCGTGCCACGGGACCCACGCTCTGCGGAGGAGTGGCCGCGCTACGTCTTTGCCGACCAAGACGCGCCGGGTTTGAGCCACTACCTGGGCATCGGGGATCTCGACGGCGATGGCGTCGCGGATGTGGTCTCCGCCGGCAAGGACGCGGTAACCGGGGGAGGGAATTGGTTCGCTTGGTGGAAGCAGCCCGACGACGGCTCGACACCGTGGCTAAAGCGCACCATTGCGGTCAACCAGACCGGAGCCACGAACGCCTTGCCTGCTGACCTCAACGGTGATGGCGTGACGGACATCTTCGCAACCCGCGGCCACGGTAAGGGAGTGCTATGGTTCGAGGGCCCGGATTTTACCCTCCATGAGATTGACCCCGAAATAGTGGGCCCACATGACCTCGCGATCGGTGACATTGATGGGGACGGAGACATTGACGGCGTCACGTGTGGCAAGGACAGCTACGTGGTCGCTTGGTACGAAAATGACGGTACGGGTGGCTTCACCAAGCACGTTATCCACAGCGATCAGGCGGGCTACGACATCAGGTTGGCTGACATGGATGTAGATGGCGATCTCGACGTGCTGGTGGCCGGCCAGAACTCTAGGAACGTGGTCTGGTACGAGAACTTGCTCAGTCCGCGGTGATTCGCCGACCGCCGCTTGGCAACCGTCTAGCGACATTGCCCATCAGCAACCCGAGCCTGGCCGGGCAGACGCTGGAATTCAGTGTGCCCGCGGTCGGCACCGCAAGCTCGCGGTAAGTTGGCGGGTGAAGGTGCCAAGGCGGCCCAGCGCACCAGTACCGGCAAATCAGAAAACAGGCTGAATTGAGCAGCCTCGAATCGTAAACTGGTGGAATGACAGCCAACCAGTTGTTCAGGCGCCGGTTTCTCGCAGTCAGCGGCGGTGCGGTCGCCGCGGCCTCTTTTCAAGCCCTCGCGTGCCGGAGCGCAGACCAAAACGGAAAGGGAGCAACGCGCTCCGCGAGGGAACCGAATCGCGTCGGCTATGGCCCGCTCGAGCCGGTTCGGGACGAGACCACTGGACTTCCGCTGCTGCACCTTCCGCCGGGTTTTCGATATCTCTCGTTCGGCTGGAAAGGCGATCGACTGGACGATGGGTCCCCGACGCCGGGCGCCCATGACGGGATGGCGGCCTTCGAGGCGGAAGGCGGCCGGGTTCGCCTCGTGCGAAACCACGAGCTCCGGGCCGGCGTGGCCTTTTCGAGCGATCCGGTGTACGACGGTCGAGCAGGCGGCGGCACAACAACGATCGAGTTCGACACATCGTCGGGCACTGTGGTCGCGGCCTGGCCGAGCCTCGCCGGCACGGCAGTGAACTGCGCGGGCGGCCCGACTCCCTGGGGCACCTGGCTGTCGTGCGAAGAGACCGTGGAAGGTCCGGGGGACGAGAACGGCTACACGCTCGCTCACGGCTACGTCTTCGAGGTTCCGGTCGACGGTACGGCGCAAGCGGAGCCTTACCGGGCTATGGGACGCTTCGTGCACGAGGCTGTCTCGGTCGACCCGGAATCCGGGATCGTCTACGAGACGGAAGACCGGGCCGCTGCCGGCCTGTACCGGTTCCTCCCGAACGAGACCGGCCGACTCGCTGCGGGCGGGCGGCTGGAGATGCTGGCGCTGTCGAATCGACCGGGAGCGGACACTAGGACTGGCCAGCGAGCCGGGCAGTGGGAACCGGTCAACTGGGTGCCGATCGAGGACCCGGATCCGGAACCGATCGACGACAGCAGCGTCTATTCCCAAGGCATTCGGAACGGGGCGGCCACCTTCGCTCGTCTCGAAGGCACTTGGAGCGGTAACGGCCGCATCTACGTGGTTTCGACCAACGGCGGCGATGCCGAGGCCGGCCAAGTCTGGGAATACGATCCGGGCGAGTCTAGGATCCGTCTCCTGTATGAATCTCCGGACGCCGAGGTGCTCGACATGCCGGACAACATCTGCGTGAGCCCCCGTGGAGGCCTGGTTCTGTGCGAGGACGGGGGCGGGGAGGATCACATCAGGGGCCTGACCGCCGACGGCGAGATCTTTACGTTCGCCAAGAACAATGTGATTCTAGCGGGCGAGCGCAACGGGCTGGAGGGAGACTTCCTCGACAGCGAATTTGCCGGGGCCACCTTCAGCCCTGACGGAAACTGGCTCTTCGTCAACGTGCAGAGGCCCGGGATCACATTCGCGGTCACCGGACCGTGGGGCGAGCGGCTGATCTGAGAGGCTCGAAACTGCCCATACCGCCAGCGCGGGAGCTCGGACCGAACATGCTCCGGAGCGAACGGCCAGACCCAGTGGGGCCAGTACCAACGCCCCCTGCGCCGCCCCGAGCAGTCGTATCGATCTCGGTTTCCCACTGCTGCCAGAAGGACCAGCGGTCAAGGCTATAGCGTTAGCCATCCGCCCGGTGGAACGGGAATCTCTCCAACGCAAGACGCGTAGGCACAGATGTCTTCGAATATCGCATTGATTTCGGCCCCAGATATCGGACCAAATCGGTCCGGATGCAGTCCTTGAAGAACTTGCTGTCGGGACATCATCCAATGGTGCCGAGAGGTGCTCCTACTCCTTGGTTGACATATCGACGGTGCGGGACATCTGCCTCTAGCAGCCGACGCTGCAACAACGTATGCATGTCACGCCTGCCGTCAGCAATCGCGAGCACATAGACGTCGTTTCCTTTCACACGGTAGATGACGCGGTAGGGCTTGAAGAGAATCTCACGGAATTCTCGAACCCCAAACTTAAGCAGTTCTTTCGGGTAGGCTCCACGCTGCGGGAACTCCGTCAGGGTGCGAATGGCTCTTTCGATTTGATCGAGTACAAGATCCGCGCTGCGCGGCGCATCGTGATGAACGATGTAGTCGCAGAGTTCCTCCAAGTCGCGTACCGCGTCATCAGTCAGTTGGACAAGAAACGGCATCAGCGACTATGGTTCCGCTCTCGAATCTTCGCAATGACATCGGTGGCCGGTCGCAGCCGAGAGGACTCGATCTGTCTGTCGCCAAGAGCGAGGATCTTGAGCAGCGCAAGGGCTTCCTGTGTCTGCTCATAGCTGTCTATATCTTGGATGACGACCTTGGCTTCACCGTTTTGGGTGATGATCAGTGGTTCCTGCCTTTCCGCAAGCTCGCGTACGATCTCGGCAGCATGGGCTTTGAGGTAGCTGATTGGCTTGATTCGGCTAGAGAGCTTCATGGGCTATTGCCTCGTTGGGTCTAAATATAGTCCATAAATAGGTCGTCGGGCAAGCGCTGTGTCCTCTTGGCGTCTCCGCGCTCCTCGGCCTAGGGCTGATAGCGGACCATTCACGGCTCCGGACCGGAGTCGTTGATTTGCCGATCCTTGATCTTTCACGTTTCCGGAGCGGCGATGAGGACTTCGAGATCGGAGCAAGCCCGCGACACCTCGGTCATACTATTTGGCATGAAACGACCGGCTGCAAGGCAAATTCGGGCTGAGTGTCCTAGCAAGCTCTGCCGCCTCCTGGGGACTGCTGGCGTCTTCCTACTCTTCGCATCGGCGTTGCTTCATGCGGAGCCGTTGGAATGCGACCTCACTGACTACGAACCCACTGACGGGCTCCGCGCGGAAATGCTGGACGGAGACCTCTTCGTCGAGTGGTCTGGGGCCGATGCAAACCGGCTCCGGGCGACGTTCGGCGTCGACGAGAGCCAGCCCGTTGTTCGACAGTTAGCTGCTCTCTCCCGGGCCGGACACTGGGCTCCGCTAGCGCGGGATGCGCGACCAGAGTTCTATGTCGCCGAGGGCCAGCGGCGCATCTCCCAACAGCAACTCAACCCGATGGCGGATCTGGGCCGTGAAGCCACCCCGGACATTGTCGAGAGCGAGAAGTGGAAGGTGTTTTGGGACGCTCCCCTGAACGTACCCGGGCTCGAAGGAGTCAACCCCGGGCTCCCACGTGACCCCAGCGAGGTCACGCGCTCCAACGTGCGCTATGAAGTCAGCTCTTGCCGAGTCCGGCGCGATGGCATCCGGCTGGAGGTCAGCTTCGACGGACTGCAATTGGGGTCGTTCGAGGGCAGCCTGCGATTCACCGTCTACCGAGGCTCCAGCCTAATGCGTCAAGAAGCGATCGCGGCCACTGCCAAGCGGTCAGTCGCCTATGTCTACCGGGCTGGTTTGAGCGGGCTGCAGACTGACGACTATCAGCGCCTGCGCTGGCGCGATGTCACCCGCGACTGGCAGCACTATCGCTTCGGCGGGGGCGCGAACGACGACCCAGTGCCGCTGCGGGCGAGGAATCGCGTGCTCCTGCTGGAGCAGAACCGGGGCACTCTGGCAGTGTTTCCACCCTCCCACAAGTTCTTCTTTGCCCGCGAGATTGAGATGAATCTCGGCTACGTCTGGTACCGCCAGCTACCCGACGGCCGCTTCGACATAGGCGTCCGCCAAGGCGAGCGAGAGGAGATGTACCGACCGTGGGGCGCGTCCGAAGAGATCTGGAACAAGCGCGTCCGCCAGTCGTGGCGCTTCGCCGAGGGCAACTTCGCGCTGTACAACGCGCCCGCCGGAACCATGCAGCGCATGGCGGTCTACTACCACCTCGGTGCCGGGAACGCCGAAGCCACGCTACAGGAAGTGCTGGCCTACACCCACGGCGACAGGTACAAGCCGCTCGACGGCTACCAGGTCGCGGTTAGCCATTTCCACACGCACTTCGCCGAGCAGCTCGTCGATGCTGGCTCCCTCGATTTGCGGCCCCCGTGGATCTCCGCGTTCCGCGGCCTTGGCATCAACATCGCGATGATGTCGGACTTTCACGGCGATGGTCATCCCGACGATCCCGGTGAGATCCGCTTTCGCGAGCAGCACGAATACTTCGAAGCGTGCCGTCGCCATTCAGACTCCGACTTTCTGCTCATGCCGGGTGAAGAGCCTAACGCTCACCTCGGCGGGCACTACACTCTCGTGTTCCCCAGGCCCGTCTACTGGTCCAAAGTCCGGGCCGCCGATGCACCGTATCGGGCCAGCCATGACCGCTACGGCACGGTCTACCGCGTCCGCTCGGCGGAAGAGATGCTGTCGCTGATGCAGTCTGAGCGTGCCTTGATGTGGCAGGCTCATCCGCGCACCAAGGGTTCGACCTTCTATCCCGACACCGTCCGCGAGGAGCCGCACTTTCTTAGCGACCGCTACTTGGGCGGCGCCTTCCAGACGCTGCCTGCCGATCTGTCCGAGGCCCGGATCTGCGAGCAGCGCTGCTTCGGCACACTCGATGACATGAACAACTGGGCCGGCCCGAAGTACCTGATCGCAGAAGGCGACACCTATACCAAGTTCCCGTCCGACGAGATCTATCCGCAACTGTCGGTGAACTATATCCGCCTCGACAGCCTGCCCGCCTTCGACGATGACTGGAGTCCAGTCACCGAGGCTATGCGGCGCGGAGACTTCTTCGTGTCCACCGGCGAGGTGCTAATTCCAGCCTTCGAAATCGAGGGTCACGAGGAGCGCAAGGTTGTTGTGGCAGAGGTGGAATGGACGTTTCCGCTCGAGTTCGTGGAGATCGTGTGGGGCGACAGCGACAAGATCGGTCGGCGCGTCCAGCCGACCACTGACTTGGAAGCCTTCGGCAGCAAGCAGTTCCGGCTCGAGTTCGACGCCAGCGGCAAGAAGTGGGTGCGCTTTGCGGCCTGGGACTCCGCCGGCAACGGCGCGTTCACCCAACCGGTCCACTTCTAGCCGTCCGCGGCCCGTGCAATACCATGGACTTTATGTCCGCACCCCAACTCTCGGGCGAAGTGCTAAGCAAGCTCTGCCAGTACGACACCCCTACGGTTTGCAACGTGATCGAGCTGTTCGGCGTCCGCCCCCAGACGGATGGATACATGGATGACCGCATCAAGGCCTGTTTTCCTGAGATGGGGCCGATCTGCGGGTATGCCTCCACGGCCACCTTCCGCTCCGCCGTCAAGCCGTGGGCGGGAGGGGCCTACGGCAGCCTGGCCGACCAAGTAGCCCGCTTCGGAGAGGTTCCGGGCCCGCCGCTGGTGGTGATCCAGGATTTGGACTCGCCGACCAAGTCCGCCACGTTCGGCGAAGTCATGGCGGCGACCTACAAGTCGTTTGGGGTCGTTGGCCTGATCACAAGCGGTGCCGCTCGCGATTTGGACCAAGTGCGCGCGGTGGGCTTGCCTTCTTTCTCGGATGGCGTCATCAGTTCGCACGGATACCCGCAGTTGCTGGAGTTCAACGTCCCGGTGCACGTTGGCGGTCTGGCCGTCTATCCCGGAGACCTGATCCACGCCGACCAAAACGGCGTGACCAACATTCCCGGCGAGATCGCTGGGCAAGTGGCGGATGTCTGCGCGGAGTTCTGCGCCGCCGAAGCGGTCGTGCTGGACTATTGCTCAGGCGGCAACGTCAGCGCGGAGGGCTTCGCCGTGGCGCAAAAGGAGCTCGGCAGCCGCTTGAAGGCGCTCAGGCAGCGCCTGCAGGCCAAGTAGGCAGGCACCTTAGCGCGCTTGGGCCTGCAATCCCTTGGATTCGGACACCTCGCCCGAATCCGGGTGGATCACACGGACTGTGTAAGTGCCCGGCTGACGTACTGTCGGGGTGAACTCGCTGCCCTGAGTCCGCAGGGTGTAGACGATCTCCCCGCTGGACTCGCTGATTACCTGCACGACGGGATCGACGGCTCCTTGGGCGTTGATCGCGGGCAGGGCGTAGCCCGTCGGCAATCCGCTCTGCGTCTGCTGGATCTGAATCGGCCAGCCCGGATAGGGTTTGGCTCCGTCCTCGGACGCGTCCACCCAGCGGGGCCAGTTGGCGAATTCGATGCTTCGTTCGCTGCGATCGAACTTGATGATCCCGTAGCCGGGCGCTCGGTGGTTCAGGGCGGTAGGCTCGATGCCGTTCGTGTGCGGGTTGGAGACGGCATGGATGGTGACCTTGTTGCCGAAGCCGTCATGGAATTCGCCGGTGTTGCGGGGGGCGCCCTCCTTGCGGTTGCGCCCCTCCTGAGTGGGGAACCAGCGGCGCGGGAAGATGTTGGCCACCGACGGCACGCAGATGGCCCAGCTGCTGTCGTTCCAGTCTTCCACGCCGTACTGAATGGTGCTGCCGAGGTGCTGGTCGCCCGCGATGTGGACCGCCACGGCCTTGCGCAGCAGCCGCACAGCGCGGTTGCGGCCCGACTGCGGCCAGCCGTTGGAATCGTGGTCCTGAACCGGCTCTTCGCCGGGCGCGTACTCCCCGGGCGCGTTCACGCGCAGGCTGCCGGTCACCGCATCAGTCGTGGTGCCCTTGGGCAGCGTGCAGACGTTAGCGAAGATCGTCTGCGAGATGGCCGCCTTCATCCACGCGCCCTCCCAGTCCTGCGCCCAGGCCTCTAGGAAGCTCTCCTGCCGCTCGCCGAGCAGTGGAAACTCGGGGTTGTCCGAGTTCTTGCGAGCGTCGTAGTTGGGGTCTTCCGCCCAGCCGTTGATAATGCCCGGTCCGATTAGCGCCGTGGCCGAGTCTTTCCACTTGCGATCCTCGATGATCGCGAAACTGATGCCGCCGTAGAGCAGGTCTGTGTAGTAGACCGCGATGCCCTGCTCGACCGGAGTCGGGTCGAATGGATCGGGCATGTTTGCCGTCTGCGTCGTTTGCACCACGTGGACAAAGCGCGAGTCCATCACGTAACCGCCTTGGTCTTGGCCGGGCTTGCCGTAGCCGTGCGCCTTGCGACCACCCGCACCCCAGATGTTGCCTTGATAAACGTCATGGTCGTCCGGTAAGGCCACGGTCGGGGTGTCCCGTAGCAATTCGCCGTATTCCCAGCCGAAGATGTACCACTTGCGCAGGTAGTCGAGGATGGCCATGTCGGTCGGCTCGCGCACGATGCCGTACTCGCCGACACGCTCGTAAACGTTATCGCCCGTAAAGGCCATTAGGTCGGGCCGGTGGTGCCGCATGTTCCGCACGATGTCCGCGTGCGGGAAACCGAGGTCGTTGTTGCCGGTGAACGCCGCCACGACGATCTCGTCCTTGTCGACGGGATCCTTGCGCACCGTGCCTTCCCAAGTGTCGCCAGCGAACACGACCCGGTACGGCGTGTCTACCGTGTCGTCCCAGTCAGGCACCCGGAAGGTTGCCGTGCGAGCCTCTGGATCGACAGCCGCGCGGGCGACTTCCTTCCAGCCGCCGTCTTGGATCTCCAAAGCCGCTTCGCTGCCCTCGGCATCGACCGGTGCGAGGAGGGCATTCAGCTTCAGCACGCCCTTGCTGAGCGTGTGCATCGCGAACATGATCGGACCCAGCTCCCGCTCCCGATGGGCCATGACCCGGCTTCCCGAAACCTTCCAATCGTCGAACCACAGGCGCAGCGTGCCGCCCGCCCTCGTGCCGCGCTTGAGCGCCCAGCCGGTCTCGCGGATTTCCTCTTCCGCCGGCGGCGAGTCCGGAATCGGACCGCTGCTGGAAACCAGCGCTAGGCCACCGGTCAGCCAGCCGGGATCGACCTCGCGGGAGACTTCCTGCGTGCCGGAAGCCGTCTCGAGGCGCAATGTCAGGCGCGCCAAGTCTCCCGAGGGCTCGGCGTGGAGAGACAAGCTGGCGTCGGACTCGAACGCGCCATCCGCTATCGGGGACGAGTCATCGGGAGATCCGATGAACAGGCGTCCGTCCGCGGCTAGCCCGCAGTGCAGACCGACGCCGCGCACGGCGCTGTCGCGGTAGTCGCTGAATGATCCGCGGATGCCCACCCGGAAGCCGGCCCAGCCATTTTCGAGGGGCGCGCCGGTCGGTTCGATCCGTCCCAGGCGGACGCTCGTTGAGAGCGTGCCGCTGGACGCGTTGACCTCGCGAGTCAGCAGGAAGACGTTGCGGTCGCCGCCCGCCCGGAAGTTTTCCAGACGCCCCTCTCGCAACCGCCAGTCTTGGAGTGGATTAGACCAATACTCAGGCCCGATCCACGGGCGTTCGACTGACGGGTCGAAGTGGCTCTCGAAAGCCGTCGAGCCGGCGCCACAGCCAACCAGTACCAACCCGCTGGCCGCTAGCAGCGGAAGAAGAGCGCGAACGATAGACATCGCGCTCAAGGTAACAGGCACTCGCCTGCGCCCGCAACGTACGACTAATCGCAAGCGCCTAGGCGAGCGCGTCAGTCGGCCATGTCGGCGGGCATCGGGCCGTTCGCCAGCAACTTGATCCGGTACAAGCCCGTGCGCGCGGTCATGTACAGGGAACTGCCGTCATCGCCCCATGCGACGTTGGCAGGCACCTCGTCCGGCCGGATCACGCCCAAGGGCTCGCCATTTGGCGTGAAGATCCAGACCCCGCCCGGCCCGGTGGCGTAAATGTTGCCGTTCACGTCGAGCTTGAGCCCGTCTGGCAAGCCCGGATCCGTCTCGCTGGTGGCGTCGTAGAAGACCCGGCCGTTCTCGAACATCCCGTCATCGTTGACGTCGTAGGCCATCCACACCTTCATAGAGGCATCGGAATTGGCCACGTAGGCGGTCTTGCCGTCTGGGGAGAAGCCGATCCCGTTGGGCCTCGTTTGATCGCTGATGAGCAACTGCAACTCACCGGATTCGTAGTTCAGGCGGTAGATGCCGTTGAAGTCCAACTCCCGGGCCGGGTCTTCCTCCAGCTTGGGCAGCCCGTAGGGCGGATCGGTGAAGTACAGCCAGCCGTTGGCGTGCCAGGCGGCGTCGTTGGGGCTGTTGAGCCTCTTGCCCTCGTAGTTGTCCACGACCGAGACCCACTCCTCGCCTTCCATGCGCGAGATGCGCCGGTTGCCGTGCTCGCACGCCAGCAGGCGGCCTTCCGCGTCCAGGATCAGGCCATTCGAGCCCAGCAAGCCGTCCTGCAGCTCGCCCTTGTACATCTGGTCGTAGAACACCGAGGCTGCCGTGTCGCCCTCGGCCCAGCGGTAGACCGCATTCGCCGGGATGTCGCTGAAGAGCAAGTGCGGGCTGTCCCCCTTGATCCAGACCGGCCCCTCGGTGAAGCCCATGTCGCCGGCCAGCTTCTCGATCACGTAATCTGCCGGGACGATAGCATCGAGCGCCTCGCTGACCTTGTGCACCGTGCCGGCGCCGTGGTCCGGCTCGGCCGGTTCTGGTGGGGCAGTGCAGGCTAGCGCCATTACCGCGACGCTTGCAACGATGAGGCTCTGGAATCTCATTTCGGTCATCCTCCGTGACGGTCACCCATCATAGCGCCAGGCCCTCCGCAGCGGGCCGTCGTCAGCGCTTGACCGCCAGTGCCCGGACGAGCGTGTCAGTCAGCCATATCGGCGGGCATCGGACCCTTCGACAGCAGCTTGATCCGGTACAAGCCCGTCCGCGCCGTCATGTACAGGGAACTGCCGTCATCGCCCCACGCTACGTTGGCGGGTACCTCTGCGGGCCGGATGGTGCCCAAGTGCTCGCCCGCCGGAGTGAAGATCCAGACCCCGCCCGGCCCGGTGGCGTAGATGTTGCCGTTCACGTCGAGCTTGAGCCCGTCTGGCGCGCCCGGATCCGTCTCGCTGGTGGCGTCGTAGAAGACCCGGCCGTTCTCAAACATCCCGTCATCGTTCACGTCGTAGGCCATCCACACCTTCATAGAGGCATCGGAATTGGCCACGTAGGCGGTCTTGCCATCTGGAGAGAAGCCGATCCCGTTGGGCCTCGTCTGATCGCGGATGAGCAGCTGCAATTCACCGGACTCGTAGTTCAGGCGGTAGATGCCGTTGAAGTCCAACTCCCGAGCCGGGTCTTCCTCCTGCTTGGGCAACCCGTAGGGCGGATCAGTGAAGTACAGCCAGCCGTTGGCGTGCCAGGCGGCGTCGTTGGGGCTGTTGAGCTTCTTGCCCTCGTAGTTGTCCACGACCGAGACCCACTCACCGTCTTCCATGCGCGAGATGCGCCGGTTGCCGTGTTCGCACGCCAGCAGGCGGCCTTCCGCGTCCAGAATCAGGCCGTTCGAGCCCAGCGAGGCGTCTCGTGGCTCGCCCTTGTACATCTGGTCGTAGAACACCGAGGCCGCCGTGTCGCCCTCCGCCCAGCGGTAGATCGCATTCGCCGGGATGTCGCTGAAGAGCAAGTGTGGGCTGTCCCCCTTGATCCAAACCGGCCCCTCGGTGAAGCCCATGTCGCCGGCCAGCTTCTCAATCACGTAATCGGCCGGGACGATGGCGTCGAGTGCCTCGCTGACCTTGTGTACCGTGCCGGCGCCGTGGTCCGGCTCGGCCGGTTCTGGTGGGGCAGTGCAGGCTAGGGCCATTACCGCGATACTGGCAACGATGAAGCATTGGGATCGCATTTCGGTTTTCTCCAGTGAGGGTGAACCCATGATAGCGGCAGATCCCCTAAAACGGGCCGTCCTCGGCACTTGGGGGCCAATGCTCAGGCGAGCGGGTCACTTGGCCATGTCGGCGGGCATCGGGCCCTTCGCCGACAGCTTGATCCGGTACAAGCTCGTCCGCGCGGTCATGTATAGGGAACTCCCGTCGTCGCCCCACGCCACGTTGGCGGGCACCTCGTCCGGCTGGATGGTGCCTAGGTGCTCACCGGCTGGAGTGAAGATCCAGACCCCGCCAGGCCCGGTGGCGTAGAGGTTGCCGCTCACGTCGAGCTTGAGCCCGTCCGGCAAGCCCGGTGCCTCTGCGCTGGTCACGTCATAGAACACCCGGCCGTTCTCGAATAGCCCCTCGTGGGTGACGTCGTAGGCCATCCAGACCATCGTCGCGTCGTCGGAATTGGACACGTAGGCGGTCTTGCCGTCCGGCGAGAACCCAATCCCGTTGGGCCGGGTCTGTTCCCGGTTGAGCAGTTGCAGTTCGCCTGACGCATAATTCAGGCGGTAGATGCCGTTGAAATCCAGATCCTTGTCCGGGTCTTCGTCGCGCTGGACGAGCCCGTAGGGCGGATCGGTAAAGTACAGCCAGCCGTTGGCATGCCAGGCGGCGTCGTTGGGGCTGTTGAGCCGCTTGCCCTCGTAGCTGTCCACGACCGAGACCCACTCCCCGTCCTCCAAGCGCGAAATGCGCCGGTTGCCGTGCTCGCACGCCAGCAGGCGTCCTTCCACATCGAGGATCAGGCCGTTCGAGCCGGGGAAGATGTTGCGAGGCTTCCCCCTGTACACCTGGTCATAGAACACCGAGGCGTCGGTGTCGCCTTCCGCCCAGCGGTAGATCACGTTGGCCGGAATGTCGCTGAACAGTAGATGCGGAGCGGCCCCATTGATCCACACCGGCCCTTCGGTGAAGACCATGTCGCCGGCCAGCTTTTCGATCACGTAGTCAGCCGGAATGATGGCTTCGAGCGCCTCGCTGACCC
Organism: Terriglobia bacterium; assembly: GCA_009841225.1. Taxonomy (GTDB): domain Bacteria; phylum Acidobacteriota; class Terriglobia; order Bryobacterales; family UBA6623; genus VXMF01. Next base: position 234,990 of record VXMF01000030.1, on the reverse strand, counting down.
GGTGCACTGTGCCGGCCCCGTGGTCCCGTGCGGCTGGCTCCGGAGGGGCCGAGCAAGCCAGCTCCCGCACCGCGATGCTGGTGGCGATGCGGTTTCTTGATCTCATTTCGGTTATCCTCAGTGACGGCGGGCTCATCATAGCGCCAGGTCCCTCGCAGCGGGCCTTCGTCAGCGCTTGACTTTGGGTTGCGCAGTGTGCGACTAATGCGAATTCGCCTTTTGCATGATGCCGAGCGCTTGGCCGCTCCCCCAGAGGCCGCATGACGGATTGCAGGAAACTGCGGCTTTCGCTCGAGAGCACCTTGGACAGCATCGACGCGGCGGAGCTAATCGTCCAGCGACTTGCGGAATTGAACGGATTCAACGAGGACCAAGTGCATCAGATCGGCATGGGAGTGCGCGAGACGGTGGCCAATGCCGTCAAGCACGGCAACGCCTTCAATCTGGCCAAGCGAGTCTCGTTCGATGCGGCGATCGACGAGGCCGCGTTTGAGGTGACAGTGACCGACCAAGGCGCGGGCTTCGAGCCCGAGGACGTCGCCGACCCTTGCGAGGGCGACAACTTGCTGCGCGCTTCCGGGCGTGGGCTGTTGATGATGAAGGCATTTTTTGACGAAGTCGAGGTCGGCCGGTGCGCTGGCACGGGCACGCGGGTTCGTCTGGTGAAGTACTGCGCCAAGGGCGCATCATGATCTAACTCAGGAGGAAGATCGATGAGTTTATCCACAGAGGTTCGTGAGTACAGCGGAGTGACGATCGTTGACATGACCGGTCGCATCACGCTCGGAGAGGAGTCCGGCCACGTCCGCGACACCGTGCGGGGCCTGCTCGACGGGGGCGCGACCAAGATCGTGCTCAATCTGGCCGGCGTCACCTACATCGACAGTTCCGGCCTTGGCGAGCTGGTCTCGGCTTACACCACGTCCCGCAACCAGGGCTGCGAGATCAAGCTGCTCAACGTACAAGCCAAGGTACAGGACTTGCTCCAGATCACGAAGCTCCACACCGTCTTCCACTGCCTCACCGACGAAACCGAAGCTGTTACGAGCTTCTAGATCCGAGCCCGCCCGCCGACCGGCCAGGCCGAGGGCGACGGTGGGTCCGGGACTGCCCCTCAAACGCGGCTCGCACCTGTGGCTCCTCTGCCACGGGGTTGGCTTTTTCGCCTGCGCCTAGCCGACCAGCACGTAGAAGGTGACCGAAAACTCGGTGTTGTTCAGCGTTCCCTGCACGTTGGGCAGGTAGTTGCCGAACGGCTTGCCCGTGACGTGGTTGCGCACGTCGAATCGAATCCCGTACTGGTAGAAGTTCAGCTTGATGCCGCCGCCGTAGTTGTAGCCGAACTTCGTGCTGCCGTAGCCCGAGAACGACGGGATGCCTGGCAGGAAGAAGGACGAGAAGCCGCCGCCGCCCGTCACGAACGGACGGATCGGAAAGCCTGTCGGTGCCGCGTGCAGCAGAGCGTTGTAGTAGAAGTGGTGGGACCTGACTGCCCCGAGATCGGCGTTTTCCGTGCCGTCCGGGCCACTACTCTGGAGATCCAGGCCGGAGTGCTGATAGGCGTAGGAGGCCTCGTGCCCGAAGAAACGGCGCGAATTGAAGCCCATCCGGCCCCCGACCCGCACCCCGTTTCTGATTGTGTAGCTGGCGCTGCTGCCGGTGGCTGGGATCTCGCTGACGCTAATGTCGCTCCCGCCGATCGAGCCGTAGCCGGCCGAGATGCCGAATTCCGCAGATTGTGGGAACGCGGGCAGGGCTAAAGCTACAAGCAGGGCAGAGCAGATAAGGAGATGTTTCATGGGGGGCTTCCTAGGACTGTGTTCATCATAGTCAGACCGCGCTCAGCCTGAGGCGGTTTCTCCATCAGCCTGCCCGCGACGTGAAGTGCGCCCCGTTACGGCGACTCAGCCCCGCCATCGCGTCCGAGGCTCAGTGGTACTGCACGAACTCGATGGTGTGCCCGTCGGGATCGCTGCAGAACGCTTGGCTCATGCCGAGCCGCTCGTTGCCTCCCTCTGCGAACTCGATCCCGCAGTCGTTCAGGCGGGCCTTGACCACGTCGAGGTCCTCCACCTCCATGGCGAGATGATCCGAGCGGCTGATGCTGCCGCGCACTTCGCGGCCGGCCCCGGTTTGTTCGATCAGGTGGATTTGGCGATCGCCCACGGCCAGCCAGGCCCCCGGAAAATCGAAGTTCGGCCGTTCGTCCTCCGGCAGCCCGAGCACATCGCAGAAGAAGCGCTTGGACGCGGCGAGGTCCGCCACTGCGAAGGAGACGTGGTGCATGCGCTTAAGCCCGATGTGATCCATAAGGGCCATTGTAGGCGCAGCCCTCCTGCCCGGCTCGTGCGGACAGGCGCATGCGCTCGGGGCGCCAGCGGTACCCGATTACTGCGATCGGCCAAGAATCACGCAGGAGACAACGTGCGCAGTCCGGCCGCCGACGCGGCTCGAACGAGGCGACTGTCGTATGCGATGAAGACTGGATCGAATTGAACGAGCCGAAGCGCAGACGCAAGCTGCAAGGCGTCCACGCTGCGCAATTCAGAAGGGCCGAGCGCCGCCGCTCGTTCCAAGACGCTCCGATCCAGAGTCACGGCCTCGAGGTTGCGGATCAGTCGGTGTGCAGCGGCAACCCTGCCCGGGTCGTGGCGTCGAATCGCCCTCGGAACTTCCACTGCCGCCAACTCGCTTGCCATCACGTGCGAATAAGTACCCAAGTTATGCCGGAGGGCTGCAGACTCGGGCTCGTTGACGACCAGCTTGACCAGAGCCGAGGAGTCGCAGAAAGCAACCGTCACGTTCGGTCTTCCCTCAGCTCCTGAAGGTACTTGGACACTGTCCGCTGCGCATCGACCTCGCCGCCGGGAAGTTCCATGTCCGACCATCTCGCGGCTGCCGGAATCACCACGCCGTCATCGACTAGTCGCTGCCACGCGTCGACTTCCGTGGCGAGGGGCTTTAGCACAGCAACGGGCTTGCCACGGTCAGTCACGGCGAACGCCGAGCCCGTCTTCACCTTGGCCAGATAGACGCTGAGGTTCTGGCGCAATTCCCGAATGCCGACTCGCTCCATGTAGCACATGATACTACATGGCCGTGCGGGTGCGGGTTTCACCGCCCTCTCAGGGTGTTCGTACGCGGGCAGTGCACTCGGCTGCGCGCGCCGCAGTCTTGCTCGATTGAGGAGTCGGACTGTCCGCTCGCGCCCTGGAACCGTGGCCGCTAGGCAGTTACGAGCGGAGCAACCGCGCGATCAGGACGTAAGGTTGAGGCAGAAGGTGTCTCCGAAGCATGCTTGCCGGATGCATTCGCCGATTGCGGACTGCGCCCTGCCGGTACTTGTGGCGCGCCGGTCGTTTTACAGGTGCCCGGTTTGCTTCCCGGTGCCGCCCTCGCTATCATCAAGGAACGTCCCGACGCCCCTGAGGTCGCGCCGGGGCTGCCATAGGAGGATCGCATGGGCCCAATCGGCATGGGTGAGGTTATCGTCCTTTTCATCCTGGCCTTGCTGATCTTCGGGCCCAAGAAACTGCCCGAGCTAGGCAAGACCTTCGGCAAGGGCATGGCCGAGTTCAAGCGCGCTTCGAACGAACTCAGGTCCACCTTCCAGCGCGAAATGGACAACATCGAGCACGAAACGCGCGAGGTCAAGAATCTCTCCAGCAGCGTCAGCCGCGACATCAGCACCAGCTACTACGACGACAACGAAGAAGACTACTACAGCGACTACGATTACGATGGCAGCCAGAGCGGCGCGGCCGCGACCGATTCTTCGTCAAAGAGTTCCGATAACGGCGACTCGTCGTCCGAAGCCGCGACAGCGCCCGCGGAGGGAACGGCCGCCGAGACACCTGCCGAGTCCGACAGTGACCAGATCGCGGACGAGGCCTCGGACGTGCCTGTCACCGGCTTGCCGGAATCCGAAGCGATCGCCGATTCCAAATCTGCCTGAGCGCTCGCTAGCACGGTCTTTCTGAGTAGGATTCAAAGCCAAGCAACGGTCGGATTGCTCCATGGACTCGGAAGATCGCAACAAGCAAGACGCTGGGTCTGAGCCGGCTGGCTCGGACGGCCAGCAGCCCGAGTCCGGTTCCGGCGCGGACGCTCAAGGCTCCGACCACTCCGACGGCGGGGAGTCATCCGGCTCCAGCTCGGACACCTCCTTTTACGACGATCCCTATCACGACGAATCCGACCACCTCTACGACGACCCCCGCGCGGACCCGCCGGACGCCGCTGCCGACGACCAGGAAGCAGAGGAGCCGTCCGCGGCAGCCGACGCGGGCACGGCTCCGCCCCCGCCTCCGACTGACGACGGTGACAACGGCGATGACGATGACGACGGCGACGAGGAAGAAGAGGGCATGGCGCGCATGTCCTTCTTGGAGCACCTCGAGGAATTGCGCACGCGCATCCTGCGCGCGCTGGGCGGCTTGTTGGTGGTCTATCTCTTCTGCCTAGCCTTCGCCAACGATCTGCTGCGGCTCGCCATCGAGCCGTTCCGCGGCGCGGCGCGCGCGATCGCCGGCCCCGGCGGCGAGATGATCCAGATGATCAACACGCGCCCGCTGGAACAGTTCCAGGTGCAGTACATCAAGGTCCCGCTGCTGGCCGCGGTCTTCCTCGGCGCTCCTTGGCTGACCTACCAAGCCTGGCAGTTCATCGCCCCCGGCCTGTACAGGAAAGAGAAGCGCTGGGCGGTGCCCTTCATTTGCACCACCGCCGTGCTGTTCGTCCTCGGCGGCGTGTTCTGCTACTTCGTGGCGCTGCGCGTGACCCTGCAGTTCCTGCTGACCGTGACGGAGGAGGTCGAGCCGTACATTTCGGTCAGCGACTACCTCAACACGTTCATCATTCTCGAAATCGGCTTGGGGTTGGTGTTCCAGCTGCCGGTGCTGATCTTCTTCTTCACCCTGCTGCGGCTCACCACGCCCCGCTTCCTGCTGCGCAACGTACGCTACGCCGTGCTGGTGATGTTCATCATCGCGGCGATCATCACCCCGACCGGCGATCCCCTCACCATGACGCTCTTCGCCGGGCCGATGATCCTGCTCTACTTCGTCGGCATCGGCGCGAGCTGGTTGCTGGTGCTGCGGCGCGAGGGCCGCCGCCTGCCGTGGCTGCGCATCGGCCTGTCGGTGTTGGCGTTCTTCGGGCTGATCGCGGCGATCATCGCCTACATGCACTTCGCCCATGGCTACGGGCTAATACCGGACTTCCCGTGGTTCGGGCCGGCCGGCCCTCCCGGACAGTAGGTGCCTGCGCGGCTGCTATTGCACCGTTGCCGGTGCCGGGCGGGCAGCGTAGCGGGAGCTCACGTAGGAATCGAGAATCTCAATGAATTCAGCTACGATGCGGTCGCCGCGCAAGGTGCGGTGCAGACGACCGTCCACGTAGACCGGCGCCACTGGCTCTTCGAAGGTGCCTGGCAGCGAGATGCCGATATCGGCGTACTTGGACTCTCCCGGGCCATTGACGATACAGCCCATGACCGCCACGCTCATGCTCTCGACGCCCTCGTATTCGCCCTTCCACTCCGGCATCTTGGCACCTAGGTAGGCCTGGATCTCCTCGGCCATTTCTTGGAAGAATGTGCTGGTGGTGCGCCCGCATCCCGGGCAAGCGGTGACTTGCGGCGTGAAGTGCCGGATGTCCAGCGCTTGCAGCATCTGCTTGGCGACCTCGACTTCCTCGCAGCGGTCGCCTCCCGGACGGGGTGTTAGCGACACCCGGATCGTGTCGCCGATTCCCTCCTGCAGCAGCACTGCCATGCCCGCCGTGGAGGCTACTACGCCCTTGTTGCCCATTCCAGCCTCGGTCAGGCCGAGGTGGAGCGGGTAGTCGCAGCGCAGCGCCAGAGCGCGGTAGACCGCGATCAGGTCCTGCACGTCGGAAACCTTCGCGCTCAGAATGATCTGGTCGTGCCCGAGTCCGTAGCCCTCGGCGGCCTCGGCGGACCGCAGTGCGCTTAGCACGATCGTTTCGTACATCACCTCGGCTGCGCTCAGGGGTTTCGCCCGCTTGGCGTTCTCGTCCATCTGGCTCGTAAGCAGCTGCTGATCCAGCGAGCCCCAGTTCACGCCGATCCGCACGGGCTTGTCGTGCTCGATCGCGGCCTCGATCATCGTGCGAAAGTTGTCGTCGTGCCGCTTGCCGATGTTGACGTTGCCTGGGTTGATGCGGTACTTCGCCAGCGCCTTCGCGCAGTCGGGATACTTCTTGAGCAGGATGTGCCCGTTGTAGTGGAAGTCCCCGACGATCGGCACCTCGCAGCCGAAATCGCTTAGGGTCCGCACGATGCCCGGCACGGCCTGGGCGGCCTTGTCGTGGTTCACCGTCACGCGCACCAGCTCCGATCCGGACTGGGCTAGCGCGAGGACTTGGTTGACAGTCCCTGCGCTGTCGGCGGTGTCGGTGTTGGTCATCGACTGCACCACGACCGGATGGTCGGCGCCAATCAGGACGCCGCTCACATCGCAGGCAGTCGTGTGCCGTCGGGAGCTTGCCATCGGGCCGCGGGCGCGCCGCTTTCCCTTGAGTCTAGCAAGTCACTAGCGCACCAGCGCCAGCGTTAGGAACGGCAGGTAGGTGATCAGCAGCACGCCGCCGAACAAGATCAGCAGGAACGGCACGACTGATCGGTAGACCTTCGTCAGGGGTATGCCGAAGCGGTACGAGGCCAGGAACAGATTCATGCCCACCGGAGGTGTCAGGTAGCCGAGCTCGAGATTGGCAAGGAAGATGATCCCCAGATGCACCGGATCGACGCCGTATGCCGCCGCCATCGGCGCGATCAGCGGCACCACCACCAAGATCGCCGAGAAGATGTCCATCATGCAGCCCACGATGAGCAGCAGGATGTTCAGCGCCAGCAGGAAGACCAGCTTCGATTCAATGTGTGACTGAACCCAGTCGAGTGCGAGGTCGGGCACTTGCGCGTCGATCAGGTAGTTCGTGAACCCCAGAGCGACGCCCAGGATCAGCAGCACGCCGCCGACCAGCGTGCAACACTCCACCGCCAGCTTCGGCACGCCGGTCCGCAGGGATAGGTCGCGGTGGACGAAACACTCGACCACAAAGGCGTAGAGCACCGTCACCGCCGCAGCCTCGACCAATGTCGCGACACCGCTGAAGATGCCGACGATCACGACCAGCGGCAGCAGCAGCTCCCACTTGGCGTCGCGCATCGCTGCGCGCGCTTGGGCCGGCTCGAACTTGCGCTGTCCGCGCTCGGCGATGCGCCCGTGGCGCACGCCCCATGCGGCGACTAGCGCAACCAGCAGACAGCCTGGAATCAGGCCGCCGAGAAATAGCTCGTTGAGGGGCGTTCGGGAGTAGACGCCGTAGAGGATGACCGCCAAGCTGGGCGGGAAGAGTAGCCCGATGGATCCCGAGGCTGTCATCAGGCCCAGCGAGAACTCCCGCGAATAGCGCGACTTGACCAGCACTGGAAGGATCAGCCCGCCTAGCGAGAGGATCGTGACGCCGGAAGCGCCGGTAAACGATGTGAAGAAGGCGAATGCCACAGTAGTGGTGACCGCCAAGCCGCCCGGTAGCCATCCGAGCCAAGTCGAGAATACGCGCACCAAGCGTTGGCTGGCGCCGCCCTCCGCCAAGATGTAGCCGCCCAGCGTGAACAGCGGGATGGCCGGCAGCAGGGGCTGCCCCGAGAGCTGGTAGGCCGCCAGCGGCACTGCCGTCACCGGCGTGTACTCGTACCAGAACAGCAGCGCGGCGAGGCCGCCGATCACCGCGAAGATTGGCATGCCCAGCACGGCGCTCCCCAGCAGCGCCAAGGCCCCGTACTGCAGAAGCGGCAGCTCGCCGAGGGACTCCCACGACGCGAGCGCGACCGGCACGATCACTCCAGCCAGACAGATCGCCCTGCCGGCCATCGATGGCGAACTGTTCCAGGCCATGCGCAATCCCAGGACTGCGAATCCCGGCGCCATGGCCCATACGAAGACCCATACCGGAAGGCCGAACGCCACGATGTCCCCCGCGTCGCGTTCGACCATGGCGAAGGTCCACGAACCGTAGGCCAGGCACGTGCACACGGATACGCCGACCATTGCCGAGACGACCCGCGCCGGCTCCTTGAAACGCTCCGGCAGAAACGTCGCTGTCGAAAGAGCCAGCAGCTTGCGGTCGCGCGCCGCGATCGCCCCGCCGACGACCGCGATGAGAAGCGTCAGGTGCTGGACCAGAGGGATCGACCCGGGGATCAGGTTCCCGACTCCCGCCAGGCGTCCAGCACCCTCCGCTAGGGGCAGCAGCGCTGTAAGCGCCAGCAGAGCGCCCGCGAGCGCATTCTCGGCGCGGTGCCACGGGCGCGCCGCCGTGTCAGTGTTTCCGGCCGGCGTAGCGACGACTTCTCCCATGGACTCTTGGAACCGCCGATGGCCCGTCCCGCATGACAAGGAACCGGGTCAACTCAGTGTATAGTGCCGCGCCGGGACGGCATGGCTGACACCGCAACGCCCGCGGATTCAGAACTGGTCCCTTACCCATTGGGATGTTCGCCGGTTTGCCTCCGCGATCAGCGCCAGCTGGGCCTCGTCCGGTCTCTCCAGCTCGTCCAGTAGTCCCCGCCTACGGGCTTTGTTGCGCTGGTACGCACCACAGAGATGAAAGCCGACGCAACCCGGATTCCGGCGCAGTTCTGCCAGCACGTCGGCATACCACCGGCCGTTGTTGGGCACGAATCCCGCTGAAGGCACTGGCCGCTCGATGCCGGCGGCATCGGCCAGCAAGACCGGTTTGCCCGTCTTGGAGTGCCACTGCGAAAGGTGCTCTCCGGGGCTCCGAAAGTCTTGGAACGAGAGCACGTCCACGTACTCAAGGGCGGCTTCGACGACTTCCATGGCGAGCGGGGCGTTGGCTTCGTAGCGGTCCCCGAAGATCAAGTGGTGCGGGTCGTAGCGACGGATCGCATCGTGCGTTGTGCGGTAATAGCGCAGCGCCAGTTCCGCGAGTTCCCTGCGCCCGGCCGGGCTGTCCAACAATTCAGGGTCGAAAATCGGACCTCGCCAGGCATTCTCCGGCCGTTCGTGCGTCCAGGTGGGGCAGTCGCTGTAGAAGTAGCCGATCAAGTTGGGGTCTTCGCTCAACTCCGCGCAATGCGAGCGCGCCACGTATTCCGCCCACTCCTCCCATTCGCGGCTGCAGAAGTCGAAGTGGCGCGTGTGCTGCTCCCACTGGTGCGATTCCATGAATGGCAGCAAGTGGCAGAACGGCAGGCCGAGGGCGCGGTACTCGTCGTTGGTAAACGGGCGCGAATGTCGCCACTTGCGCACGGTCACCTCCTGCACCCAGCCAACGGTATTGAAGCCCCAGCGCTTGAGGTTGGGGGCGACCGATTCTTGGATCCATCGGACGGTGTTGCCGCCGTACCTCTCCCGCCAGATGTGGATATTTTCCGGATAGCGCTGGCTGGCAGGATCGATGTGATTCAGGCCCAGCGAGAAGAACGGCTCCCCCTCGGGGGTGATGAGCCACCAGCGCTCCTTCCGCCGGTCGAGAGTGAAGAATCCTGCCGGGCTTGCCTGCGTCGTGCGGCTCGCCGCAGAAGCAGCGGTGGCCGCACTGAGCCCAAGGGCCGAGGACAACACCTGCCTTCGCGTCACTGACATCGGGCCGCGGCGCCTTCCATGTGACGCAATGATACCCTTTCAGCGCTACGTCCAGCCCGTCCCGGGAGGCTCAGGCGCTTGTCGCCGCACGCAGCGACCGAAGTCTTGGCGTTGAATAAGAAGTATGGACTCGATGCACGAGCCCGATTGGGCCGCCCTGCGCGAATTGTTTCCGGTGCTGAATTCGTGGGCGCACCTGAACTCAGCCGCATTCGGGCCGATCCCCTCGACCGGCGTCCAAGCGATCAACGACCACTTCCGCGCCCGTGACGAGTCGGCCGCGCTCGATTTCCCCACGTGGTTCGACCGTCTCGACCGAATTCGAGGCAAGATTGCCCGCCTGGTCGGAGCCGGAGCGGACGACATCGCGTTCTGTCCCAGCGCCGGAGCCGGCTTGGCGTGGTTCCTGCAGGGAATCGACTGGCGAGCCGGTGACGAGGTCATTGGCTTCCAGCACGAGTTCCCGAACAACCAGTACGCTCCCAGCCTGCTGGAAAGCAAGGGCGTGCGCTTTCGGGCTCTGCCCACGCCGGCCGGCGCCTTGGATCCGGATCAGATTCTCGACGCCATCGGCCCGCGCACGCGTCTGGTGCTGCTCAGTTCGGTGAATTATTCCAACGGGTTGCGGGCGCCTCTGGCTGCGCTGGGTCCGGAACTCCGCCGCAGGGGTGTTTTGCTGTGTGTCGACGCGACGCAAAGCGTTGGAGCCTTGAGCTTGGACCTTGGTTCGACGCCCGTTGATTTCCTCGTCGTGCACGGGTACAAGTGGCTGATGTCTCCGGCAGGAGCGGGCTTCTCCTATGTGCCCGCCGCAACGCGGGGTTGGCTGGCGCCGAGCGTCGTTAGCTGGCGCAGCCACCGGGACTGGAGGAACTTCGAGAGCCTGCACCACGGACGGCCGGTCTTGCCGGACGGAGCGTTGATGTACGAGGGCGGAGTCCAACCCTTCGCGCCACTGTTCGCCCTGGAGGCCAGCTTGGATCTGATCTTGGATTGCGGCCAGGAATCGATCGAACGGCGCGTCTTGGGCCTAGCCCAGCAATGTCGAGACATCCTGACTGCGCACGGAGGGGTCTTGAGTTCCGGCACCGACGGCAACGGCGGGTCGCACATCGTGACTGCTGCGTTCCGCCAGCGCGACAGCGCCGCCCTGCGCCGGCGCTTGGAAGACGCGAGAGTCGTGGTCTCGGTCCGCCAGGGCAATCTGCGCGTCTCGCCCCACTTCTTCAACAACGCTGACGACTTGGACCGACTGGACGGCGCGCTCGCGAGTTAAGCGGTACTACTCAGCCCGCAGCCGACAGGTCGCTCGGCCGGTTAACGTTTGCGAACGACCGTGCGTCATCGACGGGCAGCTTCGCCCAGTTCACGCACTCTAGGGCGTCGGTAACCTTCCGCGTGCCGTGGAGCAGCGCGTGCTCCAATGGTGCCAACCCGGACTTGGCATAGGCCGCGAACAGCGGCTGTAGCCGCCCGTCCGGGGTCTGGGGAATGATCGCATCGACGCTGGCTATGCCCGCGGCGCCCAGCAGCTGGTCTACCAGGCCCGAGCTGACGAACGGCATGTCGCAAGCGGCCACAATGCACCACTTCTGTGGAGTGTGGTGCAAAGCCGCCACGATGCCCGCCAATGGCCCGGCTCGCTCGATTCGATCCCCGATCACCGGCATTCCCAGCACTGCGTATTGGTCCGGATCTCCCACCAACGTCACCGCCTTCACGCGGCTGGCGAGCGCTTCGGCCACGCTCAATGCCATCGCGCGGCCATCCACCAAGTGCAGCGCCTTGGGGGAGCCGAAGCGGGAGCTGCGACCGCCGACCAAGACGTAGCCTGAAGCCTCGATCGTCTGCTGTTCTGGCCCCGCCGACGCCACCCGGGTTGCATCATAGCGGACAGCCCCGGTCGCCACGACGGGGATCGCGCGAAAGGGGTTGCAATCACTCCGGCGAATTGAGAGACTTATGCGCGAAGAGGAGGTATCGCACATGTTGCAACGCTACTACCGTTCCAATTCGCCGTTCTATCTGGGCTTGACGCTGGCCCTAGTCGGCTTGCTGGGCCTGTCCTGCTCGGGCGAACCTGCGGGCCCGCGCCAAGGTACGCCAGAGTGGCTCGTGCAAGCTGCCGTAGACAATCTCGCGATAGGCGACTACGCGAAGACCGTCGAACAGCTCAGCGAGGCAGCCGGGGCGCCGGGCGATGCCGGCACCAAGGCCACGCTCTGGCTGGCAGCGATGCGGGCAGGTTTGGCCTACGGCTATGACGAGCTGGCGGACGCCTTCGCTGAAGGCATGGAAATAAACGACGCTGTGATCGAGGACTTCCAGCCATTGGTCAGCGACTATCGTCGGCGTACCAAGGTTCATGCGATCGACTTCGCGGAAGACGTTGGGGATCTCGACAATCTGATTGGCGAGCAAGCGACGGTCATGTTCGACTTCCCGCTGCCGGACGGCAACGCGTCGGTCTCGCCGATGTTGGCGAGTGTCGAGGGCGGCAACAAGGTAGACACCCGCGGGGCTGCGATGGAGAGCCAGACCCTGACGCGCGGGATCTTCCTTGCGGTCGCCGGCCTGACAGGCAAGGACGTGGCCGATCTCGGCGGGGAGGCGTCCGGCCCGATCGAGGCCGGTGCTGACCGGGTTCGCTTCGGCATCGCCAGGACCCTGCTGGACATCGCGATCATGTTTGACCGCGAGAACATCAACGAGCCCAAGGTGCGCACGTTCGTGGTCGACTTGGCCGACAAGTGGGCCGAGCCTCACCGTGAGAACGAGGATCTTGCCGAGCTGATGGAAGACTTCGAGTTCGACCTCGAGAACGAGCGCCGGGACATGTCCGGCAAGCGCAAGATCAAGAAGACGGACTAGGACGGTCCAGGGCCAGATCTGACTCGCGCGACCGCATTGGGCGAGGGTCGCGCCGGAGCCGCTGTGACGGCGGTTGGCGTGGCGAGTGTGCGCCGCAGTTTGCCAGAATAGTGCTGTTTTGCGCGAGCTGACCAGAAACGCATTGTTACGCTTGGCCGGGCTGGGCCTATGTGCCGTCGGTGCGGCACTCGCGAGCGGCCCAAACCTGGTTGTCATCCTTGCTGACGACCTCGGATTCGGAGATGTCGCCTATCTCAATCCGCAGTCGCGGATCCCTACGCCCAACCTTGATCGCTTGGCTGGTCAGGGCATGGCGTTCGTCGATGCCCATACGCCGTCCGGGGTCTGCACCCCGACTCGCTACGGCTTGATCACCGGGCGGTACGCCTGGCGCACGCGGCTCAAGCGGGGCGTCTTGAACGGCTATGGCGAGCCCTTGCTGGCACCGGACCGGGAGACGATCGGCACATTCCTCCGAGCGAGGGGCTACCGCACGGCTGTCGTCGGCAAGTGGCATTTGGGCCTGGGGTTTGCCAAGGATGCGGCCGGCGAGTTCGATTTCAACGGGCCGATCGACGATGGCCCGCACACGCACGGCTTCGACGACTCGTTCATCATTCCGGCGTCGCTCGACTTCCCGCCGTACGTCTACATTCGCGACGGCAAGATCACGGGCCTGCCCCTAGGCAGCCAGCCGGGCCTGAAATTCCCGCGCTTCATGCGCGCGGGTGAACTCGCCAAGGACTTGGACCCGGTCGGCGTGCTGGATCGGCTGGTGGAGGAGTCGGCGGACTTCATCCGGAGCCAGGTCCGTCAAGAGCGCAAGTTCCTCCTGTACGTGCCGTTAACGGCGCCTCACAAGCCCGTCTGGCCGGGCAAGCGATTCGTGGGCAAGACTGATCTGGGTCCGTATGGGGACTTCATCGTTCATGTCGATGCGGCCCTCGGCGGCATCGTCAGGGCCATTGATGACGCTGGAATCGGCGACGAGACGCTTGTGATCTTCACGTCCGACAACGGCTCGTTCATGTACCGCTTGGATGGTGTCTCGGACAAGGACCACACCGATGACGCGACCATTCAAGCCTTCCGGTCGCTCAACCACACGTCCAACTATGTCTTTCGCGGCACCAAGGCGGACATCTGGGAAGCGGGGCACAGAGTGCCATTTTTTGTGCGCTGGCCCGGCACGGTCGAGCCAGGCTCGATCCAAACTCGCACCATAGGTCTCACGGACGTATTCGCGACCGTGGCAGAAATCGTTGGGGCGGACCTGCCCGAAGATGTTGCGGAGGACAGCTTCAGCTTGCTGCCGCTGTTGCAAGGCAAGGACTGGGCGAGGCCGCGCGCGCCGGTGATCCACCACTCCGGCGGCGGGATGTTCGCCATCCGTGACGGCCGCTGGAAGCTCGTAGCCGGGAATGGTTCGGGAGGCAGGGAAAAGCCGGCGGGCAAGCCGTTCGAGCGTCCCTACCAGCTCTTCGACCTCGAGATCGATCCGTCGGAGAAACGCAACGTCTACGACGAGCACCCGATCGTCGCGATGCGCTTGGAACAGGCCCTGGAGAGGATCCGGGCTAGCGGGCGCAGTCGCTAGCTGGCGATCCGGATCGGTGGATCGCGGAAATCAGGCAAGAATCTTGCCCGGGTTGAGTATCCCGGCCGGGTCCAGTGCGGTCTTGATAGCCCGCATCACGTCGACTCCCTCCCCGTGCTGCGCCTGGAGGGCGCGCTGCTTGCCGATTCCGATGCCGTGTTCACCCGTGCAGGTGCCGCCCATTGCTAGCGCCCGTTCGGTCATGCGTTCATTTACGCGGTTGGCGCGCTCGAACTCGTCCTTGTCGCTGGGATCGATCAGGTATACAGCGTGGAAATTTCCGTCGCCGACATGTCCCAGCATTGGCGCGACCAGTCCCGCTTGCTCAATGTCCGCACTTGCCGCTGCGATGCATTCGGCCAGTTTGGAGAGCGGGACGCAAACGTCGCTGACCCATCCGTACGATCCGGGACGGAGTGCTTTGATGGCGTAATAAGCGTGGTGGCGGGCGTTCCAGAGCTTTTCGCGCTTCTCCCGCTCCAGCGTCCATTGGAAATCGCCACCTCCGTGATCGGCGGCGATCTCGCCCGCTCGCTCCGCTTGCTCGGCGACGCTGGCCGCGGTGCCGTGGAACTCGAAGAACATCGTGGGAGTCGGTGCGTAGTGCAGGTTTGCGTAGTCGTTCACCGCCCGCATCGAGGCGACGTCCAACAGCTCGCAGCGGGCGACAGGTAGTCCGGACTGGAGGATCTCGATGACGGAGTTCGCGCACTGCTCGATGGTCTCGAAGCTACATACGGCCGCTGACACGCATTCGGGCAGCGGGTGCAGCCTCAGTTGCACCTCGGTGATGATGCCCAGAGTGCCCTCCGAGCCGAGCAGGAGCTTGGTCAAGTCGTAGCCTGCTGACGACTTGCGCGCACGCCCACCGGTTCGCAGCACGCGCCCATCGGCAAGCACGCAGGTCAGGCCGAGGATGTTCTCGCGGATAGTGCCGTATCTGACAGTGGTCGTACCGGACGCACCAGTTGCGGCCATGCCGCCCACCGAAGCGTCGGCCCCGGGGTCTATGGGCAGCCACAACCCGTGCTTCTCCAGCCGGTCATTGAGGGCAACCCGCCGGATGCCCGCCTGGACGCGACAGTCCAGATCGTCCTCTTGCAAGTCGAGGACAGCGTCCATCCGCGACAGGTCAAGGGAGATTCCCCCGCTGGTCGCTTGGACATGGCCCTCCACCGCCGTTCCAGCACCGAACGGTATGATCGGCACGCCATGCTCGGCGCAGATTCTGACGATAGAGGAGACCTCTTCGTTCGACTCCGGAAAGGCCACCGCGTCCGGCGCTGCCGGGGGATGGAACGACTCGTCGTGGGAGTGGCTTTCGATGTCGTACGAAGAGGTCGAGCACCGCGAGCCGAGTAGCGCCACGATTCTCTCGTGCGCACCGTCGTGTCGATTGCTGTGTGCTGGCACGTCGATTCCATCGTAGCTGCGTTCCCGCGCGGGAACGAAGTGGTTTGCTACACAGTCCTGCCCGCGGCCCGCTCCGCGCGGGACTTCTCTTCCGCCTTGAGCCGCCGCGCATCGCCGGTTCTTGGTAGTCGGGGAAGGTACCTGCGCCGGTCAGGGCGGGTCTTGGCGGATCCGCAGGGGACCCTTCGGACGTCCCTGACTGCTGAGGTTTCGCCGGGCCCGGGCGAGGCGCTAGCAGGCCGAACCCCTGCTTGAGATCTGCGGGTTTGAGCTCCAGGGCTTCGAGTGGGGGCAGGATGAATTTCTATTTGACATGAAGTTGCAAATTGTGATACTGTCTTGAAGTCGATCTGCACGGATGCAGATTTCTTCTCACTACTAGGATCTGGCATGAGTTTTGGATCATCGACTCATCCTTCCTTGCTTCGCGGGACACTCGCAAGTCAAGATATATGCATCCGTGTTGCAAATCAGCTGCGATCTGTACATGTGGCCATTGCCCGGCCCGTTTCCTAACGATTTGGAGGAACGCTATGCACTGCGAATCTGCCCTGCTAGCCCGCTACGACGGATTCGGCTCCGTCGCCCGTTGCGGCCACGGGTTCGTTCACGTTCAGGTGGGTCTGACCACTTTGACATTCTCCGAGGCCCAGTACCAGCGCTTTGTAGCACTACTAACCGACAGCGCCGCGAATTTCGAGAGCGAGCGTCTGTCCAAGGCGGGCTTGGGCTCCGAAGCGTATGATCGCCCGGCGAGCGAGAGCGGTGATGCAGAGTACCCGGACATTCTTCCTAGCTGACTCCCTCCAGCCAGCGAGTTCCTTGGCTGCAACTTCGCCTGTGCGCGGGTCTCACGGCACGCACACGGCGGGCTGGAACGGGGCCATGCCGGACCGCCGATCCCACCAAGGTCTCGCTCGCCGCTCGTTTCTTGCGGCCGTTGCTGCGCAGGGCGTAGCCTGGGCTGCGCCGTGGTCGGAGTTCCTAGGCAACGGTTCCCTGTCGCAGGCCGAGGGCGATGCGATCCCGAGCGAGTGGTCGGACACGCGCAACGTCATCTGGCGATCCGCAGTTCCGGGCTATGGCCAGTCTAGCCCCGTGGTGTCGAGCGGCAAGGCGTTCGCGACGGGCGTCGAGGGGCCGACCAAGGAGACCTTGCTCGTCACTGCGTTCGACTTGCAGTCCGGCCGAGCGATCTGGACTCACCGGTCGCCATCCAGCCAGCGCATCAAGGATTCCGACATGGTCAGCAAGGGCGCTCCAACGCCTGCTGTCGGTGGCCAAGCCGTGTATGCCTTCTTCGAGACCGGAAACCTGCTGGCAATCGACCATGACGGAAACCGAATTTGGGAGCGCAGCCTCACCGAAGAGTTCGGACAATTCGGCGGCCGCCATGGGATAGGCAGTTCCCTCCGCCTTTGCCGGGCCGGAGTTCTGGCGCTTGTCGCGCACGACAAGCCGTCCTATCTGGTCTGCGTTGATCGCGAAGACGGCCGGACCGTTTGGAAGAGGGACCGCCCGGAAGGCGTGTCGTGGAGCACCCCCACCGTCGTCACTCACGCCGGTCGGGAGATCGCCTTGGTGAGTGCCGGAGACTCAGTCGAGGCCTATGACACGGAGGACGGATCTCCGCTTTGGACTCTGGACGGCTTGCAGGGTGCCTTCATCGCCTCACCCACCCCTGTACGTGGCGGTGCGATCGTCGGATCCAGCAGCAAGGGGCACAACGTCGCGATCAGGTTCGGCTCCGGAGCGAGCGATGTTCCTACCGTGGCATGGCGTGCCGAGGAAGCCTCGTCATACTTCAGTTCGCCGCTCGCCCATCGCGGCAAGGTCTACATGGTCAACAAGGCTGGCGTGGCCTTCTGCGTGCGCGAGGACACCGGGGAGGGAGTCTGGCATTCGCGGCTCAGCGGCCAATGCTGGGCGTCTTCCATCGGCTGCGGCGAACGCATCTACTTCTTCGGTGTCGACGGATTGACGGAAGTCGTGGCTGCAGGCGACAGGTTCGCGCGTGTATCGGAGAACCGACTGTCTGTCCAAGGCCGCCTCTACGGAACGGCAATCGTCGAAAGGGGTCTTCTGCTCCGGTATGGTCGTGACCTCGTTCGGGTCGGCTCCGCTTGAGAGTCCGAATCGCCTTCTGACGGGCTCCGGGTCCAGCCCGTGGCCGCAGGATCGAGGCAAGCTCCTCTGCAGTGGCACGCAGAGCAGGCTTGTTTAGAGCGCGATGGGCCCGACTGGCGCCTGTCACGCGACCACCATTCCTGTCAGTGAGGAGCCCGACGGCGCCAGCTCCGAGCGGAGCTGACTTGGAAGCCCCGCTCCGCAGGCTAGCTGAATCGATAGACGACGATGTTGTGGGCCGGCAGGCGATGCTGAGACTCGATGTGGCAGCCGCTGCGCTCGACATGATCGGATAGTTCCCGAAGCGTCATCAGCTCGCGGTACCCGAGGTTCAATTCCTCGGAGAAGGCGCGATAGAAGAGTCGGACCGCCAGCCGGTCTCTCGGGCAGGAGGAGATTTGCACCCCTTGCGGCCCGAGAAAGCTGCGGAACAACGAGATCAGCGATTGCTTGCCGGGATCGTCGTAATGCTCGATCAGGCCCCAGTCGATTCCGACATCGAAGGACCCTGGCGCCTTCATCCGGAAGAAATCCTCTCGGACATACTCCATTCGCGCCGGGTCGCGAATCACGTCGATCCATCGCCGCTTGCTTCCTCGAGGGGCTCGTATCCGGGCCCTCTGGGGTGACCGGGTGAAGCGCTGGTATGCCACGGGATCACTGTCGATGAGCAATACCTTGCCCTTGTCGCCGTACAGTGCCTGCAGCAGTGCCGCTTCCCAGCCAGCCTCGGCTCCGAAATGGACGATGCTTGGATTCGGGGGCAGTCTCAGGCGGGAGAACACGCGAAGCTTGCCCTTGAGATCCAGGATCGCGTTGCGCCGCTGTTGCAGGAAGGAGAGGTAGAGCCGCATCAGGCGCCACCCAAGCGAACAGTCGGCATGCCTGTTGACCTCCCGCCAGTCCGTGCCAAGCAACCGCTCGAAATTGGCATTGAAGCGAGACCAGTTCACCTCGCCCGTCGACTTGGCATTGGGCACGCTTGCCGGATCGAACTGACGGGACGGGGGACCCGCGAGGCGCATAGCGGTACAGTAGCACCGAGGCGTTCTCGGCATGCGCTCCGGGGAAATTGACATCGGAGCTGTGCGGGCGGTCAGCTGGGACGTCGACGGTACTCTCTACTCCACTCGCCGCCTGACCGCTCGATTCTGGCTGGCGGTCCTGTCGGCTTCTCTGGGTGGGAATGCGAGTGCCGCATGGAGAGCAGCGGTGGCGATGCGCCGGTTTCGCAAGCGCATGGAGCAGGTCCGCGCCAACGGCGGGCGCCTCGAGACCGACGACGCCAGTATCGAGGAGCGCGTGGCCCTCGAGCAGGCTTGGCTGTCACCTGAAATTGCAGCTCTGGGAGCCCGCCCCGGGGTCGCCTCTGCGCTCAGCGCTTTCGGTGCCCGATTCGAATCGCAAGTCGCTCTATCGGACTTCGAGCCTACCCACAAGCTCGCTTGCCTCGGCCTGATTGACGGCTTCGACGCGATCTACTCCGGCGAGCGACTCGGCTACCTCAAGCCGAGTCCGGAGCCGTTCAGGCGCATCCTTCGCGATCTCGACCTCCAGCCCGAGAACCTGTTACACATCGGAGACCGTCCGGAAACCGACGGAGCCGGAGCGAAAGCGGCTGGGTGCAGGGTCCTCGTGCTGGGACGGGACTTCCGTTCCTTCGCAGGACTGGAGTCCATGCTGGCTTCGATGGAGCCCGGAACAAGGCGGTGAGAGCGCTCTCGGCAAGCGCGCGAATCGCCGTTCTAGACGCTGTGTGGAGCGCTTGGCTGGCGATTCGACGCAGATCGGCCCACCTCGGAGGACTCCCACAATCGGGGGTAGAGCGGCAAGAACTTGAACTGGGAGTCGAGTCCGGGCCCGCTTCCTCGAGGCAGGCGTTCCCGGAGCCCGCGCAGCCCGGCCCGCTCGAGCCGCACGGGCCCTAGGCGTCCGCCCGACCGCTTGGCGCGATACTCGCTGTTCACGTCGCTGAGCAGTTCGTCGAACCGATCCGCCAACCCCGCCACGGGGCCGGGGTCCTTCTGGCCGGGGTAGACAAGGACAAGCCGGTAGTGTGGCAGGCCTTCAACCGGTTGTAGAGACGGGAAGCAGGTCAGAGCGTGGTCGTCAGCCAGGTCCGGGAACGACTGCCGGAGGCGCTTGTACGCCAGAAGTGCCTGATCCCCGGTCAGCTTCTCGCCTGTGAACGAGTATCCGAGGCCTCGGCGACGGAGAAACCGGAGGTCGGGCAAGTCGCCGACGCATCGCTCGACTCGAAACAAGTCTCCGGTGCAATAGCGCCGCAGGCCGTGCGCATTACTGACCACGAGTTCGTAGACGCAACCCACAGAGAGCTCGTTGGGGGACAGGAGCTGGTCCGGAGCCCGAGGGGCGTCAGACTCTAGGAACTCGCAGCAGACGCCTGGGGCGATCGGCAGGAACGACGGATCGCCGAGCCGGAAGTCAGGGATCGTCTCGATCGTCTCGGTCGACATGGAGTACATTGGCACGCGGCGGAAGCGGGAGGCAGGCAAGCGCGACTCGAGCCGGTCAAGAAACGGTGTGAGATACCCGCCGGTCCAGCAGCTATATACGCGTGTCGCCGGAGCCCATTCGTCGATTGGCAGGAATGTCGGGCTTTCCGCGATCCTCTGCAGACGCCGTGCGTAACCGTTGGAGGCGATGCGGCGGGTTGCGGCAGCCAGTGACGGATCCATCTTGTCCGGGGTTCGGACGCAATCCCGGACCAACGCACTGCAGCGTGGCCAATCGTCTTCCAAGGTGTCGAAGAAGATGGACATCGTGGACGGATTGGTGCTGTAAAGCACTCCCGGATTAGAGACCGCCAGCACCCACAGCCTGACGGCCTCGAGACCGTACGCCTCGTGCAACGGCCGCAGAGGCTCCCAGCAGTGCATCCGGTACGGGGCCTGCAGCGTTGCAAGGTAAGACGGCCTGCCCGCCTCGCTGAGCAACATGCTGCTCAGCGAGCCGTCAGGCTGGGCCGGACCGAACACGTACATGCTTGTCCGGCGAACTCCCAGCATCCGGAACGCCCGCATGAACGAATCGACAAACGCCCAGCGCACTGCGGCAAGCCGTCGTCGGCTATAGGCGAGCAGCTTTGGGCTGCCCCTCGTCCCCGATGTGCTTGCAATTCGCCTTGAGTCGCTTGCCGGATCGAGTGGCGGCACCTCGGTTGTCAACTCCGTCTCGGAGAAAATCCCGAAACGGCGTCGCATCTTCGACCACAGCAACCGATGATGTCGCGCTCGTAGACGGTGCAGGATCTCCGCCAGCGCGCCCGCCGCGCGCAAGACAACACCGATCAAGAATCGCAACGCGTCGTTGTATCCGGCGCGCATCAGAGACCTCGCGACGCTGCTCGGAGGGTGCTTAGGTAGTGGTCCCGAATGACTGCAATATCTTCCGGCCAGAGCAGAGCCGGGTCGTACGTGATCGTCATCCAAGTCCGATTGCCCAACGACACCGCCGCGAAGATCAAGGCGTGGCGCCGGTGCATCGCGCCCAGCACGCCAAGCTCCTGCAATCCCGCGAAAACCGCATCGTCCTGCCCAGGCCACTTCTGGACGTGGCTGAAGGCCGCGGAGCCCATATCCGCCCACGGGCGGTTCAGGTACCTGCGGACGAGCGGAGCACTGAATCGCAGTGGAATGCCTGTCAGAATCGTTCGCTGGGGCACCATCCATTCACCACGCTCTCGGGCGAGGTTGATCTGCGATCGAACGGCACGGCATTTGTCTGGAATATCCAGCCGGTCGGCATAGTCCCGGCGTACTCGAATGCGGCTCGAGGCATTGCCGAATCCCTCGAATGCATCTCGTCGAATGTTGACGGGCAGCCAAATGCCTACGCTCCGTCCGTTGTCGCCTTGGATCCGGTTCCATTCTTGGAGCGTCTCCAACGCGGCGACCACGAGGACGTCGTTGAATGTGAACCCACATTCCGCCAAGGAGACTCTCATGAACTCGCCGTGCGAAAAGGAGTAAGTGATCCAGCGTCTCTCGCCGGATGCCTCCCTAGGCCGAGTCCACAGAGGGGCGCAACGGTCCCATACCGGGTTCCGCTTGGCACCAGGCGGTGGTTCCGCAAGCGCAGGTGGCACCACCGCAGCCGGCTCCGAGCAGGGTCGGTCCAGATCTGCGGCGACTCGTAGCTGGTGTCGAATCCATGCCATGACGCTGAGCAGGTCCGCCACGCAGTGGTGGACCTTGGTGACAAGACAGCCATTTCCGGCTTCCACGTCTTGGACCCATGCTTGGCGCAGCGGTGGTCCGCTCCCGAGATCGAACGGCCTCCGAAGGAACTGCTCGATGAGCCGCTTACCGTTCCCCCGCCGTAACGAGCGAAACGCCGGCTCGCGGCAATCTGGCTCCAGCGGAGACCATCGGCCATCAACCACGCTGCATGCCGTCGTCGGGTAGAGGTTTCGTGCGCTGCGTGCTCCGCGCGCGAGGTCGTCCGCATCGATCTCCCGGTCGAAATGAAGCAGCACCGCGAAGTCGAGCGGCCGGACCTCGCTGTCCATGACCAGGCTGACGAGGTCAAGCGTGCTGAGAGTGGGATTGGGCATCGGGGACCGCCGACGCTAGGTCGTTTCGGATGTCGCGCCTCGGAATCAGCGCACTGGGCGCGGAAGGGCTCGGCTCGACAAATGGAAGCAGCTCGATCCAGCCAAGGTGCGGGCGCATGTGATGCGTTCTGTGCATCGACAAGCCGAACGAGAACCAGTACATCAGCCGGCCGTAGTAGTTGTGGGAGCGCGATTCCGGGCTTCCGGTCGAGAAGCCCTCGTGCGTCTTGAACGCGAACGGGTACCACAGCAGCAACGACACGATCACCAGCAAGGGGAGCATGCCGGAAACCATCCTTTCCAAGCCCACTAGGAGAAAGATCGGGAGATAGACCAGCGCGATGCCTATGTAGTTCAGGAGCAACTCGCGTACGTGAGAGCCGTCGACGCCCTCTCGCTTGCGCAACCACAGGAGCCAGTGGTGAGGCATCGCCACCGCCCGTAGCGGGAGTTCCCATTCACGGTTTGCGTCTGGCTTGACGAAGTGGTCCGGGTCCCGGCTCTCCTCGTTCGTGAATCGGTGGTGCAGGAGATGGGTCTTGCGGAAGTTGGCGAACGGCACCATGCAAGGAACTAGGGCCAGACGTCCCCACCAGAGGTTGGCAGCGCGTGTCCGGCCCATCAGCCCGTGCACCGCCTCGTGAGCCATCACTGTGCCCACAAACGCCAGGTAAGAACGGAGGAGCACGTCGGCCACGTAGACCCAGCCATTGGCCGGTACGAAGAACAGCCCGCCCAGGCTTCCCGCAACGACGGCGCACACCACGCCTCTGCTGAGCAGGTGAAGACTAGGGCGCTTCCAGGGCCTCGAGCGTTGTCCCGGCCGTTCCGGGACTTCTATTGCCGAATTTGCGGTCATTCTGATCGCGCCAGAAACTGGGCGGAAATTTCTGCGCGTGTTTCGGATTACATTGAACGCCTTCTCTGCCCATGCTGGGCAGCGGCCGCAGGCTAACGCTACGCCGCGTGCCGGACCAGCGTTGGCCTCAGTATAAGGCAGGGATCTGCTCCATCGGCACCCAGTGTCCTGGGAGGTCGCGGTCGTCGTCGCGCTCTCGACCGGACGCCCGTATTCTTGGTCGGGCCCACTGTTGAGCGGCGCGAAGCGTCGCTCGCCTCCTTCCGCGCCAACCCCATACTTGGTTCGGCTGAAATTGAGCCCGGCCGGGTACGCCTTGATGGAGTCGATCCTAGGGCGTTTGAACTGGCTCTACAACCAGGCTCTGGAGCGCCGCAGGACGGCCCACCAGGAACGCGAGGAGTCGCTCAGCTTCTACGACCAGTGCCAGTGGCTCACGCAAATGCGTGCAGTCAACGCCGCGCTCAACATCTTGGCGGCCGGGGTCATAGCCCTCGGAGGGCAAACGTGGGCCGTTGGGCCGTGCGTCGCTCCAGAACTGTGTGCGGAAACTGCCTAAATCGGCACTCTTGTATATAATCCCCGTGTGTTAGCCTAGCGCTGTCATCGATGACAAAGCACGACTTCTCCCTTCGACAGCTTCAGTACGTCGTGGCCGTAGCGGACACGAAGAGCTTTCGCCAGGCGGCTGAGCGCTGTGGCGTGTCCCAGACTTCGCTGAGCGCGCAAGTCGCCAAGGTTGAAGCCGCCCTGAAAGTGCAGCTGTTCGAGCGTGATCGTCGAAGGGTGTTGATCACCGCGGGAGGATCTGAGCTGATCGAATGCATGCGGAACGTGCTGGTTGACGCGGACGATGTCAGCATCGCCGCGCAGCGCTTCTTGGAGCCTCTAGCGGGTACGCTGCGAATCGGCGTCATCCCCACCATCGGACCCTACCTGCTCCCCACAGTAGCTGCGACGCTGCGCCAAGAGCTTCCGCGACTGACTCTAGCTTGGCTGGAGGACAAGACCGAGACACTCGTCCGCCAGATCCGCCATGGAAGTCTCGACGGTGCGTTTCTTGCCTTGGAAGCGGACATCGGGGACGTCACCTACGAGGTCATCACGAAGGATCCGTTCGTGCTTGCGGTGCCGCCGTGCCACCACCTTGGAAACTCGTCGACGCCCATACCTTTCAGCTCCCTGAAGGGCGAACACCTTCTTCTGCTTGACGAGGGGCACTGTTTTCGCGATCAGGTGATCGAGTTCTGTAGCGGAATCGGGGTATATGAGCTTGGCTTTCGGTCGACGAGTTTGCCGACCCTGGTGCAGATGGCGTCCGCCAACATGGGCATCACCTTGCTGCCACTCATCGCGGTGCCTACCGAAACTCTCCGGTCTGACCTCGTGACGCGCCCGATTGAGCGACCGATGCCACACCGGACCATCATCCTCGCTTGGCGGCGGCAATCGGCTCTCTCAGTGGCGATGCAGAAGATCTCCCAGACTGTACAGCGTGCGATCAGGGACCATTCCGCAACGGAGCAGCCCGCGGTGTCTGGAATAACAGGCGCCAGAGCCTAGACAAGGCGCCCGGACCCGTATGCATCAAGTACGGGGCGCTGCCGAGATGCGGGCCTTTTGGTAGTCGGCGTCCGGCGGCGGGTCCCGCCGCGCCTGAATCGCTGCGTGCGGATTCAGGCCCAGAGCAACTGACTGAGTTTCGGAAACGCCTCGTGAAGGCTGCCGGTAGCAGCCCCGATTCTGACCTGAGCTAAGATGGCACCCCGCATGGACTACGCAAGAATGTTCTCGCTTCAGGGGCGCACCGCGCTGATCGCAGGCGCTAGCCGGGGAATTGGCTTGGCGATCGCCAAGGCCGCCGCCGCGCAGGGTGCGCACGCAGTGCTGGCCGCGCGCTCGACAGACGCCCTAGGTGAGCAAGTCCAGAGCCTGAGCGAAGCCGGCCTGTCCGCAGAGGCTGTCCGGCTGGACATTACGGACGCAGAGTCCATAGAATCCGCTGCCGCCGCCTTCCCTGACGTGGACATCTTGGTCAATGTCGCCGGCACGAACATCCGCAAGCGCTTTCAGGACTACTCTCCAGAGGAGTACGAGCGGATCATGCAGACCAACCTGCACGGCATCGTGCACCTCACGAAAGCGGTCGGGGCGCGCATGGTCGAGCGCGGACGCGGCGGCAAGATCGTGCATATCGGCAGTCTCATGTCCGTGTTGGGACTGCCGTACCTGTCGGTCTATGCGATGACCAAGAGCGCTCTGGCCGGGCTGACGCGGGTGTTGGCCGCGGAATGGGCGCACGCCGACATCCAGGTCAATTGCATAGCGCCGGGCTTCATCCTCACCGATCTCAACCGCGACATGTGGCAGCCCGAGCACATGAAGCGGTGGCTCGCGGGAGTCCAGCCGAATCCTCACCTTGGCACACCGGACGATATCGCGGGACTGGCGGTCTTTCTAGCCAGCCCGGCCAGCGACTACATCACCGGCCAGGTGATCGCCTCCGACGGCGGCTACACGACGACGGCGAAGTGGCCGTTCGAGCCGAGCCTCTGAGCCCTTGCACGCACGTCGGCAGCACGGGAGTGGCTACGCGGTCTCGCCGCGAACCAAGTCCTCGCGGGTCTCCCGCTTGCGCACGATGCGGAAGGCCTCGCCGTCCACCAGCACTTCCGCAGCCCGCGGGCGAGAGTTGTAGTTCGACGCCTGCACGAAGCCGTAGGCGCCGGCGGTGGCGATCGCCAGCAGGTCGCCAGCGGAGCAAGCCGGGAGTTCGCGCCCGGTGGCGAAAAAGTCGCCGCTCTCGCAGACTGGCCCGACGACATCGCATTGGAGCCGGGGTCCGCCGTTGTCGAACACCGGCACGATTTCATGGTGGGCACTGTACAGGGCTGGACGGAGCAGGTCGTTCATGGCCCCGTCCACAACTAGGAACGTCTTGTGAGCAGCTTGCTTATACACCAAGACCGACGTCAGCAAGGCCCCGGCCTGTCCTACGATGGACCGCCCGGGCTCGAGGCCCAGCACGAATCGGCTGCCCGCGAAAGCCGACGACAGCATTCGGCAATAGCCTGAGATCGATGCGCTGGGCTGGCCCTGCTCGTATCCGACCGCAAGGCCGCCGCCTAGATTGATTCCTTGGATTGGCAAGCCGCGCACGCGCAGGCGGGCCGCCAAGCCCAGCATCTGGCTCAACACTTCTGAGAAGACGCTCGTGTCGAAGATCTGCGAGCCGATGTGGCAGCTGATGCCCGTGAATTCCAGCGGGGACCATTTGGCGGCCTCGCCATAGAGCGATTCGGCGGCTTGCAGCCCGATCCCGAACTTGTGTTCGCTAAGCCCCGTCGAGATATACGGATGAGTCTTCGCGTCGATGTTCGGGTTTACCCGCAGTGCCACGGCGGGCCTCGCGCCGATGCGCGCCGCGACCTCGCGAAGCATGTCCAGTTCTTGCTCCGACTCGCAGTTGAACGCGCCGATGCGCTGCTCGAGCGCGTACTTGAGTTCGGCCGCCGTCTTGCCGACCCCGGAATAGACGACCGAGGAAGGATCTCCGCCGGCACGCAGCACTCTGTAGAGCTCCCCTCCGGAGACGATGTCGAATCCGGCGCCCTCGGCTGCTAGCAGCGACAGCACGGCCAAGGACGAGTTGGCCTTGACCGCGTAGTGGATCCGGTGCGGCACGTCGGCCAAGGCGCGTTCGTAGGCGCGGTAGTTTTCTCGGATAGCGCGGGCCGAATAGACGTAGGTGGGCGTGCCGACTGCTTGTGCGATGGTACTCAGGGCTGCGGTCTCGCAGTGGAGTTGGTTGTTCCGGTAGTAGAACTCCTGAAGGGGCATGGCTGGGCGTCCTCCGCAGGCCTCACTCTGTTACGCGAACGACGATCGCTGTCCGGTCGTCGGACTGAGCCTTGCGCGAGCTGAAGAGGCCGACATCGGCGAAAATGCGCTGCAGGATCGTCTCGGCAGACTCCTCGCGGTTGGCGTTGAGGATCTTCAACAGGCGCTTCTCACCATACTCCTCGTCGCGTTCGTCCAGGCTTTCGGTGAAGCCATCCGACACACTCACCACTAGGTCGCCAGGCTGCAGAGCCAGCTTCACGTCTTCATAGCTTGCATCCCGGAACAGGCCCAATGGAATGCCGGACAGCTCTACGCGCGAAAGCTTGCCCATGCGGTAGACATACGGGTACGGCAGGCCCGCCCCAGATAGCACGAGCAGTTGCTGGCCGGGATGCCACTTGGCATAGGTGGCCGCCAAGAAAGTGGCGCCCACCCCACGATCCACGAGCGCCTCGTTAACGCTCCGCAGGGTCTCTCCGGGAGACAGGCTAGTGCGGGCGGCCGAGCGCAGCAGGCCGCTCGCCAGCGCAGCGTAGAGAGCCGCTGCGGCACCCTTGCCGCTGACATCTCCGTTGAGGATGCCGATCGTGCCGTCATGCTGGTAGAAATCGTAGAAGTCACCCGATACCACTGCCGCCGGTTCGTTCCTCGCGGCAATGTCGAGTCCTTCGACGCGCAGACACCCGTCCGGCAGCAGGTGGCTCTGCAGGGCGCGAGCGGCGGCTAGGTCGCCAGCCAGCCGCGCTTCGTCGCGCTCCTTTTCCTCGTACAGCCGGGCGTTCTCGATGGTTGCCGCCACTTGCGGCGCCAGCAGCACAAGGGTCGCTAGATCGTCCTTGCTGAAGCGGGACGGAGTGAGGCTTTCCAGATCCAGTACGCCGATGACGTTTCTCTTCAGCATCAGAGGCACTGCAACCTCCGAGCGGACGCCTGCCAGGAACTCGATGTAGCGCGGGTCCGTTGACGTGTCCGCCACCAGCACGGGCTGCCCTGAGGCCGCTGCGGTACCCACCAAGCCGTGGCCGAAGGGCATGTCCTGCCAGTGGACCCGCTCTTGGAACTTGACCCCGAAATAGTGCCGCAGCAGCGGACGCTGCGGATCCTTGAGATACAGCGCCAGCGCGTCGTAAGGGATCAGGTCGTGCACGATGCCGGCGACTTTCTCCAACAGATCGTTCAGGTTGAGAATGCTGGAATACTCTTGGGCGATCTTGTGCAGCGTTTCCAGGGTTGAGCGATGTTTTTCTTGCGCGTGGTACAGCTGGGCGATATCAATCGCCAGCGAGAACCGAGACGCCACCAGTTCCAGCAGGTCCGAAACCCGGCGATCAAAAGCATTCGGGTCCGCCGATTGCAGGTCGAGCACCGCGACAACGCGATCGCGAGCGACTAGGGGCACGGCCAACTCGCTGCGTACGCAGTCGATCGCCCGCAAGTAGGCTGGATCGAGATCGACGTCATCCACGAGCACTGTCGCCTTGGTCACCACCGCCCGGCCGGTCAGGCCGGAGCCTAGCGGGACGCGCAGCGACTGCGCCACTTCGTCGGGAAACCCGACGGAATGGGCGATGCGCAGGTGCCCGTCTTCGGTAGGAAGCAGCAACGCGTACAGCTCGTAGTCGACGATCTTCCTGACGATCTTCGACAGCTCGATGAGCAGGGCGTCGAGGTCCAGCGAGTTCGCGGCCGCAGCTTCCGACGCCTCCAGCAGGATGGCGATCCCGTCGGTGCTTTCTCTGCTCGCGCCGGGTGATGCGGATGGCGTGGTCGTCGTAGCCATGGTCGCGCCTGGCATGCCCCGGGGCAGAAGTGTCTCGCTCGCGGTGGGAAGCGCCGGGAGGGCGGGCTGACCGGCGGCGCTGACGAACTATCCTCAGGTTAGCCCAATCGGCTGCGACCGCAGGGGTTTGGGCTCCTGCGGAGCCGCCAGCCATGTCATACCGGCGCGATCCCCGCAAACTCCAATGCGCGGCTGGACTCCACCCGTGACGCTCCCGCCGCCAGCAGAGATTGCGCCGCGGACACCGTGTCAATGCCGCCAGATCCGACCACGTCCAAGTCGTCTCCGAGCGTCTGGCGCATTAGTTCGATGTGGCGCGGCTCGGTCGGCCTGGCGCAGATTCCCGTGGCGCTGGCGGCCGCAGCCGCCCCCGCCAGCTTCGTCACGACACACGCCTCGACACCTTGCTGCTTGGTTAGCAGCGGCAACTCCAGGATTACGTTCAGGCGCGCTTGGCGGCACTCGGCGACTTGCGCCACGGCCCGGATGTCGATGAAGGCTGCGTCTAAGTCACCGGCTCGTAGCGCTCCGATATCGGCGACCATCCAGAGCTCGTGCACTCCCAACCGCAGCAGTAGCTCGGCCTCCGCGCACTTAGCGGGAGTTAGCGTTGCGCCATGCGGATAGCCCACGTACGAGGCCACTCGCGACCGGGCGTCGGCCAGCATGCGCACTGCCAGCGCAGCCCACCTCGGCTGCACGCACACGGAGCGGAATTGCGCTCTCCGGGCTGCCTCCAAGAAGCGCGTCACTTCCGCCTGCGTCACATCGGGTCGCGACAGCGACAGGTCGAGCGCATGCGCCAGCCCATTGGCTAGCGTCACTTCCGGCGCGGAATCGGCGGGGACGCCGCAGGCACAGATGTGACCGCTTTCCGCGCCGGACACCGCCAGCGCGATCTCGCGCGCCAGCTCGGCTCGTTCCGCGTTGGTCATGGGCCGCACTCCCCATTGTCACCGCCCTCTCGGCGGCGGTGCAAGGTGGACCGAATCCGGCTGCGATCGGGTGACCCGGGGATCCACCCGAAAAATCATTTGCAAACCGGGCTGCCATCTGCTTCAATAACCGACAGACAGGCGCTTGGCTTGGCCGCGCGGTGTGCTGCGGACCGGTTGGCCATGCGGTGGATCGCACGTGGATAAGCGACTCAAGCAGCTCATCAAGCGCCTTGGGCATGCGATTGACGAATCTTTATCCGAATCGGAAGGGATCGCCGAGGTGATCGGCGAAATCAAGAAAGAAGGTTACGACGTGCTGTTAGTGCTTGAAGCGACCGTCGGCTTCAGCCAGAGGAACGCCAAGGCCGGTGATTCAGTGGTCAATCAGGTCGCGCCGAAGGATCTTGACTCTAGCCTCACGCCTCAAGACCAGCAGTTCCTTAAGGCCTTGAGCATCACCCTTGAGAAGTGAGACGAAATATATGTCGCTCCGTCGTTGCTGAGGTCTAGCTTGATTGCGGGGTTGAGTTCGTTCACCAAGCTGCCAGTGCAGCTCCTGCCCAGCACCTGTTGTTATTTGCCTTGAAGCGAGTTTCGAGCAAGGAGAGCCGAGTTGCCGGAACGAAGAAGGTTCGCCGTATTCATTGACTACGACAACATCGCGATCGGCATCAAGGCCTCGCGGAACCGCAGCTTCCGATACGAGCTTGTCCTGAATTGGGTTCGCTCTCACGGGGAAGTGCTGACCCAGGTGGCTTATGGCAACTGGAGCAGCCATGTCGGTGCCAGGCAGATCCAGAGCAAGCTGGCCGCGCGGGGCGTGCGCATGGAGCATCTCGAGACCGCTCCAAGTGGGGGCAAGAACGGAGCCGATATCGCCTTGGCGCTCGAGGCGCTGGAATTGGTCTTCACCCAAGAGCACATCGATTCCTTCTGCATCGTCAGCGGCGACAGCGACTTCCTGCCGCTCATTCACAAGCTCAAGCGCTACAACAAGCGGGTCTACATCTG
This sequence comes from Terriglobia bacterium, assembly GCA_009841225.1. Classification (GTDB taxonomy): domain Bacteria; phylum Acidobacteriota; class Terriglobia; order Bryobacterales; family UBA6623; genus VXMF01. Next base: position 204,340 of record VXMF01000030.1, on the reverse strand, counting down.
TGCCTGCCAGGACACGATCAGCGCTAACCTGCGTCGCAACTGCAACGAGTTCATCAGCTACGAAGAGCTCTTGCTCGCCCCGGAGGGTCCCAAGTCGCCGGCTAGACGCAAGCATCGCCCCGCCCCACTCGAAGAGGCGCTCCCGTATGTCAAGGATGCGATCCGAGACATGGACCGTCGCGGCGAGACGCCCTTCATGAACGAACTCTCCAACCACATCGCCTATCGCGAGCCGGACTTGGATCCGCGAAGCTTCGGCTGTGACAGCTTCAAGGATCTGATCTACCAGATGCTTGAATCCGGCCATCTCTGGAGGAAGCAGATCGACCCACACATGTTTTGTGTGGCGATATCCGACCGGCATGACGCCCCGCACGCGCGGCGGCTCGAGGGCTCGCGGCGATACGACCGGCCGCGGGAGACCCATGCTCAGCAAGAATTCGAAGCGCCGACTGGATTGGGGCGTTCTGGTGCCTCGGAAGGTCGCTCAGGTGCGTCAGCGCCCGGCGCCCGGCCAGCGGGGTCTGGGCGGGCGAACCGGCCGGACGCAGCCGAAACTGCAGTGAGACAGCCCCGAGGAGACGCCCTTGAGGCCGTGGTATCGGTGTTGAAGGGCGCGATCGAGCGCATCGAGGACGACGGGCATCTGGCAGACGTTGGGCTCCTATATGAGACGGCGCTGCGGATTGACCCCAAATTTAGGTCATACGGCGTGCGCAGGATGGCCTTCCAACCGTTGCTAGAGCGGATGGCGCGCGATGGATTGTTCGCCCTATCCCAGGTAGATGGCCGAATCGTTGTCGCGACTTCACGGCGCGACCGAGTAGCGCCCGCGGCTGCGCGCTTACCCGCCCAGCCCGACGCGGCCGGGAAAGCGCAGGCTCAGGCGAAGGCGGCAACAGCGAAGGCCGAAGCTCCCGCACGAGCGCTGGGTCCGAGCGTTGATTTGGAATTCAAGGTCGGGGGGCCGGTGGCGGATGCGCTCGCGCTAATCGTGCCGGTGTTGCGGGCAAACAAGGAACTGGCTGGTCCGGGCCTGAGTCGCGATGAACTCAAGGATGCCGTGCTGGAGGTCCAGCCGGGATTCAAGTGCGCGAACTACGGCTTGAAGACCTACCGAGACCTGTTCGCCCGAGCGCGCAACGAGGGCCTGCTGGAGACTCGCGACGAAGAGAACCGCGGGACGCGCTACTTCAGCACCGCTCGGCTGGCACGAGTACCTCTGGCCAAGGGCTAGCCGAGATCATCGTCGTGGGTGGCGCGAAGGCGCCGCGGAAACGCTGCTTCCTTACGGGCTTGTCTTGAACTGAGTCCGCTCCCGCGAAACCAGTGATGATGAATTCGACAGGTGGATCGTCACGAAAGACGGTGCGTTCGAATAGCTTAGGATCTTCATCATACTTAGGAATCAGGATGATCGGAAAATTTCGGTGAATTGCCTCGTCATCAAGACAGGCCTAGGCCGCATTGCGAGGCGGGCTTCGGCAGTGGCTCTTGTTGTCTTCCTGCCTCCGATCCATTCGTTCGCACAGGAGGGTACCGCAATTCTCGCTGGCAGGATCTTGGATGATGCCGACGGGACGCCGCTCAGCTTTGCGACTGTACTGGTTAAGGACGTTAGAGGAGAACCCCTGTCCGGTGTTCTTGCCGGAGAAGACGGTCGTTTCGTGATCCGAGGACTGGTTCCGGGCAGCTACACCATTGAGGCGTCGTTCGTTGGGTTCTACCCTCTAGCGGCCGAAGTGCTCGTCTCTGAGCTTAATCAATCCTATGACTTCGGGGACGTTCGCCTGCTTCGGGAGCTGAACTTGGAGCAGGAGATTACGGTAACGGCAGAGAAGATCCGAGCGGCCGGGATACAGACGGAAGTGTTTCGGCTTGACGAAGGAGCGACGCAGTCGACCGGTTCAGTGCTCGATGCCATGAGGAATCTTCCGGGTGTCACGGTCGATCAAGAAGGCAGGGTCTCGCTTCGTGGCAGTGATCAGGTCTCCGTCCTAATCGACGGCCGACAATCGAGCCTAACCGGTTTTGGCAGTCAGCGCGGCCTCGACAACGTGTCGGCCGCCAACGTGGAGGCGATCGAGATCATCAACAATCCGTCGGCCAGTTTTGACGCCGCGGGTATGGCCGGAATCATCAACATCATCTTCAAACAGGAGCGAAGACTGGGATTGTCGGGAGACCTTGGATTGTCGACCGGAATCGGTCGGTTTTCCAAGCAGCGGCCCGACTTGCCGACCGATCTGGGCAGCTTTTCGAACAATAGGAAGATCACTCCCAGCGTAAGCCTCAACTACAATACCGAGCGTATACGGAGCTTCGTCCAGACGGAGATTGTGCTTCAGGACGATCTGCCGAACAACGAGTTCACGACGCGTTTCTACGACGATGGTCGCGTCATTGAATCGCAAGTTCCCGAGAATCGGGAGCAGGCTCACTACATTGTCCGCGCGGGCTCCGACTTTGACGTTGGCAATGCCAACACGGTGTCAGTTTCGGGCATCTACGACTTCGAAACGCATACCGACCGTGCCCAGGTCCCCTACATCCTGGCATCCACCGGCGAGAGAGCGCGATTCTGGTTCTGGCAGGAAGAGGAAGACACGGGCTTCGCCAATATCAGCTTCGACCTTAAGCGCGAATTCTCGACACCCGGGCATGAGCTGAATCTCAATCTCCAGTACACGCGGGGCTGGGAGGACGAAGCGTACTTTCTTAATGAAGAGTCACGGGTCCGGATCGGCACAGACATGACGCATCTCGTTGCCGAAGAAAACACTCTGCCCCTGAGCCTCGACTACCAGCGCCCGCTGTCGAGCGGGCGGCTGGAGTTGGGCACGAAGCTGCAAACTCGCTGGCTGCCGATCACCTACGCGATCGACCGCGGTGTGCAGAGCGTGATCCACGAAGGCCTCGGGGATTTTTCCGATTGGGAGGAAGACATTTATGCCGCCTACCTCAATTGGGTTCAGGTCAAGCCTTCCCATTTGCTGGAGGCCGGCGTCCGGATCGAACAGACAAATGTGGCCTACGTGATTCCAGAAGACAACATCTACTACGAGAGCAGCGACGCATACGACTACTTCGAGGTCTTTCCCAACGTCAAGTTCACGTATCGGATGAGTGAGGAGGATCAAGTGATCGCGGCGTATAACCGGCGCATCGATCGACCTGGAGAGCCCGAACTGCGTATCTTCCCAAAGTACGACGATCCGGAACTGCTCAAGGTGGGCAATCCGTATCTGCGGCCACAATTGACCAACGTCTTCGAGATCGGATATCGGCGGTCGTGGGATAGGGGCTCCTTGAATACAGCCGTCTACCGCAGGGATATCGCCGACGCGTTCCAGCGCGTTCTAGCGTTCGACGATTCGAATGTGAGCTACGACATCGTCAACAGGATCTTCGAAAACGCTGGCAACTCCACCCAGACCGGAGTCGAAGTCATTGCCGAGCAGCGGATTAGCGCGCCTTGGCGTCTATCGGGAAGCGCCAATTGGTTCGTGAACGACATCGATGCTCTGGAGACCGAGCTGCTGTTCCCTTACCGGCGCCCCTTCGTCCTCGCCGCATCTCGAGATGACACGTGGAACTTAACCATCAACAATCAGGTCCAGCTCCCTCGCGAGGGCGAGCTCCAGTTGAGCTACATCTACTACGCTGGCAGGAACATACCCCAAGGCCGAGAACTCGCACGCTCATCACTCGACTTGGCCGCCACGTGGCCGATCATGAGTGGCCGTGCGGAGCTGGTCTTCACGTTCAGCGATATCTTTAACGATTTCGCTGCGCAGCAAGAGGTAAACGGTCAGGGCTTCACGGCGCTTTACCAGAATTTCTTGGAAACACAAGTTGCGAGCATTCGCCTCAGAACCCGGTTCTGAGATTCCAACTGTTCGATCTTCGGTAGATTTCGCGATATCGAAAATCTCGGGCAAACGAGCGTCGGGAGGTTCGTGGAAGTTTCCCGCCTTCCGGGCGATCACACAGCGGATCAATGGCAGCAGGATGCCTTCGGATAAGTCGACGCTTGGCTCAGAGGACTTAGCTTGAGGTCGACATGAGTGGAACGTTGACTGCCGACGTTCGCACCGTGAACATGCCGGTCCTCGACGCGTTGTTCGTCATCGAAGATGGCTGAGCCTAGATTTCTTGAACCGAGCGGGCTGGCTATAGGGTCTGCGTGACCTTCGATAGCATTCGGGGGCGATCGGGGTTGAGGCCCTTGCTGGCAGATAGGTGGCAGGCAAACAACTGTGCCGGAATGATCATTGGGATCACCGAGAGCAGGTCACGGGGAAGGTCGGGGCTGGATGGCGGGATCTCGGCCACCTCGATCCGCTGCGCGCTGGGCAGTGCCCGCACCGTAGCCGGAGGGCCGAAGCACACGGTCTCGGCTTGACTGGCTTGGAGTCTGGACAGCAGGGCTTCAGTCTGTTCGAAGGTTGGGCCGACAGGGCTGAACGCGAAGACCGGGAACCGCTCTTCGACTATGGCGATGGGCCCATGCGCAAAATCGGCTCCTGAGAATCCCGTCGCCACGACATAGCACGTCTCCATCAGCTTGAGCGCAAACTCGAAGCCGTTGGCCTGGTTGAAGCCGCGGCCGATCACCACGGCGTGTGACATTTCGCGGAAGCTGTCTGCAAGCCTCTGCACCGAGCGCTCGCCTTCGAGCTGCGCTGCGACAGCGCCCGGAATCTTCCTCAGGTCGCCTGTGCTGATCTCCGAGCCGAGAGCGCGGGCGAGCCAGTACAGCATGGCCAACTGGGCCGTGTAGGTCTTGGTCGCCGCAACGCTTTTTTCCTTGCCAGCCCGGGTGGCGAGCACTTCGTCCGACAGTCCTGCCAGCGTGCTGTCCGCTTCGTTCGTGATTCCGATGCAGAATGCTCCCAACGACTTGGCCGCTTCGACATAGCCGTTGATGTCGGTCGATTCGCCCGACTGCGAAATCCCGATCACCAAGGCGCCCGGAGGCAGCGAGAGGCGGTCGTACAGCGTAGCCACGGACGGTGCGGCCAGCAAGGTCGGCAGGCCGAGCGTGATCTCGAACAGGTAGCGCCCGAAGATCGCGGCGTGATCGGACGTGCCGCGAGCAACGATCACGGCGAAGTCGGGACGAGTTCGTGAGAATCGTCGGCTGAGGCGCGCGAGAGCGTCCGGCGGGCTGGCCAGGATGCGCTCCAGAACGGCAGGCTGCTGCCGGATCTCCTCGAGCATCATCGACATAGGGCGCACCTAAAGGCTGGCCAAGGCGGGCTGACACCGTCGCCGGGCAACAACCCGTTCACTGGTAGTACAGGCTACGCCCTAGACGTGGCAAGTCGCCATGCCGCGCTTGACCAAGTATTTCTGATGGTAATCCTCGGCGAGGTAAAAGGAGCGACTGCGTTCGATCGCGGTTGCGATCGAACGCCTGTGCCGACCGCTCTTTTCCAGTCTTCGCTTCGACTCCTCGGCAGCCGCGAGCTGATCGTCGTGCTCGCAGAAGATCACCGAGCGGTACTGGTAGCCGAGGTCGGGGCCTTGCCGGTTGACCTGGGTCGGGTCGTGGCACGACCAGAACGTCTCCAGCAGGGCCTCGTAGCTGACGCGACGTTCGTCGAACTCCACGCGGACCACTTCGGTGTGTCCAGTGTCGCCCGCGCACACGTCGCGATACGACGGGTCGGGCACGTCGCCGCCCGCGTATCCGACGCTGGTGGACGTCACGCCAGGTACGTTGCCGAAAGCGACCTCCACGCCCCAGAAGCAGCCGGCTCCGAATGTTGCGATCTGCATGTTCGATCTAGCTCCTTGTTTCGGGATGACTCCTACGGCGCCCGCGCCGCTCCCCTGGACCGGACGGCCTCCGGGCTCAGTCCTTCAGGACGCTCAAATGCTCCTTGTAGATCGATCGGGCTGCGATGAAATCTGCATGATCGAGGCGCAGTTCCTTGCTGATGGCTCGGATCTCGTTGTCTTCCTTGACGCTGATGGAATGGTCCGAAGACGACACGGCGAACAGGCAGTGCAGCAGCGCTTGTTTCTGGGCGCGCGTCGCGACCCGGTTGAACTCTTGGGTGACGACGAAGTTCTCGGTTGCTCCGAACAACTTGTGCTGCCCTTTCGCGATCTGCACCACCAGCACGGCTTGCTCTTCGGGCAGGCCCCCGACGCGCTCCACGATGCGCTCCATCTCGGCGATCTCTTCCGCGCTGATGTCGAAATCGGCGTTGGCCACCCGGCCCAAGATAAAGGCGAATGCCGCGATGTACTTCGCTTGCTCCTCGGGCAGCCTGTCGATAGCTTGGCTGATCCGCTGCACCGTGTCCGAATCGCGCGATGACTGGGACTGCCGCCTAGGCGGCGATCGGAAGAAGTCAAGGATGGCCATCGCAGAGTATCCGCCCGCTAGAGTCTGGCCGTAGCGTTTAATCAGCTTACCAATCTCGGCTCCCGCTGCCGATCAAGCACGCAGTTCGGCCGCTGCGGCTAACGCCGTCTCCGGCGTGGCCCCATCTGCGAGAGCGCCGCTTGGATCGCCTGCTCGGCCAGCGGGGCCATGACCTTGTAGCCCTCGGTATTGGGGTGCAGGCCGTCGTCGGCGAGATCTTGGCTCAGACGGCCTGCCTCGTCAACCATGGCATCGTGGTAGTTGAGGTAGCCCCAGCCCTTGGACTCGCACATCCGCGCCAGCCAGCGGTTCAGCTGCGTGATGCGCGTCGGATCGCGGTAGGGCGTGCGCAGAAAGCGTGGGTTCGCGTCCTTGTGGTAGTCGCTGACCGGCAGGATTGAGGCCATTATCGGGACGATTCCAGCAGCCTCGGCTAGTCGGCCGATGGCCTCCAGATTGTGTCGAATGGTGGCATCGGGCACTCCCCGCGCTAGGTCGTTCGTACCGGCCAGCAGCACCATCACGCTGGGCTGGAGATCAATCACATCGGGCTTGGTGCGGCCTAGCATCTGGCCTGTGATCTGCCCGCTGATGCCGCGATTGAGATACTGCTTGCCTGCGAAATACTGGTTCAGCCGCCAGCCATCGGTAATCGAGTCGCCTAGGAACACAACTCTCGGGCTGCCGGCGTCTACGGGTCCGACCGTGCGATTGGCATCTGCATACCTGCGCAGGTTGTCGCGGTCGGAGCCGAGCACCTGTTCTTCCCGCAATGCCAGCGTCGCCCGGAAATGGGCTTCGAGCTTCTGGATGCCCTCGCGCAGCTGGGACAGCTGGCGCGCGATGTCCTCGGAGAATTCGGCCGACTTCGGCAGCGTGTCCGACAGTTGTAGGTACGCCTTCGCATTCGTCAGCATCTGGTACAGCACGCCAGTGTGATCGCGGCTGGGAGTCGTGCGCAGAGTATTCACTCCCTGCCGGAAGTTCTCCTGCAGCGGCGCTCCGGCCCGGGAGAGCTCGGGAATCACGATGCGCGTCGCTTCCAGCAGGTCCGAGATACGATCCATTACCTCCGCCGCTTCGCGTCCGCTGAGCCTGTCGGAAGACTGGCTCAGGGCTGGCGGCGTCGCGACGAGCGCCAAGACCGCGACGATGGAGAGAGCGAATCGATGCATGGGTCTCAGTCTACTGAGTTCAATCGGGGAACGAGCTCGCGGTAGATGGCATCAGCAGACCAAGCCCGCATTGACGAGCTGGGTTCAGTAGTGCGCTTGTAGGTGGTCTCTGCGTCTGATGCTCGCAACACTGTCATGCTCGACCCGTAAGGCCCGTTGCGGGCCGGATCGGTCGGGCCGAAGATCGCCACGCCGGGCCGGGCCAGTGCCGCGGCCAGATGTAGTGGGCCGCTGTCCACGCCCACCACGGCCGTGGCCCGGCGCGTCGCCCCGATCAGTTGCGGGAGCGTCGAGGGGTGGGAGTGGACCGCTCCCTCGGGTGCGGCGGCGCGAATGGCGTTGGCATGTGCCTCTTCGCCAGGGACGCAATCGACGACAAGCGGGATTCGGTGCTCGTTCCAGAGCCTTGCCGCGAGTTCGCTATAGCGCTCCCGGGGCCATTGCTTGGCACCCCAGCCAGCCTGCGCACTGGTGAGCACGTAGCGCTCGGGCAGGCCGCTGCGCAGCTCGCCCGGCGGCAGCTGAAAGCGAGCCTCCGGCGACGGCGAGGAGCCGGTGGCCATTGCCGCGAGTTCGCGGTAGCGATCGACTACGTGAGTGCTAGCTGTATCGAGGCGGCGGTCGTAGAGAAGGGCAGCGTGCGGCTCACGTAGCAGGCGATGATCCAGTCCGGCTACGGTCTTTGCGTTAGAGGCTGCGGCGACCGCCGCGGACTTAACCAGACCCTGCATGTCCAGAGCGAGATCGAAATCGTTTCGTCGCAGCCTCCTGAGCGCTTCCCCCGCACTCTCACCAGGTCTGGCACCGGGGCTTAGCCACGACCGCAGGCGCACACCGATGGCTTCGTCGATGTCTTGGTTTCCCACCAGCAGCTCGCGCCAACGGCTGTCCACCGCCCAAGCGATCTTGGCGTCCGGAACGCCCCTGCGCAGGTCTGCGACCGCTGGCAGGGTCTGGATGATGTCCCCCATGGCCCCGAAGCGCACCACTAGGATGCGCGGAGGCGAGCACCTAGCTGCGTTGGGTAGCAAAGACATGACGGACTACGTCGCGAGATTGCCTCACATCCACGTTGATTGCCGGCTCGGCACTGACGCTGGCCACGATCGCGTCCGCCTCAGACGCGTCGGCGATGCAGACAAAGTCTACGCACGCAAGGGCAGCCACCATTTGTGCCCGGTCGTATGCGGGCAACGGGGCCGGGCGATCCTCTGTCTCTCGGTAGACCAGCACCAGTAACTTGTGGTCCGCCGGCCGAGCTTGCTCTAGCAGCTCGCAATGCTCGGAGGTCAAGACGTCGAACCATCCCTTGGCAGCGTGTGCTTGCCGCCCGGAGGAAGCCAGCGTCTCAGCTTCAACGATCTTCGTGCGCGTGTCCACGACGGTGTCTAGAACTCTAGGTTCCACCATAGTGCCACTTGCGTTCCGGGACTGCCTCCTTGGCTCCTCTCTCAAGCTAGCTGCGCTTCGCTTTCGATCTCGTGCATCAGCACTACCAAGTCCACAATGTCGTGGCTGGCGACCGAGCCCAAGAACCGGCCGGTGTCCAGCTCCACGATCGGAATGACGGACACCGAGTGGTCCGTCATCCGCTCCAGCACGTCTTCAACCGGCTCGTCCGGCCAGGCGCGTGGAATGTTCTGGCGCAGCAGGTCTCGCAGGGGGGTTTCTGCCCGCAAGCGTTCGTCTAGGCGGTGCATTCTTGCGAGTGACACGACGCCGACAGGCACGTCGTCCTCGGCGACAAGGTAGTCCTGCTGATTCGGGACGGTCCAGTCGGCCAGGAAGTCCCGCACCGCCAGCTCTGGCGCGGGATAGACGCGCGTACGGTCCATAATCGAACTCACGCTGACCCCTTCCAGCGCATGCCGGGCGAACGACGGCGGCACCGCTCCGGGAGGAGTCGCTTGTTCCGGTTCCTTGGCCTTGGCGGTGGCCAGGCCGATGACCGAGGGCATCACTAGGATGTAGGCGAACATGATGATCGAGAGCAGCGAGAAGACTTCCTGCGTGATCACACCGGTCTCGAGCAGGACGAGCAGGAGGGCGATCTCAGCGACGCCCTTGGCCATCAAGCCCGTCGCCAGGACGATCGGCGTGTCCAGCCGCGCCAGGTAGGTGCCGATCAGGGCGCCGGCGAACTTCCCCGTGAACGGGATGACCGCCACGGCGACTATGGTCGCCGCGGGCAGGGCGGTGAACGACCAGTCCAGATACACGCCGGCACACGCGAACAGGAGCGGTACGAAGAGGCCGTCTGCGATGCTCCGGATACCGGGCATGATGTCCGCGCGCATGCGGTGGGGCAGTCCCGACAGCGCCGCGCCGAACAGGAGCGCGCCCAGCGAGCCGTGCAGACCCATCCGCTCGGCGCCCGCCACCACGAGGAAGAGGCTGCCGATCAACAACCCGAACGAGAGCTCCGACACGTGCAGCCGGCGCTGGAGGACATCAATGGCGGCGGGCAGCACCTTCGCCGAAACGAACCAAGTAACCACAGCGAACCCGGCGATCTGCCCGATCAGGCGCAGCACGCCGCCGACGCTCGTATCGTGGGCGACCTCGCCGATGCTCACCCCGACCAGCAGCAGGGCGAGCACTTCCGCGATGATGACGGCGGTGAATATCCGTAGCCCGATCAGTTTATTGAGGAGGCCGAGGTCGGACAGCACCTTGACCACGATGCCCAAGCTGGACAGCGACAGGATGCCGGCAACCGCCAGCGCCTCGTTGAATTCGAGCCCCAACGCGAATTTCAGGCCGAACAGGTCCGACGTCACGACCAGAGACGCGAGCACTGAGATCGCGACCGATACTGTCGCGCCAACGAAATAGGGGCCGCGGATCGTGGCCTTCAGGCCCGGGAGATCGAGCTCGTCGAGGCCGACGAGGAAGAAGAAGACGGATACGCCGACGGCGAGGAAGATCTGAACGTCGTCTTCCGGACCGACAATGCCGGTGGCAGGTCCCAGCAGCACGCCGGCCAGCGCGTAGGCCACGATAGCGCTCAATCCCAGCCGTCCCAGGAGGCCTTCGCTGAGCTTGGCGGTGACGACGAGCAGACCGATGCGCAATAGCGCGTCGATGCTCATGAAGCGAGAGATGATCGGCGATTCATGGAGAGGTGTGGTTCTCTTGGACTGCTGGCCGGTGAATCTAAGGTGGATTCTGCTACGTTTCTGAACTACCGACCACAGTGATTGTACCTTTTGCCTTAGAGGCGTGCCGCAGACAGGATTCCCGGCTAGTTGGGTGCCCGGACCACTCCAGACGAGCCTGCCTGTTCCAAATCGGTATGGGCGCTGCCCGTAGCCTCCGCGCGGCGGTCGTAGCCGAGCTGGCCAGACAGGTCAGCTCTTGGCGCGCAACTCCAGACCGTAGTTCCGGGGCAGTGTCGACTCGCATGCAGCTCTCCCTTCCGAGCGCCGCGAAAGCTTCACTTCCCAAGTGAATTCGCCAGTGGGCCTGTAGCACTCGCGAGACCGTCTGACTGCAAACACGATTGCTGCCTGAGCCTAGGGTCTTGTCTAGGGATTGAGAACAGTCGCGGGCTGGCGAGAGCGGGTCTTGGGTATGATTGGGCAGGTCGTTAGCGTGCCCCGAAACATCACCGCAACATCACTAGCCCGCGGGCTTGTCCTCGTCCTCGCTCTGGCGGCGGCCGTGCCGCTCGGTGCTGCGGAGAGGTTCCGGATCCTGTTTGGGGGTGCCGACGAGACGGTGGTGGATTGGAGCGGCTCGCTAGCGGCTGCCGGCGGCTCGGCGGAGATCGTCGCCTCCCACCACTTCGGCTCGGGGGAGTCTTTCGAGCCCTCCGGTTGGCGCTGCGGCAACCAGTGGGACGGCCACCTCCAGATGGAACCCAGGGACGAAGCCGCTTTTTCTCCGACCCGCTGGAAGGGGGTTGTTGTCGATGTCGCAGGCGGCGACGCGGTGCGCGTATCAATCCAGACAACTCAGGGCGAGGCCGAGTTCCGTCCCGGCCAGGTCCGTATTCATGAACCGCTAGAGCGCTTGGACGGGCGCATGCGGATCGAGCGCGTGCCTTGGGCGCAGCGCATGTCTGATGCGCTGGCCGACGACGACTATCCCGCCATCGCGATCGGGCCCGACGGGCGCGTCTGGGTAGCGTGGATAGCCTTCGGGGACGGGGCCGATACCATCCAAGTGCGCTCCTCGCCCGATGGCGAGTCTTGGGACGACGCGATCACGATCGCTCCCGCGGGCGACTACTACCAGGTCTCTCTGATCTCCACCAAGGCCGGTGCAGTGACAGCAGTGGCCTCGACCATCCGCGACGGCGTGGTACAGCTCTATCAGGTCGATTACGAGTTGGGTGGCAAGCTCTCGGGACAGGCCCTCACCAACGGTCCCGGGCCGGACACTTTCCCGCGCATGGCAGCCGCCAAGAACGGCGATGTATACCTTGTCTACCAGTCTGGCGCGAAGGGCAACACCGACGTATCGCTGATGGTTCGGCGCGGTGACGGCTGGGGGCCCCCAATCAAGGTTACCGAGCACCCGGCCAACGACTGGGAGCCCGCTCTGGCACTCAACTCGCGGGGAGAGCTCGCTATCGCCTGGGACAGCTACCGCCACGGCAACTACGACATCTTCTTGCGCCGGTTTGTCTCCGGGCGGCTGCAGCCGTTGGAGCGCATCACGGCCAGCGAGGACTTTCAGGCCCACGTGAGCCTGGCCTATGACCACCGCGACCGGCTCTGGATGGCTTGGGACAACGGCGGTCCGAACTGGGGCAAGGACCACTACGGCATCAACGGCATCCACCGTGGCGAGAGCGGGTTGTACTTCCATCGGCAGGCGCAGGTGCGCGTGCTTGACCGCGGGCGCATCGTCAGGCCCGTTCCGCCGATCGACCAGCGCTTTCCGCCCAGCCCGATCACCGGCAGCTGGATGGCGCTCGGCCTAGACAGCGCCCGCCAGACTTACACCGAGTACCCGATGCTGCAGGTCGACGGCAAAGGCCGCGTGTGGGCGATCCTGCGCACGCGCACCCTGGGGCGCGCCAATCCTCCGACCGTAGCGGCGCGCTCGATCTTTCCGTACTGGGATTACAAGGTCACGATGTTCGACGGCCATGGTTGGACGCCGCCCGTGTGGGTCCCGTTCTCCGACGGGCGCAACGAGCAGCGCCCGGCGGCAGCCGTGGACCGCTCCGGAGACCTGTGGATCGTGTCGCAGACCGACGGCAAGAGCTACGCGGCCGAGTCGGATCGCTTCTGGCGATACGACCTCTATGCGGGCAAGCTCGCCTTGGCGCGCACTTCCGGGGGCGCTGTCACGGACGAGTACTTCGTCGGGACCGATGATCTGGCGGCTCCCGAGCCCGTGGCCGACTCTGTCCCTGAGATGACCCAGCCTCTGTGGAAGACCTACCAAATGGAAGCGGGTGGGGAGAAGTACCACCTTGTCTGGGGAGATCTGCACCGACATACCGACCTTTCGTTCGATGGCTACAGCGATGGCAGCCTGTACGACTGCTACCGCTACGCGATCGACGTCGCAAAGATGGACTTCCTCGGGCCGTCCGAACACGTGTTGCCCCAAAAGGCCGACACCCCCTACATGTGGCGCATGGTCGACAAGGCCGTGGATGTCTATAAGATCCCGGGCGTCTTCTATCCCGTGCTGAACTACGAGCGGACGGTCGGCTACCCAGACGGGCACCGCAACATCGTCTGGCGCGGGCGCGGCTACGCTCCTATCCGGATCAAGCCCGGAGACCGCTCGATCGGAGTCGCCGAGGACGACACGCTGGAGTTGTGGAAGCAGCTCTTGGACGGGGGGCGCCCGAAAGCGATCAGCATTCCCCACACGCCGGCCACGCAAATGGGCACGGACTGGCGGTACAACGACGAGCGCGCCGAACGCTTGGTGGAAATGTTCCAAGGCAATCGCGACTCCTACGAGTACCTCGGCGCACCGCGCAGCGCGACGGCGGAAAGGATCGTAGTGGGCGGCTATATCACCTCTGGCGACATGCGGCCAAAGGGCTTCATTTGGAACGCTCTGGAAAAGGGCTACAAGATGGGTTTCATCGCCAGTTCCGACCACCGCTCCACGCACATGTCGTAGCCGTCGCCTATACGCCCGCCCGGACCTACGGAGACATCTGGGACTCGCTCTACGCCCGCCGCACCTATGCGGCCACCGAGAACATCATCGTCGACTTCCAGAGCGGGGGGCACGCGATGGGCGAGGAGTTCGCGGCCAGCGTTCCGCCGCGTTTCGATGTGCGCGTGATCGGCACGGACACGGTCAAGCAAATTGACATCATCAAGGACAACACCTTCGCCTACACCGCGCATCCCGACGTCAGCGAACTCACGTTCGCGTACACAGACGCTGACATCGAGCCTGGAATGCACTACTACTACGTGCGCGTTATCCAAGCAGACGACAACATGGCTTGGGGCAGTCCCATCTGGATCGACTATCAAGGGGAATAGGCAAGGCGCATGGGTGCGAGCGTTGTGCGCCGAGAACCCTGCTCGGAAACGGTGAGATGAGGGACGCAGCGAGGTTGGCGGCGAACGCAGTGGCGTGGCGCTTGATCGCGTTTCTGCTACTCGCAGGCGGTCTCCTGCCTGCCGATGATGCTGTGCATGCGGGCAGGTTCACTGTCGAGCATCCGACTCTGCACAATCTCGGCTTCGAATGGGCTATCAGCGGAGACGACGACCGCGACGCCAGCGTTGCGGTGGAGTTCCGCAAGGCAGGGGAAGGCGCGTGGCGCCAAGCGCTGCCGCTGGTTCGCATCGGTGGCGAGCGCGTCTTTCGTGAGCGCGAGCATCTGGATTACACCGTGCCCGATGGCTTTGCCGGCAGCATTCTCAACCTTGAGCCGGGGACGGAGTACGAGTGCCGGTTCAAGCTCGCGGATCCGGACGGCGCGAGCGGAGAGACCGAGCATCTGGTGCGAGTCAGCACCCGCACCGAGCCGATGCCCTACGAGGGCGGTCGCGTGCTGCATGTGTACCCTCCCGACCATGAGGGCGACAGGCTGGAGCCGCACTTCACCAGCCTGCTGCAGGCCTATTACGGAGCGGGCTTGGGCGACTGGAGTGTCGTCTGGGAGCGACCGGTCGGCCCGGGCGATACGATCCTCGTTCATGCCGGGCTGTACCGCAATGATCGGCTGAACTATGTCGATCCGATGATGACTCCGTTCGATGGCACGAACTGGCTCACGCTCAAGGGGACTGCCGAGAAGCCGATTACGATCCGCGCGGCTGGCGACGGCGAAGCGGTGTTCGACGGGGCGGGGAACCACCGGCTCTTCGATGTCAGCGCTTCAGCCCACCACATCCTTGAGGGGCTGACGTTTCGCAATACGGACATCGCGATCTTCGCTGGATTCAAGGGCGTCGCCGGGGCGCGGAACCTGACCGTGAAGAACTGCCGATTCGAAGACATCGGATTCGGCGTTTGGACCGAGTACGCGGGTTCGAGCGACTTTTACATCGCGGACAACATCTTTCTGGGGCGTTTCGAGCAGCGCAACCTGCTGGTGGGCTGGACGGGACCGCTGTGGCGAGGTGTCGGGCCCTACGGCTCCCACGAAGTGCGGAGCTACTATGCAGTCAAGGTGTACGGGCCCGGCCACGTTATCGCCCACAACGCCGTGGCCTACTTTCACGACGGCATCGGCATTTCCACCTACGGCACGCCCGAGGCGGACCCGGAGCGACGGGCGTCTTCGATCGACATCTACAACAACGACATCCACATGTCGGGCGACGATTTCATCGAGACCGACGGTGGCGTCCACAACATCCGCGTCTTCAACAACCGGGGCGTCAACGCCGCCCACGGAGGCTACAGCTCACAGCCCGTCTTCGGGGGGCCGGCCTACTTCATCCGCAATCTGCTGTACCACGTGCCGAGCGGGGTCGCGTTCAAGTTCTCCGCCAAGGCGGCGGGCCTGTTCGCCTACCACAACACCATTATTGGCGAGCAGGTGGCGAGCGATCCCTCGTCGAACATGCACTACCGCAACAACCTCTTCCTCGGCCGCGACACGCCGGGTCGCGGCGTGATGACATGGTCGAACGCAGGCCGGACGTTCAGCTCGGATTACAACGGATTCCGGCCGAACGCGGGCGTAACGGAGCAGTATCGCTGGCGCGCTCCAGACCGGGGAGCGGTGGCACCGGGCGCTCCGCTACCCGACTGGCAGACGTTTTCGAACCTGCCCGATCTGCGGGCGGCCACGGGCCAAGAGCAGCATGGCCTTGAACTCGACTTCGACATCTTCGAACGGATGACTCCTCCCGACCCGCGGCGAAGGCATGCCGTCTATCACGCCCGGGAGCTGAATTTCCAACTCAGGCCCGGTAGCGCGGCCGTCGATGCCGGGGTTGTGATCCCGACAGTCAATGAGGGGTTTGTCGGTGCTGCGCCGGATCTGGGGGCGCTGGAGGCGGGCGGGGACGAACCCCATTACGGTCCGCGCTGGCTGTCGGGCCAGCCGTTCTACCAATAGCCCGGACAACCGCAGGAGGCGGCCGCGATTGGCGTGCGCAGCGATCAGCCTGTCGAGACTTGTCACCACCGGCCCGGCGAGCTTCAACCCATGAGTCCATCTGACTTAGATCGCTCTGCAGAGCCCAGCGGCGAGCGCCTCGTGCTGGACGCGAGCGATCCCGACCTGCGAAACGAACACCTGGCCCGCTATTGCTTCGCGGAGCCGCTGGCTCGTGGGCGGCGTGTCTTGGATGTCGGCTGCGGGGAGGGGTACGGGGCGGCGCGCTTCGTCGGAGAGAGCGCCGCCGTGTACGGCTTGGACAATTCCGAGCAGGCCATCTCCCGCGCGCGGGCCAACTCTCCGGGAGTCGTGCTCGTGCGGGGAGATTGCGTGACGCTGCCCTTTGCGGACGCATCGTTAGACCTTGTCACGGCCTTTGAGGTGATCGAACACTTGAACGGCTGGGAGGACTTGATCAGCGAAGCGGTACGGGTCTTGGACACTTCCGGCGTCTTTGTGGTGTCGACCCCGAATCGGGACTACTACCAGAACACCCGCGACGAACCGAATCCTTTCCACGTGCATGAGTTCGCGTACGAGGAATTCCACGGCGCCCTGATGGCCGCGTTTTCCCACTGCACAGTTTTCTTGGAGAATCACGTTGGAGCGGTTTCGATCAACTCGCCGAGTGCCGGCAAGGCCGCAGCGCACGTGGAGGCTCGCGAAGCTAGTCCGGCATCGGCCCACTTCTTCGTCGCGGTCTGCTCAAAGAGTCCGCTGAACGACCTGCAAGGCCTGGCGTTTGTGCCGAGCGACGGCAATCTGTTGCGGGAGAGGGAACTGCACATCGCCAAGCTGCGCGAATGGGTGGCTGCCTTGGAATCACGGCATGAGCAGGTCGAGCGCAAGATGAGCCGAGAACTCGCGCGATGGCCATACCGCCTCCTCCGTCGCCTGCGGCTGGCACCTAGGTTGCCCCGCGAGTGGTGAGCGGCCCCAAGGCGGTTTCAGCTGGGAATCACTACGGCTTGTAGAACCAGAGCCAGAAGTACTGAGTGCCGGCTCCGGCGCTGCCGTGAAGCTCAAAACCATGCTGCTCGGCCATCGCGGCCGCCTGGATTTCGGAAACGCTGGCGCCGAGCCAAGTGTCGCGACCGTTCGGGAGCAGGTTAGAGCCTTGATGTCCCTGTACTTGGAACTTAAACATCGACCCTCTGCACAAATATTGGCTTACGGCGCCGACATAGCTGTCGATCACGGCCCGGCTGGGAATGTGTTGGAACACGATGAACGAGTAGGCGAAGTCGAAGTCTAGGTCCCCTAGCACATCCAGATCCTTGCCCGAGTTGCGGTACACGTAGGCGTTTGGCGTGCTCCGCAGGAAGTGCTTTGCTCGCCGCACCATCTCTTCGCTGACATCGACGGCGTGGACCTCTCCGAACGTAGACGCGAGCGCTCTGGTCATGCGCCCGACGCCGCAACCGATCTCCAAGATCCGCATTCGGGCCGGGTCGCGTCCTTGGCAGACGGCGTCCATGTCGTTGAGAATGTGGTCGCGGACGTTTTCTTCTCCGGTAGCGAAGAACTCCCTTTCATCCCAGCCCGCTTGGGCGGTATTGACGAAGTGCATCGCGTCCGCGCGGGCGCGACGGTCCCAATCCCTACGCATCTTGCGTGTCAGATTCGCCATGCGTAGGCTGCGAGCGATTTGGCTGAGCAAGACGATACCAACCAGCGATAGTGCCATTATGCGCGACATCCACTGGGGCATCGCGTCATGACCCCAGGCCCGTCTCCCGTCCAGATTGAGACGGCTTGTAGAGATTCGGAGCTGGCGGGTAGCACGCAGGCTACGAGGGCGGTGAGCGCGAGCCCGCCCTCGAGGACGTCTTCGATCTGGAGGGACACGGGAGGGGGCCACTGGAATAGCGCGGGGGAGGGCGGCAGACCGGTCCGCACTGGCGACGTCTAGGGAACGTTGCGCAGACCCGGCGATGGGTTCAACACGTGAGCTGACGGGCCTTGGGAGCGGAAATAAGCCCTTTGGATTCAACTGGTTATCGACCGACTAGCCTTGCGAGACTCCGTGCAAGGGGCGGCACTCAGTTTGACTCACCGCAGTTCACCCCCTACAAAGAGGGCATGGACTTCTTCAAACCCCCCGTCGTCGTGGCTGCATTCTTGTGTTGCGGGATCGCGGTCGGCCAGGACGTCACGTATATCGCCAATCCCGGTGCCGGAAACGCCACGAGTGGTAGCGATCCTGGCTACGGGTACCATTCCGCGCTCCAAGAGTTGATCAACCTCACTGATGAACAACGGGAGCAGCTCTCGAGCATCAACCATGCTCTCGAAGATGCCCTGTTCCCCATAACGCTGGAAGCGTTCCAAAAGTACTGGGAGCTTGGGCGAGCGTTTCGCACCGAGCCGCCGGACGAAGCGACTGTCACGATGATCGCGGCTGATTTCGAGCGCATCCAGGCGAGGATAGCCGGCGTGACTGAGGAACACCGCAAGATGGCTCGTGCGATCTTGAGCTGGCCGCAGCTTATCGTCCTCGGGAGCCTCGAGGCAGCCCTTCAGCAGTATCCGGCAGCTCAGGAAGCGGCCCAACTCAACCTCATCGCTGAGCCGGACATCTTCGGGATCGCTGAGCCGGACGTCTTCGGGCCAGGGGGCTTCATTCCTTTTGATGGAGGGATTGCGTTGTTTCCCGAGGGCAGGGGTGCGGCCCGCGGCCAACCCGTCACCGAAACGACCTTGGACGCCGTCCGTTTGAGTCAGGGACTGGCCCGGCTGCTCGCTAGGCAGAAGATCGGGGAGCAGTCTGTCAAGGGACCACGCTGAGGTCGTGTCCGGCGCCACAGGTCAGGCCGGGCTGTTGCATCGTAGGTCGTTCTGTGGGGTGTGGCGTTGGAGGATAGCAGCGGCTTGGTCGCCGGGTTAGGTTTCCCGTTCATGCAGCGCTTTGACGTTGATCCTGACCCTACCGACGAGAACCTCGGTGTCGGCCAGCACTGGGCTACGCGGTGCCTTGCGCTGCGACCTTGAGTCGGCCGGTCCGCTCCGAGCTGGACTCGCGAATCACAATCTCCACGTCGTGTCCTAGCCTTGCGAGGAGGCGCAAGAGGCGCTCCAAAGAGTACTCGCGGAAATTCCCTCGCAGCAGGCGCGATACATCGGGTTGAGACAGCCCGAGCAGTCTCGCCGCATCGACCTGTTTGAGTTGGCGCTCTCGAATCACCTCGTCGATCCGGGCGACGAGCTCGGCCTTGAGCATGTGCGCGTCAGCATCCGGCAACCCCAAGTCAGCGAATACATTGCCGCTGCTCCGTTCGATCTCTACACTCTCTTCTTGCATCGATCTACCCCCCACCATGATTCCGTCGGTAGTGTTGCTCTGCCGCTCTCAGTCGGCGCTTGATCAGGTCGATCTCCGACTCCGGAGTTGCGATGCCCCGCTTAGCCTTCTTCTGAAAGATGTGCAGCACATAAACAACGGTTCCGAACCGAACTGTGTACACCGCCCGAAACGTGTCGCCGTCGTGACGCGAAATCACCTCGAGTACTTTTCCGCCCAAACCCCGGAGCGGCTTGACGCTCTGGTGCTTGAGACCGACCTGAGCCTGAAAGAGCGCATAGCCCAGCACCTCGCGCACTGCCTCTGGAAAGCTCTTGATGTCCGCCTTGGTAGAGCCCACCCATTCGAGTGGTCTGGGTGCCTCGGCAGGCATGTCACATTATAGTAGTTCCGCCATTCACCCGTCCGTGCGTATTCTTGCGGAGCAAAGTTGCGGTGGAACCTTCCATACCTGCGATCCGGGCTTGGCCCCGCACTTCAGACTATTCTGGGGCCGTTTGGCCCGGAACTAGGCAGACGCCCATTCGAGGTTGGCCATTTCGTCCGCACGGTGAGGTGCCAGCTTGGCGATGGGGCAGCCCCCACGGGTTATGACGAAGCTCTCTCCCTTTTCCACTTCCTTGACTAGCTCCGAGGGCCCTTGGTTGGCGATCGTGAGCGAAATCTTGCGCATGCCCAACATCCCTATTGCAATCGAGGTTGGAGGTATCCGTCCCCTTGCAATCTGCTCCGTGGACCGGCCTGTCGCGCAGGCTCGGCCGACCGGATCTTGACTGCCCTCAAGCGAACAGCTCGCGGACCACCCGGTTGGCGAGCATCCTGGTAGGAGAAAAGATCTCGATGTAGTGGTACACCCTCCCGGAGGGGGTCTCTTCGATGCTCTTCGTCCAGTCGATCCCCATGGCGGCATAGATGGTTGTCACCATGTCTTCCGGGTAGACTGGGCGGTTCCCGCTCCATCCGAAGTCGGTGATCTCGGCACCGGATTCGTTGGTTGCACCCAGTACCTGACCGGGCACTACGCCGCCGCCTGCGAACAGACCGCTGAAGGCGTACTGGTAATGATCGCGGCCAGCGATGTTCGTCAGCGCTCCCGGCGTCCGCCCGAACTCGCCCACGCACACCACTAGCGTCTCGTCCAACACCGATGTGCCGTCTTCGCGCGTGGTCTGGTCGAGGTCGTCGAGAAGCTGGCTCAGTGCGGTGTCGAGTTCCTTCGAACGCTGGTAGAAATTGCCCCGCTCGTAGATCGAGCCGTGGTGGTCCCAATCCTCGTGGGTAAGGAAGATGAAGTGCGTCCCGGCGTCGGCCACCACCAGGTTGCGCGCGAGCACGAAGGAGTCGCCGACGGGGTTGCTGCCGTAGCGCGCCTTGTCTTCAGCGGAAATGCTGAATATGCCGGCGCTGCGCGGATCCGACATGATCTCCACGGCGCCTTCGTAATGGTTGTGAAAGTCCCGGTACGCCTTCTTTTCCAGCGCCGGGTCGGAGCGCATGCGGCCGTCGAACCGCTGCAGCAGCTCCCAGCGACGCTTGAAATTAGGCAGGTCCTCTTCGCGGGGCGCCAGCGAAGAGATGTCCGAGGAGGTGTTGACGTGGAACGGCGTGTATGTCGCGGGCAGGAAGCCCGAGCCGATCAATCCGACCTGCGGAAACGTGTTGAAGCCCACGAAAGGCGGCAGGCAATCATCCGGCTTCCGTCGGGAGGCGTATTCGTAAGCCACCACCGAGCCGACGCCCGGTAGTTCCGGCGCTAGCGCCGGATTGTGCTGGTGACCGGTCTGCATGTAGTACTGCCCGCGGCCGTGCTGGCTTTCCCAGGTCGCCATCGACCGCATCAGTGAGTACTTGTCCCGGCGCTTGGCCAACTCCGGGTACAGCCCCATGGGCCACTTGCCCACGCCGGGAAGCGTCTGGACAGCGAAGTCCTCCGGCGTCCACGGCCCTTCCTTGAAGTCCCAGCCGTCCACGTGCGACTGGCCTCCTTCGAGCATCACGAAGATGCAGAACCGCGCCTTGCCTTCCGCTGGGGCCGTCGTTCCCGTGGCCCGCGCTTTCGGTTGCACCACGGGCAGGAAGTGGTAGCCCGTCACACCGACCGAGCCGATGCGCAGGACTTCGCGCCGGGTCAGGAAGTGGTCTTCGAATCGTGGCACGCGTCTGCTCCCTAGCGGTGGAACAAGAAATCGAGCTTGTTGATCAGGATCCACTGCAGGTCCTCGCCGCCGGCGGCCCGGCCGCGCTCGGACAGCAAGTCCAGCGATGCGCTCAGCTCGTCCTCGTTCGGCGCCCGGGTCAGGAACTGCCAGTACAGCGCATCCACCAGCTGGCCCTCGCTCGCGCCGGCTTCGAGCAAGCCTGCCAGATAGCTGCCCGAGGACGCTCGGGACTTCTCCTTGACTAGGTTGGAGTTCATCATCAGAGCCGCTTGGATGATCGAGCCGCCGCGCGACGGTTCGTTGAACTCGCGGTTCGCCTGCCCGAAGGATTCGGTGAAGAACTGCAGGTCCTGCTTGAGCTGCGGGCCCAGAGTTGCGCTGCGACGCAAGTCTGCCGGGCCGCGGGTCTGGACCAAGTATTGGACCCTCTTGTCGGTCAGCGGAATCTGGATGGGCGTTTGCAGGTCGGTCGCCTTCACCATGGCGTCGTAGACCTGCTCGGCCGTGAGCCGGCGCATGAACTTGCGGGCGAAGTAGCGGGCGTAGTCAGGTTTCCACTCCGCGGGGAAGCTTGCCGAAAGCTGATATGCGGCGGACTTGGCGATCCGCTTGTGGAGGTGCTGCAGGTCGTAGCCGCTCGCGACGAAGTCCTGCGCTAGGGCGTCCAGCAAGGCTGGATGCGTGGGCTGGACGTCCCAGCCCTCGGGCAGCCGCACGGCGTCCATGCGGGAGAAGTCAAAGCCATCAAGCGGCTCAACGATGCCCGCGCCCATGAATTCGGCCCAGAACCTGTTCACGACCGCCCTTGCGAATTGCGGGTGAGAGGTCAGGATGCGCCCGAGCTCGGAGCGCAGCGGCTTGCCCGGCTTGGGTTGTTCGCCGCCCAAGATGAATGCCGGAGAGACCTGGCCCTCGCCCTGGCGCGCTACCCTTACTGTGCTCGGGGCGGCCCTAGAATAGCCATCGCGGTCAGCATCCTTGTCGTCGATCAGGTATTCGTCCTGGGTGTTGCGCAACTCCACCCGGCGCATGACCCTGGTGTTGCCGAAGAAGGCGGCCTGCGCCCAGAACTCCTCGCGCTTGCGCTCAGTGAGCCAAGCGTTGACCTGTTCCAGGTGGTTCGCGCCGTCGTGGCACGAGATGCACTGCAGGTTCACGCCCATGAAGTGCTGGAAGATCATCACCGTCATCTCGTCGGCGGTGTCTTCGTGCATGATCTCGGTGCAGTTGTCGGCAAAGACCGCCCAGCGGACCAAGTAGCTGGCTGGTCCTACGTACCAGTTGCTGCGAGCTTCGGCAGTGAGAAGCTCGCGGACGAATTCGTCGTACGGCTGGTTCAGCAGCAGGGCGTCGGCCACGTAGTCGTGGAACAAGTTGCGGCCGGCCCAACCGACGCGGTTCTGGCTGGTGCGCCAGAGATCCAGATGCCAGTAGGTCCAGCGGTCCCGCCAGTCCACGCCGCCGACTAGACGGTCGATCAGCTTCGAGCGCTTGCCCGGGTCGCTGTTGGAGACGAACGCGCGGGCTTCTGCTCCGGTCGGGATGCGGCCGGTCATGTCCAGGTGCACGCGCCGGAAGAAGGTCGCGTCGTCGGCGAGCGGTGCCAGCGGGATGCCATCCCGCTCGATCTTGCCCAGGATGTGGTCGTCGATGAAGTTCACCCGCCGGACCGGCTCGGCAGCCGCTGGCGATGCCTGCGCGTGGGACTCGGTCTGGGCGGCGAGCTGCTGTCTGCGGTCCGCGTTGTCTGTGGGCGGGTGGCCGGGCGGAAGATTTCCGGAGGGCGTCTGGCCGAGGCAGGGCAGGGCCAGCAGCATTGCGCCCAGCGGGAGCTTCCAGCGTTGCATTCGGCGAGTCCTGTTCTAGTGTACGCGCAAGCCGCCGGGCGCGTGCGGCAAGGCACTCCATGAATCCGACCGTCCAAACAGGTCGCTCGGGCAGCTCGCCGGATCGCCCGCCCGGCTGCTCGGCACAGCCGCGATCGGGCCGCCTTGGCCGCTTCGCTCGCCGCGGGTTTCGCTTCGGTAACTTCGTCGATCGGCCCTAGAAGTCCTCATCTTCCTCCACCGGTGCCTGGCTAGGGGCCGGCTCTTCCCCGTCTTCTTCCGGCGTGCGGGCCCGGTTGTCGAATTCGGTGATGCGCTTGTTGAATACCAGCTTGATTGTTCCAGTGGGACCGTTGCGTTGCTTGCCAATGATGAGGTCCGCGAGGCCCTCCAGGGACTTGTCTTGGGGGCGGTACACCTCTTCGCGGTAGATGAAGCAGACCACGTCGGCATCTTGCTCGATCGAGCCAGAGTCGCGCAGGTCGCTGAGGCGCGGGCGGGAGTCCTTGCGCATGGGGCTCTCGGTCGCCCGACTGAGTTGCGAGAGGGCGATGATGGGCACATCGAGTTCCTTGGCGAGGAGCTTGAGGCCCCGCGAGAAGCCCGAGATCTCCTGTGTGCGGTTTTCCACCTTGCCTTTCGAAGCCATCAGCTGTAGGTAGTCGACGATGACCAAGTCAAGGCCGTGTTCGGCCTGCAATCGCCTGCACTTGGCACCGAGTTCGATGATGCCGAGATTGGCCGTGTCGTCGATGAACATCTTGCTTTGGACGAGCTTGCCAAGTGCCTTGCTCAGCATGCGCCGGTCGTCTTCGCTAACCATGCCCTTGCGGAATCGACCTTGGTCGATCCGGGCGGCTGTGCACAGCATCCGGGTTAGTAGCGCCTCGCGCGACATCTCCAGGGAGAACACGGCGACCGTTCGGGCGGGCTCGCCAGCGCGCTTCACGGAGGCATGGGCGGCGATGTTGAGGGCCATCGCGGTCTTGCCCATGGCGGGCCGCGCCGCGAGGATGATGAGCTGGCCGGGTCGGAAGCCGTTGGTGTACTCGTTGAACTGGAAAAACGGGCTCATCAACCCCTTGGGGCGCTTGGAAGGATCCAGAAAGGAATCGAGCCCTCCTTCGTAGCGGCGCAGCGTCTCGTCGGGTGACTCGAGTCCCGAGCGGAGCACTGAGTTGCCGACCTTCATGACGGCGATTTCGGAGGTAGCTAGGATCTCGTCGACCTCCTTTCCGTCTTCCACGCAGGTGGCGATGATGTTGTTGGCGGTGTGGATCAGCTGTCGGAGGAGCGATTTGTCCTTGACGATTCTGGCGTAGCTCTCGACGTACTCGCGCCGGGGCATGCCTTGAGTGAGCGAGGCGATGTACGAGACCCCGCCGACATGCTCGAGGTGCTTGAACTTCTCGAGCTCGTTGACCAAGGTCATGTAGTCGATGCGCTCGCCTCGGGTGTGCAGCTCGCGCATCGAGGCGAAGATGCGGCGGTGCTTCTCGGCGGCGAAGTCTTCCTCGGCTAGCATGGCGGCGACCTGGGCGAACTTGGAGTCATCGAGCAGGATCGTGCCGAGCACGAAGGTCTCGCCTTCGAGGCTGGTCGGCATCCCCTCCTGGGTGATGGCTGCGCCAGCCTGTTGCGCAATCACCGCGTGGGCGTTCTGGGGCTGCTGGTCGGGTGGCATGGGCGTTGCGCGGAAGCGCGGCGGTCGCTCCCTATCTAGACTAGTCACTCGCAGCCGGCTGGTCCGGGGCTTTGTTCGGCTTGCAGTGTGGTTGCGCCGGGCCGGTGCGGAATCGCCGCGGTTCAGGCCAGTTGCAAGTAGCCGTAGGCCAGCGGCACAGCGAACAACATCCCGTCGAGCCGGTCGAGCAGGCCGCCATGTCCGGGCAGCAGCGAGCTGCTGTCCTTGACGTTCGCCGATCGCTTGAGCGCGGACTCAACCAAGTCTCCGAGCTGGCCGGCAAGGTTCAGCGCCAGAGCCAGCCCCGCTGCCGCGGCGAGGCTGATTTCGCTCTCGAGGAAGCGCGCGGCGTATACGGTGCCGGCGAGCACGCCGGCCAAGACCGAGGCGGCCGTGCCCTCCCAAGTCTTCCTGGGACTGAGAACCGGGGCCAATTGGTGCCGTCCGAGGAGCCTTCCGACAGCCCAGGCGACCGAGTCGCCGACTGCGACGGTAATGAGCACCAAGACAAGCCAGTGCGGCGAGACCGCGTGCAGCAGAATGCTCGCCAGCACGGGGCCGGCCACATAGAGCACGCCAAGCGCGGTCACAGCCGCAGACGACAGGATCTTGTCTACCGCGATATGAGCTAGGGTGGCCGCGCCCAGCAAGGCCAGAGCCAACATGATTGCGAAGTAGCCCCTGTCCAGATTCGGCACCAGGATCCACAGCACCGCCGCCACCAGACCCGCCTTGGAAAGAGGCTGCAGGCCGCTCTGGGCGGCGATCCGGTAGAACTCGTGCAGTGTCAGCCCGGCCAACAGCACCAAGACGGCCACGAAGACCTGCACCGGAGCGTGGAACACCAGCGCCCAGGCGCCGAGTGCCAGCGCCAGGCCCGTGAGGACTCGTTTCAAGCGCCCAGCCTCACTCGTTCACCGCCAGCAGCTTGCCGTTGCTGGCAGGGACCGTTGCCGCTACCGCCTCCTCCGCCTGGCCGGGCAGGCCGCCAAACCGGCGGTTGCGCTTTTGGTAAACCATCAGCGCCTCCAGCAGGTCTGTGGTGCGAAAGTCCGGCCAGTAGCGTTCCGTCACCCAGATCTCGGAATAGGCGATTTGCCAGAGCAAGAAATTGCTGACGCGAAACTCGCCGGAAGTGCGGATCAGCAGGTCCGGATCGCCCCCGCTAGCCGTGCACATGCGCTCGCTGACCTCGCGCTCGCTGACCTGTACCAGCTGCTTGCACTGGTGTGACTGGCGCAGCAGGTCGTTGACGACTTCCACGATTTCTGCCCGCCCGCTGTAATTGAGCGCGACGTTGAGCCGCATGCCCTCGTTGGCCGCGGTTTCCATGATGGCGCGGTCAATCTCGTCGCACACCGATGCCGGCAGCGCATCGGTCTGGCCGATCGTCTGGAATCGCACGCCGTTCGCCTTCAGGTCTGGCAGCTCTTGGCGCAAGTACTTGCGCAGCAGCGCCCACAGCGTGTCGATCTCGGCCTGGGGACGCTTCCAGTTCTCCGCCGAGAACGCGTACAGCGTCAGGGTTTCGACGCCGAGGCGGCAGCACGCCTCGATGATCTCGCGCACCGGCCTGACGCCCGCGCTATGCCCCGCGGCCCTTGGCAGTCGGCGCCGTTTGGCCCAGCGGCCGTTGCCATCCATGATGACGGCGATGTGCCGCGGAATGCGATCCGGGGCCAGTTCCCGGGCCATGCGCCATTCCACGCTGCCGGGCGTGGCCCAGTCGAGGAAGTCCTGCATCGATATGGAAACCAGAATCCTGATACATCGTAGCAACGAGTTCGCGCCTTGGCAGATTGGCCAGCCTACGACCGGCTGCGCGAGTCCTAACACCCACGGGTTTGGGCTAGAATGATTGCGTCATGAGCCTTCGTGCCTTTCTGTGCTTGGCGGCGCTGCTCGGCTTGGTCGCGCAAGCCCCTGCGCAGACCGAGAGCGAGGACGCTACGATCCGCGTCGAGGTCAACGTTGTCAACCTGCCAGTGACCGTGACCGACTCCGAAGGCCGCTTCATCGCCGATCTCAACAAGGCCGACTTCACGGTCTGGGAGGACGGGCAGCAGGTTGAGATCCGCTACTTCACGCGGAGCGTGGAAGAGGAGAAGAAGCCGCCGCTATACGTCGGCTTCGTCATCGACCTGAGCAACACGGCGAGGCTCTACTACAAGACCTACCAGTCGTCGATCGGGGACCTGGCGTGGATGCTCGTGCCCGAGGGCGGCCGGAACAAGGGCTTTCTGTTCGGCTACCACACCGAAGTCGACGAGCTGGTGGATTTCACCAACGATCCCGTCACGCTCACCGAGCGCATGGAGAGCCTCAAGCACGGTGGCGGCAGCTCCATGTTCGACGCGATCTACCGCGCCTGCACGGACAAGCTGGTCTCGATCCCCTATCAAGGCGCCAGCGAGCCGCGCAAGGTCGTGGTGGTGATCGGCGACGGGCACGACAACGCCAGCAAGCGCTCGCTGGACGAAGTGGTGCATGCCGCGCAGCTGCACCAGGTCACGGTCTATTCCGTCAGCACGGTCGGCTGGGGCTACCACCAGGCGGAGGAAGCCAACTTGATCAGGCTGGCCCGCGAGACAGGCGGCCGCGTCGTGCGCCCGCTGCAAAAGGTCCACAAGGACGTCTCCGGATATCTCTCCAAGCCCCAGGATGCCGGCAACTACCAGTACGAGGTCGGCACGGGCGGCTATGCCGCTGCCCAGCTGCAGGCGCTTTACCAAGCGATTCTGGACGTGGCCGGCAACGTCCAGAGCCAGTACATCCTGGGGTACGTGCCGAGCCGGCCGTTCTCGGACCAGAACTTCCGCCAGATCGATGTCCAGCTAGGCTTGGCCGGAGCGGAGGTTGAAGTCTACCATCGGCGCGGCTATTTCCCGCCGCAGGTCGGCGAGCAACCTTAGCCCGGAGGCCTGTCGCGCCCGGGCGCTCTCGGTATAATCCGAAATAGGGTGGAACTGGAAGCCCAAGCGCGCCGATTGCACGATGTCGGCCTGAACGCGTACGAGTCGAACGCCTATTTGGTGCTCATAGGCCACGTGCAATTCAAGGCCTTGGACGTCGCCAGCCGAGCCAATATTCCGCGCGCCAAGATCTACGAAGTGCTCAATAGCCTTGTCGACAAGGGCTTTGTGCGCGTCGTGCACGGCAAGACCAAGCAGTTCTCGGCCGTCGAGCCGCGCTTGGCGCTGGAGGGCTATCTGGGCCGCCGCCGAGAGCGCTTTCTGCGCGAATGGGAGGATCGGCAGCAGCTGGCCACCGTGCTCAGCGACGAACTGGCCAAGACCTTCAGGGACGGCTCCAACGGCCACAGCGCGCTCGACTACCTGCGCATCATCACCGACACTCGCCAGATCGTCGAGGAATACCGCAACATGCTGCTGCAGACCCGCAACGAGTATCTGGAGTTCGCGCGGCGGCCCTATGGCGTCGACCCCGGTCGCGAGCCGATCGTGCGGAGCTTGGCCGACAAGGGCACGGCCTGCCAGCTGCTGTTTGACTTCAGCGATGTCGAAGACCCGGAAGGGCGCGACCGTCTCAAGCTGCTCGAAGAGGCCGGTGCGGAGGTGCGCCTAGGGCGAAATGTCCCCATGAAGCTGGCGCTGTTCGACAGCCACAGCGGCATGATCTCGCTTGACGATCCCGTAGTAAGCCACCAGAAGATCACCGCGCTTGTCTTCGAGCACCGCAGCTTGGGAAGCGCGATGCGCACGCTGTTCGTGGATTTCTGGAACCGCAGCTCCAGCTTGGAAGCCGTCCGAGGCAACGGGGCGGGGGCCTGAACCGCCGACGGACGTGCCGTCGTCCATGGATTGCCCGATCTCCAGAGCCGTGGTTCCGGTCGCCGGCCTCGGCACGCGGCTGCTGCCCGCCACCAAGTCGCAGCCGAAGGAGATGCTGCCGGTCGCGCGCAAGCCGATCGTGCAGTACGTCGTCGAGGAGCTGGCGCGCAACGGCGTGCGCAACCTGCTGTTCGTGACGGGCCGCGGCAAGGCCGCGATCGAGAATCACTTCGATACCGACCCGGCGCTGATGGAATCGCTGCGCAAAGCGGGCAAGGATGATCTGCTGCTGGCGCTCGATTTTGAGAAACTCGGCCTGAACATCCTGTATACGCGCCAGAGCGTACAGCGTGGCCTGGGAGACGCGATCCTGCACGGGGAATCGTTCGCGGGCAGAGAGCCGTTCATTGTGGCGCTGGGTGATTCGATCATCGGATTGCGCGGGGATTCGATGGTCTGCCAGCGGATGGCCGACGCGTTCGTCCGCGAGGATGCGGACGTGGTCATCGCGGTGGAAGAGGTCGAGCCAGCGCACGTTCGCTTCTACGGGATCGTAGAGCCCCATGGCGAGGGCGACGTGTTCCAGATCCGGACGATGGTCGAAAAGCCAATGCCGGACATGGCTCCCAGCCGCTTGGCAGTGTCCGGGCGCTACATATTCGGCCCCGGGATCTTCGACGTGATCCGCCACGTCGAGCCGGACAAGCGGGGCGAAATCCAGATCACGGACGCCATCCGTGCCATCGCCGAGGGGGGCGGCAAGGTGATGGGCGTCAAGCTCCGGCCCGAAGAGAAGCGGTACGACATTGGCAACATGCCCAGCTACTTCGAGACGTTTCTCGAGTTCGCATTGGCCGATCCTGAGCACGGCGGGCGAGTGCGCACCTACCTGAGGCGGATCCTCGCCGAGTGACCAACGAGATGGATTGCCTGCTCCTGGTCGATCTGCAGAACGATTTCATGCCTGGGGGGGCGTTGGCGGTGCCTAGCGGCGACGAGGTAGTCCAAGTCGCCAACCAGCTTGCGACACGGTTCGAATTCGTCGTCGCCAGTCAAGACTGGCATCCGCCGCAGCATCAGAGCTTCGCTTCGCAGCATTCCGGGCGGAGGCCGGGGGAGACGATCCAACTCCGCGGCATGACCCAGGTGCTGTGGCCGGATCACTGCGTCCAGGGCACGCACGGCGCCAAGTTTCACCAAGGGCTAGACCGGGGCCGGGTCAGTGAAGTTGTCCAGAAGGGGACCGACCCCGAGATCGACAGCTACAGCACGTTCTTCGACAATGCCCGCCTCCGCTCGACAGGGCTTGGCGAGCGCTTGCGCGAGCGCAATGTAGGCACTGTATACCTGCTCGGCCTGGCTACCGACTACTGTGTCAAGTTCAGCGCGCTGGATGCTGCCTCGCTTGGCTTCAAGGTCAAGGTGGTGCCCGAGGGCTGTCGCGGAATTGATCTCAATGCCGGGGACGTGCAGCGGTCGTGGGACGAACTCCGCGCGGCAGGGGTCGAAATCGTAGCGGTTGGAGAGATCGGATGAGTGACGCAGCAGAATGCCTCCACGAAGGCCGCTTCCTGCGTCTGGTCAGGTGCGCTGAATGGGAATACGTCGAGCGCGTGAACGTCACCGGCGTGGCCGTATTGGTGCCGGTGACATCTCAGGGCGAGATCGTGCTGGTGGAGCAATACCGGATCCCGGTGCGAGCTCGAATGGTGGAGCTGCCTGCGGGATTGGTCGGGGACGAAGAGGGCTTCCGCGGCGAGGACCTCTTGGACGCGGCCAATCGGGAGTTGGACGAGGAAACGGGCTACCGGGCCCACCGCTTGCAGGTGTTGGCCATCTCCCCGAGTTCCGGGGGCATGACGAGCGAGCTGGTCACTTTCGTGCTGGCGTCGGATCTGAGCAAGGTCGGCAAGGGCGGGGGAGTGGAGGGCGAGGACATCGTCGTGCACGTGGTCCCGCTGCGCGATCTTTCGGAGTGGCTGCCTCGCAAGGAAGCGCAGGGCTGCCTGATCGATCCGAAGATCTATGCTGGCCTGCACCTGCTGAATGCCGCCAATCCAGCCGACGACGCGGGTAGTCCAACGTAGGCGGTCAGCGCAGCTGTCTTGCGATGAGCACATGAGCGCGTCGAGCCGAGCGAGATCCCTGCGGCTGGCGCCGGCAGCAAGCAAGCAGATATGCTCCCAGAGCTTCGGCGGCCCTCAGATGCGCTTCAAGTTTCGGACCGTTAGTGCATTCTCGACATTGCCGGTATTGAGCGTCGTATTGGGTTCGAGAAGCACGACCTCACAGGGTTCCTCGGCCACTGGCCTGTGTTCGACCCCATGCGGCACGATGATGAACTCTCCGGGTCCGACGAGTTGCGCTTCCTGGTCGCGAAATTCCATCCGCAAGCGGCCCGAGATGACGAGAAAGAGCTCATCCTCCTCCTCATGGCTGTGCCAGACAAACTCGCCTTCGAGCTTGACCAGCTTGATCTGCATATCGTTGATGTCGCCGGCAATTCTGGGCGACCAAGGTTCCTGGAACGCGGCAAAGCCCTCCGCAAGACTCTTCTTGGCAATCATCTCGGTCTCCTAAATCTGCGAGTTCAAGCAAGAGCTATGATGCGCCTCGGCCCGCCCCTCATGGTTTCGGATCCGGAGACACCTCCAACCCGAGTCGATTCGACATCTGGGAGGGAGCCCAGATCGGTCACGTTCCGGGACCGGCAGCGACAGGTATCGATTGTGGTTCCGGTGTCGCTCGCGTCGCTCAAGCAGATGCCAGGCAGCGTATCTTGCCAAGTGCGATGGCAGGGGCTGTATAGTTTCCGTAACACCTTTTCTATCAGCAACTTAAGCGCTCTGCAAAAACACATCTTGAGCCCAAGTACTGTATCACAGTCACCCGCGCTTCCATTCCGTAACTGTTTGGGAAGATCACGAGTCACTATTTTTTCGATCACTTAAGAGCCTGAGATCTGTCCCCGCCTCCAGCTAGCTAGCTAAATCCTGACGCGGCAGGAAACTTGACTTAACGTCTATTATCATGTATCTTGTGCATGGTAAAGATTACTAACGTGGACGTTATATGAAGAAGAACCCATTCTCAGATGTGCCGATACCCGTCGGCCGCGCCCTGCGCAAGCTGGGGCACGATATCCGGGATGCGCGCCGCCGCCGCCGCATCCCCGTGGCGATCCTGGCCGAGCGGGCCTCCGTCAGCCGCACCACCTTGAACAAGGTCGAGAAGGGCGAGCCCGGCGTCTCGCTGGGCATCTACGCCACTGTGCTTTTTGTGCTGGGCATGATCGACCGGCTCGCCGACATCGCCGACCTTCGGCATGATGCCGTCGGCCTTGAACTTGAGGAGGAAAACCTGCCGGAACGCATCCGACTCCCCCGGCCCGGCAAGCGCAAAGGTGAGGCGTGATGGATCGCAACATTCTCGTCTATGTGGACCTGCTCGGCACGCCGCATCTCGTTGGACGGCTCTGGGCACGCACGCGCCGCGACAACGAAGGAGCCACGTTTCGATATGCCGACGGCTGGCTCGCCAATCCTAATCGCTTCTCTCTGGAGCCGGCGCTCACACTCGGGCCCGGCCCCTTTCACACACCATCCGACAAGCCCCTGTTCGGGGCCATTGGCGACTCAGCGCCGGACCGCTGGGGACGCGTGCTCATGCGCCGTGCCGAGCGCCGCCGTGCGGCAACGCAGAACGAGACGCCGCGCACGCTCCGGGAAATCGACTACCTGCTGATGGTGGACGATGAAGCCCGCCAGGGCGCGCTGCGTTTTGCGGAACAAGAAGGTGGACCGTTCTTGGCGCCGCAGGGGCCAACAAAGATTCCGCCGCTCGTCGAACTGCCCCGTCTGCTTTCCGCCGCCGAGCATTTCGCAATGGACGCCGATACCAGCCAAGATTTGCGTCTGCTTCTCGCCCCCGGCTCATCCCTCGGCGGCGCCCGGCCCAAGGCATCGGTCCGCGACCGCGACGGGCATCTCACAATCGCTAAGTTCCCCAGCCCGAGCGACGAAATCAAGACGGTGCTATGGGAGGCCGTCGCCCTGACGCTCGCCGCAAAGGCAGGCATTGCCGTCCCGTCCTGGCGACTGGAAACCGTTGCCGACAAGCCGGTCCTCTTGCTCCGGCGCTTCGACCGCCGAGACGGCGCGCGCGTTCCGTTTCTCTCAGCAATGAGTATGCTTGGCGCACGGGACAACGAAACGCGGAGTTATCTCGAATTCGTCGATGTCCTTCGCCGATACGGCGCAGAGCCAGAGGCCGACATGCAAGCCCTGTGGCGGCGCATCGTCTTCAGCATCCTGATCTCCAACACCGACGACCATCTGCGCAACCACGGCTTTCTCTATGCCGGTCTGTCCGGCTGGCGTCTCGCTCCAGCCTACGACCTCAACCCAGTGCCGACCGAAATCAAGCCGCGTGTGCTCTCAACGGCCATCGACCTTGACGATACGACGGCCTCACTTGACCGCGCGCTGGAGGTGTCGTCGTATTTCGAGCTGGAACCGGGAGAAACCCAGCGCATCGCAGGGGAAGTGGCACAAGGCGTCGCGCAATGGCGAAACGAGGCAGCCGCGCTCGGTCTGACCTCCGCCGAGATTGACCGCATGGCCTCCGCCTTCGAGCACGACGACCTCAAGGCGGCACGACGCGGCAGTTGATTCCCTGCTAGTGCTCCACTCCAGAAGTTCTTGACCAGTAGACTCGGGCTGTGATTCCGTCATTCCAAGCAAGGAAGGGCGGTCATGCCAAATCACCACACACGAGTGGTCCCGACGATCTCAGACGAGCAGCGCAAGGAACTGGAGCGCTGGGTGTGACGCAGGAAATCCCGTGACGATCGCGAGAGCGGGGTGATTCGAGGTTTCGGAATACAAGCAAGGGCACCTATCTTGATACCGGTGCGACGGAGATTCCGGAACAGGATGCAAAGCTCGCGCTGTCCTGAGATCGGCTCGACCGAGCGATCACCGAGGTGTACAGGATCTACAGACGAAACACCCAAAACGAATCGATGCCAAGGTGTCTGCAGTTGCAGATCCCTGTGTACAACTTGGTCCCAATATGGTCTGCAGCCTTCGTTCGATCAATTCTAAACCATTTGAAATGAGCAAGATAGACCAATCCCCAAAAGGGCCTGCAAAACCTTTATTCGTGGTTACGATTCCCACCCGCGCCACCGTGCCGTTGGTCCGGCGTCGCGGCCCTCCGAGTGGCTGTTTGCACGTGTGATCCCGCCGAGCGATCGCGCCATAAACCCCCAGGGTTCACGGGGGACTCGCCGAATCGAAGGAGATTGGGGAGCAACTGGTTTCGTCCTCCGATCCCGCCGCGGCACTTGACAATCTGGCGAAGCGCCCTAAACTGAGTCCAGTGCGAACTAGGCCGGTCACCGCCGTGCTGTTGGCATGGCTACTAGTTGGGTCAGGGATCTGCCTCTGTCTGGCAGCGGTTCCCGCCCAGCCAGCCCCGGATTCCCACGACTGTGGCAGCGAACCAGCGGTGCCTGCCAGCGAGGACGGCGCTCCCTGCGAGTCGGACTGCACCGTTGATGACGCAGTGCGCGCGCCCAGCGGGGACCGGTCCGTCGACCAAGCAATGCTTTGCGTCGGTGCGCTGCAGAGCGGAGTCGCGACCGAGGCCGGGATAGGGCCAGCTTGCTCGCACGCCAGCCGAGACTCGATGGCGGAGGCGCCGCGGGGCGCTCCGGCATACATCCTGCACTCGGTCCTGCTCATATAGCATTCCCTTCGATTCCGTGACGGGCCGGGCATCCAGCCCTCCCGTCGTGGTCTTGCGGTCTGCCTGGGGGCCTCCCCGCTCCCTGTAGGCGCCGCGATTCCTTAGCAGGCCACGGGCCGGCAAGACGCGGAATTCCGCGTTGAGCGGCTCCAACTGAACCGGATAGGAGGAAGCGGGAATGTTCATTCATCTTGTCGCCGGCATGGCT
This sequence comes from Terriglobia bacterium, assembly GCA_009841225.1. Lineage (GTDB taxonomy): Bacteria > Acidobacteriota > Terriglobia > Bryobacterales > UBA6623 > VXMF01. The sequence continues at coordinate 169,518 of VXMF01000030.1, read as the reverse complement.
CTGGCTGCGGCGACGCCGTCTGGCACCTACGCAACGCACGGCGACGAGCGCCTCGAGGCGCTGATCGAAGACGCACTCGGGGCCAACCCACGGGTGCTCCGGGCGTTTGCCGACTACCAGGCTGCGCGTCATCGAGGCCCGCAGGAAGCCGCGCTGCCCGACCCCACTGTTTCTTTCACTCAGTTCGCCCGCACGGTCGAAACGAGGGTCGGCCCGCAGCAACGAATGCTCTCGGTCTCCCAGGGTATTCCCGGCTTGGGCAAGCGCGCTGCCAAGAGCCAGCTCGCATCCAAGTCGGCTGAGGTCCATGACGAGCTGTATTCCGCCACGCGGGCCGAGATCGTCCTTCGCGTCAAGCGCGCCTACTATGACCTCGGCTATCTGGACCGCGCGCTCGCTAAGACTCGCGAGGACGAAGCCTTGCTCGGGCACTTCGAAGAAATCGCCCGTCGCCGCTACGCGCAGGGCTTTGGCTTGCAGGCCGACTCCCTGCGGCTGCAGGCGCAGATCATGCACGCGGTTCACAGGCGCCAGCAACTGCTGAGCCAGAGGGTTGATTTAGAGGCAATGCTGAACTCCCTGCGCGACGTTCCTGCCGATGCCGAGATCGGCGAGGTCTTCCTGCCCGACCTCCCCGGCCTGAATCTGGAGCGCAAGTCGCTATCGGAGATCGGGCGATGGGCGAGGTCCGAGGTCCGAGCCGCCTTTCGGAGGATCGAGGAGACCGAGAAGCGGGTCCATCTCGCGAGAATCCGGCATCGGCCGGATCTGACCCTTGGCCTGGCCTGGGGCAATATTCGGGCTCGCGGGACCGAGCTCGCCGGAATGCCGATTCCCGGGAACGGCAAGGATTCCTACGCGGTCTCGGTCGGCGCTACGTTGCCCCTGTTTCGCCGCAAGTACGACGCCGGAATACGGGAGGCCTCTGAACGGCTCTCCGCGGCTCGGCTCGCCTACCGGGACTCCGTTTCGGCGATGGAGGCGGAGATCCGCTCGCTCTCGTTCCGGATCGAGAACATCGAAGGCCAGATACGCCTCTTCGAGAGCACGTTGGTCCCGCAGGCCGAGCAGGCGCTCGAGTCGACGCTGGCCGCCTACTCGAACGGAACGATCGAGGTGACCGGGCTGCTCGATATCCAGCGCACCCTCTTGGATGTGCAGCTGGGATTGGCGCGCCTCCAAGCGGACTACCTGAAAGCGGTGGCCGATCTCGAGAGGGCGATCGGCGCGGCCGTGCCAGAGGAGATGCAATCATGACGAAGCCGAAAGCAGCGGCGCTTGTGGTCGCGTGCGTGGCAGTGATCGTCGCAGGAATTGCGATCGCGTACTTCGGCGTGCCCGTGGGCGGCACGCCGGCTGAGAATTCTCTAGGCCCTGAGTCCGAGACTGCTGGACGTCACACCAGCTGGGCCAGCCAGATCATGTCCCGCGCCGGCGGCGTCGACTCCGAATCCGAGACTGCTGGGCTTTACACCTGCGGCATGCATCCTCAGGTTGCCTTGGAAGGCCCGGGGCAGTGCCCGATCTGCGGAATGAACCTGGTTCCGATCGCCTCCCCCGAGGCCCCAGACGAGGTCGAACAGGCAGGCGTGAGGGTAAGCAAGAGCTTCTTGCAGAACTTCGGCGTGCGAACCACGGCCGTCGAGCGGGCCGACCTGCCTGCCCGGATCCGCACGATCGGCTACCTAGATCAGGACGAGGCGAAGCTGGTCTCTGTCAGCACGAAGTACGGTGGGTGGATCGAGAACCCCCGCGTCAGCACCGTGGGAGAGCGCGTCTCGGAAGGCGACACGCTGTTCGAGATCTACAGCCCCGGGCTCGTGACTGCGCAGGAGGAATTCCTCGCATCCATTGAGTACCTCGATCGGCTGAAAGCGGCGGATGCGTATACGGACGCAGTGCGTCGCGCCGAGGCCCTCGTGCAGGCGGCGACAGAGAGGCTGCGCTCCTGGGACCTGACGAACCAGCAGATCGACGAATTGAGGTCGGCCGGCAGGGTCAGCCGGACTCTGGAGGCTTACTCCCCGGCTTCCGGGTATGTCGTCGAGAAGATGGCCGATTCGTTGGAGGGGGTCAAGACCGCGCCGGGCATGACCATTCTCAAGATTGCCGATCACTCGACCCTGTGGGCGAAGGTCGAGTTCTACGAGCACTACCTTCGTGACCTGCGGGCTGGCATGCGGGCGGAAATTTCCATTGACGCGTTCCCGGGACGCAAGTGGCATGGCCGTCTGCTCTTCTTCGAGCCTGCGATGAATCCCCAGACACAGACGTTGGCTGGCTATGTCGAAGTCGAGAACTTGGACGGAAGGCTGCGGCCGAAGATGTACGCCACCATCGAGTTCCGATTGGCCGGTGCCAAGGGTGCCCTCGTCGTTCCTGCGCAATCCGTCCTGCGTTCCGGGGACGACCGGAACGTCGTGATCGTAGATGCGGGCGACGGGGTCTTCGTCCCTCACGAGGTCGATCTGGGGATCGAGAGCGAAGGGCTAATCCAGATCGTGGACGGACTGGCCGAGGGAGAGCGCGTCGTGACCTCGTCGCAGTTTCTTCTGGACTCGGAGAGCAATTTGCAAGTGGCGATCGACAGGCTCTCGGAAAGTTCCGGTCACGACGGTCACAGCGGTCACTAGAGGGGTTGGTTCGGGCTCATGCTCAGCAGAATCGTCGAATGGTCGCTTCAGAACAAGCTGCTGGTCTTGGTCGTCTCGTTGATGGTGGCCGTCGCAGGTGTCTATTCGATCGGTCAGATGCCGCTCGACGCCTTGCCCGACCTGTCTGATGTCCAAGTCGTCGTTTACACGCAGTACCCCGGCCAGTCCCCAAGGATCGTCGAGGACCAGATCACCTATCCGCTGACAACCCAAATGCTCGGCGTGCCCTACGCAGAGGTCGTACGAGGGTATTCGTTCTTCGGATTCTCGCTTGTCTACGTGTTGTTCGAGGACGGCACTGATCTCTACTGGGCTCGATCGAGGGTGTTGGAAACGCTGGGCCAGGTTGCTGAACAGCTTCCGGAGGGTGTGTCCCCGTCCCTCGGCCCGGACGCGACAGGGGTCGGCTGGGCCTTCATCTACGCATTGGAATCGGATCGTCACGACCTGAGCGAGCTCCGCTCTCTGCAGGACTGGTTCCTGCGATTCGAACTCACCGGGATTCCTGGCGTCGCCGAGGTAGCGAGCGTCGGCGGCTATGTGCGTCAGTACCAGATCGCAATCGACCCGCTCAAGCTGAGGGCCTACGGCATTCCGATCTCGCGCATCAAGGAGGCCGTACAGCGAAGCAACCGGGACGTGGGCGGACGACTCCTCGAATTGGCCGAAAAGGAGTTCATGATCCGTGGGCGCGGGTACATAGAGTCCATAGACGACATCCGCAAGATCTCGCTTGGCACTGACCGGACCGGCACCCCGGTACGGCTGCGCGATGTGGCGCGAGTTGATGTCGGGCCAGAGATACGCCGGGGGCTGGCAGAGTGGGACGGGCAAGGCGAGACCGTCGGAGCGATCGTGATCGTGCGCCAAGGGGCCGACACGAGGGAAGTGATTCGGCGTGTGAAGAGTCGGCTGGCGGAACTGAAGCCCCAGCTTCCGGAAGGAGTCTCCCTCGAAGTCGCGTACGACAGGACATCACTCATCGACCGCGTGATCGAGAGCCTGCGGTCCAGCTTGACGCAGCAGTTCGTCATCGTCGGAATTGTCTGCCTGCTGTTTCTTTTCCATGTCCTCAGTGGATTCGTCGCCGTCGCCACCATCGTGGTCGGCGTCCTGGCCGCAGGCATCGTCGCCAGCCTGCTCGGCGTGCATCTCGACATCATGTCGCTCGGCGGCGTAGCCGTCGCCGTGGGAACGATGGTGGACGCGGGGATCGTGATGGTGGAGAACGCCCACCAGCACATGGCGAGGGATGGCGATAGCAAGCCACGCTGGCAGATCGTCCGTGACTCGTGCTGCGAGGTCGCGCCGACGCTTTTCTTCTCGCTGCTGATCATCACGGTCTCGTTCCTGCCCGTATTCGCTCTCCAGGAGCAGGAAGGGCGGCTGTTTCGGCCCCTTGCGTGGACGAAGACGCTGGTCATGGCCAGTGCGGCACTGCTCTCGGTCACCTTGGTGCCGGTTCTTGTCAGCCTTGCTGTTCGCAAGCGCCGTTCCTCGGAGGCCCGCAATCCGCTTGGCCGGCTGCTGGTTTGGGCATACCGGCCCGTGCTGGGAATCGCCATGCGTCACCGCGTCATCATGCTGCTGATCGCACTGGCCGTGCTGGGCGGATCGTTCGGCGCCTACCGGCGGCTCGGATCGGAATTCATGCCTCCTCTTTGGGAGGGCGACCTCCTGTACATGCCCACGACGCTGCCGGGCGTTTCGATCGCCAAGGCACGCGAGCTCGTGCAGCAGACCAACAAGATCATCATGACGTTTCCCGAGGTGGAGCACGTGTTCGGGAAAGCCGGCCGTGCCGATACGGCTACGGACCCCGCTCCGCTCTCCATGTTCGAATCGACAATCAGGCTCAAGCCCCGCGATCAGTGGCGGCCCGGGATGACGCCCGAGAGGCTTGTCGCCGAATTGCAGGAGGCGGTCGATGTGCCCGGGCTCACCAATGCCTGGACCATGCCGATCAAGACCCGGCTGGACATGCTCACGACAGGCATCAAGACGCCGGTCGGCATCAAGGTCGCGGGCCCGGACTTGGAGGTCCTCGAACGACTGGGCAAGCAGATCGAGGCCGTTGTTCGCGCCGTTCCCGGCACGCTCAGCGCATATGCGGAGCGTGTGATGGGAGGCAATTACTTGGACATTGACATCGATCGCGACACGATTGCTCGCCACGGGCTGGTCATAGACCAAGTCCAAGAGGCGATCCACACCGCCCTAGGAGGGGTTCAGGTCGGAACGACGGTCGAAGGTCTCCAGCGGTTTCCGGTCAACCTGCGGTACAGCCGAGACCTGCGGTCGGATATGCCGGCGCTGCGTGACGTTCTGGTTACGACGCCGATGGGCCACCAGCTCCCGCTGTCCCAACTGGCGGACCTAAGGTACTCGTCCGGGCCTGCCGCGATCAAGAGCGAGAACGCCAGGCCTAACGCATGGGTCTATGTCGATGTTGACCCGAGCATCGATATCGGCACCTACATGGACGGCGCGCGCGCGGAATTGGAGCGCAGCGTAACGATGCCCGCCGGCTACTCGCTCGCATGGAGCGGCCAGTTCGAGTCCATGCAACGCGTCGAGGACCGCCTGCGGCTCCTCGTTCCGCTCGCGCTCGTGATCGTGTTCTCGGTGCTTCTGGTCAGCACCGGATCCGCCCTCACCGCCGTCGTTGTGCTGGCGGGCGTCCCGCTTGCCCTTAGCGGCGCGTTCCTAACCCTGGCAGTCTTGGACTACAACCTCAGCATCGCGGTCTGGGTCGGTCTCATTGCGCTCGCGGGTCTATATGCCGAGACGGCAATCGTCTTCTGGCAATACCTCGACATCTCCCGCGATGAATTCGTGCGCAAGGGGCTGTTCGGGCGACCCGCGGACTTGGTGACCGCGATCCAAGGAGCTGCGGTCGCCCGCGTGAGACCGATCGCGATGACCGTCGCGACCGACATGCTCGGTCTGATGCCCGTGATGTGGAGCACGGGGGCTGGCGCGGATGTGATGAAACGCATTGCAACGCCCTTGTTCGGAGGCGTCGCCACGGCGGCATTCGTTGTCCTGGTGATCTTTCCCGTCCTCTATTACTACCGAAATGTGCGGTCGCTGACCCGCCTTGCCGGAGAGACCGGACCAACCGCCGTTAAGGAGGCCACAACATGAAGCTACCGACATTGTTACTCCTCGCCTTGTCGCTCGCAGGGGCGGAGACCACGTTCGAGGCCAAGTGGAAGAAGGCCGTTAGGCCGGATGTGGGCGGAACCCTCAGCATTCATGAAGACGGCATCAGGTTCCAGCCCGAAAAGGAGACCAAGCAAGTGCTGGAATGGAGCTTCGAGGACGTCCAGCACCTTGACCGAACAGGTCCGACCGAGGTGGCGATCCAGAGCTACAGGGACTCGATATCGCGACTTGGTCGGGACCGCTGGTACCGGTTTGTCTTGGTCGACGGTACATTCCCGGACGAGCTCCACGCGAGGGTTGTCGACCGCATCGGAAGGCCTGCTACGGATCGAGTCGTTCGGGAGCCTGCCGATGCGGAAGTGGCGATCCCTGCCAAGAATGTGCGGCTTCTTCGCGGATCAGAAGGAACGCTCTACTTCACGCCCGAGTGGGTTATCTACTCGACCGAGAGGCGCGGCCATTCGCGGGCGTGGCGACTCGATCGCGACGTGGAAGCCGTTTGGTCGTCCGATCCTTACCGCTTGGAAGTTCACGTCCTGGGCGGTAGCGAGGCCTTCGCGCGTCAGACGGACGTCTATCGATTCTCGCTGAAGCAACGGTTGGACAGGTCCTACTACGACGGCCTGCGGATGAAGCTGCACTCCTTGCGGAACTCGCTGTAGTGCTCCGACTTGCGATTGCTTGGGCCGGAGAAAGGACTTCAGACTTAGCGGCCTTCCCGGTCCCGGTGCTCGCCGCCCTCGCGGCCGCTGTGTTCACCGCCTCTCCGGTCTCGATGTTCGCCGCGTTCCCGGCCGCCGTGCTCGTCGCCGTGCTCGCCGGCGCCAATCTCGACATGGGTGCTGAACTTGTTGAATTCCTGTGAGCCGGCGCGGAGTTCGACTGGTGCGCTCTGGCCCGGCCTCAAGTCCACGCTAGGCGTGGGGCCGAGCTCGGCACCGTTCGACAAATGGACTTCCACGCGGACCTGCCGAACTGTCGCGTCTGTCGCGTTCCTGACAGTGCCGGCGAACGCCCTTCGCGCGGTGTCGAATCCGATGACCAGTTCAATCCCGCTACGGGCCTCCTTGGCGGTGTCCGACAAGCCGTACTGCGTGCCGGATTCTTCGGACTCCCCGCCTTGGCCCTCGCCTGTCTTCTCCGAATGCTCGTCCGAGAAGGCCCCGGCATCGGCCAGCAGCTCCAGTCCGGCCACATCCGGCCGCTCTTGGGCGGCCGAGTCCGGGGCTGCCACGAAGATTGAGAGCAGTCCGATGAGCGCGGTGACCAGGCTTGTTTGAATTCGGTTCACAAAAAACTGAAAGGCCATGACTTCATCCTAGGGGTCGCGGTATGGCGCTTGGTCAATGGCAGCCTGAATTGCAAGGCTGGCGTGCGTTTTGCGCGCTGGGCAGCCAGTAGGTCTTCGCCCCGAGACGTCTGATCGGGATGAACCATGCATAGGGCAGGGCACTGACACTCGACACCCAGTCTGTGAGCGGTGATAATGTACGTTTCGAGCTGCCGACGGCGGCTGCCTGAACTTCGCAGCCCAACCCCTGGGCACGAAGCGTAGAGCCCGCCCAAACGACTGTCGGGAACGTGACCGTGCAATGAGTGCAGGGGGATACGACGCCGTTCTGGTCGTTTCGTTCGGTGGACCAGAGCGGGCGGAGGACGTCATTCCGTTTCTGGAGAACGTAGTGCGCGGGCGGGGTGTGCCTAGGGACCGATTGCTTGAGGTTGCCGAGCACTACTACAGCTTCGGTGGCAGAAGCCCCATCAATGACCAGAACCGAGCTCTAATCTCGGCATTGCGCGCGGAACTCGAGGCCAAGGGCCCGCATCTGCCGATCTATTTCGGTAACCGCAATTGGCACCCGCTCCTGCCAGACACGTTGCGGGCGATGGCTCGTGACGGTGTGCGGCGGGCGCTGGCGTTCGTGACGTCGGCATTTAGTTCGTACTCGGGGTGTCGGCAATACCGCGAGAACATCGTCGACTCCATCGCGGCTGTCGGCGATAGTGCGCCACGCGTGGACAAGATCCGCGTCTTCTTTAACCATCCCGGCTTCATCCGTTCAGTGGCTGAACGCGCTCGCGCTGCCCTGTCTCAGTTCGGTGCGTCCGACCGCGCTGGGGCAAGGCTCTTGTTTACGGCGCACAGCATTCCCTTGTCGATGGCGCACACCTGCGACTATGTCGCCCAACTCCGCGAGGCCTCCCGCCTAGTCGGCGAGCAGATCGGCAGCGACAATTGGGAGCTGGTTTTCCAGAGCCGTAGCGGGCCGCCCACCCAACCTTGGCTCGAACCAGATATAGGCGACCGCATCGATTCGCTCGGGGCCGAAGGCGTGAGACACGTTTGCATCGTGCCGATCGGGTTTCTCTCCGATCACGTCGAGGTCGCATATGACCTTGACTTCGAAGCTGCTGCGCGCGCCAGTGCAGCCGGAATTTCGTTCGTGCGGGCCGAGACGGTGGGAACGTGTCCGGTCTTCGTATCAGCTGTGCGCGATCTAATCCGTGAGCGCGTGGAAGGCGAGCCTACGAGGGCTTGCATCGGGGATTTGCCCGCTAGGCCTGACGAGTGTCCCAGCGACTGCTGCCCGCGGCCGCAACGTCCCCGCCACGCGGCTGGCGAAAGACCCCGCTGAACACGGCTGCACGGGCATCCGCACCAGCGCGTCTGCCGGGCCAAGTTGTCCTTGGCAAGCGCACAATCCAGGCCACATCACAGGCTCGGATGCGAAACGGAATGGGATTGTCGGCGGCCATCATCTAGACCGCGATTCTCTCCCTGATACAACATAAGGCGATGCTCCGAGAGTGCTCCCTAACGCTTTGCTGCGTCGCTGCCATCATGTTTGGCGCGGGCTGCTCAGAGACGACCGACATAGAGACAGCGGCTCCGCCTCAGGACACGGCGCCCCGCCCGCCGAACCCAACGCCCACGCCTTGGATCACGGCCGTCGAGCCGCACCAAGGGTTCAACGACGAGCCTGCTCTCGCAGCGACACCGTCGGGCGACGTATTCGTTGGATGGATAAGCTACCGAAACGGTGCGGACGCGCTGGTAGTCGCGCGGTATTCGCATGAGGGGGACCGCTTCCTCAAGCAGGACGAATGGGTGGCGCTGGGCGGCGCGGGCACTTACCTCCTGGACTTGGATGCGGCAGCCGATGAGGCCGGCGCACATTTCGTTTTCGCTCGCGAAATTGACGGAAATTGGGATATCCACGCCATCCGTGTGGGGGCCAACGGCCCTACCCAGCCGATTCGCATTGCCACCGGGCCCGAGAGTCAGATCAAGCCCGCCGCAGCATGGCATGACGGGACGCTCTTCGTGGCTTGGGAAAGCAATGCGGACTCCAAACGTCGAATCTACTCGGCATCGCTTCGCGATGGCCTTGTCGCCGAGCACGTGCGCGTGAGTGCGGACAGCCCTTCGAACTACGGGCCGAGCGTGGCCGCCGACCGCCACGGGCGCGTCTCGGTCTCATGGCATAGCTATCGCGACCACAACTACGACGTGTATCTTCGCCAGAGGTCTACTGCGGGCGAATGGGAAGAGGTCAGGCGGCTGACCTCTTCGCCCGGCATTGATCGCCACCCCCGATTGCTGGCTCACGATGACGACCTCTGGATCGTCTACGAACACGCCCGCATGGAGAGGTACCACGTCGGCAGGACGAATGAGCGCCACTTGGTTGCCGCGAGAGTCACGCCGCGCGGATTGGATGCTCCTCCGGACTACTGGAACTCGTCACCGCTCGCCAAGGCGCGGTCGGAGGCAGCATCGGCTGCAATCGATGCGCAGGGCCGCTTGTGGATTGCATTCATGCAGCCGCGGGAGCCGCGAGGAGGATGGCAGGCGCGACTTGTGGGATTTACCGGCGCGGACTGGATCGGACCGAGGACTCTGTCTCAACGGCGGTCGCTGGACCGCCCAGCGCCAATGGCGATCAAGGGGGACCGGATACTGCTGGCCTTTCAGGCCGACAACTTCTCCGACACCTGGTCGCAGTCCGACCCCGACTTCACGGACAGCGCCCGATCCCAAATCTTGCTCGCATCGGTCGATACCGCGCAAGCGCCGCCTGCTGCTCCGGCCATGAGCCTCGCGGCCTTGGAAGAGCCCGCCGAGCCGTTCGATCCGGCGTTGCTTCACGCGCAGTATGGGGAGGACTCCGAGACCCCGTCCATCGAATACAACGGAGAACGGTTCTACCTCTACTACGGCGAGCTGCACGAACACTCGGACATTTCGATCTGCAACCGCTGCGGCGACCAGTCACTGGACGAGAACTACCAGTGCCGCCGAGACATCAATCGACTCGACTTCGTCGCCATGACCGATCACGGCTACAACATCGTTCCCTACCTATGGAACTATTCGGCCAAGATGGTTCGTGCAAACCATGATGTCGGCCGGCTCGTGACCTTTCTCGGTGAGGAGTGGACCTCAAGCTTCGAAGACTACGACGAGCAGCGCCCCTGGGGCTACTACGGCCACCGCAACCTGATATTCGCCGATCCCTACTTTCCCAAGTGGTGGACGGCCTACAACGGCGATTCCCCGGCGGATCTTTGGAGCGAACTGCGGGCCATGAAGGCCGACTTCGTTCAGATCCCGCACCAGCTCGCAGACACCGGCAACGTACCAGTCGATTGGGACTTCGCAGACGAGGAAGCCCAGCCTGTGGCAGAGATCTTCCAGCACCGGGGCTCGTACGAGTACGCCGGTGCCCCGCGGCACGCGATCCGTGCCACCGGCCAGCCCGGCAGCTATATCCAGGACGCTTGGGGCCAGGGACTAAAGATCGGCGTGATTGCCAGCCCCGACCACGGCGGCGGCCTCGGCAAGGCGGCTGTCTGGGCCAGGGAAAAGACACGGGCTGCCATCTTGGAAGGGATTCGCGCCCGGCGGACGTTCGGAACGACAGCGGCTAGGATTCAGATTGATTTTCGGGTGAACGGCCGCTTGATGGGCGAAGTCGCGCAGAGCGGCGGCCCAGTCATGATCACTGCTGACGTGCGGTCCCCGCAGCCGATACAGTCGATCGAAATCTGTCGCAGCAACGAATTCGTGTATGCGACCTCGCCGGGAGAGTCCGCTGCTGCAATCGAATTCACAGACCAGCAACCCATTGAAGGGCCGAGTTTCTACTACCTGCGCGTGACGCTGGAAGATGGCGAAATCGCCTGGACGAGCCCTGTCTGGCTTGAGGAATAGGGGGCGATTGGAAGATCAGTCAGCGCGCGGCGAGGTCATCAGCGGATGTCCGAGGGTGTCCCCGTTGGCCTCGAATCCGTCTCGGTCCACATCCACGAAGATAGGATTCGTGTAGGCGACTGGATGCATCTCTCCATAGGGATTGAGCCCCCAGCCCTGCTCGAGGTCGGAGCCCTCTCCGATAGCCACGACGATGAGGTGGGCGTCCTGCTGTAGCTCCACCCGGACGGTTTTCTCAAAGCTCACGGTCCCTTCTCGAAACATCGCGGGGTCCTCCTGCCTTCGGAAGTTGTACTGGTCCGGTTGCCGCCCGTTGACCAAGACCTGCACCCGGTCGATTTCCATCCAGTTTGGCGTCTGCACCCGGATCTTCAGCTCGACGAAGCCTTCGCCGATTACCGTCGAACCGATTGGCAGGCCCTCTCCCGAGGTCACTTCGAGGAACGGACCGTTGGTGATCATCATGCGCCCTGCCTTCGAATTGCGGACGATCTCCTCGTGGTCGATTTCGATCGGCCAGTCGGTCGAGCTCGGCACATAGGTGCGCCATCCACCGACACCGTTTCCGAAAATCCGGTGCGCGTCGCTGACCGCAACGCACCAAACGCGGCGGCCTTGGTTCAGCATTTGCAGCCATCCGAACGTACGGTTCGCCCCTTCGCGGGTGTTGTATCTCGGATTCAAGTTGAGGATTTCCGCGCTCCATACCTCGGCCGCATCAATGAGTCTTTCAAAGCCGACGAACCCGCCATCCTCGACGCCATCGCGATTCCGGTCGAAAAACACGCCGCCGACATCCGGATGATTCGCCTGCACCCAGCGATCGGGGCCTCCTCCGAAGAGACCGGTCCGAGTCCGGGCATTCGGAGCCGGATCGATGCGAGAGCCCCCGTCCAGCGTAGGCGTACCCCAGTTCCGCAGCGTGATCGCGTTGATCCGCGGATCGAAGTGCCACAACGGCGCGCCGCCGTTCTGCGCCAGCGGATCCGGCTTGATCGGAAACGCGTTGAAATGCTGGCCGCTGCCGGTCAGTTCGATGCCGGGAACGGTCTTGATCCGGTCGGTCAGGCCAAGCTGCTCGATCTGGGAAGACCAGTCGTACAGGCGCTGGTGCTCGGTGGTCGGCGCGAACTCAATCTGCTCCGCGGCGAAGTTGATGATCCGGTCCCTCGTGTTGCAGTAGTTGTCGCCGCTAGGCGTTGAGTGCGCGTGGTAGTCCGTGCTGATCCAGCCCGTAGTGTCAACCGTTCGCTCCAATGCGACCTCGACCTCCACGGTCTCTCCGGATTCGACCCGGACGCGCCGCTCGACCAGGTCGTACTCGGGTCCAAGCGTGACCCGCAAGAGGTAGTTGCCCGGAGGCACTTGCTGCCTGACCCGTCCGTCGTGGGTCTGGTACTGGTGATTGCCCCCGTGGACACGGTAGTCGGTGCCGAAGTTCGGCGTTTCTGTCCCGTCCACGCCAATGAACTGCACCTTGCCCGGAGATGGGTTGCCGCCCGCATCGCGAATCGCGACACTCACGGCCGACGCCGGAGCCAGCTCAAGATCAAGGCGGGTCTTCTTGCCGCGCTCTACCGAGATCGTCCTCTCGACCACGTCGCGGCCGATATCCCGGAACTGAGCGTCGTAGCGTCCCGCGGGAAGCCGGAAGGCAACACGGCCCTCCGCGTCCGGGTACTGCAATACCCACTCTCCCGCGATGGAGACCGCAAGCGAGCCGTGAATGGCGGGCTGCCCCGTCGTGTCCGTGATGGCACCCTCAACCTCGCCCGTGGGCCCCTGCTCGGCTGCCAGCAGACCGTACGCTGCCAAGGGCGAATCGGCCACCGCGACTCGAATTCTGAATGTTCGCGCTTGCCCGGGTTCTAGTGCAGTCTCGTCGGGCACGGGTTCTGCATCGGCGGACACGATCGCGTATGCCCGCTTGTCGAACGGGTCGATACTGTCGCCGATCATGATGCCGTCGACAATCTGCTCGTTCTCAAGCCCCTTCCATACGGGTGCCGGGGAGACGGATATGGATTTCTCAGACTCGTTTCGGTAGGTCGACGTCACCAGCAGAAAGGGCCAGTCGGGTTCCAGTCTGTATTCGTGGCGCGAGTAGAGGCCGTCGCCAATGGCTGCGGTGCGCACCGCCTCAACAACGGCGGCGCCGGACGAACCGTCCTCGACAACCGTGACCCGGGAGAGATAGCCCGATTCCCCGCCTGGTCTCAGGGCGGTGATCTGATCGTTCCCCGCGCCTCGTGCGTCGAGATCGTACAGACAGCCCTGAAGGACGGTTCCGTACTCTGTCGTCATGTTGGCGCGGCGAAAGGGTTGAGTTCCGGAGACGAGAGCCTCGATCTTGTCGTTTCGAAGGACGAAGTCGCCCGGCAGGCCGTCTGCTTCCTTTCCAGAGGGCATCTGATCGACGTTGTCACGACTGATCTGAAATGCCTCGGGGCGGTCGCGCTGGGCCGTCGATGCCAACGCAATCAGAAGTAGGAATAGCAGGGCCAAGAGTGTGCGGATGTTCATGGGACTGAAGTGTGCGCCGCCAGCCGAGAGCTCAATCGCCGGCTCAGATGTGAGAGGCAGCTGAGCCTTGGCTGAGATCGGCGGCACAAACCGCTAGTAGTGTAGCTTCGATGCGGTCATTGTGTGGCACAGCCCTGCGGTTGAACGGGCCGGCGTTCCGGGCCAAGCGGGATTGGCAGCACTCTTCCCGAAGGGCTGCGTTGCCTGCCGTATCCTGACAGGAGAGGAACCACCTTGCCGTTGACGATCACGCAGGTCGACGCCTTTACCAGTCGGCCATTTGGTGGCAATCCGGCGGCTGTCTGCGTGCTGTCTCGCCCGGCCGATGCCGCGTGGATGCAGCACGTGGCGCGCGAGATGAACCTGTCGGAGACTGCATTCTTGGTCCGTCGCGACGACGGTGCATACGACCTTCGCTGGTTCACGCCAGCCGTCGAAGTCGACCTGTGCGGCCATGCAACGCTCGCGAGCGCGCACGTGCTATGGGAGAGTGGATGCCTCGCCGATGGCTCGAGAGCCGTCTTTCACACGCGTTCCGGCGAGTTGTCGGCCAACCAGCGCGACGGCTGGATCGAGATGGACTTTCCCGCCGAGCCCGATCAGCCGACGGCCGTCCCGGAGGCTCTGGCTGCCGGCCTGAATGCCAATCCGGTGTACGTCGGGCGCAACCGCTTCGACTACTTGGTGGAGGTCACGTCCGAAGCAACGCTCCGCGGTCTGTCCCCAGACGCCCGGCGCCTCTCGGAAATCGACACTCGCGGCATCATCGTCACTGCTCTCGCCGACACGAAAGGATTCGATTTCGTGTCCCGCTTCTTCGCTCCGGGCACCGGCATCGCCGAGGACCCGGTCACCGGGTCCGCGCATTGCTGCCTGGGCCCGTACTGGCAGCGTCGGCTTGGAAGGGCCGACTTCACCGCGTGGCAGGCATCACAGCGTGGCGGGCTCGTCAAGGTCGTGGTCCGCGGTGACCGGGTCACGCTGTCCGGAAAGGCGGTCACCGTCATGCGGGGCGAATTGGTCGTCGCGCAGGACGCCGCCTAGCGAGTCCCTCGAGGCGGGACGCGCTTTGCGCCGCAGGTAGGATCGGACGCCCTGTAAGCCGGTTTCTGTACCCGCCCGCAGGCGGGCGGCAGCCATTCATCTGGGACGCCTGTTGCCAGACGCCTCTAGCGACCTACCCGGAACTCAAGCGCGGCGGGCCGCCGCATCGCCCCCTATTTGGCCTTGCTCCGCGTGGGGTTTACCCTGCCGTCCCGGTCGCCCGCGACGCGGTGCGCTCTTACCGCACCATTTCACCCTTACCTCGGCAAGCCGGGGCGGTATGTTTTCTGTGGCACTGTCCGTCGACATCCTCTCACGGGGATGCCGCCCGGCCGTTAGCCGGCACGCTGCCCTGCGGAGACCGGACTTTCCTCCGTGCCCGAAGGCGCGGCGACTGCCCGGACGCCCGATCCTGTGTCCGATTATAGGCCCTTGGCTCACGCCAGGATCGGCTTCACCACGTGGGCCTGCTCTACGCCGGTGAGCTTGGCATCCAAGCCCTGGTGCTTGTAGGTGAAGCGCTCGTGGTCGATCCCGAACAGGTGCAGCAGCGTAGCCTGGTAGTCGTGAATAGGCACCGGGTCCTTGACGATGTTGTACGAGAAGTCGTCAGTTTCCCCGTACACCATCCCGCCCTTGATGCCGCCGCCCGCCATCCACAGGCTGTAGCAGCGCGGGTGGTGGTCACGGCCGTAGTTGGTCGGGGTCAGCTCGCCTTGCGAGTAGATCGTCCTGCCGAACTCGCCGCCCCAGATTACTAGCGTCTCGTCGAACAGGCCGCGCTCCTTAAGATCCTGGATCAGCGCCCAAGCCCCGCGATCGGCGTCGCGGGCCTGCGCGGGCAGCACGATCGGGGCATCCCCGTGCACGTCCCAGCCTCGGTGGTAGATCTGCACGAAGCGGACGCCGCGCTCGACCAGGCGCCGAGCCATCAGGGCCGCGTTCTGGAACTTGCCGGGCTCGCGCGCCTCTTCGCCCCAGCGCTTCCACGTGCTCTCGGGCTCGGACGACAGGTCGCTCATCTCGGGCACCGAGCTCTGCATGCGAAACGCCATCTCGTACTGCTCGATGCGCGCGAGCGTCTCTGGATCGCCGATGCGCTCGTGCTGCATTTGGTTCAGTTCGGCGAGCCCGTCCAGCATGCGCCGCCGGACAGTCGGGGTGACGCCCTGGGGGTTGTTGACGTAGAGCACCGGATCGCCGCCGGCCCGCAGGCCTACGCCCGCGTACTCGGGCGAGAGGAAGCCAGAACTCCACAGCTTGGCCGAGATCGCCTGCTGGCCGGCCTTGGGATGGCTCCGCTCGGCGTTCATCACCACGAACGTCGGCAGGTCGGCGTTGAGGCTGCCCAGGCCGTAGGAGATCCACGAGCCGATGCAGGGCTGCCCCGCCACCTCGCGACCGGTCTGGATGAAGGTGATCGCTGGCTCGTGGTTGATCGCGTCGGTGTTCATCGAGCGGATGATGCAGATGTCGTCCGCCATGCTCGCGGTCAGGGGAAGCAGCTCGGAGATCCAAGCCCCGCTCTGGCCGTGCTGCGAAAACTTGAACACTGATGGCGCGATCGGGAAGCGCGCCTGGCCGGACGTCATGGTCGTCAGGCGCTGGCCCTGGCGGATGGACTCCGGCAAGTCCTTGTCGTACCAGTCCTTCATCGCCGGCTTGTAATCCAGCAGGTCCATCTGCGGCGGCGCGCCCATCATGTGCAGGTAGACGCAGCGCTTGGCGGTCGGCGCGAAGTGAGGCAGGTGCGGCAGGCCGCCGATGCGCTCGTTGTCCGAACCGCGCGCTTCGTCTGCCATCAGGCTGGCGAGCGCGATGCCGCCGATCCCCTTCGCTTGGCGCGAGAAGAACTGCCGGCGTGTTTCGGTCTGGATCGCTTGTCGCACTGGGTTCATGAGATTTCCCTCCGTCGGTTTCGAATCGCCGTCCGATTACTTGTTCAATGCCTCGTCGAGGTTCATCAGCTGGTTGGCCATCATGGTCCACGCTGCCAGTTCCGGCGCGGGCAGATCCTCGTCCACTGTCGCTTCGCCGGTCGCCAGCAGCTTGCTGGCGTCTTCGGAATCCTCTTCGTAGTGGCGCAGGAAGTCCGCGAGGCTCTGCTCGGCCACTGTCCGCTCATGGGTGCTGAACTCGCGCGACAGCAAGCGCTTCGTCAGGAAGTCCAGGCGGGAGGCGAAATCGGGCTGCGCTTGCTTCAAAGCGGTCTGCGCGAGGAATCGCGCGGCCTCCACGAACTGCGGGTCGTTCATGGTCACCAACGCCTGCAGCGGAGTGTTCGTGCGCTCGCGTCGCACCGTCGCGTGCTCGCGGGTCGGAGCATTGAAGATCTGCATCGAAGCGGGAGGCGCGGCCCGCTTCCAGAAGGTGTACAGGCTGCGGCGATAGAGCTTGTCGCCGTCGTCGCGCTTGTAATGGCGCGTGTTGCTGCCCAGCATTGCCACTGACTCCCAGACCCCGTCCGGTTGGTAGGGCTTCACGCTGGGGCCGCCGATCTTCTCCACAAGGATGCCCGTGGCGGCCAGTCCGAAGTCGCGCAGCATCTCGGCGTCCATGCGGAAGCGCGGCCCGCGCGAGAGCAGTCGGTTCTGGGGATCCTTGCCGACCTTGGCTTGGTCGGCCTCGGCTGACTGGCGGTACGCGGCCGACGACAGCATCGTGCGCAGCAGCTGCTTGACGTCCCAGCCGTTCTCGCGGAACTCCACGGAGAGCCAGTCCAGCAGCGCCGGGTGCGAAGGAGACTCGCCCTGCGCTCCGAAGTCGTCGCTGGTGCGCACCAGGCCCTCCCCGAAGACCTGCTGCCAGAAGCGGTTCACCGCCACGCGCGAAGTGAGCGGGTTCTCGTTGGCGATCAGCCAGCGCGCCAAATGCAGCCGGTTGACCGGCCCGGAGTCTTCCAGAGACGGCAGGAAGCCCGGAGTCGCGGCCGGCACCTTGTCGCGTCGCTGGTCGTACATGCCCCGGAAGAGGATGTGAGCGGCCGCCTCGCGGTCTTCCCGCTCCTGCATGACGTGCGTCACCGCTCCACGTCGGCGCACCTCCCGGATACCGCGCTCGGCCCGCTTGGCAGCTTGGAATCGTTCTCGATAGCGCTCGTCGTGGACGTTGAGGTAGTGCAAGCCAAGCACGTGCGTCTCTAAGTCGCTAAGTTCCGCGGGCGGCTTCGAGCGAGCCGATTCCAGCGACGGCCAGTTCGCCACGACATTGGCCTCTTCCAGGCTGAGTTCTCGATCGTAGAGACGCACGTCGGCAATGGCGCCCCCTGGCATGCCTCGAGGCTTGACCTCCCCGTCGTCCTTGTAGAAGCCGCCACCGAGCAGCACCGGCTGGTCGGAGGCCACCATGCCGTCCAGCTTGGCAAAGTACTCGCTGCCCTGGAACGGCATTCGCTCGCCGTTGTAGTAGATGTTCAGGCCGGCGCGTTCCCCCGAACCGTCATAAGTGACGGTGACGTGGCGCCACGAGCCCGGTTCAAGCTGATACTGGTTGTTGGGTCGGATTTCGATGTTCGAAGACGTGTCCTCATCCAATTCCTCGTCTTCACCCGAAGCTTCATCTTCATCCGAAGCCTTGTCCTCGCCCGAAGCCTCGTCCTCGTTGGCGGCGATCATCCGGAAAATAATTTCCCGCCCCCCCAGCGTCACTTGCCAGCCCCGCATCTTGTTGTCAGGGTCGGTCTGGCTCAGCACGATATAGCTGCCCGCGTCCTCGGGGTGGCGCACCCAGAAGGCAAGCGAGAAAGGCGTGTCCGTGTCGATGCCCGAATTCGGCACTTCCAAGAATCCATCGCCCTCGAATTCGAGCGCCTGTAGGTTGCCGGTCGGCCCCTCCGCGGCCGACACGCCATCGGGCAGGGCCAAGGGTCCATTGGTGCCTTCGTGAACGATCCGGTCATGGCTCACGTGCAAGGGGACCTTGGCGGTCGCCAGAGGGTTCTGCAGACCGCCGTACCCGCCCTGTGCGAGCCACTCCTCGAAGGCCTCGCCGGGATTCTCGCTAGCGGCCAGCGACTCGGACCTTGCCGTCCGCAGCGTCTCGCGCAGCTCGTCGTAGTGAGCGCGGTCCTCTGCGGTCGGCACGATGATGAACGGCGGAGTGTCGGAGATGTTGCCGTCCATGACGTACTGGGTCGTGTTGCGGAAGAACGCCGTCATGGCATAGAAGTCGCGCTGGGTGATCGGATCGAACTTGTGGTCGTGGCAGGTCGCGCAGCCGACCGTCAGGCCTAGGAAGACCGTGCCGGTGGTGTCGGCGCGGTCCTTGGCGTAGATCACCTCGTATTCCTCGGGGATGACACCGCCCTCGTTGGTCGTGGCGTTGCAGCGATGGAAGCCGGAAGCGATGAGCTGGTCCATCGTCGGGCTCGGCAGCAGGTCGCCCGCGACTTGCTCGAGCGTGAACTGGTCGAAGGGCAGGTTGCGGTTGAAGGCGTTGATCACCCAGTCGCGGTAGGGCCACATCTCGCGGTAGTTGTCGATGTGGATGCCGTGAGTGTCGGCATAGCGTGCCGCGTCCAGCCAGTAGCGAGCGCGGTGCTCTCCGTAGCTCTCGGCAGCGAACAGAACGTCAAGGTAGCGCTGGAAGGCGCCGGGCTGGTCGTCGTCCACGAAGGCGTCCACGATCTCCGGGCTCGGCGGCAGGCCGGTCACGTCTAAGGCGGCTCGGCGCGCCAGCGAGCGCCTGTCCGCTTCCGGCGCCGGCGCAAGCCCTTCCTCCTCGAGGCGTGCCAGCACGAAGCGATCGATCGGGTTACGCGCCCAGTCCGCATCGCGCACGGCGGGCAGTTCCGGGCGCTTCGGGATCTCAAAGGCCCAGTGCCCGGTCCACTCCGCACCCTCTTCGATCCATGTTCGGATGGTGTCGATATCGGCGGACTCGAGAGACTTGTGCGAGTACTCCGGCGGCATGCGCAGCGCGGCGTCGGTGTGTGTGATGCGCTGGAAGACCAGACTGGAGTCGGGGTCTCCGGGAACCACGGGTGTGCCGTTCGGGCGGTGTCCGAACAGGCCCTCCCGGCGGTCCAGCCGCAGGTCTACCGTTCGCGTCGCCGCATCGGGCCCGTGGCATTGGAAACACTTGTCGGAAAGCAGGGGCCGCACGTCCGACTGGTAGTCAACCTTGGCGTGTCCCGGCAAGGCTAGGGCGATCGCGGCTGCTATGACGAAAAGCGGACTAGAGATCCTGTGTGCCATGCGACCAACATTATATATGGGTCACTTGAGGCAGAGGGGCGGCTGCGCAGCTCTCGGCACCGCTAGAGGACTTAGTTCACGGAGCCGAGCCCGAAGTGCATCGGCGGCTGGTGGGGAGAAATCTGTCCCGGCGCCAGATCGGCCGCAAGTTGCACGCGGAAGCGGATGGCCGGCCCACATGCGGCCTAGCGGGTGGGCGCCCCATTAGCGAAGGATAAGCCCGCGCTGTTTCAGTGGACTCAGCGAACTGAAATCACCGACACCTTCGCAACGCTTGACGCAGCTAAGTTGCCTCGCAACGCACACTCGGCGGGTCTGGGCCTTCTGACCGCCGGATACGTCAACTCCTATCGATTCCACAGCTCGATCACGGTCCATCTCGACCTAGCACCGAGACACGAATTACTGGGAGGCGGCAGCGTCCGCAGGCGGGGTGCGGGCGGATTCTACGACGCTGCGGATCGCATCCACCACGACTGCGGGATCTTCGTGGTGGATAAAGTGACCGGCTCCACTGATCACTCGCCAGTCGCTGTTCTCCGACAGCTCTGTATGCCTCTCCTGCGTGTCATCCACGTGTTCCATTCCCTTTCGGCGCCGCCCCTTGGTAAGGATAATGAGCGGCTTCTGGCCCAGCCGAAGAGGGGTCTCCGCAACTTGGTTCATACTTTCCCCCAGAACCTCGAGTTCCGACGCCATGGTCCGAAACGATCGCGTCGTTGCCAGCAGTTGCTTCTCCGCAGCCTGCACTGAACTGGGGCGGGAATCTGGGCTGGCAGTTGGCATAGGCATCGTGAGGCGAGCGACGCCAAGAGGACCCAGGAACCTTGGCATCAACGCGAGGTTTTTCATCCGTTCGTAGTGCCCGGGAGGGAAATGGGCGGTGATGTCGGGGTGGGGGGCGTCGACCAGCACTAGTCCGGCCACTTCGTCCTGAAACTGGCTCGCAAACACCTGCACGAGCACGCCCCCGAAAGAGTGACCCGAGACGACGAACGGCGGGTCCACGCCAGCAGCACGGAGCAGGTCCCTGAGCTCGCGGGCGAGGTTGCCGGCCGTACGAGGTTCAGGCCCCGCCTCGCTCCAGGCGAACCCGGCCCTGTCGTATGCGCACACCCGTGTGAACGCGGCGATGTCCTCAATCACCGCGGCCCACCCTAGAGACGTGCCGGGAAGCCCCGACTCAAGAATTACCGCAGGCGCACCTTGCCCATGGCAAAGCAGGTGCATCTGGCGTCCGCTGACTACAACTAGCTCCCCGGGCGGCGGGTTTCGCTCCAGTGCAAGAAGCGAGAGCAGCCACTGGAGGCCAATCCCCACTGCGACGGCCAGCAACAGTGCGCCGCCAACCCAAACGACTAACCGTTTCAAGAGCTTTCTCATCACGATCTCCTGTTGGCGAACTTAGCAGCAGTACAGACCAGCAGGCATGGAACGGTCGCTTCTACGGATGGCCGTCGTGCCTTGGTGCCATCCCCGATAGACCCCACTAGCTTCCTTCTTGTTCCCCCACAAGGGCCGAGAACCGCGCAAGCCCACTTCGGAGGAAGCAAACCGATGTGGAACGCGAACGAATCAATCATTGGAACGGGTCTGAACAAGCATGCGCGGCCAGGACGCCGGTCTTGCGAGAAACGTGGCTGTACTAGGTCCCGTCCAAGGGGACGATGCCATGGATCTCCGATCGGCCGGCCTGCGTCTCGGCGGATAGAGCAGTGGACAGCTGTACGATGCAGTGGCTCGATCGTGTCAACCGAGAGAGAGAAACCATCAATGTGAGGGGGTTCGCTGACCGTAGGGCAGCGGGTGCTAGGTGCCGGGTGGCGAACCGGCGATTCGACATCGGGCCCGCGTTCCTTCCGTCGCTACTCGTCTTTGCGCTCTTATCGATCTCTTGCTCGAGCGGCGTCGAGATCGAAACCAGCTCGGACGACTACACGCAGTGGCGAGGGCTGCGAAGTGATGGTTCCGCTAGCGCCTTCGTCGAGCCCACCCGGTGGCCGGATGAACTCGAGCTGGAGTGGAGGGTCGAGATCGGCGAAGGCTATGCCACTCCGTTGGTTGTTGGCGATGTTGTCTACGCTTTTGTGCGTCGCGAGGGCCGGGAGGTCCTGGTGGCGCTTGAAGCGAGCACGGGCGACGAACTTTGGCAGTCCGGCTATTCTGCGCCGTACGAGCCAGGCGAGCCCGCCGCGGTTCACGGGGCGGGGCCCAAGGCGACTCCTGTCTACAGGAATGGCAAGTTGTTCACGGTGGGCATCAGCGGAATCGTGGCGGCATTCGATGCCTCTGGTGGAGAACTGCTCTGGCGGACCGATGCACCGGGGGAGGCACCATATTTCGGTGCGGCGTCGTCGCCGATCGCCGACGAGGGCATCGTCATTGCACATCCGGGCAATTACGGACCGCTGACAGCATTCAGTGCCCAAACGGGAAACATCGAGTGGACCGTGGGCGCAGGAGGGTTCTTCGCATCCCCGATCTTCGCCGACATCGAAGGGGTTCGCCAGGTTATCTCGGTGACCCAGGAGGGTGTGATCGGCGTATCGTTTCCGGGCGGAACGCTGCTGTGGCACCATCCTTGGAAGGGTGATCAGGGAGGCCCAACGCCGGTGCTGCATGGCGACACGGTCATCGTCAGCGGAAACCAACAGGGTGCCGCTGCTATCAAGCCGGTGCGAAGCGATGGCGAGTGGGCGACCGAGACTGTTTGGGAAACGACGGCAGTTTCGATGTATTTGAGCGCGCCGGTAGTGATCGCCGATACCTTGTATGGCCTGTCCCAGAGATCAAGAGGCCAGTACTTTGCGCTAGATGTTGGCAGCGGCAGCGTCCTTTGGCTCGGCCCGCCCAGGGCGGCGCTCAACACCGCTGTCGTCAAGGCGGGCAAGCTGCTCTTGCTGCTCAACGACGATGCCGAACTCGTTGTCGCAAGGAGCAATCGAGCGAGATTCGAGGTGGTGGGGCGGTACTCGGTGGCGGAGAGTGCAACCTGGGCCCAGCCAGCGGTATCGGGCGAGCGTGTGTTCGTGAAGGATATCGATTCGCTAACGCTGTGGATCGTTGATTGAAAAGACCGGGCCGCAGGACCTGAATGAAAGGCTTGCTCCTGTCCAGGGCTGCCGACATCAGGCTCGAGGAGAACATGAGGCGGGGCAGGAGCGTTCTCTCGACCACGGCACTCGCTTGCACAGGCGGGCCTTTCGAAGGGGTCACTCTCAGGATTCTTCTGGCAGGAAGGCTAGGCGGCCAGAACAGCCCCGAAGGATCCCTGCATGCTCGGCATGCTGGATACCCTGGCGCTGCGACCCGCGGCGATGTCCGAGTACTTCGTCAGTGTCACTCCTGGGCCCGAACGCACCGAGCAATTGAGGTTGTCGCTAAGTGACGCGCCGACTGGCGGGGCGCTCGGTAGAATCGAACCAATGACCGCCTTCCGTTGTATCGCTGTGGTGGCGGCGCTCGCGCTGGCTGCCTGCAGTGTGTCCCCGCCTACCGTCGGCAGTGAATTCGAGGTTGCGCCGGGACTGGAAATGACCCTTTGGGCCAGTGAGCCGCTGTTGGTGAACCCGACCAATTTCGACATCGACGAGCGAGGAAGGATCTGGTTCATCGAATCGGTCAACTACCGCAGTGACCTCAGGAGCCGTCCCAAGAATGACGAGCAGGGTGACCGCATCGTCATTCTCGAAGACACTGACGGCGACGGGCAGGCGGATTCCCGCAAGGTCTTCGACCAGCACGCCGACATGCTCGCCCCGCTAGGCATTTCCGTGCTCGGCAACAAGGTCATCGTTTCCCAGTCGCCGGATCTCTTCGTGTACACAAAGGACGAGGACGACAGGATCGTGTCGAAGGAGACGCTGCTCAGCGGCTGGAGCGGAGTGGATCACGACCACGGCCTGCACGTCGTGCTGTTCGGGCATGACGGGCGCTACTACTTCAATTCCGGTGATCAGGGCTTCCAGACCACGGACCGCTCGGGCAACTCGTTCCGCAGCAGCCGCGAAGGGCCCTACTATGCCGCCACCGTGCAGACGGTGCAGCCCGATGGCAGTGATTTTCGCGTGCTTGCCCACAATGCCCGCAATCCCTACGAGATTGCGCTGGACTCCTTCGGCTCGATCTGGCAAACCGACAACGATGACGACGGCAACCAGTGGACCCGCCTTCTGTATGTGATGGAAGGGGCCAACTTCGGCTACTGGGGTCCCGGCGGCAGGCGCTGGCGCGAGGATCGGGGCACGCACTTTCACGAAGAGCGGCCCGGAACGCTGCCCTACGTGGCCCGCACCGGACCGGGATCTCCGACCGGGCTAGTGCTCTACGAGGGGGAGCTGCTGCCCGCCAAGTACCGCAACCAATTACTGCATGCCGAGCCGGGCAAGCGCCTGATTCAGACCTTCTTCGTGCGCCCCGATGGAGCTGGCTACGAGATGGAAGCGGAGAACACAGTGACGAGCACGGATCCGATCTTCCGGCCGAGCGACATCGCAGTCGCTCCGGACGGCTCGGTCTTCGTGGCCGACTGGCAGGACCCAGTCGTGGGTGGCCACGCCATGTTCGACATCGAGCGCGGCAGGATCTTCCGGATAGCTCCGATCGGCCACCGCGGCTCGGTCCCGGAATTGGATCTTGAGAGCACTGGCGGGCTCTTGGCCGCCTTCGGCTCTCCCAACCAAGCCACTCGCTACCGCGCCTATCAAGAATTGCTGCTACGCGGGGAAGACGAGCGCCGCGAACTGCTCTTGGAAACCTGGCAGGGCGGTTCCGACACGATGCGAGCAAGGGCTCTG
Organism: Terriglobia bacterium; assembly: GCA_009841225.1. GTDB lineage: Bacteria > Acidobacteriota > Terriglobia > Bryobacterales > UBA6623 > VXMF01. The sequence goes on along the minus strand of VXMF01000030.1, from coordinate 144,923 downwards.
TGGCTGCTGGCTCCGCTCGGCGAGGCCGGTCGGAGCGCGCTGGAGGATGCGCTGGAGTCAGACGATCCGCGCTTCCGTATACTCGCCCTGCGCTTATCGAGACACCACGAACTTGACCACTATCAGCATGTGGCGCAGCTGGCGAATGACCCAGATGCTCAAGTGCGGCGCGAAGCGGCACTGATGCTGCGCGGGTTCGAGCCCGCCCACAGAGAGGACATTTGGCTAAGCCTGGCGGACGGCTATGACGGTGCTGACCGCTGGTATCTGGGTGCGCTGGGGATTGCCGCCGATGGCGCCGAGGACAGGTTGTTCACGGCGTTGCGCCGCAAGCATCCCGAGTGGAGCCCCAAACTCGGCGACTTGTACTGGGTCCTTCAGGCCCCGGCCTCTCGCAACTACCTCACCGGGATTGCTCGGGACCGGTCACGGCCCTTGGAGGACCGCCTCAAAGCCCTCGATGCTCTCGGCTGGCAGCCGGCCGCTGGGGTTGCCCGAACGGTCGCCGGGATGGCCGGCGATTCGGCAGAAGCTGGTGAGGTTCGCAACCGTGCCCTGTATCTGCTATCCAAGCAGGTCTTCAGCCAATGGAGCGACCAACGGGCTGAGCCGTATCTAGTGGCTGCGGTGGGACGGGCTCTGAGCAATTCTGAGACGCGCTCGGCCGCGCTTGAGCTCTCGGCGTTGCTCGCCAATCCCTCACTGGCCCCCCAGTTGCGACGCCTAGCAGCGGACGGGGCGGCGGCGGAAGCCGACCGTGTGATTGCGATCAAGACCCTCGGCGCGATCGGCGGCAGTGCTGCCGAAGCGATGCTTTCGCAGCAGTTGTCTGAAGGACCCGACGCCCTGCGCATCGCCGCCATCGAAGGGCTTTGGGCGGCGTCGGCTGGTGGTCTCTACCAAACACTTAGGGGACTGATCCTTTCTGACGCTCCCAATCAGGTCCGCAGTGAGGCAGTCCGCGTGCTGGGACGCCGCGGAGATGGAGCGAAACTGCTACTAGACATGGAGGAAGCGTTCGAATTACCCGGTGAGATGCGCGCCGTAGCAACCAGCGTGGTCCACCGATCCCGAGATCCCGAGGTGCGCGAGCGCGCCGCAGCGCTTCTCCCAGCGCCGAAGAGTAGCAATGAGCGCCCTGTGGTACGAGTGCGGGAAATCGTGGAGGGGGTAGGTAGCGCCGAGCGCGGCCGCGAAGTATTCCACCGCAGGGATGGCGCGAATTGCGCCAAGTGTCACTCGCTCTCCGTAGGAGAGGAGATTGTTGGCCCTAGCCTGGCCGCGATTGCCTCGAAATATGGCAAGGAGGGCATGCTCAATGCGATCCTGCACCCGAGCGCCGGAATCTCTCACGAGTACGCCTCGTGGATTTTGGACACAGCCAGCCAGGGCCTGCTGACAGGGATCCTCATCGAGGACACGCCGGAGCGCGTAGTGCTACGCAACGAAGCTGCGGACGAGTTCCAGCTTGCGCCGTCGGACATCTTGGAACGGCGTCAGGGCAAACTGTCGATCATGCCGGATGATCTCGTCAGTGCGATGACTACGCAGGAGCTGATCGACTTGATCACGTTTCTGGCAACGCTTGAAGGCAGCGCGTGATCTCCGTAACGCAGCCCTCGGCCGCGACGCCGAGTGCCGATGCAGACTCCGGCATCTCCTGCTCCTTGGAAAAGGGAGCGGCGCCTGTAGCCGCTGGCTCAGGAGCGCGGTGAGGAAAGCTCGTCCCAGGCTTGCTGAGTGAACCGGCGGTATGTCACGAGTTGGCCGCAAGTCTTGCAAACACCCCCGCGCAGTCGGCGGTTCTTCTTCTGATACCAGCCGCAGCGAGAGCAAGACGCGATGTGCTTCGCCGGAGCGAAGTCGACGGTATGGCAGCGGTCGGCGGTGCAGCCGATGGAGCGGGCTATGCGCTTCCAAGTCGCGTCGTGGTTGTGCTTGGGGCCAGCTAGCGCGTGCGCGATTTCGTGCAGGATCGTGTCGCGAATCTGGGCGTCTCTGACCTTGAGGCAGTACAGGCGCGAGAGGCTGATCACCTTCGTATTGAAGGCGCAGGCACCGGCCCGTCTCTGGGCGCCGTCGAACTGGAAGCTCCAGCCGTCGAGGCCGTGTCGCTGGATGAGCGCCTCGGCTACCGCGACACAGTCGGATAGCCGCTGTTGGTTGCTCTCACGCACCCGCGAATTGCCGCCCTTGAGCAAGCCATACGGCACTCTGTACTCGGTTCCATCGCAGGCGACGCGGGCAAACTTCGGGCCATTGCGAACAACCACACCACGCAGCGTGTCCGAGCGACGCTGGAACGAGACTTCGGCTCCCGGGAGAAAGTCGGCCATGCGCTCTTCGTTGCGCAGGCTGACGTTCTTGCGCTCTCCGGCCTGGTGATGCTGCATGGCCGGCCAAGGAACCTTGTATTCCCGGCCGTCCTCGGCCACCACGACAGCGAGCGAGCGGGACTTGTGGGCGACGTGGCCGCGGACCAGGCGGCCGCCCGCCGGGAACTGTACGGGGGCGTGCAGGGGGAAGTCCCGGGCCGTCGGCATGCCTGTGTCCGAATATACGCCACAATGGGAAATCGACCGCCTTGGCATTCGTCCGTCAACTTGGGGAGTGGGTGGCCGCCGCGGCGGGCTTTCTGGGACCGTGGGGTGTCTTCCTGATCGCGCTCGCCGATAGCGCGTTCATTCCCATGCCGCAGGGCGTTGACGCTCTGCTCTTGGCGCAGGCAATCGCAACGCCAGGCAGCGCCTACTTGGCGGCCGGGCTCGGCACCGTGGGATCGGTGATTGGCAGCGTGACGCTCTATTTCCTGGCGCGGCGGGCGGGCCAGGCGATGCTTCGGAGGCGGATCACCGAGCGCGGCATCACGCGGTTGAGTGACTTAGTCGGCAAGTGGGGTGCTGCCGCGCTGATCCCGGTCACAATGATCCCGCTCCCGATGCCGATGAAGCCCGTCGTCTTGGCCGCCGGAATCTTCCAGATGCCTCTGGGATGGTTCTGCCTTGCCGTGGGGTTCTCGCGGGTCGTGCGCTACTTCGGAGTTGTGTTTCTCGGAATCCGCTATGGCGACAGGGCGATGGAACTCGCCGCCGACCACTTGTATCTGGTCGTCGTCGCGTGCGCTCTGCTAGTGGCCCTTTTTGTTGTAGTCCACCAGCTCTCCAACCGCTGGCTGAACCGCTAGCGGGTGCGAGCCCTATGGGTTGGGCGGCAGCATCGGCAGGTCGTTCGGTATTGTGAACAGGTCACCGCTCAGGGGGCGGTTGACTTCGTAGCTGTCGGCATACAGCTCGAAGACCTTGTCTCCGTCGCGCTCGCGCCGGATGATCCATGGCAGCAAGACGTCGCCCACCGGCTTGTAGCGGCCGAAGACAGACGTTTCCTCGTACGGTATGCGCGTCTTGGGATCGCGCCGCAGGTATTCCTGCTGCAGCGGCAGCCCGTCCGACTGCCTGAGATAGAGCGTGATCGCCTCGCCCTCGGCGTCCACGATGTCGAGCGAGTCGGCCGGCACGTTGTCGACGATCTCGGTGCCGTTGTAGTAGTAGTACAGCCCTGGCTCTTGCATGCGATAGCGCATGAAGTAGAAGATGTCGCGCCGGCTTTCTAGGCGGTATTTCTGCATGTAGTCCTCCGGTTGCGGCACGGTGCCCCGGTAGGTCACTTCGAAGCCGGAGCCGTTGAGGAACAGTGCGTAGTAGTCGCCCTTCTCCGTATAGACCTCGCGCCGCTTGAGCGGCAGCCAGTCCTCGCCCGCGTCGGACTGCATTTCATCGAAGCGGTCATAGATCGTAATGCGGGCCGTCCCGCGCACCTGTCGGTTGTAGAAGGAGTACGCCCGACCGGCGCGAACCTGCGTCTGGATGTCCAGGAACTTCTGTCCGCCGATCGCCGCAAACGCTTCGTCGACCAGCCGCTTGGCTTTTTCCTGTCGCGTCTCGGCACTGAGGGCTGCGGTGCCAGCTGCGCCGAGCGTGAACATCCTGCGTGTGAGCATTGCCTCGTTGGCTCCCCGGATTCTGAGTCGCTATTGTGTCATTCTCGCAGGTCGCCTTCGGTCGCTGGGGTATTCTGCGGATTGCTGCCGATGTCGGTTGTCGCCAGGTCCAGCATCGACGAGCGCGTGCCAGCCTTGTTGGAGGGCCTCTCAGCGCATCTTTCCGAGCGTGCAATCGCTCGGATTCCCCGCCTTCTGGACCCAATGCCGGATCCGGTCGGCGCGCTGCAGCGCCTGTTGCAGTTCTGCGAACAGACGACGCCCGGCACCCGTCCCGAAGATTTCGATGGCAAGGCTGTCTATGCGGCGCTGACGGTCTTTAGCAACAGCCGCTACCTGTCAAACCTTCTGCTGGGCCAGCCCGAACTGCTGCGCTGGGCGCTGGAGCCGGAGAACCTGGAGCGGCCCACCATTGCCGGCGAGCTGCGCTCGGAAATCGGCTCTTTCTACGCCGATGCCGCCGACGAAGTGGTCGCAGTGCAACTGGCGCGGCTAAAGCGGCAGCACATGTTGCGGATCGCGATGCGCGACCTGCTCGGATTCGCCCCGTTGGCGGAGACCGCACGGGATCTTTCCAGCCTGGCGGATGCCCTGATCCAAGCGGCGCATGACCATATACGCCAACAGCTGGTCCGGCGCTTTGGCAGGCCGCTGTGCGACGCCCGGAATGGGCAGATCATTTGCGGATTTGCGGTCATCGCTCTGGGCAAGCTTGGCGGGGCTGAGCTGAACTACAGTTCCGACGTTGATTTGCTGTATGTCCACACGGGAGATGGCAATACGCACGGTCCGGTGGTGACGACGAACCAAGATTTCACGGTGAAGCTGGCCAAGCGCCTGACGAACATGCTCTCGGCCGTCACCCCGGAGGGCTTCAGCTATCGGATTGACCTCAGGCTGCGCCCGGAAGGGAACGCAGGGGAGCTGGTGTACCCGATCTCTGCCGCGACGCACTACTACTTCCAGCGAGCGCGCGACTGGGAATTGCAGATGCTGCTCAAGGCCCGGCCGGTGGCCGGCGACGTGAGGCTGGGGCGCATGTTTCTTGATGTCGTCACGCCGCGCATCTACCGCACAACGACGGACTTTTCGCAGATCGAGACCCTTGCGGTCACGCGCGACCGCATCCAGAAGGCGCGCAGGTCACGGCCGGCCACGGCATTGGATGTCAAGCTGGATCCGGGCGGTATCCGCGACATCGAGTTTCTGGTGCAGTGCTTGCAGCGCCTGCATGGCGGGCAGGACACGTTCCTGCGCAGCGGCGGTACGATGTACGCCCTGCATCGCTTGCGGGAGAAAGGCTATCTCGCTGACCACGACTACAGCAGTCTCTTCCGCGCCTACAGTTTTCTCAGGACGGTGGAGCACCGGCTGCAACTGGCGAACAACCAGCAGACGCACCAGCTGCCGACAAACGAAGAAGCAGCCTGCCGCGTAGCGATTCAGATGGGCAAGGGCCGGAGCCCGGAAGCCCCTGAGTCACTGCGGTCCGATATCGAGGATTGCTGCCGGTCGGTGAGCGAAATCTACGACCGGGTGATACGCGGCCAGCGAGAGCCTGCCGTCAAGCCCGCGGCAAATGTCCAACCTTCGAGCGGGCACCCCACAGCCTCCTCAGACCGCGCTGCTCCGGTCGCGTCGTCAGTTTGGCGGGTCCACCTGCCGCGCCTGCGGCAGTTCTCGGCACCGCTTGCGGAGAGTTTCGACAGCGTCGACCTGCAGTGGGGCAACCGCATGCTGGAGCAGCTCTTGGAGAGGATCGTCGGGATGCCCTCCGTGCTGGAGGTGCTGTCCGGCAATCCGGATGTGGTCCCGCGAATCGCGCAATTGGTGGACTACAGCAGCCATTTCGGCGGCTACCTGTTGCGCTTTCCCGAAGATCTCGCCGTCATCGCTGGGGATGTCGGGGCGACCGCAGAGCCCATGTCCTTCTCACCGGAGCAGATCATGGCGGTCGACCAAGACCCGGACGATACCGCCGGGGCTTTGCGGCGCTTGTACCGGCGCCAAATGCTATCGATCCAAACCCGCAGTATCTGCGACGGCGACGATGTCTTCGCGACGCTTTCAGACTCCAGCGACGTGGCCGAAGGCATCATGCGAGCGGCCCACGCGCTAGCGACACGAGAAGCCGCCGCGCAGAAGAGCGAGGTCATCGACCCGACTCAGGCAATCCGCGTCATCGCTCTCGGTCGACTGGGGATGCGGGAATTCGACTTCGGATCGGACGCCGACGTGGCCTTCGTGATCCCCGACAGCGAGGCTCCGCGCATCCAGCTGTGGACGCTGGTCGCCAACCGCATCATCGATATTGTCAGCAGCTACACGGCCGATGGCCAGATGTTTACGATCGACGCTCGGCTGCGACCGTTGGGCAGGAACGGCGACTTGGTCCAGACCGAGGCGCAGTTCTTGGCGTATTTCTCTGGCACGGCCGAGTCGTGGGAAGCGATTACGTACATGAAGGCTCGCAACATTGCCGGCGATGCGGGGGCGGGAAGGGAGTTCCTGGCCAAGCTGCAGGATGTGCTGTGGCAGCGCTTTTCCCACGAAGACGAGTTCGCCGCGCTCCTGCTGCGCATGCGCATGCGCCTCGAGGCGGAGCAGGGTGCGGCCAAGCCGCTCAAGTCGGGTCCCGGCGGCTATTACGACATCGATTTCATCTTGCTCTACTGGCGGCTGCGGCACGCCGAGGCGTTCTACGAGTCGCTCAATACACCGCAGAGGATCGAGATCATACGCAAGACCGACCCGGCGTTCGGACCTGACTTGGACACGCTGCTGCGCGCCACGCAAGTGCTCCGCTCCCTCGACCACGGCGTGCGCGTGTCGACCGGGACGTCGGCGCATGACCTCCCGCCCACCGAATGGCAGCGCGAGCTGCTCGGGGCGCTAGTGTCCCGCTGGCTCCCCAACGAGGTCCGCCAAGGCCCCTTGGTCGAGATCGTCGATGCAACTAGGAAGCAGGTGCGGGAAGTCTTCGGCAAGGCGTTCCAAGGGGTCGGATAGAACGGCCGGTTGCGTGGACGCCGCCTCGACTGGTTTCTCCTCCATGCCACCACTCCAAGGAGTCCTTAATGGTGCGGGCTTGGCTCTGCTGCGCACTCTCCGGAGGTCGTTTCAGGAGATTCCGGCGGGTTGAGGGCCTGACGATCGTCAATCCCTTCGCGTAAGCGGCTGTTCTGAAAGCTCTTGCCGCTCGGCTAATCTAGGCTGAAGGCCACGAACTCGTCTCCCGATTTCCTGCCTCCGCTGCCGATGTCGCGCCCGCCGCCGCCGGCCGCGATGACGACGTACTGCTTGCCATCGACCGCATAGGTGCATGGGGTGGCGTAGCCGCCGGCCGAGAGCTGGTGTTCGAACAGGACCTTCCCCGAGCTGGTATCAAACGCCCAGAACTTCTCGTCCTGCGTCGCGCCAAGGAATAGCAGCCCGCCCTTGGTGACGATCGAGCCTCCCACGTTGAACGTGCCCGTTCCTTCGATTCCCCTGGCCTTGAGCTCGGCGTACTCGCCGATCGGTCGGCGCCAGCGGTAGTCGCCCGTGGCCAAGTCCAAGCACAGCAGTTCGCCCCACGGCGGCTTGGCCGCCGAGTACTTGTCCTGATCCACGAAGAATGGATAGCCGGTGTGCATGAGCGGATAGCCGAGCCCCTCGGGCGCATCGATGAGCGTGAAGAACTTCGGCCAGTTGTTGGTGTTGATGAACATCAGGCCGGCCTCGGGATCGTGGCTGGTCCCGCCCCAGATGGTCCCTCCGACGGTCCCCGGGTTGTACACTGTCCCGCCGCGGCTGGGCGGCGTGTAGAGCATTCCGCGGCGCAGGTCCTTGAGACGTCTCTTGATGTACTCGCGCGATTCTTCGGAGATGTCGGTGATGTACTCGTCGCTCTCGAATCCCTGGCGGGCGAATGGAGGGGGCTTGGTCGGGAACGGTTGCGTCGGGTAAACGTGCTCGCCCTCCATGTCTGAGTCGGGCACCGGCCGTTCCTCGATCTCCCAGATCGGTTCGCCGGTACCGCGGTCGAAGATGTACCAGAAGGCTTGTTTGGAGATCTGCACGACTAGGTCTTGCCATTGGTCGCCGTTCTTGCGCCGTGCCAGTACGGGCTGTGCGGGTAGGTCGTAGTCCCACAGGTCGTGGTGAATCGTTTGGTAGTGCCACTGGCGTTCGCCTGTGCGGGCGTCTAGGGCGATGACGCAATTCCCGAACAGGTTGGCGCCCGGCCTGTCCGCGCCGTAGAAGTCGTACGTCGGCGACCCGGTCGAGACGAACAGCCAGCCGCGTTCCGGATCGAGGCTCATGCCGCCCCAGTTGTTCGCGCCGCCGGCGGTCTTCCAACTGTCCTTGCCCCAAGTCTCGTAGCCGAATTCGCCGGGGTGCGGGATCGTGTGGAAAATCCACAGCCGCTTGCCCGTTCGCACGTCGAACGCGCGGATGTGCCCGGGGGCGGCCGGTGCTGGCCCTTCGCTGCCGGACCCGCCGCCTAGCAGCAGCATGTCTTCGAAGATCACCGGAGGGCTGGCGTAGTAGGAGCGCACTGAGTCCAGCATGTCCCGGTCCACGTCCAGCTTCATGTCGAGGACACCGCCATCCGCGAACTCCGGAACAAGCTTGCCGGTATCGGCGTTGAGGCAGTACAGGTAGTCCTGCGCCGATCCGGACATGAAGATGCGGCGATCCGAGCCGTCAGACCAATACGCCACACCCCGGTTGACGCCCTTCGAGCGGCGCATCTGGATGCCTTCGAAGGGATCGAAGTTCCAGAGCATTTCCCCCGTCGTTGCATCGAGGGCGCGCACCTGCACTTGGGCCGTGGTGACGTACATCCGGCCATCGACCACTATCGGCGTACATTCGATCTTCGTCGCAGGCCGGTCTTGGCTGTCGCCAGTCGCGTGCACCCACGCGACTTTGAGGTCGGATACGTTGGAACGATTGATCTGGTCTAGCTCTGAATAGCGTGTGGCGCCCAGCGAGCCGCCATAGTGACGCCAGTCGCGACCAGCGGAGACGTACGGGCTGGCGGGTGGAGCGTATAGGGCGGCTGCGGAAAGGGTCGCGCCCTGCATGAACGCTCGCCGAGTTGGGCGGTAGGGCATGGTGTTGCCAGACATGATATAGCACTGCGTGCCGGTCGTTCGACTCCGAGACCGGCGGTGCCGGTTCAGGCACGCCCTCCTATTGGCCGATCTGGAGCTGCTTCAGCACTCTCGGTCCTTATCAGGTCCTTGGGAACGCTGCCATCTCGCGCGGATCTGCCTCGCGTTCGGGCAGCCGATTGCTTGGCCTCCATCAGCTCTGGCGCGGTACCGGAAAACCGGGCTGGAAGCGTCGGGTCGTCGGGTACAATGGCCATGTCATGAGAGCATTTCTCCAACTTGCATGTGCCTTTGTTCTGCTTGCCTCCCCGACGTTCGCCGATGACCGCGACTGGGTCGACCTCTGGGACGGCTCTAGCTTCGAAGGCTGGAAGCTGAGCACCGAAAACCCTGACTCGTTCAAGATCAAGGACGGGGTGATCGTCGCCCAAGGCCCGCGCGCCCACCTGTTCTACGCCGGCAAGGTAGCCGATGCGAATTTCCGCAACTTCGAACTCAAGGTCGACGTGCTCGCCAAGAACAACTCCAACGGTGGAATCTACTTCCATACCGCCTACCAAGAGACCGGCTGGCCGGACAAGGGCTTCGAGGTCCAAGTCAACAATACCTTCAACCGGGACCCTCGCAAGACGGGCGGGCTGTATGGCGTCTCTGACAACCTCGTGCCGCCGGTAAAGGACGACGAGTGGTTCACCGAGCACATCGTCGTGCGCGGCAACAGCGTCAAGATCTACGTCAACGAAGATCTGGTCACTAACTGGGTCCAGCCTGATGACTGGGATGGCTTGCGCCCGCTCTCGAACGGTCGCGGCCAGAACTTTCCCCTGCGCAAGCTGGACACCGGCACTTTCGCCTTGCAGGGCCACGATCCGGGCAGCGTCGTCATGTACAAGAACATCCGCGTCAAGCTGCTCGACTAGTCGCAGTTCGTGGGATCGGGCCGCGCCTCCCGCAGCAGCATGGACTTCGCCCAGGAAGTCAAGGCAGCCGCCGACATAGTCAGCGTCGTCGGGGCGAACGTGCGCCTGAAGCGGCAGTCCGGGAACCGCTACGTCGGGCTGTGCCCTTTCCATACCGAGAAGACGCCGTCGTTTTCGGTCCATGGCGGTCTGCAGATCTACAAGTGCTTCGGCTGCGGCAAGAGTGGCGATGTCTTTAGCTTCCTGATGGAGTTGCAGGGGCTGAGCTTCATCGAGGCCCTCAAGCTACTGGCTCAGCAACAGGGTAAGGAGTTACCGCGTAAGGGCGGCGGTCCCGGTGCCGACGCCGCAGCGCGCACCCGCGAAGGGCTGCTACAGGTCCACGAATTGGTGCAGCGATTCTTCGTTGAGCAGCTCAGGTCAAGGCGTGGCTCCGAAGCCGTGCTGTATCTCAAGCAGCGCGGCCTTGGCCCCGAAGAGATCAAGGAGTTCGGGCTTGGCTATGCCCCGGGCGGCGGCGCGCTGATGAGCCACCTGAGGGAAAAACAGCTCAAGCGATCGCACGTGCTGGAGTCTGGCTTGGTGGGCCAGTCCGACAAGGATAATTCCGTCTACGCTCGCTTTCGCGATCGGCTCATGTTCCCCATCCATTCCGATGGGGGCAATCTCATCGGCTACGGCGGGCGCAGCCTCCAAGCCGACGGCAAGCCCAAGTACTTGAACTCGCCGGAGACGCCGATCTATCGCAAGAACGCCGTACTGTACAACATCCACCGCGCGCGCACGGCCATGCGCCAGAGCAACCTGGCAGTCCTCGTCGAAGGCTACATGGACGTGATCGGCGTCTGGAGGGCCGGGATCCGCAACGCCGTCGCGACCTGCGGAACGGCTCTGACATCTAGGCAGATCAGCATGCTCCGCCGGCATTGCGACACCGTCGTCGTCAATTTCGATTCCGACTCGGCTGGCCAGGCTGCCGCCGAGCGCTCCGTGGAAATGCTTCTGCGAGACGGCATGCACGTACGGGTGCTGGAACTGCCCGGGGGGCTGGATCCTGACGAGTACTGTCGCGAGCACGGAGGGGAGAGCTATCGCCAGCAGCTGGAAGAGGCGCCGGCTTACTTTCACTGGATGCTCGACCGCTCGCGCACCCTGTTCGACCTGTCGACCTCGGACGGTCGGACCAAGGCGTTCGAGCACTTGCTGCGATCGGTCGTCTTGCTTCCTGACGAAGTGCAGCAAGCCACCACGGTCACCGACTTGGCGCAGCACATCGGGCTACCGCAGAGCCTTGCGCTGGCCAAGTTGCGCAGCGCCGCCAAGCCCTCCTCTCGGACCGAAGCGGTGCCGGTCGCTCAGGCGGACGGCCTCTCTCCTAGCGAACGGCTGCTGGTAGTCCTGCTGGTGAGCAACGCGGGAGCGCGCCAGCAGTTCTTGGAGAAGGCGTGCGAGATTGCCGAGCGAGGGCTGCCCAGCCGTCAGATATTGTCAGCGATCAGAGCCGTCGAGAAAACGGACGGCCCGTTTCGCTACGAAGCCGTTGAGGGCCGTCTGGACGGCGCCGATCGAGAGCGGCTGGCACGGTTGGTCTTCGATCGGGACCGCCCCACGCCCACGCTGGCCGACGGCGAAGACCTGCTTGGGGCTCTGCAGCGGCAGGCGCTTGAGGAGCAGTACCAAGACTTGCTGAGGCGCATCGGTCGCAGCGCAAGCACTGCCGACTTGCCCGAGCTGCTGGACCACAAGCGCCGCTTGGAGCGGGAGCTTGGCCTAGCCCGGTGAATCGGTCCCGTGCACGGTAGCCCTCGCCTTGCCATCCTTGGCGGTCGCGCTGAGCTTGCGCAGGATCCTGCGCTCCCGGTGGCAGAGTTCCTCCGACGGGGCGTGGCGCTGGGCGTTGCGTGTCATCTTCAGTGCGAGCGCGTAGTCTTTGAGGCGGTGCTCGTAGTGCTTGGCCAACTCCACGAAGGCGGCAGCCCTGTGCATGGCGCTCACGCGCGTGAGGTCGCGCAATAGCTGGACTTGCTCCTCATGGTGGCCGGCCCGGCGCTCGATCTGGGCCGTTTCCCAGAGTGCCGCGAAGAGGTCTCGCCGGGGCAGCCCGCTGCGGATCGCCGTGCGGTACAGGGCCAAGGCTTGACCCTCCTTGCCCAGCTTGTTCAGCCAGCGGGCCAGGCCGCGGATGTCCTGGCCGTGGCGCAGGCTGGCTCGGTTCGGTGAGGCGAATATGGTCAGCAGCACAGAATTGACGCAGGCTAGCGAGACGATGTCGAGCACGTTGTGGTGGAACACCGCGGCTAGCTTGCTGCCGTCACCGCTGCGCAGGTAGTCGAAATAGCACTGCGGGATCAGGGCACCAGGGATGTCGCCCTGCCGTTCGACGCCTAGCACGTGAGATTCCAGGTTGGTCAAGCGGCAGCTGCCGAGACGCTCCTTCCACAGCCGCCTGGCAGGATGCAGCAGATCCACGTGGCCCATGCCCCGGAACGGATTGCCCAGACGCTTGAGGCGGTATCGAGTCTCTAACAAGGGCACGTCGAACGCCTTGCCGTTGAAGGTGATGACCGTGTCGTACTGGGCCAGAGTCTGGGCCAGGGCATCCAACATGGCGTGCTCTTCGTCGAAGTCCCGCATGAAGTACAACTGCACTCGGAAGCCGCTGTCCTCGATCATTCCGATGCCGACCAAGAACGCGCAGGTCCCAGTACCGCCGGCCAGACCGGTCGTCTCGGTATCGAGGAACACCCAGCGCTTGGCGTCAGTCGAGCGCAACCGCTCGCCGACGATGTCGTGCATGGCATCGCACGGCAAGTTCTGCAGGCAGCCGATTTGCACGCTGCCGTGGGACCGCTCGTTGGGGTAGAAATGCTCTTGCAGCAAGAATCTGCCCAGCGATGTGACTTGCTCGGCTCCCTCGATCCCACGATTGAGCGCATGGATCGATGGCCCTTGCCTCGCGTCTTGCGGTGGTCGCTGCTCTGGCGGACCACTGGATGGGCGTTCGTCTCGCAGATGCATGCGCCGCCGCAGGGCGTCGATGTCTCCTTGGGTGATGCGCTGCATCTTTAGCCGCCTCTACTACTTCACGCTGCGGAGCCGCTCTGGATGGAGACTAGGGTGCTCGCGAGCCGGAGCGCGACCTCCTTGGATCTCGTGCCCACTTCTCCCGGAGCCCCGACACAACTGGGGCAGCCCGTGGCGCAAGGGCAAGACTCGAGTAGCTCGCGAGCCTTGGCGCTGATCGATTCGCGCAGCCTGAAGAGAGGTTCGCTCTGGCCGATCCCGCCGGGATAGTTGTCGTATAGGTAGACCTCCGGATCCAGCAGCTGGTCCGGGCCCGACTGCGAGTTCAGGCTGGACACCCCGAGGTCGCGGGCGTCGCACATCATGACGAGTGCGCCAACTGTCCGCAGGACGTTTCCGAGTCCGATCAGCCCGTCGCGCTTCTCGGTGGTCGAATAGGGCAGGGAAGCTAGGAATTCCATCGGGAAGTGCAGCCAGAATGCCGTCGTGTGCATCTCCTGCTCCGGCATCGACAGCTTGCCGTCGCCGACGTTCTCGTTCGTGTGGAAGCGGATCTTCTTGAAGCCGACCACCCGACGCGTGATGCGGACTTCGCCGTGGCTGGCCACTGCGGGTCCCAAGCTGTCGTCGTCGAAGCCTTCCAGCGGCTCGACCTGCACGTGTTCGATGGCGTCTGTGTAGTAGCCGCATTCGACCTGTTTGACGTACGCCTTGCGCTCGTCATACTCGAAGCGCTCGACATGGTACAGGCGGCCCTCGTGGATATAGATGGCCTTCTCGTGAAGGCTCGTGAGCGCTGCTGGGAAGGAGACCTCCCCGATGACCTTGGAATCGTCGCTGTCGTCGACGACGACGAAGTTGTCGCTGGTAATCTTGCGCAAGCTGATGGCATCTGCCGGGTAGGCCTCCGATGTCCAGTGCCAGGCGTCGCCGGCCCGATGGAGCACGCCGGTCTCCTCTAGGAACCGGCACAGGTCGGCGGTGTCGTGCGGGCCGAGTTTCTCGCCGACCTGCACGGGCAGCTCGAAGGCAGCGCACTTGAGGTGGCTCACTAGGATCTCGAGATTGTCGGGGTTGACGTGGGCGTGCTCGGGCGATGCGTCGAAGAAGTACTCGGGATGTTCGACGACATATTGATCCAGTGGAGCGGACGAGGCGACCAGCACCGCGATCGAGACGTCATTGCGCCGTCCCGCCCTACCGGCCCGCTGCCAGGTGGACGAGATCGCGCCCGGATAGCCTGCCAGAACAACTGCGTCCAAGGATCCGACGTCGATGCCGAGTTCCAACGCATTGGTGGCGACGACGCCGAGGACCTGCCCCTCGCGCAGCTCGCGCTCGATCTCCCGGCGCTCTCGGGGCAGGTAGCCGCCGCGGTAGCCCCGGACCTGCGCGGGCACCCCCGGCCGCCGGCCGAGCGCTTCCTTGAGGTAGCGCGTCAGCACCTCGGTCGCGAGGCGGTTGTTGGCGAAGACGAGCGTCTGGCGCCCGCGCTCGAGGAAGATTTCCGCCATGCGGCGGGCCTCGTTGATGTAGCTGCGTCGGATGCCGAGCTGGGCGTTGACTACGGGCGGGTTGTAGAAGACGAAGTGCTTCTCGCCGCTGGGCGCCCCGTTGTCATCGATGAGCTCAAAGTCTTCCTCGGTGAGGTTCTCCGCCAGCTCCTTGGGGTTGGCAATGGTGGCCGAGCAGCAGACGAACTGCGGCTCGGAGCCGTAGAACGCAGCGATGCGCTTGAGGCGGCGGAGAACGTTAGCGAGGTGGCTCCCGAACACTCCGCGATAGGCGTGCAATTCGTCGATCACGATGTAGCGAAGGTGTTCGAAGAACCGCGCCCAGCGCGTGTGGTGGGGCAGCATCCCGGCGTGCAGCATGTCCGGGTTGCTGAGGACGACGTTGGCACGCCTGCGGATAGCCCGCCGGGCGTCGGAGGGAGTGTCGCCATCGTAGGTGTAGGCCCGAATGTCCGCGCCGAGAGCGTCTCCGAGCTGGTTGAACTCCTCAAGCTGGTCCACAGCCAGCGCCTTGGTCGGAAACAAGTACAGAGCGCAGGCGGCCGGGTCGGCGGCCAGAGCGTTCAAGACCGGGAGGTTGTAGCACAGGGTCTTGCCGCTCGCCGTTGGCGTGACAACGGCCACGTTTTTCCCTGCTGAGATCTGCTCGAGGCTCTCCGCTTGGTGGACATACAACTGCTCGATCCCCTTGCTTGCGAGCGCCGCTCGGATGCGAGGGTCGGTCGTGGAGGGAATCGCTGCAAAGCGTGCCTCCCGTGCCGGCTGGGTACGGGTGGCCGCAATTGGTGTGCTGGACTCGCGGTGCAGGGCTTCGAAGCGCGCGATCACGCCGGCGAGCGAGCTGTCATGCGGAGACAAGGGGCTCGGTTGCCGTCGAATTATCCTTCCGTTCGTTTGTTCGGACTGGCTCGCGGAGCTAATTGATGGAGGCATTGTCGCCATCTCCTTGTTTTTAAATTCTACACTATCACTAAATTTGTTCTATGTCTGTTCGTCTTTATGCAATTTCACCGTCGAGGCGGAATTGCGGGCGGGCGTCTTGCGGAGCCTAGGGCTGCACTGGCTTCGCAAGCCCCTCGATCTCTGCTCGACCCCGTCAAGGAACTGGCTGCTTCGGGACTTGATCGGCGAGAGGCTGGCTCGAGGCGGGCACGAGAATTCCGCCCGCCGGACGCCCTCTCATGGCACGGGTTCCAAGACATGTACGCGCCGACTAGAAGAGTCCGCCACCCAAATATTCCCGTGCTGGTCTTGGGAGATTCGCGCAGAGCTCCCTAAGGACACTCCACCTGCGGGCTCCCCGAGCCCTACGAACCGGGTTTCGCCCCCGCCCGCGACCGTAGTTCCCGTCCCGTCCGGTCCGAACATCAGAAGCGACCCCTGATAGAAGACGAAAACATTGCCGGAGTCGTCTACGTCGAAGCTAGACACGAAAGGCGAGACATCCATCGGCGGCAGCGGCGTGATGAGAGGCTCAGGGGACGTTGTGTCGATCTTGCCAATCCTCCCATTGAACCTCGAACGGTTGCCCCAGTCGAAGACGTAGAGGTTGTCCTCCGTATCCATTGCGAGCCCACCTGGCGACGTTAGTCTCGCCTCGGACGCTGGAGCAACACCGCTTGGCTCCCAAAGATAGGCGGATTCCGAGTCACCAGTGGATCGCACGTAGCCGAATTCGCGGGTTCGGTCGCGGATCCCGGTGCCGGCGAATGTCGTGATTACTCCGGACGAGTCGATCTTGCGCACGCGGTGGTTGTAGTAGTCAGCAATGTAGACGTTGCCAATGGAGTCTACCGCGATGGATCGCGCACTGTTGAGTTGGGCCGCGGTCGCCGGACCGCCGTCGCCGGAAAATCCTCGCTCACCAGTTCCGGCAATCGTTGTGATCGTGCCCTCAACGTCAATCTTTCTCACGCGCCGGATATTGGCGATGTAGAGGTTTCCGTTGGTGTCCAACTCCAATACCGTCGGACCCTCTAGCTCCGCCGCCATCGCCGGACCTCCATCGCCTGAGTGCCCAAAGTCTCCTGTCCCGGCGATAGTTGCGATCATGCCTTCGGGATCAATCCTGCGAACTCGATTCGAATCAAGCACATATACGTTGCCTGCAGAATCCGCAGCGATGTCCCTTGGAGCACCGAACTGTGCCATGGAGGCTGGACCACCATCGCGCTTGTCAAACGGCTCACCCGTTCCCGCGAACGGCATGATCGTGCCCGCCTCAGAGATCTGGCGCACGGTGTCGTTGCCGGAGTCCGCGAGGAACAGATTGTCGGAAGAATCCATCGCAAGGCCTCGCGGGTACCTGAGCCTAGCCTTGATTGCCGGGCCGCCGTTCCCGACATCTCCGGCTTCGCCCGTCCCTGCGACCGTGTCGATTATTCCCGACGAGTCAACCTTGCGAAGGCTGAAGTTACCCGCGTCAGAAATGTACACATTCCCTGCGGAATCCACTAGCACACCGTTCGGCCCAGCAAGCTGAGCATCCAGCGCCGGATCGCCGTCCCCCGAGTAGCCTCTCTCTCCCGTGCCGGCGATCGTCATGATCGTACCCGCGGGGCTGATCATTCGCACGCGGTTGTTAAACGCATCGGCGACATAGACGTTCCCCCTTGCGTCCGCCGCGACATCTACTGGGCGGTTGAGCCGAGCCGCGGTCGCCGAGCCTCCCCCTTCGAAGCCGCCTCGCTGGCCTGGGATTCCAGCGATGGTTGTGACGTTTCCGCGGATGTCGATCCGCCGCACTAGGTGATTGCGGACATGCGCCTCAGCCACGATGACGTTTCCGAACAAATCCAGCGCCAGGCCGTGCGGATTATATAGCGTGCGAGTGGTGGGGACCGTTGTAATTCTTCCCAGAACGTCGATCTTTCGGACTACGTCGTTTCCATAGTCCGCCACAAAGACTTCGCCGAGCCAGTTGACTCCGATTCCCCTCGGAGAGTCAAGCTCTGCCTGTGTGGCAGGCCCCCCGTCGCCTGCGTAGCCTCGCTCCCCTGTGCCGGCAATCGTCGTGATGATGCCCGATGTGTCGATCTTGCGTACACGGTGGTTGGAGGCCTCCGATATGTACGCGTTGCCAGTGGAATCGAGTGCCACGAAGTACGGATTGAATAGCCTTGCCTCAGTTGCCGGAATTCCTTCGGCAACGTCAACCGTGCCCGCAATCGTTCGAATCGTGTACTTGGCCAGTCTCCACTGCGCTCCGGTCCATTCCAATAGGTATTCCCGGCCATCCTCGACGTGGCGGTATCCGTTAGTGGCAACCTGATCGCCAATCCGCCACGCTCCGTCCTCCTCGCTCATCAAGGTGACGGTCTTCCCCTCTTGCAATTCAACCGTCTGGCGCTCTGGAACGTACGTCGCCACGACGGCTCCGCCTGCTGTCTGTCCGAACGCGTAGCGGTTCCCGTTGGCGGCCACCGCTTCCAAGCCACGTACGAGCGGGGCGCGATTCCACCGCACTGACCCGGTCTCAGTGACAGTGAGTACAACGGAATCCCCGCTGGTGCCCAACGGCAACGGAAAACTCGAAAGCTTGGCTGTCGGCCTCAGAATGCGAACCCGGTCCGCATAGCCCTCGGAAACGTAGAGGTTGCCATCTGAGTCCGTGGCAATTCTGATTGGCCGGTCAAGAGCGGCGTCGATGGCCAAGCCCATGTCTCCGGTGGAAAGCTGCTCGCTGGTGCCGGCGATCGTTGTGATGATTCCCGCAGAGTCGATCCTGCGGAGTCGGCCAGCCCAGAATTCGGTCAGAAAGAGATTCCCTGCCGCATCCAACGCGAGACCCCCGGGCGTTTCTAGTTGCGCCTCGAAGGCGGGACCCCGGTTCCCTGAGAACCCTTGGACGCCAGTACCCGCGATTGTGTTGATCCTGCCAGCGGGCGAGATCATTCGTATCCTGGCCTCGTTCATGTCAGACACATAGACATTGCCTAGAGCGTCCACCGCTAGACCGCTGATGTAGTTGAGTTGGGCCGCAGTAGCCGGGCCGCCGTCACCGGCCCCGCCCTTAATCCCCGTGCCGGCGATCGTAGTGATCGTGCCGTCGACGTCGACCCTGCGAACTCGATAGCCGTTGTACTCCCCGATAAAGATGTTGCCTTCTGCGTCTACCGTCATTGTCAATGGCCGGTTGAGTTGCGCCTCAACTGCGGGGCCGTCATCCCCGTCCGAACCCTGCACCCCGGTGCCAGCGACGGTGTTGATGTTTCCCGAGGCGTCGATCTTGCGCACCCGATTCCCGACAGCCTCAGCGACATAGAGGTTGCCGCTGGCATCGAGGGCGATGTCAGTTGGAATGTTGAGTTGCGCTTCGGTGGCCGGCCCGCCATCGCCTGCAGAGCCTTGTTCGCCGTTCCCCGCGACCGTCGTAATCATCCCGGCCGTATCGATCCGGCGCACACGCCTGTTGTTTGCATCAGCCACGTAGACGTTGCCCGCTGCATCCACTGCAATCCCGCCCGGACCGCGGAAGTGCGCTTGAGTCGCCGGTCCGCCATCGCCGTGAAATCCTTGCGCGCCAGTACCCGCAAAAGCATCGATTACGTAGGCCGTCTCTGTAGTGGCTCGGCGGGGAAGCACGGGTTTGCCGTTTGCGTCGAGCGGTAGCGTTATGGCCTCTTGCGCTACTGCTGAGGTCCCGATGAGAAAGGCTAGGCAAGCCATCAGCCCGAGCTGAAACCCAGCTCGGATGGATGCCGAATAGCATTGGATCGGGTTACGGTGGCCGGGGCGAGTGCCGATCTCTGCCAATTCCATGCGCCGAGGCCCCTGTGTGGTTTGACCAAGCGACTCGCGAGGTGAGAGATGGATGGATCCAGCGACTAGCTTCGAACACATCCTGTTGATGTTAGGCACCTCCATGAGCGGGTGCCTTAGACCGTGCGACTCGGGGGTTGGTTACATCGTCCGAAGGGAGTCCCGGATCCATTCTGCCGAGTCGATCGGACCCCAGAGCGGAAATTCGACCGCATTTGCCCGTGGCCCGCGCAGTTGCCCGATAGGAGTGTCCACCGGCACCGCATGATCGATTCGTTGGAGCCATTGACCCGGAAGGACAGCGAGAGGGCACCATTGGGTGGTTTGGCAGCCAATAAGTGACCTGTGCGACCATTTCTTACGGTGCGCGCGTAACACCTTCCGCGTCCGACCAATGAGACTCTCTGAAATCAACAGCAGCGTAGGGCAACGCAAGTCCGCCACTAGCAGCCTTCGGGGGCTGTTGGTAATTCTTCTACTGGGGTGCCTTGCAGTTTCCGCGTGGGCGGAATCGGCGTTCAAGATCACTTTCTCCGCCGAGCGCCGCACCCACGGCAGGGTCTGGAACGGCGGCGTGGAGGATGCTGAGCGCTTGCGCAGCATGCTTGGCTGGCATCTTCATGATGACGACCGTCTGCGGCCGCCCAACCGCTGGGACATCCTGACCCAGTCAGTGGGCGGAGACGTAGCCGCCCCTGGCGTGATTCTCTCGCTGAACGGACCGGATAACGTGCCGTTCCGCTTCTTCACGCGCCAAGGGGACACGACGTTCGTGCCGGCCGAACTGCCATATGGGGTGACATATTTCCCACCAGACTTGGGCAATTCCGTGGCCATTGAGCGCGTACCGGACCCGATGGTGGTTTCTTCCAGTGAGTCGGAAGACGACGACCCCGCCCTGTTGCGCACCAAGTCCGGCGAGTACTGGTTGGCGTGGGTGTCGTATCGTACGCTGCGCCGCGAGGGTTACTACTTGGACGGCGCCGATCAGGTCTTGGTCGCGCGCAGCGCCGACGGTCGCATTTGGTCCAAGCCTGCATCCGTCACGGCACCGGGTGATCACTTCCGGGTCGCGCTAGCGGAAGACGGACAAGGCAGGGTCTGGTGCGTCTACGGACTGCAAGAGGAGCTAGGCACCGGAAACTTCGATATCTTTGCCAAGAGCTGGGATGGCAGCGCATGGTCGGAAGCGGTTCGCCTTAGCGAAGATCCGCGGCCCGATGCATTTCACGATGTGGCCGCGGCGCCTGATGGGAGCTTCTACGTGGTCTGGGCAGGGTTCCGGGACTCGCCGTCCGGCGGCCTTCCTCAAAGCGACATCATCCTACGCCGGTTCGATGGCAACTCGTGGGGCGAAGTGTCGAATCTAACCCAATCCGCCCAAGACGACTGGGAGCCGGCGGTAGCCGTTGATTCAGCGGGGAACGCGTGGGTGGCATGGGATTCGTACCGCGAGATGGGGTACGACTTGCTGCTGCGCAAGGTTGCCTCCGATGCCATCGGGGAAACGGTTGAAGTCTCGGCCAGTCCGTTCGCGGAAATGAAGGCGGATGTGGCCGTGGATGCGGCCGACCGCGTATGGGTCGCATGGGAGGAAGGCTCTCCGAACTGGGGCAAGGACTATGGCTATGAGAATCCCAAGCACCGCATCAACCTCAAGCAGGGCTCGCGGTTGTACGACCCGCGTACCGGACGCCGCCCGCGGGTTGCGATCTTTGCGGATGGCAA
Organism: Terriglobia bacterium; assembly: GCA_009841225.1. Taxonomy (GTDB): domain Bacteria; phylum Acidobacteriota; class Terriglobia; order Bryobacterales; family UBA6623; genus VXMF01. Next base: position 123,877 of record VXMF01000030.1, on the reverse strand, counting down.
GTGGAGCCAGCCCAGCCAGACGGTCACCGAGGCTTCGCCCGAGTACCTGAACCCGGCCCTGTTCCAAAACCCGCGACTAGCGGTCGATGGATCTGGCAGGGCGTGGGTGCTTCTGCGGCATCAGTGGCGCGGAGCCGGCCGCTGGGGCGGCCATTTCTTCGACTTCTACGCCACTACTTGGAGTGGCGAGGATTGGATCTCTCCGGTCCTGCTTTCGGGTAGCACTAGCCGCCAGGACACGGTCGTCAGCACCGTGGCGGGAGATGGCGGTGCGCTCGTGGCGGCAGTAGTCGGCGATGGCCGCCGTATGCCGGTAGGGCTGCCGCGCCGACATGAAGTAGCGGTGGTCCGCATTGATGGAACCAAAGTACCGTCTGCAGGTGACGCGGTGGCGCTAGAGCCATTTGAACCAAGCACTGCGCCAGGCTACCGACCGACCCATGCGGATGAGAGCGGGGATCTTACGCGCATTCGAGGCCACAGAGTCGAGATCGACGGCAAGGCGTGGAAGGTCGTCCGCGGCGACTTGCACCGCCACACCGAGATTTCAATGGACGGGGCCATAGATGGCTCGTTGTACGACGCCTACCGCTACGCGCTGAATGCCGCACAGTTGGATTTCCTCGGCGTCAGCGACCACAACTACGGCCAGTGGCTGGACACTGACGAGCCCGAGTACCCGCAGTCCGACAACGAGTTCCAATTCTGGCGGACACAGAAGTCAGCCGATCTTTTCCATGTGCCCGGACGCTTCACGCCGCTCTATGGCTACGAGCGCACTCCGAACTTTCCGTTGGGGCATCGCAACATATTCCACGCCGAGCGGGGCGTGTTCAGCCTACGCGTGCCGCGCCTGCATGTGCGGGAGCGCCCGGAATTGATCGATTCTGACCCATTGAATCTGTGGGCGTACTTGCGTCGTACCGGAGGGATCGGCATCCCGCATACGCCTGCCACGACGATGGGAACGAATTGGAAGCGCCGGAACGACGACGTCATCCCAGTGACCGAGATCTACCAGGGCGACCGAAACTCCTACGAGACACAGGGCGGTCCGCGGGCGGCCTTGCCCGAGTCGCCGGGACCGGGCCGGGCGGGCGCTCCGCCCCATCAGAAGGGTCTGGTCCAGAACGCCTTGGGCGTTGGCTACCGCATGGGGTTCATCGCCTCTAGCGATCACTACTCGACCCACATCTCCTACGCGAACCTGATCGTCCCGGACGGCGTGACGACCCGGGCGGATCTGCTCGACGCATTTCGCAATCGCCGGACATACGCTTCCACGGACAACATCGCCCTCGACTTCCATGCCGTTGGCGAGCACCAGGGGTCGGTCATTGCCGCGTCACAGTCCCCCGTGTTCAATGTCAGGGTGCGCGGCACCGAACCGATCTTGAGCGTCGAGGTGGTCAAGAACAACAGGGCGGTCTACACACACAAGGGGCAGGGTAGCAGCGAGGTTGAGTTCGAGTACAAGGACGCGGACTTCGGCGACACTTCGATGGGACCAACGGTGGCGATCACGGACTGGTCCCGTCCCGAGACGGGCATTCGCCCGAGACCGAATCCACGCGAGAGCTTCTACTACTTGCGGGTGATCCAGAGTTTCAGCGAAGAAGAGCCGATGCGGGAAGGCGAGGTGGCGTGGTCGTCTCCGATCTTCGTCGAGACTGAGTAGCGCGCGGCACGCCAACATCACGCTGACTTCGGGCTCTCCGCGGCTAGGTCGGATACGAGCGCCTTCTTCTGCACCTTTCCCATGGCGTTGCGGGGCAGCGCGTCCACGAACACGACACGCTTGGGTGACTTGTATGCGGTGAGTGAGGACCGACTGTGTCGGACCAGCTCTTCGGCGGTCGTCGAGGTGTTCGCCCGGACCACGAACGCTGTCACGGCCTCGCCCCAGTCCGCGTCGGGAACGCCCGCCACTGCACACTGCAAGACGCCGGGGTGCCGGGCAAGCACGTGCTCGACCTCTGTCGGGTAGACATTGAAGCCGCCTGTGATGATCAAGTCCGTCATGCGCCCCTTGAGCTCGAAGCGTCCCCGCGAGTCGCGCAGCCCCAAGTCGCCGGTCCGGAACCAGCCATCGCTGGTAAACGACCTGCTGGTCTTGTCGGGATCATTCCAGTAGCCCGAGAACACGTGCGGCCCCCGGGTCTGCAATTCGCCGACCTCCCCGTGCTCGCAGGGATTGCCAGTGTCTTCCTTCACGATGCGCATCTCCACGCCCGGCAGCGGAATTCCCACTTGGCCGGGAACCCGCGCTCCGTCCACGGGGTTAGAAAGCATGATGCCCGTCTCGGTCATGCCGTAGCGTTCGACCACACGGTGCCCCAGGCGCTGCTCGATTGCATCGAACACTTCGACGGGCAGACGGTCCGAGCCGGACGTCAGCAGTCGCATGTGCCCCAAGTCGAGCTTGCTGTCGCCCAGCGCCGCCAATAGGCGGCGGTACATGGTTGGCACCGCCATGAACACGCTGCAGTCGTTGCCCCCAAGGTCGTGCAACACCGTGTTCGCATCAAACGATGGACGCACGACAGCGCTTGCGCCCACGTGCAGCGCTCCGTGCAGCGCCACCAATAGCCCGTGCACGTGGAACAACGGCAGCACGTGGAGCAAGACATCTCCCGCCGACCACTGCCATGCTTCGCTGAGCATGTCTATGTTTGCCGTCAAGCTGCCGTGCGACATGACCGCCCCCTTGGGCCGCCCTGTCGTTCCGCTGGTGTAGAGCATCAAAGCAGGAGCTTTGTGAGAAAGTTTAACTTTATTAAAATGGCCCAAAGTGGCAGGCACGCAATGACTCAGGCCATCCGGGCCCACGGCGACGATCCGAGTCGGAGTATCGCTCTCCAGTCCGTCTGCCGCCGGGGCGTCCGGGCCCTCCGGCGGCGCAACTAGGAGTCTTGCCCCGGAGTCCTCCAGTACGTACCTTAGTTCGGAAGCCGAATACGCTGGATTGAGCGGCATGGAGACGGCGCCCATGCTGCACGCCGCGAGGTGCAACTCGATCGCAGCCAAGCTCTTCGGCAAGCATACGCCCACCCGGTCCCCCGGGCTGACGCCCTGCTCAGCCAGCCAAGCGGCGGTCGCCGTGACACGGTGCCACAGCGCGTCGTAACTGACGCTGTCCGTGCCGGCCTCGCTACGAAACTCGATCGCCGTCTTCGGCCCGTGCTGCAGACGGTTGAGGCGCAGACGCTCAAGAAACAGCATTCTCGCGAGCCTTTGCTAGTCCAGGCCTGTCAAGCGGGCCATTCGCATTGCTGTTCAGAGAGCGAGCCCATCTCTACGGCTTAGCCCAGTAAAGGAAGCCGTCCTCGGCTCCCACGAGGAGTTCGCGCCGCCCGTCGCCGTTCCAGTCAACGGTCGTCGGGCTCGACGTATGCCCGGCCAGCTTCGCCGCGGAGAGCGGTCCCATGTCGGTTAGGTGAGTCTTGCCGTTGTCGGATCCTAGGTTGCGCATCCAAGTTGCGCTGGTGCTGTTGACGATGATGTCCAACTTGCCGTCCGCGTCCCAGTCCACCACGTCGATCTTGCGACGGCCGCTCTTTCCGGCCCAGCCCGAGTTCAGCCTGAGAGTGCCAGACTGGTCGTTGAGGGTTCGGTGCTGCCTGTCATATTCGGAAGCCGGTTGCGACTGGAAGATCCGTTCGCCAGGTAGCAGCATGGCCTCGTCGCCATGCCGGGTTCGACGAAACCATGCCAAGTAGCCCTCGTGGTCGAGCATCACAAGATCCATTAGGCCGTCCGCATTCCAGTCGACCGGCACCGGCCGCGTGCGCCACTGGCTGACCAGTTCGTGCCTTCCCGGATTCCACCAATTCCAAGCTGGCTTGGGTGGCGCGGCCTGCCAGTCCACGCGCACAGGGCGCTCGCCTTCAAAGCGAGGACTGTGAGGGCTGCCGACGTTTCGGTACCAAAGGACGCGGCCCCAAATCGAGTTGGTCAGGATGTCAAGCAGGCCGTCGCCGTCCCAGTCGGCCACTCCAATCGTGGTATAGCCCCACTTCGCCTCGCACGGGCCCTGAATCGAGCCGTTCGGTCCGGCTTGAATACGGATCGTCTTGCCGGCGGCCTGCAGGAGGGCCGGCTCGGCGAAGCGGGGCGGATATCCGCCTAGGTTCTCGATCCAGCCGATATAACCGGCAGTGTTCCCGGCCACGATGTCCTCGTCGCCATCGGAGTCGATATCAACGCCCTGTGGCGTGACCAATGCACCGAACTTGACGAACTCGGCGCGCTGGCGAAAATACCGCGGCTGGGCGAATACGGGCAGGCCAGCCTCTATCTGGCCGGTATGTTCAACGAAGGCCACCCGACCGTCCTCGTCCCCGACGATCAAGTCGACATCGCCATCTCGATCCCAGTCAACCGCTGTCGGAGTGATCATTTGCAGGTCCAGTGCCAAGGGTTTGCCGCCGCTGTGCAAGCGACGGCCTGCGGCAAGCCGCGGCTGTTTCCGCGAGCCGACGTTCTCGAAGTAGGTGAATCCGTCCAAGAATTCCCCGCACAGTAGGTCGAGGTCGCCATCGGAGTCAAAGTCGGCCAAGTTCGGGCTCGGCATTCCGAACACGTCGACGGGGGCCCCTCCGGCCTTGAGCTTCTCGGGCGTGCCAAACCCTCCGTCCGCTTGGCGCAGGGCCAGATAGACGTAGCCGTGAAGCGGGCCATTGGTCCACGTTCCGGAGCGGTCGAACGCGTCGTCCCAGCCGTAGTCGCCCCAGTCGCCCACCCCAATGATGAGGTCGAGGTCACCGTCCCCCTCCCAGTCGGCCAGCTTCCATTGTTTCGCCCGTAGTCTGCCCGTCGAGGAGTAGACCCGCTCCGTGTTGACGGCCAGGTCTACGGGTTTAGCGTAGGCGTCTTTGCGGAAGCTCGGATGCAGTTCGCCCGGCGTGGTAATCAGAGCTGGGTGGCCAGGGTTGTGGGAGATCTGAGCGTTGGTGCGATATTCGCCGATGCGCACGCCGGGCAGAAACTGCGGCATCGTTGGAGCGCTGCCTGGAAGGGCCCGATTCTCGAAGAAGTAGGTTCCCTGGTAGGGCAAGCCGCCGCTTGAGACGACCAGATCCAGGTCGCCGTCCTGGTCGTAGTCCAGCGGAAGGGGCCATGCCCACAATCCGACTCCGAGATCCACCTCGAGCTCCGGACTGTTGTAGCGAACACGTTCGAGCTCGGCTGCAGAGAGTTGCGCGAGCAGCGCCAATACCAAGACTCCGCAGGTCGACCGCATCCTGCTACTGTGGCATTATGGGCGCGGTGGCGCAAGATGCGTCGACAGTTGCCAGTCGAGCAGGAGAGAGTTTTGCCGACCCACTCCTACGCGACGACGATCGTGGGAATGCACAGTCATGTTCAACAATCCGTTCGGTTCGTTTCACGATACTGTTGCCGAAGCAAAGCAAGAACGTGAACAGCTCGACCGGCTGCTGACAATTTCTACACCGCGAGAGCGCCAGCTCGTCACCGTCATCGCCCTGTTGTTGCTGGTCCTCGTGGCTTGGCTCTTCTTCGGCAACGTGGGCCTTAGCCTCTCGGCAGACGGTGTGCTGCTCGCGCCTGGCGATAACTTGCCCGAAGGTAGCCGCTCCGTCCGGGCGCTCATCTGGGTCGAGAGTGAAGTCGCGGCGCGATTCAAGGTCGGCATGCCGGCGGTGATAGACTTCGGTGGGCCAAACCGGGATGCGGACTCCCTTGATGGAGAGATCGCGATGATTTTCTCTGTGCCCTTGTCCGATGAAATAGCTGCTCTTGAGCCCACGGCACCCGTGTCCGTACATCGAATCGATGTCGTGCTTGATTCAAGCCAAGATTTTGCTCCCTTTGTGGGGAGGAAATGTCAAGTCCTCATTGAGGTTGGCCGAGATTCACCAGTCAATATTTTTAGGATGAAGCGATCATAGAATGCCATCGAGTGCCTCTAAAATGGCTAGAAAAAAAGCTGATAGAGACTTGTCAAAGCAAAAGATATCTACGCCAATCCTGCTACAGATGCACGCTTCAGAATGTGGTGCCGCCTGCCTAGGCAGCGTGCTGGCTTACTTCGGGCGGTGGGTGCCGCTCACCGAGTTGCGCGAGAAGTGCGAGGTAAGCCGAGACGGAAGCAGCGCAGCTAGCATTGTGCGTGCCGCAAGACATTATGGCCTCGAATGTAGCGGCCTCAGCTTACGCGCTGACCAATTGAAGAAGCTGGAGTTGCCTCTGATCTTGTTCTGGCAGTTCAGCCATTTCGTTGTCCTCGAGGGCTTTGACGGGAACAGTTTCCATCTCAATGACCCGTCCACGGGACGACGCAAGGTTTCCGCTGAAGAATTCAATCAAGGATACAGTGGGATTGCGTTACGATTCAAGTGCGGACCTGATTTTATTCGTGGCGGGAATCGGCCCGGATTGTTCGGACATCTGGGAGCCCTGCTGGTTGGGTCGTGGAGTACGTTCTCTGGTATTTTCTGTTGCGGGTTTATGTTAACAATTCTGACCCTAGTTGTTCCAGTGTCTCTTAGTATTTTTGTGGATGATGTTCTGGAAGGTCATGGGTCTTGGGAGAGATTGGTGGCAGCCTTGCTTGGCGGTGGTGTCTTGGTATACATCCTATCCTTGCTCAAGCAACGGTTCTTGAAGCGGCTTTCAATCCGGATTTCGGTGATCGGCCGTAGTCAAAGCTTGTCGCGGGTCTTGCGGTTTCCGGTAGAGTTTTTTCAACACAGACTCGTAGGTGATTTGACTGACCGCGTCTCTTCCATGGACAGAATCGCGAAGAACCTGACCGACCAGTTTATTGTGCTCATCATCGACATCGCGATGAGTGCGGTGTTGCTTGTCGCAATGCTGGCCTACGATGTCCTACTTGCACTGATTGTGGTGTTCCTGGCCGCGTTGCACGGAATGCTGGCCCACCTTCTCAACTCGGCGCGGTCTGTTCGAAGCCAAGCGATGAGGCGCGAGCAGGGACTGTTGATCGGCGTCGGCATGCAGATGTTGAGTCATGCGGACAACCTGCGCATGATCGGGTCGGATGACCGGTTTTTCTCGCGCTGGAGCGGTCAACAGGCGCGCGAGCTGCATGCGCGCCAGATCCATTCCGAACTGGGCTCCGTCAATACCGCGCTTCCGGGATTGATCGCCACACTTCGCGGCGCGGCGATCCTAGGCGTGGGGGGCGGGCTGGTGATGGCTGGGGAAATGACGTTGGGGACGTTGGTTGGATTCTACATCTTGGCAGAGATGTTCTTGGCACCCATCGGGCGCTTCCTAGAGTTTGCCGACAAGCGCCAAGCCATAGAGGCCGATCTGCAGCGACTCGAAGACATCACCAAGACCGCCGAGGATCCCGTCTTCAGCCGCCGCAGTCCGGAATCGGATTCAATCCCCACGTTCAAGGGGCGGCTTCAACTTGCAGGCCAGCTCGAACTGCGAAACGTCACGTTCGGTTTCAACAAGAGCCGACCAGCCCTAATATCGGGCCTCAACCTCGTCATCAAGCCGGGGCAGCGAGTTGCCGTGGTCGGTCCCAGCGGTTCCGGCAAGTCGACATTGGCGCGCCTGGCAGCAGGTGTCTATCAGCCCTGGTCGGGAGAGATCCTGTTCGATGGCCGTCCACGTGATGAGATTCCCGAGGGCGTACTGCGGCAGTCCGTCTCCGTGGTGGATCAGGAAAGCGTGCTCTTTTCTGCATCGCTGCGCGACAACATCACCCTGTGGAACCCAGCCGTTCCGGATGAAGTCATCTTCGCGGCTACGCGGGATGCCTGTATCCATGACGAAATCCTGCTCAGGCCGAACGGATATTCGACCCTCGTCGAGGAAGGCGGCGTGAATTTCAGCGGCGGCCAGCGGCAACGTCTGGAAATCGCCCGGGCGCTGGTGGGCAGTCCGACGGTGCTGATTCTGGACGAGGCGACTAGTGCCCTCGATGCCGCGACAGAGGAAGGTGTCGATGATGCCTTGCGACGTCGCGGCGTCAGTTGCCTGATCGTGGCGCACCGGCTGAGCACCGTGCGGGACTGCGACGAGATTATCGTGCTGGACAAGGGTGTCGAAGTGCAGCGCGGTACGCACGACGAGTTGATTGCGGACCGGGATGGCACCTACTACAAGCTGGTCAGGGCAGCCTGATGCACGAAACGAGTCCGGGATTCACATCACTAGCCGAACTCGCGGCCCGCTCCGGTACATCCGTGGCCTGCGCCGGCAACCTGCCGGTGAAGCTCGACGACCCGGATAACGCCTGGTTCATTGATCGGGGTGCCGTCAATCTGTTCCTCGTCGAATTCAAGGACGGCGTGGAGCAGGCGGCCCCGCAGCATCTGGTGCGCCGTGAATCAGGCCAATTGCTGCCGGGCGTCGCACCGGACGAAGGCGGCGCCAACGAAGACACTACGCTCAGCATGATTGCCAAGGGATTGCCGGGTACCGTCCTGAAACGCCTGCCGACATCCTTGCTGTCCGAAGTCCATCCAGCGGAAGTGGCCGCACAGACAGATACTTGGCTGACTGATATCGCTGACACGCTTGCGCGTCTTGCAAGCCACCTTCCGCGTCCGACTGCTCTGGCGGAACCCGGTCTGACGCAGACCCTGCCCCCTTGTACGCTGTCCGCTCGGCGCGGTGTGGTGTGGGTGTCCGAGCCCCCACGCGGGACAAGTCTGTTCATGGGGCTTATCGACCAAGCGGAAGATGCCGAGACCCTCGGCCCGCACGAAGCCGTGATACCACTGACGCGGACAAGTTGGCTCACCTTGTTCGACGAAGTGACGATTTCGGGCAAGTCGACTGAAACACTGGCGCAGCAAGGCACACTGCTGCCGGCGCTCGCCTCTTTTCACTCGGTCGCCTTCGCCCTAGAGCGCGTGAACCGCAGGCTGGCGGTGGTCGACTATGCGAATCTCGAACGCGCGCGGACGACTAGCCGCCGCATGGCCGAAATGGCGGCACGGCAGCGGCTAATCAACATTCATGACCTTCCGATCGACCGAGATGCCAGCGTCGAGGACACGGCACTGGCGGATGCCCTGCAGATCATAGGCCGCCATGAAGGGATCGATTTCCAGATTCCAGTGCGCTCGGGCCCTTCCGATTCTCCGGTCGGTCTCGTGGACGTTCTTGATGCGTCAGGGGTACGCGCCCGGCGCGTGCGATTCACAGCCGAGCGCAGATGGTGGCGCAGCGATAGCGGCGCGATGCTAGCGTTCCGCGCCGAGGACGGCCAGCCAGTAGCGCTGCTGCCGAGAATGTTTGGCAGCTACCGGGAAGTCGACCCAGCCAGCAAGCGTAGCGTCCGGATAACGGCCGACCGCGCCAGCGCATTGGGGGAGAGGGTCTGGATGTTCTATCGGCCGTTGCCGTCGGGGGACGTGAAGCCGGCGGACCTGCTGGGAATCGCCCTGCATGGATCTGCCGGGGAACTGGCGCGCTTACTGTTTGCTGGGCTTCCGGGCGGCCTGATCAAGCTGCTACCGGCACTGGCGCTTGGATTCGTAGCGAATCAAGTGACGGCGGGCGGAGACGCTGGAGCGCTCTATGCCATGGCCGTGGCGCTGGCGGGGTTTGGCCTGCTCGGAGCACTGCTGCACGTGCTTCAGAGCACGGCGATGATGCGGCTTGAGGGGCGTTCGGCATCGCGGGTCGAAGCTGCCTTCTGGGATCGCCTCATGCGCCTTCCGCCCAGCATCTTGCATCGCCATCCCGCGGGCGATCTGGCCATGTCGGGAATGACATTCCAGAATCTTCGCGATGGCTTGCAGGGAGTCGTCGCCGACAGCCTGCTGTCGATCGTGTTTCTGCTTCCGGCTCTTGGCGTTGTCTTCTTATACGATGCCGCTCTCGGGGTCATCGCCTTGGTCTTCAGCCTGGCTTCTCTGCTAGTCACCGTAGTCCTTGGGTTGCGCCAGATCTCACCCTATGGGCGGATGATCAGCGCAGCGCGTCGCGTGGCGGGCCAGCTCTTCCAGATCATGGGTGGTATCGCCAAGTTACGTGTGGAAAACGCGGAAGGGTCTGCGTTCGCCATCTGGGCGCGGGACTATCGCGAACAGAAACGCGCGGAGCTCGAAGTGGGCGCACTGGAGGGACATTCGCGGGCATTCGGTGCCGCGCTTCCCTTTATTGCCGGAGGCGTGCTGCTCTTCGCGACCATCGAGGTAAGTGGGCGGAATATTCCGGTCGGCGATTTTCTCGTCGTTTACACCGTTTTCATCGCCTTCCAAACCGCCATCGCGCGGCTAGGCGAGTCTTTCGGCAACGTGGCCGCCATGCTGCCGGCCTTCGACCAAATGCGCCCGTTGCTCGCTGCAGTTCCTGAAAGCGACGTCGAAGGACAGCTTGTTGAGGATCTGGGCGGCGAACTCTTGTTCGACCGTGTTTCCTTCCGTTACGATCCTGAAGGCCCGTTAGTTCTCGACGATGTAACGATTCGCGCCCGGCCTGGCGAATTTGTCGCGATCGCCGGTGAGTCCGGTGCCGGCAAGAGCACTCTGTTCCGACTTGCGCTTGGAATCGACCGGCCAACCACTGGCGCGGTGTACTACGACGGGCGCGATTTGAGGCACCTGAACCTGAAACAGGTGCGCCGGAAAATTGGCGTGGTGCCACAATCAGTCGGTCTCCATCCCTTGGATCTCTGGGACAATTTGGTCGGTCACCACGATGAAGTGGCGAACAAGGACGTATGGGAGGCGGTCCGGGTCGCCGAAGTCGAAAACGAAATCAAGAGCATGCCCATGGGCATGATGACCATGGTGGGCACCAGCGGGGCTGTCCTGTCGGGCGGCGAGAGTCAGCGCGTCACAATCGCTCGCTCCGTGATCGGCAGGCCACGAATCATGCTGCTCGACGAGGCGACCAACTGGCTGGACAACGAAAGCCAAGCCAAGGTGATGCGGAACCTCACCGACCTGACTTCCACCCGCGTTGTCATAGCTCACCGCCTGTCCACGCTGGAACAGGCTGACCGCATCTACGTGCTGCAGGCCGGAAAAGTTGTGCAAAGTGGCTCGTTCAGCGAGCTAATGGAGGTCGACGGGGTGTTCAGGGAACTGGTCAGGAGGCAGATCGCTTGATCCGAACGGGCGGACCGCTTGGAAGCTATCGTTCCATGGATGGGCGAGGGTTGCATGACCGGCCATAGGATGTCCTCCCGCCCTGCCCAAGATTGGATTGGTAACAGCGTCACCCGCGATTGCGTCCGGGGTGGTCGTGGAGTACTTGGGATTCGTGACGATTCGCGTGCCCTCGTCAACCTGGCCGTCGAGAATTCACGCTCGAGAAAGACCCGGGGAAAAGGAAGGCATCAATGAAGGGGCCCGTCGACGCAGCAGATTTCCTGGCATCAAGAGCTGGCGAGGACAATGACTTTCGCGAACTTCTTCTCACGAAGCCTAGGGAGACAATCGAGAAGGAATTCGGCGTCACGCTGGACGAAGGCCATGAGATTCAGGTGCACGAAGAAACCTATACGTCGACGCACATCGTGCTTCCGCCACGTAGCAGACTGAGCGAGGCCGAGCGGAAGGAGGCAAGAACCGGCGCGGCATCGCTGGAGTTTCTTCGCAAGACACTCTACGACCCCGCGCCGCCTGCCCGACCCGCCCGCGAAGCGGTGCGATCCCGATGCACCGCTGCTGCATCCGGGACGCTTGCAAGAGCGAGTAGAGAGAGCATTCAGCGCGGTCTAGTTTTCTTGGAATCCACTATCGACAGGAATGGGGCTTGGCACTGCATCCGGTTCAACACAGCTGACCCGGATATTCCAAGGCATTTCGAACGGCCTCCTTTCGTTTCAGCACTCTGTGCGCTTGCCTTAGAAAGTTGCGACGAGACGCGAGCTAAGGCCATGTGCAGCGCTACCAAGAAGTATCTTGTCGACACTATTGAATATCCCGGATTCTGGCGCTACTACAGCCACCTGCCTCACGATCTTGACAGCACTACGCTTTGTTCACTGGCCATCAGGAATCATCCTTGGATTCTGCTAGGAAGAAACGTGCCGAGAATATTGGAGAATCGCGACGAAGAAGGTCGTTTCTTAACTTGGGTTCTGGCGGAAGGCGAACCCAATGTTGTGTCGAAATTTCGCATTGAATCTGACCCAGTAGTCAATGCGAATGTCATTGCTTACCTAGGCGACCGTCCCGAAACGAAAGACGCCCAGCGATGGTTGGAAGCCTTGATTACGGAAGATGGCCTCGAGGGCTCGTCCAAGTGGTATCCGGATACGGCCGCGATCTACTACGCGATTGCTCGTGCAGTGGTCCGTGTGCAGCCCGCCCTCGATCGACTGCGCCCCATACTTGCGGACCGCATCCTGAGCCTGAGCGGCAAGAGCGGGGGATTCGGCAATCTGCTTCAGACCGCTCAGGCAGTGTCGGCGTTCTACAACCTTGGAAGCTCCGAAGGCATCGACGCGAAGCACCACGTCGAGAGGCTCGTGAATTCGCAACGCGAGGACGGCAGCTGGCCAGAGCTTCTCGCGTTTGGTGACCAGTTCTTGAAGTGGGGCGCGGTTGGGCGGATTGGGCACGGCTCGGAGGCCGTGACCTCGGCATTCTGTATCGAAGCCCTGGCGCGTCTTGTCAAGACCTTAAGGGACTGAAGGACGTGCGGGTTAGGTTGTCCGGTGGTAACATGAACGTCGATGCTAGCGAGCGATAGTCCGTTCGGGGGCCGACCATGCCGCAAGCTACTGCTATAGGTGATGGCGTAGGATCGAACAGGGCTGCTTCCACGCAGCACATCGAACCTTCGATCCGCAACGCCCTTCCGCACTATCTGCCACTAGGAATCTTTCCACTGATTCTTGCAGCCGCGGTCTATGGCGGCTGGTGGCTGTTGCCGGCATTCCTCTTTATGAGCGTCGCGGGGCCGCTGGATCGGGCGCTGGGTCGGGACGGGCGCAATATGGACCCGGCGACGACGTCAGAGCGCCACCTGTTCTGGCACAATCTGCCGGTTTGGGCCTGGGCGTTCCTGTGGCCGCCTACACTCGTTTTCGGCATGTGGCAGATTCTTGTCTCGAATCCGTTCGCACTCTGGGAAGACGTGCTCTTGGCGATCATTTTGACGATGGAAGCGCAAGCCGTATTTGTAGTCGGTCACGAACTGATTCATCGGCGTTTCACTTGGGAAAGGCGGCTCGGAGAATTTCTCCTTGCCTGTGCTTCCTATCCGCAATACGCCACGGAGCACGTGTATATCCACCATGCAAAGGTCGGCACACCGCATGATGTGGGATCCGCTCCGAAGGGGGAAAGTTTCTGGAGATATTTCCCCAAGGAGGTCGTAAGTAACCTCACGAATTCTTGGACGGTTGCTCGCGACCGTCTGGCGCGGTGCCACAGGTCCATGTGGCACTACAGCAATCCGTTCTGGCGATACGGCATAGCTGTCGCGTTCTGGTACGGTCTTGCGTTCTGGATGGGCGGGATCTGGGCCGTTCCCGTCTTTGCCTTTCTCGGGCTAAGCTGCGTCTTTTCGATGAAGATTAGCAACTATTTTCAACACTACGGCTTGCGCCGCGTCCGTCTGCCGAACGGCCGCTGGGAAAAGGTGATGCCACGCCACTCTTGGAGCGCCGATTGGAAGTTCAGCAACTGGATGTTCTTTAACATGCAGCGCCATGCGGATCATCATGCGATGGCATCCCGCCACTACCCACTCCTCCAAGTCTGTGGCCTGCCCGAATCGCCGGAGTTGCCGGGAACCTACGCCGACATGATGAACATCGTGCTGCGGCCGAAGCGTTGGTTCGAAAAGATGGACCCGTTGGTCGACCAATGGCGTAAGCACTTCTATCCAGAGATCGATGACTGGAGTGCCTACGACAGCCCGGCTTCCGCTGCGCGACCTGACGCCTTCGAGGCGATCGTCGAGATCTTTGGTGCTGCCCCAAGGCTTGCGAAATGGATCGAGCGCAATTCGGAGCTGCTCGACAACTTGCAGGACCGGGAATTCACCGATCTCGACCTGCCGAGCGGATTTGGGCCGGATCAAGAGTCCGAGGCGATTGCGCGGCGCGGGCTGACGAGGCTCTTCTGGACGCGCGAGATGGGCGTTCAGGAAATGAAGGAGCTTGTTGCCGAACTGCCGACGGCAGATGCCAAGGAATCGGCTGAAATCGTCCGAAACTGGTCGAACGACAAGGCGTTTCAGATTGGCATGCACGTCGTGCGCGGAAACCTGTCGCCAGCTGAGTCGAAGATCGCGCTGTCCAATCTCGCAGAAGCGTCCGTCTCGACCGTGCTTGCAGCGGTCGTCGCGGATGTGGTCGACCGGGTTGGGCCGCAGCGCGCAGGCGAGGTCGCTGCCATACTCTTGGGCGATCTCGCCAGCCGGGAAGTCTATCCCGGGGGGGCAATCGAGATGCTGTTTGTCCATGATGGCGGGCGGTCTGGCGAACATGAGCGCCTGTGCGTGCGCTTTCGCAAGGCCCTGACCGACTTGGCGCAGGACAGTTTGTTGTTCTCTCCGGTTCCGCCCGACGCGAGTTCCCTTCTTGTGCTGCCGCTTTCGGAGCTGGCGGAGCATTGTAGGAACGCCGCTCCCGGCGGAATCCCCGTGCTGACCCGGGCACGTTGCGTGTTCGAGTCCGGCGCTTCTGAAATCACCCACCGCTTCGACCGAGCACGGCGCGAAGCCCTTGCCGAGTGCGGCACGGACGAGTCCTTGGTCGCCCAGTTGCGCGAGCCACCGGAAGACGTGGCCGAGCCCGGCGTGTCTAGCTACGCCCGTGCGCGCGGCGGGCTGGATGATGTCGAGAGGGCGGCGCGCTTCCTGCAGCTGACGGGTTCGGGAGCAGGCCTTGACGATCCGGCTCCCACCGCCGCAGCGGTGTTCAATGCTGCGGGCGCCGAGCCGCTGGCGCAAGCCGCCGCCACGTGGCGTGATTTGCAGGGCATAACGCGCCTCATTGGAGAGGAAGGATTCGACGTGAGCGCGGCAGGCCCGAAGGTCAAATCTCTTGTCGCGAATGCGTGCGGGCACGAGGATCTTGAGGGGTTGGAGTCGGCAGTAACCAGAACCGCATCCCGCGCAGGGGAGCAGATCGACACGCTTCTTTCGCGCGCGTGAGCGTACCGGCTGACCCGGCGCGCAAATCCCAGATGCCAGCGCAGACGGACGTCAATCCTAGGCAGGGGATTCTGGCCAGAACGACTCCTTCGGACCAAGGCCTCGTCGAGCTTCCTGCGCTAGCCCCGCACCTGCGATTTCACGATATCGGCGACTGGCAGATGCTGCTGGTTTCTGAGTCGTTCAATACCTTGCTGCACGGCAACCTGTACAGCAGCCTGCTGCCCTTGCTAGACGGTCGGCACCCCCAGGGGGAGATTGTCGCTGCCCTTGGAGGCACGCATGCCGCAGCCGACGTTCTTGCGGCGATTGTTTCGCTTTCGGCCAAGGGCTATGTCGTCTCTGCCGATCACGGCATGGACCGATCGCGGGCGGCCTACTGGTCGTCGCTTGGTGCATCGCCACGCTGGGTCGAACAGCGGCTGGCGGAATCGCGTGTCAAGGTCGAGGGTGACGACGGCCGGCTGGTCCGGCAGCTGGAAGACAGCGGTGCCAAGGTGGGGACTGTCGATCCCGCGCTCACTGTTCTAGTCTGCGACGACTACCTCGCGGCACACCTCGCCGAGGTGAATCGGGGCCAGCTCGAGACGGGAGCGCCTTGGACACTGGTGCGACCGCGCGGCATGGAGGCGCTGTTCGGCCCCATATTTCATGCGGATAGACAAGGACCCTGCTGGGACTGTCTGGCTTACCGCCTGCGCAGCCATCAGGAAGTCCACAATTACCTGCGCAACATTGCTGGCGATGAGGCTGCTTTCAAGCCGTTCGCGGCGCAGCCCACAGTGCTTGAAGCGCTATACGGGCTGATCGCGGGCGAGATCGTCAAATGGCTGGTGTTGGATGAGGCGGCCCCGATTCACAACCAGGCGATCGCGATGCACGTGGGCACATTCGAGAGTTCGCAGCATTGGGTAGTGCGCCGGCCGCAGTGCCAGGCCTGCGGCGACGAGGCGTTGAACCGACCGGACCGACCGCCAGTTCCGCTGTGTCTGAAAGCGAGCCCCAAGACCCATCGAAACAGCGGCGGCGCGCGCACCGTTGCGCCGGAAGTCACCCTGGCGAAGTACCGCCACTTGGTGAGCCCGATCAGTGGTGTCGTGACCTGGCTGTCGCGCACGACCGCGGAGTCCGACCGCTGGCTGCATGTCTATTGGGCCGGAAGCAATCTCGGCACGAAGAGCCGCACGTTGAGTTCGCTCAGGCGCAGCCTCCGCAGCAAGAGCGCCGGCAAGGGCAGCACACGAGAGCAATCCAAGGTCAGCGCCCTCTGCGAGGCGGTCGAGCGCTATTCGGGCGCATACTGTGGGGACGAGATCCGCATCCGGAAGCGATTCGTCGAGTTCGCCAGCGGAGAGGATGCGATCCATCCAAACGATGCGCAGCTGTTCAGCGACGATCAGCTTGACAACGCAGAGAGCATCAACGCGAAGGGCCATCCTTACAACATCGTCCCGCCTCGTCTCGACCCCGATGCCGAAATCGACTGGACACCTGTGTGGTCGTTGACGCAGCAGCGACATCGTTATCTCCCGACGTCGATGCTCTACAGCATGCCAGCCGAACAGCGTGGCCCTGCGGACCTGATCGCCGATTCCAACGGCTGTGCCGCGGGCACTACCTTGGAAGAAGCCATCGCGCAAGGCTTCTATGAACTGGCTGAGCGCGATGCGTTCGCCATCTGGTGGTACAACCGACTCCGTGTGCCCGCGGTCGATCTTTCCAGCTTCAACGACGAGTATCTCGCGTTGGCCCCGGACTATTACGCCGGCTACGAGCGCGATCTGTGGATGCTCGACGTCACGTCCGATATCGGCATTCCCACGTTCGTCGCACTCTCGCGCAGACTGGGCGCCCAAACCGAGGACATCATCTACGGCGCCGGCGCCCACCCCGACGCGGGCACAGCGGCCCTGCGCGCGATTTGCGAATTGAACCAGTGCCTTACCTGGCTGCCGCATCCCGGGAGGCGCGACGGTCGGCCGACGATCGATGACCCGCTGGCGCTTTGGTGGTGGAAGACCTTTCGACTCGCCGATTGCCCCTGGCTGGCGCCGGCCGCAGACGAGCCGCTCCGCAACGCTTCGGAGTATTCGGTGATCGAGGCGACGGATACGCGCGACGATGTGGAGCATTGCCGCGCACTCGTTGAAGCCAGGGGCATGGAGTTCTTGGTGCTGGATCAGACTCGGCCCGACATAGGAATGCCCGTGGCTCGGGTCATCGTTCCGGGGATGCGCCATTTTTGGGCAAGGTTCGCGCCTGGACGCCTGTATGGCGTGCCTGTCAGCATGGGGCGTCGCAAGCACCCTCTCGCCGAAGCTGACCTGAACCCAGTGCCTGTGATCGCCTGAGAAGACTGTATGGACATTGACGAGGCAGTCATGCTCACCCAGGACCGTCTCGCCGCAGAGGGCGGCACCATGGGCGACTTGCTTGGGCACTTTCGAAGCAGGGTCGCGCCGGTTCTCATCGGAGATCGGGAGTGGGAGCGCATACTCGGCTGCGCAAGGCAACTTCCGATCACAATGGGTGCCCTTCCGTTCGGCTTTGAACTGCCGCTGCATGCACGCACGCCGGAGGCGGATTTCGGCGTGTCTCTCGCGAGCAGAACCAGGCCGGCGGCATTTTTCCGAGATCGCGCTCGGACCGACAGCACGGATGAGACCGCAAGAGCGATCATGCGGCTGTTCAGACAAATTGATGCCGACGACTCACCTCTCCGTGACGTTGTTGGCCGCAAGTTGATGTTGGAGTATGACATTGGCTCGGCGCGGGCCGGCGGAGGTTCGTTGCCGGGAATGTTCCTTCGGCCCGGCGAACGCCCGATCGTCGGCGCCAGTGGTCAGGTGAACGACGTAGATGTGGTGGTTGACGCGCTCGTTTCCTGCTTGGGTTGGGAGACGAATGGCACCCAACGGGAGAACGTCGAACGCGTCTACCTGGCGCAGCCGGAAGATACGCGCATGGATTCGTTCGGTGTATTTCCGTCACGCTCGCGGGCAATCCGCTTGGCGATCATGGGCTTCAAATCGCAGCGGGAACTGTGTTCCTATCTCGAAAGCGCGGGTTGGCCGGGTCAGATCTCGGCTGTCGAATCAGTGCTTGCACGCTTCGAGCAGCGCGCGAACATTGTCAGGACCGGGGCAAATATTGACGTGCACGAAGGGGGCGTCGGTCCGACGCTCGGCCTTACGCTGATTGTCAAGCAGAGATATACGAAAGATTCACGGTACTGGCTTGACGGCCTAACCGACTGGGACCCGTTCCTGGAGGCCATAAGCCACGAGGATCTTGTGTTTCCGGAGAAGCTTGCAGCGCTTGCTGACTGGGTTTCGAAACCGACTACGCTGTTCGCGAAGTCCGGGCGTTATGTGCTGCTACGTGGCATCCACCACATCAAGCTGGTCATCGAGGGAAATCAGCTTCGAAAAGCCAAAGCCTACGTGTTCATGGTGCTTTCCGGGGCCGTCGCTTTCTGATCCCGGCTCTGAACGGGCTCATCACCCCCCATTTCGCCGTTGTCTGTAGTCCGGGTACTGCCGTCGCACCGGCCGCGCAGCGCCGCACGCCTCGACGCGCCCGCTTCTCGAGCACTCGGCCTGCCACGTAGCCCCATCGGAACAGGCGGCCCGAGCCGGATGACGGGCTAACAGCCAAGCCCCTGAGCTATCTGGGCATAGCTGGTCAGCGGCACCCCGCACATGCGATTCCAATCCGCTTCGTCGATGACCGACTTGTTGACCAGTTGGATCATTTCGTCGAATTTGCGGAGCGCGTCGCAACCCACCGCGTCAGGGTCCGCTGCCTCGCGGAAGCGCGTCCATGCGCGGTCCCGAGCATAGCGCCAGAACTCGCTGTCGTATTTGGAGCCGCAGGCGTAGTGCCAGCCGACGAACAGGCCGTAGCACAGGATGTTGTTGATCAGGAATCGGTTGACCAACGGAGCGTCGCGCTCAAGACTCTCTACGGAACGATTGAGGCGCAGGTGGAGGACCATCCCAATCTGCAGCTGGGCGGATACGATCGCCGTTGCTTCAAGGGGCTCCATGAAGGCCGCCGCGTTACCGATGCGGGCCACCGCGCCATCGTAGATCTGGCGGTGAACGAAGTTGGGAAACGGAATCACCGCGCGTTGCTCGTATTCTGAGACTCCATCGGCCTCAAGGAACGCGTCAAAGTCCGATTCGACTTCGCCAAGGCTGGATACATCGCGGTTGAATATGTACCCGTAGGAAGTGTGCGCTGTAAGCGGAATAACGAATATCCAGCCGTGTGGGCGCGCGACTGCACGGGTATAGGTAGGTTTCAGAACCGGGCCGTCCGGCTCTTCATTGATGATGGCCGGACAGCGGCGGATGACGGATGTATTGGTCGGTACGAAGGCAATGTCGATGTGCTGGTCGGGACGGATCTCTCTTGGAAATCCGCGCGCATCAAAGACCAAGTCGTAGCGTCTCGGTGCTAGGCCCTCGAATTCCACTTGCGCGCCACCTTCCACCCTCGTGATATTGAGTACTTTCGCGTCGACATGGCGCGCGCTCGTACTTTCTTGCAGCAGGTTTGCCATCAGGTCCGCGGACAGGTGGTAGGCGTAGGACACGTGTTGCGGCATGAAGTGATGGATGAAGTCTCGGTTGCGCCGACCCCACCCCTCGAATGCAACACCATACTTGCGAGTTCCGTTCAAGCGCTGCTGGACGGTTTCATGGGGCAGATTCGTGAGTTGCTGCAATTGCTGGACCAAGCTGGGCCAGCTGCCCTCTCCGACTCCGATGACGGGAATGCGCGAGTCATAGATGTGGTCTAGCTCGTGGTCGCTGCTCGGGTGAAGACGCGTCACGCTGGCGGCCGCCAAGGACCCTGCGGTTCCGCGCCCAACCACCGCGATCTTCCGTAAGGATTTGCTGCCCGGCAGTATCACGCTAAACGACTTCCGGAGGTACCAGGCGAATGCCGCTTGTTGGGACAGTCTGGTGTGCTGTGTGCACCAACAGCCGCCCCAATCCTAGCATCATCGCCAATCGTCACGGCCCAGGATCTGCTTGCGCTAGCAAGCTAAACGATTGATTCAACAATGGATGCTGCCGGCCTGGTCGCGCCTTCCGTCCTGGGCCGGGCCACACGGGCCCTCGCTCCGGCTCGCGATCGCTCCCCAGCGCATCGACCAGCGATCCCACGGGCGGCATCTCAGTTCCAGATTCAAGGCGAGCCCGGTGGCCGGCACATCCTTGAACGCAAGCAAGCTGATGCTGCGCGGATCGGTCTCCAGACAGTCGTGGCATGGTGTCCGCGACCTTGGCCGAGCCGCTGGGCGACGAAGCTCAAGGCCGCTCGGGAGCCGATCGGTGAGTTGAGGGTGTCTTCCAAGTGGCTGTGCACGATGATGATCCCAATCCGCTCATCTGGAACGGATCCGCTTACGAGGTCCTGCGATCTCTTGAGCACTGCTGCGCACATGTTCCTGGGAGGAACGCTAATCGCGTCAAGGGCCTTCGGGTGCCGAGTCGAAGCTAGGGCGCAGGGTCCCAGGTGCCGTGGACCATCCATCGAGTCGCTGACCGGATGTCGTCCATGATGAGGTACAACGCTGGGACCAAGACAAGCGTCACGGCGGTGGCGAACAGGACGCCTGCGGCCAGGGCCACCGCCATCGGAATCAAGAACTGGGCCTGCAGGCTCTCCTCGAGTATCAACGGGGTCACTCCGGCTGCAGTAGTCAGGGAGGTCAGTAGAATCGCCCTGAACCTCGCCTCGCCCGCCTGTCGGACCGCGCCCTTCAGCGAGGCCCTCTGGCGCGCGTTTCTGTTGATAAACGCAACCATCACTAAGGCGTCGTTGACGACCACGCCCGCCAGTGCCACCATTCCGCACATGGACAGGAAGCTCACCTCCAAGCCTAGGATCGCGTGGCCCCAGATCGCGCCGACCATCCCGAAGGGAATCGCACTCAAGATGATCGCTGGCTTCCAGTAGCTCTTCAGGGGAATCGCCAGCATCCCGTACATGACGAACATGATCACGCCAAATCCCTTCGCCAACCCCTCTGCGGACTCGGCGAATTCCGCTTCATCGCCCTCGAAGGAGTATGAAACGCCGGGGTAGCGAGCCATCAGGTTCGGGAGAAACTGTGCCTCCAGGGCGGCGGTGACCTCTGCTGCGCTCGTAACGGTTCCGTCGATCTCGGCTTGGACGTTGATGGACCGCTGGCGATCGATCCTCGTGATGGACGCTGGCCCACGTCCGTACGATCCGGTCGCCACCGTCGAAAACGGGACCTCGTCGCCCTCTGGTGTTCGGACACGCATGCTCTCGAGGTCACCGAGAGAGCGACGGTGAGCCAGCGGGTAGCGGACCATCACTCGCAAGTCGTCGCGGTCTCGCTGGATCCGCTGTGCTTCTTCGCCGAAGAAGCCCTGCCGGACCTGTCTGCCCAGCCCTTGCAGCGTCAGTCCGAGCGCCTCGCCCTCTGTTGTCAACGCGAGTTCAATCTCGGGCTTGCCAGCCCGGTAGGTGTCGGAAACATCGAATACGCCAGCATACTCAGCCAACCTCGACTTGACGGCCTCGGCGACTTCGCGGACCTCTCCTAGGTCGACGCCACTGAGTTGGAGATCAATCGCCTTTCTCGCACCCACCAAGTCGTGCTCGATCGAGACCTCGACTGCGCCGGGGATCTGGCCGGCTAGCTCCCGCCACCGATTTGCTATTTGTTCGGCGCTCACGGTGCGCCGCTCAGACGGCAGTAGTTCGAGGTCTACCTCTCCGAGATAGTCGCCCTGCGCCGCTGCGCCGCTTCCCATCGGGCCTCCCTGTATGGCCCGGTAGGGGTGCTCGCCGATCGAGCTGAGCATGTGCAAGACCGGGTCTGACCCGTCCTCTGCGACGATTTGCCTCCTGACTTCAGCTGCGGCACGCTCCAGCGATGCCACTCCGGCCAGAGTCGATTCCACGGGGGCATCCCGAGGCATGGTCAGAAAGGCGACTACGTTGTCGGATTCAGCCACCGGGAATAGGACCATCCGCACGGTTCCGGAGCCGACCAGGCCAACGGTAAGTAGCACCGCGAACAGTGCCAGGGAAAGGGTTAGGTAACGCCAGTCCATCGCCACGCGCAACAGAGGTCGATAGCCATGCCGAATGACCCATCCGAGACCATTCGAGAAGAGGTCGAAGAATCCGTTCCACAGACGAGCTATTGGGTTCGGCTTCAGCGCGGTCGTTGGCCTCTTGTAGTGCGCGAGGTGGCTGGGTAGGATCAAATTGGACTCGACGAGCGAGAAGAACAACGTTGGCAAGATGATCAGGGGGAAGACCGCCATGAACTTGCCCGTGACCCCCGGCACGAAGAGCATGGGCGAAAAGGCTGCCATTGTGGTCAAGACGCCGAACGTGACCGGTACCAGAACCTCGTAGGTCCCACGGATTGCCGCGCTGGGACCCTTCCCTGTCCGCACCTGCATCGTATGGATGTTCTCTCCAACCACGATCGCGTCATCGACCACGATGCCGAGCACGAGGATGAAAGAGAAAAGAGAAACCATGTTGATGGAGACACCGAACGTTGGCATCAGGGCGATGGCCCCCAGGAACGATACCGGGATGCCAAGCGTGATCCAGAACGCCAGCCGCATCCGCAAGAACAGAGCCAGCACGACGAAGACCAGCAGGAGTCCCGTGAGTGCGTTCTTGACGAGGAGGGCGATTCGGCTCTCTAGGTAGCGGGCACTGTTGTGCCATGTGAAGATCTCGATTCCGTTCGGTGCGCTGGCAGAGGCGCGCTCAACGTAGTCCTGGACGGCTTGCGAGATCGAAATCGCATTCTGGTCCCCGACCCGAAAGACCTTGACCAAAACCGCGGGTTTCCCGTCGAAGCGGGCGGATACCGCCAGATCCTCGAACCCATCGATGACGGTCGCGACATCTCGGAGATAGATGCGCGTCCCGTCAGGTCGCGTCAGCAGAGGAAGGTTCTTGTATTCATCGCCGGAGTAGGCCTGCCCCTTGGTGCGAAACAGGATCTCCCCGTTGTCGGTCTTCACCGAGCCGCCGGGAAGGTCGACGGAGAACTGGCGCACCGCCTCTGCCACGCGGTCGAACGTGAGTCCCCACCGACGCAAGGCCTCGTCTGAGACCTCGATCGAGATCTCGTAAGGCGGCACGTTCAGCAGCAGCGCCTGTGAGATCTCGGGGAGCGCCGTGAGCCCGTCCCGCACCTGCTCCCCGATTCGCTTCAGTGTGGCGAGATCGGTATCGCCTGCGACCGCGACATTGATGACTTGGAACCGGGAGGTAAGCTCGTGAACAATCGGTTTCTCGGCTTCCTCCGGAAACGTTTCGATCGCATCGACGCCGGCCTTCACGTCGTCAAGAACTTTGCGGATGTCATAGCCGACGAGAAGTTCCAAGGTGACTAGCCCTGAGCCCTCGTTGGCGGTGGACGTCATTCTCTTGATGCCGTCGATGCCCTGCAGGGCTTCCTCCACCCGCAGGCAGATCGCGTCTTCCACCTCCTCCGGGCCTGCGCCGCGGTAGCGGGTCTCGATCGTGATTACGTCGAGAGAGAGTTCCGGGAAAATCTCCTGCTTCAGGTCCATCAGCACAATGGCCCCGCTGACCACGATGACCAACAGCATGAGGTTCGCGGCTACGCCGTTGCGCGCAAACCAGCCGATGACGCCCTTCACGCTCCGCCCTCCCCAACTGGGATGCCCGAGTCGTGTGCAGAATCGTGCAATACTCCCGTCCTAGTCACTTCCACCCTGCGCGATCTCAATGCCACCCGGATTTCGAGGCCGCAACCCGGGATCCAAGGCTTTGCGAATACCTATGACAAGTATCGGACAACCGTGCCGCCAAGATTGCATGGCACCGCCGGCACAGATCCGAAGCTAGCTATAGCCGCACCCTTAGGGATGCCGCTCGCGATACTGACCGCAGCAGCCGCAAGGCCAGGTGTCTACGCTGGGTGAATTCGCTGGGCGGGGCCGCGCAGTCAATCGCTTCCGCTAGCAAGCTAGGCGGGGCCCGGAGGCGGTCAGAGGCGGGCGAGATCTTGAAGCGAGGATTCTCTCGCTGCGCGTTCCCCGACCGAGACTCTCTAGACTGCCCCGTCTTGCCTCATCAGAAAGAGACGCAGCCACTGGTGGAACCTGCGATGAGAGCTATCCATGGTCGGCGCTTGGATAGGCGCAACCTCTCCGATGAGAACCCAACCCGCAGGCGGGTCAAGTCCATCGCCTGAAACTGTCCGGGCCCGAGGGCCCTTCGGGCACGCCGGCTACTGGGCTCACCAGCAGCAGCAAAGGCCGGCCGAGATGGCTTCGAGCTGCTCCTCGGTGATGTTCGGATCCGGCGGCAGCGCAAGATGCACCGTCTGCATGTCGCTCTCGTGCACCTCGATGGTCATCGACTCAGGCATCGTGATGCCCAATTCCGCACCAATGGTGGCCTTTGGATCTGCCAGAAGCTGCTTCCTGAACTCAGCGTCCAAAGCGGACTTCTCAACAATCTGCTGTAGCATTTCATCGCCGTTTCTCACGATTTCCCTCCTTTTGCCTTAGTGACAACAAGCGCCAGTAAGTGGCGAGACAAGTGTAGCACGTCTTAGCCCCTTCCATGTCGGAAGGATCTTGAATCAATCCTGGTCCATGTTGAAATGATTTCGAAATGAGCCACTTGAGGTGAGGGCAGTAGGGGCCTAGCCCCTCGTGAGAGAGGGAGTTGGAAAAGGCCGAAGCGGCTGGGGAGATCCCCGGGGCCGGAGCCAGGTGGGTTCTGCGGTTGGCGTCCGGCCGTGTTCTGATGCCCCTTGGACTAACCCTCCGGCGCACCCAGCCCGTTGGTCCACCGCCTCGGCATTCACCGGCGGATACCGCCGCACGGGATGCCCGCGCGAGGACTGTGCCGCTCAGCGGCCCCTGCCCGCGACCCGCGGCTGCGGCGGCTTGGCCGGCATCTCTACCAGTTCCTCATGACGCTTCCACTTCTCTTGGCTTGACTCCAGCTCGCGCAAGGCTGCTCCTCCCCAAGAAGAGCCGGCTTAGGAACGGAAGCAATCGCTCGACCTAGCGCTCTCTGGTGTCTGCCACACGCGGGCTATCGGCTGCCGGCCCTCCCCCATTCAACCCTTCCGCAGGGATTCATCTCCAAATCCGCGCAACAGTTCTTGCTTGCCAGCCTTGCTTACCAGCACAATCGATTAGGAGGGCGCTACTCCGCAGACGGCGTTCACCTAGGATGCGATCCGAGGGGAGACGCTGCGGACCGTGCGGTCCCATGTCGGTGGATGCGAGTAGAATCCGAAGTTAGGGTGGCGAGTTGAGTAGCCGGTCAATCCAAGCCGTACATCAAGAAATCGTCGACGAGTTCGAATTCCTCGATGACTGGATGGACCGCTACCAGCACATCATCGACCTTGGTCGCAGACTGCCAAGCTTCCCGGAGGAATTCCAAGCGGACGAGTACAAGGTCAAAGGCTGCCAGGCGCAAGTTTGGCTGCGCTCGGAGGTACGCGATGGCTTGCTGCACTTTCAGGCCACCAGTGATGCCGCAATTGTCTGCGGCTTGGTCGCGATCTTGCTGAGGGCATACTCCGGTTTCGCGCCGAAGACCATCTTGGGCGCCGGCCACGGATTCATCGACGAGATCGGCTTTACGGAGCATCTCAGCCCGACACGGGGAAATGGGCTGCACGCCATGCTGCGTACCATTCGACAGCATGCGGCCAATGCTGCGCGTTCCGGGCCCGCCGCGAGCCCTCGTGTTTGACCTCAAGATAATCCCTGGGATCGCCGAGGGCAACATAGCGGCTGTTGCACGGCTTGAGGCGGCCGGCTCCGGTCGCTCTGCCCCTTCCGCCGGCAGCCTCAAGTCCGATCCCAACGCACGGGAGGAGTCCGCGAAACCGGCGGCGGATCTCCCCCCCCCCCTCACGTGTGCAATTTCGTTCGACATTGACACCACCCTCTCGGTAGCGGCCGACGTTACGCTCTCGCTTAGTCGCCCAGCACTGTGATGCGCACGCGGGCTGCAGCCGTGGTTTCCGCCGGATCCATCCAGTCGTGCTGGTGCTGCGTTGACAGCCGGCCCGCGCATCAAGCCCACGGCCCATTTGGACAGCAAGACTCATCGCCAGACCTAGCGCGTGCCTGTATGGTCGGACGCAATCGCAGCAGGTGACTGTCCTCCGAATCGTCTCCATCCGGCGCGAGCTGTTCGCTTAGGCTCAACTCTTGCTTGAAACGGTTGCTCATCTGGTTGAACAGCACGAACTCTTAAACAATCTAAACTTTAATTTGATCAGTAGACTTCTCTAGTTCGACCAGCTCCCTCACCGGTTCGATGCGACCAGCCACCAAGAAGGTCACCGCTACTGCCGCAGGCGTGAGTAAGGCTACCCCCAACAGCACGATGGAATAGCTGCCGGTCGCATCCAAGACAAAGCCGATCGCCGCGTTCGTCAGCACGATACCCGCACTTCCGCCCGTACCAGAGAACCCAAAGGCTGTGCCGACGTGGGTAGCTGGAAAGAAGTCGCTTGGGAGGCTGAGGAAGTTCACCGACGCGATCTTGAAGCCGAGCGCGCCGATGCAAATGCTTGCAATCGCCAAGGATAGGTTCGGCGCGTAGGCCGCCCCGACGCCCGCGGTCGCGGCGCCGGCCGCGACGCAGAGCACAGTCTTACGTGCCCGGTTGACGGACCAGCCGCGTGCAATCAGCCACGATGTGACGCCCGAGCCGCTCAGGTCGCCGAGACCGGAGGCTACGAATGGCAACCAGGCTACTAGGCCGATTGCAGCGATGTCCAATCCGCGCTCGCGCGCAAGGTATTCCGGAATCCAGAACGCGTAGAAACCCCAAGCGCCGGCGCTGACGAACCGCGCCAGGAAGCCAGCCCATGCCTGGCGGTACCGGATCACGCGCAGCCAGGAAACCTGCCGGACGCTCTCGCTGGTCGTGGGCGCTGCCGGCCGCGCGGACTGGCGGGTCACGGCCAGCCAGAAAGGTAGCAGGGCGAATCCCATCAGGCCGGTTACTAGGAACGCAACCCGCCAGCCCCACACTACTGTCAGCCAACCCACCAAGGGAACTGTCAGGGCTGACCCAAGGCTGCTGCCGAAGTTGACGATCCCCACCCCGAGCGAGCGCAACGGACCGAGCACTTCGTGCGCGACAGTTTTCATTCCGGCTGGCCAGACTCCACCCTCTCCGACCGCCAGCAAGAACCTGCATAGTGCGAGCGAGCGGAAGCCGACGGCGGCAGCGTGCAGGGCCCCGGTTAGAGACCACCACACGATGTAGAGCGACAGTGCCTTGCGGAAGCCCAGCAGGTCGGCCAGCCGGCCGCCGACGCTGTACATGAGCATGTACGTCACCATGAAGCAGTTCACGACGAAGGCGTACTCGCTGTTTGACATGCCGAACTCGTCGCGTAGGGTCGGTGCGAGCACGGAGATTGCGATGCGGTCGATGTAGCTTGTCGTCGTAGCGGCCAGCAGGACGGCGAGCAGCGCCCATGGAGTGCGCGGGCGGGACGCGCCGTTCTTCGGGGACGGGGCCGGAGGCATTGCGGGCAGGCGCGACGGCAGCGGTCCGCCGAGAGGCAATCCATCATAGTTGAAATTCCGGGCTCGGGGCAGTCAGACTACATAGCTTGAGACCGTGCGAAGATCGACCCGGCGCGTTGCACGGAATCAAGGTCATTGACCTGGCCGGAACCATCGCGACCGGCTACTGCGGCAAGCTCTTCGCCGACCACGGGGCGGACGTCCTGTTAGTCGAGCCGCCGGAGGGATGTCCGACTCGTCGGCTGCCGCCGTTTGCCCCGGGCATCCCCGCTCCCGAAGCGAGCGGGATGCACGCCTACTTGAGCACCAACAAGCGCAGCGTGGTTTGCCCTGACCGCGCGGCGTTGATAGCGCTCGCCTCGGGCGCCGCGTTGGTCATCGATGACCGCCCGGGCCACGACCGCCTGCTGGCCTTGGACGAGTTGGAGAGGTGTTCGGCAGACGGGGTGCTGCTCTCGATCACGTGGTTCGGGCAGACCGGCCCGTACCGTGACTATGCCGGGAGCGATGGCGTGTGCCAGGCCCTCACGAGCCAGATCGATTGTCTGGGCGACCCGGATGGCCCGCCGGTGATGCCTGGCGGATACCAAGCCCAAATCATCGCGGGCATGACGGCCTTCGTCGCGTCGATGGCACAGGTCTTGGCGCGCGAGCTGGGCAATGTCGCCGGGCCCGGTCACCTGGACGTTTCGGTCTTGGAGTCGAATCTGTGCTTTTCGGAGATCGAAGCTTTGCGGGGCTTTGCCGGCAAGCCCACGCGCGAGCGCTTGGGGGTGAACCGATTCCGCGCGACGTATCCCCTTGGTATCTACCCCTGCCGTGATGGCTGGCTCGGTGTGACCGTGCTGACGCCGTCGCAGTGGAACGCGTTCTGCGAGTTGCTCGACTTTGACGATCTGGCCGCGGTCGAGCGTTACCAGCAGAGCTTGGAGCGTCTCCAAGATGCAGACAAGTTGGATGTGCGCATCCAAGGCCGGGTCGCTCAGGAATCCGCCGCCGATCTGGCAAAGCGCGGGCAGGCACTGCGCATACCTCTAACGATCGTCCCGACCATGGACCAGCTCTTCGATGTTGACCAATTCGTTGAGCGCGGGGCATTTGCTGACGTCACTCACCCCGATCTCGGCGCGTTCCGCCTGCCGACCAGCCCGTTCCGCCTGCATGCGATGCCCGCCCCTTTGGGTGGCCAAGTCGCTCGGTTAGGCGCCGATACCGAAGCTACCTTGCAACAAGTGGGGCGCGCATCATGAGCCGGCCGACATTCCTGCAGGGCTGTCGCATCGTCGACCTCTCGATGGGATGGGCCGGGCCCCTGGCAACCCGGCACTTGGCTGACATGGGTGCCGAGATCATCAAGGTCGAGTCCTGCGTGCGGTTCGACTGGTTTCGCGGCTGGGAGTCCAGCCAGCGCTGGATCGATGACAACGAAGCGGAGAAGCACGAGCCGTTCAACGCATTGAATCGCAACAAGTTCGATGTCACGCTCGATCTCTCCCAGAGGCGCGGCCGCGACCTGTTGCTACGCTTGGTCGCGGTCTCGGACGCCGTCATCGAGAACTTTGCCGGCGACGTGCTGCCGAAGCTCAACCTAGGCTTCGAGGTCTTCAAGGCCGTCAAGCCTGAAATCGTCATGGTCTCGATGCCGGGCTTTGGCAGTACCGGGCCGTGGAGCAAGTATCGCGCCTACGGCTCGACGACCGAGCAGGCGGCCGGCCTGCCGCACCTGACCGGGCACCCCGAGCACCCACCGACCATGGTGCACATCGCGCTGGGCGATGCCGTGGCAGGCTTGAACGGAGCCTCCGCGATGCTGGTGGCACTCCGCCACCTCAAGCGCACTGGGGAAGGGCAGTTCGTTGACCTGTCGCATTCGGAGTGCCTTCTGCCTCTTGGAGCGCACGGCATAGCCGAACAGTCCTTGACGGGAGCGCCGCCTCCCCGATTGGGCAATCG
Source organism: Terriglobia bacterium (assembly GCA_009841225.1). Taxonomy (GTDB): domain Bacteria; phylum Acidobacteriota; class Terriglobia; order Bryobacterales; family UBA6623; genus VXMF01. Next base: position 94,286 of record VXMF01000030.1, on the reverse strand, counting down.
TTCCCGACATTGCGCACCGCACGGCATCTACGCGTGCGGAGACGGCCGCTGGCTCGTAGTCCAAGTTCAGAGCGAGGAGCAGTGGCAGGCCCTGCGGGGCGTCCTTGGCGGCAACGTCGCAGGTTTCGGCGGCCTAGATGATCGCTTGGCGCGGTCCGATGAACTCGACGCGGCGATCGCCGAATGGTGCGCTCGCCGGCCCGCGGCCGACGCCATGGACTCGCTGCAAGCCGCGGGCGTGCCTGCCGCGGGCGTGGCCGCGTCCAAGGAACTCATGGCGAACCCGCACTTGCGAGCTCGCCGATTCTGGAAGATCCTAGATCGGGCATACGTCGGCAAGCATCCTAACGGTGTCGCGCCATACCGGCTCCAAGACGGTCCTTTGGAAATCGCATGGCCCGCCCCGACCTTGGGCCAGCACAACCGCGAGATCCTGGAGGGCCTGCTGGGGCTGTCGGCCGCAGAACTGGCTGAGCTCGAGCGGGACGGTATCATTGGCAATCGTCCGCGCTTGCCCGGAGCCGTTGGTGGATGAAGCTGCTGATCGCCAATCGTGGGGAGATCGCGATCCGCATTGCGCTTGCCGCCGCTGAGCTTGGCATCGAATCGGTCGCTGTCTACTCCGAAGACGACGACACGGCGCTACACATCCGCAAGGCAGACCGCGCAGTCGCTCTGTCCGGATCCGGTGCGGGCGCCTACTTGGATGCGCCGCAACTTGTCCGGGTCGCGGCGGACAGCGGGTGTGACGCGGTTCATCCGGGGTACGGCTTCCTCAGCGAGAGCGCCGAATTTGCCAGTGACTGCCTAGCTTCGGGCCTGACGTTCGTGGGCCCGCCACCGGAGGCGTTGGCCCTGTTCGGCGACAAGGCTCGGGCTCGGGTGCTCGCTGAAGAACTGGGAGTGCCCGTGGTGCCGGGGGTTTCCGGGCCGACGACGATTGCGCAGGCGCGGGCGTTCTTCGAATCGCTGCCCGGCGGCTCAACCATGCTCATCAAGGCAGTGGCTGGCGGCGGAGGGCGGGGCATACGGCTCGTCAGCGAGGCGGGAGAGATCGAGAATGCCATGGCGAGGGCCCAATCGGAGGCAGGCGCGGCGTTCGGTGTGCCGGAAGTCTTTGTTGAGCGGTTCGTGGCGGGCGCGCGGCATGTCGAAACCCAGATAGCCGTTGACCACGAGGGCAGGTTCGCTTGTATCGGCGATCGAGACTGCTCGCTGCAACGACGCCACCAGAAGCTCGTCGAGGTTGCGCCCGCCCCCGGTCTGCCTAAGGCCGTTCGAAGCGGAATCGCCGACGCTTCAGCGCTGCTCGCCGAAGCCGCCGGCTATCGCAACCTCGGCACGTTCGAGTTCTTGGTGGATGGCGACGAGTACTTCTTCATCGAGGCCAATGCCCGGCTTCAGGTCGAGCACACAGTCACGGAGGAGACCAGTGGGCTGGATCTGGTGCAGATTCAGTTGCGGCTGTCCCAAGGGCAGTCGATCAAGTCGGCCGGTGTCCGGCGAGCCAAGTCCGACTCCTCGCAGAATGCAGCCGTGCAAGCTCGCGTGAACATGGAGACCATGCAAGCCGGTGGCTCGGCCAAGCCCAGCGCCGGCACGCTCGAAGCCTTCGACCTGCCTTCGGGGAAGGGCGTTCGCATCGACACGTCCGGCTATGCCGGATTGCGGCCGAGTTCAAACTTCGACTCGCTGCTGGCGAAGGTCGTCGGCCATGCCTCCGAGGGTGGTTTGGCAGCTGCGATGCAGCGCACGGTCCGGGCGTTGAACGACTTCAGAATCGCTGGAATCGAAACCAACATCGCCTTCCTCAAAGCGTTGCTTGCCCACCCGGAGGTTTGCGCTTGGAACGTCCACACGCGGTTCGTTGACGAGCACATGGAGGAACTGGTAGCTGGGCAGGGCGGGGAAGGACGCTTCTTCCCGCTCCGCTCAAATGCCGCACCGCAGACCGGCATGGCGGGTGCGAAGGTCGATCCGAACGATCCCCTGGCGGTGCTCTCCTACGGTAAGCGCGCAACGACCGGGGCGTCCGGTGCACCCAGTCCGGATGCGTTGCCAGTTGGTGCCAAGCGGCTCCGAGCTGCGATGCAGGGCACCATCGTCAGCGTGGACGCCGAAGTTGGCTCCGCGATCCGAGCCGACGACATCGTGCTGGTCATGGAATCGATGAAGATGGAGCACGAGATTCGAGCCGGCGAGAGCGGAATCTTGCGGGAAGTCACTGTCGCAGTAGGAGATACGGTCTATGAAGGCCATCCCTTGGCGGTGATCGAAGAGCGCGAAGTCGATGGAGTTGTTGACCGTGACGTGTCAGACGTGGATCTCGATTCCATCCGACCTGACCTAGCTGAGGTTCACGCACGTCGTGATGTGACGCTGGACGCGGCCCGTCCCGATGCGGTGGCGAAGCGCCGCAAGACCGGCCAGCGAACTGCGCGCGAGAACGTAGAGGACCTATGCGACGAGGGCACATTCGTCGAGTACGGGCAGCTGGCGCTCACGCCCGGAACTGGCCTGCCCAGAGACGAGATCATCCGTAAGTTCCCAACAGACGGCATGATCACGGGAATCGGCAGCGTGAACGGTGCCGATTTCCCGGGGGATGGCTCAAGGTGCGTGGTTCTGGCCTACGACTACACCGTGCTGGCCGGCACGCAAGGCGTTCTCAACCACGTCAAGACGGACCGCATGCTTGAGCTCGCGGTCAAGTGGCGGCGGCCGGTGGTGCTCTTCTCGGAGGGCGGCGGCGGCAGGGCTGGCACGGGCGGCAAGCGCAAGGGCGGCGCCTCCACGACCGCGGCCGGTCAGGGACGCTCGGATGATATGTACCGGCCTCTTGACACGCCCTCGTTCGCCACGATGGGCAGTTTGAGCGGGCTGGTGCCGCTGATCGGAATCACTTCGCGCTTCTGCTTCGCAGGCAACGCGTCGCTGCTGGGCTGCTGCGATGTGATCATCGCAACCGAGGACTCCAGCATTGGGATGGGCGGGCCGGCCCTGATCGAGGGCGGCGGTCTGGGTGTGTTTCGCCCGGAAGAGGTCGGGCCGATGGAGGTCCAAGTGCCCAACGGAGTCGTTGACTTGGCGGTCAAGGACGAGGCGGAAGCGGTCGCGGTAGCCAAGAGGTACCTGAGCTATTTCCAAGGCCCCCTCGCGGATTGGACCTGCAAGGATCAACGACTTCTGCGTCGGGTCATCCCGGAGAACCGCCTGCGAGTCTACAGTGTCCGCGAACTGATCGAGATCTTGGCGGATACGGGCTCGGTGTTGGAGTTGCGGCCTGACTTCGGCCTCGGCATGATCACCGTCTTGGCCCGGGTCGAGGGCCGGCCTGTGGGAATTCTCGCCAACAACCCACAGTTTCTCTCTGGCGCGATCGACAGCGATGGCTCGGACAAGGCCGCCCGATTCATGCAGCTGTGCGACTGTTTCGACCTGCCGGTGATCGTCCTCTGCGACACCCCCGGCATGATGGTCGGACCGGAGATCGAGCGTACCGCCTTGGTGCGGCATTGCAGTCGCATGTTCGTCACCGGTGCCAATCTCAGCGTCCCGCTAGTCACGATCGTTTTGCGAAAGGCCTACGGGCTCGGGGCGCAAGCAATGGCCGGGGGGCACACCAAACGGCCCATGCTGACCGTGGCGTGGCCGACTGCCGAGCATGGAGGCATGGGGCTTGAGGGACAGATGAAGCTCGGATTTCGCAACGAGCTGGCGGCGATCGAGGATCCGCAGGCACGGGCTGCGAGATATGCCGAGCTGGTGGCGGCCGCCTACGAACGCGGCAAGGCCCTCAATGCTGGCGTGGCCTTTGCGTTTGATGACGTGATTGATCCGGCCGATACCCGGCGCTGCATCATGGGAGCCCTGATGTCCGCGCCCGCTCCCGCACCTCGGGCTGGCAAGAAGCGACCGTACGTCGACACTTGGTAGGAAGCGCCTGACGATGCGCCGCGGGGGCGGTGGCGCCCCCGCGACAGGGGGTGTGTGGCCGCGCGCGGTGCCGGAAGAGTCAGGGGGGGGAGCGGGTGGTGGAAGGGGGAGTAGGGGGGCGGG